>JAOAGY010000006.1 GCA_026415505.1 Chlorobiota bacterium | reverse complement strand
TGCTGCCCGTCATACCGAATGTGATTCGGCATCGGGGTTGTATTTTTGCAGCCCTAACGTTCGGACGACTATTCCCATGCAAGCTATCGTCGAAATCGCGGGCAAGCAATACCGCGTCCAGCCAAGCGAGCACCACGTCGTACCGCACCTCGATGCCGAAGTCGGGCAAACGCTCGAATTCCGCACTGTCCTGGCAACGCTTGACGGCGACAGTGTGCGCATCGGCACGCCGTATCTCGGCGCACGTGTGACGGCAACCGTTCGCGCACACGGCAAGGGCGACAAAGTGCTCGTGTTCAAGAAAAAGCGACGCAAAGGCTACAAGAAACTGCGCGGGCATCGCCAGCAGTACACCGAAATCGAAATCACTGGTATCACACTGGAAAGCTGAGCCATGGCACATAAAAAAGGCGGCGGCTCGACCAAAAATGGTCGCGACTCGAATTCCAAGCGACTCGGCGTCAAACGTTTTGGCGGGCAATTCGTCCGTGCGGGCAACATCCTGATCCGTCAGCGCGGCACCCGTTGGCATCCGGGCGAGAACGTCGGTTTGGGTCGCGACTACACGCTGTTCGCACTCACCGATGGCATCGTCAAGTTCGAACGCTACGGTCGCAATCGCCAGAAAGTGTCTGTCTATCCCGTCGAAGCAGCCAACTGACGATGAGCTGCCGACTGTGTCAGCGCCCGCATCGCCGTCCTAGTTGAGCATGCGGGCGCGTTTTGTTTGTCGCATTGTCCCACTGTTCAAAGTCACCTGCCATGAAAATCACCGTTATCGGCGCCGGGAACGTCGGCGCAACCGTTGCCCAGCAACTGGCATACTACGAGCTCGCCAACGAAGTCGTCCTGGTGGACATCGCCGAGGGCATTCCGCAAGGGAAAGGGCTCGATTTGCTCGAAGCGATGCCGGTCCTCGGCTCGGACACCTACGTCCACGGCACCAACTCCTACGAACCGACCGCAGGCTCGGACATCGTCATCATCACCGCTGGATTGGCGCGCAAACCGGGCATGAGCCGCGACGATTTGCTCGCCGCCAACGCCAAGATCGTCGCTTCCTGCGCCGAGCAAGCATACGCACAATCGCCGAACGCACTATTCATCCTCGTTTCCAATCCCCTCGACGTGATGACGTACCTGACGCTGCGCGTAACCAAGCTGCCACGCCATCGTGTCGTCGGCATGGCAGGCGTCCTCGACACCGCGCGCTACCGTGCGTTCATCGCGATGGAAGTCGGCTGCTCGGTCGAGGACATCCAAGCCTTGCTCATGGGTGGTCACGGCGACTCGATGGTGCCGCTTCCGCGCTACACGACAATCGCCGGTATTCCGCTGGAGCAGTTTCTCTCGAAAGACCGCATCGAAGCGATCGTCCAACGCACCAAAGACGGCGGCATCGAAATCGTCAACTACCTCAAAACCGGCTCGGCGTACTACGCACCGGCTGCCTCGACGGTCGAAATGGTCGAAAGCATCGTCAAGAACAAACGGCGCATTTTTCCCTGCTCGGCACTGTGCGAGGGCGAGTACGGCTTGCGCGATGTGTGCATCGGCGTACCGGTCAAGCTCGGTTCGGCTGGTATCGAGCAGATCATCGAGGTACAGCTCAGCGACGACGAACGTGCGCTGCTGGAGCGTTCGGCAGCCGACGTGTCGAAGAACATCGCAAAACTGGTCGAACTCGGATACTGACACTTGGCTGCGCCGATGCGTTGCCGCGATGCTGCACACGTGCTGGAGCGTTACGCGCTTCTACTCGAACTGGCTGGAGAAAGCCCGTTCAAAGCACGAGCGTACTCGGCAGCAGCCGATGCATTGGCAGCGCTCGATCGCTCGCTCGACGATGCGCTCGATAGTGGCGCACTCTCGCAGATCCGCGGCATCGGCGAAGGCATCGTGGCGACGCTCGACGAACTCCGTCGCACCGGCACGATCGCGCATCTTGCCGAATTGGAGGGGCAGGTTCCGCCCGGCGTCGTCCGACTGACCGAGCTGCGCGGCGTCGGCGCCAAAAAAGCGCGCCAGCTCTGGCTCGACTGCGGCATCACCAGCATCGAGCAGCTCGAACAAGCCTGCCGCGAGCACCGCATCGCTGCATGCAAAGGCTTCAGCGCAAAATCCGAGGCTGCCTTGCTCGACGCGATCGCTTTCTGGCGTTCGACGCGCGGACAACTCCAGCGCCACAAAGCCTGGCGCCTCTACGACGAACTTCGTGCGACGCTGCTCGATGGCGGCGCACGCGACATCGTCGCTGCCGGTCAACTTCGGCGCGGCTGCGAAACGATCGATCTTTTGACCCTCGTCGCGATTACCGAATCGAACACGGTCGCACTGCCGGAGGATTTTGCGCCTGCCGGCACGCGGCGCTACAGCAGCATCACGCGCGACGTTCCGATCGAAATCCTGCTCGCTACGCCCGATGAAGCGGGAACGGCGCTGTTTGTTGCAACCGGCGACGACGAGTTTCTCGCCGCTGCAACCGGCGGTTCGGCGCTTCCGCCGCTGCCCGACGAAGCAGACGTCTTTGCGCATCTCCACTTGCCCGACATTCCTGCCGAACTCCGCGAAGGCACAGCGATCGTCGAACGTGCTCGCCGCGGCGAGATTCCTCGATTGATCGCCCGCGAAGACATGCGCGGCATGATTCACGTGCACACGACCTGGAGCGACGGCAAGAACACGCTCGACGAAATGGTTCTGGCTGCCCGCGAGCTGGGCTTCGAGTACATCGTCATCTGCGACCACAGCCAGAGCGCCGCATACGCCGGCGGCTTGACGATCGACCGTGTGCACCAGCAACGCGCCGAAATCGACGCGCTGGCATCGCGCGTGTCGGGCATCGCCATTTTGCACGGCATCGAAAGCGACATTCTCGCCGATGGTTCACTCGACTATCCCGACGACGTGCTCGCCGAATTCGATGTCGTCGTTGCATCGGTGCACTCGCATTTCGCCTTGCCGCGCGCCGAACAGACCGCGCGGATTCTCCGCGCTCTCGCCAATCCCTTCACGACGATTCTCGGTCATCCCACCGGACGGCTGCTTCTCCGTCGCGACGGCTACGATGTGGACATCGAAGCGATCATCGCCGAAGCAGCGCGCACCGGAACGGTCATCGAGTTCAACGTCAATCCGTATCGGCTCGACCTCGACTGGCGCTACCATCGCCGCGCGTGCAGCGAGGGTGTGCGCTTTGCTATCGACCCCGATGCACACAGCACCGACGGTATACGCGAGCTGTTCGACGGTATCAGTGTCGCACGCAGAGGAGAACTGACGCCGACCGACGTCGTCAACACGATGTCGCTGGAACAATTCCGCGCGTTCGTCGCTGCACAGCGCGAGCGGAAACAGAACCTGCAGGTGAGCGCATGAAGCAACGCTGGGCGCTGGTAGTCGCAGCGGCAGTCGTCGCACTCGATCAAGCGACCAAACTCGCCGTCAAAGGTTTTTCGCTGCTGGGTATCGAGCATCGCGGTATGCATCTGGGCGAGTCGTTTCCGCTGCTCGGCGACGCAGTTCGCATCACGTACATCGAAAATCCCGGCATGGCATTCGGGATCGAATTCGGTGCAGCGAAAATTGCGCTGAGTCTGTTTTCGATCGTCGCAGCCATCGTCATCGGTGTGCTGCTCCACCGCCTGCAGAAGCGCCGGGTGGTGTGGTACGTTCAACTTGCGTTCGCGTTGCTGTTGGCGGGCGCTGTGGGGAATCTCATCGACCGTGTGTTTTACGGGGTCCTCTACGGCGAAGCGCCGCTGTTTTACGGGCGCGTCGTGGATTTTCTCGACGTGGACATTCCCGACATTCGGCTCGGCGATTTCGTGCTGGAGCGATGGTGGGTATTCAACATCGCCGATGCTGCGGTGTCGTGTGGCATGGTGTTGTTGCTCGTGGGAGGGCATCGCATGCCGCCGCTGGGCGAGTTGTTAGCTCCTGGCACCGAGACAAATTCACAGCCGGACTGAATTCGTCCTCCCGCCAAGACACAGCGACAGCTGAGCGTCTCCCGATAAAACTGTGCCAGTTTTTCTCCTCTGGCGAAAAAATTTTTCGTCCGATCCTCACGCCGAAAAAAGTACTTGCATGCCAGCCGATGCCGTATTATTTTCGCGCCGGGAGAGAGTACGTGATGCCTCCTTTCGTTGTGGTGGTGAAAGGTCTCCGGGGAGTGCCCCTCGATGTTGTGGTGACGTCGAGGGGCATTTCGTTTTCAGGCTGAGTATCTTTGAATGCACGGTTCCACTTTGCTTTGCTCGTCGCATGACTCGGATCGCACTAGCTTTGGCAGCGACAGCGATCGTCGCACATGCTCACATCGAAACCCCTGGCTCGCCGCAGCAAAAACCGATTGCGCTCGTCGGCGGTCGGATTCACACGGTCTCGCGCGGCACCATCGAAAGCGGCACCGTCGTTTTCGATCGCGGCAAAATCGTCGCCGTTGGCGCCGACGTTGCGATCCCGCCCGACGCCCTGCGCATCGACTGCCGCGGCAAGGACATTTATCCCGCCCTGTTTGCACCGCATACGAACATCGGACTGATCGAAATCGAAGCGGTTCGTGCAACGCGCGACGTCGCCGAAGTCGGGCAGTTCAATCCGAACGCGCGAGCCGATGTCGCCTACAACCCCGACAGCGAAGTCATCCCGACGGTGCGATCGAACGGCATCCTGCTGGCGGCGGTCTGTCCCGACGGCGGACTCGTCAGCGGCATCGCATCGGTTATGCAGCTCGACGGCTGGACACGCGAAGACATCGCGCTCCGCTCCCGTGCAGCGCTGGTGGTCAATTTCCCGTCGCTGGCGACATACCGTGCACCGTGGATTCGCCGATCGCCACAAGAGCAGCGCCGCGACGCCGAACGCCAGATCGAAGCGCTCTACGACTTTTTCCGCCAAGCACAGATGTACGCACGCGCTGCATCGGCAGGCGTGACCGACGACAAACGCGACATTCGCTTCGAAGCGATGCGTGCGGTCTTCGATGGCACCATGCCTGTGATGATCCGTTGCTGGGAGTACAAGCAAATTCTCCGCGCCATCGAGTTCGCGCGGCACTTCGGTTTGCGTGCGATACTGGTTGGCTGCTCCGACGCGTGGCGCTGCCTCGACGAGATCAAACAAAGCGGTTTCCCCGTCATCGTCGGGCGAGTGCACAGTTTGCCGATGCGCGACGAAGAGCCGTACGATCTTCCCTATCGCTTGCCGGCAATTCTCGACAGCGCCGGCATTCGGTTCGCGATCGGGGATGCGGGCTTTTGGCAACAACGCAACCTACCGTTCCAAGCCGGCACTGCTGCTGCATTCGGCTTGAGTCACGATGCCGCATTGCGTGCAGTGACACTGTCGCCGGCGGAAATTTTCGGCGTCGCCGATCGTGTCGGTTCGATCGACGTCGGCAAAGACGCAACGCTCATCGTCTCGCGCGGCGACGTTCTCGACGCGCTGACCAATCGCATCGAGTACGCCTTTGTTCAAGGACGTCGCGTGTCGCTCGAAAGCAAGCAGTCGCGTTTGGCAGAGAAGTACCGCACGCGCTATCGCCAGCCTGCCGAGCGATGAAGCGCCTTGCCGATGGCACGCTCGTTGCCACAGAACCCGTACCGATGCCACCGACGACGCGCAGCATCATGCGCCGGCGGCTCGGCAGCGAGCAGTTTGCTGAGTTCGAGCGCGTGCAAATGTACGCCATCGCCTACATGAGCGAGGGACTGCGCATTCGCGGTTATTTAGCGCTGCCGCCTGCAGGTCGAGAGCCGTATCCGGCGGTGATTTTCAATCGCGGCGGTGCGGGCGAGCGTGCCGCTCTCGGTCCGGAAGGCGCTTTCCAGTACATCGGCACGATCGCCAGTTGGGGCTATGTCGTCGCTGCCAGCAACTATCGCGGACAAGGCGGCAGCGAGGGAACCGAACAATGGGGCGACGGCGACGTGCGCGATGCGCTCAATCTGCTGCCTCTGCTGGCGCAGCTCGGCTACGTCGATACCGATCGCATCGGACTGGTTGGCGGCAGTCGCGGCGGCATGATGGCGTTCATGATGCTCCGGCATTCGCGTGCATTCCGCGCAGCCGTGACGATCGGCGCACCGACGATGCTGCATCGGTGTTCGCCGCAGTCGCACATTCGACGCGTGTTCGGACGCTTCCTCGATCCGAACCGCGACGTCGAAGAGCAACTGCGCGAGCGATCGGTGCTCGTCTGGGCACACGAACTGCCGCGCACCACACCGCTGTTGATACTGCACGGCACCGGCGATCGGCGCGTCGAACCCGAGCAGAGCTTGCATCTGGCGCTCGAACTGCAACGGCTGCAATTCCCCTACAAGCTCGTCATGTACGACAACGCCGATCACATTCTCGCCGGTCGGCGCAGCGAAAGCGACTACGACATCCGCTGGTGGCTCGATCGCTACGTCCGCGATCGTGCGCCGCTGCCGAAGACAGGTCCGCACGGCGCCTGACATCGTAACTTTGCTCGCCTCACGTTCCGGCATGCTGCATGCAGTTCGATTTGCAGAACGTCAGCGTTCACTTCGACCGAATACCAGCGCTCGCCGACATCACCTTGCACATCCCCAGCGGCAGTCTGTTGCTGGTGACCGGACCGACCGGTTCGGGGAAAACCACTTTTCTGCGCCTGCTCTATGCCGACGTTCTCCCGACGACCGGTGCAGTGTTCATCAGCGGGCAACGCACCAGCGCGCTCTCGCGGCGGCGTCTAGTGCAACTGCGCCGCTCGATGGGAATTGCATTCCAAGACGTCCGTTTGCTCGACGAGCTGACGGTATTCGACAACATTCTGCTGATGCTTCTGCTGCGAAAAGTGCCGATGGCAGAGGCACGGCGCCGGACGCTCGACGTGCTTGTTCGCTTCGGCATCAGCTACGTGCGCGAAAAATTTCCGTCCCAATGCTCGATGGGCGAGCGGCACATCATCGGCATCGCGCGAGCGGTTGTCCACGAGCCGCAGTGCATCATCGCCGACGAACCGACGGGCAATCTCGACGTGGACACCACCGCTCGCATTGCCGACGAGCTGCGGAAAGAAAACCAACGCGGTGCAACGGTGATCGTCGCCACACACGATCCGTTTTTCGCTGCGCACTTTGCTGCCCCACAGCGGGTAGCGCTCTACGAAGGGCGATTGGTTTCGACGGACATTCCCGTTGCCGGTCCATGAAGCCACTCCGCATGGCACTGCTCGGCTATGGACGCATGGGCACAGCGATCGAAACAGTGGCGATCGAGCGCGGACATGCGGTCGTTTCGCGAGCGACATCGGCAGAACCGGCAACGCTCGACCGTTTGCGATCGGCGGACGTTGCGCTCGATTTCTCGCGAGCCGAGTGCGTCGCCGCTCATCTTCGGCTCTGCGCCGAGGCAGAGATTCCGCTGGTAATCGGCACGACCGGCTGGCGCGACGAAGCCATGCTCGAACGTGCCGCCGAACGCATCGGCATCGTCGTCGGTGCGAATTTTTCGATCGGCGTTGCAATCGTCGCTCGATTGGCTGCCGTGCTCGCCGAACATGCCACACCAGCGCTCGGCTATCAGCTCCACCTGCACGAGGTTCACCACCGCGCCAAACGCGATGCACCGAGCGGGACGGCATTGCTGCTGACACGTACGCTTGCCGAGCATTCTCCCGTGCCGCGACCGATCGCGACCGAACCGACTCCACCGATCCAGCCCGACGCAATCACCATCAGTTCCGCTCGCGTCGGAACGATCGCCGGCATCCACACAATCACGGCAGATTCGGAAGCGGACACGATCGAGATCGTCCACACAGCCAAGTCTCGACGCGGTTTTGCGCTCGGTGCTGTGCTCGCTGCCGAATGGATCGTCGGTCGGCGGGGTCTGTATCGTTTCGCCGATTGTGCGTTCGAGATCGTCGCAGCGACAAGCCAGCGATGAGCGCGACGTTCGACGTCATCGTTCCGACCTACGACAATCCCGATGAGCTTGCTGCGTGCTTGCAGGGTTTGGCGCAGCAGTCGCTCGAAAGCTTTCGCGTGCTGCTCTGCATAGACGGCGAAAGCGCTGGCGTTCGTCGTTTGCTCGGCACCCTCTCGCTGCCGTTCGAGTTGGTGGTGCTCAGCCATCCCGGTAACGCACATCGCGGACGCAATGCGACGCGCAATTTGGCACTGGGCGAACTGCACGCGCCGCTCCTTGCGATGCTCGATTCGGACATCGTGCCCTCGCCCGAGTGGCTCGATCAGCACTATCGGCTACTGAGTCAGCAACGATGCATCTCGCTCGGCGACATCCGCTACACGAACACCGGCGACAACGTCTGGGCGCGCTACATCCAAACGCGCGGCAAAAACAAGTACCGCCACGGCGAGCGCGTGCCGTACTACTACCTGACGACCGGCAACGTCGCCATGCCCAGCGATTGTTTCCGTCGGCTCGGCGGTCAAGACGAAGCGATGCGCAGCTACGGTGGTGGCGATACCGAGCTGGCGATTCGTTTGCACAAAACCTTCGAGCTTCCGGTGATCTTCAATGCCCGCGCTCTGGGATGGAGCACGATGAACAAAACGCTCGACACGGCGCTGGCACAAATGCGAGCGTTCGGCAGCGAGAATCTGCACTACATTCTCGGCAAGCATCCCGACGTGCGGGATATTTTCGGCGTGCAATACCTGCTCGGCAAGCGACTACGGGACAGACTGCTGCGCGGGCTGGCGCTTTCGCCGCTGCCTGACGTGTTGCTCCGAATGGTGCCCAATCGAATTGCTCCGCTCGAACGTGCGATCGTTCACTTTGCCGTCTTCAGCGCGATTGCTCGTGGCTGGAACGATCGCGACCGGGCGGCGGCAGCGCAATGAACATCCGCAGTAATTTTTCGGCATACTCGACCGATGCCAGCGGACCACTCGGAGTGCCGATGGCTCCCATCAAACCGCCCAGTTCGGTCGTCGGCGGGCGATCGCTTTCTTCCGGACGCGAGAACATCAACGTCGCTGCATACGCGATCAAGAGCACGAATTCCAGCGCGATGGCAAAGAGCACCAGCGACGGGCGCTCTTTCGGGATGAACTGCAAGCCGCGCAAACCGATGATGATGATGAGCACCGCTGCACCGACGTAGATGCTGCCCAGCACTGCTTGCTCGTATTCGACCGTGAAATGGTTACGCATGTACAATCGCAGCGCTGCACCGAGGTAGAGGAGCCGTCCGATGCCGCCGCGCGACCATTGGAGCGCACGTTGGAGCAGCAACAGTTCGTCGTGAGCAATCCCGAATTCGTCCTCGAGTGCGTAGAGCTGTTCGGCAGTGGCGGACTCGATCCGTGCGCGCAGCACGGCGAGTTCGTCGCTACTGCTTGCATCGCCGGCAATGCGATGCGCTACTCGATGCAATGCCTGCGCGATTTCGCGTTCGAGGTTTTTGCGAACCAGTCCCAGCCGGCGCGGTAGCAGCGCACTGGCGATCATCGCTATCAGAAAGCCCACTGCTGCAACGATCGGCAGCAGCGAGAGCATCGGATTGAACAGATACACCTTCGCTTCGGTCTCTCGGTAGAGCTGCTCGCCGTTGCCTGCGACGACGAGCATCCATTCGAACCAGCGGTTGACGCGGCGAACCTCTGCACCGAGCCAGTCGCGAAAGACGACATCCAACAGCGGCAAGGCGATCAGCTCGAAAAACGCGACGGCACCGATGAGCGCCAGCAACGCGAACACCGCTCCTTGCGCGAGCGTCGTGCGATGCAATCGGCGATAGGTCGAAAGCGTGTCCATAATCCGTGCGACGGTGTCGGCGGAAAAATTACGGCATCCCCAAAAAAGTCGAGGGCGCACGGCTTGTGCCGCACGCCCCGACCTATCCCGGAGTAGAGCCCCCTCATCGAACGTCTTGTACCCTCACACGACGGCAAACTAACCAGAATGCCGAACGTGGCTCAATCCGTACTTCTACGGATTTTTGCATCGGCTCACAACGCACCACTGACGATGACCGATTTTCAGCGCCGTTTCCTGGCTACGCTCGAACAGCGCGCTGCAGCCATCGGCGGACGCATCGCGTTTCCCGACGCGACCGATCCGCGCACGATCGAGGCAGCGCGCATCATCGCCGCGCGCGGTATCGCTGAGCCGGTGCTCGTCGGCACTGCGGCGGCGATTGCGGAAGTCGCCGATCGCGCCTCGGGCATCGCAATCACCGATCCTGCGACGATCGCCGACGCACTCGCCGACGACTACCTCCGCTTGCGATCGCCCAAAGTGCCCGATCGCCGGCATGCCCTCCAGCGGATGCACAATCCGTTGTACGCTGCCGGTCTGATGCTTTTGCGAGGCGAGGTGGATACCGTCGTCGCTGGTTCGCTTTCGACCACCAGCGACGTGCTCCGCGCGGCACTTGCGACGGTCGGACTGGCACCGGGCATCTCGATCGCCAGCAGCTTTTTCGTGATGGTGCTCGCCGATCGCGCGCTGTTCTACGCCGATTGCGGGGTCGTCCCCGATCCGACGCCGGAACAACTCGCCGAGATCGCTCTCGCCACGAGCGACAACTACCGCCGCATCATGGGCGAAGAGCCACGCGTGGCGTTCCTGTCGTTTTCGACCAAAGGCAGTGCGTCGCATCCACGCGTCGAGAAAGTGCAGCGCGCCGTGGCGATTGCACGCGAGCGAGCACCCGAGCTGACGTGCGACGGCGAGTTGCAAGGCGACGCAGCGCTCGTTCCGGACGTCGCTGCGCGCAAAGCTCCTGGCTCGCCAGTGGCTGGTCGAGCAACGGTGCTGATTTTCCCCGATCTCGATGCCGGCAACATTGCCTACAAACTCACCGAGCGACTCGCTGGCGCTGTCGCGCTCGGACCGATCGTGCAAGGTTTGGCAAAGCCGTACTGCGACCTGTCGCGCGGATGTTCGGCGCAGGACATCGTGTGGGTCGCATCCATTGCGCTCATGATGAGTCGCCCGACGAGCGGTAGTGATAGACGATCTGCACCGGCTGCGCCTGCGGCAAGCGAAAGTGAATGACCAGGTCCATGTGCGAGGTCACTTTCACACCGCGATTGCGCACCGGTTTGTACCGCAGCATCGAGACCAGCCGCAGCGCTTCTTCGTCGCATCCGGCGCCGATGCCGCGCACGATGCGCGCGCGGTGCACGACGCCCTCTTCGTCCACCTCGAAGGCGACGTGAACGTCCCCCTCGACGCGCCGCGCCAGTGCTTCGGTCGGATAGCGCAAATTCCGCTGGATGAACTCCGCCAGTGCTTTCGTGCCGCCGGGATAGCTCGGCGTCCGCAGAAATTGCTTTTTTCGTTGTCGCTTGTCGCTCATCGCGCGCGAAGCTTGTCGCGGAAAACCTGCTCGAACTTTTCGATCTTCGGTCGGATGACCAACGCGCAGTACGCTTTCGTCGGATTGCGCTCGAAGTAGCGGTGGTGGTATTCTTCGGCAGGATAGAAGCGCTCGAACGGAACGATCTCGGTGACGATCGGCGCCGGAAAAATGCCGCTTTCGTCGAGCTTACGCTTGTAGTACTCGGCGCGCTGGCGTTGGTGCTCGTCGTGGTAGAAAATCACCGAGCGGTACTGCGTGCCGACGTCGTTGCCCTGTCGGTTCGGTGTAGTCGGATCGTGCGTTTTCCAGAACACCTCGAGAAGCTCGTCGTAGCTGATGCGGCGAGGATCGAACGTGATCTGGCACACTTCGGCGTGACCGGTCGTGCCAGTGCAAACCTCTTCGTAGGTGGGATTCGGCGTCGTGCCGCCGCTGTAGCCCGGGACGACCGAAACGACGCCGTCGAGTCGCGAAAAGATCGCCTCGGTGCACCAAAAGCATCCGGCACCGAACGTTGCCTGTTGGAGCGAATCGTTTGCCATTGTTTCGATGTTCGATCGTGAGTCAATCGGCTTCGGCGCCACGCGATCGCGAGCCTGGCAGCCCAGCGCCAGCACCAGCATCGTTGCGATCAATCCGCCTTTCATGGTTGCTGTGCCGTCGCC
Source organism: Chlorobiota bacterium (assembly GCA_026415505.1). Classification (GTDB taxonomy): domain Bacteria; phylum Bacteroidota; class Ignavibacteria; order Kapaibacteriales; family NICIL-2; genus NICIL-2. The sequence continues at coordinate 56,230 of JAOAGY010000006.1, read as the reverse complement.
AGTTCTACTCGCGGATCGAGCAGCGCATAGAGGACGTCCGAGAAAAAGTTGACGACGACGAAAACGATCGCCGTCAGCAGTACCGTTCCCTGAATGAGCGGATAATCGAGTTTGGTGATCGCGTCGAATGCGGCACTTCCGATTCCGGGCCAGTTGAAGATGTACTCGACGAAGTACGCACCGGCGAGCAATCCGGCGAACCACGTGCCGACGGTCGTCACGACGGGATTGAGCGCATTGCGGAGCGCATGCAGCAGCATCACGCGCCAGTACGGCAATCCTTTCGCGTGCGCAGTGCGGATGTAATCCTGACCGAGCACGTCGAGCATGCTCGATCGCGTCACACGTGCGATGATCGCCAGCGGACGGATGCCGAGCGTCACTGCGGGCAGCACCAAGTACTCGATGCCGCGATCGACGTAGCCGGCGATCGGGAACCACGGCAAAATTTCGCCGAAGAGCACTGCCAGGAATATCGCCATCACGATCGAGGGCAGCGAAATGCCGAACTGTGCCAGTGCCATCGTGGCGCTGTCGAGCCAGGTGTTGGCTTTGAGTGCCGACACGACCCCCAGCACGATTCCGAGCACCGTTGCGATCGCCATCGCAACCGATGCCAGCAGCGCTGTCGCAGGCAAGCGGTCGGCGATGACTTCGAGCACCGGTCGGTTCGATGCGATCGAGCGTCCCCAATCGCCCACTGCCAATCGTTCGAGGTATCGCCAGTACTGCACGTAGAGCGGCTTGTCGAATCCGTACTGCTGGCGCAGCGCTGCCAACGTGGCTTCGTCGGCGCGTTGACCAAGCATGACACGCGCCGGATCGCCCGGAATGGCACGCACCAGGAAAAACGACACCGTTACCACGCCCAGCAGCATCAGCACGGTGTAGCCGAGACGACCGACGATGTACCGCAGCATTGCGTTCGGAAACAGTTCGACCGGGAGCGAATTTACTATCGCACCACCGAGCCTGGCGGCACCTGCCCGCGCGGCGAGACGAGAACGAGTTGCTCGCCACTGTTTGCAGCCAGCAACATGCCTTGCGATTCGACACCCATCAAACTCGCAGGCTGCAGGTTGGCGACGACGACGATGTCGAGTCCGACCAGCTCTTCCGGCGCATAGTGCTTGCCGATACCGGCGACGATTTGCCGTTGCTCGGTGCCGAGATCGACGATGAGTTTGACGAGCTTTTGCGATTTCGGCACACGCTCGGCGGAAAGGATGCGTGCCGTGCGAAGCTCGATGCGACCGAATTCTTCGATCGTGATGCGACTTTCGTCGGTCGGAGCAGGGGTCGGGGCTGCAACGGTGCCGAGCTTTGCTCGCTCGGCGGCGATTTGCTCGTCGGTGATTTGCTCGACGAGACGTTCGGCTGGACCGACCGGCGTACCTTGTTCGATCGTCGGCAGCGGGATCGTCGCCCAGACGTTGTCGCCAGCCTCGCCGTCGCTGGCAGCGCCGGTGGCTGGATGCTCGGCGCCGCAGAGTCGCTGAATACGCTCGCCGAGATTGGGCGCTACCGGTGCAATCGCCACGCCGATGGCGCGCAACACTTGAAGGCAGGTGTAGAGCGTGCGTGCGCAGCGGGCGGGGTCCTCGGTGAGCGACTTCCACGGTGCGGCATCGTTGAAGAACTTGTTGGCAGCGCGCGCAATGGCGATGGTTTCGCTGACGGCATCGCGGAAGCGAAAGGCGCGGTAATTGGCGGCAACTGCGTCGGCACCGGTGACGAGCGCTGCAATCATTGCACGCTCTTCGGCGGAAAAACGATCGGCAGCGGCAGAGAGAACGCGGGCACGCTCCTCCGGCGCAGCAGCAACGGCATCGGCGACCACTCGGCGCCACCGTTCGGGCATGTCGGCATCGGCAGCGTCGAGCATCGGCACGCGCCCGTCGAAATTCCGCACGATAAACGCCAGCACGCGGTTGGCATAGTTGCCTACGATCGCTGCCAGTTCGTTGTTGGTGCGTGCTTGGAAATCGCTCCAGGTAAAATCGGCGTCGCGCGTTTCCGGCAGGTTCATCGCCAACGCATAGCGCAATGCATCCCGATGATGCGGGTGAGGAAAGTCCGCCAATGCATCGCGCAGATCGATGCTCCAATTGCGCGACTTGGAAAACTTCTGCCCTTCGAGATTCAAAAACTCGTTGGCGGGAACGTTCGCCGGCAGGATGTATCCGCCACGTGCCATGAGCATGGCGGGAAACATGAGCGTGTGGAAGACGATGTTGTCCTTGCCGATGAACGCGGCGTAGTAGGTGTCTCGGTCGTCCGACTGCAACCACCACTGGTGCCATGCGTCGGGTGTGCCGCGCTGGCGCGCCCAGAGCTGCGTTGCGCTGATGTAGCCGAGCAGCGCTTCGAACCAGACGTAGAGCACTTTGCCGTCGGCATCCGGCAGCGGCACCGGAACGCCCCACCGAAGATCGCGCGTGATGGCGCGATCGCCCAAGCCTTGTTTGAGCCAGGCGCGCGCTTGCTGGACGACGTTGTCTTTCCACTGGCGCTCATGCTCGGCAATGTAACGTTCGAGCGCCTCCTGGAAACGGCTCAGGCGGAAGTACCAATGCGTCGTCGGGCGCACCGCGGGCGGCTTGCCGCTGACCAGCGAACGCGGATTTTTCAATGCGAGCTGGTCGTAGTACGCGCCGCATTGTTCGCACTGATCGCCGCGCGCGCGATCGTAGCCGCAGTTCGGACACGTTCCCTCGACGTAGCGATCGGGCAAAAACATTTTCGCCTCCTCGTCGTAGAACTGCAGCTCCTGGCGCTCGTCGAGCAAACCACGACGGTAGAACTCCAAGAACCACTCTTGCGCGACGCGGTGATGATCGGGACTGGACGTGCGCCCATAGACGTCGAACGTCATCCCCAGTTCGGCGAACGCTGCAGCATTGGCGGCGTGGTAGTGATCGACGATTTCTTGCGGTGTTTTGCCTTCTTGTTCGGCGCGAATGGTGATCGCCACACCGTGTTCGTCGGAGCCGCACACGAAAAGGACGCGCTCTCCTGCCAAGCGCAGGTAGCGTGCATAGAGATCAGCGGGCAGATACGCGCCGGCGATGTGACCGAGATGAAGGTATCCGTTGGCGTATGGCAGCGCTGCGGTGATTAGGTACTGTCGGCTCATGCTGCATGTCGAGTGACTCGAGGCGCAAAGATACGGGAGCTTCGCGCGCCGATGTGGTAAGTTGCAACGTCTATGAACCCGATGAAACGCCGCTTCCGATACGGTCTGCTGTCGCTGCGCTTTGCCGGCGGGTTGCCACCGGCACGGCGGCTGCTTCGGCTGGCAGCATTGACGATTGCTGCGAGCGGGTCGCTGGTGTTACTCGCGGGGATTGCGCTCTTTGTGCTTGCGCAGACCTCGGTATTCAATCGCTGGCTTGCAGAGTTTCTCCAGCAACTACTTCGCGACGAGCTGGCGGCAGAACTGACGATCGGAAGCGTGCGTGTCGATGTCTTCCGCGGCATCGAGCTCGATTCGGTCGCACTTGTCGCAGGTGGCGATACCGTTTTCGCCGCTCCGCATGTCGAGCTGCTGTACGTACCGGAAGCGCTCGTTTTCCGCACGGTTTCAATCGCTCGACTGCACGTGGATTCACCGCGCATCCACATCGCTCGCCGCCGCGACAGCACCTGGAACGTCGAGCACATCCTCCGACCGCACACATCGCCGCCATCGGAACCGCCGTCGCTGCTGGTGTACGTGCGGTCGTTTGCAATTCGAAACGGCTCCGTCACGGTCGAGGATTCGCTCAGCGTCGCCGATACGAGCGGACACTTCGATCCGCTGCACCTGCGTTTGTCCGACGTCGAAGTCGGCGCGACTGTTCTTGCGCACCTTCGCCAGCAACGCTACGCAATCGCATTCGACCGGCTCTCGTGGTACGACGAGCGCAGCGGTTGGGCGATGCGTCGAGCGCTCGGCACCGTCGAAGCCGATACCGCCGAGCTGCGCGTGCCGATGCTGGCGCTGGTGTTCCCCTCGTCGCAGGTCGAGCTCGAACGTGTCGCAGTGCGGTACACCGAGCCGACGCAGCCGCTTAGCGGTCGCATCCGCGTCGCTCTCGATCCGAACGATGCACGATACGTACTTCCCGCCGAAGCGCCGATCGGTGCGCCGGTGACGCTCGATGCCGAGGTGGAAGGAACGGTGGATTCTGTGCACATCGCTCGCGCGCAGCTTGCCAGCGGTTCGACCGTGATTCGCGGCAGCGGGCGCGCTGTGTCGCTCGGCAGCCCGGATCGCCTCCGGTGGAGCGCCGACATCGAGCGCTCCGAGATGCGCTGGAACGACGTGCGCCGATTGGCAAGCTGGCTCCGATTGCCGGCGATACCAGCGCTCGAAAAGTGCCGTATCGAACGCATCATCGCCCGCGGGGGCACCGATTCGCTCGTCGTCGGTGGCAGTGTCGCCACGATGGCGGGGACTATCGAGGGAAACGCTCGTCTGGCGCTGACTGGCAGCACGATCGGCTACGACATCGAAGGCAAAACCAGCGCCCTCGATCTTGCGTCGTTCGATACGACGCTGCCGCAAACCTCGCTTCATGCGGTCTTCACCGTCACCGGTAGTGGAACGACGCCCGAGCGTGCGATGGTCGCAGCTCGCGTTCGGCTCGACAGCAGTTCGATCGAGCGCATCGGCGTCGAGCATGCCACAATCGTCGCACGCATCGAACGCGGCGCACTCGTGCTCGATACACTGGCAGCGACACTCGATCGGCACGGCACCGACGGAACACCGACGCTTTCGGCACACGGGTCGTTCGAATTTTCCGCTCCGCATCGAGCGACGTTTCTCGTCGAAAGCGAGCACTTGCCGCTCGATCGAATGCTGGGGAGCGCGCAATTGCCGGCGTTGCTGTCGGCGCGTGTTCAGTTTGAAAGCACCGGTGCGACGCTCGATAGTCTGCGCGTTCGACTCGATGCAGACATTGCCGAGCTCGTGTTCCAGGATCGCGCCGTTTTCCCGTTCGAACTCGGTGCGGTGTTCGACTTCGATTCGGACGGCAGCCGTGTTCTTCAGGTGCGGTCGCCGCAAATCGAAGCGCGCATCGTCGGACGATACACGTTGCCGGGCTTGGAACGCTTCGTGTCGGGACATCTTCAGCTTGTGGACACGCTGATGCGTCGCATCGTGGCACGTGCCGAAGGGAAAGCCGAATCGCCGCTGGCGCCGATGATCGGGGCACGCGATACGATCGACGCCGAAGTGACGGTCAGAGCGAAAAGCTTGTCGCTGCTGGCGCCGCTGCTGGCGCCGACGGTCGTCGAAGCGGAAGCGACGCTCGTCGGCAGAATTTCCGCTGCGGGCAATCGAAGCCGTGCGCGTTTCGACTCGCTCGACGTCAAACGACTGATCGTTTCGATGCCCGACGGTTTCTACCTGGCTTCGATGCCGGCACGTGGCTCGGTGGCGCTCGAACTTTCCGCGCTCGATCGCACACCGCATGTGGACGCTGCGGACATTCGATTGGCGGTCGATTCCGTCCTTCGTGTCGGCACGTTCCGCATCGTGCGTCCATCGCTCCAGTGGCAGTGGAACGGCATGCGGCTCCACATCGCGACCGATACTGCATGGCTGGAAAACACGATGCCGCTGTCGCTGGCAGCGACCATCGTACCCGAGCCGGATGGCAGCGTCGGCATCGCTGTCGAACGACTCTGTGCGGGGCTGTCGGAGACGTTTTCGTGGTGTGCGCGCTCGCCACTATCGGTGCGACTCGATCCCAGCGGGCGGTACGTGCTCGATCGAGTGCAGCTTTTCCACGAGCAAAGCGACGCAACGCTCGATCTCGACGGGCAGCTCGGCGCAGACGGCATCGCAGCGCTGCGCATCGTGCTGCGGAACTTCGATCTGCGCGATTTGACGGCGATTCCGGCACTCGGCGCTTTCGAGCTGGTGCAGCATGTGTCCGGAACGAGCGATTCGCTCACGATCGGCATCGAAGGGCAGTGGCAACGACCGCGCATCTGGCTCTACGGCAGCATGCGCGACATTGCTTATGGCGACCTGCCGATCGGTGACCATCGCTTCACGTTCAGCTACGACGGTAGCACGCTTTTGGGGAACGCAGCGATTCTTGTTTCGCAGGCTGACGGCAGCGAGCGCACAGCATTCGAGCTGCGCATCGAATCGTTGCCACTTGCGGTATCGCTGGCACCGCTGCATGTTTCGGTATCGGAGCGCAAGCCGATCGCGATCTACGCAACGGCGCACAAGCTGTCGCTGGCGATCGTCGAGCCGTTTTTGCCGGCGCTGTCGCAAATGCGCGGCACCGCCGATTTGCAACTGAGCATCACGGGGAGCTTGCCGGGTTCGATCGTCTTCCGTGGCAAAGCCGAGTACGACGATTGCGAGTTTCTCGTCGCGGCAACCAACATTCGCTACCGCAGCCGGGGCGTGATCGTGCTCGATGACAACGTCCTTCGGCTGGAGCCGATCGAGCTGTTCAACGATCCGGCTGATTTGGTCGGCGGAACCGCGCGTATCACGGGAACGGTGACGCTGCGCGATTTTCAACCCGATGCACTCGACATCGCCATCACGATTCCGGGCGAGCGCGGCTTTTTGGTGATGAGCAATGCGACCGCAGCGGTCAACAACACGATGTACGGCAGAGTGGTCATTTCGACGGAAGAAGACAATCGCCTTCGGCAACTCCATCTGAGCGGCACGATCGAGCGACCGCATCTGGGTGGCTTTCTGCGCATCGAGGATGCCGACGTTACCTTCCCGCCGACGACAGCAGTGACGGTGCAAACGTCGAGCTTTACCTACCGCAAAGTGGGCGCAGGCTACGTCGTCACTGACGCCGTCGAGATCGTTCCCCGAAGCGATACGACGATCGGCGATCTGCCGCCACGCAGCGGCACACCGAGCGCACCGGTGCGACTGAGCATCACGCCGGGTTTCGCCGAGCGGCTCTACACAGCAGTGGACGTCAAGATTCGCCGGCAAATGCGCGTCAAGATGGATTTTTCGAGCGTCGAGCAATTGGTCGCATTCGTCGAGCAGGAGAACCGTGCCGAGTATTTGCGTTTTGTCCGCGATGGGACGCGTCGAACCGAATTGCGTGGAACGCTCGTGGTCGATCCCAGCTCGACCTACAAGTTCTACAGCACGTTCACTGCCAGCGGACGCTTACGCTTCACCACCGGCGCCATTGACAATCCCGAAGTGGACCTTCGTGCCGTGTACGACGGCGAGCGCCTGGTCGGCAGCGACAATCGCCGCGAGCGCTACCGTGTGATCCTCTTCATCACGGGCACCAAGAGCAAACCGCGTGTGCGGATGACCTACGAAATCAACGGCGAAGAAGCACCCGGAACTCGCGGCGACTCGGTGCGCATCATGACCAATGCGCTGCTGCTGGTGCTCTTCGGACGAACGCAGGAAGAACTCACCGGTGGCACTGGGGGTGCTGTCACTGCCAGTGCGATCGATCAAAGCGTCAACGCAGCGCGATCGGCAGCGATCTCCGCATTTTTGACCAACGCGCTCCAGGGCGGCGTTATCAAAAACGTCAACATCGATTTCGGTTCGAGCGACGTGACCAGTCTCTCGCAAGCGCGCATCATGCTGACCGGGCAACTCTTCGGCGCCAACGTTACCGTCGGCGGCTCGGTGGCGGACCTTGCGCAGAACAGCCAGATCACGCTCGACCTGTCGATCGGCAACACGCTCGGGATCGAATGGCTCCGCAATCTCGTCGCGCAATTCCAGGCGACTGCCAATCCTGGGCAGAGTCTCTCCCGGCAGCAAAAGCAGTGGGAGTTCCGTTTGGGCTGGCGTGTGCCGTAGTATGTGTCACACTCAGGAGCTTCCGTCATGAACCTCGTCCGACTCGATGAAAGCAGCCGCCGCGATCGGCTTCGTTTTGTCAAGGCGCAGTGGGCGTTCTATCGCGGCGACCGCAATTGGGTACCGCCGTTGATTTTCGACCGGATGAAGCTGCTCGACGTGCGGCGCAATCCGTTCTACGAGCACAGCAAAATCGCGCTGTTTTTGGCGATGGACGGTTCGACACCGGTCGGTCGTATCGCCGCGATCGTCAACGACAATCACAACCGCACCCACGGCGACCGCGTGGGATTTTTCGGTTTCTACGAGAGCATCCGATCGCAGGAAGTAACGGCGGCATTGCTCGACGCTGCTGCCGAGTGGCTGATGCTTCACGGTATGACGCACATTCGCGGTCCGGTCAATCCCTCGATGAACGACGAGTGCGGCTTGCTCGTCGAAGGTTTCGATCGCCCGCCGGTCGTGTTGATGACGTACAACCCGCCGTACTACGCCGAGCTGCTCGAAGGATGGGGATTGCAAAAGGCGATGGACTTGTACGCATACTTGCTCGACCAGAATTCGTATCGCTCGGAAAAACTCCAACGCATGATCGGCATCGTGCGCCAGCGAACGGGTGTGCACATTCGCGCGATGAACTTTCGCGATCGCCAGCAGTTCCGGCGCGACGTCGCACTGCTCAAGGACATCTACAACACGGCGTGGGAAAAGAACTGGGGTTTTGTGAAAATGACCGATGCCGAATTCGATTTTCTCGCTGCCGATCTCAAGCAGATCGCCGATCCCGACTTGGTTCTGATCGCCGAAGTGGACGGCAAGCCGGCGGGCTTTGCACTGGCGCTACCGGACATCAACCAGTGCTTGATCCACAATCGCAGCGGACGACTTCTGCCGGGATTGTGGCATTTGCTCACCAAGCGGAAAGCCATCGACACCGTGCGCATCATCGTTTTGGGTCTGCTCCCGCAATATCGCCGGACAGGCATCGACGCAGTGCTGTATTGGGAAATCGGCGAACGTGCACACAAGCGTGGCATTCGCTGGGGCGAAGCCTCGTGGATACTCGAAACCAACGCCGAAATGAATCACGCGTTGGAGCACACCATGCACGGTGTGCGGTACAAGACGTATCGGCTCTACGAGCGGGCGCTCGACTAATTCTTCTGTGCGGATATGCCCGACCGACGGCGGACCGGTCGTAGCAATGGGGCACTCGTCACTGCACAATTTTGTACCGTGCACCCCGTTTCGTGTACACGGTTCGATGCTCGGTTCGCTGCATTTTTGCATTGCACGTTCAACCATTTCGGAGCACCATGCCATGCGCACACTCGGAGTATTGCTCGCGCTGATGCTCGTCGGCTCGGGCGTGTGGGCACAGCAAGCGCCCGCCGCAAAAGAACGCTCGACGGTCACCGCAACGTTCACCGTGTACGGCAACTGCAACAAGTGCAAAAAGAACATCGAGCGACCGTTCAAGGACATGAGCGGCGTCGAAAGCGCGACGTGGGACAAAAAGACCAAGCAGTTTACGATCACCTACGATCCTGCTCTGCTGACCGAACGCCGCATCAAGGAAATCATCGCCGAGCAAGGCTACGATACCGACGACGTCAAAGCCAGCGACGAGGCGTACAACAAACTGCCGAAGTGCTGCCGCTACCGCGACGGCAATCCACACAACAACCACTGATGCGATGATGCGAGCGATTCGACCGATCGTCAGTGCTGCGATGCTGGCTGTCCTGCTCACCGCCAGCGAGGGACTTGCTGTCAGTTTGCATTGGTGCTGCGGTACGGTCGAATCGCTCGCGCTCTACCGATCGGCAAACGATTGCTGCTGCAGTGACGATGCAACCGACGAGTGCCGACTTGCAAGCAGTGACGGGTGCTGCACGACGGCATCGGTGTATCTGCTGCTGCCGATCGGCGCTCCACGCCCGGACAAAGCGACACCAGCAGCACTGCCGGCGGCACCGAGCGTGCACCTTCTTCCGCTCGCGTCGCTGCCGACAGCCGTCGTTGGCATCCCACATTCGATCGCTGCCGACATCGAGTCTCGCTCTTCCCCGCCTGTTCTCCAGCGTTTCCGCCTATAGTCGCTGCAACGGTTCCCGTGCATGCTGCGCCGAGGAGCTGGCTGTGCCGGCTTCTGTGCGCGTGACTCGAACGCTGTTTCCCATGTCGAACCGTTGCAAACAATGACACCATGAAAATCATTCTCGCAGCGATCGCAGTTGCGATCGTCGAACTCAGTGCTCAGCCGCTGGTCGGGACAGTGCGCGGACGCTCGCCCGATGGCACAATCGCGCCGATCGCTGGCGCACGCATCGTATGGAAAAACTCCAGCCGCGGCGCGATCGCGCGCAACGACGGCAGCTTTTCGATCGAGCGCCCCAGTCGCACCGATACGCTCATCGTCAGCGCTGTCGGATACCGGAGCGACACGCTCGTCGTCGAGCCGGCGCAGCACCATCTCGACATCGTGCTCGATGCCGAATTCGAGGCTCGCCCTGTGCGTGTCGAAGGCGAAGCGACCTCGATTGCTGCTGCTGCGCCGATTCGCACCGAGTTGGTCACTCAGCGGCAGTTGGAGCAGTCGGCGTGTTGCACACTCGCCGAATCGTTCGAGCGAAGCGCATCGGTCGAAGTGCAACTGTCGGACGCTGTGCTCGGTGCCAAGACGATTCGTTTGCTCGGCTTGCGCGGCATTTACACCACCGGCTTGATCGAGGCGATACCCCTGCTGCGCGGCGTTACCAATGCCTTCGCGCTCGACGACATCCCCGGACCGTTTCTCGATGGCATCAGCATTTCCAAAGGCGCCGCATCGGTCTTGGCTGGCTACGACGGCATCACCGGGCAAATCAACGTGGAGCTGAAAAAACCGAATCGCGACGTGCCGCTTTTTGCCAATGCGTTCGCCAATCATCTCGGACGCGCGGAAGTGAACCTGTCGAGTGCGCAGAAGCTTTCCGACGAGCTGTACACGATGGCTATGATCCACGGGCGAATGTTCCAGCGCGACATCGACGCCAACGGCGATGGCTTTATGGACATGCCGCGTTTCGGCAACGTCGGTGGATTTGCGCGCATGTTGTGGCAGCACGGCGATCGCGAAGCGCAGCTCGCTTTGCATCCCACATGGGGCAATTACCGCAGCGGCACGATGGGCGCATGGACCGACGGTTCGGCAGGCTACCGCATCGAGACGACCACCGAACGACTCGACGGCTGGGCAAAGCTCGCATTCAACGAGCTGGAATCGCCGATCGCCGATCGCATCGGTATCCAAGTGGCGCTCAGCGCGCAGCGCCTTTCGACGGTCGCAGGCGAACGCCGGATCAGTGCGCGGGAGAACTACGCTTTTGCCAAAGCGGTCGGCGTCACCCAGCCCAGCGAGGAACTGAAAATCCTTTGGGGCGGCTCGCTTTTCTACGACGCCCCGCACGAGCAACTCGACTCGACGGTTCGTCAGCGAACCGAGGTTGTACCCGGCGTCTTTGCCGAAGCCACATGGTCACCATCGCCGGCGCTCGTTGTGACGTTGGGCGTTCGCAACGATTGGCACAACATGTTCGGCTCGCAACTGACGCCGCGCATGCACGTCAAGTACTCGCCGACGGAACTGGTCACGGTGCGACTATCGGCGGGAACGGGATGGCGCGTTCCACTGGCGATCGCCGACAATGCTGCTGCGTTTCTCAACAACCGGCGCGTCGTGCTCGATTCGGCAGTGTTGCCCGAGCGTGCCGTCAACGTCGGCGGTGGTATGACGGCGACGTTCTCGTTCGGCGATCGCGCCGTGACGCTCGACGGCGAGTTCTATCACACGCGCTTCGAGCGGCAATTGGTGACCGACTTCGATCGGTCGGCGCGCGAGCTGGCGATCGTCTATGCCGGACGTGGATACGCCAACAGTGCGCTGCTGCAGCTTGCCACGACGCTGCTGCCGCGGCTGGACGTCACGGTGGCGTATCGCCTGATGGACACGTACATGGAAACTGGCGGCATGCTCCGCTTGCAGCCACTGGTATCGCCGCATCGTGTACTCGTGGCAGCCTCGTGGCAGTCGAGCGACGGCGTCTGGGAAATCAACCCGCTGCTGGTGTGGTATTCGAGCGGGCGCATCCCGACGACGGCGGACAATCCGGCGGAGTATCGTTTCGCCGAGCGTTTCCCGGACTACGTGCGCGCGTCGGTGCAGGTCAATTGGCGTCCGGCGAGCAGCCCGTGGGAATTCTACGCCGGCATCGAGAATCTTGCCAACGTGCTGCAACCGGTCGCCGTCATTGCCGCGAATTTGCCGCGCTCGCCGTTCTTCGATGCATCGCTGGTGTGGGGTCCGCTCGATCAACGGACGATCTACGCCGGCGTGCGACTGCGTGTAGGGCACGTCGAGGAGTAACAGGCTGCGGAATGGAGATGCGGCCGACTACTTTTTCCGCCACTTGATCGTGCAGCCGACGGCTTTGGTGAACGTCGGGTCCACCTTCGAGCCGACCTTGAGCGCTTCGATGGCGTTGCGCACGTATTCGTGCTCGACAGCTTTCGGATCGTCGGGGCTGTCGTCGATAGCGCCGATGTAGGCGACGCGGAACTTGCCGTCGCTTTCCCGATGGAGCAGGAACACGTGCGGCGTCCGCGTTGCCCCGAAGCGACGAGCGACGTTCTGCGTCTCGTCGAACAGATAGTGGAAGGGATAGTTTTTCTCCGTCGCACGCTTGACCATGTTTTCGAAGGAATCCTCCGGCACTTGGCTCGGATCGTTCGGATTGATCGCAACGACAGGATACCCTTCGGGGGCGTAGTCGTCGTGGAGCGCGATGATGCGATCCTCGTACTTTTTCGCATACGGGCAGTGGTTGCACGTGAACACGACGATCGCGCCCTGCACCGAACCGAGCGAGGCAAGCGACACACTGCCGCCTTTGGTAGAGGGAAGCGAGAAATCCTCGACGAAATCGCCGACGCGGTAGCCTTGTGCGCTCGATGCTACAGCGACGACCAACGAAAGCAGAGCAATGCCGAGAGAACGCATGAGGGAACGCTTGCCGGTTGGTGAAACACTTACCGCGGCAAATTTACGAGCCGATGTGTTCAGTGCTGAGCGCAGTGCAGTCGGCAGAGCCGCACCAGTGAACCAGGCGCGGGAACCTGACCGGCAACGACGCGCCGATCGGGCATCGGTACCGATACGCGAACCTCGATCGAACGGCGCTCGCTGAAATCGCGATTCTCCTGCGAAATGGCTTTGCCGACGGCGACCACTTCCAATTGTCCATTGGCTTTGAGTGCGGCATAGGTGGGCAACTGCTGTTCCCACAGCCGATCGAGAAACAAGGCAGTATAGAACGCGCGAAGCTGGGAAAGCAGGTAATTGCCGCCCGCCTTCGAACGCACGAACGCGATGCGCCCATCGCCCGGAAGCTTGTCGCCGTCGAGATACGGACTGTCTTTGGTGTCGAGACGAACGATGCCTTGTTGCACGGCAATCGTCGGTCCGGTGTACGTGCACGTCGGGTCGAGCGGACGCGGATCAGTCCACCCAGTGACAGTGACGGTGACTTTTTTCCCTTCGACGATCGCTCGCTGCACACACGGTGCTTGCAGTGCCGATGCCATCGAACTCATGATACGCCCGATGGCAGCATCGACGTCACGGGCGAACTGGGGTCCTTTGCTGCGTGCTTCTGCCATGTCGATGCAGGCGCTGCCCTCGCGACGAATCTGCTCGACACGCGGCGGAACGAAAACGAGCCGATAGCGAAACATTTCGTTCTCGGTGCATGCCATGCGCGGCTGTTCGTAGAAGACCGTGTTGCAGGTGTCCACTGTCAGGATGGACGTACACGGCAGCCACGGCGCGTATCGTTCGGTCGTCGGGCACCAATAGCCCGTGACGAAAAAGCGCACGTTTTTGACAGGAAAATCCTGCACGCATTCGGACGAAACGATCGTCGCAGTGTCCCACACCACGAGTGTGTGAACCGGTGATTCCGGACAAGCGCCGCTCACTTCGAGCGTATCGCGCGACGACACGTAGCGTGCCGAATGCGGAATCGCTTCGATTTGCCATCGTTCGACCAGTCGCAACGGCAACGCAAGACGGACGACACCCTCGGCATCGGTCGTCGCTGTGCGCTCGGCGCCGGTGGCAAGATCGCGCACACGAACGGGACGGTTCGGATACACCGCAATGGAATCTTCGGCTGCACCGGTGAGCCAGTCAACTACTCGTGTGCGAATGACCACGCGAACCGTCAGCGAATCGGTGGGGCGTGCCGGCAAACGATAAGCGTAAATGTCGAACCCGGTCGCGCGATTCCGATCGCTGCTGAACAAAAACATCGTGCCGCGTTCGGCGAATGCAGGGTGACCTTCGTTCGAGCCACGTTGATTGACGCCCGGGAAGGGCACCGGCTCCGGTGTGCCGAGTGTCGCTCCGGTGGTCGGGTCGTATGGGACACGCCAAAGGTCGAAGTCGCCCGTGCGATCGGTGGCGAAGTACAAGTATCCGTCGGCAGCAGCCAGCGGCGATTGTTCGTTCCAGCGATCGGTCGAGATCGCCAGCTTCGTCGGAGCGCTCCATGCCGAATCGAGCCATCGGCTGACGAAGAGATCGGTCCCACCGCGGTCGTGTGCATCGCGGTCGGATGCGAAAAAGAGCAGCCGCCCATCGGGCGAAAGCGACGGTGTGTCGTCCCACCACGGCGAACACACCGAGTCGAGCCGCCGAACGTTCCAGCGTGTGCCCGTCCACTGCATCTGGTAAAGGTCGTTGTCGAAGTCTTTGCCGTCGAACAGCCGGTTGGAGACAAACACGCCGTAGTCCGGCGAGCACAGCGGGAACGTCGCGCAGCCGTTTCGTGCCGAGCGGCGCACCGTCGAAGCGGCATTGATCGGCTCGGCGGGCGACTCAACCGGAACAAAGCGTCCATCGCTGGATCGAAAAACGCGCAGCATGCGTGCCGTCGGCTGATCGGGCACGGTCGTGGTGATCCACAACTCGATCCCGCTCGAATCGACGCGAAGCGCCGCAGCGCGATCGTCGCCCGGTGTGTTGACGGCATCGAGCGGTTCGACTTGCCCAGCAGCGACGCACGCTGCCACGAGCAGCACTGCGATCAATTGAACGGATAGCATGTCAGCACCTCCACTTGTGGCAATGCTTGCGTACTTCGATTGCTCCACGACAGCTTTTTCACCCACATGATGCCGTACGACTGACCGAAACGGAACAGCACGATATCGCCTTCGCGAACCGTCGGCTGCCGTGTCCACTGCGTCGGGTCGAACGAACAGCCGTATTGGTTGAACAGCAAGCAAATGTCCTGCGGGAGCGTCAAAACGTTGCGTGCGACGATGTTGAACTCCACCTGCGAAACGTTCCCTGTAGCGAGCACGGCACTGGTGATGTTGGCATCGTTCGGCGGCGGTCCAGTGGTCACGATGCGCTGCACGTAAATCTCCACCGAGTCGGTGTTGCCGTCGGTTTGTTCGTTGATGATGAGCGTGTTCTCGTTCGGCAGGATGTCGAGCGTGATGAAGTAGCGCGTGCCATTGGCATCCTGCGTGCCGAACTCGTAGAGCACCGCAGTCGCCTTCGTCGCACACTGCACGTCGAGTTCGGCGTAGCCATACACTGGCACCGTGGCTGTTTGATTGGCGGTTCTGACGATCACCGTCGCGCTGAAATTTCGCTGTGCAGGGTTGCAGCGTCCCAAGGGGTACACAGCAGAAGTCGTTGGCTCAAAAGCGACCGTGATGCATGTGTCTGCACCTGGCTGCAGCCGAAGATTGACGCTTCGGTTGTTGCTGTCGACGGCAAAGAGGCTACTTCCCTGGAGCTGGATCGTGCCCGACAGCACGCATGAACTGGTATTGCGAATGCAGAGAGTGCCGCGGCTCCGTGGATCGTCGCGCCTGGTGCAATTGACGAGCGTGTCGGGCTGGTAGCGGTTCTGTGCGAACTGGAAAATCGTCGAGCGTACCGAATCGATGGCAAACGATGGATTGGCACTGGTTGCCGTAACGTCGATCGTGATCGTGCTGTCGCACGCTTGCATACCCTCCGGTGTCGGACGATACAAACGGATCACGAATGTCTCGCGATAGGTTCGTGCTTGCGTCGGCGCGAAGCGAATCGTGAGCGAATCGAGCCGACCACCGGGTGGAATGCCGCTTTTCGTTCCCGTTCCGTACAGCCGTAGGATGCTTAGCTCGGCGACGTTTTCGTTACGATTGGGTTCTACGACGACACGGAGAATGCATTGCTGGCTCTCATTGGCAAGTCCGATCGCAATCGTCGTGTCGCGCACCGAGCCGATACAGGCGGAGATCGATAGCGACCGACGAACGCCGTTCGGGGGACAGTCGCACAAGATCGGCTGGCGCACCACGATGCGAAGCGCGAACGTGCACTGCCAACATGGCGAGCCATCGGCTCGCACGACGACGACCGTTGCCTGCAACGTCGTATCGACGGACTGCGCCGATGGTGCGGCAGTGACGACGAACTCGATCCGATACGGCTGACCGCGCGGCACCTGTACCGGCGGCGTTTGCGGTGCACCGCTTCCGATACGAACACGCACCGCGACTTGAACGCCGGGCGGCAACTGTCCGGAGACGCTCGCTTGCTGGACGATGACGTCCTCGTCGGTTTGGACGAAATCCCCTTGGGTGGCTGTGCTCGTGCTACCGGGTGCGAGCTGCACCGACAAATCCGAACACGGCGCCGGCTGATTGCAGGCGACGGGGAATTGCCGCACCAGAGCCAGCTCGACCGCCGTCGGACCGCACGGCACGATCGTGTCGAGTCGCCAATCGCCGTTTTTCTGGATGCCGCGGTAACCGGGATCGGGCGGCGGTGTCGTTCGTAGCAAGATCAGCACTTGCTCGTCGGCGACCGGAACAGGAATCTCGAAGACCACGGTGCCAGAGATGCCGGCGCTTCCGGTGTATGCTTCGTTCGATCCGACGGCTCTGGCGAATGCGGCGTCGATTTGTGCTTGCGTTGCGCCGCGACGGGTGACGATCCACTGCACGCGTGCACCATCGATCGGCTGACCGCGCTGATCGCGCACGACGACCGTCACCGGGGTCGGGACGATTTCCGCCGTCGGCTCGATGGCGCTCTGGCACGACCACTGCAGCAATGTCCACAGCAATGCGATAGCAATCAGAGTCAGTGCTTTCATGCGGGTTTCTCCCGGTGATCAAAAGCGAAAGTGAATGCCGATTTTCAGCAGTAGCGAGTGCAGGTTCGCCGTATTGACCACGTAGTTGTTCGGCGCATCCACACCAGGCGGGCAAACAGCGCACGGGGTACGGACGTTGAGGCGTTGGTAGCGGTACGCAATCGCCAATGTGAGCCATCGCCACGCTGTCGTGCCGGCGCCGGCGCCGACGAACCATTGTCCGTAGTCGTCGGGATTGAGCGACGGCTCGCGTCCGGCACCCTCGAAGTCGGTATCGAACAGCGCACCGCCTTCGACAAAAAGAAACGGTTGCCAGCCGGTGGGGTGTTCGACGTAATCGAGCACGTATGCAGCCGAGGGGTCGGTGCGTTCGTATGGCACGGGCACCTGGCGATAATCGTCGCCGAGCACGATCGGTGTGCGTTCGTTGAACGTGCAGGAATCGGGACGATAACCGGCAGAGATGCTCAGCTCTCCTTGTGGTGCGAACCAATAGCGCACGTGTGCACCGAGCGGGATGCGCCAGCGCGTGCCATCGCTGCTCGCTCCGCCGAGAATGCCGAGCGACCACCGACTGCCGAGCATCCGTCCGAACGGCGCTACGATGGCTTCGACACTGGGAAACAATTGCGACGAACCGATGCGGCGAACGGAAGTGTCTTTGCCGGTGGCGCCGCCGACCGCTGTCACTTCGACGAACGATGCACTCGGTTCGGGCGGACGCTCGCGGCGCTCGAATTGCCGAACCGGCAGAATCGGCACGATACGCGGTTGTCCGTCGAGTCCCAATCCGACGGCACCGACTTCGAGCACGCTGACGATCGGCACGATCGTATCGCGGCAAATGCCGCCGGCAAGATATTGCACACGCACCGCCTGGACAGTGCTGCCCGGCAAGAACGTCCGCACGATCGAGCGGCAGTTCTCGATGCGCGTGCGATCGCGGAGCAGGACGTACACCGACGTGTCCTCTTTTCCGCTCCGCTGGGGAAGTGGGCAGTCGCGGCAGTACTGCGCCACTGCTGCGGCACTACCGAACGCGAAAACAATCGCCAGACGCCACATGACAAGCCTCCACTGAACGACGAGAACAAAAGTAGCAACTCCCTGCTCTCTGTCCAACGGAGTGGGAAGTTTCTCGCGGCACCGATCTAAAACACCCGCACCTCGAGCGGCACATCCGCATCGGGACAGAGCCGCACCACCGCACCTGACGGTATCATCTCCCAGCCGTGCGTAATTTGCGAGTGAACAACCAACCGCACACACATGCCGACATCATCGTCACAAGTCCGATTGACCGAATACAGCCACGGCGCAGGATGCGGCTGCAAGCTCAGTCCGCGTGTGCTCGATGACATCCTCCGCGGTCAGACGGTCGGACGGCGCTCCTTCCCTCGATTGCTCGTCGGCAACGACACGCGCGACGATGCCGCCGTGTACGATATGGGCAACGGCATCGGGCTTGTGAGCACGACCGATTTTTTCATGCCTATCGTGGACGATCCCTACGACTTCGGGCGAATCGCCTCCGCCAACGCGATCAGCGACGTGTACGCGATGGGCGGTGAACCGGTCATGGCGATCGGCATCCTCGGTTGGCCCATCGACAAACTCGGCGCCGATGTCGCAGCAGAAGTCGTTCGCGGCAGTCGCGACGTGTGCGAAGAAGCCGGCATTCCACTGGCTGGCGGACACAGCATCGACGCACCGGAGCCGATCTACGGACTGGCGGTCAGCGGTACCGTCGAGCTGGCATATCTCAAGCGGAACTGTACCGCTTCAGCCGGCGATGCAGTGTTCTTGACCAAGCCGCTCGGTATCGGCGTTCTGACGACTGCCCACAAACGCGGCATCGCTCGTGCCGAGGACCTCGAGCAAGCCGTTCGCTGGATGACGACGCTCAATCGCATCGGTCCGGCTCTGGCGCGCATGCCTGGCGTGACAGCAATGACCGACGTAACAGGCTTTGGGTTGCTCGGGCATTTGGTCGAAATCGCTCGCGGCAGTCGGGTCATGATCCGCATTCGTTGGCAAGACATTCCCACACTGCCGTGGGTCGATGCTTATATCGGCATGGACGCCATTCCCGGTGGAACACGCCGCAACTGGGCAAGCTACGGCGATGCGATCGAGCTGTACTTCGATACTTCCCATCGCAGCGCTCCATATGGGTCCCAGAGCGACGATCGCGCACTCTCGCTCGACGAGCGCTGGAAACTACTCAAGCGCTACTTGGCGGTGTTGTGCGATCCCCAAACCAGCGGCGGATTGCTCGTTTGCTACTCGGCACAGGATGACGATTGGGACGAAATGTGTCTCGCGCTCGAATCGTTCGGTTTGGCAGCACTCGCCGAACCGATCGGCACGTGCGAGCCACACAACGACGGCGATCCGTATGTGATCGTCGAGATCGACGCAAGCGACGAAATTTCCGAGCAGTTCAGCCTATGACGATCGGTATCTGCGCAGAATATCGGTGGAATCAGCTCGAACGGCGTGTCGCACTCGTTCCCGATTCGGTGCGCCGGTTGGTCGAGCGTGGTTTTCGCGTCGTCGTCGAATCGGGTGCGGGCAGTCTGGCATCGTTTTCGGACGAACAGTACAGCGCTGCCGGTGCCACGATCGTGCCGAACGCGTCGAGCGTCGTGGAAACGGCAGACGTGCTCTGTGCCTTGACGTTTCCGCACGGCATCGCCTCGATGCTACGCTCCGGGCAAGTGCTCGTCGCGCTGGTGCAGCGCTGGAAAAACGGCGATGCGATTGTGCAGCTCCTCGGTCGAGGCGTATCGGTTTTGGCGCTCGAAAACATTCCCCGCACCAGCCGAGCACAGGCGATGGACGTGCTTTCCTCGATGGCGACTGTAGCGGGCTATCGTGCCGCGATCGTCGCTGCTGAGCGTTTGCCGCGATTTTTCCCGATGCTCGTGTCGGCTGCAGGAACGATACCGCCGGCTGAGTGTGTCGTCATCGGTGCGGGCGTTGCTGGATTGCAAGCGATCGCGACGGCACGGCGGCTCGGTGCGCAAGTTTCAGCCTACGACGTGCGTCCCGCAGCACAAGAACAAATCGCCAGTCTCGGTGCACGACCCATCGCCATCGAGATCGGCACGAGCGACACGGAAACCGCCGGCGGCTATGCCAAGCAACTCGCCGAAGAGCAGCTTCGGCGCCAACGTGAAGGCTTAGCGCCACACATTTCACGTGCCGATGTCGTCATTACGACCGCTGCGGTGCCGGGATCGCGTGCGCCGGTGTTGTTGACTCGCCCGATGCTCGAGGCAATGAAACCTGGATCGGTCGTCGTGGACCTCGCTGCCGAAAGCGGCGGCAATACGGAACTGACGCGACCAGGCGAGGACGTCGTGCTTCCCAACGGGGTGACGATCATGGCGCCGCTGCTGTTGCCGGCGCAGCTACCTCAACATGCATCGGTGATGTTCTCGCGAAATCTGACGGCACTGCTCCAGCTTTTTGCCAAAGACGACGGGATCGGCTTTCACACCGACGACGAGATTCTCGCAGCGATGGTGCTCGGCGACGCGACGACTGTCGGCGATTGACCGGTGGGCATCTGCCGTAACTTTGCGCCCCGTTGACACAGCCACCCAACCAGCCACCATGGGCAGAATATTCGAGAAGCGCAAAGCGAAAATGTTCGCCCGCTACGACCGCATGGCGAAAACGTTCACGCGGATCGGGCGGGAAATCACCATTGCCGTCAAGCTCGGCGGCACCGATCCGGCGGGCAATCCTCGGTTACGTGCCGCTCTGCAGGAAGCGCGTGCCAACAACATGCCGAAAGATCGCATCGAGGCTGCCATTCAACGCGCACTCGGGCGTCAGGCGGAATCGTTGCAGGAAGTTCTCTACGAAGGCTACGCACCGCACGGTGTCGCGCTCATGATCGAGACAGCGACCGACAATCCGACGCGCACGGTTGCGAATCTGCGGAGCTACTTCAACAAGTATGGCGGATCGCTCGCGCAAAACGGGGCAGTCGAATTTCTCTTTCAGCGTCGCGGCGTCTTCAAAGTTCCCGTTCAGCCGAGCGCTCGCGAGGAGATGGAACTGCTGCTCATCGAAGCCGGCGCCGACGACATCGAGTTCGACGAGGAGGACGGATTGCTCACCGCCTACACGTCGTTCGAAGATTTCGGACGCATGCAGCGCGCTCTCGAAGATCGCGGCATCGAGATGAAGCTGGCGCAATTGCAGTGGATTCCGCTATCGACTGTCTCGCTGACCGACGAGCAAATGGACGACGTCGCTCGCCTCATCGAACACATCGAGCAGGACGACGACGTTCAGCATGTCTATCACAACATCGCCTGACGGCGCAAATACCGACGCACGCGTTCGGCATCGGCTGGGGTATCGACAGCGATCAATTCCGCATCGGTTTCGATGCAGAAAAACACCGCACCATCGAGCAACAAACGGAGCTGTTCGAGCGATTCGGCACGTTCGATCGGATGCGGTTGGAGTTCTGCAAATCGCAGCAGCGCAGCACGACGGTAAGCGTAGATACCGATGTGTTTCCGGTAGAGTGTCAGCTCGCCGATGCCACGACGGCGATCGAACGGGATCGGTGCTCGTGAAAATAGCAGCGCTGTGCCGTCCGCTCGGCAAACGACCTTGCAGACAGTAGGGCTTCGAACTTCCTCGTCGGTCGTAATCGGAGCGACGGGCGTTGCGACATCGGCGCTGGGATTGCGCTGGAGTGCATCGCGGAGCGATTCGAGAAGCGACGGCGGAACGAGCGGTTCGTCTGCTTGCAGATTGACGATGATGTCGGCGTCGGTGAACCAACGTTCGACTGCATACGCGATGCGGTCGGTACCGCTGGGAATATCGGTGGGTGTCATGCGCCACTCGGCGCCGAGGCGCTCGCATTCGTCGGCGATGCGCTCATCGTCGGTGAGCACGACGACAGCGTCGAACCCCGATGCACTGCGTGCTGCACGCCAGACGCGTTCGAGCATCGTTTGCCCTTCCAGGTCGCAGAGCACCTTGCCGGGGAAGCGCTCCGAACCGTAGCGTGCCGGTATTGCGATGAGGCTGTCCATGGTTCAGTCCGATGGTGTGCACAGCTTGCGGTGCAACGGTAACGAATAGCAACGCTGTCTGCGTGTATGCGTGCGTGCAGGCACAAAGGAGAGATGCCGAAACAAGTTCGGCATGACAAACAGGGGCGCTCGCAAAAGCCTGTCACCCCGAACTTGTTTCGGGGTCTTTCTCCCTTTGCTCGTCACCCTGAACTTGTCTCAGGGTCTTTGTGAGATGCCGAACCAAGTTCGGCATGACGCAGGGCAGGCGCAAGAGATGCTGAAACAAGTTCGGCATGACAAACAGGGGGCATTCACAAAAGCCTGTCACCCTGAACTCGTTTCAGGGTCTTTTTCCTTTTGCCTGTCACCCTGAACTCGTTTCAGGGTCTTTCGAGATGCCGAAACAAGTTCGGCATGACGCGGGGATGGGGAGAACGGCACTGGGCAGCAGTCACGCACTCGGCGGATAGAACGGCATTTTCACAACGTGTGCCGAACTGCTCCGCGAGCCAGCGACGATTTCGATTCGACTGCCTGGCTCGGCAAGACCGACAGGCACGTATCCCATACCGATCGGCACACCGAGCGATGGCGAAATCGAACCACTCGTGACGCGACCGACCGTCTGTCCATCGTGTGCGATCGTATAGCCATTGCGCGGAATGAAACGCTCCGATTCGACGACGAAACCGACGAGCTTTCTCTCGATGCCGCGTTCTTTCTGCTGAAGCAGCGTGCTCCGTCCGATGAACTCGCCTTTTTGCAGCTTGGTGATCCATCCCAAACCAGCTTCGAGCGGCGATGTCGTTTCGTCTATGTCGTTCCCGTAGAGGCAGTAGCCTTTTTCCAAGCGCAGTGTGTCGCGCGCACCGAGTCCGACCGGCTCGATCCCGTGCGGTTTGCCCGCTTCCATGATCGCGTTCCAGACGTGCTCGGCTGTGTGCTGGTCGCCGCGGAAATACAGCTCGAAACCGATTTCGCCCGTATAGCCCGTGCGCGAGAGAATCATCGGCACACCCGCCAATTCGCCTTCGACGAAGTTGTAATACGGCACTGCGCTCAGCTCGACGGACGTCAGCGGCTGCAGCGCATCGATCGAACGCGGACCCTGAACAGCAAGCAGGTTGATTTCGTCGCTGATGTTTCGTGCCTCGACATCGAACGATGCGGCATGCGAGGAGACCCATTGCCAATCCTTCTCTTCGCACGCGCCGTTGACGACGAGCATGAAGCGATTCTCGCCGAGTCGGTACACGAGGAGATCGTCAACGATTCCGCCGCGCTCGTTGCACATCGCCGAGTACTGCGCCTTGCCGGGCGCCAGTTTGGCAGCGTCGTTGACGGTCAACAGTTGCACCAAGTCGAGCGCCTGGGGACCGGTGATTTCGAACTCGCCCATGTGCGAGACGTCGAAGACACCCACAGCAGTGCGAACGACGGTGTGTTCGTGGATGATGCCCTTCGGGTACTGAATCGGCATTTCGAAACCGGCGAACGGAACGATCTTCGCTCCGAGTCGCTGGTGCAGGTCGAAAAAGCGCGTTCGCCGCATGGCGTGTTCTCCGACGTCGAAAAAGTGGGCGCAAAGATACGCTCTATCGGCTACCAAAAGGTGTAAATTGCGGCATGGCAGACAAGCATTTCTCGACCATGTGCGCAGCGATGTTTCTTGCAGCGACGATCGCCCTTGCAACGACGCCCTACGATCGGCTCGTCGAGCGCCTAAAGCAAGCACGTTCGATCGAATGTCGCGCCGTCACTTCCAGCGGCGAACGCATTCGCATACTGGCTGCACGTGGTGGCAAAATCCGCATGGAGAGCCCTCAGCGCACCGTTGTCAGCAACGGCTCGACGGTTTGGAATTACGTCCCATCGCGCAAAACCGTCACCGTTTCATCGTTCGTCGCTGGCACAGCAGCGACGTTCGACCGCATCGCGTTCGAGCTAATCGAGCAATATCGCCCAGAAACCAAAAGCACCGAACACGTCGTCTTGCGCCCAGCGGCAGAGATGCTCTACGGAGTGCGTAGCATCGTACTCGAATTCGCAGATCGCACGCTGCGAGCAATCACGGTAGAACACACCACAGGAACCGAACGCTGGACGTTGCGCTCTGTTCGCTACAACCCGCCGACACCGAGCGACGCATTCGAGTTCACCGTTCCGGTTGGGGTCGAGGTCATCGACATGCGCTGACAACGCACAGCGCTCGCGTCCGACAACGGCAGAGATGCTCAACACACGCTCGGCACGACCGGCAAAGAGCGCCTACACTATCGCATTCATCATCGTGCTTCACCCTGAAAAAGATGCCGAAACAGGTTCGGCATGACAAGTGGCAGCGACGAGATGCCGAAACGAGTTCGGCATGACAAACAGGGGCGCTCGCAAAAGCCCGTTACCCTGAACTTGTTTCAGGGTCTTCGAGATGCTGAACCAAGTTCAGCATGACAAGCAGTGGAGTGCGAGATGCCGAAACGAGTTCGGCATGACAAACAGGGGCGCTCGCAAAAGCCCGTTACCCTGAACTTGTTTCAGGGTCTTCGAGATGCTGAACCAAGTTCAGCATGACAGGCAGTGGAGTGCGAGATGCCGAAACAAGTTCGGCATGACAAACAGGGGCGCTCGCAAAAGCCCGTTACCCTGAACTTGTTTCAGGGTCTTCGAGTTGCTGAACCAAGTTCAGCATGACAGGCAGTGGAGTGCGAGATGCCGAAACGAGTTCGGCATGACAAGTGGCGGCGATGAGATGCAAAAAACATCCCGCACGCCGTATATTCGCGCCCCGATTTTGTGAACCGATCATCGTTCGACGCCGATGCTCTTCTCGATCCGACGACGACAAGTGCGACGACCCTGCCAGCAGTGGCACAGGGTAGCGCTTGTGTTGTCGGCAAATCGAGCTACAGCAGACCGATGATCCAACGACGATAGCCGAAACCGAAATCCAAAGCGCCGCTTCCTGTGCCACGCAGGAAGCGGCGCTCGTTTTTTGTCGAACCGCTGTGGACAGCTATGGAACCGACGACAACCACCACACAACCGACACTCGACGCGGCGCACATTACCGTCGAGGTCGCCTCCGGTGCACACGAGCATTTTGCCGAACGCATCTCGGAGCTGATCGAGCAATCGGCACAGCAGCGCGGCACCGGAATCGCGCGACGCCCACCGGAATACATTCGCCAAAAAATGCGCGAAGGCAAAGCGATCGTCGCTCACCACGACGGGCATCTGGTCGGCTTTTGCTACATCGAGACGTGGGAGCACGGGCGCTACGTCGCCAATTCAGGACTCATCGTCGCACCCGAATACCGCAAACTCGGCATCGCTCGACGCATCAAGCGCGCTGCCTTCGAACTGTCGCGGCAACTCTATCCGACAGCGAAAATTTTCAGCATCACTACCAGCGCCGCTGTGCTCAAGCTCAACAGCGAACTCGGCTTTCGTCCCGTTCACTTTTCCGAACTGACCAGCGACGACGAGTTCTGGCGCGGCTGTCAAAGCTGCCGCAACTACGACATCCTCCAACGCACCGGTCGGACAATGTGCCTTTGCACCGGCTTGCTCTACGATCCCGCCGAACACATCGAACACCCGCTGCCGCTAGTTCCACCGTCGAACGGAGATGCACACTCGTGAAAAAGGTCGTTCTCGCTTTCAGCGGCGGTTTGGACACGACGTATTGCCTGGTGTGGCTGCGCCAACAAGGCTACGAGGTTCACACCGTCACAGTGGACACAGGCGGTTTTTCGCCGGACGAACGCAACGCAATCGCCGCGCGTGCTCGATCGCTCGGTGCTGCATCGCACACGACACTGGACGAAACGCGGGCGCTCTATAGCGACTGTCTGCGCTATCTGGTTTTCGGCAACGTGCTCCGCTACGGAACGTATCCGCTGTCGGTCAGTGCCGAGCGTGCCATTCAAGCGCGCTCGATCGCAGCACATGCCCGCGCTATCGGTGCCGACGCGCTCGCGCACGGAAGCACCGGTGCCGGTAACGACCAAATCCGCTTCGATGCCGCCTGGAGCATCGTAGCACCGGAGCTGGAGATTCTCACGCCGATCCGCGACGGCAACATCTCGCGCGAAGAAGCACTGGCGTTTCTCCATGCGCATGGCGTCGCACTCGAACACGAGCGCCCGCCCTATTCGATCAATCGCGGTATCTGGGGCACGACCATCGGCGGTCGGCAGACACTGACTTCGCACGAGCCACTTCCGGAGGACGCATACCCGACGCCGATCGCATGCAGCGAACCTGTCCGCATCGCGCTCGGATTCGAGCGTGGCGAACTGGTCTCGCTCGACGGCAGACGCTTCCCACATCCCCTCGATGCCATCGCCGAACTCGAACGCCGTGCTGCACCGCTGGGCATCGGGCGCGGCATCCACGTCGGCGATACCATCATCGGCACCAAAGGGCGCGTCGGATTCGAAGCTGCTGCTCCGATCGTCACGATCGCTGCGCACCACTTGCTCGAAAAGCACACGCTCACCAAATGGCAACTGGTGCTCAAAGAACAACTGGCGCTCTGGTACGGGCAACTTCTCCACGAAGGCATGTTCGAGGAACCGGCACTTCGCGCCATCGAAGCGTTTCTCGAACGCACCCAACGAACCGTCACCGGTGAAGTGTTCGTCCGGCTGGAGCCAAAGCACTTCGAGCTGGAAGGAGTTCGCTCGCCGCACGACTTGATGAATCCACGCTTCGGCAGCTACGGCGAACGCGCAGCCGATTGGGACGCCGCCGACGTTCGCGGTTTCGCCCGCATCATGGCACAGCAGCTCCGCATCTACCACATCGTCAACGGAGGCGAGCGATGATCCGCGTCGGAGTCGTCGGTGCGAGCGGTTTCGTCGGTACCGAACTGATGCGCATTCTCGCGCTTCACCCACACGTGCAGATAGCCTACGCAACGAGCCGATCGCACGCCGGCACACGCTTCGGTCGGATCGCTCCCGATCTTCTCGGCGTGTGCGACATCGAGCTGACGGCTGCACCCAGTGACGATGCGGACGTCGTGTTTTTGGCTGTTCCTCACGGCGCCGCACGTTCGGTGCTCGAGCAGTATCCGCACCTTCGCAGCAGCATCGTCGTCGATCTCAGCAGCGATCACCGCGCCGATCCGTCGTTCGTGTACGGTTCTCCCGAGCTGCATCGCGAGCGTCTTCGTACAGCTCGACGGATCGCCAATCCCGGTTGCTTTGCAACGGCACTGCTGCTGTCGCTTCTGCCGCTTGCGCGCAACGAGAATTTACCGCCCATCGTTCATGCCAGCGGTATCACCGGTTCGACCGGCGCCGGTGCCGAGCCGAGTCCGACGCTCCACTTTTCGTGGCGCTTTGCCAACGCGCAGCCGTACAGCGTTCTCCGCCACCGTCACGCCGCCGAAGTGACCGCTGCGCTCGGCACTGGTGCACAGTTGCGCTTTGTGCCGTACCGCGGTGCATTCACACGCGGCATCGCAACGACGTGCATCGTCGAAACCTCGCTCGACGAACACGATCTCGAGCAGCTTTTTCGCGACTACTACGCACCGCATCCTCTGGTGACGATCTCCGACGACGTTCCCGATCTCAAGTGGGTCGTGGGCACTGCCCGTGCGATTCTCCACACGACGGTTGCCGATGGTGTCGCAGCGATCGTGTGCGTTCTCGACAACATGCTCAAAGGCGCCGCTGCCCAAGCGGTGCAGAACATGAATCTCGCGCTGGGCTTCGACGAATGCGCGGGATTACCGCTTCGCGGTATCGGTTGGTAACACTTTCGGACGATGCAATGAAACGTTTCACGAAACTTGCCGACGTCGCCGATCTGGCACAGCTTCTCGACCGAGCGTTCGAATGCAAACGGAGCCCACATGCGTGGCGCAATCTCGGCGCAGGACGAACGCTCGGCATGGTGTTTTTCAATCCGAGTCTGCGCACACGCGTGAGTACCCACCGTGCGGCGACGCTGCTCGGTATGGACGTCGTCGCAATGACCGTCGGCAGCGACTCGTGGGCGCTCGAAACGCGCGACGGCGCCATCATGGACGGCTCGGCTGCCGAGCACATCCGGGAAGCAGCAGCGGTACTCGGTCGCTACGTGGACGTGCTCGGTGTGCGGTCGTTTGCGCGGCTGCACGATCGCGACGAAGACTACGCCGAGACCATTCTCGAACGTTTCGTCGAGCTGTCCGGTGTGCCGGTCGTCAGTCTCGAATCGGCGACGCGGCATCCGCTGCAATCGCTGGCGGACGTGATGACCATCGAGCAGTTCAAACGTTCGTCGCGTCCGCGCGTGGTGCTCACGTGGGCACCGCATCCGCGCGCGTTGCCACAAGCGGTGCCGAATTCGTTCGCCGAATGGACGCTGGCGATGGGCTACGAACTGGTGATCGCTCATCCGCCCGGCTACGAGTTGGACGAACGATTCACTCGCGGCGCGACGATCACGCACGACCAAGATGCAGCGCTCGACGGTGCCGACTTCGTGTACGCCAAAAACTGGTCGAGCTATCGCGACTACGGAAAAATCCTTTCGCACGACCAGAACTGGCAAATCACTCCGGAGAAAATGGCACTCACGCGCGACGGCTTTTTCATGCACTGCTTGCCGATTCGACGCAACGTCATCGCTGCGGACGCAGTGCTCGATTCGCCGCGGTCGATCGTCGTCGAGCAAGCAGCCAACCGCATCCCCGCTGCACAAGCTGTACTGCGAACGATAGTCGAGGCGTTATGAAGTCCGTGCATGTGTTCAAAATCGGCGGCGAACTTCTCGACAGCGACGAACACATTCGAACGCTGGCGCGCCGGGTCGCGCTCTTGCCGCAACCGCTCGTCATCGTGCACGGCGGCGGACGTCAAACGACCGAACTCGCCGCCCGGCTCGGCATCGAGTCGCGCTTTCACAACGGACGTCGCATAACCGACGAAGCGACGCTCGAAGTACTCGTGATGACGATCGCTGGCACTGTCAACAAGCGATTGGTTGCCGCACTGCTGGCAGCAGGTGTTCGCGCTGTCGGGATTGCAGCACTCGATGGCGGCACAATCCGTGCGACACGTCGAAGCGGCGAGATTGCTTTCGGTTTGGTCGGCGATCCCGTGCACACGGACATCGAATTGCTGCAGTCGCTGATCGAGCGCGGGTTTTCCCCGGTCGTTTCACCCGTCACGCACGACGGCTGGGGCGGACTGCTCAACACGAACGCCGATACGATCGCTGCGACGATCGCCGTCATGTTCGCCGCGCACGATTGGTCGGTCGAGCTGTCGCTCTGCACGCCGAGCGGTGGCGTTCGCGGCGACGATGGACGGATTCTTCCCCTGCTCGATCGCTCCGGTTATGCGGAGCTGCTGGAACGTGGCGTCGCTCGCGACGGCATCTTGCCGAAGCTCGATGCAGCACTCGCTGCTGCCGAATGCGGTGTCGAGGTCGCTATCGTCGGCGCAGATACCTTGCCGCACCGCTTCGGCACACGCATCGTCGCTCATCGCGAGAGCGTACTATGAACGACGCACTCGAACTGCTCTGCCAGCTCATCGCGACGCCGGCACCGAGTCGGCACGAAAGCCAGCGTGCAGACATCCTCGCAGAGTTTCTCCGCCGACGCGGCATTCCCTCGCAACGCATCGGCAACAACGTCTGGGCGCGAACGCTCCATTTCGACGAGTCCGCGCCGACGTTTCTGCTCAACTCGCATCTCGACACGGTCAAACCATGCGACGGATGGACGCGCGACCCCTACACACCGACGATCGACGATGGCAAGCTGTACGGACTCGGCAGCAACGATGCCGGCGCGAGTTTGGTCGCATTGGCGGTAGTCTTTTCCGAGCTGGCTTTCGAGCGTCTGCCGTTCAATCTCGTTTTCGCTGCCAGCGCCGAGGAGGAAATCAGCGGCGAAGGCGGCATCGCGTCGCTGTTGCCGCATCTTCCGCGCATCGAGGCGGCGATCGTCGGCGAACCGACCGCAATGCGCATGGCGATTGCCGAACGTGGTCTGATGGTCGTCCGCTGTGTCGCCGATGGTGTGGCAGGTCATGCCGCGCACGGCACAGGCGTCAACGCGATCGACGTCGCGCTCGACGATATCGCTTGGCTGCACACCCAACCGTTCGAGCGCACAAGCGACGTGCTCGGACGTGTTCGCACGACTGTGACCGTGATCGCAGCCGGTACGCAGCACAACGTGGTCCCCGATCGCTGCTCGTTCACAGTGGACATTCGCACGACCGACGCATACACACACGAGGAAATTCTGGGCACACTGCAACGCCAACTCCGCTCGCGCATCGAGAGTGTTTCGCTGCGTCTGCGACCGTCACGACTTCCCCGCGGACACCTTTTCGAGCGCGTCGCCGAGCGCATCGGTATCGAGCGCTATGCATCGCCGACGCTTTCCGATCAAGCGTTGCTGCCGATGCCGAGCATCAAGATGGGTCCGGGGGAATCGCAGCGTTCGCACACTGCCGATGAGTTCATCGCTCTCGACGAGCTCGCTGGCGGCATCGAAGGGTATCGGCGTTTTCTTGCCGCTGTTGCCGACGAAATAACACACCATCAGTTGCACCAGTCATGAAACTCTGGGAAAAAGCCGGAACGCAGCTCGATCCGATCGTCGAGCGATTCACGATCGGTCGCGATCCGCAGTTCGACATTGCACTCGCTCGGTACGACGTTCTCGCTTCGATCGCGCATGCGCGGATGCTCGGCGAGTGCGGTATCATCACCAGTGACGAAGCAGCGCTGCTCGTTGCCGAACTCGAGCGCATCGCCGAACGCATCGAGCGAGGCGAGTTTCGCATCGCCGACGGTATCGAAGACGTTCATTCGCAGCTCGAAGCCGAACTGACTGCAGCACTGGGAAGCATCGGCGAAAAGATTCACACTGCGCGCTCGCGGAACGACCAGGTGCTCACCGCGCTGGTGCTCTACGTGCGCGACCGGATGCGTCGAACGATCGAGCAAAGCGAGCGTCTCGTTCGAACGATGCTCGAGTGGGCGCAGTCGCACCGACACGTGCCGATGCCCGGCATGACACATTTGCAAGCAGCGATGCCGACGACGTTCGCACTGTGGATGGCGTCTTTTGCCGAATCGCTGCTGGAAGACATTGCATTCGCCGAACCGGTGTTGCATCTTGCCGGCAAGAATCCGCTCGGCACAGCAGCGGGCTACGGCAGCAGTTTCCCGATTTTCCGCCACCGCACGACCGAGCTGCTCGGCTTCGACGAGACGGTCGCCAGTCCTGCAGCGGCGCAGTTGCTGCGCGGCAAGATCGAACGTGCCGTAGCGATCGCACTCTCTGCACAAGCAGCCACACTCGGACGTTTTGCGATGGACGTGGTGCTGTATGTGTCCACCGGTTTCCGTTTTCTCCGATTGCCGCCGTGGCTTTCGACCGGATCGAGCATCATGCCGCACAAACAGAATCCGGACGTATTCGAACTGCTGCGCGGACGCTTCAATCGGCTGCAGCTTTTGCCGAGCGACATCGCGGCAGTCACGATGAATTTGCCATCGGGATACCACCGCGACTACCAACTGCTCAAGGAACTCTTGCTGCCGGCGTGGGACGACTTCGACGAGTGTATCGGAGTTCTGCTGCACGTGCTACCACACATCGAGCCGGTGGACGGTCTCCTCGAGCGCCAGGAGTACAGCGCTATCGGCAGCGTCGAGAGGATTCACCGACGAATGCGATCGACGGGAGAGAGCTTTCGTGCTGCGTATCGAGCAGTGGCAACGGAAATCGGCACAGGTGCCGTTTCGATCGCGCCCGACGATCTTGCATATCTGGACAGACTCGAATCGGACGCACTGGCGCTGCTTGGGGAACGCCTTGATAATCGGAATCGTTAGCCGGACCCCTCAGTTGAGGGGAGCCCCTCATCCCCCGACATGGGTGTATGTGACAGTGAGCACTAATGTTTAGTCTGCTGATGCCGATAACAATCGGTGGCAAAGGATCTGTCTCACTGTTTATCTGGCTCAACCATGTCGAAATCTGCAACAGCAAAGCGCACAGTGCCTGCCAACGGGCATTCGAACGGCACGGCACAGTATCAAAAAGACTTCTACCGCATTCTTTCGCGATACGGAGATTCGATCAAAGCTGTTCAAGAATCACTTATTCGCGTCGCCCACCACCTGGACAGCGAAAAGCAAAAAGCCCATAATATTTCCGATGAAGCTGCGCAGGCAAAAGATTCACTCGGAATGATTTCGGCGAGTTTCAACACGATGGGCTACACGATCGACCAAGCAGCACGATCGATCGAGGAGCTTTCATCGCGTGCAGGACAAATCGGTGGCATCGTACAGATGATCAAAGAAATCGCCGATCAAACAAATCTCCTTGCACTCAACGCAGCCATTGAAGCAGCGCGTGCAGGCGAGCAAGGGCGAGGATTTGCTGTCGTTGCTGATGAAGTTCGCAAGCTTGCCGAACGCACATCGAACGCAACACGGGAGATTTCAGCGCTTGTGTCGGGTATTCAAGCAGAGATTCAGCAGGCGCGAGCACAAATGGAGCAGTCTGCTCGCCAGTCATCGCAATTTTCTAGCGAGGGTGATGCTGCAATGGAAAAAGTCATGAAGATGATGGCACACGCCAAAAGCATGGACCGCACGATGACAGCTACTGCACTACGATCGTTTGTCGAGCTTGTCAAAATTGATCACCTGGTTTGGAAGTACGAGGTGTACAAAGTGTTCATGAGCGAATCGGCGAAAAAGCCGGAAGAATTCGCCCTCCACACTGCATGTCGCTTGGGTAAGTGGTACTACGAAGGAGCTGGACGGCAGCATTTTTCTCACCTGCCCGGCTATGTCGAACTGGAAGAACCGCACAAGCAAGTTCACCTCAATGGAGTTGCCGCGCTGAACTTCCTGGCTGAAGGAAAAAAGAACGACGCGCTGCTTGCTCTCAGCAAAATGGAGCAAGCTTCGATGCAGGTACTTGAGCATCTCGAGCGAATGGCTCAAGCAGCAGAAGCGGCGGTTGCAGCAAGTGCATAGTATCACGTACAGACGCTGAGACGATGTCAGAACTGCTGCGAATCATAGACGCTCGGACAAAGCTGGCAGGAACAAACAAAGTCGAGTTACTGCTTTTCCGCATCGGCAAAGATCCTGCAACCGGCACAACCGAGACATACGGCATCAACGTCTTCAAGGTGCGCGAGATCATGATCGCACCGCATCTGCACCATCCACCTCGCCGACAATCGGCAATTGAGGGGATGCTTAGTTTGCGTGGTATGCTGATTCCGGTCGTCAATCTCCCAGCATACTGTGGAACTATCACCGACGAGTCACCGCGTGTATTGGTCATCACCGAATACAACGATCACACACAGGGGTTCTTGGTCGAATCAGTCGAGACAATCTACCGATGCGATTGGTCGCAGGTCCGTACACCTCCTCCGACGTTCGCTTCAAGCGACAGCCGTGGCATCATCACCGCCGTTGTCGAAACGGACGAGTGGGGTTTGGTGCTTATGCTCGATGTCGAAAAAATCCTGCTCGACACGATTGCACCGGAACAGGACGACGCAGCGTATACTGCCGTCGAACCGCTCTCAAGTGAAAAGCCTGTGCGAGTGGTTTACTGTGATGATTCGATGGTCGCACGGCGACAAATCGAGCGGACATTGCAGCATTTCGGCGTCGACGCGCTCGGTTTTCCGAATGGGAAGCGTGCGTGGGAGTATCTGCAACAGTGTGCGGCAATCGCCACAGCGCAAGGTATCCCGATCAGTGATATAGTCGCACTGGTTCTCAGCGACATCGAGATGCCCGAGATGGACGGCTTCGCGCTGACGCGGCGGATCAAATCCGACCATGTGCTGCGTTCGATACCGGTAGTGTTGCATTCATCGCTGAGTGGCACTGCCAACGAACACTTGGGGCGCTCCGTCGGCGCCGATGGATACGTATCGAAGTTCGAGCCATCACGCTTAGCCGAAACGCTTCGTATGATTCTGGAGCAGTATATCGAGGTCGAGGTGCGCAGCAATGCATGAACAGGTTCAAATCGAATGGATGAAGGAAATCGAGTCTCGCAGCCGACTGGCAGGCTCGAACATGATGGAAGTGCTGCTTTTCCATATCGGCACACGTGAGCTGTTCGGCATCAATGTGTTCAAGGTACGCGAGGTGCTCCGCACACCGAAAATCACGCCACTGCCGAACTGTCCCCCCAGCGTTCGGGGTGTCGTCAGTTTGCGCGGCAGCATTCTACCGGTCATTTCGATCCGTGACATTCTCGGTCAACCCGCTGCAGCGGAGCTGGAGAAAACGCTGATCGTCACCGAATACTCTCGTCATCTGCAAGCGTTCGTGGTTGCACACGTCGAACGCATCGTGCGGGTACCGTGGGACATCGTCCATCCTCCCACCGCATCTATCGCTACAGCGAGCACGTATCTGACGGCTCTTTTCCGGTGGGAAAAGCGCATCGTTTCACTGCTCGATGTTGAGCAAATCCTGGCAACAGTCGTAACACTACCCAATCCCTCCGATCGCATCCAACAACTTGAGCGTAGTGCAGCGATACTTTTTGCCGATGATTCACCCTTGGCACGGAAAGAAATCGTTCGCGTCCTTGATGCCATGGGCATACGCTATCACCAAGCCTCGACCGGCGCAGAAGCATGGGCAAAATTGCAAGCTCTCGCCGAAAGTGCCTATGCCGACGGCAAGGACGTCCGATCGTTCCTCGATGCAATTCTGCTTGACATTGAGATGCCAGAGATGGATGGCTACACATTAGCACAGAAAATCAAAGCTGATGCACGTTTTCACGGCATTCCGATCATCATGCATTCGTCACTGTCGTCGAGCACGAATAAGACGACCGGTTTTCGTTCTGGTGCTGACTACTACGTCGCCAAGTTTGATCCACAAGAACTGTCGCAGACACTCCGCAAGGCATTGTCTCACAACTAGAGCCAATACAATCATGCCGATCAATGCACCACCGACAACTGCCTTTTTGGTCGTCGACGATTCGCCGACGATGCGTCGCATCGTCCGTAATGTGCTTCAAGACAATGGCTTCACCGAAATTGTCGAAGCGGATGATGGAACCACAGCAATCGAAAAGCTCAAAGCACACAGAATCGATGTGGTCATTACCGACTGGAACATGCCGACAATGACCGGACTGGAATTGCTCAAATTGATTCGATCATTCCCCGCATGGAGTTCTTTGCCCGTTCTGATGGTAACATCCGAAGCACGGAAAGAAAACATCATCGCTGCTGCACAAGCAGGAGCCACTGGCTACATCGTCAAGCCATTTACGCCAGAAACACTCGTCGAGAAACTCAATAAAGTATTTGAACGTGTCGCAGCAACTCAAGGAGCACAATCATGAACGATTCTCCCGAGCTCGAAGCACTCTTCGATGATGTGTATCGCCAAGTACACAGCGATGGCAAAAGCACAGATAACGGCAGGACGTCGGAATGTCCCAGCGACTGCATTCCCGAGCCGTACTATTCTCAATTGGGACAACTGCTGCGGCACCTGCACACGACACTAACTGAACTTGGATACGACCGCAGCATCGAGTACGCCGTCGGGGATGCGCTGCCCGATACCGTCGAACGACTCGATTACGTTCGGCGCGTGACCGCCGAGGCAGCCACAAAAGTGCTCGACGCGACCGATGCAATCAAGCCAATTTACCAGCACATACGATCTGATGTCGAGCAGCTCGGGATGATGTGGCGTGCGTGCTTAGAGGGTAAACTCAGTGTTGACGAATTCAAACAATTGGCACAACGGACCACTGATTTCTTTCATGCAGCACCGCAATCACTCGACACGCTCCACGACTACATCAACAAAATCATCATGGCGCAAGACTTTCAGGACCGCACCAATCAGGTGCTCAGCCGCGCCATCGAGCTGACCAAGACAGTCGAATCAGAATTGCTCAAGCTGCTGGTCAACGGTATTCCACCGACACGCAAAGCAAGTGTCGAATCTAGTCTGCTCAACGGTCCGGTCGTCAACCCCGAACGAGAAGGCGACGTCGTGGTAAGCCAAGAGCAAGTGGATGCTCTGCTCGAATCTCTCGGTTTTTGATCACATTGGGCGCACGAACAATGGACTACGCAAGCGAACTGCTCAATGATTTCATTATCGAAGCTCGCGAGCTGATCGCCAACGTTGACGAGGCACTCGTGGCGCTGGAAAAAGAGCCGGACAATCGCGACTTGCTCAACAAAGTGTACCGCTGGTTCCACACGATCAAGGGCGGCGCGGGGTTCGTCAACGCCACGCAGTTGGTCGAGCTGTGCCATGCGACGGAAAATGTCTTCGACAAACTTCGCAATGGACAAGTACACTTGACTCCACAACTGCTCGACGTTATCCTCCAAGCGACGGCACATGTTCATCGAATGATCGAGCAACTGGCTGCCAGCGAACAACTCGTTGCTGCCGATCCACTCATTTTGGCACGGCTCGATGCGATGGACGACGGACAGTTGGATATTCCATCGTCCCCAGCGACGACATCGGAAAATTCATCCGACAACAAAACACTCGACGATTACTACGCAGCTCTTGCCCCCTCGCACAGCCAATCGACAAGCGATTCTCCGGTATCCTCCGAGCAAGTCAATTCGGGCACTCCGTCGAATGCCCAAGAAACCATACCGGCACAAAAAACGTCGCTTCCGTCTGAAACGGCTCCAAAGTCCTCGGCGGAAACGACGATGCGAGTCGAGACGGCACGACTCGATTATGTGCTCAATCTCTCGGGCGAAATCGGATTGATTCGCAATCGGCTCACCAGTATCCGCGCTGAGATACTCAGCAATCGCGCTACTGCAGATACCTACAAAGCACTCGACGAAGCCGTCGGACTGCTCGACGTCCTGGTGACCGATCTGCAAAACGCCGTCATGAAGACGCGCATGCAACCGATCGGGCGTCTTTTTCAGAAATTCCCTCGTATCGTCCGCGATACGGCACGGTTGCTCGGTCGCCAAGTGGAGTTGATCATCGAAGGAGCCGAGACGGAACTGGACAAAACGATGATCGAAGAACTCAACGACCCACTGGTCCACCTCCTCCGCAATGCCATCGACCATGGCATCGAACCGCCGGAGGAGCGTATCGCAGCCGGCAAGCCTGCAAACGGCACAATCAGATTGCGTGCCGAGCAAATCGGGGACCAAATTCACATCGTAATCTCCGACGATGGCAGAGGAATCGACCCCGAAAAAGTTCGACAAAGCGCCGTCAAAAAAGGGTTGCTCAGCAACGAAGCAGCAAGTTCTCTCGACGACAGACAAGCGTTGCAGCTGATTTTCCTGCCAGGATTTTCGACGAAAGAACAGATATCCGACGTTTCCGGACGTGGCGTCGGCATGGACGTTGTCCGCACGAACATTGCACGCATGAACGGAAAAATCGACATTGATTCCGCCGTCGGACAAGGAACGACATTCCGCATTACACTACCGCTGACACTGGCGATACTGCCAGTGTTGATCGTCAAATC
This sequence comes from Chlorobiota bacterium, assembly GCA_026415505.1. Classification (GTDB taxonomy): domain Bacteria; phylum Bacteroidota; class Ignavibacteria; order Kapaibacteriales; family NICIL-2; genus NICIL-2. The sequence continues at coordinate 18,640 of JAOAGY010000006.1, read as the reverse complement.
CAGCGGCTACCCGATCGCATTGCCGTTGGCTGTTGTCCGTGAAATCATTCCCATCCACACCGACGACATCACCGAAGTAACGGGGAATGCCACGATGAGCGTTCGCGACGAAGTGCTGCCACTCATTCCGCTCGAAACGTTGCTCGGTTGGGAACAAGCAGGTAATATGCGTTATGGTATCGTCATTCACGTTGGGCAACAACGCATGATCATCGGCATCGGGGAGTTCGTTGGTCGCGACGACGTCGTCATAAAACCTGTCCAGGGAATGAAAGTGCGTGGCATCGCCGGCGCAACGCTATCGGGGGAAGGCGATGTTATCTTGATCGTGGACATCGAAGAGCTGCTGCGCGATCGTGCACGACCACTACCAATTCGCGAACTACTTCAGCCGAACACGATTGCAGCATGATTCCAAGTCGATACTGACCAGCACACTAAATTTGCCGGCGGTAATCAATGGTGGTGGTTGCTATGAATCGGCGCATACGGCTGCTTGCCATCTTCGCACTCGTAGCAGTGCTCGGGGTTCTCGCGATCGTTTTCCTCCGGGGAGACAAGCGTGTCATCGTCGTCGTTCTCTCGGAGGTCGGCAAAGATGAACTGGTGCCCGTCTTGGCTCGGCAGCTCTCGGCGCTGAGCGAGCTGCAACAGGGCTTTTCGATGGCGATCGTCGGCGATACGATCGTCCGTTACACTGCCGATGCGGGCAACCGTCTGCGCCCCGAACCTCTCACCAGCGACCGTATCGGAAGCGAACTATCGTCGCTCCTTCCTGCCCAGCTCGGTGCTGCCCCCCAGCGCGACATCGAACGTGCATTGGCACAGAAAGCGGCAGTTGTCGTCGTCATCGCGCCTGACTCGATTTCGCGACCGGCAGCAGTACCGCACCGTTTACACACGAAGTTCGTCATGTGCATCGGCAGCGAAAGCCAGTACATTGCACAACTGAAGTCGCTCGCACGCACAAGCGGAGCCGAGTTTCGATTCGTTCCTGTCGCATTCGCATCGATCGCGCAGGCAGAGAAGCAGCAGAGCGTTTCCGCGCCGCAGTCGGAACCAGTCGCGCAACCGAAACAGGAAACCGGTGTTCTGGACATCTACGTGGTATCGCGGCCGAGTTCTCGGATCCACCGAGCACTCGAAAGTCGCCTTCACGAATTGCTTTCGGCGTACAGCGAAGTTCGCATCCATCGCACCGATGGAACGTTCGTGTACGATTCGGTGGGATGGTCTGTGATTCACCGCATGTTGATGGATGTACCGATGGCGGAGCCGTCGGATTACCGCCGCATCTTTTCCTCGCTTGCGGTGCACTGCTCGACCGATCGTGCAGTTCGGGTAGTCATCGTGGGCAACATGAACAACATCGGGCGCTCGGTAGAGGACGGAACATACGGTCAGTTTCTGAATCTCGACTGTTTGCGCAGGCGACCCAAACTCATGATGACTATCGCCACCGAGCCAGGAACAGGGCACCAGGTGTGGCATGCTGCCGCTATGAAACTGGAGGTACCGTACGATGTCGTTCCATAAAAGGAGTCTTTCGATGAATGCACCGCGCGTCGTCGGTCTTTGTGCCGCAATTCTGCTGATACTTGTCGCTAGTGGTTGCATCACTCCGTCGTATCAGCTTCCCCATATGATCGCCGATTCCATCACCGTCAACATCAGTGGCGACAATGTGCTGCTGCAGACAACATCCGGACCGAAGCACCGATTGAATTTTCAAAAGCCGGGGGACAGCTTTACGATTCCCCGCAACGAACCGTTCGAAATCGTTTACGAGAACGTCGACATCGCCAACACGATGCTCGTCATTACCGGCTCGGAAGATCAGAACACCGTGACGCTGACGCTGCAGGACAAATTCAAACCCGTGCGGTTGACGCAGAAATGCCAGTACGTGGACCTGCTCGGCATCGACAAAATTCCGCCGATCGAGGCTGTGGACAATCACAACTTCAAACAGCAGGTCATCATCACTCCGATCGTCAGCCAAGATTGTGCGGCGATCATGGGCTACGAAATCCGTTACGGCTCGATCCAACAAGGCTGTACAGCAACGGCTGGGCGAGTCGAATTGCTCTCGCGATGTCGCGGCGACCGCACCAAACTCACCAGGCGGAACGTGTACAACATCGATCGGCTGGTGAAACTGCTGTTCAACCTCTGAGCGGTGGCGAGCGGTCAACCACTCAAAGCGTAGAGGAGCAACAAAACAGCCAGGACAGCCGCTCCGGCAGCGATGTAGAGGGTCTTGGTCAGTGGAGAAATTTTGCTTGCGACTGTTTGCTCGATTTTCTGAGCAAGCGCGGCTTGCTCTTTTTCGAGTTTGTCGAGACGCTCTCCCATCGCACGAACGAGCATCGCCATACCACTGGCGATTTTTTCCGTATGCTGTTGAAGTGCTTTGGTGCGGGATTCCAGATCATCGCTCCGATTGGCGATGTGGACGATGTCGTCGTGACGTCGTTCGGCGCTTTTGTCGGATGCATCGAGCCGCTGAATGATGTCGCGATAGCGCGCGGTGTGGACTTCGACGATCGTTTTGATACCTTGCTCGATGGTTCGCTGACGTTCGATGACTTCGCCGACCGACCGCAGCGATGCGGTATTCTGCTCGATCGTTCGGGAAATCTCTGCGGCGGCTTTCCCCATTTGAGCATCGACGGCTTTCTGAACGAAGGAAGGCAGTGCAGATACTTGCTCGGCGACGTCTCTTTGGAGTTGTTTCACTGTGGCTGCAATCGCCGCCGTTACCTGCTGGGCAGTATTGGACGCCTGACTGGCTACCTCGGTGATCGTCTGCGTGACCTGGTGAAACTGTTCCGAGACTGCTGCATTCAATTGTTCTCGGATCGTCCCGAGTCGTTCGTAAACACCTTGCAACCGCTCCAACGCTCCTTCGCTGGTAAGTTGCTGGCCGAGTGTTCGATACTTGGTATAGAGATCGGCAACGTCTTCATGGTAACGCTGAAGACTTTGCTGAAGGCTGGCGTAGAGCGACTCGAACTTCTGGGTCAATTCAGCCGGCATGCCATCGAGTTTTTCCCGCATAATCTCTCCGATCTCGAGACTGCGAGATGCTGCACCGAGCACTTCGTCGAGACGATGCTCTGCATCGGTAAACAGCTTCTGTCCTTTCTCCAGCGTTTTTAGCTGCTCGATGAGCCGTTGGATCAATGCATCATGTTCGAGCGGTCCGGCTTGGCTCATGAGTGTTTGGCGCAGAGTTGTTCAACATTTTGTCGAGTCCGTCGACGATCGGTTGAAGCCGAAGAATATGTCGTCGAAGCTGCAGCGACTGACATAGTCGGCGCAGTTCGGGAAGTTGAATGCGGTCGTATCGCTCGCAGAGAGCAGTGTAAAGCTCATCCGAAAGACCGTCGGTGAGTTCCGGCACGATCGCTCGACGAACGACTCGGTCGGCGCTCTTCGGTCGCGATGCATACACATCAGCGAGTATGTCGAACAGCAGTTGGCGAATGCTCTCGTGATGCCGTTGGCGATGCTCGAAAAAGTGATTCAATTGCCTGGCAAGCTCTCGCGCATCGCTATCGGTGATACTCTCGCTGTCGCTTGTACGGATGCGGACCAGCAGACGCAAGAGCAACAGCGGCAGATTTGTGGGATCGTCGGTCAACATACGATTGAGCGTTCCCAGGAGCTCTTGCCAATCGACCTCTTGGGTGCATCGAGAGAGAACGTCGTGAATACCCACCAGTCCGATTTCATCGAATCCTTTTCCGAGCCATTCTTTGAGGATACCACTAAACTCTGACTCCTGAAGGTAATTGAGCATCTGGCGGCGAAATTCTTCATCGCTGCGAAAGCTCTCGCACAAATCGCACATTTGCCGGATCGCTTGCTTGCGCCGACTGACGATCTCGCTGTAGATGAACTCGATCAACACTCGTATCGCTGGCTCGATCGCCTCGGGAAGCGTTTCCTCGGACGGGATACGAGCAATCATGTCCCCGACGTACCGCTGCGGCTTGTACTGCAACAGATAGCGCTGCAAGGCTGCGATCATTTCTTTCGGTGTCGGATGGTAACATTCGATTTCGAAGAACTTTCCCTGAGTGCTCCACTTGACCGTATAGTCCTTGACAATTCCCAAGAGCATGAGACGATACAGGGAGCGCTCGTGGTCGTTTTTGATTCCGTTCTCGTCCCTGCCGCTGTTTGCCAGCTCTATCTTGACAGTGCCTCTGACTCTGCCCAATCGCGGTTCGATCTCTGTCCGAAATAGCGATACCACTCGTGAAATCTCGCTACCGACACCTTTGTACGAGTTGTACACGAACCAGAGCTGCACGCCAAGATCGCCTCGCACATCCTTGGAATACCGCCTAAATATCTTCCGCGCGTTTTCCCAGTCACCCTCGAAGAGCACGTCCTCGAACACAGAACGGTTCATCGGTGAGTAAATGATCGCACAATAGGACTTGTTGCCATCGCGCCCAGCACGCCCTGCTTCTTGGTAGAACCCCTCGATGGATTGCGGCATGACGTAGTGAATCGTGTAGCGAATGTTCGGCTTGTCTATCCCCATGCCGAAGGATTTCGTCGCCACTAATTCCTGGATTTCGTTACGTTTGAAGCGTTCCTGAACATTCCTTTTGTGCTCGGCATGATCGCCGTATCCCACCCCTTTCGGTGCATCGCCAGTGTAATAGCACCGATGTCCGAGTCGGTTGGCGATCTCGAGAGCGCCCAAAGGACCATTGACATGAGGGACAAAAACGATACCGCTGCAAGTGTCCGCCCCTTGTGGAAGAAAAAACGTCCTGGGGTTTATACCGAGTTTTTTCGGCAATTGCTGCCGTAGTATCTCGAGTTGCTTGAAACGTGCTTCTGGATCGTCGACGATATGGACGTCGAAAGTAAGCTCCGGGCGATCGAATGTCGGTGGCGTGACGATGCTGTCTTCGGTTTTGATTTCCATCTCGACCCGTAAATCTCGCAGAACCGAATACGAGGCTGTACCGGTCAGAGCGATGATGGTCGGCTCGTCGCCCGATCCTGTCGCACAGTATTTCCGCAGATTACGTGGCAAGTGCAGATACGATACTCGAAAGTCATGCCCCCATTCCGAAAGACAATGCGCCTCATCGACGACGGCAAACGGTATCGTCACAAGACGAGCTGTCGCGCGGAGCTGTTCGCGAAACGACGGGTTTTGCAACCGTTCTGGAGTCACGTAGAGAAACAAGATTTTTCGCTCGCCGAACCGCTCGAGAACATCGTGTCTTTGACTTTGTTCTTGCATGCTCCCGATCATCTCCACCGTGTCGAAGCCACGGCTGCGGAGATTGTCGACTTGATCCAGCATCAGCGACAGCAACGGATCGACAACGAGCGTCGCGCCTGGTTGCAGCATGCTGCTGTACTGGAAGATCAGCGATTTGCCCGCACCGGTCGGAAGCAAAACGATCGTATCCTTGCGCTGAAGAAGTCGGGCGATCGAACGCAGCTGCCCGGAACGGAAGCCGCGAAAACGAAAAATGCCCTGCAGAAAGTATCGCAGTGCCGCATGAGCGCGCTTGATACGCCGATCGCCAGCTTTGTCTGATCGGACGAGCTGGTCGGCGTCTGGTTCGAAGCGGAGATACTGTTCCAGGTAATCCAGATCGGCGGCATAGGTCTTCTCGACAAGTTCGATTTGCCGGTGATCGTGTACCGATATTCCTCGCCGAATCGCCACACGAGGAATGCCGGGCGGTAGCTCCGACACCCGTTCCCTCTTGCCGATTTGCCAGCTCCCCAGAAACGCACTGTGCGAGAGTATCAGGTCCCACTCGTCACCGGTTCGCTCCTCGGAAACTGCGGTGATCGCTGGATGCTGCATCGGTGCGATCATTGGTGCGAGCAGCCGCTGTTGTACATGCAGCACCAGTTGCGGCGGCTTCGGCAGTTGAGGATAGATCGTCGTAAGATTCTCCCACATATTCCACAACACCACGAACGCCTCGTGGACAACCAAAAGATCCTCTTCGATGACCTTGACCGTATGCCGTCGGTCGTACGGCAAAACGCCACGCAAATACAACTGCACCAACGCACGCACGCATTGATGCAAAGCATTCGGATAAAGAACCAGCAACAGCGCTGCCTCCATATCGAGGTGGTCTTGGATGTATCCCCAGAGATTGTCGTCGCACGGACGATCGCACGGTACTGCGAGCAATTCTGCAACTTTTCTTGCAACCGCATCCGTACCGACTTCCCGTAGCCTCTCGGTGGCAATACGACCGATTTTCCACCCAGAGCTTTTCAGCAGTTCATTGCGCTTTTGGTCCGACAGCGTTGTTACCCCGACACGGTGCTGCGGTCCATCGACTTCGATCACCATACGCTGCTTGTTTCCAACGAATGCGAAGTCCACACGCTCGTTGCTCGTCTGCACATCCATGCCTGTGCAGAGCTCGGCAAGACGTGCTTGCCAGTGGAGCATCGGCAGCAGTCGCGGGGCGATCTCGCCGATCCGCTCTACCAGTTCGACTTCGTATTGGCTCGCAAGTCGTTTCAACATGTCCGGCAATCGAATGCGGCAGTCGGGAACGTATCCTTCGCCGGAAAGCAGTGCGCGTGCTCGCTCGACAAGATCGTCGATGTCGAGAGAATCGAACCGATACCCGAGCTCTTGATCGTCTGTTCGTCGTGGGATCGGGCGCGGAAGATGCATCGCTCGAGAAGCGCGCTCGTTGCCTGCACGCAATCGCTCGACTATGAGCAAAAGGTAGTTCTCGTACTCCCAGGCGCAGAGCGTCGGCTTGCCACGAACAAGGATTTTGTCGATGATGGCAAAAAGTGCCGATACTGAATCGCCAGAGATGCTGCCGAACTTCAGATCGTGCGATTCGATTCGCATCGTCGCACAGCTCGCATCAGCCAATAGCTCGTCGAGCTTGTCCGACCACAGCGATTCTAACCGTGCAGCTGCCGTGAAAACGAATTCATCAGCCATAGGGACATTGCGGCTGTACTGCTACTATCGCCCTTCCCTTCTGCTGCAAAAGCAAATTACGCAACACAGATCCACTCCGCCGACGACTACCGAGCGATCCGCGTTCCGACTTCACCACTCGATCGCTTCGAGGTCGTCAGGGGTAAACGTGGCGAGTTGAATCTCGTAAACCTTTTCGGCTCCACCGCGCCGGAATGCGTATTTCCAGCGACTCAATTCTCGCTCGATCTGATCCCCCGACTCACGACCGCTCGGCAGATTGATCAAGAGCACACACGTCCGCCGAGGGCAGTGCACCGTTTCCGGGATCGGATGCCGATGCGACGACAAGCTGCCGACAACCACGATACACGACCGCGCTGGACTGATGGCTGGCGATGCCAACATACGCAGAGTCGTTGCAAGACCTTCGTTGTGCGGTACCCAGCAGGCGACTTCCCGCCGGAACACAGTGTCGAGGACTGCCGTGAAATCTCGCGGTCTCGATACTGACTTTCCGTTTTTGATGAGTGTCGGAATGTACTCGACAGCGGACGATACGCGAGGTCTCAAGCCGCTTTCATCGGTGACGAGCCATCGTGCGGCGATCGGGAACGTCGTATCGGATCGAGACGCAATGTGGATTGCGATGCCACTGACCACGTCGCGAAGGCGACGCGATAGATCGTGCTCGAAACAGCGTGCATCAGCCAGCAGAACGTTTATCTGCGTTCCGATCGGCTGTCCCTCGAGCAGCGATGCCCACAGGAGCTTCGACATCAATTGAACGGGAATGGCGACAACTCTCCCTGCACCTGCTTGGCGAAGATGCTCGACCCATCGCCCGACGTTTGCAAGATGACTATCGAGATCGCCGCTGTAACGGAAACCGACCCTGTGAAGCAGAACGACTGTTTCGCCGTGCAATTCGAAACTGACCGAGGTTCGTCTCTGCGGCAAGTCCTCGATAAAATCCGACAGGACGACAATGTACCGGTGCGCATACGTCGGTCCGGCTGCTTTCGATGCGATCGCCAACGCACCGCCGATGTCAGTGTAATCGGCATGAAAGCGTGGGTCGCGCATTTTCTCAGCGATGCTGGCGAGAGTCGCTTCCAGCGTATCGGCAAGTGCATCGGCAGAAGCGATCGATCCACGACCGTTTTTCAACAGGCTCGGTCTCATCTCGATCGGTGGGCAGAGGAGATTTTCCGCCAAGCTTGCGCTGCCGATTCTCGACCACACGATTTTGAGTCGCTCGAACGACGACGAACGCTCGACGAGCACTCGATTCAGTGCACGCAGTGCACCGATGTCGTTGGCGAGCGGATCGGTTCGACCCATGTCCGCCGGTGAACTCGGCACGAAGCTTCTGCTGAGATCGATAAGCACGGTGACGGCGACACTTTTGCTGTCGTCCCCCGCATCAGGATTGCCAGCAGGAACGTTCTCGTTCGAGCAACCCGAAACGACCACGCAGGCGACCGACACGATCGCGACGCGTCGATAGATCGAAGCAACACTCATGGTCACGCGCTCGATTGTTTCGTTTCGGCTGTACTCGACAGCGGCAGCGCGAACATGTACACCACGTACTTGCCGACGAGGATCATGCCATGGAACACCGTCACGATAGCCAGTTGCACCCACCGGATCACCATCCGAAGCAAGATGCCGCTTTTCCTCAAGCCCAGTCGCAGAAATTCCTCGTGCAGGGAAATTTGCCATCCGGCGACGGCGATCGAGCTGCACATCACCGCTGTCAAGACAACGAGCTCGATCGGCAGGGATTGAAGGAGCACAAAAGCAGTAATCGCAAAGACTGCGATCAACATCAGCCCCGCGATTATCGTCAACCTCGGGCTTTCGATAAGTTCGATATGCTGTTCGCTGTTTTTCGTACCGATGTACACTTTTGCGTGCACTTTGCCGAGTTGGTGGCCGATCAGTCCGCTCAGAACCGCAATGCCCAATGCAACTCCGATGACAACGAGCCTATCGGAGAAGAACGCAGAAAACACGAAAAAGAGCAACGGCAAGCCGATCACGATCAATCCGAATCCGGCGAAAATCCAGATGACGACCTTTGTGACGATCGAACGGACATCCTGCAGCGAAAGCTGCTGGCTCACAAGTTCGGCTTTCTGTGGAGCGGATTGTTCGATGCCCCCGATCAATCCCACAAGATCGCCGGCTTTCGCTTCGAGGTCGCAGACGTCTATGCCGACAGCCTGCAGCCGATCCGACAAGCTGGCGATGTTCTCTTGCACCATACCAAATGTTTTCTCGATTTTGCCGCTACGTTCCAAGAACCTCTCGACGAGAGCATTGAACCGGCGCAGCGAATAGCCCTTGAAGACTTTCATCCCCGTGGAAAAGACACTGTTGCCGAGTATGGCGAGAACGATGACCAGTGCCATGCCCCACAGAAAGTAGATGTCGCTTTCGGGAAGGGTACCGAACAATGGCAGGTGAACGATGCTTTTGTCGTCCCCGATGCGGGAATAGAAATAGCCCTCGATTCCTGCCAACACGAGAATTATCGGCAACATCAGGAATGCTCTGAGCGGCTTGCCGCTTTCTTCTTTGGCTTGATTCCTGAGGGAGTCGAATGCAGCACCGGTGCCTGCTTCGACCAACGTCAGCAGAATCGCAAAAACATAAGACAGCGGAACACCCAGTAGCTTGTATCGCTCCGGGACGATCCCGTGCTCGACGAGTATTCTGCTGAGCAGACCGGTATTGACCGTAATCAACCCCACCAGCAGTATCCCCAACACGACGAGTACGAAAGTATTCCCTCGCTTGCTCAGCTCATGGCTGATGATGGAGGGAAGCTCCGCTTGAACGAGGGTAAATTGTTGGTATGACTTGACGAGCTTGACAACTGCTTCCTTGAGTTGCCCGAGAGTATGCTTGATCTCGCCTTGAAGCTTGGCGACCGCTCCGATCTCTTCGTGCATCTGCTTGCACTGTTGCGCCATAGCGTCGCCGATCGAATGGGCAGCGAAGTCGGCTTGTACTGTTTGGACGCGCACGAGCGAATGATCCTTGGCAAAATCGCTGAGCTCGTCGGTGAACGTATCGTCGTCCCGCTGCGTTCGCTGCTGATGCTCTTCCTTTTTGCGCCCAATCCAGCGTCTGAGCGTTTCTTCGACGGTGGAGAAAAACGGGTAGAGCATGTAGTAGCAGAGAAACACCAGCGCTATCGCGACGAAAGCGAAGACAAGCACTCCCACGGCGAGATCGAGCAACCACGAATCGCTCTGCAGGATCGAATCTTCCATTGTTCACCTCACCAATGACCGAGACAATCGCACAACACACACGATTTCGGCACAAAAGCGATCGCTTCCGTACCGCCGCTACTTGCCCCTTCTGCTGCAAGAGCAAATTACGCAATCGCGATCGTCCCTCCGATTTCGTCTTATGCTTTCGGAAGTTTCTCGGAACATTCGGAACCATTGCAGCCATGCCAGAGAAAGCGATCACTGTCTTCGGACGCGACATCATTGACCGCACTGCTATCGAGCAGATGGAGCGGTGCGTCGGCGAAGGCGACATCGGCGTGCTCAATGCCGACGCTCATCACGGCTATCGGCATCCCATCGGTGGAGCCGTCGCCTATCGCGACAAAATCTCGCTCTCCGGTGTCGGCTTCGACATTGCGTGCGGCAACAAAGCCGTTCGCACCGATATCCAAGCAGCCGACGTGGACATCGCCCGTGCGATGGACGAAATCGTTCGCCGCATCTCGTTCGGGGTCGGTCGCAAAAGCAAAACGCCGGTGGATCATCCCGTTCTCGATCGCATCGCCCATGCCGATTTCAAACCCCAGCGCAAACTGCTTCCGCTCGCAGCCGAACAGCTCGGCACCGTCGGCGGTGGCAATCATTACGTCGATCTTTTCCGGGACGACGACGGCTGGCTCTGGGTCGCGGTGCATTTCGGTTCACGCGGCTTCGGTCATCGAACGACCATGGGTTTCATCGCACTCTCGCAAGGACATTCGTTCGACGATCGCGTCTCGGAAGGCTCGATGGACGCACCGCCGATTCTCTTCGATGCTTGGTCGGAGCTCGGACAAGATTACTTGGCTGCTATCGAGCTTGCCGGTGAATACGCGTATGCTGGACGCGACATTGTCGTCGAAACCGTGCTCGACATTTTGGGAGCTCGTGCGACGTACTCGGTGCACAATCACCACAACTTCCTCTGGCGCGAGGAGCACTTCGGACAAAAATGGTGGGTCGTGCGGAAAGGCTGCACGCCTGCATTCCCCGGTCAAGCATCGTTCATCGGTTCGACGATGGGCGACATTGCCGTCATCGTCGAGGGTACCGATACCGAAGCTGCCCGAAAGGCGCTGTTCACGACGGTGCACGGAGCCGGACGCACGATGAGCCGCACGCAAGCTGCCGGCAAGCGACGCTGGCGACGCGGACGGTGGGAGCAAGTTTCGCCCGGCTTGGTCGATTTCGAGCAGGTCAAAAAGCGACTTCGCCAGCAGGGTATCGAGCTGCGCGGCGGCGGTGCCGACGAAGCCCCGCAGTGCTACAAACCGCTGCGCGAAGTACTCGCCCGCCACGAGGGAACGATCCGCATACTCTGGACGCTCTATCCTCTTGGCGTGGCGATGGCAGGCGACACCGATTTCGATCCGTACAAGGATTAGTTCGACGTCGCTCGCTCACCAACGAGCGTAGTTGCTTCTTCGGCGATTCGCATGCAGTACTGCCGGTACGCACAGTTCGGTAGCTGCTGGACGCTCTCGACGAACTGCTCCAAGGTAATGAACCCTTCGTAGAGCGCTATTTCTTCCAAGCAAGCAATTTTCAGTCCCTGCCGTTTTTCGATAGCATGGATGAACAAACTCGCCTCGAGCAATGATTCGGGCGTGCCGGTATCGAGCCACGCAACACCACGACCGATGATTTCCGCTCGTAGCCGTCCCCGTTCCAGATACACACGGTGTAGGTCGGTGATCTCCAATTCTCCGCGTGTGCTCGGTTCGAGGCGCAGGGCATGTTCGACGACATCCGGAGCGAATACGTACACACCAGGAATCGCATAGTGAGAACGCGGGCGCGATGGTTTTTCTTCGATGCTCAACACACGACCATCGGGAGCGAACTCGACGACGCCGTAGCGCTCAGGATCGCCGACACGATAGGCAAAGATCGTCGCGCCCTCGTTGGTAGCGATGCCGCGGCGAAGAAAGTCGAGTTTGCCATAGAAAAGGTTGTCGCCCAGAATCAAGCACACCTGATCGTTACCGATGAATTCCGCACCGATGATGAACGCTTCGGCAATGCCGCGCGGTGCTGGCTGAACTGCATAACGAAGGCGAATTCCCCAGCGGTGCCCATCGCCGAGCAGTCGCTCGATATTCGGCGTGTCGTGCGGCGTCGAGATGATCAAGATGTCGCGAATACCCGCCAGCATCAGGGTCGCCAGCGGATAGTAAATCATCGGTTTGTCGTAAACGGGTTGCAATTGTTTGCTCTGCACAGCGGTCATCGGATAGAGTCGCGTACCGCTGCCTCCAGCGAGAACGATACCTTTCGTCATGGTTCACGAAGTAGGTGATGAACGACCACCCCACCGCTGCTCGTTTTGGAGCTGCTTGAGGTACGAAAAATCATGCGCGAAATCAACGATATTGCGTAGCGCACCGGTTGTCAATTCCAGATACACTGCCTGAAAGCGCTCCAGGATCGGCATTTCATCCGTTGCAGCCAGTGATTCGGCGATACTGACGCGAAACAGATTGGCTTGCGCGGTGAACTCGTCTTCGAGCTGGCGATATCCCTCGTCGCCGCGACGCATTCGCCGTAAGGCACGATAGATACGCCATAGTGCAGCACCGCTGGTAATGATGCGCTGAGCAAGCTCGGCGTTTTGCTGCTGTGCGCACAATTCCAGTACGATCGCCATATCCTCCGCCTTACGGAGATTGTCGCCGCTGTACTGCTGCAGATAGGCGATTACCGCCAGCGTATCGTCCGAAAACTCCACGTCAAGTCCGGAAGATAAAGTACACTGCCGCGACGAGCAACACAAAGCCCACCAGGTGATTCCATTGCAGCCGCATCGTTCCAAAAACCGTCGTCGCAATCACTGCAAAGACAGTCAGACTGACTGCTTCCTGTATCGCGCGAAGCTGCACCATCGTGAAGGGTCCTCCGGTACCGATATAGCCGATCCGGTTAGCGGGAATCATAAAAGCATATTCGAAAAGCGCAATCATCCAGCTCAGCAGTACAATACCTACGATACCGAACCGACCGGCTTCGAGCCGACCACTGTAACGAAGATGCCCGTACCAGGCAAACGTCATGAATGTATTCGAGATGACCAGTAGCACAATCGTAAGCAATCCTCGCCACGCCATGCACGATCGGATCATAATCGGTGATGCAGCAAATATATCGCACAGCCAGTCGGGTCATGCTGAACTCGTTTCAGCATCTCTCCGCACTCCTGCTCGTCATGCCGAACTCGTTTCAGCATCTTTGGTTGAGACCCTGAAACAAGTTCAGGGTGACAACAAGGAGGATGAGACCCCGAAACAAGTTCGGGGTGACGTGGAAGGCGTATGCCTGTCATGCTGAACTCGTTTTCAGCATCTCTCCGCACTCCTGCTCGTCATGCCGAACTCGTTTCGGCATCTAATGCAGGGAGACCCCGAAACAAGTTCGGGGTGACGTGGAAGGCGTGTGTCTGTCATGCTGAACTCGTTTCGGCATCTAATGCAGGGAGACCCCGAAACAAGTTCGCGGTGACAGCGAGGGACGAAGACCCTGAAACAAGTTCAGGGTGACAGGCATTCGTCGAGTGTACGTCCACTGTTTGTCATGCTGAACTCGTTTTCAGCATCTCATCGCGTTTTTGTTTCGTCATGCTGAACCTGTCTCGACATCGCGGCAGCCGCAACAGGCGGGCAGTAATTTCGCGCTCGTTGTTTTCACTGGCATCGAACGTCCATGCAGTCACGTTACAAAACGTACACCTACGTCGAGCACCTGCCGAAGCTTGTCGGCAGCGAAGTCACCTTGCGGGGTTGGGCACACGATCGCACCGAAAAGGGCAAGCTCCAATTCATCAAACTCCGCGACGGCACCGGCATCGTCCAGTGCGTGCTCTTCAAGCCGAATGTGGCGGAAGAAGTGTTCGAGCGCGCAAAAAAGCTCGTCCAGGAAGCCTCCTTCGGCATTCGTGGCACCGTTCGTGCCGACCAGCGTGCGCCGGGGGGTGTGGAAGTAGATGTCAGCGACCTGTGGATTTACCACATTCCGCCCGAGCAGTATCCCATTACACCGAAGGAACACGGCATCGAGTTTTTGATGGAGCATCGTCACTTGTGGCTGCGGTCGCAGCGGCAGTGGGCAATTATGCGCATTCGTGCGGCTGTTGTGCGCGCGATTCGGGAGTTTTTCGACTCCAATGGCTTTGTCCTTGCTGACTCGCCAATACTGACACCCAATGCCTGCGAAGGGACAAGTACACTCTTTGAAACTGAATATTTTGATCTTGGCAAAGCGTACCTATCGCAATCAGGGCAGCTCTACGCCGAAGCCAGTGCCATGGCTCTTGGACGTGTCTATACGTTCGGACCAACTTTCCGCGCTGAACGCTCCAAGACCCGACGCCATCTGACCGAATTTTGGATGGTCGAACCAGAAATGGCATTTTTCAATCTGGACGACACCATGGACCTTGCTGAAGACCTCGTCGAGTACATCGTGCAATCAGTCTTGCGTACTTGCCAACGCGAATTGGCTGTACTGGGTCGAGATACAAGTAAGCTCGAGAAAGTACGCCGACCGTTCTATCGCATGAGTTATACCGATGCGGTCGAGTATCTGCGCTCGCGCGGTGTCAAGCTCGTCAAAAAAAATCCCGATGGCACCGAATCGCAGTTGGATTTCCCCTGGGGTGAAGATTTCGGTGCGCCGCAAGAAGAAGCTATCATGGAGCAGTTCGATAAACCCTGCATCATTTACCGTTATCCTGCCGATGTCAAAGCGTTCTATATGAAGCGCGACCCCGATGATCCCCGTGTGGTTCTCGCAATGGACATGCTTGCGCCGGAAGGTGGTGGCGAGATCATCGGTGGCTCGCAACGGGAAGACGACTACGACCGTTTGCTCGAACGCATCCGCCAGGAACATCTTCCGGAGGATGCCTTCCAATGGTACCTCGATTTACGGAAGTACGGCAGTGTGCCGCACAGCGGTTTCGGGCTGGGGGTAGAGCGCACGGTCAAGTGGATCACCGGTGCCGAACACATTCGTGAGGTGATCCCATTCCCACGTATGATTTATCGGATCGTTCCATAAAAAACGGGCGCCGATGGCGCCCGTTTTTTCCCGGAGTCCCCACTGTGCCATCTTTTATGAGATGGGCACTTCGGTTACCTTCGGTTGTGCTGGTTCTTGCTTAGGCAATGTTAGGTGTAAAACACCGTTTTCATACCGCGCGCTTATGGCATCCCGCTTGACGTTTTCCGGCAGCGTGAACGATCGTGTGAATGTTCCATAGCGGCGCTCGATGCGGTAGAAGTTCTTGTCTTCTTGTTTTTCTTCATGCTTCTTTTCGCCGCTGATAGTCAGCACACCATCGTCGCTGATGTTGACCTTGATGGCTTCTTTGGGGATGCCCGGAAGCTCTGCACTAACGTAGAAGTTCGCATTGTCTTCCGAGATGTCCACTCGTGGCACAAGTGTAACTGGCGCGTCGCCATTGCCCGCAAGCGAGCGTTCCACATCGCTCATCCATTCGTTCATTCGACGAACCAGGCTGTCGAAACCTTCGAACGGATTGAATTTGACCAGCGTCATAGCAAACCTCCTGATGATTGGTGAAACATACTTTGTATGAACTCGTGCGGTAAGGAAGGAAAACCGTGCCAACGCTGCATCGATGCTGTATTCCGGACGTTTTTACTCGAATGCGTGCCACGCGATGGCAGGGTCTTTGTAATCCTGGCAGATTCCCCGGATGCTGCTCAACGAGTGGCGTTGAACCTCCCGATCCAATATGCACCACCACACGCAGCCAGTGCTGCAACGGCTTTTACCCACAGCATCCCCTGTTGGGGGAACAGGGTATTCACAATACCGACAGCAATACATATGCCTGCCGCCTGGACAATGCTCCACCACGGATAGGGCACTGCAAGTACGCGCCGCGATAGGAAGGACGTTGCAACTGCTCCAACGGCATACGCGCCAAACGTTGCCCATGCTGCACCGATGTATCCAAGCAACGGAATCAGCAAAACGTTAAGCACGACGTTCGTCAGTGCAGCTATACCGTAGATGAGGGGTAGAAGCGTCGTCCGTTTGGTGATAAGGATGCTTGCCACCATTGTTGTGATAAGTCCCAGCGCGATGTAGCCAGCCATGACGATGGGGACCACACCCAGACCGCTCCAGTATTGTGCGCCGATGAGGTGGCCGCTACCGATCGGTATTGCCACCACATCGCCAATGAACAGCGTCACGATGGTAAACAGTGCCGTAGCACCTGCGATGAAATATCGCATCGCACGTGCTAACAATGTACCGATATCTGAGTCGCTGGCATGCTGCAGATAGAGTGGGCGCCATGCTGTTTCGAATACCGACACTGCCAGCATCATCGGAATAGCAAGCCGATAGTTAGCATTGTAAATGCCGACTGACGTACCGCCGGCAAGCCATCCGAGAATCGGACGATCGGCGACTTGCACGATCATTGCTGCAAGTGACGCTGGTACAGTCGGCAGCCCAAAACGCAGCAAAATGCCGAGCATAGTGCGGTCAAAAGATCCTCCAATGTGTGGTAACACCAACGGTGTTGCTAACAGTGACGCTACCAGCGACGAGACCAACCCAGCGATCATTACCCCATCAACGCCCCATTGCCAGAGCGATACAAGCAGGATGTTGAAGGCAACGTTGACAACAACCGATAGCACACGCAGGGATGCAAAAAGCATTGCCCGACGCTCCATCCGAAGCATCGCCAAAGGAATTGTAGCCACTGCATCGAGTGCGACGATAGCAAACGCTAGTCGCACCAGTGCCGCACCCCTGGTGCTCGACAGCACAAGACTCGATGCAATTACCGGTGCTGCGGCTGCTCCGATCCCTGCGATGAGTACAGCGACAGTAGCGACTCCGCCAACGGCGTGTGTAATCACCCCGCGGCGCTTATCATCCTCGACCCAGTAACGCATAAATGCTTGCTCAAAACCTGACGTAGCGAGTACACTCGCCAGTGCCATCAGTGAGTAGAGCTGTGCAACATCCCCAAGTTCAGCAGGTGTGAGCACATTTGTGTACAGTGGGGTCAGAAGAAACGTCAGCAGTCGCTGAACGACTGTGCTCAAGCCATAGACAACCGAATCCCTGGCTAACTGGCGAAAGGGGTTACCCATGTGTATGCTGGAACGGATGCTCTCCGCGCAGGAACTGCTCGAGTTCGGTAACGTCCTCGCTACTGCCCATGAACACTGGTGTACGCTGATGAATGTCGCGGGGCTCAATATGGAGAATGTTGCAGGGGCCGTTGGAAGCATACCCACCAGCTTCGGTGATAATTTTTGCCAACGGATTAACCTCGTAGATCAGGCGCAGCTTGCCGTCAGGATTCTTTCGATTCCCGGGATACATGAAAATGCCACCGTAGAGCAGCGTCCGATGCACATCGGCAACAGCTGTCCCCACGTAGCGCAGCGAATAGGGCCGATGCTTGTCGGCAGAGGGTGTCTTAAGATATTCGATGTATTCCTGCAGCCGCTCGTCCCATAGATGCCGGCTGCCTTCGTTGACGCTGTACACAGAGCCGCATAGGGGAATGCGCACCTGTGGATGCGAGAGCAAGAACTCACCGATTGTCGGATCGAACGTAAAAATGTCCACACCCATGCCGGTAGTGTACACGAGCTGTGTGCTACTGCCATAGACGGCGTAACCTGCGCACACCTGCTTATAGCCTGGTTGCAGGATGTCTTCCAGTGTGCCTGGTGTGTCGAGCGATTCATCAAGCCGACGGTAGATCGAGAAAATTGTCCCGATAGTGATGTTCGCATCAATATTCGACGAACCGTCGAGTGGGTCAAAGACCATCACGTACTTACCGCGGCGGTAGTTCGAAGGTATATGGATCAAGCCTTCGGCTTCTTCCGATGCCATCACGCAGAGATGCCCCCCGTGATCCATTGCCCTGAAGATCACATCATGTGCCAGCTCGTCAAGTTTGCGGACTTCATCGCCATGAATGTTAACCACACGTGTTGAGCCGAGCAGGTCCGTTAGTCCAGCACGTCGCACATCGCGGGCAATAATGCGAAGCGCCAAGGTCAGATCCCGCAGAATACGGGAGAATTCACCAGTTGCTTGTGGAAATTGCTGCTGTTGCTCGGCGATATGCCGCTCGATAGTGACCAGTTTTTGTTGCATCCAGTGCTGCTACCGAAAGTGTGTCGTCGTTCGTACCGCCCGAAGTCGGCACCGCACGCAAAGTTAGCATTGCACGGTGAGCAGAAGTGCAGCGGTGATTGTTGGTACAATTTTGTACCGCGTCCAGCGTTGTATTGTACATCTATGCACAAGAGGTCTCCCCATTTTTGTCGTGTTATGTTGAATTATCCTGCAGCACACACAATGCGTATCCTCGCAGTAATCGCCGCACTCTTTT
>JAOAGY010000018.1 GCA_026415505.1 Chlorobiota bacterium | reverse complement strand
GGTGGAACGCAATGGATTATCGAGGGTGTCGTTCCGGTCGGTCACCTAACCTGGCTGTACGGTCGAGGGGAAAGCGGAAAATCACTCTTGGCGCTGCACTGCTGTATTTCGATTGCGCAAGGGGCGACCGAATGGCTGGGTTTTCCGGTCAATCGTGAATTACTCGAAGGGCGTTCGGTCGTTTACCTGGACTTCGAACAACTGGGCGAAGACGAACCCTTGACCGTTGCCCAGCGTGTCGGCAAACTTGCCCTGCCTGCTGCGGAAACGGTCACCCCGTTCTACTACATCAGCGACGGCTTACCGGTCACCAAAAGCGGGGCTGCAGACTTCGACAAGCTGGGGGCGATGCTGTACGAATTCGAACCTGCCCTGGTGGTAGTGGATTCGTTCCAGTACGCACACAACGGCGACGCAAACGACACGGAAACGGTCACGGCGACAATGAAGGGGCTTCGCGACCTTTGCAAGGCGTACAATTGCGGCGTTGTGGTAATTGACCACATACCAAAATCAGACGCACGGGCAAATAGCGAAACGGCGTTGCCCTACGGTTCGGTGTACAAGACGAACGGTTCGCGGTCGCAAATTCTGATTCGTGCGGTCGAGGACGAAGAAACTGGCGACGGCGAAACGTACTACGAACTGAAACTGACGAAGGCGTCGCTGCTGGAACCGTCGAAGCGCTGGGAAACGCGGCTGGTGTGCGCCAAAGAAACAGACGGTCGGCTTGAATTGACACACGAGGTTCTGTTCGGTCGGCTGGGGCGAATTGTCGAATACCTACGAACGCACGAAGGGGCGACGGCGAAGCAAATTCTCGAATACCTGAAAGGTGACGAACCGAATCTCGACAACGTGACCGTACACCGTTCGCTACATGCCCTGTTACGTGACGGGCGAATTCGTCGCGAAGGCAATCGCAAGGCGGGCTACAAGTACCATCTTCGAGGGGGGCTGAACGATGGGTTCTGAACGGGCGGAAAATCAAGTTTTGCAGTTTTTCACATATAGGGTATGCAAAACTGAAAAACATCCCCTCGACACCCAAAAAACCTGCGAAAACGCGCCAAAATCGCGGGTTTCAGTTTTGCATGACCCCTGCAAAACATCGTGCAATTTCCAGACCCCTTTGCAAAACTTCCTGGAGGGGCTTTGCGATGGTTTCTGAGGCGGGCAAAACCGAAGTTGTGCAATTGTGCACATATAGGGTTTGCACAACTGCACAACTTGCCCCGAACACCCCGAAAACCTGCGAAAACGCGCCAAATTCGCGGTTTTCAGTTGTGCATAGCTCTTGCACAACTTGCCCCTTTTCTGCACAACCTTTGCACAACTTCCTGGAGGGGCTTTCGAGGGTGTCGGCGGGGCTGTCGGTGGAGTTGTTGCCAGCGGTGGTTTTCGGTTGCCGACCGGTTACGGTATCGGTCGCAGGGGCAAACGGTATGGCGTTGGGGTTGCTGTACTTTTCCCCTTCGGGCGAACTGGGTGCGGTACGCTGGATTGCTGAATCGGTCGCTGGCGCACTATGGAACCACACCCTACCGGCTGGAACCGACATCGAGGCGCACCGTACCTGGAACGTGCGCAAACGGTACGTCGTCGGTCGCGACCACAGACACAGCGGCTGGCTGTTCCACAGCGGGGGCGAATTGCTACCGTTCGGGTCGCGGGTGTGCAGCAGCAACTGGTGCGTTGTCCTGGTGCGTGACGAAATAGAGGCGCTGCGGGGCTGGGAAATGCTGGCTGGCGTTGCCGACATCGTTGCGGTACCCTTCGGTGTGCGGTGCGACCTGGAACGGTTCTGCGGTGCCTACGACGTCGTCGTATCGGTCGGCGTGCCCTTCGAGGGGGCAACGGTTACCAGCGACGAAATACCGACACTCGACGAGATAGGCTATTACCTACGCAAACACAACGTCGCCAAACTTCGCCATCAGACACTCGAAACACTACACACAGCAGCAATCGAAACGTACCAGCGAAGTATCGGCAAATACGTTCGCGACGGTTACGGTGCATTCGTCGAGGCGACGCGCGGCGACACGGTGGGGGTGTTATCGCTAACCAGCCAAAGATGGCTTCGGCGCGTTTTTTCGGGTTGGAGCCTGCAACTACTCTTGCAACCTTTTTAGCAAGAAAGTTAGCGTGCTGGTGACAAAATCGGGCAACGTGCAGCGGCGCTGGTCGAGGGGCGTCGCTGCACGTGTTTTTGGGGTATTTTTCGGGTGAAACATCAGTGTATTATCAGTAACTTTTTGCAAGTACCGTTTTTTACTGGTACTTAGCGTTTTGGTGGTAGTTCTCTCGGGGCTACAACTGCACTGACCGAACGCCAAACTCTCGTAGCAGCGGAAACGAAGCGCTATCTCGACTGCACCAGAAAGGGGAAGCAACGTGCATTCACGACTCGTCGCTCGGTTCGAAAGTGTAATGAGCGACCTTGATCTCGAATGCTGTGCCGGGCGAGTAAAGCGATGCGTGTTGCGGCGCTGGTTCGACGATCTCGACGCGAGCCCAGCATCCACCCCGAAATTCGACGACGCGTGCAGTGTACACGTACTCGTCGCCCAAGTACCAGCGATAGCATTTCCCCACAGCAGGGCGTTCGTCCTTCGAGACGAATTCGTGGTAATGCGGAATGTCGCGACGTGGCATGGCTCTGTGTGCGATGTTGTTCGACTCCTCAAAACGAATCAGCCGCTGAATTCGTGACGACACGCCGACCGCCGATCCACACTTCGGCAACGCGATTGGTTCCGAAATGATAGGCAAGGTCGGCATACGACGGCGAATCGAGCACGATGAAGTCGGCGTACTTGCCGATCTGGAGGCTGCCGATCTCGTGCTCGCGGAGCAGTGCCGCTGCGCCGTGCAACGTCGCTGCTGTGAGCGCTTCTTCGATCGTCATGCCGCAGAG
Organism: Chlorobiota bacterium; assembly: GCA_026415505.1. Lineage (GTDB taxonomy): Bacteria > Bacteroidota > Ignavibacteria > Kapaibacteriales > NICIL-2 > NICIL-2. The sequence continues at coordinate 50,921 of JAOAGY010000018.1, read as the reverse complement.
CTGGACAGCCAGCGACAGCACCGTTTGCATGTTCTCGCAGTAGCACGATCCGGGATTGCAGTCGGTAGCGAGCGCAACAGTAGCGCCCGCGTCGATGAGCGCCCGCGCCGGCGGCATCGGCAAACGCAGTGTGTACGCCGTGCCCGGCAACAATGTCGCAACGGTTCTCCAACGCGCCAATTCCGGTATCGTCTCCGGCGAAATGTTGAGCAAATGATCGGCACTGGCAGCACCGACAGCGATCGCCAGACGTGCTGCGCCGACATCGGCAAATTCGTCGGCATGCAGCTTCGGTATCAATCCCCAGTCGGCTCCAGCAGTCAGGATGCGCTCGGCTTCGTCTGTGGTGAAGTAGCCGACGTCGGCGAACACGTCGCAAAATGTCGCCAGTCCTTCGCGCGCAACCTGTGGGATCAGTTCCGAGCACAGAAGCTCGATGTAATCGTTCCGACGCTCGGCGTACTCTGGTGGGATTGCATGTGCACCGAGAAACGTCGCAACGATGCGTACCGGCACCGTTTCTGCCAAGCGACGGATGACTCGGAGAATTCGCAGTTCGCTTTCGACCGATAGACCGTAGCCAGATTTGATTTCGAGCGTCGTCGTCCCATGGCGGAGTGCCGAAAACACGAGCGAGCGTGCACGTTCGTAGAGTTCGTCCTCGCTTGCCGAGCGGGTCGCACGAACGGTCGCCATGATGCCGCCGCCGCGTGCGGCAATTTCCTGATACGACACACCGCGGATGCGCTCAGCGTATTCGTCCGCGCGAGAGCCAGCGAACACCATGTGCGTGTGCGAATCCACAAAACCGGGTAACACAGCGCGTCCGCCGCAATCGTAGCGCTCGATCGGCGCATGGGCAAATGTTCGTTCTGCTTGGCTACGTGTGCCGATCCAGACGATGTGTTCTTCGACGAGCATCGCTGCATCGCGCACAATGCCGAGCTGACGCATACGCTCGCCAGGATTACGACCGGCTATCGGCGCTCGAACGGTGACGAGCTCGGAAATGTTCGTCAAAAGCACGCTCATAGCCACTGCTCTTGCCCGTTCGACCGTAAGTGCTCGACGATGCGTCGCACCTGCTGCACATTGTCGCGGCGACACAGCATCACGACGTCGTCGGTGACGACGGCGACGATTCCTTCGACACCGAGTGCGCAGAGCAGCATCGGGCGCTCGGCGTAGTTGGCAAGTGTCGTATCGGTGGAATCGAGTGCGACCGTCGTGCCGATGGTGACGTTGCCGTGTTCATCGAGACGAGCGATGCGTTCGAGAGCGTCCCACGCGCCGAGATCGTCCCAAGGAAAACGAGCACGCGCTACGGCGATTGCCGGCGTTCGTTCCATGAGTGCATAGTCGATCGAGATGTTCGGCAGCGCACCGAACAGCCCCGACACTTCTGCGCGGTCACCGTGAGCCAGCGCTGCTGTCAGTGGTGCCAATGCTGCGCCGAATTCCGGTGCGTAGAGTTGCAACTGACGGGCGAAGACGTCGGCGCGATAGACAAACATTCCACCGTTCCACAAAAACCTGCCTGCTTCGACGAATCGCTGGGCGGTTGCGCTATCGGGTTTTTCGCGGAACGAAACGACACGATAGAAGCCATCGGCAATCGGCTCGCCGATTTCGATGTAACCGTAGCCTGTTTCCGGTCGCGTCGGGTTCATCCCGAACGTCACGATCAGCTCGTGAGAAGCGGCGAAATCGAGCGCCGATGCCAATTGTTCGGCAAAAAGCTCGTCGTCGCCGATGTAGTGATCGGCAGGCAATGCTGCGACGACAGCATCACGATCCCGCAGCGCGATCAGCGAAGCGCCGAGAACCAAGCATCCCGCCGTGTTGCGCTTGGCTGGCTCGGCGACGATGTTTTCGGCAGGTAGCGTGGCTGCGAGCATCTCGGCGATCGTATCCCGCAGCAGCGGACTGGTGATCACGAGAACGTTTTCTGCCGGCACAACGCGGATACACCGACGAATGGTGTGCTCGAGCAGCGTCGTTCCGTCGCCGAGCAAGGGGAGAAGTTGTTTCGGACGTCGCTGGCGGCTCAGGGGAAAAAAACGTTCGCCACTGCCGCCTGCCATGACGATGGCGTAGCGCATCACAGGATAGCTCCAGCAAGTCGTTGCGAAGATGAAAGGGCATTGTGTCGAACGAGCAGTTCGACGATTTGCACGGCATTCGTCGCCGCTCCTTTGCGGACGTTGTCGGCGACGATCCACAGCACAACTGCACACGGATTTGACGGGTCACGGCGAACGCGACCGATCCACACGGCATCGGTACCGCTCACCGTGCGCGGCGTGGGATAATCGTCCGTTTGCAGTTCGATGCCGGGTGCAGTGCGGTATGCTTCGACGAGCGCGTCGAGCTCGACGGTTGTACGACACTCGACCCACACTGCTTCAGCGTGCGAGCGATAGAACGGCAGTCGAACACACGTGGCGACGACCGCCATGTCGGGGCGCTCCATGATGCGCCGCAGTTCGCTCATGACTTTGCGTTCTTCTTCGCTCCAGCCATCGCCGGCGATCGGGTGGAAGACGGCGTTGTGTGCGAGTGGGTGTTGGCTGATACGAACGGTCGGCTCGATGCCCGACAGTTCTGCGTCGAGTTGAGCGACACCTTTTGCGCCGGCACCGCTGACCGATTGATACGTCGCCACGACGACGCGCTCGATGCCGAAGAGTCGCTCGATCGGCGCCAGTGCGACGGCGAGTTGAATCGTCGAGCAATTCGGATTGGCGATGATGCCGCGATGCTCCAACGCCCGATGACCGTTGACTTCGGGCACGACAAGCGGCACGTTCGGGTCGGCTCGCCATGCGCTGGAATTGTCCACGACGATTGTGCCGTGGCGAGCAAATAGCGGTGCGTACTCTTTGCTCACCGCGGAGCCTGCAGAAAACAGCGCCAAATCGAATCCAGCTTCGGCGATAGCAGGAGTGAGCGCTTCGACGCGATGCGAGCGCCCGTTCCATTCGATCGTCGTTCCTGCCGAGCGCTGCGAGGCAAGAAGCGTTACTTCGCCGATGGGGAAACGGCGTTCCGCCAAGACGTCGAGCATCGTGCGACCGACCAAGCCGGTGGCACCGACGATGGCAACGCGATAGCTCATCGTTGTGCGAAAAGTTGAGACCGATTGCAAGATACCACATGCTCGCAGCATCTCTTCGTCCGGGAAAGCAACGAAAAACAGCCTGTGTGCCCTAATTTTGCTGGCGCCCGCGCTCATAGCTCAGCTGGATAGAGCAACAGCCTTCTAAGCTGTGGGTCGCAGGTTCGAGTCCTGCTGGGCGCGCACGCCTTGGTTGTTCCACCACTTGTCGGGTACACCGATGGATCAGCACGTGGTCGCCGAAACCGTCACCGAGCGTGGTTTGCAGTACATGGCAGGCTTCGGCAACGAGTTCATCAGCGAGGCGTTGCCGGGCGCGATACATCCGAAGATGAACTCTCCGCAAAAGCCGGCATACGGACTCTACATCGAGCAAATCAGCGGAACGCCGTTCACCGCGCCCCGCGTGGTCAATCGCCGTACGTGGATGCACCGCATTCGTCCGTCGGTCGTACACAAGCCGTTTCGGCAGATCGACGACGGCTTGATCCGTTCGACGCCGTTCGACGAACTGCCCGCCACACCGAATCAATTGCGCTGGAGTCCGCTACCGATTCCCGATTCGCCGACCGATTTCGTGCAGGGCATCGCGACGATCGGCGGCTGCGGCAATCTCGGCATGCACAGCGGGCTGGCGATTCACCTCTACGCCTGCAACACCGACATGACCGACCGATTTTTCTACAACGCCGATGGCGAGATGCTCATCGTGCCGCAGCTCGGAACGCTCCGCGTTCACACCGAGCTGGGTATACTCGACGTGCAGCCGGGCGAGATCGTCGTCATCCCGCGCGGGATCAAGTTCCGTGTCGTACTGCCGGACGGCAAAGCACGTGGCTACATCTGCGAGAACTACGGACCGTATTTCCGTTTGCCCGACTTGGGACCGATCGGCGCCAACGGACTTGCTTATCCGCGGCATTTTCTGGCGCCGGTGGCTGCGTACGAAGACCGCGAAGGCGAGTTCGAGGTGATCGCCAAATTCCAAGGGCATCTGTGGGCATCGGTCATTGACCATTCGCCGTTGAACGTCGTCGCATGGCACGGCAACTACGCGCCGTACAAGTACGACCTGACCAAATTCCAATGCATCAACACCGTCACGTTCGATCATCCCGACCCGAGCATCTACTGCGTGCTGACAGCGCCGAGTGAAATTCCCGGCACCGCGAACTGTGACTTTGTGATCTTTCCCGACCGATGGATGGTCGCCGAGGACACGTTCCGTCCGCCGTGGTTCCACCGCAACTTCATGAGCGAGTTCATGGGCTTGATCTGGGGTGTGTACGATGCGAAAGAAGAAGGTTTCGTTCCGGGTGGGTGCAGCTTGCACAACTGCATGAGCGGACACGGTCCCGATGCTGCGACCTACGAAAAAGCGACCGCGGCAGAACTCAAGCCCGTCAAGCAGCAGAACACGCTCGCGTTCATGTTCGAGTCGCGCTTTGCCGTTCGCACGACCAAATTCGCCATGGAAACGGCGACGCTGCAGCGCGACTACTACGAGTGCTGGCAAGGGCTCAAACCACGTTTTTCCACGCGACAGGTCAACGGCTCGCAGAATTGATGCAGTCGAGTGTGCTGTCTTCTGTCAGCGGGGTGGCCGGAAGGTCATCCCGCTGACGTTTTATAGGTGTGCTGCTTCTGTGGTCATGCCGAACTTGTTTCGGCATCTCTTGCTCGTTGAGGGAAAGACCCTGAAACGAGTTCAGGGTGACGGTTTTCTCTGTAGTCATGCCGAACTTGTTTCGGCATCTCTTGCGCGTCGGGGGAAAGACCCTGAAACGAGTTCAGGGTGACGGTGTTCTCTGTAGTCATGCCGAACTTGTTTCGGCATCTCTTGCGCGTCGGGGGAAAGACCCTGAAACAAGTTCAGGGTGACGGTGTTCTCTGTAGTCATGCCGAACTTGTTTCGGCATCTCCTGCGCGTCGGGGGAAAGACCCTGAAACGAGTTCAGGGTGACGAGGAATGCGACGGGACCCTGAAACGAGTTCAGGGTGACGGTGTTCTCTGTAGTCATGCCGAACTTGTTTCGGCATCTCTTGCGCGTCGGGGAAAAGACCCTGAAACAAGTTCAGGGTGACAAGGAATGCGATGAGACCCTGAAACGAGTTCAGGGTGACGGGGAGAAAAGAGCAAAGGCAGTTTTATGCGACGGGAATCTATGTGACCAGGCGGTAGATGTCGGGTAGGTTGCGTCCCAGTTCATTGTAATCGAGACCGTAGCCGACCACGAACACTGGCTCGATCTCAATGCCGACATATTGCAAGGGGATTCGTCCGCCATGCACTGCCGGCTTCGACAGAAGCGTCGCTACCGCAAGTGACCGCGGTAAGTAGCGCTCCATGTGTTCGATGATGGCAGCGATGGTTGTGCCGCTGTCGGCGATGTCCTCGACAATGATCACGTCTCGATTGTGGAGAGAATCCAGCTTGCTATCGAGAACGACACGACCGGAACTCTGCATTGCTGCGCCATAGCTCGATGCATGGATGAATTCGAGCCGCACCGGCAATCCGAGTGCGCGCATGAGGTCGGCAGCAAATGGCATCGCACCTTTGAGCACAACGACAAGAACTGTGTCGCGACCTTCGTAATCGTGCGTGATTGCCGAGGCGATCGTCTCGACTGCTTGTGCAATGCGGGTCCGCTCGATGAAAAGCTCGAACGTGCGATCGTGGATGACGAGAGTCGGTTGGTTACGTCCGCTGGAATGTTGCGCGGATAATTCGCCTGGTTTCATTGGTGATTTTGAAGTTGTCGCTCATGCGATAGCCGCACAGCCACACAATGTCGTCGGCGGTTGCCAGAACGACTGCGGTGCGGCGATGGTGTTCGCTTGCCTTGGCATTTGTCAGGTAATCGGCAACGAGGACGCGTTCGCCTTTCATGCCTATCGGAGCGAAGCGGTCGCCAGCTCGCCAGGTGCGTAAAAACAAGCGATAGGGTAATGTGTCGTAGTCGAAGTACTCGACGTTCGGATCGGCACCGAGTCTGACCTCGTTACGGGTGACTTCTTCGAGCACAATCGTGAAGCGTCCGATAGTGTACGTGCCGAGCTTGAAGATCGGCAGATAAACCGTTTGTTCGGTTTCGTCGTCGCAGAGCACGATCGTCTGTCGGTCGGCGATTCCGATGATCGAGCCGACGACGCTGTGTCGAGTGCCGACCTCGGCTGTGAGCAATCCGAGCACACGCTCGATAGCTGCGCGAGAAACAGGACGACCATTGGTCAATTCACCGATCGCACGCTCGACGATTTCTCCCTGTACGAACGGATGCAAATGCACTAGCTGCGCCCGATCGAGTTCGACTCTGCCATCGTGAACAGTCGCGATTTGCTCGTAGGTGCTTTCCAAAAGCGACTCGATGAAACCATCGGCTTGTCGAAGCAACGTAGCCGTTCGCGCCAGGGTCTCGATGATGCGGGGGTTGAAGTGTTCCTTGAGTGTCGGTAGCACATCCAAGCGGAGCCGATTGCGTCGGTATGTGCGCTCGATGTTGGTGCTGTCCTCGATCCACTCCAGTTTGCGTGCAGCAGCGTAACCGGTGATTTCCTCGCGAGTGATGCCGAGCAATGGACGGATAAGGAGCGCTCGCTTTGTCAGTGGTCGTTTCGGAGGTATCGCTGCCAATCCCGTCAAACCGGTGCCGCGAAAGAGATTCAGCAGTAGCGTTTCGGCTGTGTCGTCGGCTGTATGAGCGACGGCGCAATACTGTGCATGAACGGTGCTGCACATTTGTCGAAAGAAACGGTAACGCAATTCACGTGCAGCTTCTTCGATGCTGAGTTTATGTCGCCGTGCAAAGGCTTCTGTCTCGACGTGGGTCGTGTGGCACGGAAGGTCGTACCGTTTTGCAAGTGTCCGCACGAAGGATTCATCGCGACTGGATTCTTCTCCTCGCAAACCGTGATTGACGTGGGCAATGTGTAGCGTGTACCCGTGCTCGTAGGAAAGAATGAAAAGGACATCGAGCAGGACAACCGAATCGGCGCCACCACTGACAGCAACGAGTATCGTCGCTCCAGGCTCCACCGCGAATTCGTCGTGCATCATTCGTTCGACCCGCTCGATAAGCGCAGCGCACTCGTCGGGAATGTCCGGCATGTGCACCAGATCGCGCACAACGAATGTGCGGTGTTGTTTCTTCCGCGGTTGCTCTTTGATGCTCGGCTGTTCCGGTGCGGAGGGTTGTGCAGCGGGTGGCGCTGCGGTCCGTACCTTCTGCTGTGGTTGCTGTGATGGCGTCGTCGTCTGCTGGTCTGCTGCCGTGGATGTCGAATCGCCGGCAGCGTAACGGTGCCGGCCACGGTGTTTGCGTCGCCGACGGGAGCGGGGCAAGGAGGACTGGGTACTGCTATTGTTCGTCGGTGCAGCGGTAGTGTTGGCGTGATCCGTGACAGGCGACGCTTCCTGCGATTGTACGCGCTCGGCGGTAGGCTGCGGTGATTGCGGTTGCCGGCTCTGTTGGCTGATGTGGCTCGGCGGTGGATTCTCCTGTCGTGTTCGACCCGGATCGTCCGGTCGGTCGGTCTGGCGCGGACGCCGTTTGTTGCGGGCGCGACGCTCAGGAGGTGCATTCGATGCCCTCGGAGTTCGAGCGCTATTGCGCGATGCTGCTGTGTCGCTGGCATCGGCTTGCTCGCTATTGGTGGCATGTTTCTGCGATCGAGGATGTGCCGATTCGGCTGTATCGCTCGGCGTTGCTACAGCAGGGGACGGCTGATCCGTCGGCGGCAGAGCTGTTGCTACGGTCGGTTCGGTTTTCCGGCGGCTACGTCGCCGCTTTTGCTGCTCCGGTGCAGCAGTGCCCTGCTCGGTAACAGTATTCGATTCAGTTTGCTGTTGTTTTCGTGTTCTCGGCATAGTCACTCGTTATGATCGTCGCGGTTGAGCGAGTCGGTTCCCGCAGCATGGCGATCCCACAGTTCAGCCAAAAGAATTTCGCGCTGGAGATAGACGCTGGCACCCAGGAGCGAAATTGCCCAGCCGCGCCAACCTGCGCGCCAGCCACGTTTGAGCACAAAACTCTTGAGAAAGCGCAGACATGCCCGCAGAACGGCATGCACGAACAACGGCTGTCGCCGACGTGCAAAACGCATTTGTGCGCCGAGCATGCTGTAGTGGATGTTGCGCACCATGTGATCGGTCGCTGACGTGTACGAGTAGTGAAGCAATTCACCGTCGAGTCGTCCACGTCGAGCGTTCGGCTCGATGATCAGATGCTCGTGTACCAAGTCGTCGCTCCAGCGCGCTACTTCACGCCGGAAAAGTCGCCACTGAATGTCCGGGTGCCAGTCGGTACAGCGAATCTCCACGCCGATGTAGATCGGCAGTCGCTGTAGGCTATAGGCATCGGCGCTCCAGCGACCTTTTTCACCGAGAAGCGATCGACGCAGTTGTGGAGAGAGGACCTCGTCGGCATCGAGCGAAAGGATGTAGCGACCGCTTGCACGATCGTTGCCGAAGTTTTTTTGTTTGCCATAGGTGTCGAATGAACGCTCGTACCACCGTACCAACGGATGCGCTGTCGCGATCTGGCGCGTCTTGTCGGTCGAGCCGCTGTCAACGACGATAATTTCATCGGCGATGCCGTCGAGCGAAGCCAACGTGCGCGGCAACCATTCCTGCTCGTTGTGTGTGATGATCACGACGGATAATTCCACACTCGTACTGTGACCAGCTGCGGGCGTCTCAGCAGGCATACGCTTCGTCCACTGTTTCGATGGTGTCGGCGGTTATTGCGTCACCGAACTGTGTACGGAGTTCGTCAGCGTATCGCAGCAAGCGATCTTCGACGGAAATGTACGATTCGAACGCCATCAGCTCGCGGCGGATCTGTGCCGCATGAGGCAATGCCTTGAGGTAACCACCGTAAAACTTGCGGAACTCGATCGTTGCACGCCGCTCGTCGCCACGATGTTCGATGAGCAATCGCAAATGCTCCAGACAAACGGCGATGCGTTCGTCGGGGGTCGGCGGCGGTTCGGCTGCGCCGGTTCGCAGCAGCGTTTTGGCTTGTCGGAAGAGAAACGGATTGCCGATGGCAGCACGACCGATCATCACCGCATCGCAGCCTGTTTCAGCAAAGGCACGGCGGACATCTTCAGCACTGGTGATGTCGCCATTGAGAATGACGGGGATCGAGACGACTTCTTTGACGCGCGCCACCCACGACCAGTCGGCTGAGCCACTGTGTCCCATGTCGCGTGTACGGCAATGAATCGCCAGTGCCGCGATGCCGGCATCTTCGAGCATCCGTGCGACATCACAAATGACGATAGAGGAGCGGTCCCATCCTAACCGCGTTTTCACCGTCACCGGCAGCGGCACAGCATTGACCAACGCGCGCGCCATTGCGACCATCCGTGGCGGATCCTTGAGCAGAGCCGCGCCGGCATTGCGCGCAACGACGTTCTTGACCCAGCAACCGCAATTGATGTCGAGAAAGTCCGGCTGGCTCTGCACTGCGACATGGGCAGCTTCGACCATCGTCGGGATGTCTCCACCGAAAATCTGGACAGCGACGGGATGCTCATCCGGTTCAATGCGAAGCTTTTGAAACGAGCGCTGGGCATTTCGTACCAAGCCGTCGCTGGAAATGAATTCGGTGTACACGATGTCGGCGCCGAACCGTCGGCAGATACGACGAAACGGCGAGTCGCTGACGTCTTCCATCGGTGCCAGAAGGACGCCCTGTTCGATCCGTAGGGAACCGATATTCATCGTCCACAGTGCGAATGCATCCGATGCAAAACTACGATGCAAACGACCTGGGAGCAGTGCACACGAAAGGCTCGTGTCGTCCGTTTGTGCGTGCTGCGCGCGTAACTTTGAGGCGACCGTCCCACAGAAGAAACACAATGCAGTTTTTCAATCCACTCATGCTTTTAGGGCTGGTAGCAGCAGCGATTCCGATTTTGCTGCACCTGCTCAATTTGCGCAAGCTTCGGCATATCGAGTTCAGTACGCTGCGCTTTCTGCACGAGCTACAACGCTCACAGGTTCGGCGCTTGAAGCTCCAGCAGTGGCTTTTGTTGGTGCTTCGGACCGCGATGGTCATTCTCGCCGTATTAGCGTTTGCGCGCCCTGTGGTAACGACATCGCTGCCAGTGCTCGGCTCATCGGTGCGCAGTAGCGTAGTGATTGTGCTCGACAATACATCGAGCATGGACGTGCGCGATGAGCGAGGCGACAGATTCCGTTGGGCAGTGCGTCGCGCCGATGAGATCCTCTCGGTACTCTCCAGCGGCGACGAAGTCGCGCTCATCACGCCAAGCACGGTCATGCAGTCGAAATCCGTCGAGCTGACCAACGCGATCGGTGCGGTACGCGAGGAACTAGCCGCCGTGAGTCCGACATACGGTTCGCCGTCGCTCGACGCGCTGCTGGAAGTCGCTGCTGATGTGCTCGCCAATGCGCACAACGCTCACCGAGAACTCTACATCATCAGCGATTTCCAAGCGAGCATGTTGCGGTGGCAGGATTCGCTTCGGCTGGCTATTCCTGCTGATCGTGTCGTTATCGTTCCTGCTGCAACGAGCACTCGGCTTGACCAGCTCGATCTTGCCATTGACTCGCTCGTCGTCCTGACGCGAATTGTCGAACCGAGCAAGCCAGTGGAAGTCGCTGCTCGCGTGCGCAACAATTCGACCCGCGCCGTCAATGGTGCCGTCGTGCGCATGCGGTTCAATGGCGAGCAAGTTGCTCAGCGCAGCTTCGATCTCCAGCCTGGACAAACCCGCATGATCGAATTGGTGGCGCCCGCTCCACCGAGCGGCTTCGTGTCGGGCAGCGTCGAGCTTGAACCAGATGCGAGTCAAAGTAACAACATTCGATACTTTGCTCTCATCGTTCCACCGATGCCGCGCGTTCTCGTCATTGGCTCGAAGAGCAGTTCGGTGTATCTCAACGCAGCGCTTTCTGCAGTCGGACAGCGGCAGTCGCCGCAAGTTCAGCATATCGAAGCATCGCAGATCGGCAGTACATCGCTCGAAGAGTGGGATGTCGCCATCGTGACAAGTCCGCTTGGTCGAAGCGGCGTCGAACAGTTGCGCGCTGCACTGATTGCGGGGCGTTGCAATGTCGTCGTTTTTGCCGATGCTGCATCACCTGTTGTTGAACAACAACGATTCGCCAACGAACTCGGTTTCGGACCATTGAAGGCGATGCCTCGCCGGCCCGGGCAATACTACGAGTTGCGCGATGTCGAGCAGCATCACCCGCTCTTGGCGGGTGTCTTCCGAACGGATCGGGCTACTGTCGGTCAGCTCGAATCGCCTGCGATCGAATCTGCGCTGCCGACCACGACTGGTGTCGCTTTGATCGGGATGGACGGCGGTGCATTTCTCAGTGAGCACGTCATCGGTGAGGGTCGCCTCCTCTACTGTGCAGTACCGCCAACGTTCGATTGGAGCGCGATGCCATCGTCGGGATTGTTCCCAGTACTCGTTGCCAGAGCGATACTGTACCTGTCGGCACGAGATGCAGTCGGGACGATGGTGAGCGTCGGTGAGCGCTGCCGCATTCCTGTTTCACCGCGTTATTCGATGGCTGATGTCTTCCGTATGCGCGATCGGACGGGTACCGAAACACTCGTTCATGCGATCAAGAGTGCTGGCGGTACATATGTGGATATCGGGCATCCACAGGACGTCGGGGCACTTGTCATCGAGACCGAACGAACCGGTGAACCGGTTGCATCTGCTGCGATCAATCCACCGTCGGCTGAAGCAGTGCTCGAGCTGGCTGGTTCGCAGCAAGCCGCCTCGTACATCAGCCAGCGGTTAGCACGAAACGATGTCGAAATCGCCAGCGGCAACCCGTCGCTTGCGGCGATCGTCGCTCGTGAGCGTCAACGGGCAGAGCTGTGGCCGTGGCTGATCGGCGGAGCGCTCGCGTGTGCGATCGGTGAAATGGTGATAGCCGCGCGAGTAGCGCGCCGAACAGCAGTATAAGTTTTCGGCTACGGATGCCGATAATACTACCGGACGGTTCCAGCTATGCGAGTAACCAAGCTCGTGCGTTTGATATCGGCTCTTCTGTGTGCAGCAACTGTCGCGATGGCGCAAATCCGATTGCTGTCGCCCAGTCCCGACCAGGTGCTGTATCCTAACCGTGTCGTTCGGATCGAATGGGAACGCGAGCAGCAGTTGCCGATCGATGTTTTCTACTCGACCGATAACGGTAACCGGTGGGAAACAATCGCCACCGCACTTGCAACCGATGGCATCGAGTGGAGAGTTCCATTCCTCGATACTGTCGAGGTTCTCGTTCGGGCACAGCTTACGGCAATTTCAGCGCCGCGCTCGATCGGGATGATTCGACTCACCGATTCGATAGTTTCTGCCTGGTGGCTGGGAGAAACAAAGACGGTCGTCTCGATGGTGCGGAGTGGAGTCGTCAACCATAGCGATGTCGTCTCCGGCGAGGCTCCAGGTCATCGTATCGGTGGTCTCGAGCAGATCGTCGGGATGAGTTGGTATCCGTCGCAAAGCGATTCGGCAATTGTTGCCGAATCGTATCGGTTAGCGGTTGTTTCGGTCGGCTCTGGTCAGGTCGGGGATACGTTCGGTACTGTGCCGAATGCACAGATAGTGGCGTTTGCAGCTCACCCGACGCTCCCAATTGTCGCTGTGGGGTACACCGATGGGTACGTCCGCCTGTGGAATATCGTCGAGCGGCGACTCGTCGGGCAGGTACTCTCGCAAGCGCTGGGTAGCGTACATGCCGTTGCTTTCGATCCCGGAGGCACGCTTCTTGCCCATGGTGGTGCCGATGGCGTCATTATTGTCGAACCATGGAAAGAACTCGGCAGCAGCACTGACCGCATTTATTTGCTCGCCAGCAGTAGCACACCGACGACGGCAGCGGGTGTTGTTGCCTTGGAGTTTTCGCCGACTGGCAAGTATTTGGCATCGGCGAGTCGAGATTCTGTCGTTCGAGTGTGGGATTATCTCAACTGGCGCGCCGAGCATGTCTTCGCCAAACTGGAGGGGATCGCTCGAGCGCTGGCATTCAGCAGGGACGGAAGTCGATTGCTCGCCGGTGACGATGCTGGTCAGTTGTACCACTGGAGCGTCGCGACCGGCGAGGCTGTTTGTGCACCTGTGTCGGTCGGCGATGCAATCGTTGCGATCGGAGCGCACCCACTGGTGGATACGCTCTTTGTTGCGACGATCGGCGGCACGCTCAGCTTGTGGACGGTCGAGCGCACACCGATTGCCAGCGATAGTGTCCGTGCTGTCGTTCGGTATCCTTTCGGTCTGCAACTGGGTCGTGTGCGAGGCGCCATTGGAGATACCGTCCAGCTACCGATACTTCTCGATCGGCAGTATCGTGTTCCGCTGTTCGAGCGCTCGGTATTCGCAGCACGGTGCCGTATCGTGTTGCCGCCATCGGTTGCTGTTGTGGGGCAGCGATCGCAATATGCCGATCATCCGCGCAGAACACTCTGGGATACTATAGCGATCACGTTGAACTGCGGACCGAGCGACACGGTCGGCATCGTCCCGCTGCAAGTGCTATCGTCACCGTCGCTGAATGATCAAATACGCATTCTTGCGACAGATGGGATCGAGTGGGAACGCTCCGTCAGCGCATTCGTCCTCGAGCGAGTCGAAGATGGCGAGGTGGTCATTGATACGCTCTGCCGAGTTCAACGACAACGGGTACCCACGTTCACTGAAGACATCGAAGGATATGCAATGCCGAACCCCGCCAGCGACGATGTTACCGTCGTCTTTTCGGCGATCGAAACGGGCATGTACCGTATCGTGCTGGAGAGTCTTGCGCGAGGCGATGCCATAGTACTATTCGAGGAGAGGTTCGAGCGAGGACTTCACCGTTTGCCTCTGAGTGTGGCAGCATTTTCAGTGGGAGCGTATCGGATCGTCATCGCTGGTCCATCGCAGCAGCGTACAGTAAGTTTGCTCATCGTTCGTTAGTTGCTTCGAATCATCCGACTCCGATAGCTTTTCCGATGACGGATGTAGGCGCTCTCGTCGTCCATCCTGCAGTGCAGTTCTATCGGCTGGCAATTGTCCAGATGCGAACCGAACTGCGAGAAGTGCTGTGCCAGTACTTGCATCTTGTGATGGACGTCCGCCCGTATGTTCTCGATCGGTATGCCGAGCTGTTCGGCGAACTGGAACGTACTCTGCAAGTGGAGACGCTCCGCACTGCACAAGTGCAACGTTTGTGCGAACTCGTCGAACTGTACCGGCGCCGCGGCGAGCCGATCACCGATGACCTCTTGCGCCGCATATGTCAATTGGTCGAGCGCGAGCACCGCATGTATCGCGATCGTGTGCAGCCCGACAAGGCTTCCTCGGCGACGCAACAAACCTCCGGCGACCAAAGCAGAGCTCAGCAAACAGACCGTGCACGGTTGTGTGCTCAGCTCTACCGCGAGCTGGTCAAATACCTGCATCCCGACCGCGATGGCGATGCCGATCTTTTTGCGCGATTTTGGTCGGTGGTTCAAGATGCCTACCAAACTGGCGACCTGCAGCGACTTCGTGCCGTGCACTCGGTCGTGTGTATCGAGGCGCAGTATCGTGTGGTATCGGCGTCGGTCGAAGAATATTCCCGCGTCTATCGAAGGCTGCTCTACAGGCTCGATTACGAGCGGCGTCGCCTCGAACGGATAGCAGAGGAAGAACCGATCGCAGCCGTACCTCATTTGGATGATCCAACGTGGATAGCACAACGGCGTGCCGCTCTCCAACAACAGATCGAGCGTCAACGCCGACTTGCCGCACAGGCTATCGAGCATCTCCGGTTATCGGGTGCGGGACAGTGGGAGGAACACCTCCGATCGGCGCGTGCCGATCACGTTCCCGACGAAGTTTTCCAAGACACATTCTTCGAACACACGTATTTTTCGCCGATGAGGGCATAAACCGCCGCATCGTCGCGTCCGCCGTCGGTCGGTGTTGCGATGAGAATTTGCCTTGCCGCCGTATTTTTGCGCCCTCGAAGTACGAATGAGTTTACTATTCAAAGGCACCGACAGTGAAACCGACCGATACAATAACGCGCTCGGCGCGCGCTGACGAGATCGAACGTCGTTGGTGGGTCGTTGACGCGAGCGGTCAGACGCTTGGGCGGCTTGCGTCGCGTATCGCTGCACTAATTCGCGGCAAGCATAAACCGTCCTTCACTCCGCACGTGGACAGTGGCGACTACGTTATCGTTGTCAACGCCGACAAAGTCGTTCTCAAGGGAAAACGTGCTGAGCAGAAAACGTATTTCCGCCACACGGGCTATCCGGGCGGTGAGCGGTACGAGTCGTTTGCGGAGTTGATTCAGCGCGACCCGGCGAAGGTCATCGAACACGCTGTCTATGGGATGCTCCCGAAAAATCGGCTCGGGCGCCGCATGCGGCTCAAGTTGAAAGTGTATGCTGGTCCCCAGCATCCGCACCGTGCTCAGCAACCGCAATCATATCAGCTCTCGTAACGCAGTTACACTTCGCAGATTCATCACGCAATGGCGATAAAAGATTTCTACGGCACTGGACGGCGCAAAGAGGCAACCGCTCGAGTGCGGATTCTCCCCGGTAATGGACAGATTACCGTCAACGGTCGTCCGTTCGAGGAGTACTTTCCGGTTGTGACGACACGGCTGACAGCGCTCCGTCCGCTCCATGTGACGGGAACAGAGGGCAAGTTCGACATTGTCGTCCTCGCCGATGGCGGCGGCAAAAGTGGTCAGGCAGGCGCGATGAGCCACGGACTGGCGCGTGCGCTGCTCGAGTACGATGCATCGTTTCGCCAAGTACTTCGCCAGCACGGCTTGCTCACGCGTGACCCGCGAATGGTCGAGCGGAAAAAGTACGGACAGAAAAAAGCACGCAAGCGTTTTCAATTTTCCAAGCGCTGATTTTTTGGCGGCTCCCGTGGAGCTGCCCACTGCTACCATGCTCTGGAATTCCACGTATGGTGTGTTCCCTCTCTTGTGAGGGAATCGGCGTGGCACGGAACAGAGCAGATGTTCAACACCACTACGTTCAGTTCTTATGCTCACAATCGAACAGCTTCTGGAGGCGGGTGCGCACTTCGGGCACCTACGCCGCCGATGGAACCCCAGGATGCGCCCCTTCATTTATGGAGAGCGGGAAGGCATCCACATCATCGATCTCCGCAAAACGGTCGTCTTGCTCGATGCTGCACGGCAGGCTGCTCTCGATATCGCGTCGGAGGGCAAGATTATCCTTTTTGTCGGCACTAAACCTCAAGCCAAAGAAGCCATCAAAGCGGCGGCTCAACGGTGCGGAATGCCCTATGTCGTCGAACGTTGGCTCGGCGGAATGCTGACGAACTTCTCGACGATCCGCCGAAGCATCAAACGCCTGGCGACAATCGATCGAATGGAGTCCGATGGTACATTCGACAAACTCACTAAAAAAGAGCGGCTCTTGCTCAGTCGCGAACGCGACCGGCTCCGCCTTGTTTTCGGTGGCATCGAGGATATGACTCGGCTGCCCGGTGCGCTTTTCATCGTGGACATCAAAAAAGAAGACATCGCCGTCAAGGAGGCGCACATCCTCGGTATCCCCGTCATCGCGATCGTGGATACCAACAGCGACCCGGGTGAGGTGGATTATCCCATTCCCGCCAACGACGATTCCATCAAAACGATCGAATTGATCGCGAACGTCATCAGCGATGCTGTGCTGGAAGGCAAACAGATCGCCAAAACGCGTGCTGCTGACGTCGCTGCACTCGGCGAGCGCGAGTCGAAGGAAAGTGCACCGGCAGCACCCGAACAGGCAGGACGCCGTCGGCTGCGTCAACGGCGCCGTCCCGGCAGTGGTCGCACGCAAGCCGGTCAGACAGCAAGTCCACCGTCCGAATCGTCCAGCGAACAGTAGCAACGCCGATATTTCCCATCACACTTTGGACATGCACCTATGATCAGTGCTGAACTCGTCAAGCAACTCCGCGAAAAAACCGGTGCGGGCATGGGCGACTGCAAGAAAGCCCTCGAAGAAACAGGCGGCGATATGCAAGCGGCAATCGAATATCTCCGGAAAAAAGGCGCTGCATCGGCTGCCAAACGAACAGACCGCGTTGCCAAAGAAGGGATCGCCTATGCCGTCGTCAGTCCCGATGGAAAGCGCGCAGCAATTGTCGAGGTCAACTGCGAGACCGACTTCGTCGCGCGTAACGAGCAATTCGTCGCATTCGTTCACGCGATTGCCGATGCGATTTTGGCGACCGGTGCAACGAGCGGCGACGCACTCTGGAACTATTCCCTCGGCGATAAAACGCTCGGCAATCTTCGCGACGAGTCTTTTGCCAAGTTCCAAGAACGTATCGAGCTCCGCCGCGCGGAATTCTTCCAAACGAGCGGCACCCTGACTGCCTACAATCATGCCGGCAATCGGTTAGCGGTTGTCCTGGAAGTCAATGCGTCGCTGCCTCCTGATCATCCGACGCTCCGCGATATTGCCATGCAGATCGCAGCGATGAGTCCTCGCTACGTCTCGCGCAACGATGTTCCTGCCGATGTCGTTGCCAAAGAAATCGAAATCGGGAAAGAACAAGCGCTCAACGAAGGCAAAAAGCCCGAAATCGCCGAACGAATCGCAACCAATCGGCTGGAAAAGTTTTTCCAAGAGCAATGCTTGCTCGAACAGTCGTTCGTCAAAGACGCAAGCAAGACAGTCGCCGACATCGTCGCGCAGCTCGGTGAGGGTGTCGCAGTGATCGGATTCCGCCGATATGCGCTCGGCGAGACTGCCTAACGATCGTTCGATTCACCGATGAGTACGCCGAAGTATCGCCGTATCCTGCTCAAACTCAGCGGCGAGTCCTTGATGGGCACGCAGAGCTACGGCATTGATCCGGCAATGCTTCGGCAGTTCGCTACCGACATTGCGCAAGTTCATGCGCTCGGTGTGCAGATCGGCATCGTCATCGGAGGAGGAAACATTTTTCGTGGTTCTCAGGCTGCTGCTGCAGGAATTGACAAGGTCTCGGCTGACTATATGGGGATGCTGGCGACCGTCATCAATGCTCTCGGTTTGCAAAACGCACTGGAAGCTTTGGGTTTGCAAACTCGTTTGCAAACTGCTATCCACATGGCGCAAATCGCCGAACCGTTCATTCGGCGTCGTGCCATCCGACACTTGGAAAAAGGACGCGTCGTCATTTTCGGTGCCGGTACGGGCAATCCGTACTTCACGACCGACACTGCCGCAGCATTGCGAGCAATCGAAATCGAAGCCGAGTGCATCATCAAAGGTACGCGCGTGGACGGTATCTACGATGCCGATCCGGAAATTCACCCCGATGCTCGCCGGTTCGAGCAATTGACATACCGTCAAGTGCTCGATTACGGTTTGAAGGTCATGGACCTGACAGCGATCACGCTGTGCCAAGAAAACAATCTTCCGATCCTTGTCTTCGATGCACAGACGCCGGGCAACCTGTACCGATTGATTGTCGGCGAACCCATTGCCACGATCGTCAGCAACGGCGAAATCGTGCAGTAGTTTTGCTCTGACTGTGTCACCAACCTCGACAAGTCCCTATGCCGATCTCTGCGATCTTGAACGATGCACAGCAACGCATGAGCAAAGCAGTCGAGCATTTGCAGCACCAGCTTGCACGCGTGAGAACAGGACGCGCGTCCGTTGCGATGCTCGACGGAGTACGCGTCAACTACTATGGCACACCGACGCCACTGCAACAAGTCGGCAGTATCTCGGTCCCCGAACCACGGATGATCGTCATCCAGCCATGGGAACGCTCGATGCTCGCCGAAATCGAGAAGGCAATCAAAGCCAGCGATTTGGGTCTCAACCCCACCAATGATGGCGCTGTCATCCGCATTCCCATTCCACCGCTGACCGAAGAACGACGCAAAGAAATCGTCAAAAGCTGTCGCAAAATGGCGGAAGAAACAAAAGTTGCTGTTCGCCAGGTTCGGCGCGATGCGATCGAGCATCTCAAGAAAGCCGAGAAGGAGGAAGGTTTCTCCGAAGACGAACGCAAACGGGCAGAGGAGGAGGTTCAGCGTTACACCGATCGGTTCGTCAAGGAAATTGATCAAATCGTCGAGCGCAAAGAACACGAGATCATGAACGACTAAGCGCCCTTGCACGGGCTGCATTATGTGCGGTCGCTTTGTTCTGGCAGCTACCGAGGAGGACATCGAGCGCACCTTCGATGTGCGGCTCGACCGATTCCGCCCGCGATACAACATCGCTCCGGGTCAACAAATTTTCGTCGTCGCGTCGAATGGCGCAAGTGCTCGATGCATTCTCGAACCGATTTGGGGACTCCGGAGGCGTGATAGTGGCTTGCTCATCAATATCCGGAGCGAAACGATCGCCGAGAAACCGGCATTTCGCCGATTCCTCCGTGTTGGGCGATGTGTCGTTCCCGCCAGCGGTTTTTTCGAGTGGTCGGGCGATCGGCGGCGTCAGCCGTACTACATTACAGCCGAGGGTATGCCACTGCTCGGTTTTGCTGCTGTATTTGCAGCAGACAATGACATCGAAACCGGACGCGCCTACTATCGCTGTGCTCTTCTGACGCGCAGCGCCGATTCGTCCATAGCACATCTTCACGATCGAATGCCTGTCGTTGTTCCGCTCGGCGTTCTCGACCTGTGGCTTTCACCCGAATGCGAAGCAACTGTTGCACTCGATGCGGTACTTGCTGCCCCTGACATACCGTGGCGATACTATGCAGTCTCCAAGCGCGTCGGTAGTGTCGCTAACGACGACCCGTCGCTATTGTTGCCGATCGAGGACGAACAACAACCGTTGCTGTAGTTGTGATGGGACTCCGAGTGTTCATCGTCGCGGGAGATCGCAGCGGCGACATTCATGCGGCACGCTTGATGGCTGCTCTCCGAGACCGCGTCCCGGATACCGAATTTGTCGGCATTGGCGGACCGGCGATGCATGCTGTGGGACTGAAGCCGATCGTTCCGTTGGCTTTCGAAGCGATCAGTGTCAGCGGCTTTTCGGAAGTTGTTCGCCAGTATCGCACGCTGCGCGGGGCGTTCGAGGCGGCTCGCCAGTTCGGCATGAACGAGAAGTTCGACGTGTTCATCCCGGTTGATTATCCCGGTTTCAATCTTCCCTTGGCGCGGCAGCTACGCAGTCGCGGTGTGCCGGTGTTTTGGTACATCGCGCCGCAACTCTGGGCATGGGGACAGTGGCGAGCTGCGCGGCTGGCAGCAGCGGTGGATCGCCTTTTTGTGATTCTTCCGTTCGAAGTGGAGTTCTTCCAGCGCTACGGTATCGAAGCGGAATTCCACGGGCATCCCTTGCTCGACAATCCACGATACGCCGAACGCGGCTACACCGGCAAACAGCCTCATCTGATAGCCTTGCTTCCGGGTTGGCGTCAGCACGAGCGAGCGTTGCACCTGCAACCACTGCTGCATGCGGCAGTGCAACTCCGCCAGCGTCGCCCGGAGTTGGAATTTGCTGTCGGAGTCGAACGACCCTCGCACGGTAGCATCCCGCCGGATGTCTCTTTCGAATCCGATGTCGAATCGTTGCTCCTGCGGGCATCCATTGCGATCGTCAAAGCAGGAACGACGACGCTCGAAGCGCTCTTGGCAGGTGCTGCCCAAGTTGTCGTCTATCGAGCCTCGCTCGGCACGTATGTCGTCGGGCGACTCGTGGTGCGTATTCCGTACATCGCGCTTCCGAACATTATTGCCGGCAAGAAAGTCGTGCCCGAAATTGTGCAGTGGACGTCCCGCACAGAACGCATCGAGCAAACAGTCATGCGACTACTCGACGATCCACACAGCATTGAACAGCAGCGGCATGCCGCCGAACACATCCGCTCGCAACTCGGGGGGAGCGGTACCAGTGGTCGCATCGCTGATCGGATTGTTCATCTGCTGGCTCGCCGATGAAAGCACAGGTGGCTGTGTTTTTGCTCTCGCTTTTGAGACGCACGTGGCGGCTCCACATTCATGGTGTTGTTCCCGAACGTGGTGTCGTTGCATTTTGGCATGGTCACATGCTGCCGGTGTGGGCGCTGTTTGCCGGGCGTGGCGCGGTTGCGCTCGTCAGTTCGAGCCGCGATGGTGAGCTACTTGCGGCAGTGCTGCACCGCTGGAAGTACAGGTGCGTGCGCGGTTCATCCTCGCGCGGCGGTGCTCATGCACTCAACGATCTGATCGAGCACGCCAAAGGCGGTTGCTTGGTCTTGATTACGCCCGATGGACCACGAGGACCGCGCGGCACCGTCAAACGCGGTGCGGTCGTCTGTGCGCAACATGCCGGCGTGCCGCTCTACTGGTGCCGGGTGCATTGTCGTTGGGCATGGCGCTTTCGGCGCTCGTGGGATCGCTTTTTGTTGCCATTGCCGCTTGCGCGCGTGACCATCGAAATATCGCCAGCAATGCACATTCCTGCCGAGCTGACAGACAATGCGGTCCTCGATTATTGCAGATCGCTCCAGCAACGATATGCGCCGACTGATTAGCTCTCTCTACGCAATGGTTGTGTCGCTGCGCAATCGCTGCTACGATCGAGGTATCGGAGTGCGCAGCGTCGGAATACCTGTCGTCAGCGTCGGTAATATCACCGTCGGTGGTACGGGAAAAACGCCGATGGTGCTCGCATTGACGGAGTGGCTTTGTCGGCGAGGTTTGCGTGTTGCTGTCGTCAGTCGTGGGTACGGACGACAATCGAGAGGAACGATCGTTGTTGCCGACGGCAGCGGAACGAAAGTGCCGGTCACGTCGAGCGGCGACGAACTTGCCCTTATCGCTCAGCGAATTCCGACAGCGGTCGTTATCGCAGCGGAAAACCGATTCGAAGGTGCTCTCTTGGCACAGGAGCAATACGGCGCAGACGTCGTCCTGCTCGACGATGGGTTCCAGCATCGCCGACTCCACCGCGACGTGGATATAGTGCTCGTCGATGCTGCGACACTCGATCCGTCCAATGCGCTCATACCTTGCGGTACACTGCGCGAACCGTTGACAAATCTTCACCGAGCCGACATTCTTTGCGCAATCGGGGTCGAGCGAGAAGCCGTCGCTCGCTATGCTGCCGACGACGTCCCTGTGGTCGAAGCGTACATCCGCATAAGGCGGTGGCGAACGCTCGACGGTGTCCCGACAATTCCACCAGTCGGTGATGTCGTGGCGGTTTGTGCGATTGCCAATCCACAGCGATTTGCTCGCTCGCTCCGTGCCGATGCAGGAGTGAACGTCGCTGATATGCTCGTCTGGCGAGATCATCATTGGTACACTCGCAGTGACGCCGAGCGTATTATCGAGACTGCACGCCGATTGGGCACCTGCTCGATTGTGACGACGGAAAAGGATGCCATCAAACTCGCCGCATTTGCAGAACAATTCGCGCATGCAGCGTGCGTCGTTCGAGTCGCCGTCGCACAGCTCGAATTCAGGAGCGACGATGGAGAAGTGCTTCACTTGCGTTTGTCGAACTTTCTCGGTCGGTGACACGATGAAGATCGCTCTGTCGAAGGGAAGCGGTAGCCCGAAATACGAACGCTATGCCGAGTGGCTCAAGAGAATCGAATCGGACATCGAGATCGTTGACCTGTCCAGGAACGGTTACGATACTCGTCGCGCACTGGAGGAGCTGGTCGAGTGTGCCGGTGTCGTGTTCACCGGCGGCGCCGATATTGATCCTGCGCTCTATGGCGCCGAGCAACTGCGTCCGCCTTGTGGAACGATTGACCGTGCACGCGACGACTTCGAATTTGCGTTGCTCGAACGAGCACGCTCGTATTCGATGCCGGTGCTCGGTATCTGTCGTGGTTTGCAGCTCGTCAATGTCGCCAGCGGTGGTAGTTTGATTGCCGACATACCAAGCCACATGGCATCGTCGCTCGAACATCGAAAGCTCGGCGATGCCGACAGCGAACATGCGATCGAAATCGAAGCTGGCACGACGCTCGGCAAGATGCTTCGCGCGTGGGAAGGAACCGTCAACAGTGCGCACCATCAAGCGATCGAACGGCTCGGTAGCGGTATCCGGGTTGCGGCAACTGCGCCCGATGGAATCATCGAAGCCGTTGAAGCCGATGCGCCCGAAACGAGCGGATTCCTGGTCGCTGTTCAATGGCATCCGGAACGCATGCGACAGCAAGACTCGCCGTTTTCTCGCACTTTGGGTGAACGATTTCTGTTCGAGTGTCGCAGCTACTGGCTGTTGATACGCGGGCGCGCCTACGACCGCGAAGGGTTCATGTCGCCACCAGAAAACGCCGCTCATGAAGGAGGCTCATCGCTGGATTGACTGGTTTCGCACGGCGATAACCGGCTCGCCACTGCCACTCGATGCGATTGGTCCAGTCGCTCGAGTTCAGGTGGCATTTGCATCTGCATTGGTAGCCGCGCTGTTGGACGTCCTCTCGGCGTGGATCGGGTGGCTCGATCCGCACTTGCGCGAGCAGTACGCAGCAGCGAATGCGGCGGTCGCGCACGGGTTGGGCTACAGCGCAATACCGATGGACTTTGCGCCGCTCGGTGTGTTCGCTTCCTCGCTTTTCGGTGGGAGTATCGCGGCACTCGTACTGTGGGGACTCGGAGGGATCGTTGCGGTGCGTGGCGTTGTGAGAGCATCGGTCGGAATTGGCAGCATAGCAACAGCCGCGATCGTACCGCTGCCGCTGGTGAGCGTCGTCGGTGTCGTGGTGGCTGTGGTGCAAGTGTTGGTTGGGTCGGTACGTGCTGTGCCATCGCTCGGCGCGTTGCTCGATCCTGCGACAGCGAATGTTCAGTTGCTCGCGCTCGCGTCAAAAGTCGAGATCGGATCGGTCGTCCATGCAGCCGTCATGGCGCGAGTGCTACTTCCCAGTCATAGCTGGAAAACGGTTTCGATATCCGCTGCGGTCGCATTTCTGGTTCGATTTGCACTGATTGCAGGTGGAGTATTTCTCGTAGCACGGAGTAGCGGTTTATCGTCGCCGTAATCGTGCGATGAAAAATCCATCGGTACCGTGCGTGTGCGGAGCCAGTCGCAGCGACCATTGTTCTTCCCCGATGTTCAGCCCAACACCGTAGCGCTCGAATGCTGGTGCCAGTGGGTCGGGTACGAAATCGGTGGAGCGATCCAAGAAACGCTCGACGACACGTTCGTTCTCGCCGTGAAGGATCGAACACGTCGCATACACGAGAATTCCCCCAGGTCGCACGTATCGCGAGTACGTATCGAGGATACGCTCTTGTGTCGCGACAATGTGCTCGATTTGACGGGGACGGAGGCGCCATCGAATTTCTGGGGAACGTCGCAGCGTACCCGTTCCACTGCAAGGAACATCGAGCAACACGGCATCGAACCTTTTTTCGTAGGCTTTCTGTCGTGGTAGCGGAAGTAACGGAATCGGTTCGGTACGAATGGAGCGAAAACGATGTCGCTGAAGTCTGCGTTGCAAAAACCCAAGTCTGCGAGGTTCGACGTCGGATGCGACGATTTCTCCGCGATCGCGCTGAAGGTACGCCAGATGCAGCGTTTTTCCTCCAGCGCCAGCGCACGCATCGAGAATGCGCCAGTGTTCTTCGGGTGCAAGTGCGAGGCTGACGAGCTGACTCCCTGCGTCTTGCACTTCGACGGCACCGCTTCGGTATAGCTCGTGCTGATAGAGTCGAGCGCGATGGTCGAGGACGATGCCGTCTGGTACGAGCGTTGACGGCTGCGACCGAATGCCGCTCTGTTCGAGCAGTGCGATAATCTGCTGCCGGGACAGAGCCGGAGTCGCAACACGCAAGACCACCGGTGCAGCCACGATCATCGCACGACCGAGTTGTCGGATTTCGTCAGTAGTCATCCCGCCATCGTGAAGGTGCGCGACGATCCATTCGGGCAGGCACGCTACGAGCGCAAGCGAACCGAACTCATCGGACCCACCTTCGTCGAGTTCATGCAAGAGCGATACAAGCTCGGAGTGCCACCGAGGCGGCAGCGTGTCGCCAGTTACTTCACGGTAAAGGTGCTCGGCTACGGCGATGGGATCGGTGGGCATGTTTGCTGCGTCGTCGAGCACCGAGCGTGGATCGAAGCCCGCCCACAGCGGAGCGACTGCAGTCATTGTCCCAACGAGCGCTGCCAGTGTCGGTTGTGGTTCGGGGCGAGCGTTTCGTCGGAGCATGGTGTTGACGATGAACTCGGCGGTGTTTTTCATGCGTAGTGTCGAGAACACGATCTCCGACACTGCGCGACGTTCTTTGGCACCGAGATACTTTCGCGAACGCATGTACGCACTTGCCAGTTCGTCGGCTGGCGTAGAAGCAGCTCGTTCGATCACGTCGAGCAATTGAATGCAGTGGTTGAGCAGTGAATGTGGGTTCATCGCTTCCGAGATGCGGTATTTTTGCTTGCATCATTCTCCGACGCAGCGTGACGATACTCTCCGCCGAGGACGTTCACAAGACGTATTCGCTTCGCTCGACCAATGACACCGTCGTTTTGCGTGGTGTATCACTGTCGCTTCAGCGTGGTGAATACGTCGCGCTCGTTGGTCCGTCCGGCGCGGGCAAAAGTACGTTTCTACACATTCTCGGCGGGCTGGATACACCCGATCGAGGTGAGGTGTACTATCGGCTCGATGGCGGTGAGCGTCAGACGCTTTCGAGCTTGAATGAATCCGATCGTGTGCGGCTTCGTTCGTACGGCATTGGATTCGTCTTCCAGTTCCACCATTTGCTGCCGGAATTCAGTGCGCTGGAAAACGTCATGATGCCACTGCTGTTGCGAGGCGAGCGACGCACCGTTGCTGAACGACAAGCGCGTGCGGTGCTCGACGCGGTCGGACTATCGCATCGGCTCGAACACAAACCGGCGGAGATGTCCGGCGGTGAGCAACAACGCGTTGCATTGGCGCGTGCACTGGTGATCCGTCCGAAAGTATTGCTTGCCGATGAGCCGACGGGCAACCTCGATTCCGCGAGCACTGCCCACGTTCTTCGTCTGATCGCCGAACTACGGCTCGAATATGGACTGACGGTGCTGGTGGCAACGCATAGTCCCGATGTCGCTGGTTGCGCCGATCGTATCGTGACAATGCAGGACGGTCGAATCACCGAGTGCCAGCAGTGATGAGTCTTTCGGCTGTTTTCCGGCTGTTGATCGGTTATGCCGTTGTTCTGGCTACAACGGGGACGCTCGTGTATTTGTACGGCGAGCATCACGCACCGATTGCACTCGTCGGAGGAATCGGTGGTGGTGCAATCGTCGTTCTGCTCGGAATATTCTGGCGTCGCCGAGTTCTCTGGAGCAAACCAGCGCTGGCGACAGCACTCGGCATTTTCACGCTGTCGTTTGTGTGGCGCTCGGTCGAAGCTTTCGCTGGTGGCGCGTTCGACACAGGCGCTATACTGGCGTCGCTGGCGATAGTGTCGCTTTTCGTTTTTGTCGTATTCCTGGTGCGGTTGAAGAAATGAAACGATCCGAATTGCAAGCGCATGGAACGACCGTCATCGCCGTCCTTCGCGATGGCAAAGCATGCATAGGTAGCGACGGTCAGGTTTCGCTGGATACAACGATTCTCAAGAGCACTGCACGAAAAGTTCGCAGGCTCTACAACGATTCGGTTCTCGCTGGGTTCGCCGGTGCGACTGCCGATGCTTTTACGTTGCTGGAACGGTTCGAGGAGCAACTCGGTGCACATCGCGGCAATTTGGCTCGCAGCGCCGTCGAGCTGGCGAAAGCGTGGCGGACCGATCGCTACTTACGCCGGCTCGAAGCGATGCTCGTTGCTGCCAGTCGTACTGAGCTTGTGCTCATCAGCGGGAACGGTGATGTCATCGTCCCCGACGACGGTATCGCAGCGATCGGCTCGGGCGGGAATTTTGCGCTCGCTGCAGCACGAGCATTGGTGCGTCACACGTCGCTGGATGCACGACGCATCGTCGAGGAGGCGCTCTCTGTCGCTGCCGACATCTGCATTTACACGAACGATACCTTCACCATCGAAGAACTCGCATGACAACACCACAGCAATCGCTACTATCGCCCCGGCAGATCGTCGCTGAGCTGGACAAATACGTCATCGGACAGCAGGAGGCAAAACGCGCCTTAGCGATTGCGCTCCGGAATCGCTGGCGTCGCCAACGAGTCGAGGGCGATCTGCGCGAGGAGATCATGCCGAACAACATCATTTTGATCGGACCGACCGGCGTGGGAAAAACCGAATTGGCGCGGCGACTGGCGCGTTTGGCTGGCGCACCGTTCGTCAAGGTCGAAGCAACCAAATTCACCGAGGTCGGCTATGTCGGACGCGATGTCGAGAGCATGATCCGCGATTTAGCCGAAACCGCTGTCGCCATGGTCCGCCAAGAGAAAACCGCTGAGAAACGTCGTGAAGCTGCCGCCGCTGCCGAAGAACGCTTGTTGGATATTCTCGTGCCACCGCCAGCCCGCGGAGTGTCGTTCGAATTCGGTTCGACCGCCGATATGGAGCGGTACACCGAACGGCGCGCAGAGCTACGGTACAAACTCAGCAGTGGACAGCTCGACAGCCAACCGATCGAAATCGAGGTCTCCGCTCCCCAAGTACCGATGATGCAGGTGATGGGTCCTATCGGTTTGGACGAGCTGGGCATCAATATGCAGGAGATTCTCGGACGATTCATGCCGAAAGCGACCAAAAAACGGAAAGTAACGATCGCTCAAGCACGGGCGATTTTCGAACAAGAAGAAGCCGAAAAGCTCATCGATATGGATGCGGTGGTACGCGAGGCAATCGAACGTGCCGAGACGATGGGCATCGTCTTCATTGACGAAATTGACAAAGTCGCCTCGCGAGGGCAGTCGCACGGACCGGATGTATCGCGAGAAGGCGTCCAGCGGGATTTGCTCCCGATCGTCGAAGGTTCGACGGTCAATACCAAGTACGGTCCGCTGCGAACCGACCACGTTCTCTTCATTGCATCGGGTGCATTTCACGTCAGCAAACCGTCGGATCTAATTCCCGAATTGCAGGGTCGTTTTCCTATTCGTGTCGAACTGCATTCCCTATCGGAACAAGACTTCGTGCAGATACTGACGCTTCCGGAAAACGCGCTGATCAAGCAGTACCGCGCATTGCTCGCCACCGAGGGCATCGAGCTGGAATTCACCGACGATGCGATCGCCGAGATTGCTGCGATTGCCGCCCGTGTCAACGACACCGTGTCCAACATCGGCGCACGCCGATTGCACACCATTTTGACGACCGTGCTCGACGATTTGCTCTTCGATGCACCGGATGCGATCGTTGACAATCGTTTCAGGCTCGACGCGTCATACGTTCGCAGCAAGCTCGATCGCTTCGCCCACGATGTTGATTTGAGCAAATACATGCTCTGACAATGTATCGCCTTCGCTATACTGCGTGGCACGAAGATGCCGAAACCGCCGAACAGGCGCTACAGCGAATGTTTCAGCTATTTCGGCTGGTGCTGCTAAAAGCCGATATGGACGTCGCCGATGCCTTGCGACTGATGGAATTGCTCGACGAACGCTACGGGGTGCTCGGCGAGATGACGATGGACGACTACGTCCGACTGCTCATCGCCGAAGGTTTCATCGAAGAGCAGGACGGCGAGCTTCGCCCGACACCGAAAACTGAACGCATGATGCGGACCGATGCACTCGGCGAGATTTTCCGCGCGCTCGGCAAAGGCGACGTCGGCGATCACGACGTCCCCCACGCAGGAGAGGGACACGAGCCGCTTCCCGAAACCCGATCTTACATTTTCGGCGATCCCGCTTCGCTCATCGCTCTGACGGAGACATTTCAAAATGTGTTGCTCCGTGATAGCTCGCTGGAAAATTTTCCGCTCCATGAAGACGACATCCGTGTTCACGAGACCGAGCATTCGACCACGTGCGCGACCGTGCTGGCGATAGACATCTCCCATTCGATGGTGCTCTACGGTGAAGATCGTATCACACCAGCCAAGCGTGTCGCGCTCGCATTGGTCGAACTCATCACGACAAAGTACCCCAAAGATCGGCTCGATGTCGTCGTGTTCGGGGACGAAGCGCGACGCATCGAGCGTGAACTGATTCCCTACATCACCGTCGGTCCGTTCCATACGAACACACGCGATGCACTGCGACTCGGACGGCAATTGCTGCGACGCGCACGCAGTACGAACAAGCAAATTTTTTTGATCACCGACGGCAAACCGTCGGCGATATTCGACGACAATCGGCGACTCTACAAAAATCCCTTCGGACTCGACCCCCGCATCGTCAACAAAACGCTCGACGAAGCCGTTGCCTGCCGCCGAGACGGAATCACGATCAGCACGTTCATGATCGCGCGCGATGCATATCTGCGCAGTTTCGTCGAGGAACTCACCCGCGCAAATCGTGGACGTGCGTTTTACAGCGACCTCGATCAATTGGGGAAGATGCTCGTGGTGGACTACATTCGCAATCGCCGCATGTACCGATAGCGGTACTGTATTTTGCGCTTGGTTGTTGTACTCTCGTCTCGATATGGCACCGCTTCTGCGTATCGAACATCTCGGAGTCGAATTCCGCACAGATGAGCGCATCGTCCGTGCTGTTGACGATGTGTCGCTGGTAATTCCGCGCGGCAAGACAGTCGGTATTGTCGGTGAATCCGGATCGGGCAAATCGGTGACAGCACTTTCGATCATGCGGCTGATCCCATCGCCGCCGGGTCGTATCGTCGGTGGCTCGATCACGTTTTACGAAGCCGATGGCGCTCGAGTCGAGCTGCTATCGCTTCCCGAAGAAGACATGCGCCGCTATCGGGGCAATCGGATGGGGATGATTTTCCAAGAGCCGATGACATCGCTCAATCCGGTGTTTCGCTGTGGCGATCAGGTCGTCGAAGTGCTTCGGTTGCACCGCGGCATGAGCCGCCAGGAAGCGCGAGAGCGTACAGTGCAACTGTTTCGCGAAGTGCAACTTCCACGACCGGAAGTCGTGCTCGACCAATATCCACACCAGCTCTCGGGCGGACAAAAGCAGCGCGTAATGATCGCTATGGCGATGGCGTGCAATCCCGACCTGCTCATCGCTGACGAACCGACGACAGCACTCGATGTAACCGTCCAAGCCGCGATCCTCGAATTGATCCAACAGCTCCAGCGTTCCCACCAGATGAGCGTGCTCTTCATCACACACGATCTCGGTGTTGTCGCGGAAATCGCCGATGAGGTCGTCGTTATGTACAAAGGGCGCATCGTCGAACACGGCAGCGCACTGGATATCTTCGAAAATCCACAGCATCCGTACACGAAAGGTTTGCTTGCGTGCCGTCCACGATTGGATGTGCGAATGCGTGTGCTGCCGACAGTTCGCGACTTCATGGACGAATCAACCGATGGCACCATCGTCGAGCGTGATCACGCGGATATCGAAATAGTCGTCCGTGAACGTGCAATCCCCGAGGCTGAACGCGCCGAACGCCTGGCACAACTCAGGGAGAATCCCATCTTGCTCCGCGTCGAGGATTTGCGTGTGCACTTTCCCATCCGCACGGGATTGTTCAGTCGAGCGTCGGGGTGGGTCAAAGCAGTTGACGGAGTCAGTTTCGAAGTACGTCGTGGTGAGACACTCGGACTGGTTGGAGAGTCTGGGTGCGGAAAGACTACTACGGGGCGCGCGATTCTGCGATTGATCGAACCGACCAGCGGTCGTATCGTCTTCGACGGCCACGATGTGACATCGCTGTCGCGTTCCGAGCTGAAAGCGTTGAGACGCCACATGCAGATCATTTTCCAGGACCCCTATTCGTCGCTCAATCCGCGTTTGACGGTCGGCAGCGCAATCATGGAGGTGCTCAAAGTTCATGAGCGTTTTTCCAGCGATGCCGAGCGCCGTGAATTCATCGAGGATTTGCTCGTCAAGGTTGGATTGGAGCCGCAGCACTACCACAATTATCCCCACGAATTCAGCGGCGGGCAACGCCAGCGAATCTGTATCGCCCGCGCACTCGCGTTGGAGCCGGCATTGCTTATTTGCGACGAATCGGTCTCGGCGCTCGATGTGAGCGTCCAGGCGCAGGTACTCAATCTTCTGGTGCAGTTGCGAGAAGAGTTGGGGCTGACGTACATATTCATCTCGCACGACTTGAGCGTCGTCAAATTCATCAGCGATCGCATTGCCGTCATGCATGCCGGTCGTATTGTCGAGCTGCAGGATGCCGACGAACTTTATCGCTCGCCCCAGCAGGAATACACTCGGCAGCTTATCGGTGCGATTCCGTCGCCGACGATCGAATCCATCCGTCACCGACTCCATGCAGCATAAGCGATGATCGCAGTCGAACACGTGCACAAATCGTTCGGTGCCAAGCAGGTCTTGCGTGGTGTGACGCTGACGATACCCAATGGGCAAACAATGTGTATCGTCGGCAAGTCCGGTTGCGGCAAAAGCGTCCTTCTCAAAATCGTCGTCGGACTGCTCGCTCCCGATCGTGGCACGGTGCGCATTGACGGAACGACCATCGGCGAGCTGTCGCGCGAGGCGCTCTACGAAATGCGTCGGCGGATTGGCTTTGTCTTTCAAGGGGCGGCGCTGTTCGACTCGCTGACGGTCTGGGAAAACGTTGTCATCGGGCTATATGAACACGGCGAGCGTCGTCGCGATGTCCTCGATGCAGAAGCTCGCCGCGTGCTCGAAGCTGTCGGGTTGGTTCCGTCGCCGGACCAGGTGGGACAGAGTGCCTACGAGAGAGAATACGCACTGTTGTGTTCGAAGAAGCCATCCGACCTATCGGGAGGCATGCGCAAACGTGTCGGTGTCGCGCGGGCATTGGTCGGCAATCCGCAGTACATTTTCTACGACGAGCCGACAACAGGACTCGACCCGGTGACGTCCGAACAAATCGACCACTTGATTCGGGACCTCCAGGTCCGACTGGGTGTCACCAGCGTCGTCATCACACACGACATGTTCTCGGTGTTCAACATCGCCGACCGCGTTGCGATGCTCGATGACGGAGTCGTTCGTTTCGAGGGGAACGTCGAGGCATTTCGATCGAGTCTCGATCCTGTCGTGCAAGAATTCATCGAACGATTTGTGTCACCCTACCAGCAGGTATGAGGCGATGGCAACGCGGATATACACCAAGACGGGCGATCGTGGCACGACGGCACTCTTCGGCGGTCAACGTGTTCCCAAATACGATCTCCGCATCGAAACCTACGGCACTGTGGACGAACTCAACAGTGTTCTCGGCGTTGCGATTGCGCACCAACAAACACCGACCGATCTACGGCAGGTGCTTTTGGAACTCAGTTCGATGCTGTTTTCGCTCGGTAGCGACTTGGCGACACCGCTGGAACCTCCACCACGGTACGACGTGCCGCGGATTGAGCGTGCGGACATCGAGTGGCTCGAAGGGTGGATCGATCGCTGGGAGGAAGAGCTGCCACCGCTGCGGCAGTTCATCTTGCCGACCGGTAGCATGCCCAGCGCGTTGTTGCATCATGCGCGGACGATCTGCCGGCGTGCCGAACGATGTGCTGTTGCGCTCGCCGAACGAGAAGCGATCGGGGAAATGGTCGTGCCGTTTCTCAATCGGTGTTCGGATTTTCTCTTCGTCGCCGCACGGCTTGCGAATCTGCGTTCAGGCGAGCACGATGTCGTGTGGTCACCGCCGGTTCGTTAGCTCTGCTTCGACGGGCGGAAACTATTCGGATTGATCGAGTACTCGCGCATGAGCGAATAGAGCGTCTCGCGGGATACGCCCAACATCGCCGCTGCACGAGAGACGTTCCCGTGGCTTTGTTCGAGCGTTCTGACGATAGCTTCTTTCTCGGCTGCTGCGGTGATTTCTCCGAGCGTACCGGTGGTGCGGAAGTCCGGCGCCCGCTCGCGCACAGATGTTGTCGGATATGCAGTTCGGACAATTTCCGCCAGAGTTCGTTCGGTGATCAGCTCGCTGTCGTCGGTGTGTGTGTATGCACTGCGAATCACGCTGATAAGCTCGCGGACGTTTCCTTTCCACGACAAGCTCGTCAAGTAGTCCAGCGCAAGCGGTGTGAAGGATTTCTGGATCGTGCTCGTCTCGTTGAGCTGCTGCAAAGTATAGGCAGCGATGAGCGGGATGTCGTCTGGGCGTTCGCGAAGGGGTGGCAGTTTTATTTCGGCTTCGCGAATTCGATAGTAGAGCTGCTCGCGAAATTGCTTGTTGTTGACTGCTTCGACCAGGTCGCGGTCGGTCGCTGAAATGATCCGAATGTCGGCATGTTCTTCCTCGGTGCTGCCGACGCGATGGAAGCGACCTTCCTCTATCGGCACAAGTAAGCTCGCTTGCAGTTCGAGCCGGAGATCGCCGATTTCGTCGAGAAACAGCGTTCCTCGATTGGCTGCATGGAAATAGCCCGGGCGATCCTGCGCTGCTCCAGTGAATGCACCTCGAACATATCCGAACATTTCGCTTTGGAACAATGTGTCGGGAATGTTCGGAATGTCCACGCGGACGAACGGCTTTTTATTTCGTGGGCTGACGTTGTGGAGTGCTCGTGCGACCAGTTGTTTGCCGGTTCCGGTTTCGCCCGTGATGAGCACATTCAGCTTGCTCCGCCCGTAGCGCAAGATTTGCTCGGCGACTTTCAGCATCGAGGTACTGCGAGCGACGATTCCTTGCGACAGGAGAAATTCGCTCAACTCGCGTTCGTTCTGTGCAAGCGGACGTCGAGCCGCTTGGCGGACGATTTCCACAAGGCGCTCGGTCGTTACCGACGCTTTGTCGAGAAAATTCTCCGCACCGAGTTTTGTTGCACGAACAGCCGTTTCGAGTGTCCCCTTGCCGCTGATCATCACGACGGGAATCCAGGGATAACGCTTGCGTGTCTGCTCGAGAACATCCATCCCCGTGCGCTCCTCACCGCGGAACTCGATATCGAGCAAGATGGCATCGAGTCGGTCTGCGCGGCGTTCGATATGCGCCAGTGCATCATCGGTCGTGGTGGCGACGGTAGCTTTCCAACCTTGCTCGGCAGTAATCGAACGGAGCGACTCGCAAAAGTCTGCATCGTCGTCAGCGATGAGTAATTCCAGCGTGACTGTGTCAGTGTTCTGTGGTGCCATCGTTACCGATCAGATGGTTCAACCAACGAAAAATAGCTCGGAAGTGTCGGCTTCC
This sequence comes from Chlorobiota bacterium, assembly GCA_026415505.1. Lineage (GTDB taxonomy): Bacteria > Bacteroidota > Ignavibacteria > Kapaibacteriales > NICIL-2 > NICIL-2. The sequence continues at coordinate 16,726 of JAOAGY010000018.1, read as the reverse complement.
GTACGTCTCGAATCGAGAATCCCACACTGCTCTCAATGTCGCCGATGGCGTTGCATACTCGACGTAGTGCGAGACAGGACCGATAACGACGTACGCTTGCTCGCGCAAAAATGCGGTGCGGAGCGAGGTGAGAACATCACAGTGGACTTGCGGTTCGATTGCCACCGCAAGTGTGTCGAGTATTCGTAGGTTCGGTGAGTCGATGTATTGCTCGTAGCGCGACACGATACCACGTTCATCGAGTTGGTATCCGCGCAACACTCCGAGCGAATCGTACCATGTTCCCCAACGGATAACGTGTCCGGATGGGATCGTGCACGGTGGGGGCGAGGTCCGACAGGCGGTCAGTAGTGCTGCGATAATGAATGCTCCGCTGATCAGTCGAGCCGTGACGCGCCAGACAGGCTCCGCTACCACTGTCCGGTGCGATGTTGGTCGAGCGCGAAAAGTGTCACGATGGTTGGGCTTCGACATCGCTGTCGCTCGCCGGTGAACCTTGCAGGGTGGCAACTGACGACAGTAACGACGCGATCCGTCGGAGCGTTTCATCCTTGCCGAGCAGCGCGATCGTGTCCATCATGCCCGCACCGACTCGTTTGCCTGTGACAGCCAATCGAAGCAGATTCCCGATTCGGCGGAATGGGATGCTCTTCTCGGCTGCGAATTGATTCAGTCGCCGATGAAGCTCCTCTGCCGTGAATGGATCGGTCGTTTCGATAACCGATGAAAGGTTGCGCAACAACGTCTCCGATTGGTCATCCCACACGGTGCGGAAAAATTCCTCGTCGTAACGAGGCGGAACGAACATGTAGTCGGCGAACTCGACGACTTCCGGCAAACGGTGGATGCGCTCGTGAACGAGCACGATGACGCGCCCGATATAATCGTCGCTGGCATTCCACCCGCGTTCGCTCAACAGAGGTCGGAGTTGCTGGATCAAACTGCCGAGATCGGTCTGGACTCGCCTGTGAAGATATTGAGCGTTCATCCAATCGAGTTTCGCCAGGTCGAAGACCGCCCCGGCTTTGTTGACGTCTTCGAGCGAAAAGGCTTCGATCAACTCGTCGAGTGTGTACAGTTCCCGGTCCCCGCTCGGATTCCACCCGAGCAGTGCGATGAAATTGACGAGAGCTTCGGGGAAGTACCCTTTGGCGATGTAGTCACGGACGGCAACGTCGCCGTGTCGTTTACTGAGCTTGCTCCGATCGGGATTGAGCAACAGGGGCAAATGCGCGAACTGGGGAGGAGTCCACCCGAACGCCTCGTAGAGAAGCACGTGCTTCGGTGTCGAGGGCAGCCATTCCTCGCCACGAATAACGTGCGTGATTGCCATCAGGTGATCGTCAACCACATTGGCTAAGTGGTAGGTCGGAAAGCCGTCGCTTTTGAGCAGTACCTGATCGTCAATATCCTTGTACGGCACGACGATGGCACCACGGATTGCATCGTGGAATTTGACGTCGCCGTGGAGCGGTACTTTCAGGCGGATTGTCGCTGGTTGACCTGCAGCGAGCAAACGAGCAGTTTCGTCCTCGCCGAGTGTGAACTGATTGCGCATCGCGCTCCGATCGTACCGAGGGGCAATGCCGGCTGCCTGTTGCCGTTGTCGCATGCGTTCGAGCTCGTCCGGCGTGTCGAATGCGTAGTATGCCATACCACGCTCGACGAGCATCGCGGCATGGTGCCGGTAAATCTCGGTGCGTTCGCTCTGAACATACGGACCGTATTGACCGCCGTGAACCGGCGATTCGTCCGGTTCAAGACCAGCCCATCTAAGCGAGGCGAGAATGTCTTCGACCGAACCCGGGACGTATCGTGTGCGGTCGGTATCTTCGATCCGAAGGACGAATCGCCCCCCATGATGGCGAGCGAAGAGAAAGTTGTACAGCGCAGTGCGAAGTCCACCGATGTGGAGATATCCTGTCGGTGAGGGTGCGAAACGAACACGAACACTCATGATGCCGGCTGTGCGGGTGGTGTCAGTACGATCGAATAGTCAGCAAATGCCGTCGCCGTTTCGTACAGGCGAACGTGCAAACGCTCGATGCCGCCTCGCGTGCGCAGACGTTCGGCAATATGTGCGGCGATCCACGTGCAGAGATTTTCGACAGTTGTCGTAAACGGAACGTGAACGACCTTGAAGTCCGGGTTGTCGCGGAAGAACCGTTGCATCGTTTCGTCGCCACTGTCGCAGATAAATGCGTGGTCGAGCATGGCAATGATCGGTTCGACCAATGCTGACAGCTCGTAGAAATCCATCACCATACCGTTAGCGTCCGGGGTTCCTTCGATTGTCACCCGAAGACGGTACGAGTGTCCGTGAATGTTGCGGCACTGGCTGCTGTGAAAGGGGAGACGATGTCCCATCTCCCAGCGGAATTCTTTTGCGATGCGGATTGTGCTCATCGTCTGTCGGCGCGTTCGTATCTGGCTTCGATCGTCGAGTAAATGCCGCCGCGGGTTCGCCATTCGGTTGTGACGGTCATTTCCTCTGGATCGCATGCAGCGACCAGATCGTCGAGTATTCGGTTGGTGACCGCTTCGTAGAAAATGCCTTCGTTTCGGTAGCTGAGGAAGTAGTACTTGAGAGACTTCAACTCGATGCATAGTTGCCGAGGAACGTAGCGGACGGTGACCGTCCCGAAATCGGGCAATCCCGTTTTCGGGCAAACGGAAGTGAATTCCGCATTGACGTGTGTAATGACGTAGCGGCGATTCGGTTCTGGATTGGGAAAAGTTTCGATCGTTGGGCGGCTCATATGCACTGGCATTTCGACATTTCGCACTGCAAAACTACGGCGCATCGGCAGCGATGTGGGTGCGGAGTCGCCGGCGGTGCCGTATTTTCGCGTCCCGTCCTGCCGACGCTCTATGCAGCGCCGGCTCGTTGAGTCTCTCAACAAACCATAGGAGCAAAACCGATATGAGCAACCGTCGGTTGTACGAAACCACGTACATACTCAATGCTGCGCTCGAGGACGCCGAAATCGAGGAGGCGGTCGGGCGTATCAACGAATACATTGTCCAACATGGCGGCACGATTCGTGAAGTCAATCGCTGGGGACGTCGGCGCATGGCGTATCCGATTCGAAAAAAGTACAACGGGTACTACGTGCACTGCATTTTCGAGGCGCCGCCGAGCTCGGTGCCGGTGATAGAGCGCTACTTGATTTTGGACGACAGTGTGTTGCGCCACTTGACGCTGCAACTGTCGGAGCGACTGATCGAGTATCGTAAACAACGTGCCCCGCAATCCGCCGAGCAACCGATCCCAGTGCCGAGCAGTGTCGAGCCATCGCCGGCGACAGCGTCCGAATCGCTCGGTGGAGAGAACAACCAGACAGAATAAAGCCGCTAACACGTCATTTCCATCAGGATACTGGCTATGAAAGTCATCCTTCGCGAAAACCTTCCGCAACTGGGTACCGTCGGCGACATCGTCGAAGTGCGCGATGGGTATGCTCGCAATTACCTCATTCCGCGCCAACTGGCATACTATGCTTCGCCGTCGGCGCTCAAGCGAATCGAGATCGAGCGGAAACATTACGAGCGCAAGCAGCAACGCCTGCGCGACCAGGCTGAACTTACGGCGGCACAGCTTGCCGAACTCCAGATTTCGATACCAATGAGAGTCGGCGACGAAGGCAAGCTCTTCGGTTCGGTTACGCCGCAGATGATAGCCGATGAACTGGCTCTGCGCGGCTTCCAAATAGATCGCCGCTCGATCATCATCGAAGAGCCGATCAAAACGCTTGGCATCTACGAAGTCAAGGTACGCTTGTTCCAGGACATCATCGGCACGCTCAAAATCTGGGTCGTCAGCCAGGAATGATCCCGACAGCCGTCCGATCCAGGTGGTCGCGCAACGTCGTCGCGGCCGTCGGTGCAGTTGCGGCGTTTGCGCTGTCGAGTGTCGCCACGTATGCCTCCGATTCTACCGATACTGTGCTCGATGCATTGCGATCGGAGCTGCAACGGTGGCAAGCGGCGATGCGCTCGGCTGAGCGACCGGCGTACTTTATTGCATACTGGGTGTACGACATTCAGTCGGTTGTGCTAACCGCCGAGTGTGGAGCAATCGAAACAGCATCGGTCGGACGGCAACGCCTGCTCGATGTCAGCGTCCGAGTGGGGAGTTATCAGCTCGACAATACACACATTCTGCGCGGTAGCAGCGGTATTCAATTCGGTCGTGGGCAGGGGTCGGTCGATTTACCGCTCGACGGCGACGAGCTTGCACTACGCCAAACGATCTGGCAAGCAACCGACCGCACCTACAAAGCCGCGATCGAACGATACGAAAAAGTCCTCACCGATCGTGCCGTCAAGGTCCGCGAAGAAGATACATCCGCCGATTTCACTTCATACCCGCCGCAGCACTACTACGAGGCTCCGATTGCGCTCGTATGCGATACGTCGGTATGGTCGGCACGTCTTCGGCAATTGTCGGCGTTGTTTCTGCGCTCAGCCGATGTGCTCGCCAGCCGTGTCCATTTGCAGGTCGAGCTGATCCGCAAATACCTCGTCACGAGCGAAGGCACGGCGATCGTCACCAACGAGCCACTTTGGCGTCTGACAATCGTCGCGCGCACGAAAGCCGACGACGGCATGACGCTGCCGCTGTACCGGACGTATCTTGCGCGCAGCGAGAACGGGCTGCCCTCGCAGGATTCGCTTCAGCGGGATATTGGCGAGGTCATCGAAGTGCTCTCTCGACTGAAAACCGCGCCCGTGCTCGAATCGTATGCCGGTCCGGCGATACTGTCCGGACGTGCAGCCGGCGTCTTCTTCCACGAAATTTTTGGGCACCGGGCTGAAGGACATCGCAACAAGGACCCCAATTCGAGCCAGACACTCAAACCGCTTGTCGGTAAACAATTGCTGCCGGCGTTCCTCGATGTGATTTTCGATCCGACGCTCGATCGCTATGCTGGTGTCGAGCTTGCCGGGAGCTATCGCTACGATGACGAAGGCGTCCCTGCTCGACGTCTTGTCAGCGTCGAGGGGGGCGTATTCAAGAATTTCCTCATGTGTCGCTCGCCGGTCGAAGGATTCCCGCAGTCGAATGGGCACGGACGCAAACAAGCAGGTTTTGCGCCGGTCGCTCGGCAATCGAATCTGATCGTGCAGGCTCGCGAGAGCGTTCCATTCGATTCGCTCAAAGCGATACTGCGCGCCGAATGCCGCAAGCAAGGAAAACCGTTCGGACTCTATTTCGAAGACATCGCCGGTGGCTTTACGTTCACCTCGCGCACAATTCCGAACGCGTTCACGGTGCAACCGCTCGTCGTGTACAAAGTTTTTGCCGATGGTTCACCGGACGAATTGATCCGTGGTGTGGACTTCATCGGAACACCACTGGCGACGTTCGCCACAATCGCTGCTGCGTCGCGTCAAGTCGGTGTTTTCAACGGTATCTGCGGTGCAGAATCTGGAAGTGTGCCGGTGTCGGCGTGTTCGCCTGCGCTTCTTGTGTCCAAGATCGAGGTGCAAAAGAAAGCCAAATCGCAATCGAAGCCGCCACTATTGCCGCCGCCTGTGAGCACAGTCGAAAAGGCAGCGCCATGAAAGCAATACTGGGCTGGTGGATGCTTCTGACGGGTGCGACGCTTGCCGCGTTGCCGCCATGGGTCGCCGATGCGCAGCGAGCGCTTCGAGACGAGCTGCGACGCTCGATGGATAGTCTTTCGATCGCCTCGCTGGAAAAGCCGTACTACATCGAATACACGTTGCGGTATCGCTGGCTCGCACGCGCCAAGCTCGCCTTGGGTGGAACGCTCGACAGCGGTCAAACACGGACAGCCCGAATTACCGTCGGTGTGAGGGTCGGTTCGCCCGAGCGAGACAATACGAATTTCTTCGATGCTGCAGCGTTGTTTTTCGGTGGGGATGATGACGAAAGCTATCGAAATCGGATCGTGCCACGCGAGATGAACTACGCGCTCCTGCGGCGTGAGCTGTGGCTAGCGACAGATGCAGCCTACAAAGCTGCAGTCGAACAATACGCGAAAAAATCGGCAGTACTCAAAAACCGCGTTCAACGCGACACGACACCGGATTTTGTACTGTTGCCGCCGGAACATCTCGCCGATACTCTCGCACCGATTCCACACATCGACCTTCGCCGCATTGTCGAACAACTGCGCCGAATATCTGCGATTGCGCGCGAGTATGCAGCGATCCACAACGCGACGGTGACGCTTGAGCATCTTCCTGAACTGCTCGTGTATGTCAACAGCGAAGGTCGCTCGCTCGTCAAGCTTTCGTGCCAGGTGGGAATCGAGATCGTCGCCACTGCGCAAGCACCCGACGGAATGCCGATTGCGCAAACCTATGCCGCCTATGCCAAGACAATCGAGGAATTACCGACCTGGGATTCACTCGCTCGTGCGATGCGTCGTGTTGCGCAGCGCCTTTCCGATCAAGCAGCAGCACCCGTTGTCGCTGAACCGTATTCCGGACCTGTGCTCTTTCGTGGGCAGGCTGCGGCGGAGTTGTTCGCCCAGGTCTTTGCACCGAATCTGGTTGCGCAGCGTGCACAACTTGCCGAACAAGGCGTTCAGGAGCAAGAACGCTTCGGCGCGTTCCAGAACAAGATCGGAGCGCGAGTGATGGCAGAATTTCTCACTGTCGAAAGCACTCCCAATCGCACCGCGATCGGCTCGACACCTGTCGCTGCTGCGTACCGCTTCGACGACGAAGGTATCGCGGCTCAACCGCTCGTTCTCGTTCGCCGCGGGTACCTGGAAAACTTGCTCAGTTCGCGCCTGCCGACTCGGCGCGTGCGGAAATCGAATGGGCGATGCCGTGGCGGTGGTGCAATGTACGATGTGCTGTCGCTCCGTAGCGATGACCGCCGACGCATCGCCAACGACAGACAGCTCATTGCACAAATGCTGGAGATACTTCGTCGGCGCGACTTGCCGTATGGCTACATCGTCAGCGAATTGCTCGATCAGAACCTGCTTTACACAGCGGTCTATCAACAGACAGCCGGTACCTTCCCGACTGGGTCGGAGGGACAGATACCGGCGCTTGCAGTCGAGCGAATCTGGCGCGATGGACACCGCGAGCGTGTCCGCGGGATGCTCATCGCTGCCGGTAGCTATCAGGTGTTTCGCGACATCGTTGCTGTCGGAGAGTCGAGCTATGTTCACAACTTGTTGGCACCGGCGGTAGTGTCGCCGTATCGGACGGGTGGCTCGCAGTATGTTGTCGCAACGGTTGCTGTTCCGGATTTGCTCGTCGAGGATATCGAAGTTCGTCCGATCGACGATGGCTTTCCCAAGCCACCGTTTATTGTCAGTCCGATCGAACAGACCGCTGGCAAATGATGGAGTAATCTCATCGTGGAGTACATTCCGTGTCGCTCTCGATTGGTGTCATAGGTACGGGTTACGTCGGATTGGTCTCGGGTGTCTGCTTTGCCGAGCAGGGCAACACTGTTTGGTGTATGGATGTGGATACAGAGAAAGTGACACATCTGCGACAGGGGAAGAGCACGATCTACGAGCCTGGCTTGGAACCGATGTTGCAGCGCAACGTTCACGAAGGGAGGTTACATTTCACCGACGATCTCCGTATGGCGGTACGCAATGCGACCGTGATTTTTCTGTGCCTACCGACGCCGCCCGATGAGGATGGTTCGGCAGATGTACGATACGTTCTGCAGACCGCAGAGGACATCGCCGCCATTGTCAGAGAGGAAAATCTCGGCGGCAGGCGAATCATCGTGACACGTAGCACGGTGCCCGTCGGTACATCGGACAAAGTCCGTGAAATTTTTCGTCGCGTCGCGCCGGATGCCGATCTGCGTGTTGCCAGCAACCCTGAATTCATGAGCGAGGGCAATGCGGTCCAGGAAACACTTGCGCCGGACCGTGTCGTGATCGGTAGCAGCGATCCTGAGGTGGTTGCGGTTCTCCGAGAGCTGTACCGTCCGTTCGTCAACGATTACGATCGCCCGTTGATCGTGATGGATGAAAAGAGCGCCGAGGTGACCAAATACGCCTCGAATGCGTTTTTGGCGCTGCGGATTTCGTTCATGAACGAATTGAGTCGCTACTGCGAGGCGGTCGGTGCCGATGTCGAGTTCGTCCGGCTCGGGATGAGTTTCGATCCGCGCATCGGGCGGCGATACTTGCATCCAGGAATCGGGTTCGGGGGTAGCTGTCTGCCGAAAGATATTCGCGCGTTGAGTCGGTCTGCGCAAGAAGCTGGTGCGCCGCTGCGATTGGTCGAGTGGACAGATCGCATCAACCGCGAACAGTTGGAACGCTTCGTCAACCGCATTCGAGAGCGCTTCGGTGGTAGCATTGCCGGACGGCGATTTGCTGTCTGGGGACTTGCGTTCAAGCCGAACTCCGACGACGTTCGTGAAGCACCGTCGCTCAAAGTGATCGCGGCGCTGCTCGGCGATGGAGCAACGATCTGCGCATACGACCCGGAGGCGATCGAAACGGCGCGTCGTGTCGTCGGCGAGCGCATCGAGTACGCACGCGATATGTACCACGCACTCGTCGGTGCCGATGCACTCATCATCGCAACAGAATGGGGGGAATTCCGTTCGCCCGACTGGCAACGGATGAAAACGGCTTTACGCGGACACGTTATTTTTGATGGGCGTAACCTGTGGAACCCCGATGAACTTGCAGCGCGCGGTTTCGAGTACTATGCCATCGGTCGCAGGTCTTACGCACCCTGACGCAGCTATGTCGAGCGGCTGCGTCCACAGCCGATGCAACGCACGCAAAGGAGTGCTATGCGAATCCTTGTGGCAGAGGATAACCCGGTTACTGCCGCCTATATTCGTGCGGTTTTCGAGCGATATGGATGGTCGGTCGAAGTTGCACTCGACGGTGCCCGGGCATTGGAACTCATCGAGCGCGAACGCTTCGATGCGGTACTTGTGGATTGGATACTGCCTCGTTACGACGGCATAGATGTCTTGCAAGCCATCCGCCAGCAATCTCACCAGGTGCAGCCATATGTCGCTATCGTGACGGTGGTTGATTCAGACGCAGCGAGGCAGTATTGCCTGGCGTGCGGTGCCAACGATTTCTTTACCAAACCGATCGACCCGGACATCGTCATCGAGAGTATCGAAGAATACTATCGCACATCGCAACGTCAATGAAAGCGATTGTACTCGACGCACCGCATCGGCTCGTGCTCGAGTCGCTCGACGCAGGACAATTGCCGAGCGGCTGGGCACGAGTGCGGATGCTCACTGCAGCATTGAATCATCGGGACAAGTGGATCGTCGAAGGAAAGTATGCAAAGATTCGCTATCCATCGGTGCTCGGTTCGGATGGCTGCGGTATTGTCGTCGAAGTCAACGCCGACGATCGCCGCTTGCTCGGCACGCGAGTCGTCATCAATCCGAATCAGCACTGGGGAAGCGATCCCCGTGCTCAGAGCGCCGAGTACACGATATTGGGCATGCCATCGCCAGGGACTTTCGCCGAATATCTCGACGTCCCGCTCGATCGTTTGCATCCAGCTCCGGCGCATCTGAGCGACGAAGAAGCTGCCTCATTACCGGTAACGGGTTTGACCGCCTATCGTGCCGTGTTCGTACAAGGTCAACTCGATCCGAGCGATACAGTTCTCATCACCGGAATCGGCGGTGGTGTAGCGCTGATGGCGCTTCAGTTTGTGCGCGCAGCAACGAATGCGACGGTAGCGGTCACAAGCGGAGCAGAATGGAAACTCCGCCGATCGCTGGAGCTGGGAGCAACATGCGGCGTACTCTATACCGCTGAATCGTGGTGGGAAGAGCTACGCCGTTCGATCGGCGGTTTCGACATGTGTATCGAGGGTACCTGTGGCGAGCCATTCAACCACCTGCTCGCACTTGCTCGGCCAGCAGCACGCATTGTCGTCTATGGTGCGACGCTCGGCAAAGTCCCCAATCTGGATGTTCACCGTCTGTTTTGGAAACAGCTACGCATCATCGGTAGCACGATGGGAAGCGACGACGACTTCCGTTCCATGCTGGAATTTGTCGAGCGTCATCGCATTGCGCCGATAGTTGATTCGGTCATCCCATTCGATCAATTCGACAGGGCGTTCGAACGATTGCGCAATCGCGAGCAGTTCGGGAAAATCGTTTTGCGAATTTCGACCGAGTGACAGAGCCACCGTTCGGGCAGTGCTTCGGATCATTCGACCAGGATGTTCACCAGCTTCCCTGGCACGACGATGATTTTCTTGATCGGGCGACTGCCGATGTGACGCCGAATCTCGTCGCATTCGAGAGCACGACGTTCGAGGTCGTCTTGTTCAATGGTGTTGGGTACGACGAGCTTGGCGCGAACCTTGCTGTTGACTTGCACGACGATCTCGACCGACTCGTCGGCAACGAGCGATTCGTCCCAGTCGGGGAACCGATGGTACGCCAGCGATTGATCGTGACCGAGCAGACTCCAGAGTTCTTCGGCGATGTGCGGAGCAAAGGGCGCCAGCAGCAGAACGAACGTCTCCATTGCCTGGCGCGGACGCTTTTCCAGTCGTGAGAATTCGTTGGCGAAAATCATCAGCTGCGCGATTGCTGTGTTCAGCGACAGCGATTCGATGTCCTGGCGCACCTTTTTGATCGTGCGATGGAGCAGCCGCTGCTGATCGCGCGTCATCGGCACGTCGGCGATCGCACGGCTGAGAGAGCCGTCGGGCTCGGTGTACATACGCCAGACGCGGTCGAGAAAACGCTTGACGCCTTCGATGCCTTTGCTCGACCACGGTTTGGTCGCTTCCAGCGGTCCGAGGAACATTTCGAACAAGCGCAGCGCATCGGCGCCGTACTGACGCACGATGTCGTCGGGATTGACGACGTTGCCGAGCGACTTGGACATCTTGCGCCCGTCCTCGCCGAGAATCAAGCCTTGGTGAAAGAGTTTGGCGAACGGTTCTTTCGTGGGTACATAGCCGTAGTCGTAGAGCAGCTTGTGCCAGAAGCGTGCGTAGAGCAAGTGCAACACGGCATGTTCGGCACCGCCGACGTAAAGGTCCACGCCGCCGCGATCGGGATCGCTTCCCAGCCAGTAGCAGAGTTTGTCGGGATCGGCAAAGCGCTCGTCGTTGTGCGGATCACAAAAGCGCAGGTAGTACCAGCACGAGCCAGCCCACTGCGGCATCGTGTTCGTTTCGTAGTGTCCGCGTTTGCCGGTTTTCGGATCGAGCACGTTCATCCACTCGGGAACGGTCGCCAAGACGCTTTCGCCGGTGCCGGTCGGTTTGAATTCGCTGACCGGTGGCAGTTCCAAGGGGAGTTCGTCTTCGTCGAGGACACGCCGCGAGCCGTCTTCGAAGTGGATGATCGGGATCGGCTCGCCCCAGTAGCGTTGACGCGAGAAAAGCCAGTCGCGCAGCTTGTAGCGAACGGTGCGCCGTCCGATGCCGCGTGCTTCGAGCCATTCGATGATGCGCTCTTTCGCCTGCGGTGTCGGCAGTCCGTCGAGCGAAACTTCATCGTTGGTCGAATTGCAACCGATGCCATCGGCAGTGAATGCAGCCGTCAGCGGTTGTTCTGCGTCGCCGTCGGTCGGTCGGACGACGACCTCGATGGGCAGTCCGTACACCGTGGCGAATTCGAAGTCGCGCTGGTCGTGCGCCGGCACCGCCATGATCGCGCCGGTGCCGTAGTGGAGCAGAACGTAATCGGCGATCCAAACGGGAATCTCGCGTCGGGTGGCAGGATTGAGAGCATACGCGCCGGTGAAGACGCCCGTTTTTTCCCGCGCCAGCTCGGTCCGTTCCAGCTCGGTCTTTTGTTGCGATTCGGCGATGTACCGTGCGACTGCTTCGCTGCAGTCCGGTTCGGTAATGCGTTCGACCAAGGGATGCTCGGGCGCGAGCACCAGATACGTCGCGCCGAAGAGCGTGTCGGGTCGTGTGGTGAACACCGTCACCGATTCGTCGGTGCCGATGATGGGGAATGCGATCTCGGCGCCTTCGCTCTTGCCGATCCAGTTCCGCTGCATCTCTTTGGTGCTGGCGGGCCAATCCACCGAGTCCAAGTCGGCGAGCAAGCGTTCGGCGTACGCAGTGATGCGTACCATCCACTGGCGCATAGGGCGGCGTTCGACGGTGTAGCCTTTTTCGCGCCACTCGTCAACTTCTTCGTTGGCGAGCACGGTGCCCAGCTCTTCGCACCAATTGACCGGCACGAGTGCCATGTATGCCAAGCGATGCTCGTCGCGGTAGGCTTCGACGTCGGTGACATCGGGCGGGATCGGCAGCTCTTCGATCGGTCGCGCACGCTGCTGCTGGTGGTCGTACCACGAATTGTAGATGAGCCGAAACATCCACTGCGTCCAGCGATAGTATCGCGGCTCGGTGGTGTTGATCTCACGTGACCAATCGTAGCTGAAGCCGAGCATTTTGAGCTGACGCTTGAACGTGGCGATATTCTCGGCGGTCGCGATGCGGGGATGAATGCCGGTCGTCATCGAGTAGCGCTCGGTCGGCAATCCGAACGCGTCCCATCCCATCGGGTGCAGCACGTTGTATCCGCGCATACGCATGTAACGCGCGACGATGTCGGTGGCGGTGTATCCTTCGGGGTGACCGATGTGCAAACCGGCACCGCTCGGATACGGGAACATGTCGAGCACGTAGAACTTCGGTTTCGCGGTATCTTCGACGGTCGTAAATGTGCCGTGCTCGTCCCAATACTGTTGCCACTTCGGCTCGATGCGATCGAAGGGATAAAACGTCATGGGCGCGATTGAGTTAGCTGGCAAAATTCAAGGGTGCAAATGTACGGAAGGGGCTTAGGGCATCGCTAATTTGCAAGTTGGCACTGGGTTTGCCGATATTTTCATCGAGTCGAACCGTATCGTAGCTTCATGGACGACTGGCGCAACCGGATTGCCCACTTAGTGTACACGTATTTCGGCAGCCGTGGTGTGACGCGCTCGCGGCTGGAGCTGTTCGTGCGCCAGTTGGAATCCTCGATAAAAGATGCCGACCCGGTTTCCCTCCAGGAAGCAATTGACGTTATCGCCAATCTCCAAACGATGACGATTCTGTTGCGCCGCCGCGAAGAAGACGGCGAACCGGTGTACATCCTGCGCGAAGGGCGTCTTGCAGGGGAACTGAAGACCGAACACGTGCGCGGCAAAAGTCCACGCGAGCTGTTTCCGGAGGAAGTCAACGCAGTGACAATGCCGATGGTGGCGCGGGCGTTCGAAGGCGAGGATGTCGAATTCACCTATACGCTCGGAAGTAGAACGTTTTTGACCTTGCTCCATCCCTTTCGCCGCGATGAGCGGGGAAGCGTCGTCGAAGTGCTTGGCTCGATGGTGGACGTTACCAACGAGCGACGCTACGCGGCTGAACTGGAGCACAGCGAACGGCTATTCCGAACCCTCATCGAAAACATGCCGTGCGGGATTTTGTACGAAGAGACTTACGCCGACGGTACGCTCAGTCGGGTCATTGCCAACAGCGAGTTCACGCGCGTGACAGGTTACACCACCGAGCAATACATTGCGGCGCCGGTCGAAGAGTGGAACGGGCGAACTCACCCTGACGACCGTGACCATGTTCGGAGTTTGTATCGCCGATGGCTCGAAAGCAATACGACAGAGCCACTTCACCTGCAGTACCGCTTTTTCGATCGGCACGGTATCGCGCGATGGCTCGACAATTATGTCGTGCGGATTTTTCACGAGGATGGAACGGACGGTGTGCTGCAAGTCGTGCTCGACATTACCGAACGCGCTCTTGCAGAACAGCGGCTTCGCCATGCAGCGTCGTACTTGGAACAGAGCATCGAGCCGATCATCGAGTGCGACGAGCGGTACATGGTCACGTTCTACAACCGTGCGGCAGCCTCGGCATTCCCTCAGCTTCGCGTAGGAGCCGATCTGTCGGCACATCCGATTGGTACCGATTTACCTGCTTTGTGCGAGCAGCGGCAAACAAGTCAACAAACCTCGCTGATCCACGCGGGGGAACGATCGTACACGAGGCTGGTTGCACGTACCGATACGGGCTGGCGGTTGTTTTGTCATGACGTGACCCCGCTGATCGAAGCCGAGAACGCCGTCCGCCGTGCATTGGAGCACGAGCAGGTGATGAACGCTCTTCGTTCGCAATTTATCTCGACATTGTCGCACGAATTTCGCACGCCGCTTGCGGGCATCTTGACGTCGGCACAATTGCTCGATCGCTATGGCGCCGTCATGAGCGAAGAGCAACGCAAGGATACCATCGCCTCGATCGTCGCTCGTGTGCGCGATCTGGAGCATATCGTCCATTCGTTCACTCGGCGTGCGGCAGTGCTGGGACGTGCCGATGCTCGTCCGTCGGAGGTGGATGTCGAAGCACTCATTGGCGAGCTTACCAGCCGCTTAGAGATCGTCGTGCGCCGAAAAGCCAACGTCGTCGTCACGTGCGACACACCACCGCGCATCGTGACGGATGCGGAATTGCTCACCGTCGCGCTGGAGGCGCTGCTGGACAATGCAGCGCGATACGGACCCGAAGGTGGAAATATCCACGTCACTGCCGAGTGCGATGGCGGGCTGCTCCGTATCGCCGTTCGCGACCACGGCATCGGCATTCCATCCGATGAAATGGATCGCCTGTTTACACCGTACTTCCGCAGTTCGCGCAGTGGCAATATTCCCGGCAGTGGTTTGAGCTTGGCAACGCTCAAACCGCTGATCGAAGCAGCCGGTGGCACACTGACCCTCCGCAATCAGCCGGAGGGCGGTATGCTCGCCGTTTTGACTCTGCCGTGTACTGTCGAGGCATCTGACGTCGAACATACCGAATGCTCTCCCGATGAGTCACGCTCGGACAATTCTCCTCATTGACGATTCCGATTACATCATCGAGGGAACTGCGTCGCTCCTTCGCTTCGAAGGCTATACCGTGTTGACCGCCAACAACGGGAAAGACGGACTTGCACTGGCGCGGCAACATCATCCCGATCTGATCATTTGCGACGTGTCCATGCCGGAGATGGATGGCTACACTGTGCTCAAACACCTTCGCGACGATCCACAAACAGCAGGGCTGCGGTTCATGTTTTTGACAGCCCGCGCAGAGAAAAACGACATGCGAACCGGTATGGACATCGGCGCCGATGACTATTTGGTCAAGCCGTTCTCGATCGAAGAGCTGCTCTCGGCGATCGAGGCACAGTGGAAAAAATCCGAGGTGCAGCAGCGCAGTGTCGAAGAGATCAAGCTCAACGTTACGTATGCACTGCCGCACGAATTCCGTACCCCGCTCAATCAGATTCTTGGTGCAGCTCAAGCGATCAAGACAATTGGTGGCGATCATCCCGACGTCGTCGAACTCGCTGACGACATTCGCAGCAGTGCACAACGCTTGCTTCGCATCGCGGAAAACTTTTTGGTCTATGCTCAATTGGAGACGCTCGCTGCCGATCGTCGAGCTGTCGAACAATTGCGTCAGCATCGTACCGACGAAGCAACTGCTGTCGCCGCAGATATCGCGATGACTAAAGCGCAGAGCTACGGTCGCCAAAGCGATCTTCTCATCGGCGAAATCACAGAAGGAGTCGGCGTGGCAATGTCTGGAGAAAACTTTCACAAGGTCCTCGACGAGCTGCTCGACAACGCATTCAAGTTTTCCGCAGCCGGAACACCGGTGCATCTCGACTTTTCTCTGGAAGGGAATGTCGTCGAATTCAGCATTGCCGATAAGGGTGCAGGGATGACCGCTGCGCACATTGCCAGTATTGGAGCCTATAGGCAGTTCGATCGTGTCGTTCGGGAGCAGCAGGGTATCGGTCTTGGGCTGACGATCGCCAAGCGTCTTGTGGAATTGCACGGGGGCGAACTGCACATTGAATCATTGCCCGACAGCGGAACGACTGTCACTATCCGGCTTCCTCGTTGCTGAAAATGGTGAAGCCGCACATTCATCCCGAATGTGCGGCTTCGAACGCTGACGGTACGCCTGCAACGTTGTGGGGGCTTTGAACGCTACGCTGGGTTGCCGATGCTCACGCGTACCGTCTGCTGCTTGCTTAGCGGAACAGTGACAGGAACGTCGACGGATTCTGGTTCGCTTGCGCCAGCGAGACGATCGAGGCTTGTTGCAAGAACTGCGCACGGATGAGCTTGAGCTGCTCTTGTGCCACGTCGGCGTCCTCGATCCGCGAAATCGCTGCGTTGTAGTTGGTCACCTGCGACTTGAGTGCGTCTTCCTGCGAACTGAGCCGATTGGTCAAACCGCCCAAGTACGACGCCACCTTGCTGATGTTGTTGAGCGCCGTTGCCAAGCTCGTCAGCGTCGTCTGGATGTTCGTGTTGCTGAAAATTCCAAGATCGCTCGACGAGACGGAGTTGAGCGACTGCAAGTTCAGCCCCGCCACACCAGCAAAACTGGTTGTGCTCGTGGCGTTCAGATTGAACCCTGACGAGCCGCTGATGTCGAAGTCGGCATTGCCCGTGGTCAGGTCAACTGCCAGCGTCAGCAGGTTGTTGGTCGCGCCGGTACCGATGACGAACTCTGCCGAGAATGTGCCGCTGAGCAACTGGCGACCGCCGAAGACCGTCGAATCGACGACGGTTTGGATTTGCTGCGCCAGACGATAGGCACTTTTTGCGAGCGCGACTTTTTCGTCGGTGCCGAGTGCGCCGCTCGATGCCGTCGAGGCAGCGTCCTTGATCTGCTGGACGAGGTTGCTGATGTTGTCCAAGCCGTCTTGAGCGATGTTGGTGACGCTGGTCGCATCGCCGAC
>JAOAGY010000027.1 GCA_026415505.1 Chlorobiota bacterium | reverse complement strand
AACAAACCAACGCACAGCCCTCACGGCACCACCATCACCAAACCACGCTGCAGACGTCCGCCACTACTACGAACCTGCACCACGTACACACCCGCCGGAACGTCCATCGAAACACCTGCCACCTCTCCCGAACGCTCCACCCCCAAACCTACCACGCGCCTGCCGTCGAGCGTCCACACCTCCACTGCTTCGACATCTGCCACCGCCACCACGCGCAACTGCTCCCCACGACGTACTGGCTGCGGATATACATGAATATCCTCGATACCGTCACGAGATGCGCCGTCTTGATCCACGCTGACAATGCTACTGGCGCGCGCAATTCGGAGAATTTCCATTTCGAATGGGATTAGATCACCGTCATATGCCAATTTCCACACCCGCTTGCCGATCGAGATAAACAGTGCCGAATCGGTGCTCGCTACAATACCCATCATCGCCATCGAACCGATGAGATCGTTCGATAGAGACCATCCATACCACTCCGACAAGTGCTCGGAAAGCGTCAACGAATCCCAACCGGACCGCTGATCGAGATCGTAATAGTAAATCCTGGTCGTCGTATCGAATGCGCCGAGCAACCACAACTTGCGATCGAAGAACGCAATTTGAACACCGTCCAGGTCGTTTGGCGACGGTGACATGATCGTATCCCACACATTGTCGCGGTAGCGATACACATAGATGGCGCCCCAGCTCGATCGGAAGTAAATTTTACCTCCATCATTGCGTTCGACCGCGATGCCCGCTCCAACCATCCGACGGGGTAGATCGAGTCGCGAACGCGTCTCCCATCGGCTACCTGCATCGGTGGATAAGAGCACCGTATGAGAGTAGAGTGTATCCCCCTGTGCGCTTTGGAGTGTGTCGCAACACAGAAACACAACCGCATTCCGACCATCGAAACTCTGCATGAGAAGAGGTATCCGATTCTGAACGACCACCGTATCCACCGACTCGAGCTGTGCATTGTAGCGATAGATCATCGTGCTACTGTTGATGAGCACGGTATTGTTGACAGTGTCACGACGGGTCAATCGCCCCACAACGAGAAACGTATCTCCCAATCGCAGTGGTCTTGTAGCGCTCCCCCATCCATACGATGATCGGGTGATGCTCGGTCTCCACTCGAATGTCTCGGCATAGTCGGTCGTCACTGCCAGTGCCGAGTCGAGATTCACTCCCCGTGAATTCGGTCCGTACTGAATAAATCCTCTGCCATCGGGTTCGAAGTGCCACAGAATGTTAGATAGCGATGGAGAACCCGTCAACCATCGGCGTTGCGGAACGAATGTCGTCAGCCCATCTTTGCTTCGAAGGAGTGAGTAATAGGTGTAGCCAGGCGATGTAAACACCGTAAACCACGAGTCACTGTACACCGGTGATTGATAGGCAAGGTTGAGATAGTAGTTGTAGTAAAAGATCGAACACCACCGCCATGTACTCCCTCCATCGGTCGACATAACGATAATCTTGTTTTCGCCAACCGCAAGCAAGCTGTCCCCGCTATTGCCGATGCGAACGATTCTGGTCATCTTGAACGGCGGTCTCCGTAATGAGAATGGGAGCACCCGATCCTCGGCGACTCCGACAACTGCGGTCGGCTGGAAATCTCTTGTCGAATCGAGAATCGTCTCGTAATAGCGAAGCTGGAAGTTCCCCTCCCGAGTGAATCCGAGATACCGAACGACATTGCCTTCCACCAAATATGCCGACCCTCTCATCCTGATGAACGCAACACGCTTGGTCGTCAGGCGACCTGCAGGCAATACAAAAAGCGACGATGAGGCTAAGAAATAATCACCGACTTCTCTCGCCAAGACCACAGGTTCGCACAAAGCATACAGGGTGTCGTTTGCCACCGATAGATGCACTGCGCTATGATACGAACTGAAGTATCGGTCTTGAAGCATTTCGAGACGATCGTATTGAATACCTCGCACAATGAAATTGTCGAGCGAATCGGTAGCCATAACGTACAGATACCTGCTGGTACATGCAATATCTATCCACTGCAGCGATGTGTCCAGCTCGACGAATAGTTCGACGCTATTACGTTCGAGATTCCACTGCATGACGCGGTCGCGTAGCAATACGTACACGATGCTATCCCGACCGCACCCCGCGACGACGTCCTCTCCTGCTGCAATAATGCGGATCTGCCAGTGTCGCCCGTCATCGTTCGACCACATGATGCCGCCGCGATGCACCCCTGCGAACATGTTCCGCCACCGCTGAATGTAGTAAATATCGTAGCGTTCTCCGATGCTCAATTGCTGCCACGTCGTACCACGGTCGTACGATGCAGTAATGACACCGTGGTTGCCATAGCAAAGGATCGCTCTGTCGTTTGCGACGGCACCACGATAATCCACGCTAACTCGTTCGATGCGATACGGAAAGTCCTGAGCCAAACAGGTCAGTTCCACAATCATGGCCACGATCGCGCACATCCACTTCATGACCGTCTCCACGTATCTGTTCGACATCCTATGGGCAAGAATTACCAGGTTCAGAGAGGTTACACTCGCTCTGAATGCAGTAAGTCTGCGGATAAAATTCCCACCGTGGACGATCGCTGCACTCGAACAGTGGTGGCTCCTCGTATGGCTGACAATCTACATTCAACGCTTGACTTTGAAGATAGCATACCCGAACCCTCGGCGGCTGACGGTTGGTGAAACAAATGCAACTAACCACCTGACAGTACCCACGATGTTCGGGACAACCGACTCTAAGATAGACATTCCGACAACTGTCTTTCTCATCGCGGTACACATACACGTGCCACCGGAAGCACAAGGGTCCTTCGACAACGACTTGCAGTGTATTGGCACACGTATCCGGCTCCGGAAGGCATTCTGGAATGGTGCAGAAGTTTTGGTAGTAGCTTATCAGTTGTTCGATAATCCAACCGAGGTTAGGTGTTGGGCATGTCGGGTTACCGACAGGGCGAGGATGACCAGCTCGAATTCCTGGATATGGTGCCGTCGCTGAACCGCAGGAGTAGCAGAAATCAACTTCCCACATGCAGCCATTCGGGTCCGGTCCAATTGTCACTGTCGTCATGTTCCAACCCGGCGGACATGGCTGCTGCGACATCGCCGGCAACGCCATCAAAAAGAGAAGAGAAAAAGCTACACTGCGCGACGTCATGGCATCTCCGGTCACGAGTGAAACAGCTTTCTGCCCCCAATATACACACCAAACTTTTCAAAAACAAACCAACGCGCAGCCCTCACGGCACCACCATCACCAAACCACGCTGCTGACGTCCGCCACTACTACGAACCTCCACCACGTACACACCCGCCGGAACATCCATCGAAACACCTGCCACCTCTCCCGAACGCTCCACCGCCATACCTACCACGCGCCTGCCGTCGAGCGTCCACACCTCCACTGCTTCGACATCTGCCATCGCCACCACGCGCAACTGCTCCCCACGACGAACTGGCTGCGGATATACCTCCACACCGCCATACGCCGCTCGATCCCATACACCCAATGTCGTGTCCGAAGGTGTGTTTCCTCCACCGATACTGCTGGTATCCGACGGCTCAAAGCGAAAACGAGCGACCACAAACTGTGAATCATGTAATACTCCGAAAGCATACACCGAGCTATCACGGTAGTGTTCGAGGATACTACCAATGCCACAGTTCAACGCCGAAGCAGCTCTATAAAAACCGTTGATTCTACCGAACGAATTGTACCGAACCAAAAACGTCATCGAGTATGGAGGATTGACAGTGCACCCATTACCCACGACGTAAAATCCACCCCAACGAGATGGTTGCAGTTCGAATTTGATCTCCCTATCGGGAATCTGGCGGAATCCTGCGAAAATGGTTTTCACCGGCGATTGCGTTGTCCAACCGACTGTGCAATTTTCCCATACTTGTGCAACGATGAATCGCCCAGCCTGCAGCGATGCATCTACAACAAATCCATCGTCAACGAAATACCCCACATCTTTCTCCGCAGACGGTAGTTTTATTGCGCGAACATCGTCGAAATTTTCGCCACGGAAGAATACAATGACGCGTTCCCCTGATTGCGTGAAAGACCGCCCCGCAATTCCCATCTTGCTGTTCTTTATCGCATACGGCACTGCAGAGAGGTAGTAAATGCTGTCTCGTCCGAGACTATCACGAATCACTGCAGGAAACGGAACTGGAAACTCCTTCTGAAATATCTTCCACTGCAGGTCGCTCGTATAGAGAACCAGCCGCCACCGCGAACGACTGACGTCTTCGAGAATGTAACAAACTTGGTCATCGAACGACGATGCATTGTAACTCAGCACGAAATCTTCGTTGTCTTCGAATGTGAGTGGACGTGGTCGTGTTGTGCGTCGTAGCGAGCTATCCTGCTTCATTCCGCCCGAATGTGTTTCCAAGTCCACTGTCGTCGAAAAGTAACTGGGATACGGCGCCTGAATGTTGACAAGTATCTGCACCGGCATGTAATACGTAACTCCCCACAACCCTACACCACCTTCTCGTAATCGTCGCGCATCGCCGATAGACCACACGTCACGACCGAATTCACCCAAACTAAACGTGCGGGACAAATGCGCCACTTGCTCGCGTGCCAGCGAGTCGAACGTCTCGATTGCGAATCCACGTTCGAGCTTGTGCAGAACACCGATGCGGTTATCGGTGATCCAGAACGCCTGTGAGCCAAAATATTTACGTGCTGAAGGTGGTGCCGTGAAATTGCAGTTTGGAGAGAACGTACCATAGCTGCTGTCAAACGGCACACGCGCAGGGAAGTGACGCCACTCGAGCACGAAATTTCCCGACACCGAATCGCTGTCAATCTGGCTATGGACCGTCACGAATACCAGCGACAACATCACTGCGGCTTTCATTGCGTTATGCCCCTCAAATATTGACGAAAAGAACGCCACCTTGCGCGCTCTCATAGCAGCCCAAGTCAAAAGTGGAACGGCTTTACGCCCCCAATATACACACCAAACTTTTCAAAAACAAGCGGCAAAGACAGCACTCTCCACCGCATTTCCACATGCGGTGGAAAATCTCCTCGGCAACGGCGCGAGCCGAACTATTGGTACGTGTAGAATCCCCGTCCGGTCTTTCGTCCCAAGTAACCGGCTGCAACCATCCGTCGCAGCAACGGACACGGACGGTACTTGTCGTCACCGAGTCCCTCGTGGAGCACCTCCATGATCGCCAAACACACGTCCAGCCCGATGAAATCGGCGAGCTGAAGCGGTCCCATCGGATGATTCATGCCCAGTTTCATGACCGTGTCAATGTCCTCCGCCGATGCGACCCCTTCCATCAGGCAATAGACCGCCTCGTTGATCATCGGCATCAAAATCCGATTCGAAACAAAGCCCGGATAGTCCTGCACCGTCACAGGCGTTTTGCCGAGCGCTTGTGCCAGTGCGAACGTCGCAGCGAACGTTTCGTCGCTCGTCGCTTGCCCGCGCACGATTTCGCAGAGCTTCATCACCGGCACGGGATTGAAAAAGTGCATCCCGATGACCCGATCGGCGCGGGATGTGGTTGCAGCGATCGTCGTGATCGAAATCGAAGAGGTGTTCGTTGCCAGAATGCAATGCGACGGCGCATGCTCGTCGAGCGTGCGAAACACCGACCGCTTGACATCGAAATTCTCGCTCGCTGCTTCGATGGCAAAATCTGCCTTCGCCGCAGCCGACGCAGCATCGGTCGTCGTCACGATACGACCGAGGATGTCTGGAATATCGTTTTCAGCTATCGCACCTTTTTTCGCCTGGCGTTCGAGATTGGTGCGAATCGTCGCCAGCGCACGATCGAGTTGCTCGGAAGAAACATCGGCGAGCGTCACCTCATAGCCGTACTGCGCGGCGACGTGTGCGATGCCGTTGCCCATCGTTCCGGCACCGACAACGAGAATCGAGCGAATGTCTGCCATAGGCGTTCGAAAAGGTTAGGGTGAAACATGCTCGGAAAACCGTTTGCGATTGGTCGCAAGATACAGCGCCATGCCGATCGCTTCCACCAGACTGCCCCAATCGCCCTGCCCCCGACCGGCAATGTCGTAGGCAGTGCCGTGATCGGGCGAGGTACGCACAAACGGCAGCCCCGCGGTGACGTTCACACCACGACCGCGCGCGATCGTTTTGAGCGGTATCAGCCCTTGGTCGTGGTATTGCGCCACGACGCCATCGAACGAGCGCCATTGCTCGCGTGCGAAAAAACCATCGGCGGGATACGGTCCGCTTGCTTCGATACCGCGACGGCGAACCTGCTCGATCGCAACGCGAACGACACGCTCGTCTTCATCGCCGATTGTGCCGTGTTCGCCTGCGTGCGGATTGAGTCCGAGCACCGCGATGCGTGGCGATGCGATCAGCCAATCGTGCGCCAACGAACGTGCGAATCGCTCGATGGTGGAAGCCTCGCGTTCGAGCGTGATGAGCTCGGCGACACGCGCGATCGGCACATGAATCGTCACCAGCGCCACACGCAATTCGGCGCACGCTAAAATCATCGTCGGCTGGGTACCGGCGACACTGCCGAAAAATTCCGTCTGTCCGGGAAACGAAAAACCCGCCATGCGAAGCGCCTCTTTCGACACCGGCAACGTCACGACCGCATCGAAGATGCCGCTCATCATCGCTTGCGCTGCATATTCGAGCGCTGCACGTGCGACAGCGCCCGATTCGGGAGTCGGCACGCCGAAACGTGGCATGTATCCAGCAGCGAAGCACTCTTCGATCGGCAACGTTCGATCGCCGATGCGAATACCGCTACGGTCGGTTTCCGCTGGCGGAAGAATGCCTCGTTGCACGAGAGCCGAAGCGTATGCGGCGACCACAGCCGGCGGTGCACAGAGCACCATTTCCGCTTCGAACGAATCGAGCGCCCCTGCTGCCAGAGCGCGCAGAAGCAACTCCAGCCCTATCCCGTTCGGATCGCCACACGTGACGAGCAAGCGCATGGCTACATCTGCAAGCGTTCGACCAAGCGCGCTCGGCGATGAAAGTTCAGGATCAGTCCGAGCGTCGTCATGTTTACGAGCAGCGCCGTTCCTCCCGCACTCATGAACGGCAGCGGAATGCCCATCACCGGCACCAGACCGAGCGTCATGCCGACATTGACCAGCACGTGATAGAGCAGCACGACCGCAAACCCGAACGTCGCAACCGATGCCACCGGGTCGCGCGCATGACGATAGAGACGCTCCAACCGCAGCAGCAAAAAGCCGTAAAGCACAAGCACGATCGCTGCACCGACGAAACCGAACTCTTCGGCAGGCACGCAGAAAATGAAATCCGTCCACTGTTCCGGTATGTAGCGCAATTGCGTTTGCGTTCCCTGCAGATAGCCTTTGCCCACGATCCCGCCGCTACCGATTGCGATCAGCGATTGGAGCACGTGGTAGCCTTCCTCTTTCGGATACTTTTCCGGCTCGAAGAACGTGCGGATCCGTCCGCGCTGGTACTCGGGCAGATGGTCGAAAACGAACGTGCTGGCATAGCTGACGACACCGACGACCGCCAGAGCCACCAGCGGCGCCCACCAGCGGCGATCCAAGACATACGCAACCGCAGCGCTCACTATCGCAAGCGACACCAAGCCAACCAGCGTGTCGTACATCGTCGCATGAACCGCCGTAATCGCTGCAATCGGTACGAGCACCAGCGAGAGGACGATGATCAGCGGCATTCCGATCCACAGCAACAAGCCGAGCAGCATCGCCGCGAACACCGACGCAGTGCCAGCATCTTTTTCGAGCACGACCAAGACCATCGGCACGAGCACGATCGCGATCACCGTCGCCAAATCGCGCACCGTTCGCACTGCACCGCGTCGCTGGGCGATCGCCGAACCAGCCATCAGAAGCGTCGCGAGCTTGGCGAACTCCGACGGCTGGAATTGGAAACCACCGATCGCGATCCAACACCGCTGCCCGTGAATTTTCACCCCGATGCCGGGTATGAGAACCGCCACGAGCAAAACCAACGCGACACCGTAGAGCAGCGGTATGCTCATCCGCACCAGATGAACCGGCGCGAAGTACGCTATAGCGAACGCGACCGATCCGACAGCGGCGAAAACAAGCTGTTTGGAAAAGTAGCTCGCCATCGGTGTTTGATACGTTGCGCTGTAAATCGAGATCAACCCGATGCTCACCAGCGCAACCATCGCCATGATGGTCGGAAGTTCGTAGGCATCGAGCGTGCTCGCTTGAAGCGGCTCGCTCGAATCGTAGGTCTGTGCGTACATACTCATCGTCGGCGCATCGAGCGGTTATCGAGTCAGACGTTCGAGAGCTTCGCGGTATCGCCCGCGCAAGCGTTCGATCAGTTCTGGATCGAGTCGCGGCGGTGGCGGCTGGCGATTCCATCGCTGCCGATCGAGCCAGTCGCGCAACAACTGTTTGTCGAATTCGTACTGCGGCTCGCCGGGTCGGTACGTTTCCGCCAGCCAATATCGCGACGAATCCGGCGTGAGTGCTTCGTCGATGAGAATCACTGTCCCGTCGCGACGCTCGCCGAACTCGAATTTCGTGTCGGCGACGATCAATCCGCGCTCGATGGCGTAATCGTGACCGAATCGGTAGAGCGCCAGCGACAACGCACGCAGCATCTCGGCACGTTCTTCCCCGATGCGACGGACGAGCTCCTCGAACGTTATGTTCTCGTCGTGACCGTGCTCGGCTTTCGTCGCTGGAGTAAAAATCGGTTCGGGCAATCGTTCGCCGTGTCGGAGTCCAGCGGGCAGCCGAATACCGGCGACGTGACCGGTTGCCGAGTACTCGCGCCATGCCGAGCCTGCCAGATACCCGCGCACGACGCATTCGAAGCGTATCGGCTCGGTTCGCTCGACGAGCATCGAGCGGCTGTCGAGCACATCGCGGTACAGCGCAAGTTCTGGCGGGAAGTCTTCGGTGCGCGTACTGATGAGATGATTGGGAGCGATATGGCGCGTCCGCTCGAACCAAAACGCCGATAGCTGCGTCAAGACGATGCCCTTTCCGGGCACAGGATCGTCCATAACGACATCGTATGCCGAGACGCGATCGGTCGCGACGATGAGCAGACGATCGGTACCGACGGCGAAAACATCCCGGACCTTGCCGCGATGCACGAGCGGCAGCGGCAGTTCGACGCGGACGACGGCAGGAGCGTGTTCCATTACCAGAGCAGTTGCGACAGTAGTGCGATACATTCGATGCCGACCCACCGGCGTGGTTGCGATGCTGTACGGGCGAGTACGTCGCGAACGTAGAACTCCAGCGTCGCACCGCGCAAGACCGACCAACGCGCGGCAACGTTGACCAGCAGCGGTCGGGTGCGTTCGACCGACTGCGGATTGATCTCGACGCCGAGCGCCATCGAACGACCGAGTGCTTGTTCGGCACCCACCCACGCATTGACATCGCTCCCATTGAAGCGAAGGTCGAGCCCATACCCCACGCCGGCGTGCAAGGCACAGCCGCCGAGCCACCAGCGGAATTGTTTGCTCGCTGCGATATACACACCTGGTGCCGCCGTTGCGAATCGGTCGCTGCTGACCTCGCCACGACCGAGCGTTTCCACACCGATCGCCAGCGCCGGCAGCGTGAGCGTTTCATCGAGGAATCGCCAGCGGAGCAACAGCGACGGAAGTCCCTGCCACCGAACGTCGCTCGTCCCGACGATGCCGCTGCCGCTGTAGCCGAGCCCTACTTGCACGCGCGACAGCGGCGACACCATCGCTTCCGTTGTGATGCCGCCCCCGTCGAACACGATCGCTCGCAGTTCGATGCCTCCTCGCGGGAGAACACCTGCTGTGGGCATATCCACGATGCGTTGCGACTCGTAGAGCGCCAGGTCGCCGGCTGTCCCTTGTGCCGAACAAACTGCGGCAACGACATGCACGAGCACAGCGACGACAGCAAGCCTCATTGTGTAGCCAGCCGTGGCTCCTCGGTGGCGGAAAGCCGTTCGATGGTCCACACCGTATCCGGTTTGTATGCGATGCGCAGCGCAAGAAGCAGATAGATGGCGTCTTCGACGATTTTCCCCCATCCGACCGTTTCGCTGTGCGCCGAGCAGCCGCAGTTGATTTCCAGCCCGCGCGCCATCGCTGAACCGATCGCAACGATGAAAACGACCAGCATCGCCGATGCCAGCAGTGCACTGGCGCGCAGCCGAATACCGGCGAGCAGAAACACGCCCACGAGCAGTTCGACCCACGGCAATACGATCGCGAGCAGGTTGACGAGCGCCAGCGGCAGCAACTGATAGCGCTCGATGTTGAGCGCAAAGTCTGCCGGTGCAGCGATTTTATCGACGGCGTACATCGTGAAGATGCCGCCGACCACGATGCGCGCGATGACGGTGACGAGCGGATGGGAAACGATACTTCGCATGGCAAGGGATGGTGGTATCGCAACGACGGCTCAAAAATACGCCTGTCGTTGCCATTTCACAGTTTGGAAAAATGTCCGTCGATTTCGGGAAATGCTGCCAATAGTTTTGCTCCAACTTTGTATGTACAACCACTCGAAGAGTTCGCGATGCGTTCGATACTTGCTACAGTATGCGCCACTACCCTTTTGCTTTCGTGCGGCGAGCAGATGAGGCAAGCGCAAGAAACAGCCAAGGTACTTTCGACAGTAGCGAAGAATGCGCCGCAAGCTAAGAATCTCCAGGCACAAATCGAGCAGCGTCAACAGGAACGCAGGGCAAAAGGCGATACGCTACCGATTCCGTACGAACAGTTACTGACGTACCTACCCACGTCCATTGCTGGATTTCAACCGAGCGGAGACCCGGAAGGTTCGACAATCTCGTCCGGTGAGTTTGCTTATTCGAACGCCAAGCGGACCTTCCGCAGCGACAATGGTACAGAGTTGACCGTTGAAATCGCCGATTACAACAGCTACAGTGCAGGCTTGGGACTGGTGGCTATGGGCGTTTTTGCCAACTTCAGTGTCGAAAACGCCGACGAACGCTCCCACAGTTTCGATCCTGGATTGCCGGTGAGCGGTGCATGGGAATCGTACAAGAAAAAAAGCAACGACGCAGAGGTGCTCTACATCCTCGGTGGACGATTCTGGCTCCGGGTAGCAGCAAGCAAGCAGCAGAATACCGACTTTGTCAAGTCTGTCGCGCATCAAGTGAACTTGCGTGCGCTCGCCTCGATGTAACACAATACGTGGAGTTTTTTCGATGAATGGCTTGATTGTTTGGCTCGATGGTTTGTTCGGGAAATTACCCGTATTTCCCGATGGTGCTCGCGATTTTCTGCGTCGAGTATTGCCGTGGGTCATCACGATCGCATCGGCATTCTCGCTGTTGGCACTGGCTGCCGCACTTGGTATTCTCAGCACGGCGTTTGTTTTTGTGCCGTGGACATGGTACGGCACATCGCCTCTGGCAATGCTCGATTTGTATGTCGTCACTCCGCTCGCTGCGCTACTGGGTCTGCTCGGCGGCATCGGTATGATTCGCGGGAGAGCCAAGGGCTGGGAGCTGGCAGTGTACAGTGGGGTGTTGCTCGTCATTGGCGGCGTGATTACGATGTCGCTCGGTAGCATCATCGTGAACGCGATCGGGCTATGGCTGCTGTTCCAGATTCGCTCGTACTTCTCCGCCGATCATAACGTCGGCTAATGCATTCGCTCCTTCGCCCGCATACCAAGTGGCACAGCAATTGTGCTCCGACAGCGATAGCGATATTTGCACGGACGCACATTCCGTAGCGAGCGATGGAGCGAACGATCGTCGTCTGCGACGACAGCAGCGAATTTCTCGCGATGGTCGAGCTGGCACTCGAGCCGATCGCAGCAGTAAACCATCTCCGCATTCTTCATGCCTCGAGCGGCGAGGAAGCGCTGGCGCTATTGCAGTCACACCCGGAAGCAGCCATTCTGCTGACCGATTTAGCCATGCCGACGATGAACGGACTGGAGCTGATCGCTCAGTGCCGTCGGCTGTATCCGATGCTCCAGTCGGTCGTGCTGTCGGGTGCTGCCGATGCACATTCGATCATCGAAGCGATACGCGCCGGTGCAACCGATTACATCGTCAAGCCGCCCACGCTCGAAGAGCTGGAAACGGCGCTCTCCAATGCGCTGGCACGGCATGCCGAACTCGAACAGGCATTTCGCACGCGAGAGCGCTTGCGCGGTTACGAACGCGAACTGGCGATAGCAGCGGAGATTCAACGGCACATGCTGCCGCCCTCGCACGTCCACGATCCCGAAGATCGTTACGACCTTTCGGCATTGCTCGTTCCGGCTCGCCACGTTGCCGGCGACTTCTACGACCACTGGGTCACAAGCGACGGTCGTTTGGTGATGGCTGTCGGCGACGTCTCCGGCAAAGGCGTTAGCGCGGCACTGTGGATGGCGGTGACCAAGACGCTGTTGCGTTCGCACCTGGAACACGACCCCTCGCCTGTTCGCGCGATGGAAGCGACCAACCGCGCACTGGCGACGAACAATCCGCAGGCGTTTTTTGTGACGGTTCTCGTGGCGGTATTCGACCCCGACACAGGCGATCTCTGCATCGTCAGTGCTGGACACCCGCCGCCATACTGCATCAGCGAAGGCGGCACGATTCGCCAACTCGAACTGCAGAGGGGAATGCCGCTCGGTGCGATCGAGTCCAACACGTTCGCCAGCAGTGTTTACCGTCTCCACTCCGGCGATCGCTTAGTGCTGTTCACCGATGGCGCACTCGATGCAGCATCGGACGATCTGGCACTCCAACAAGAGCAATGGGCAGATATCGTCGGGCGAGCCGTTGCATGCGGTGGTGATTTGACCGCGTCGCTCATTGCGGCACTCTCGGTTCGGTGGGTATCCGATACGTTCCCCGATGACGTTACGTTTGTTGTGCTCGACTACAAGTCGCCAACTCGTCACAAAGAAGACTCGTCGGCAATCGGTACATTGTCTGCTTCATCGAGCTGCGGCTTGACGTTTCGATAGGAGCAACGTTGTTTCTGGCTGGGCATATTTTTCCACTTACGCCGTACCCCTCTGGTGTGCCTTCGGGCGAATCCTACCGAGCGAGAAACAATATAGCCAAATGCGAGCATGCCTGCGGACTCGAAATATGACGGTTGCTCTGTGCACCCACACAAACTGCTCCCGGTAGCGACGAGCACCCACACTATCCCGCTGGCAGCAGCGAAGGCGCCACCGACGAGAACGAAGTGAATTGCCCCGGCAGCAAGCTCGAGAACAAACAGTAGCGGTTTCGAACGACGCGGCATAAAATCGTCGCTATCACTAACCGCGTGATACGACGACTCAAACGTTTCTCAATTGCCTTGTTTTATTCTGTCGCAAGTTGACGTCCCGCAGAGACCCACGCAGCAATACCGCCACGCAAGTACCACACACGCGTGACATTCCGGCGATGGAGCTGTGCTGCCATTCGCTTGGCATCTTTACCGTCGGCGGAAACAAGCAAGATGTTCCGGCGCAGGCGTTCCCACTGCTGTAGTTGAGACAAACGATCGAGCAATTGTTGCCGCGGAATGTTGATCGAACCACGGAGATACCCTTTGGCAAACGATGCTGGCGGACGTATATCCACGATGACCAACGCTGTATCCGTCCGGATTAGCTCTGCGACGTCTTCGACAGTAAAGCCGTAGCGAAATTCGAGCGTGTCCTCTTCTCCTGGAAAATGATACTGCACCCGTGGCTGCCGCTGACCGCTCGAACCCTCCACACCTTGTGCGAAGAGCACCAACGGGACAATCATCAGGATCGGAACAAGGACACGCATGCAGCTACTTGGTCTCTAACAGTTCGACTTCGAAAATGAGAACTGCTCCCGGCGGAATGACATTGCCCGCACCACGATCGCCATACGCCAGATCGGCTGGGATGTAGAACTTGTACTTGGAGCCGACGTTCATCAACTGCACTGCTTCGCTCCATCCTTTGATGACGCGATCGAGCTGGAACTCGGCAGGTTCGCCGCGCTTGTACGAGCTATCGAATTCTGTCCCGTCGAGCAGTGTTCCGCGATAGTGCACTTTCACTGTTGCCGATGGTCCGGAGGGTTTCGGTCCATTACCTTGCTGGATGACTTCGTATTGGAGCCCACTGGGTGTTGTTTTGACACCAGCTCGCTTAGCGTTTTCACGCAGGAATTTATCTCCTTCGGCTCGATTCTTGGCTACCTCTTCCGCACGCTTTGCTTCCTCTTCGGCTTGTTTCTGCTGTTGATATTGCTGGAACACAGCCACCATGTCCTGCTCGGCGAGTGCGTAGGGTTTTGAATCGAAACCGTCGGCGAGCGCGCGCAGCAGAATCTCGCGACGAATCGGGAAGTGTTGCTCTTTGACCATTTGAATGATGTTCATGCCGAGGGCATAGCTCAAGCTATCGGCAAAATCGCGCAGCTCGACCTTCGATGAAGGAGCCGAAGGCGATTGCGAGGGAGATTTTTTCTGTTGGGCATGCACTGTGCCAAAAAGGAGGGCGACAGCAACGGCGAGCACGAACAATGTTGAGCCAGTCATCTCGAACCTATAGAAAAGTGTAGGAAACTGCCCGTCCTGCAGCAAGCAGCGGACGCTATACGGAGGCAAAACTACGAGATTGCACCTTCTCTCTCGCTCGAAAGCCAAAGAGGAAGTGAAGTTCTCGCCGGTTCGGGCGCCGAACCCTACTGGTTTTCTTTGACGCGGCAGGTGCTAATGCCCAACACTGCGTAGAGCGGGCAGAAGCTGACCAAACTCGTCAACAGCAGAACTACTGCCACGATACCGAGTCCGATCGCCCATCCACCGGTCAGTGTACCAGTGGCGATCCCGATCGCTACAAGAACTGCGATCGCGATCCGAATCCAACGATCGGCAGTACTCATGTTCGCCTTCATGACCGCACCTGTGATAGTGAAACATCGCTACAGAAGGAGCGGAATTGTCGCCCCCACCGATGGCAATCGTAGTGTATAGCCGTGTTTGGCGAATGCGGCAATCGCGGACTGGTGATCAATTCGAATCAAATCGAACGTGTCGAAATGCACGCCGATGATGTTGGAACACTGCAGGAATTCTGCAGCCACAACAGCATCCTCGATACCCATCGTGAAGTTGTCCCCAATCGGCAGTATCGCTGCGTCGAGTGTGTAGCGACGCCGTAGAAGTTGCATATCGAGCGTCAGTGCCGTATCGCCGGCATAGTAGAACGTTCCGTGTGGAGACGACACGACAAATCCCATCGGATTGCCGCCGTAGCTGCCATCGGGCAATCCACTCGAATGGTGCGCGACTGCACAATAGACAGTGCCGAACGGTGCACGCCATGTCCCACCAGTATTCATCGGTCGCACGTTCGAAATATCCTGTTTTTCCAGCCACTGTGAAATTTCCCACGAACAGACCACCAATGCTCCCGTCCGCCGTGCGATGGGTATCGCGTCGGCGATATGGTCGAAGTGACCGTGCGAGATAAAGATGTAATCGGCGGCAATACTGTCCACTTCGATACCGCCTGCACGAGGATTCGGCGTAACGAACGGATCGAACAAGAGCCGCTCACCGCTCGGTAGCTCGATCGCAAAGCAGGAGTGCCCGTAGTAGGTAAACGTCATATCCGTGCAGAAACTTCAGTAGTGACGGCACTGCAAAATTATCGCTACCGCCGGTACCAATCCTCAGGGATGCGGACATCGTTCATACGTGCGAGAATTGTAGCTTGACGTGCACGGATGTACGACGTCGGCTGCCAGAACTTCCACCGTCGTGGATTCGGCAGAACGGCTGCCATCAGAGCCGATTCGCTCGCACTGAGCTGGCGCGCGGACTTCTTCCAGTAGCGATTCGCTGCCGCTTCTGCACCATAGACACCGGGTGCGAACTCGACAACATTGAGATACACCTCCATGATGCGACGTTTTCCCCACACCGTTTCGATGAGGACAGTAAAGTACGCTTCGAGCGCTTTGCGGATATAGTTCCTGCCATGCCAGAGAAAAACGTTTTTTGCCGTCTGCATCGAGATTGTACTGGCACCATAGAGCTTGCGCCCGCGATAGCGCTCGTTGAGCTGACGAGCTTTTTCGATAGCGTCCCAATCGAATCCGTGATGTTCGAGAAAGCGCGTGTCTTCGGCTGCCATCACTGCACGCACTAAATTCGGCGAGATATTCTCCAATGGGACCCATCGCTTCTCGATGCCATACCATTTGCCATCGAGTGCATCACCGACGATGTTGACGATCATGACTGTCGTCACAGGCGGGCGCACCAATGCGTAGAGCAGCACCAACGATGCAGTAACGATTATCCAGCCGAGTATCAAGCGGACGATCCAGAGAGCGACTGTTCGTATCATAAAATTTTCCGTATCTTTGCGGTGAGCTATTGAAATTCTGTGCCTTTCTTTACCAATGTCCGAAAATTATCAACTTTCCGACACCGACCGATTGCTTTGCAGGCTACTCGAAGAAAACGCGAGACTGAGTCTGACCGAACTATCGGAACGGGTCGGGTTGTCGGTAACGGCAACCAGCGATCATATCCGCAAGTTAGAACGCGCAGGAATCATCACCGGCTATCACGCGCACCTCTCGCCCGCAGCATTGGGGTTGGACATCACTGCCTTCGTCTTCGTTTGGGTCGAAGGGAGCGCCAACTATCCATCGTTCATCGCTCGCTGCAAAAAAGAACCAGCCATCGCCGAGTGTCATGCCATCACCGGAGAAGCCTCGCACCTGCTCAAGGTTCGAGTTCCCAACACTGCCGCGCTCGAGGCGTTGCTCTCGACGATTCAGCGCTGGCGCGGTGTGCAGCGAACACAAACGAGCCTTGTTCTCTCGACACCTTTGGAAACGACACAGTTGCTCCGTACTGTTTCACCTACACCGAGACGTTCGTCATGAAACCTCCGCAGACCCATGCTGCCTGGCGTCCCAACGGCGCACCGCTCCTCGATTCGGAGGACATTCACGAGTCGTTCGCGTGCGATGTCTTCACGCTCGATCAAATGCGACAGCGACTGTCGAAACCGGTGTTTCGATCGCTGATCGCGACGATACAGCATGGCACGCCGCTCGATCCCGCCATTGCCGACACCGTCGCGTTGGCGATGAAAGAATGGGCGACTGAACGCGGCGCGACTCACTATACGCACTGGTTCCAGCCACTGACCGGCTCGACCGCCGAAAAGCACGAAAGCTTTGTGACCCCGCTCGCCGATGGCGGTGCAGTTACCGAATTTTCTGGGAAGGATTTGATTCAAGGCGAGCCTGATGCATCGTCGTTTCCCAGCGGCGGTTTGCGCGCGACGTTCGAGGCTCGCGGTTACACAGCGTGGGACCCCAGCTCGCCTGCATTCATCATGCGGCACTCGAATGGTGCGACGCTCTGCATCCCGACAGTGTTCGCATCATGGACAGGTGAGGCGCTCGATGCGAAGCTTCCGCTCCTTCGATCGCTGGAGGCTCTCAACCGAAGTGTTCTTCGTGCGCTATCTATTCTCGGCATTCCAGCAGAGCGTGCCTATGCGACAATGGGATGCGAGCAAGAGTATTTCCTCGTGGACGAGACGTTCTACCACCGTCGCCCGGACTTGTACTTGACCGGCAGAACACTCTTCGGCACAAAGCCCCCGCGTGGACAGGAGCTGGAGGATCACTACTTCGGCACGATCCCCGACCGCGTCCTGTCCTACATGACGGAAGTCGAACATATCCTCTACCGGCTCGGGGTTCCCGTCAAGACTCGACACAACGAAGTCGCACCGGCACAGTACGAAATCGCGCCGGTATTCGAGCACGTCAACGCCGCTGCCGATCACCAACACCTTGTGATGAACGTGCTGCGTTCGACCGCGCGTCGTTATGGCTTGGTATGCTTGCTTCACGAAAAGCCGTTCGCCGGCGTCAACGGTAGCGGCAAGCATTTGAATTGGTCAATAGCGACCGATACCGGCTTGAACTTGCTCGATCCGGGTACCGAGCCGCAACAGAACATGGCGTTTTTGTTCTTCTGTGCTGCGATGGTCGCGGCAGTGCATACGCATCAGGACCTGCTCCGCTACAGCGTTGCCTCGGCAGCGAACGATCACCGCTTGGGCGCTCATGAAGCGCCGCCGGCAATCATCTCGATGTACTTGGGCGATGCGCTCACGGAAATATTCGACAGTCTCGCGAGCGGACGTCCGGTCGCTGCTTCCGATGGAGGAATTCTCCAGCTCGGTGCAGCGATTCTGCCGCATTTACCACGCCATGCGTCCGACCGCAATCGCACGTCGCCGTTTGCGTTCACTGGCTCGAAATTCGAGTTCCGCGCTGTCGGCTCTTCCCAAAGCGTCTCGCTGCCGGCGACCATATTGAACGCCATCGCAGCGCAAGCGATAGATCGGCTCACAGCAAAGCTCGAAAGCAATCTGGCACAAGGAATGTCGCTGCCGAAAGCACTCGAAGGCGTCATCGGCGACGTCGTTGCCGAACACCGCGCGATCATATACAACGACGATGGATATTCGCCCGAGTGGCATGCGGAAGCTGCTCGACGCGGCTTGCTCGATCTGCGGACAACACTCGATGTGCTGCCGCTGGTCACCAGTCCGAAAAACGTCGCCTTGCTGTCGGACTACGGAATACTCAATGAACGAGAATTGATCGCACGACAAGAGATCGCCTACACACACTATTTCAAGACGGTCAACATCGAAGCGGAAACGACCGAACGAATCGCGACGACACAGCTGCTGCCATCGTGCTTTGCATATCTGGACACGCTCGGTCACCTCGCCGCGCATCGTGCTGCGACAGCAGTCGCAAGCGAGGTCGCTGAGTTGACCGATCGTTTCGTCGAAGCGATCGTAGCTCTGCGTCGTCACAACGCCGAACTCGGCGGCGAGACGGCACGCGAGAAAGCTCATCATATGGCACGCAACGTTCTGCCTGCTATGGTGCATGTCCGCCATGTCGCCGACCAACTCGAACGCCTCATACCCGAACACTTGTGGCAATTACCGAGTTACCAACAACTGCTCTGGCTCAAGTAACCGCGGTAATTTCGCTTCCACTCATCACTGCACTACTCATGCACACACGACCTCTTCGCCGCGCGCTGATCAGTGCGTGGGACAAAACCGGTATCGTGGAATTCGCCACTCAGCTCGTCCGCCACGGCGTCGAAATACTCTCGACCGGTGGCACTGCGGAAGCACTCCGCGCGGCTGGATTGCCTATCGTCAGTGTCGGCACAGTAACGCAGTTCCCCGAACTGCTCGATGGACGAGTCAAGACGCTGCATCCAGCCATTCATGCAGCGATTTTAGCCCGCCGCGACGATCCCTCGCACATGGAGCAACTTCGCCACCATGGCATCGAGCCGATCGACATCGTATGCGTTAATCTTTACCCGTTCGTCGAGGCACACAACAGAAATCTCCCCGAGGACGAACTCATCGAGCTAATCGACATCGGCGGACCAGCATTGCTTCGTGCCGCCGCAAAAAACTATCGCTGGGTCGTCCCGCTCGTTTCGCCGGAAGACTACCAAACAGTCCTCCAGTACATCCAAGCTGGCGAGGACGTACCTTTGGCAGTTCGGCGGATGCTCGCTGGGCATGCGTTCGAATACACGGCATGGTACGATTCTCACATCGCTTCGTACTTTGAGCCCTCGATGGTCGAGCGCCGATACATGACGATCGGTCATAAGCAGTCCCGCCGATTGCGCTACGGTGAAAATCCGCACCAGAGAGCAGCGCTGTTCGGCGACTTCGATCGTTGCTACACACAGCTTCACGGCAAAGAACTCTCGTACAACAATCTGCTCGACCTCGATGCAGCAATCCGACTGGTACTGGAGTTCACCGAGCCGACGGTCGCGATCGTCAAGCATACCAATCCGTGTGGTGTTGGTTCAGGAGGAACGCTTATCGAGGCATGGAACAAAGCTTATGCGACAGATACGGTTTCTCCGTTCGGCGGGATTGTTGCGACAAACTCGCCGATCGAGGAAGATTTCGCTGCACACATACATCCACTGTTCACCGAGGTTATCACTGCACCGGCGTTCAGTGAGTCTGCGCTGGCGCTGCTCTCGAAAAAACGGGATCGGCGCTTGATCGCTTTTGACCGCACCGAAGTCGAGCGGCAATTGCGCGGCGATTCGATACGGAGTGTGCTCGGCGGCATACTCGTTCAAACCCCCGACAATGAACTCTTGCGGACCGACCACGTGCGCGTCGTCACAGAGCGTGAACCTACCGACTACGAACTTCGAGCGATGATGTTCGCTTGGAAAGTCGCCAAACATGCCAAGTCGAACGCAATCGTTTATGCTGCACCGGATCGAACGTTGGCTATCGGAGCCGGGCAACCATCGCGCGTGGATAGTGCTCGAATCGCTGCATGGAAAGCGCAACAATTTGGGTTGGACCTCCGCGGCTCTGCAGTTGCCAGCGATGCGTTTTTCCCATTCGCTGACGGCGTCGTTCAATGTGCCGATGCCGGCGCAACCGCGATCATTCAGCCGGGAGGCTCGATCCGCGACGATGAAGTCATCAGAGCCGCAAACGAGCGCAACCTGACAATGATTGTCACCGACATGCGGCATTTCCGACATTAGACGCGGCCGAAGCTCTATGCAGTCGCATGAGAGTACTCATCCTTCCACTACATCACCCCGAACTTGCTTTGGAGTCTCGTCCCCTCACCGTCACCCTGAATTTGTTTCAGAGTCTCAGCAAGATGCCGAAACAAGTTCGGCATGACAGTGCAACATTCGTCACCCTGAACGTGGTTCAGGGTCTCAAGATGCTGAATCAAGTTCAGCATGACAGATGGGAGATGCACTCATCGCCAAAGCATGTCACCCCGAACTTGTTTCGGAGTCTCGTTCCCTCACCGTCACCCTGAATTTGTTTCAGAGTCTCAGCAAGATGCCGAAACAAGTTCGGCATGACAGTGCGACGTTCGTCACCCTGAACGTGGTTCAGGGTCTCAAGATGCTGAACCAAGTTCAGCATGACGTGTAGAGGCGCGATATGCTGAACCAAGTTCGGCATGACGTCGGAGAACATATGCCCCGCTCGATGATGACTCGGCGACACAGCGCACCGGTGCTATCCTTTCCGAGCGCACCGAGCCGTTCATATTGCATTCATTGTGCATATCGTACCTTTGCATGCCCCTCAAGGGGTGCATCGAAGCAGTTTCATCAATGGAGAGCGCCATGCAGGTACTCTCGCAGTGGGCGCGGTACAGTGCCCGACTGGTGAGCATCCCCGCAGCGACGCTCATCGCACTCGCCGGAGTGGTGATCGGTCTTTCCAAACTGAGCATTGCTGCCGCAAGCGAGGACGTTCGCGTCGTTGCGACACCGGCGCCACAAATAGAACAAGCGACGTTTCCGCTGTCGTTCGAGGGAATCGCATCGTACTACGCGCACGCCTTCCACGGGCGCCGCACCGCTCACGGAAAGCGTTTCGACATGTACGAATTCACCGCGGCGCATCGCAAGCTCCCATTCGGCACGATACTGCGCGTGACCAATCCCCGAAGCGGCGAGTGCTTGTTGGTCGAAATCAACGACCGCGGACCCTTCGTCAAGCGCCGCGTGCTCGACCTGTCGTATGCAGCAGCCAATGCCCTCGATCTCCAGCTGGGCACCGTGCGCGCCGAAGGATTCACACCGAACGACATGGTGCGCGATTCACTCGTTTTGCTCTTTGTCGGCATCCGCTATGAACCGT
This sequence comes from Chlorobiota bacterium, assembly GCA_026415505.1. Taxonomy (GTDB): domain Bacteria; phylum Bacteroidota; class Ignavibacteria; order Kapaibacteriales; family NICIL-2; genus NICIL-2. The sequence goes on along the minus strand of JAOAGY010000027.1, from coordinate 41,638 downwards.
ACTGGGCGGACCCGACCGCAGTAACGATCGTCGAACAGTTCGACAACTTCAGCCGGGCAGTTCGCGCCCATCGCATGCACATAGCCGATCGCGACATGGCATTGGCGGTACTGCCGAGCACCGATGCCGAGGGCAAAACCACGCTCAACTACGCGCTGGTGCGGCTGTCGCCGCTGGTGCGTACAGACGATTCGCTCGCCGCGATGCTGCCGTAAGCGGTAAGGCTCGCTGCATCGAGACCGAGAAATTCGAGCGCATTCTTCCAAAAGATGCGCTCTTTTGTTTCGTGGGACAGCGGAAGCGTTTCGATGAACCGCCCATGCTCCAAGTCTCCGAGCGGGAACGGATAATCGCTCCCCATCGCGACACGATCGGCACCAACGACGTTCAGCAGAAATTCGAATGCGCGCGCATCGTGGGTGATGCTGTCCACCCAGAAATGCCTGGCATACTCGCGCGGATCGCGCACACTGTTGACGTTGCACAAATCCGGTCGAGCGCGCCATCCGTGCGAAATACGACCGAGCGTGAACGGAAACGCGCCGCCGGCATGAGCGAACAACATTCGCAAGCGGGGGAACCGATCGAAGACACCACCGCAAATGCACGAGTGAATCGCCAGTGCCGTTTCCGCCGGCATCCCGACGAGCCATTCGCCCCAGTATCGCCTCAGCCGATCGGCACCGAGCATATCCCAGGGATGCACCAAGAGCGCACAGCCGAGCGACTCGGCAGCCTCGTAGAACGGGAACAGTCGCTCGTCGTCGAGATTGACACCGTTGACGTTCGAGCCGATTTCGAGTCCCGGCATGCCAAGCTCGCGCACGCATCGTTCCATCTCGGCGATCGCCAGCGCGGTATCCTGCAGCGGCACTGTTCCCAGCGCAATGAACCGATCCGGATATTGCCGCACGACCGATGCCAAGTGGTCGTTGACGAACCGCGCCCACTGGAGCGTATGTTCCGGTTTTGCCCAGTAGTAAAAAAGCACCGGCACCGTGCAGAGAACCATCACGTCCACGCCGTGACGATCCATGTCCGCGACGATCGCAGCGGGGTCCCATGCATTGCGACCGACCTCGCGGAAGAAGGTACCGTCGTCGCGCATCATTCGTGCGGCGCCGTCGCGGTAGTGATCCATGACGATGAAGCCACCGTAGCCGAAGCGCTCGTGGAGTGGCTCCCAGCGTTCGGGCATGATGTGCGCGTGAATGTCGATTTTCACCATCGCTCGCCGTCAGGCTTTCGGTGGTGTCGGTGGCTCCATCACAGCGCCGCAACGCTTGCACGTGCGGTTTTCGATGCTACCGTAGAATCGCTCGAAGATCGGCGGCAATTGTTTGACGATGTCCGACACGTGCAGAAATTCTTCGTAGAGTTTCTCGCCGCACTGCTCGCAGAACCACATGAAGCCATCGAGTTCGTCTGGACGGCGTTTGCGTTCGATCACGAGCCCGACGGTGTTCGCACCACGCTGGGGCGAATGCGGCACGCGTGCCGGGAGCAAGAACATTTCGCCTTGCCGAATGTGAATGTCGCGCGGTCTGCCGTCGTCGATGATTTTCACCGTGATGTCGCCTTCGATCTGGTAGAACAGCTCTTCTCCTTCGTCGTAGTGGTAGTCCTTGCGCGAGTTCGGACCACCGACGACCATCACGATGAAATCACCGCTGTCGTAGATGCACTGGTTCCCAACGGGCGGTTTGAGCAGGTGGCGATGCTCGTCGATCCACTTCATGAAATCGATCGGTGCTGCGACTGCCATCGGTGCGGAGAGAGAATGTGGAACATGCCGGCTGCAAATTACAAACCGCACCGAGTGTAAATTGCGCGTGCCATGCCGACCACGATCGCAATCGTTCAAACAGCGTTTCTGGGCGATACCGCGCTCAGCATGATCTTCGCCGACCAGGTTCGCCGTGCATTTCCCGAAGCCCGCGTTCTGTTCGTCTGCCGTCCCGATGGAGAGCTGCTCGCACGCGCCAACCCCGCCATCAGCCAGGTGCTGGTGTTCGACAAACGCGGACGCGATCGCGGTCTGGGCGGCATCTTTCGCATGGCGACTCGACTGCGGCAGCAAGGCGTCGAGATCGCATTCTGCCTGCAACGCAGCATCCGAACTGCGCTGGTGGCTTTCGCAAGCAGAGCAAGCGTTCGCGTCGGTTTCGACACAGCAACGGGTGCATCTTTGCTGACGCATCGCGCCACGTACCGCAGAGACCAGCACGAAATCGAACGCAACGCCGCATTGATCGAAGCTCTGGGCATCGAACCGCCGGGGTTCGATGTGCCGCTCGAACTCCGTCTCGACGCTCGGCAGCAGGATCAGCTCGCCGCTGCGCACCAGCGCTGCAACGGACGCCCGATCGTTGCCATCGCTCCGGGAGCAGTGTGGGAAACCAAGCGGTGGCTCCGAGAACGTTTCGCCGACGTCGCGGAGCGATTCCGCCGCGATGGTGCAGCGGTCGTCTTCATCGGCGGTCCTGCCGATGTCGCTTTGTGCGAACAACTGGCGGCAACAACCGGTGCACTCAGCCTCGCCGGCGCGCTCGATCCGGCAGCGACGGTGGCATTCTTGCGCTCGTGTTCGGTGCTGATCGCCAACGACAGTGCGCCAACGCATCTGGCGACGCTTGCGGCATGTCCGACCGTGACGATCTTCGGTTCGACCGTTCCAGAGTTCGGCTTTGCGCCACGTGCACCAGGCTCGGCTGTCGCCGAGCCGCCGGCGCTCCCGTGTCGTCCGTGCACCGATCACGGACGGCGGCGCTGCCCTCGCGGCACGCTCGAATGCATGCACTCGATCACCGCAGAAGACGTCTTTGAGCGTGCTCGCATCGCCATCGAACAAAGGACCCGATGAAAATCACTTCGCAACAGTCGCCCGAACACGAACAGCAGCTCGTCCGGCTCAACAAGTTTCTCGCCGACGCCGGCATCGCATCGCGTCGCAAAGCCGACGAACTCATCGCGCGCGGTGCGGTGAAGGTCAACGGTCGCATCGTCACCGAACTGGGAACGAAAGTCCACCCCGGCGATCTGGTCACCGTCGAAGGCAAGCCAGTCTCGCCGTACAAGCATCTGACGTACATCGTGCTCAACAAACCGAAGGACTACATCACCACAACCAGCGACGAGCGCGGTCGCAAAACGGTGCTCGATCTGGTTCCGCTCAAAACGCGCCTTTATCCGGTCGGTCGGCTCGATCGCAACACCACAGGGGTGCTGCTGCTGACCAACGACGGCGAGCTGGCAGCACGGCTGACTCATCCGCGATACGGCGTCGAACGGGAATACATCGTCGGACTCGACAAGCCGCTCGAGGCGCGCCATGCAGCCGAGATTGCGCGCGGCGTCCGGCTCGACGACGAAACGACCGGTCCGGCAGAAGTGATCATTTCACCGTCGGACGCACGTCAGGTGTGCATCGTTCTGCGCGAAGGGAAAAATCGCGAGGTGCGGCGGTTGTTCGAGCATTTCGGCTACGAGGTTCGCAAACTCCATCGCAGCCGCTACGGCACGATCACCGTCCGCAGTTTGGCGCGCGGCGAGTATCGGCATTTGACGCGTCAGGAAGTACTTTCGCTGCGAAAGTTGGTCGGTCTTTCGTGATGTTTCACTATCGGTTACCATCGAGCAATGAACCGCCGTGAGTTCGTCGAACTCGGTATAGCAGCAGGCGCTGCACTGGCAGTACAACCGACGATTGCTTCCGCAGGAGATGCGCCTGCGCCACAGCATACATTGCCGCCGCTTCCCTACCCCTACGATGCGCTGGAGCCCTACATCGACGCCAAAACGATGGAGATTCACCACTCCAAGCATCACCAGGCATACGTGGACGGTCTCAACAAAGCCGAAGCCGAACTTGCCAAAGCGCGCAGCAGCGGCGACTACACCACCATCGAGTATTGGTCGAAAAAAGCAGCCTTCAATGGCGGCGGACACTTTTTGCACTCGATGTTCTGGCAAATCATGGCACCGGCAAACAAAGGCGGCGGCGGGAAGATTCCTTCCAAATTGGAAGCGGCGCTCAAAGACAGTTTCGGATCGGTCGAGGCATTTCGCGCGCATTTCAGCGCTGCAGCAGCGGCAGTCGAAGGAAGCGGTTGGGCACTGCTCCACGTGCGTCCCAGCGATGGGCGACTAATCATTCTCCAAGCAGAAAATCAGCACAAACTCACGCCATGGGGTGTCACTCCCATCATGGGCATCGACGTGTGGGAGCATGCCTACTACCTCAAGTACCAAAACCGCCGCGCGGACTACATCAAAGCCTGGTGGAATGTCGTCAACTGGGAAAAAGTCGAAGACAACTACCTCCGCATCGTCGGGCGGTGAGCGGCGACTGCGCGACACCATCGGGCGCGTCGCACGCACGGGGTGGCGTCATATCGAAGCCATCACCGATCGCTTGGAGCAGCAACACGTCTTTCTGTTGGCAGCAGGCATCGCTTTCAACATGCTGCTGTGCGTGTTGCCGCTCCTCGGTCTGGTGATCGTGGTGGCTTCGATGCTGCTGCCGCCGGAGCTTGTCCGCACTACTGTCACCGACGCCATCGCGGAGGCGCTCCCACCGACACAGCACATCGCTTCGTTGCTCGATCGGCTCGTTGCAGAACTCGATCGCGTTCGCACCTATGCACTGACCGCGACGATCGTCGCCGTAGCTGTGCTGCTGTGGATGGCATCGGCGCTTCTGAGTTCGCTGCGGACGGCGCTCAATGCAATCTTCAGCATCCCGACGCCGGGGTCGTTTGTGTGGTACAAGCTGCGCGATTTGCTGCTGACGCTCGTGCTGGTTGCCGTCGTCGTTGTGATGTTGCTCGTAACGCCGCTGGTGTCGCTCCTCAGTTCGAATTTGACCGAAGCTATACCGCTGCTCGATCGGCTGCACATTTCCGGTTGGCTCAGCTTCGGCGCGAATTTCATCGCCGCGTTCGCGATCGTGTATTTGCTCTACCATTTCGTGCCGAGCCGTCCGCAACCGGTGCCGCTCATCGTGCGTGCCAGTATCGTTGCGCTGATACTGTGGGAAATCGCGCGCTTTGGGTTCACGGTGTACATCGAACACGCTCGCTCTCTCGGCGCAGTGTACGGCACGTTTTCGCTCGTCGTCGTCGCGGCGCTGTGGATGTACTACACGGCGCTCATCGTGCTCGCGGCTGCCGAAGCTGCCGAATATTGGTGGGAACAGGTCGCCGCTAAAACTTCAGATAGCGCTCCCACACCTGGTAAAGATGCCACGTAGCGACGACGTCCGCAAGGCAATATTCGGCGATCGTTTTGTATTCCGCTGCGGCATAGAGTGCGGCGACTTTCGTGCCGTCCACGCCGTGGCTTTTCGGTGATTCGATGCCGAACGCTTTCGTCAAAAAATCGAGGTTGTATCGCCGCGTCGCACCGACCGATTGCGGCATGTAGAACGTGAATTCGTCGAGCAAGTCGGTGTGGTGATCGTAGCTGTAGCGCGTTCCTCGCAGCAAGTTCTCCGACGGACGCACGCCGAGAACCGCCGAACGCAGCATCAGGAACGGAAAATCGAACATGCGACCGTTGAAGGTGATGTAATGCGCGCCGCGGCACTCGTCTGTGCGCAGGTAGTTCCAAAAGTCGCGAAGGATCGCTCGCTCGCTGTACACGTAGAGCTTGCCGCCGTGCTCCAGCTCGGTCGTCTCACCGGGACGCTCGGCATCGCTGCGGTCGTTCATCAAACACACGCGCTTGCGTTCGGTGACCGTTTCGCCTTCGCGCTCGACCAAGTACAAACCGATGCACACCACGAATCCCGTCAGCGGAGCCAGCGCCATTTGTTTTTTCCGTTCCTCCTGTTCCTCCGGCGTTTCAGCACGTGCCAGCAAGTACGCCTGCTGAGCTTCGTCGAAGCTCTCCCACTCGAGCGGCGAGGTTTCGATGTCGATAACGAGAAATTTTTCCATCGCCAAGACCGGTTTCGATCAATCGAAGTGCGAATCGGGCACGCCGTCGAGTCGCGCGGTGATGTCGCCGATGATGTCGGTGAAACTCCGCTCGTCGAACGGTGAACGCAGATTCGCCAATGCGACAAGCTCGGTGAACGACCGCGTTCCACCGGCACGGCAGAGTTCCAGGTAATCGTGCCATGCGCCAGCACGATCGGTTTTGGCACGAACCCAGAATTGCAACGCGCAGACTTGCGCCAACGCGTAGTCGATGTAGTAGAACGGGGATTCGTAGATGTGTCGCTGTTGTTGCCAGACGACACCGGATTCGAGAAAGTCGTCGCCGTCGTAGTCGCGGAACGGCAAATACTGTCGCTCCAACTGGCGCCAGCAGCGCTTGCGCTCGGCGGGTGTCATCGAGGGATTGTCGTACACTTCGTGTTGGAAGTGATCCACCAGCACTGCATACGGCAAAAACAGCAGCGCCCCACTGAGGTGTTGGAACTGGTACTTGTCTTCGTCGTCGCCGAAAAAGCTTTTGATCCACGGCCAGGCGAAAAATTCCATGCTCATCGAGTGAATCTCGCACGCTTCGTAGGTCGGGAACCAGTACTCCGGTGCCGGATGGTGGCGACTGGAGTAGCACTGGAATGCATGACCGAACTCGTGCGTGAGCACGTCCACATCGTGCGCGGTGCCGTTGAAGTTGGCGAAAATGAACGGCACACCATAGACGGGCAAAAACGTGCAGTAGCCGCCGGTCGCCTTGCGCGGGCGTGTGAGCAGGTCCATCAAACGACGCTGCTGCATGAGCTGGAAGAATTCGTGCGTTTCGGGCGACATCTCCTGGTACATCTGCTCGGCACGGGCGATGATCCAATCGGGATCGCCCTTCGGCGTGGCATTGCCGCTGCGGTAGTGCAATGGCTCGTCGTAGAACGTCAATCGCTCCAGTCCGAGCCGTTTGGCTTGACGCTGGCGCAGCCGCACGACGATCGGCACGATGTGTCGAAGCACGTACTGGCGATACCGCGCGACATCGGCAGCGGTGTAGTCGGAACGGAGCATCCGCATATAGCCCAGCTCAGTGAACGAGCCATACCCCAAGCGCCGGGCAATATCGGTTCGCACGCGGACGAGTTCGTCGTAGAGCCGATCGAGCTCGTCGGCGTTAGTGCGGAAAAATTCCCATTTGGCTTCCGACGCAGCGCGTCGCACCGCGCGATCGGTGTGCTGCAGGTACGGCACGATGCTCGATAGGTTCAGCGTCTTGCCATCGAACGGTATCTCTGCCGATGCGAGCAGCTTCTGGTATTCGGTCGCCAGTTCGTTTTCACGCTGAAGCAGCTCGATGACTTCCGGCGACTGGCAGCGCACGGACATTTCTGCGATACGAAAAAGCTGCACGCCCCAACGCTGCGTCAACTGGTCGCGATAGGGCGATGCGATGAGCGCGCGGTAAAGATCGTTGACGTGCTCGGCGACGAGCGGGCGGATCGTGTCCATGTACTTCTGCTCGTCGCTGTAGAACCGATCGCTCGTATCGCACGAATGGCGAATCGAAACGATCGTCGCAGCCGTATCGAGTTCGGCACGCATTGCGTTCATCGTACCGAGCATGTCGGACTGCTCCTCGGCGCTCGCCGCAGTGCGGAAGCGATCGAGCAGCTCGTTCCACTGCACGGCAAACGTGTCGTAGTCGGGACGCTGGTAGGGCAATTGGTCGAACGTATCGAACGAGCGGTGTGTCGTCATCATTCACCTTGTGCTTTGGAAAACATGGGGGTCTCGCCGTCGGTGCAGAGAAGCTCGACCTGCATCCACCGAATGCCGTGGCGTTCGAGTTCTTCCAGCAACGCGTGGACGTCGGCGGTCGCGATCGGCGATTCCGCCAGATAGCGGCAGCGATACCAATTGACCATCGTGATCGGTGGCACCGGCGGCGGATACACTTTCGTGCCACGATTGGACATCATGCGAAGCGCAAGAGGACCGACCTGCTCCGGCATTGCCGGAAGTCGGTCCAGATCGTTCCACTCGACGAACACATCGGCACCGACAAGCGACCATATCGCCGATGAGGTCGGTGGCGGTGGTTCGCCGACGGTGATCGTGCTCCGATGCTTGGGCTGCGTCTGGTGCGGCGAATCGTCCAGACGTGCAACGATCGCATCGGTGAACTGCTGCGTCGTGGCTGTTCCGCCGACGTCGCGCGTGCGGATGTCCGCTTTCAGCGTCGCGTAGAGCGCTTGCTCGATTCGTCGGGCATAATCGCTCATACCAAGATGATCGAGCATCTGCAGCGCCGACAGCAGCAGCGCTGTCGGATTGGCGATGCCCTTGCCGGCGATGTCGGGTGCCGAGCCGTGAACTGCCTCGAATACCGCATGATGCCGACCGATATTGCCGCCCGGCGCCACACCGAGTCCGCCGACCAAACCGGCGCACAAGTCGCTGACGATGTCGCCGAACAGATTCGGCAGGACCAGGACATCGAAGGTTTCCGGTCGCACGACGAGCTGCATACACGCATTGTCCACGATGAGATCGTCGGCGACGATGTCGGGATACTCGCTGGCGACCGCACGGAAGCATTCCAAAAACAAGCCGTCGCTGTGTTTGTGGATGTTGGCTTTGTGCACACACGTCACACGTCGCCGACCGAGCTGGCGCGCCATCTCGAACGCATAACGGTGCACGAGCGTGCTGCCCTGCCGCGTGATGATGCGGAGCGTTTGCACAACGTCGGGCGTTTGACGATGTTCGATCGCACCGTAGGTGTCCTCGATGTTCTCCCGCACGACGATGATGTCCACATTCCCGAAGCGTGTGACGATGCCGGGCAGCGACTTGGTCGGACGAACGTTCGCGAACAGATCGAGCGCCTTACGAATGGTGACGTTGACGCTTTTGAATCCTTCGCCGACGGGTGTGGTCGTCGGACCTTTGAGCGCAACTCTGTTGCGGAGTATCGAATCGAGCGTCGCTTGCGGTAGCGGCGTACCGTGCTCGTGGTAACACGCCAACCCAGCAGCAGCTTCTTCCCATTCGATGGGGACACGCGCGGCATCGAAAATGCGGACGACCGCATCGGTGATTTCCGGACCGATGCCGTCACCGCGAATGAGCGTAACACGACGAGTCGAATTCATCGGGCACGTAGGGTTTCGTTAGTCGAGCATTTCGACGAGAACGGCAGTCGCTTCGCCGCCGCCGATGCAGAGCGCTGCGACGCCGTAGCGTTTTCCGTAGCGGCGGAGAGCATAGAGGAGCGTCGTCAGGATTCGTGCACCGCTGGCACCGATCGGATGACCGAGCGCGACGGCGCCTCCGTGCACGTTCAGCTTCTCGAGCGGGATGCCGAGCTGCTTTTTCGCAGCCAGTGCCGTCACGGCGAATGCTTCGTTGATTTCGAAAAGGTCGATATCGTCGATCGTCATGCCGGCTTTCGCCAGAAGCCGCTCGATGCTGTAGATCGGAGCGGTGTTGAATTCAGCCGGATCGTGTGCATACATTGCCTGAGCGACAATGCGCGCTATAGCGACTTTGCCGTGCGTCAGCGCCCATTCATCGCTGGCGAGAACGAGCGCCGCCGCACCGTCGTCGATCGAGCTGGCATTGGCAGCAGTAACGCTGCCATCTTTGGTGAAAACCGGCTTGAGCTGGGGTATTTTCTCGAACTTGACTTTTTGCGGTTCTTCGTCGAGCGAGACAACCGTTTCGGACTTGCCGGACCTGACCGTAACGGGCACGATCTCGTCGGCGAAAAGTCCTTCTTCTTGCGCACGAAGCGCGCGCCGATAGCTTTCGATGGCGTATTCGTCTTGCTCTGCACGCGAGATATTGCACTCGACTGCACAGCGATCGGCAAAGACGCCCATCGGTTGCGGCTCGTAGGCATCGGTCAGACCGTCGAGCAGCATCGAGTCGAGCACCTCGCCGTGACCGTAGCGATAGCCCGTCCGTCCTTTCGGCAGCAGGTACGGTGCATTGCTCATGGACTCTTGCCCACCGGCAACGATGACCTCGGCATCGCCGCAGCGAATCGCTTGGTCGGCGAGCATGACGGCTTTGAGTCCGCTGCCGCAGACCTTGTTGATCGTCGTGCACGGAGTCGTTTTCGGCAATCCCGCTTTGAGCGCCGCTTGGCGTGCGGGCGCTTGCCCGACGCCGGCGGTGAGCACATTGCCCATGATGACTTCGCCGACTTGTTCGGGAGCCACTTCCGCACGGCGGAGTGCTGCTTCGATGGCGATTGCACCGAGCTCCGGTGCCGACAGCGACGACAGCGACCCCATGAACGCACCGATGGGTGTTCGCGCTGCCGACAGTATGACGGTCGAAGGCATTGGGAAAACCTCGCGATTGGTGAGCGTGTGCGGCAAAAATACGGCGTTGGTTTCAGCGAATCTTGTGTGCAGCTACAACACACAGCACCGGAAGCGACGCTACCGCCGAATGAGCGATTCGACCCGCTCCAGTGTGATACGCTCACCGTCGAAGCACCCGACGAGCGGCTGGCTGAGCCAATCACCGAGATTGACGTATGTTCCACAACGATCGCCGTCGCCGAACTCCATCACTGCTGCTTGGTGGCGGTGTCCCATGACGACGACATCGAAGCCTTCATCGCAGATTTTACGGCGAGCGAATTCTGCCAGGCTATCCGTCGAGCCATACTCGCGTGAATCGGTATAGCGGCGGCTCGTGTGCGACGATGCCGATGCGAGTGCAATGCCGATGTCGGGATGTATCCAGCGATAGAGTGCATTCGCCAAACGACTCCGAAGAATCGCACGCAGCACGAGGTATCCCCAATCGCCGGCAACTTTTCCATCGCCGTGCGCGATATAGAACCGTTTGTCGCCGATCGTACGCTCGATGTCGTTCCACAAAACAGTGATGCCCAGCTCGCGGTCGAAAAAATCCCGATGACCGAAATCGTGATTGCCGACGACGTACTCGATGCGTGTTCCACTGCTACGCAGCCGATCGAGTGCCGCCAGTGTCCGGAAAAACTCGCGAGGAACGACGCTGCGATAGTCGAACCAGTAATCGAACAAATCTCCGACGATGAAGAGCGTTTCGGCTGTGGGAGCGACCGTATCGAGGAACTCGACGAGCAGTCGCTCGCGGCGGCGCGAGTCGTCTCGTTCCCCATAACCCAAGTGCACGTCGGAAATGAAGTACACCATCACCGAGCAGGCGGAACGTGCACAGCAACATCGAGGGCAACATATTCACCGAGCCACGCGCGAACACGATCCCCGTCGGCGAGCGGACCGACACCATCGGGAGTTCCGGTGAACACGACATCGCCCGGCTGGAGAATAAACCACCGCGACAGATACGCGACCAACTCCGGCACCGACCAGATCATATCGCCAGCGAAACCCGTTTGACGCACAACGCCATTGACGGCGAGACCGAATGCGAGCCGATCGAGCGATTCGACCATCGGAGCGGGAACGATGCGCGAGATCGGCGCACTTGTCGCGAATGCTTTCGCCGTCGCCCACGGCAAGCCACGTTCTTTGGCGCGCTGCTGAACGTCCCGCAGTGTGACGTCAATGCCGACGGCATACCCGACAATTGCCTTGCGGGCATCGTCGAGCGTGGCTCGATGCAGTCGTTCCCCGATTGCCGCGACGATTTCGACTTCGTGGTGCAGTGTATGCCCCGGTGCTGGTGCGACGATCGTTCCTCCATCGGGAAGGTACGCGCTCGGTGGTTTGATGAAAACAATCGGTTCGTCGGGGACTGTTGCATTCATTTCACGAGCATGATCGGCGTAGTTCCGACCGATGCAGTAGATCGTGCCGATGGGAAACGTTCCGCCATCGGTTGTTTCGATGACCGATTGTGGGATGGGATGGTACATGAGTCTATCCGACCGGCTTGAATTGTTCGAATGCTTGCCGGCAGTCGTTGCAGTAGTACACCGCGCGACACAGCGCCGCACCGAACGGAGAGCGTAGGTGGGTATTGGTGCTGCCGCAGTAGGGGCATTGCGCATTGAGCAGAATTGCAGGCTCGAAGTCTCCCTCGAATCGTGGCGGTGGCGCCAATCCGTGTTCAGCCAATGCTTGTCGCCCTCGCTCGGTCATACGATTGGTCGTCCACGGCGTCGAATAGTCCACCCGTACTTCGACGCGCTCGACGGGAAACTGCTGGAGCGTCTCGCGCACAGCACGTTCGATCATTGTAAGCGCTGGACACCCGACGAACGTCGGCGTAATAGCAACCGAGATGCTATCAGGAGCAATCTCGACACTTGTCACGATTCCCATGTCCACAATCGAAAGCATCGGCAGTTCGGGATCGTGTACCTGTGCCAATGCGGCAAGAACGTCGTCGGTTGTCAGCGTGGCTGTGCTCATCGTCACCATTCAGCGTCGGGATCGAGGCGAAACACGGCGGTCATCTCGTCGAGCAACGGTCCGAGATGTTCGCTGTGGTAACCAGAGCGACCACCATAGACCGGTTCGACTGCGTCCAACGATGGGACACGGTAGCCGGAATTTTCCAACACTGGAACGATCTCATCGAGCCATCGGTGCTGCAACTCGGCTTCGCCGGGAAAAATGCCGCTCGTGGACAATTCTTCGTCGTAACGACTCGGCTCGAATATGCCCAGTGCATAGGGAAAGAGCATATCGAGCGCAGCTTGCATTCTGGCGCGACTTTCATCGGTTCCATTCGAACCCAGCATCCGCAGCCACGAAGTGGCGTGAAAAACGTGATACTTGATCTCACCGCGAACTTTCCGTGCAAGCTCAGCCAGCGGACGGAACGCGCTTGATTCGAGCATCTCGTAGCGAATCTGCTCGGCGATATCGAACAACGCATGTCGCATGAGTGCGACGGCGTAATCCTGCGTCGGTAACTCGACGAGCTGGCAGCAGCGGAACTCTCGCTCATTGCGGGTGAATGCGAGTGTATCGGGCTGGGCATGTCCCATATCGGCGAGCATCCGGTAAAGCGCCAATGCATGCCCGAGCTTGTCTTGAGCGATCGAAGAGAACGCGATGTCCTCTTCCAAAATCGGCGCTAAGCCGGTCCACTCGCTGTTGCGATGACCATAAATGAGCGCATCGTCAGCCATGCGGAAAAGCAAGTCTTCGAGTGCGTGGCGGTGTTCAATCATGGCTGCGACTGTTGCGATTGGGATTGCTCTTGTTGGAGACGCTGCTTCCACGCCAGAATTTTTTGCATGACCTTGTAACCACTGGCATCGCGGTAATCTTTGTCGGGAGTCGTAGCGAAGAGGTCCGCATCGTCTGGCGAAAAGGCGATGATCTCGCTGCTTTTGACGACCCACAGATTGACACATTGCGAGCGTCGTGCATACTGCTCTTTGGCGAATACCATCGCCATTTCAGCATTCGGTGCATGGATGCTGCCGACGTGGATATGGCGTGCTCCGCTTTTGGCTTGGTGAAACACCTCGAATGTCTGCAAATGCGAACCTTCGGGGACGCCTTCGAATGGCTCCTGCTCGGCGGCGATTTCCAGTCGGCTCACGCGCGGATCGAGCGATTGCAGTGTAACAGTACGGCTCATGGAGCTTGCAGAGATTGTTCGACGTTGTCGGAGTCGATCGTTTCCATCACAGTTCGTTCGATTTCGATCATCCCACCGTACTTGGCATTGTGCGCTGCTTGGAGCACCGGCGCAAAATCGGTGCGATATTGCTCGTACCGCTCCCACGATGGTGCATAGTACTGGATGCAATATCGCACCCCCGATGGATACTCCGGCTTGAGGATACGTGCAATCCGGACGCTGTCGAACATTTCGGTGTTCATCACATCGCGAATATGTTCGCGCATCATCCACTGCCGCCATTCCTCCTCGATCGCCTGCGGTACGGTGCAGAGGACTTGGTAGATGATCATCTGACACAGTCGTACTATTCGGTGCAAAAATAGGAGGTGTTTGTGAAAATTCGGAGCGTGGATCGTGCTCCGAACGTATGCTCTACCTCGAAGTACGGCACCGTACCGTTTCTGGCATACTTACCGTGCGAAGGTCACTCGACGACGAATTCGACCGGTTCGGAGACGAGTTCCCAGCGCGTCTGGCGTTCGAGCGCAAACACACCCCATACGTAGGCTCTGCTGCGTTCGAACTTCGCTCCGTTCACGGTGCATTCCCATCGCAGCCCATCGCTGCTGATACCGTCGCACGTTGCCACAGGAGCATTGAGCATGAGCGCATGCCACGCACTCTGTCCAAGCTGCCGCTCGACAACGCACACACGCAGGTGGCTCGGTGTCGAGGCGACAACTTTTGAACGCCAGACAAATCTCAGCGCGACGAGAGAATCCGCACGGAGTACACTGCGCGGGACGACCGCTTCGACCGACGGCAGCGCTCCAGCGACAAACGAGTGGCAGGCTATCTTGGTGAGCATGCGGGACGAATCGGTCGGGTCGGTACCGACAACGCACAAGCGATAACGCCCAGCCGGCAACTGATTGCGCCGGAGAAACAGCTCGGCAGTGGCGAAACATTCAGCGATGAGATCGCCCAGCGAACGAACGGTAGTATCGGCGACGACCATCACTGGATGCTCAGTAAACGGGGCAGACAGAGACACCGGTCCTTCGAGCCACACGCTGAGTCGCAGCGCCAACTGGGTGCTCGTGACAACGTACAGATTCGCAGGCACGGTCTTCCATTCGACCAAACGAGCAGGCATCGTATCGGGCATCACCAGCGACACCGATTGCGCCAATACGCAGGTAGGGAGCACTGACATCAACCACCGCATATCAGCCGCTGGAAAGTTCGCTGAGCGTACGAATGAGGTCGGGCACACTGGCGGCGGGAATCGTCACCGATGAACCTTCGACGCTGATCGTCACCGAGCCATCGGCAGCACGTGTGCAATGCATCGCCAGCGGCTGGTGCTCCAGCGGCAGTTGTTTGTGTCGGCGAACGTAGCCCTCGTCTGTCCCGGTTGCATGTTCGGCTTCGTTGCGTGCAATTGCATCGCATCGCTCGTTGAGCGGATCGCCATTGTGAGCTTTTGTCCATTCGACCACGACAGTACGACGTTCGAGTTCGTCGAGGAGCTGCGCCCACAGGTCGGTGTTCTCTGCACGTTCGTGACGATTGCGTTTCCACCCTTGTTGTCGCCACCGAGCAGCCCATCCTTTCGTGATTGCATCGACGAGGTGCCGCGAATCGGCACGGAGGAGTACACGCACCTGTTTGCCTACCGGTAATTGCCGTAGTGCTTCGAGTGCTGCACGTAGTTCCATGCGATTGTTCGTCGTCGAGCGAGCACTGCCGCTGACGACGCGCTCATGTCCTTTCCGGTCGCGAATGATCGCTGCCCACCCGCCCGGACCTGGATTGCCGATACATGCGCCGTCGGTGTAAACCAGAAAGTCGTAGTCGTTCATTGTCGGTCGAGACCGAGTCGTTGTCGAAGCTGCAGAACGACACTGCGCAGCGATTCGGCGTCCGGAACACCACTGAACCGAAGGGCGACTTCCCCACTCTTGTTGACTGCGACGAGAGTCGGAACTTTCTCGGTGCACGAATACGCTCGAAAAAGTTCGCCGTTCCAATCGAGCAAGACGGGGATCGCTGTGACACGCTCGCGGAATTTTCCGCGCACCAGCCAGCGAAGGAACCACGGCACGCCGTCGAGATTGGCACAGCCGATGATGGCAACGTCGTTTCCGAGTGCACGGTAGAGATACTCTCCCCACCGCACCGAGTGTTCGGCGCCGTCGCGGTCAGCAATGACGAGAACATACGACCTACCCCGTAGCTGACCGGATGAGCGCTGCACACCATATTGGTCCTCCATCGAAAATTCGACGGCGACATCGGCGCCGAGTGCTACCGCTGCAGTGCTGAGCGCCACCAACCACGCAACGATCATACGGCGACGGAACGCTGTTGCCGCTTGGCAGCATCACGGAGAAACGCATCCAGCCCCGCATCGGTGAGCGGATGCTTGAGCGATTGCATGAGTACCTTGTACGGCACTGTCGCGATGTGCGCTCCGGCTTTGGCGGCTTCGACGATGTGCATCGGGTGGCGAACCGATGCAGCAATGATCTCCGCTTCGAACCGATGAATATCCCAGATTTCGGCGACGTCCCGCAACACGCCGATACCATCGTGTCCGATATCGTCGAGCCGACCCAAAAAAACGCTCACATACGAAGCGCCTGCATTCGCTGCCGCTAAGGCTTGTGTCGGCGAGAAAACCAGCGTGACGTTGGTCGGAATATCTCGGCGGCTCAGTTGATGCACAGCAGCAAGCCCTGCGGGAATCATCGGGATTTTGATCGTCGCCTCCGGTAACCACGAAAGAATCTCCTCTGCCTCGCGAATCATCCCGTCGGTATCGGTCGAAACAACCTCGACGGAAATATGACCGCCGACGATCTCATGAATCGTGGAGATGATTCGTTCGACAGGCTGCGAGGGGTCTTCTTTGGCGAGCAAGCTCGGATTGGTCGTCACACCCGTGATGATACCGAGCTGTGCGGCATGCCGAATCTCATCGAGATTGGCAGAATCAACAAACAATTGCATGGCGATCGGCACCGATGTTCAACGTATGCGAAATTACTGACCGAGCCAGAGGACAGGATAGCTGTACACTGCTGTCGTGGTACGCAGAATCAGCCAGTACGCACCAGTCGGAATGCTCGCCATATCGACTACGACGGCACTTCCAGTAGCAGGTAGCCGCAACAAACACCGACCACTGACATCGTACAGCTCCGCAGTCGCTGGCGACGGTGTTTCTACTCGGAACATCGCGCCGTCGCGCTGCAGGGGCAACTGATCGGTGCTACCGGCGCGGATTGTGACACCACACGAACTGCTCGCATCGTACTGCTCTGGCAGCACAGTAATCGTCACAGGCATTCGCCGCACGTAACACCCGACGACCAGTTCGACGGTATCTCGATAGACATTGTCGTGGCGTGAATCGTACGGCGGTAGCTGAGCACAAATCGGCACTCGAACGCGCTCGCCAGGAGCGATGATCAATGGTATCCACGACGGTGGCACCGAAAACTCGATACCACGCGCCACGAGGCGTTCGAACCGTTTCGGATACAGACCGAAGTTGTACAGCTCGATCGTATCGCAGACGAAGCGATTGTTCTTTCCCTCGAATTGCTGGCGTGGATCGAGCGAATCACGATCGGCGATCATCACCGTATGTCCTTCGAAGCTGCCTTCTATCGTGCGATGATTACCGGATGAATCGGCAGCGTCGAGACGATACCACCCATCGAGTCGCCAGTCTCGATGGGCAATCGTCAGCTGCTGTGTTTCAGCGGAGTTCGCCTGCTCCCGTGGGGCGAGCATGCGAATGTCCACGTTGAACGAATCAACGACTGTAACGGAAGCGATACCCGACTGGCTATACCCCGTTTCACTGAGCGTGAGTGTTCGCAGCGGCGGGCAATCTCCATCGAGCTGTTGCACCGACGGTGGCAAGGAATCTACGATGAATTCGACAGTGAATACCGCTGCCGCTACACGCTGACACGGCGTTACAAGCCATAGTGTGTCGGTGATTGTCGCTGTCGTCGTCGAGCGATAGCAAACACGCAGCACGATCGTATCGCCTTTGCCGAGGACTGCCGGTAACGGACTACCACTGATCGTACCGACACTACACTCGGCACGGCGCACTGTTTGTGGGAAAGCACCCGTGTTGACGATTGGTACCGGGAAGCACGAACTCCGCGCCGTTGCGTTACGATAGACGAATGCTTGCGGCGGACGCCCGATCGAGCCGTTCTGACCTACGACACGGAGCGTCATTCCCGGCACATCCACTCGCTTTTGCGTGACAAATTGTTCGGCGTCCTGTGCCCTCACGGTCACGTAGCCGTCCTCGTATGGATCGTTCAGTTGGATTTCCACCACGACCGAATCCTGCGGCAGAAGCGATTGCCGAAGAATTCGCCATGAAATATTGCGAGTCGAATCAGAAACAATCGCTACGACATCCACGCGGCTGTCCCCCGGCAACGTGTCATAGACAACCAAGCGATATGGCGGACACGGTGGCAGCGAAGAAATCACCGGCGGATCGAAATCGTAACGCCGATAACTCATGCCGCCGACATAACCATACGAATCAGCATAACCGTATCCGAAAACGTAGATGCCGATCGGGGCATCGGCACTGACACTGTGAACGCCCGCGCCCAGTCGTTGCCAGGTGTAGTAATAGCGACTTTTTGGAATCGGCGAGAATGACGTTACAGGTAGCAGGACACCATCGAGCCTCACGCTACCGAGTGCCGTGTCTGGTGCGACGATCGTGACATAGTGTAGCTTGTACACTTCCACCGGTACAGTTCGGCGTGAGCTAACGGCAGAATCTTCGTAGGCGAGCGGACAAATGAACCGGTAGCTACTCATGAACTGTTCGGTCGGCGGTACGACCATCATGAACGGATCGCCCAAAAAGAGACTGTTGGAGGGCATCGCGACAGGACTCGATGTATGACGAAACTGCGCCACAAGAATCGGGCGATTTGAGTACACAACGTGCGGTGTGTTACTGATGTCTCCTTCGTAGAATTCTCCGGCATCGAGCGTCACCAGAGGAACGCTATCGAGGTAAATCACCGTGCTGTCGCGTGCCGCCAGTATTCGATAGCGATCGCTCCCCAAGTACAGCTCGTCCGGCGGATTCGGATACCCCACCAACAACGCCGCGCGTCCCCACGTGTTGATCGGCGGCAATTGCTCGATCAAGCAGTCGCGCGAAGCAGTGTTTTCTCTGTTCTGCAAAGGGACGCGGACGCGCTGATGACCGCCGAACACGGCTATCGGGCGATTCGACTTGATGCGCGAGCCGGTCAAATCATACGCATCGCTCGTTACCGAACTTTGGACGAGATACACTTCTCCTCGACGAAGCATCACACGTGCGGAACCTCCATCGGTCGTCGGCGCTTTCAGTGTGACGAGCTCGACAATCGTCGAATCTTCAGTAGCAACAATTGCAAATTGCGAGGGCGTACTGGCTCCATCTCTGTACTGACCGTACACATCGGTGTTGTAACTCATCACGTAGTAATCTTTGCCGAGCGCATCGGTCGGGAGAACCAAGAACGCATCGCTGGTTTTGTCGGCATGATTGAGGGCATAGACGGTCACATCTTCATCGCTCGTCAGGTGCAGTGAATACGGCACCGGACGCTGGGTGTGACGCTCGGCTTGGCTATAGTACCATCCTCCGGCAGTGATACCCTTGAGTTCGACGCCGTAGTACCCCATTTTGATCGTCAACATTTGGGCGGAGTTGTCGATTCTGGCGCGGATCTCCTGCGGCGGACGACCATCGTGCGGCGTGTAGTTCAGCGTGATCGTCGTAGGCTTCTCTGCGGCGATGTACACAAAGAGAGAGTCTTGGGGATTCTGCGACCAATTCTCATAGCCGTTGCTATGGAAGTTCGGCATGAAACAAAACCAGAAGTCTTTGCCCCTGCTATCGGGCAGTTCGTCAGCACTCGCCGCGAGTACCGACGCCACAAGGAAAATGATTGCCCGTTTCACGGTCGCCTCGACAACATTTTTGGACACTTGCAATTCGAGTTGCTACGCAAGAACACTAACGATGGTCGTTCGGTTTCAGTGCATCGCTCGGCATCGGCGACAATACTCGAAAAAACAAGGCGCCCCGTAAGGCGCCCTGCTGTGTGTGTGGTTCTCCGCTCGGCGGAGAGCGTCAAAGTCCGTCAGCGCACGACAACGACCGGCACCGTCACGACACCGTTGCGTTCGGCCACTAGGCGGGCAAAGTACGTTCCACTGGCGAGCCACTCGGCAGACAGCGGCACCTCGTAAATGCTCGCATGCTGCGGATACGCCGTCAAGTACCGCACCACTTCCCGTCCGCTGGCATCGGTCAGGCTGAGCGTGACCCGGTCGTCGGTCGGGAGCGTGTAGCGAACGGTCGCCACCTCGGCGACAGGATTGGGCAACACGTCCACGCCGAGTCGTAACCCATCGTCGCCGGATTCGACCGACGTCACGCTGTAATCGGCGTTGACCGGATCGTATTCCGCCCACGGCAAATCCCACCGCTCGACCGGGTACGGCGCGAACGCTCCGCGATAGCTGACTTGGGTGAACCAACTCAAGTCAACGACCCGCGTGCTGGTATAACTCGTCGGTTGGCTCGCCAGCGGCGAACTTGCCATCGGCCTTGGATCGAAACTTTCGTCCGTTGCGAACGGATTCATCAGCATCGCCAGTGCCGGAGAGCTTTTGTCGAGAACGTTGGCGAACTGTGGCTGCTCGATCCACGAAGTCGCCATCCCTTGCGGCGGCGAGCCGCCAGCGAAGTTGAGCCATGTGCCCTTGATGCCGTAGAATGTGTTGTTCCGGATCAACAGCGAATCCTGTGCTGCGGCTGCCATCGTGTTGCTACCGGCGATTTCGACACCGCGCGGCCAGCCGATGAACACACTGTTGACGATGCTCAAGCGCGAATTGCGCCGAATTTGCGCCGCCGCACCGAATCGCGAGTTGAATGTGTTCGGTGTCGTACCTGTCCCCGGCGTCCACGAGGTGTCCTGCAACGGTCCGATGAGCGTCATGTTCGAGAACACACCGGTCGTGTACGGCTGGTTCAGCGAGCCGTTGGCATCGTTGTCGGACTCGAATGCCTGCGAGATAGATTGATCGGCACGCGATCGAAAACGCTGCCCCACGCCGAACTGCACTCTCCCACTCCAGCCGTTGTCGGTATCGAAATCGTCGTCGAGACAGCCACTCGCGATCAGGTATCTACCATTGACACAGCCACCGAACCACTCGATCGCATCGTCGTTGGCGTAACTGACATGGACGTACTCGATAACGGTTCGTCTGCCGACACCGCCGAGCGTCAATCCGTTCAATTCGCTGTTCGGTGCTGCTGCAATGCCAGCGAACTCGATACGCACGTACCGAACGACACCGCTCGAATCGTTGTCGTCATTGCCGCCGAACCAACCGCGCACCTGATTGGCATCGGCGATACCGCCTTCGAGTGCCGCTTGTCCGCCGGGGTGATTCGTACGTGCGCGACCGCAGATGAGCAAACCGCCCCAGTCACCGGCTGCACGCTGTCCCGGCGGCGCCGACGAGGTCATAATGATCGGATGTTGCCGCGTCCCTTCGGCGATGATCTTGCCGCCGCGATTGACACAGAGCGCCGAATTCTGCCCGACTGTGTCTCCGACTATAATCGTGCCCGGTTCGATGAGCAGCACACCGCCATCGTCGACGAACACGTAGCCGTCGAGCCCGTAAATCTTTCGCGACGAAAGCTGCACGCGGCTGGTGATCGGCGTCCGCAGAACCGAATCGGGCTGAATCGCGCGCGGCTGCTCGATCGTGAACGGCTGCTGATTGCGGCTCGTGACGGTTTCATCGAGCGTACCGTCGGGCTTGACGAGTACCATGCGGACGTACCCGTTCGTCGTCGGCACTGCCGGAACGCGAAAGCCACCCACAAAGCGCCCACGACGATTTGCCGAATCCTTGACCGCTGTTGCACCGGGCAAATCAGTCCACGGTCCTGTCGGCGACGTCGCAAACTGGAACCGCCACGTCGGATAAATGCCCGGATATGCCGTCGTATCCCATTCGAGGTCTTCCGACCGACCCGGACGGAAGATTTCGCCGCCGGCAGGTTTTTTGAGCCGAACGGTGATTTGTTGTGCGGTCGCCGATGCAACCACAACTGCACACAAAAGAAGCAACAAACGCTGCATGGAAAAACCGAACAGATGGTGAAACATCACTGACCGTCGAGCCGATAGCTCACACCAAGTCCGATGGAACGTCCGCGAATGGTCGATTGCACGATCGTACCGCCCTGCTCCCACCGCAGCGGTTGATTGAGCAGGTCGCGGATAGACAGGCGCAGTTCGATTGCGCCGAATCGTTTGGTCATCGTCAGGTCTATCACATCGCGGGGAAGCTCGTAAGTGTGCGGATCGGGGAACGTGTAGGCATTGCGCAAACCAACGAGCACGATGCGCCGACCGAACACGTTGTAGCCGAGACTAATCGTTGCATCCCAATCGGGAATCGCTCCCAGCACGACGACGTTGAGCGTGTAGGGCGACTGCCCCCACATCGGGCGGCGATCGATCTGCCCCCCTTGCGCGACGGCGATCTCCGAAAAGATTCGCGCGTAGTTGACCGATAGCGTCACGTTCTCGCCCCACGAGCCGAGCACGTCGAGTCGCTTGCGCAGTTCGATTTCGGCGCCGTAGTTGGTCGCCGGACCTTCGGCATTGCGGAACGTGCGCGCGATTTCTTGCTGCTCCAAGTAGATGGTTTCCTCGATCGCGTGGAGGAATCGCTTGTAGAACACACCTGCCGAGATCACTTCACCCGGCGCAGTGAACCACTCCCACCGCACATCGGCATTGGTCACCAGCGCGCGTGTCAAGTTCGGATTGCCCATCACTTGCGATTGGGTCGAAAAGTCGTAGAAGGCAAACGGCGCGAACTCTCTCAGCGACGGGCGCGCCAGTGTTTGCGAGCCTGCCAGGCGCAGATTCATCGCCGGGGTCAGCTTGACGACCACCGACAGTGCCGGCAGCAGATCGCGCGTCGAGAGGTCCACCGAAACGGGACGATCGCTCAAATCGAAGCTTTCGAGCTGTTGGCGATTGTCCTCGTAGCGCACACCGCCGATGATGCGCAGCGGCAATCCCAGCGCATCGAGCGACCAATCACCCATGATGTAGCCTGCGTAGAGCCGTTCGCTGGCGTCGTAGGCGTCGGCAAGGCGCGAATCTTCCGAGATGCCGATACCCTGCGGACCGAAATTCTGCGGTTGGAATATGCGCGACGGATCAGCCCACTGCACCGAATCCGGCAGCGTGAACACCTCGTAGTCGAGCGCGAACTCCGGACCGGGCACGTAGGTGAACGACCGCGCCGTAAAACGCCGCGTGCGATGTTCGGTCAGGAAACCGGTCTTCAGCGTCAGATCGCCGAGCGGAAGTTTGAGATCGAAGCCGCCGCTGGCAGAACGCTCGTCGAGCGTCGAGAAAAAGCGCCCCGCACGGACCCCGTCGCCTTGTCCGAGCGGCGTAAATGCGATGATGTCGGACGTGTACGGTTCGACGTAGGATTCGTCGAGCGGCGTTTGACGCGCGAAACGAAAACGGCGAAAGTCCGGCTCGTTGCGATTCGACTGCGAATAACCGATTCTCCACTCCAACCCCGCATTGCCGAGCATCGCCAGCGTGTGCTCGCCGGAAAGAACCGAGTTGAGCAGTGTCTTTTCGACGTACTGCATCGAAATTTGCTTGGTGTCGAAAATCCGCACGTAGTCCTGACCGTTGAGCACGACAACGTCTTCGTCGGCAGTGTGGCTATAGACTGTCCGCAGTGCGATCGTGCTGTAATCGCTGGCGCGGAGAGCAAGATTGAGCATACCGCCGAGATTGGTCGTGCGCGAGGGATTGTATCCGCCGGTGCGGAACCACTGCGAACGGTCGGCCAAGATGCCGTTGCGCTCGATCGTCGCGATGCTCCAGGAATTCGAATGCACCAAACTGGCGACGATACCGAGCTCGCTACCGAACAGCGAGGTAACATCGGAATATGCAAGCGACAGCGAGCTGTTCGGCGTCGCGAGCGTGCGTTGTTGCGGTTTCCAGTTGCCGTTGTTGAACGTTTGCGAAAGCTGTGTCCAGCGCTGTCGTGCGCCGGTCGTGTCGTAGGGATTGCGAACCGCGCTCAAAAGTGCACTCATTTGGCGACGATCGGCGGGCATGCCGTCGGGAAGGCGCGATCGTGTGCCATCGTCGAAGCCGAGCCAATCCCATCGCCCCCCGCTGGCGCTGATGTAGCGGTTGCTTTGCAGAAAAGTATTGTCGTTGACCGACGAGGAAAAGCCGACCTTCAACACGCGCTGCGAGGGAAACTCTACCGTCGCCAGTTGCACCATGCCGCCGGTGAAATTGCCCGGCAGATCGGGTGTGAAGGTTTTCGTGATGGTCGCGCTTTCGAGCAGGTCGCTGGGAAACAGGTCGTAGGTGAAAGCTTTCTTGTCAGGTTCGGTCGAAGTCAGCACCACGCCGTTGAGCATCGCATTGTTGTAGCGATCGCTGGTGCCGCGGACGACGATGAATTTGTCCGATGCCAGCGTCACACCGGGCACGCGGCGGAGCGCTTGTCCGGCATCGGCGTCGGGCAATTTCTTGATTTCCTCGATGCTGATACCGTCGGAAACCTGCGCGCTGTTTTTTCGCTGCGCCAGCAGTGCGGCTTGTGTTTCGCTTGTGCGACGCGCCTCGACGACGACGTCGCGCGTGACGAGCTGCCGATCTTGATCGAGCACGACCGATACGTTTGCAACTTTCCCCGGCTGGACGACGATGCCGCCGATGCGCTTTGTTTCGTAGCCCACGTACCGAACGGTGATCGAGTGCGTCCCCGGCGGGACGTTTTTGATCGTGAAGGTGCCTTTCGGATCGCTGATCGCGCCTTTTTTCGTACCGTCGAGGACGATTGTCGCGCCGCGCAGCGGTTCACCGGTTTTTGCTTCGCGAATCTTGCCGGTGATGGTACCGGTATCGTCAGCACGGGCAAGCATGCCACACACAAGAGCCACACACACGAGGGAACGCAAAAGCATCGGGAAAAGGAGCAGATGTTGTAACAACCACACACGAACCGATGCGAAACTCCCCTGCTACTGTTGCGGTGGGGTTACGGCAAGTTTACCAAATTGATACACCACGTAATCGCACGTACACACGGTCAGCCCACACCTCTTCCGACCAACCGGAGCAAAGGCATGCCGTACTTGCCAAAGGCGTGCTGCCTGCGGGTGGTGAGCGGCTGCGACTGCCCCAGCTGCCGGCAGGCATGTACATGGTGTGCGCCCGCTCAGGACGGCAGTGGACAGCAGCGCTTGTTGTGGTGGTGCTGTAGGACGCTATCGAACCTCGACGGCGACTTCGTCCGAGAGCGGCGATTGCGCCGTCGCGGTCATCACACGCACGGCATAGCGGTAGCGCCCCCGCCCAACCAGCTCGCGGTCGGTAAAGCGCAGTTGCGAGGATTCCACCGCACGGTACATGCGCAGCGGATGGTGATCGACGGCACGGTAAATCACGAACCAGTATCGCTCGGCAGGCGGCTGCAGATAGCGCCACTGGAGCAGCACAGCATTGGTGCTGCTGTCGTATTGCGCCAAAACGTCCACAACAGGCGCTCGTTCGGCGAAACCGTAGGGACGCGCCTGCACCGGTAAGGCTCGCTCCGACCGCAAGCCGCTGCGATCGATCGCTTCCAGCGTGTACCGGTACGTCCAGAGCGGCACAACGGCGGTATCGGTGAACTGCTGCGCTGTCGGCGACAGCTCGGCACGAACGGTCCAGCCGGTGTCGCTCTCGCTGCGACGGTAAAGAACGTGCCGAACCACGTCGCTGCTGGTCGAGGGATTCCACGTAAGCACGACCCGATCCTCGTATGCCCGCACGTCGGTAAAAATCGGCGCGACCGGCGGCACAACATCGGGTCGCCGCACCGCCACGATCGGCGAGGGGTCGGAGTGGAAGTAGCGATTGTCCACTGCCACGACGCGGTAGTACACGTATTCGGTCAGCGTGTTGACGGCAACGGTGTCGTAGAAGACCGTGTCCTGCCAGACGAGATTGGTGCGCTGCGAAAATTCGTGCGTCGTGTCGTTCGCCCAGAGCACGCGGTAGCCCATCAGGTCGCGCTCGGTGCCGAGATTCCACTCCAGGCGCACCACACCGTTGGAATCCATCGTGCCGCGAACGCCCGTCGGTGGCGCCGGCGGGATGGTGTCGTGCAAATCCACATAGAGCGGCAGGTAGTCGCTGGCGTTGCCGGCGGTGTCCACAGCGATGACGGCATAGTGCGGAAAGTCCGGATCGGCAAGCGTGTCGAGCAGTGCTCGCTGCGTCGCCGGTAACGGTTGCTCCGAGAGCGCACGCCAATTACGGTCGGGCTTGTCGCTTTTCATCACGACGAAACCTTTCAGGTCCGGCACGTCGGCGATTTCCCACTCCAGCCGCACCATTGTGATGCCGTAAATGATGGGCTTTTTCATGCGCGGCATCGGAGGCGGTGTGCGATCGCGGAGCGTTGCACGTACCGTCGCCGGCTCGCCTTCTTCGGCAAAGGGTGAAATGCCGCGCACTTCGTAGGTGTACTCTCTGCCCCACTGGGCAGTCGTGTCCTCGAACCACGGTTCGATGCGGCGACCCCAGCCGCGTGGTGTCGCCGGCACGATCGGCGTGTTGTTGAGTTTCACTCGTCGCCCGTCGGGACCGGTGCGATAGACGTTGAAGCCGGTGTAGCCACCCGTGGGGAAGTTTTTCCAGTTTAGCCGCACGAAGCGATCGCTTCCCTCGGCAGTCAGATCGAGCACCGGCGGCCACGGGCGGTACGGGTCAATGTGCACTACAAGGTACGCCGTATCCAGCAGGAAGACAGAATCGAGCTGCGCAGGAAACACACGGTACGCCCACACCTGCCCCAGGCGGACTCGCCGATCGACCAATCGAAGACCCAAGCCGGTTGCGGCATGTGCGTCGCAGTCGGCAGCAAAGAGCGCAAAGCCGAAGCGGTTCTCCAATTCCGTCGCGGCATCGAGCATGTTCTGCACGGAATTCGGCTGCGGAATCGAGAGCGCTCCGTAGAGACACTGCACAGCGATTGCCGCATACTGTTGTTCGGGTCGGCTGCGCTCTTTCCACTGCTGGAGCGTCCATGGGCGGAGCGGCTCCGGCGTCAAGCGCTCGAAGCGCAGCGGCCCGCTTTCGGTAGTGTCGATGAGCGCCCGCTCGACAATGTAGCCGATGCGGTTGTACACGCGCCACGCCGGCGCGTTCGAGGGCGCCCACCGCAGCACGACCGAATCGCCGTAGGACTGCGCCAGCAGGTGGAGCTTCGGCGCCAGAAGCTCGCGGTACGATTCGAGCGTCGTATCGGAGGGTTGGCTGGTTTCCTGGGCAACTGCGCTCGCCGACACGATCCAGACGAGCACGAGCACGAACAAGCAACGCATGGCTTACCCTTCAGTAACGGAAACGGAACTGGTAGCTTACGGGGCGATCGGGGTCCTGGCATCGCGGGTACGACCACACCGTCGTATAGTCGCCGCGGAACGGGAACACAAAACGACGCGCTGCGATGCGACGAAGCCGGTCACACGTCGCTCCGTCATAGCCAACGTCGCCACCACCACAGTAGTGTGACAACAATCGCGATGCTTCTCTGGGGAGCAAGCCCTGGTCCAGTCCTACGTACACCGGCTGACTGTAAAAACAACGCGTCACTGGCGAAGTCGCAGGTGTCAGCGACACGCTGAAGCCGCTGAATTCTCGTTCCGGGCTGATGGTAAAGCGAACGCGAATGGTTCTCACCAGCGTCGAAAGCATTCGAAGAGACGGGTCGCCCGTTGCAGCAGCGATTTCGTCATCGCTGAGAAGGTCATGGCTCGTTTGTGATACACCCAGCATCGTTTCACCTTGTCGCGTCGCTCGTGTCCAGTTCCACCGGTCAGCGCGAATAGTGCTGCTACTGCCGGGCAGGCTCGCCATCCAGGTGAGTTCATCGTACACCTGTGGATTGACGAACGTGGTATGCCACCGATCGGTTCGTAACCAAGCATATGTGGAGATAAGCGGTGGCACTGCGTATTCATGCAGCCCGCTGCCGGTCGGCGAGGCAGTAATCGTCTGCCTCTGCAGATCATGAGGATCGAACCCCTCCGGTGAGCGGAGATGAGGCACCAAGCCGATAACGCGAACAATGAGTGCGATGACGTTCACCGAATCAGTGCGCACTGTGTTCACCTCGGCGATTTTGTCCTGCAGACGATTGTAACGGCTGGTGCGGAAATAGTACACGTAGAGCAGCTTCTCGTTGCTGGCAACGCTGCGCCCGACATCGAACCCCGATGGGCGATTGATGCGTCTGAGCGTGAGCGTGCTTCCCAGACGGTCGAGCAACTTCTGGTTCGTCACGCCGATCCCCTGCGCTCTGGATGTATTCTGCCGCAACTGACGAGCAAAGAGCGGTGCAATTATCTCATCACGCACCTGCGCTCTGGATGTATTCTGCCGCAACTGACGAGATGTTCTTTCGAGCAGAGATTGTTTTCGTGATGTCACCGAATCGCGGCGAACGACCTGTACCGCATAGATCGCCTCGTTTTCCAGCCGCGGGATCGTAAAGCTGATGCGCCCACCCCAGAGCTGCCCTGTGCGGCGCTCACCGACGTAGTACGGACGCGGTGTGCGAGTGTATTGAAGTGGGAGTTCCGTTCGCTGCCCCGTCTGGAGGTTGATCAATCGCACACGATAGAGGCGGATAGTGTCCCCCACTCGTTGCGCACCGCCCGAAGCGGGGAACATCCACTGCGGATTGGTGAGCAAGACGATCTCGCCGTCGCTGCACTCACCCTGCAAATAGAATCGCTGCCGTGGTCGTGGATAGGCAAGGTACACCCACTCGGGCATGATCGTATCCGGTCGTGGCTGCGTGGTGAAGGTGGTCGTGACGGTCTGTTCGACGCGCTGACCGCTCCGCGTGCCCGTGCTGTAGCGAACATCCCGCCACGACGTCGCCGATGCCAACTGGAGAGCAGCACGCTCGCTGGCTTGCTCGGTCGTTTCGCCCGGTCGCCGACTGAAACTTCCCGTGAACTCCTGTCCGTATGCCGTGACCTCGGCACGGTACTCGGTGAGTCCTTCCAGCGGTTCCGATGGCACGATAGCTTTTGCCGGTGCCTCGTGTGTCGAGCGATCGACTTGGGTAACGGGAACGTTCACCGTGAATGTGCCGCGGCTGTCGCGTTTGCGGAGCGTGAAGCTACCGACCCGAATCCGGAATATCTTCGTTCTGCTCGAGCCATCGCTCTGCATCTCTTCCAGTGCGAACGGTCGGTCCGGCATGATGTTGAAAAACGCCGTCGGCTCGGCAAAGATGGACACATCGGTCGAGCCGTCGTCCGGTGCGATATCGTTGATCATTTCGATACTTGCCAGCGCCGACTCCGTCGGGGGCGTGCACCGATCGCCGAGCGTGAATTGGAAATTGCAGTAACCATTGATTGCACCGCCGAGGATGCTGTAATGTCCCCCGCACGCACCAGCGAGCCAGGTCGGATTCGGCAGTCCTGCTTGCAGCGCTGCCCCCACACGCAATCCAAGGATTTCGAATTTCCCCGAAACGAACCACAAATCCACGAACAAGCCGATCGAGGCATCCAGTCGGGCGTACATTTGCCCGGTTGCGTACCAACCATTGGCACCCATCGGACGACCATCGCTGCAGCGCGCCGTTGCCCCGTAATCGAGCAACGCCATATCGAAACCGATCATGAACTGCATGGACGCGTAGAAAATCAGAAATCGCAATTCCGGTGGTGCGAATCTGGCTTCCGCTCCAAACGCAAAGCCGTTACCGCGTCCTAATGCAGACGGTCGAACCGGTGCAGGAATCGGACCTGTCAGCTCCAGCACTTCCGGAGGAATCGGTGGAATCGAAGGCAGATTCATCCCCGCCATGAAATAGGCGCGGAGAGCAATCAGGTTATTGAGTACGTTCACTTCGATTCGCTGCCCTTCTGGGTCGCCGATTTTGACGTGCCACGTCTCCGGCGAAAAGAGCATCACCATTCGTCCCGTTGCTCGAACCGCTTCGAGATTAGCAGTAAGACCGAACTCACCGTAGAACGTTCGGGTCGGGAAGGTGTACGAGATGTCAGCATAAGCAGTCACCCGAGCGTTGCGCCGCTCGGTGAGTCCTGCCATCATCCACGCATCACCGCGGAGCCGGATTTGATGAATCCCGCCCCCGACAAAACTCACCTCCAACCGCACATCGCAGTTGAATGCTTTGGGTTCGGGATGAGTACCGACGGTGACGAGAGCATAGAAGCCGAATGTTTCGCCGCCGGAAGAGTAGTATGGCACATAGCGTGCACCCGAGTTCGTCGAGCCCGCAGCACCGGTACTGGCAGTGGTTGTCGTCGTTGTGCCCCCGGTCGGGGTTACCGGACCAGGATCGCTCTCTGGTCGCATGTTGTACCATGCACCGCCACCGAAGCCATAGATACCCACCCCGCTGAACACCGGTATGCCGCTGGCGAGAATGGCACGCGCATCCACGTACCAGTAGCGGTATGCTTGCGGACCCGCGATGGAACCAAACTGCACGGTCGCTTCGATCAACACCATCCGAACGAAATTCGCCCGAACACCACCGCGGAAGCCATTGCCGTAGACCCGATCGTTGTTGTAGAAGCGGACGTATCCCTCAATCGCAACTGCGCCCATGTCGGCGCGGATGCCGATGGAATCCAGGTCGATACCGCTGAACACGAACGAGGGCGGACCGCTGCTGCTGCTTTGGAATGCTCCCCACACCGAGATTGTCGTTCCGCCACTGATGCCGTTGGAGCCACTCTGGAGATTGACGTCCACCCCGATCCGAACACCGACACCAGGACCTTCGCGGCGATCGGCGCTAACCAAACTGAACTCCCGGATGCTGATCGGGAAGCCACCTGCACTTCGACTGCTGCTCCCACCGCCGTCCGGCGACGGCTCCGGTGGCGCGAGGATGCTATGCGGCGGCGACGCAAATGCCCACGATCGCACGCTGATGTACGGTGCCGAGTCCGACCGAATGAGCATGTCTTGGAAACGAATGCCACCGAGGTTGAGCGGTATGTCGCGCGTGCCGCCGAAGGAAATCTGCCCGTTGAAATTGGCGCGTGCGCGGAAGCCACGTGCGACGCCTGCACCCGCTTCGAGCCGCACCCACGAGGTGTTGTCCAGTTGGAGCGTTGCTACCCAAAGCGGCACATTGAGCGCAGCACGTGGTGTGATGCTGAACTCGAAGCGAATACCGCCCACCGTATCCCGCAACGTTGCCGAATAGTCCAGCGAGGAGTCGCTGATGGGTACTTTGATCCGTCCGCGCATCCAGCCGCGCTGTAGTGAGGAATTGACAACAGCGATACCGAGCGTGTCGAGACTTGCTCCCCACCCGCCGAAATTCCCTTGCGGATAGCGGAAAATGTTCGCTGCGACGATGCTGAAGTTCACTCCGCTGCGGTCAATGATAACATTACGGACCTCCACACGAGGAGGCTCTGTACTGCTCCAGCCGCGGATGCCTTCGGGTAGCTGCATCGAGAGCTGCCCCAAATAGAAGCCGCGCCAGCGCGTGCTGGTTTCGCCGCGATAGCCCGACGGGAACGCGATACCGTCGGGATTGTCGCGATCGGAGAAGTCAACGGCAACGTTCTCGCAGCGGAAGACGAACCCCGATGCACCGGCAGGGCTGAACGGCGTCATCGTGGCTGTGGCGAGAAAATCCCCCGAGCCGCGCACGAGCGTCGTAAAGCGAAGAATCACACGGCTGCTTCCATCGTCGGGCGAGGGCACCATCCACGAGCGCGGAAACTCCACCTCGGCAGCAAGCCGCACGAACTCGAAGCCACCACACCGAATGCGCACGTACGTTCCGGAATCGGCGGGCAAACCGCTGCGCGCCGGCTGCGGTGCTTTGAGATTGATCGCCCACGAATCGTCACTGGCACGATAGCCGAGATCGCTCGCCAAATAAATGTCGAGCGACCGCCCCAAACCATTCGGCGAAAAGCACACGTTCCGCACGCCGAAGCCGAGCGACTGCCCTGGACCGAGCCACGGCAGCGGTTGCACGTGCACGAGGTTGAGTCGCGCTCCCGTCGGCTGGAACACCATACCGATGATTCCGACCGCAACGCGGAAACCCTCGATGGTGCGGTCGAAGCCGATCGGCATTTCGACTGGTTGATTGGCAGTAAAAACACTCACAAAGCGGTTGTGGTCGGCAATGAATCGGTCTATGGTGGAAAGCTGCTCTGCGGTAAGTCCCAGTGTCGAACTGAGGGCATTGGCTTGCTCCTGGGTCAGCCCCGAGCCTGTTGCTTGCGCTGCTTCTAATTGCCCGCTATAGACCTGGCGATCGGTGTTGACAGCAATTCCCGAAAACTGCGTGCGGATGCGAATCCCCAGCCATGGCAGCCGCACGAGTGCTTCGCCCGAGAGGTTGTCGTTGGGTCCGCTGACCCTGGTCAGCTCCGCTTCGAAATGCCCGATGCGAATGACGTCGCCGACAGCGAGAGGTCCACTGAGCGGTGTGCGGTTGGACGGCAGGGGTGCTTCGCACGGATCGTTGCACTCGCCGGCGCGGAAGGTGAAGGTGCCTTCGCACACCGAGCGACTGACATCGCATCGCGTCCCATCGGAGCGGATGCGAGTGCCGTCGTATTGCAGCTCGCATTCCCACAAGTAGGTTTGCCCGTTCGTTGCAGTGAAGCTGTGGCGCGCTCCTTCGGCATTGATGAAGCTGAGCGCAATCGCGCCGCTGCCGAGCTCAGCCAGTGGGAGTCGCCCTTCGCCAGTCGAAACTGTTACGTCCAGCATGGGGCTGCGTCCACGCACGGCTGCGGGGTCTTCGCTGGCGCTCGTCATCTGCCAGATGCGCACGCGGCATCCGGTAACGGCATCGAGGCGGATTCCCGGCTCGGCGACGATGGAAAAGCGAATGCGACCGTCGCTCGGCGTGCTCACGGTCGAGCGATGTTCGGGCACATGCGGGCGGAGCCGCACACACTCGCTCGCCGAGACGCTGGAGCCGACCCGAAAGCGCCAGATCGGACCCCGCCGATACGTCTGCGATGTATCGGAGGGATTGCAGTATTCGACGCGCCAGAAATAGTCGCCATCGGCGAGTTCCAGCTCGCTCCAGGTGACGTTTTTCGAGCCGAACAGCTCCCGCACACGCTCGTCGAAGCTGGTGAAGTTGCCGCTTTCGGGGATGGTAAGTGTGCGACTGGCGATCGGCGAGCGGAACGTCGTATCGCGGGCGACGAGAACACGGACGACTTCCCGCGCTTCTCCGAAGAGCATCCCGCTGGAGCTGCTGCCGCGCAGCGTGACCAAATCGGCAAGATACTCGCGTGCGATGGACGTCGGCTGCGGTATCGTCCAGCGCAGCGTCAGACCGCGTCGCGTCGTGAGCGTTGCACCGTCGGCGGGGCTTGGTTCGGTCGGCATTCGCAAACCGAGGTTGAAGCGCTGCTCTGCCGACGTGGGTGTGTAGGTGCGCTCGTCTCGTCCCTCGCGACGGGTGAAGGTTGCGGCAACCGTCCAGCGATACGTCGCACCGCGGCGGAGCTGACGATTCCACTCCACAAACGCCCCGCGGTCGTCCCACTGATTGACGATGATAAGCCGCGCCCGCTCGTGCGCGTTCGACTGTCCGGAAAGCCCTTGTCCTTCGATGGGACCGCGTGGCCAGGAAAGCGTGCGGCTGTTGGTGTAGCCGCTTCCACTGGCGTCATCGGTGAGCGTCAGCGTGTACTGCATGCGCAGCACGTCGTCGCAGTACGGTCCCCACTGCACGACCAAAAGCGGCGGCACCCATGGAATCGTGTCGCTGGGGACGGGGTAATAGCCTTGGAGCGTCATCGTCCCGCTGCACGAAGCAACCGAACCGGCATCGGGGCATTCCACGGTGAACGTGCCGATGTCGCTTCTCCCGCGCGTGCCACCGCGTGTGGCAATCGGTCGTCCGCTCGGGTCTTGTGCTTCCACTTGCCAGGCAAGACCGACCAGACGCGGCGAGCGCCGCTGTACCAAATCCAGCAGGACGGGATTGTTCGGTGCAATGATGTACGTCGTCGTAGCGACGACTTCGTCGGCAACGGTTTCAGTGCGCGTTGCAGCTTCCAACGCTTGGCGGGGCAATTGCCCTTCGAACATGCCGACGACACGGACGCGGTACTGCACACCGCCGGGGGGTACAGGCGTCAGCGGTTGCCACTGAAGCTGGATCGCCGCATCGCAGCGCTGCGCCGGATCGCTACTCAAGGGGCGAACGAGCACCGGCGGCTCTGGCCAGACGATGCGCGACGTCGCACAGCGAGCGCCAGTGGTGGCAAGTTCCGTGCGGCGGTCAACGGCATCGAGCACACTGACGCAGAATTCGTAATCGCCTTCGGGAATCGCACCGGCTGTGATGATCGAATTCCGAATCGCGGGGTCAATGACGAGTGCGTTTTCGCAGATGAGGTCGGGTCCGTCGAGCATGCGTGTTTCCCCGCCTGCCAGCCGGAAGACCGGCATGCAGGGATGCGAGTTGTTCGTGGACACCGTTTGACCGGTCGTGCGATTGGTCAGCACGATGCCGAGCACGACCTCGCGTGCAGTCGTTCCTGTGTTGGTGAGCATCACCCGAACGATGGTCGGGTCGGTGCGCCACGTCTCCAGCGACGTTGGAGCGGGATTGCGCACAAGGACCGAGACGGTAAACGGCTGAGCTGCCAGCGAGCCGATGCAGCACGCAAGCGCCACGAGGACACGTCGAACCAGCATTGGTCCTCCGCAGAAAGTTGAACATGCTCAAAAGCTGACTGCGTACTGCAGGCTCCCGAACAGCTCGCTGTAGCGGTTACCTTGCTGCGCAGTCAGGTCGAATGTGTTGTTCATCAGTTGCAGTGTCAGGCTGCCCCAGTCGCCGAGCGAATACGTCAGCGCAGCGCGGAGCAGCAGTTGCAGCGTCGTTCGCGTCGTGCTCGTCGCATTCACACCAAGCGTCCCACGCGCTGTCCAGCGTTCGGCGAACGGATACGTCACCGACTCGCTGAGCGTGGCGAAACTGATGTTCTGCAGATACGTTTCCGTGCGATTGTAGCTGAGCGAGGTGCTCAGACCGAGCTTGGACGGTAGCTGCACCGAATGCGATGCCGATGCACTCAGTGCCGAGTTTGTACCGTACCGCCCGCTGACGATGTTGTTGTCGGTCGTGCGTTGGTAGGTCAGCGATGCCGACACGAAGTGATCGGTCCCGCCGGCAGCAAACCGCCATGTTGGCGAGAGCGTCATTGTCTGCATGCGGTTATCGGCGCGGAGCGTATCGTTGGCGTGGTCGGAGGTCATCGTGTACTGCCCGTACTGCACATCCACACCGAATGCGTCGCTGATTTGCCAGTTGGCACCTGTGTTGACCGTCCAGCGCTCGATGGTCGCGATGCGTGTTCGGCGGAGGTTGTTGGCGCGGCGTCCGACGGTGGCTCGAAGCGAGAGTTTGCCGTCGAGGAAACGCACGTAAGGCGATGCACTCAGGTCGAGCAGATCGTTGAGCAGTTGCGCATAGCCGAGCGTGACAAAGCCTGGTCCGATCCACTGCCCGTCGAGTGTGATTCCCCACATTGCGCTCGGCGTGATCGTCAGATTGAGCCGTGCCGCACCGTCGATGTTCGAGGTTGCATTCGTCGGGATAAGCTGCTGCAGAGCCGACGGGATGTTCGCCGCGAGAGCGCTATCGACACCGGCGGTGATGTTGTTGGTGAACAATCCCGTAGCGACTTCCCCGCGGAGTCGGACAGCACCGTTGAACGCTGCAACACCACCAGCCAGCGACAGCACCGCATTTGCCTGCGGCGTCGGCGTGAGACTGTCGCGGCGGATTGAGCCGGCTTCGTCATGCGAGGTCATCGCCTGGATGGTGAAAAAGCTGCCGTCGTGGGCTTCGTAGCCAAGCTTGCCGATGATGACACGTCGGCGGTATTCACCAAAAAATGCGTATGCCGTGTCGGGATCGCGCGCTTGGCGCGTGTAGCCGTAATGCACCGCCAATCGAAACGCACCAGGCGAAAGCTCTGCGCCACCGCCGAGAATCCGCAGATCGCCGAATGTGAAATCCGACACGCGTGCCGAATACCATCCGCCGTAGAGTTGGAGCCATCCGAACCGTGGCGTGATGCCGAATTGATTGAACGGCTGCTGAAAACCGATCTGCCCGCTGTTGAGATACAGCTCGATCGGCAGCTCGATTTGGTCTGCCAGCACGAAGCTCAGGCGCCCGACTGCCCGGTAGGTTTCCGATGGCAGCCGTGCGGTGTTTCCGACGGCACGGTAAGCATCAGCCGACGCACCGAATGAGCCATTGACGCGGATCCATTGGGCTGGAAGCAGCGTCACAGCAAGCATGAGCACCGAGAAGAAAACGAACGTCGCTTGCATAGCGATTGCCGCACTTTGTGATACAAACTTCACGAGCTATTCACCCAAAAATCGGGGACATTTTTTCGCATTTGTGACGGCGACTGTTTCAGCCGCCGATACCACTTGAAAATTCGTTGGCGTTTGGATCGAGCAGGCGAGCTGCCCTGCCGCAACGAGCACCGCGTCCTTTCGAATCGAGCGTATTTTTGTTCGAATGCGATTCCGCTCCGACATGACAGCTCGACGATTGCTGCGATTGGCACTGACTGCATGTGCGACGCTCCGCGTATGTGCGCAGGTAGCTGCCGTGACATTGCCCGACAC
Organism: Chlorobiota bacterium; assembly: GCA_026415505.1. GTDB lineage: Bacteria > Bacteroidota > Ignavibacteria > Kapaibacteriales > NICIL-2 > NICIL-2. The sequence goes on along the minus strand of JAOAGY010000027.1, from coordinate 5,325 downwards.
CTCGCTCGATCGAGGCACCGTGGCTGTGCTACCGATCGTGGTCGAGACAGCTGCCGCTGCCGGCGATACGCTCGATGTACGCTTGGTCTATTCGCGTGCGGCGCTCGCTATCGGAGACCTCGCGGCAAAGTTCCCAAACGACGCCCGAACGATCGCCACCACCGACGAAACGCTGCCGACCGGCGACGGGCAATACACGGTGCGTCTGGTTTGTCTGCGCTCGGTGACGCGGTTGGAGCTTGTCGCACGCTGCACGATTTTGTGGAGCGGTAGTTCGCCAGCACGATTTTCCGACGTCGCTATTTATCGGAACAGCCGACCGCTCGCTGTTCGCATCGACGGCGGGACGATCGCGCTCGATCCGGCGTTGCCGCTGGTCGTCGAACCATCGAATGCGATCGGTCCCATCGCTCCGCATCCGATCGAGGGCGATCGTTTTCGCGTCACGTTTTGGCTGGCCGGTAGCGCCGAGCCGACGCTGCTTCTGTACGATCCGCTCGGCAGAGAGCTGATGCAGTGGACATGGGGGCGCTTGCCTGCCGGTCCCCACACCGTCGAACTGACGCTCGACCGCAACGCGACGTCGGCGGGGATGTACCATTTGTGCCTGCGTGTCAATGGGCACGTTTTGATCGCACCATGTATCATTGCAAAGTGAGAGAAGTCATTCGCCGCGGCGAGATCTTTGCCCTCGTCATGTTTGTGGTGTTGTCAGCGGCTATCAGCACCGCTCAACAGCTCGACACGATTCCAGCGACACGTCTGCGGGTACTCAACTCCGAAGGTACCGACTTTTGGCTGTGCTTCATGAAGAATTTCCGCGAACAAGATCCAGGAAAACCCGGCAGCTACGAACCGGCTCAACTGGAGGTGTTCATTACAGCCGAAGACGATGCCGAGGTAAGGATGGAGATTCCGGCGCTCTCGTTTCGTCACCGCATGAGCGTTCCCGCTGGTACGATCCGATCGGTACGGATTACACCTGAAGCTGAACTCGACACGTTCCCACGTGTTCAAATGCGAGCGCTTCACATACAGAGCACGACACCAATCGCTGTGTATGCACTCAACCACCGCGTGCAGACGACCGACACCTATCTGGCGCTCCCGACGACTGTGCTCGGGACGGAATATCGAGCTATTTGCTACAATAAACTGTCGGCAGTATTGACGCCGATTTTCGCTATCGTTGCGACCGAGGACGACACACGCGTCGAGATCGTTCCGACGACACCGACGACCGACGGACACGGCTTGCACCAAGGCTATACGATCGAGCTGCAACGTGGGCAAGTCTATCAAGTTCGTGCGCAATTCTACGCAGCGGGGACGGGCGACTTGACCGGGACGTTCATCAAAGCCAACAAACCAATCGCCGTGTTCAGCGGACACACGTGCGCATACGTTCCACCCGGCGTGACAGCATGCAACCATCTGGTCGAGCAACTCCCACCCGTCAGCGCGTGGGGCAAACACTACTACATTGGCAAACTCCGCGGGCGCTCGCGATACACTTTTCGAGTTCTGGCAGCCAACGACCGAACGCGTGTCTTCAAGAATCAAACACTCATCGCCGTACTCGATGCCGGCGAGTACTACGAAGAACAGAACGAAACAGGGCACGTACAAATCACCGCCGACAAACCAATCCTCGTTGCGCAGTACTCGCAGGGCTATGGCAACGGGGATCAAATCGGCGATCCCATGATGATCCTCGTCTCGCCGACACAGCAGTTCGTCCGTCGGTATCGGATCGCGACACCCGTGCAAGGTTCGTGGGAACACTACATCAACGTCGTTGCGCGCGAAGACGCCATCGGTACGATCCGACTCGACGGACGACCGCTTCCACGCACTGCATTCGAACCGATCGGGATCAGCAGCTACTACATCGCGCAAGTGCGCCTGGAATACGGTAGCCATACCATCGTCGGCGATGAACCGTTCGGACTTTACTCGTATGGTTTCGGGTATCGCTACGACGCATACGATGCCTATGGAACGATGGGCGGACAAACATTCATCGTCCTCGACACGCTGCGCGATCGGCTGCCGCCACAGAGTACATTCACCATCAAACCTGGCGGCAAGTCGCTCCACATCGTCGTCCGAGACGATCGTCCCACCGATCGTGGTCTCGACAGCATCGTTACACTCTATGCACGGAACCTCCGCGCCTACCTGCCTCGCATCGAATCGGGTCAACCACAAGCCGAATTCGACATTCATCCGCTCGATCCGGAACAGGATGGCACCATCACGCTGGCTTTCATCGACGCAGCAGCCAATCGAGCAGTGGCGACGTTCACGTACTGCTACAATCCACAGCAACGACGTTTCGAGTTCACAACTTCCGAGCAGTGCCCCACACGTTTACCGTGGCAAGTTGGTATTTACGGTATCGCCACCGCTAACGACCACACCACATCGTTCCGAGCCAGCGGTGGACTGTCGCTCGAGCGACCGACAGGGGATGCCAGCGGTAGAGCCGTGAGTATCGGTGCACTCGTCGCTTACACGCTCGACGATCATTTGCGCATTGTAGCGCGGCTCTCGGTCGAGCCATACGGACAAGCACTCTCGTCACCGGATTCGACATCATCGCTGCTGCGACTGCCCTCGGACTCGCTCATCGCTGTCCAAGCCGAAACGCAAATCGAGCCGAGCTTACCATCGGTAGCCATCGGCGTTGGGGCAGAATGGACCGCATTGACCGCCCAGCTCGGCTCGCGACGATACGAGCTGTATCTGTCGGGCGGTCTTCGCGCTGCCGTGCAGTTATCGTCGTCGGTGACGATCGAGCGGCGTTTTGTGCTCCCTTCGCCAGCAATCGGTTCCAGCCTACTCGGTTCCGCACGTACACAGCAATTGTCCTCGCTCCGCACATTGTACCCCGAAGCAGCAGTCGGTTTCGGTATTGCTGGCCCCATACCAGGAGCGCTCCGGTGGGTTGTCACGCTCGAAACACAGTACGTCCATCCACTGAGCAGCATTCTCAGCGACGCTGAATGGAGGATTCAGCGACTACAATTTCTTCTCGGTCTGCGATACAACTTCTGACAGCTCGACCGCCTTCGCTCACTGTCACATGCTCGGAATAAACGCCGACGCTGCGATTGCGATCACCGCTGGGCAGTGGTCGCTGCCGCGAACCTCCGGCTGAAGGTATGCAGCAGTGACCAGCGGCACGAGTTCGGCGTCCACCAAGTGGTAATCGATCCTCCAACCGATATTCCGCTCGCGTGCGCCGCGCCGCTGGCTCCACCAGGTGTAGTGACCGCCATCGGAGACAAAGCGTCGGAACACATCCACCAGCCCTGCCTCCAACAGCTTGTCGAATGCGCGGCGCTCTTCGGGCAAAAAACCGCTGGTGCGCTCGTTTTCACGGGGACGTGCCAGATCGAGTTCGGTATGCGCGGTGTTGAAATCTCCGCACAGAATCACTCGCCGCCCACCTGCGCGGAGCGTGCGGACGTAGCGTGTCAGTTTCCGATAAAACTCCAACTTGAATGCAAGACGCTCGACCTTTTCCGGCTGGCTCCGTGCGTCGTCGGGGCTGTAGCCCTTCGGCGCATAAACGGACACGACCGAGATCGAACCGTAATCGGCGCGCAGCACTCTCCCTTCACGATCGAAGCGGTCGACTCCGATGCCTTCGACGACAGCGTCGGGTTCGAGACGCGAAAAGATCGCCACGCCGCTGTAGCCACTCCGATTGCGAGCCGGCGCGTAGAACGCGCGGTACTCTGCCGGCGGATGCATCGTCGCATCGAGCTGATCGGGAGTAGCACGAATTTCCTGCAAACACAGAATGTCAGGTTGCTCTCGCTCGATGTAGTGACGCAAACCGTTGCGGTACGCCGAACGCAAGCCGTTGACGTTCCATGTAACGATCTTCGCTGCCCGACTCAAATCAAGTCGTCCGGTTTGGTGAGCGACTGCATTTTCTCTTGGATCGCCTCCGGCGATGGTGGGTGCAGTGTCGTCGCCAGGTACGGGCTGACGTCTTGCAGCAAGCCGATCATGGTTTCTGCGTGGATGTAACGCGCGACCGCTTCGAGCGAATTCGTCTCGCGCCAGACGCGAAGCTGCCGCTGAGCGCCCGACCCCATTTCGAGGATTTGGTAGATGTACTCGATGTAGCGCCGTGTGCCGAGATCGTCGACGACGTCCTCGACGAAATCGATCAGCTCGCGAATCAAATCCGGTGCAGGCAATTCCTTTTGCTTGCCGAAGTCGATGAGCTTGCCCTCCAAACCATAGCGGACAGCACGCCACTTGTTTTCGACGAGCAGAATGCGCGGATAGACGCGGAAGGTCAGGTTCTGCTCGAAGAGTTTGTAGAGCTTGGCGACGATCGCCTGGATAAGCGCAGCGATGGCGATCGTTTCGTCCACGCGCATCGGCAAGTCGCAGACACGAATTTCGAGCGTCGGGAATTTCGGATGCGGTCGGACGTCCCACCAAATCTTCTTCGGATTGTCGATGCAGCCAGTCCGCATGAGGATGTCCACGTATCCTTCGAATTGCGCCCAGCCGTTGAAGTAATCGGGGATGCCCGTCCGTGGGAAGCGTTCGAAGAGTTTCGAGCGGTACGACATCAAGCCGGTATCCATCCCCATCCAGAACGGCGAATTGGTCGAGATGCAGAGGATGTGCGGCAAAAAGTAGCGGATGACGTTCATGATCTGAATCTGCGTCTCGCGATTCTCGATGCCGATGTGCACGTGCATGCCGAAGATCAACAGCCGCTCGGCGATCACCTGGAGGTCCCCCACCATCCCCTGGTAGCGGCCGGGCAGCGGCACGTCCGGCTGCTTCCACGAGGCGAAGGGGTGGGTGCCGGAGGCCGCCACCAGCAGCCCCATCTCCTGGGCCAGCTCGCAGATGGCGACGCGCTGCGCGTGCAGCCGTTCGCGTGCCTCGGTGACGTTGGCGCAGGTCGGCGCGCTCAGGGCCTGGATGCTGGCCGTGAGCGCGTCGCTCAGCGGCTGGTCTCCCTGGCGGCTGCGCAGCACCGGCCGCTCCTGGTTGGCCGAGCGGGTCACGATGTAGCGCAGGTTGCGGGTGTCCGGGTGGACGATCTGGTACTCTTCCTCGATGCCGATCCGCAGGCTGGGGGGCTGGGGCATGGGCGCCTCCGTCGGGGGAGATCAGGGGATGTCGGGGTCGGGGAGCAGGGGGGTGATGGACACGCCCCGCTCGGTCCACACCATCTGCTCGGCGTCGGCCTTGGCCTGGTCCCGGTCCACGAACACCAGGTCGAAGGGCACCTCGCGCTGATCCAGCAGAGTGTTGTCACGGGTCTGTCTCTTATACACATCT
>JAOAGY010000040.1 GCA_026415505.1 Chlorobiota bacterium | reverse complement strand
CAGCTTGGAAGGCTGTGACTCTACCAACTGAGTTACTCCCGCCTACCAAAAGCGTGGGCGGGGAAGGATTCGAACCTCCGAAGGCATAAGCCAGCAGATTTACAGTCTGCCCCATTTGACCGCTCTGGAACCCGCCCAGCTTTCGAGCCTGCAAAAATACTATGTCAATGACCGTTTCGCAAGAGTATCGGTTGCAATGCCGACGGTGTCCGCTGCCGACGATGGTGACTCGGCACACACGCGCTGGGTAATCAGTTCGATGAATTCATCGAAAATGTATCGGCTATCGTGAGGTCCTGGAGCAGCTTCCGGGTGATACTGTACCGACAACACAGGGTACAACCGGTGCCGCAAGCCAGCAACCGTTCCGTCGTTGAGATTGATGTGTGTCACTTCGATCTCACCGGGCAATCCTTCAGCTCGAACTGCGAACCCATGATTTTGCGACGTGATCTCGACCGATCCTGTGCGAAGATTCTTGATCGGGTGATTGACCGCATGGTGACCGAACCGCAATTTGAAGGTCGTCCCACCGAACGCCAGCCCGATGATCTGATGCCCAAGACAAATCCCCAGCAGCGGAATGCCGCTCTCGGCGACACGCCGCGCCGTTTCGATGCCATAACGCACAGCAGCCGGATCGCCGGGTCCGTTGGAGAGAACGACGCCGTCCGGTTCGAGCGCGATGATCTCGTCGGCACTGGTAGTGGCGGGCACAACCGTCACACGACAGCCCCGCTCGACAAGCAGTCGCAAAATGTTGCGCTTGACGCCGAAATCCACAACGACGACATGGTACTTCGGGGCTGAATAGTTGTCCCCCAACAAGTCGCCTTCTCCACGCTGCAGAACGAATTCATAGGAAGACCGCGTCGTTACGGATGGACACAAGTCCAGACCCTCCATCGCCGGCAGCGATCGAACGCGATCGAGCAATTCATCGTCGCGTTCGGTGCTGGTACTGACGATACCACGCATAGCACCTTCGCTTCGAAGAATACGCACCAGTCGCCGCGTATCGATTCCCTCGATTCCGATCTTCCGCTGAAGCCGGAGGTATTCATCGAGCGTCCATTTGGCACGCCAATTCGATGCCCGGCGGCTGCATTCATGCACGACAATGCCTTCGACGTGCAATACGTCGGACTCACTGTCCCATGGATTGATGCCGTAGTTGCCGATATGTGGCGCTGTGAAAACGACGATCTGCCCTTTGTAGCTGGGATCGGTCATGACTTCCTGGTAGCCGCTCATCGCGGTATTGAAAACGACTTCCCCTGCCGCTTCGACCGTTGTGTCGCCGAACGCGGTGCCGTCGAACACCACGCCATTTTCAAGAACGAGCCGTGCTGGAGTCATCACAAAGAGCGGTATTGAACCAACAGCAGCGAAAATACTGTGCGCCGCAGTCACACAGTGTCAGCGAAAACTGGTAGCGCTCATAAAATGCCGTCCCCGGAATACAGCGGGAATTTCCGTCATTGCTCGGTCGTGTATTTGCTCGCATCGAGCTCGATTTCGACCGGATACTCGCCCGTAAAGCAGGCGGTGCAGTAACCGATGCCCTCGCAGTGCGGCACCGCATCGAGCAATCCTTCGACCGAGAGATACGCCAGCGAATCGGCGCCGATCGCACGTCCGATGCTTTTGACGTCCGGATGGTGGTTGGCGATGAGTTCGTCGCGACTGGGGAAATCCATCCCGTACTTGCACGGATGCGTGATCGGCGGCGAGGTGATCCGCACGTGCACTTGCGCAGGTCCCGCGCTACGAACGAGCTGAATCAATTGCTTCGACGTCGTTCCGCGAACGATCGAATCGTCCACGATGACGACTTTCCGCCCTTCGAGCACTCCGCGAACGGGGTTGAACTTCACTTTCACTTTGAGCGCGCGTTCGTCCTGCTCCGGCGCGATGAACGTGCGACCGACGTAGTGACTGCGGATCAAGCCGATCTCGAAGCGCGTCGGGATGCCGTTCTCCTCGGCATTGACTTTCGCATAACCGAGTGCCGCGGTGTTGGCGCTGTCCGGTACGGCAATGACGGTGACCTTGTCGAATTCGTCGTTCGAAACCGGATGTTCGAGCGCGAGATTTTTTCCGAGCTTGCGCCGCACTTTGTCCACACTGTGACCGAAGACGATGCTATCGGGGCGCGCAAAGTACACGTACTCGAAGATGCACTGCCGCGCCGGCGGTGTGACGTCCTCGATCGGATAGGACTCGATGGTGCCATCGGCGAGCGTTTGCGCACCGATCACGACGAGCTCGTTGTGGCGAACATCGCGCACGTACTCGGCACCGACGATATCGAACGCGCACGTTTCGCTGGCGACGATGTAGGCGTAGCTTCCATCGGCGTTGCGCAGACGACCGATCGCCAGCGGACGGAAACCGTGCGGATCGCGCGCGGCATAAAGCGCCGAATCGGTCAACAAGACGAGCGAATACGCACCACGCGCCTTGCCGAGCGCATCACGAATACGCCCCAGTTCCGTCGGTGCTTTGCTGCGCGCGATCAGGTGCAGGAACAGTTCGCTGTCGGACGTGGATTGAAAAATGGCGCCTTCGGCTTGGAGTTCGCGCCGGAGTGCGATCGTGTTGGTCAAATTGCCGTTGTGCGCCAAGGCGAGATTGCCCGCGTGATACCGAATAGCGAACGGCTGAATGTTCGCGTCCGAATTGCTGCCGGTCGTCGAGTAGCGGTTGTGCCCGATCGCTGCCGTACCTCGCAGATGCTCGGTCAGGATACGGCTGTCGCTGAACACATCGAGCACGAGCCCTTTGGCTTTGTGCCAGCGGAAGCGCACTCGTCCATTGCCTTGTTCCGCACCGGCAGCGACGATGCCGCATGCTTCCTGCCCCCGATGTTGCAACGCATGGAGCGCGTAGTAGCAGATCACCGCCGCCGTTGGATGATTGTACACCCCGACTACGCCACAGTTCGGACGGGCACCACTGGTCGTCGAATGCTGTATCGGTGCAGGCATCACCGTGTCGGGTAGGATTGAAAGTAGCTCGAACCAATGCGAAATTACGGTTTACGTTCGCCGCGGACGTTCGCAGGCGGACGGAACGACACGAGCGTTTCGATCAAACTACTTTCGTCGTCGTAAAAGCTCGGACGGATGCGTATTGGGAATCGGCGTCCGCGCGCATAGATGCGAACGCTGCGCAAATGTCGCCAGCCAGCGCGTTCGCGGCGAACGATGATGCGGCGGATTTGAGATCGTTCAAGCCGTCGCTGCCGGAAGCGGGTCGCGAAAATGATCGCGTCATCTTCGACGACAATGCTCCGCTGCAAAAGAACGCCCATCACCAGCGCGATCACACTGGCAACGACGAATATCACCAGCAGCCAAAATATCGGATCGCCGATGACGACCTCGATCTTGCCATCACTCTGTAACGTGCCGACGAGCAAACTCCGTCCTGCTCCGTACAGCAAGAGCACAAGAGCATAGATCGCAAGTGCACGCCAATATGTATCGAGTCTGTAACGGAAAACCCGTCGAACGTCGGACATCTACACGTCCTCGATTGGCACATACATTCGTACCGTTTCCAGAGCATCGTCGCCGCGCCCTGCAAGTATTCGTCGGAGTCGCTCTATTGTTTGGCGCGGCGTTACATGCTCGCCGAGGGGAACCGCGACATAACCGCTGGTATTGTGGTACATCCAACTGGTCACGATGCGAAGTGCAGCAACATCCCATGCCGATAGTTCTCCGCGGTCCGCACTGGCAACCTCGTCGAGCAGTTCCACGAGCCATTCGAACGAGTCACGGCGACCGGCGACGCGCTGGACGGCGAGCTTGCCACCGACGAACACGAAAACCTCGACGGTTGCCTCTTCGTATGCAGTAGGTATTGCCATCACCAGATCGAAACGACTGACCGAAGCCGAGTGTGCCGGTGTGCATCCGACCAATTTGCTCAGCTCACGTACCCGACCACGAAGGAGCGCAGCAGTCTCGAAATCGAGCTGCTCAGCAGCGGCATGCATGCGGTTTTCCAACTGAGCAACGAGCCAATCGGCATTGCCATGCAACAGGTGTCGAACACGCTCGACCTCGGCTGCATATTCTTGGGCGCTCTGCAACGCCGCACACGGTGCCCCGCATCGCCGCAGGTGGTAGTAAAAGCACGGTCTCGCCGACGGCGACGGTTCGATCGTGCCACTGCAACGACGCAACGTAAAGTTCTCATCGATCAGATCGCGCAGCTGCTCTGCCATGCCACGGTGCGGGAACGGACCAAAAAATTCGCCGGTTCCATCGTGCTCGGTAACGAGCTCCAAACGCGGAAATGCGTCGTCGGTCAAGCGGAGAAACGGATAGCGCCGCGTTCGGCGATGCAGGACGTTGAACGGTGGCTGCCACTGCTTGATGCGCTGCGCTTCGAGCAGGAGTGCGCTCAGCTCGGTCGGTGTTTCTTCCCACTCGATGCGCCGCACCTTGCGGATCATTTGTTCGATGTGGGGCGCCAGCGATGTTCCGGGTTGAAAGTAGCTCCGCACCCGATCGGCGAGAACCTTCGCTTTGCCGACGTAGAGCACCGCTCCGCTGCCGTCGTACATCGCATAGACACCCGGATAACGCGGCAATGCATCGAGCGACGGCATGAGCACATCGAGCACACGCTTGGGCAATCGTCGCTGCTGGAGCCGTTGGTGTTGGAACGAGAGCAATTCCTCGACCGTTTCGATGCCGTGTCGTTCGGCTTCGTCGAGAAGACGAAGCAGAATTCGTGCGGTCGCCTCCGCATCGCCATGGGCACGGTGCCGATCTTCGATCGCAATTCCGAAATACTCGGCAAGTGCACCGAGATTTTTCTTGCCGTCGGCTGGCAGCAGGCGTCGCGCTAACCGCAGCGTACACAAGCGCGGAACGTCCGGCGGAACGATGCCGCAGCGTCGCAACGCCTGCTCGACAAACCGCCAATCGAACACTTCCTGATGAGCGACGAACACAGCGTTTGGCTGCCGGAGAAGCTGTTCGACGAGCGGCATGACGGACGATTCTTCGGGTGCTGCGACGACGTCGGCATTGCCGATACCGGTCAGTTGCTCGATGAACGGCGGAACGAACTGATGCGGATTGACCAGCGAATGAACGCGCTCGGCGATTTCGCCGCCGCGCACGACGACGCATGCGATTTCGATGATGCGGTGCGCTGAGGGATCGGAGCCGGTCGTTTCGACGTCCGTCACCACGTACGTCGCATCCCAGAGCGAGGGCATCAGTTCTCGCGCGATTTGGTTGATTCTTCGATCCAGGCTGCGTAGGCTTCGGCGACCGCCGACGCTTCGAGCACGATGAATTCCGGCACGTTGTAGGGATGCAGCTCCAAGATGCGCGCCTTGAGCCGTTCGATCGCATCGCGGGTCGTTTTGATCATCAGCACCGCTTCGGTTTCGCTGGTGACCTTGCCTCCCCACCAGTAGTGCGAGCCCGCCGCTTCGATGACCGTCGAACAAGCGATGAGCCGTTCTTCGAGCAGTTGTCGCGCCAGCTTTTCGGCGTCTTCGACCGTGCTGATCGTCGTCAGCACAACTGCGACGTTCGTTTCGGAAGCCATAACTTCGCACCAGAAAAAGTGACCACGCCAAAATTACACGATGCTCGATGTGATGCTGCTCTACGTCGTGCTGTTGACGATTGCCTACGTCGGTGTCGAGCAATGGCAGCGACACGGAACGCTCCGCGAAAGCGCACTCGCTGTCGCGTTGATGATTTTGGCATTCGTGCTCATCTGGGCATTGGTCGCACCGATCGCACGCGCAGCAGCAGTCGTATCGGCGCAAACAGCGCTCGTCGGTCCCGATACGCTCGGCTTGGTGGCGGCGGTAGCATTCTACATCGGCTTTGTGCGGTTTTACTTTTTCTCTTCGCGCCGACAATCGTCACCCACAACGACAGAGCACAGCAATGGGTAATCTCCTGGCAATCGTCATCGCAGTCGTCCTCGCATATGCCGCGGTGAGCATCTTTTGGTGGACAGTCTGGAACATTTGGTGGCTGACCATTTCGCTGGCGAAGCTGATCTTGGTCGCCCTCATTGCACTGCCGCTGTACGTCATCCTTCGCAGGAAATTAGCGCGCCGCTAAGGTGCGCACCATGAACCACACACCGAAGAGCGCCAAGAACACACCGTAGGCGATTTCGAGTGTGCGGCTCCTGAGGCGCAGCGCCAAGCGCGCACCTGCCCATGAGGTCGGGACCGTTGCTACTGCCAGTACCGCAGCAGCGAGCCAGTCTATGTGCCCCAAGACGCCGTGAACAATCGTGCCGGGCACAGCCATCGCAGCGACGCACACCAGCGATGTCGCCAATGCGCGATGCACCGGAATACCGAGCCATCGAACGAACACCGGCACGAGCACGATACCGCCGCCGATCGCCAAAAAACCTGCAACGAAACCGGCAAAACCTGTCGCAAGCGCAATCATCGCTGGCGATCGTTCGACACCTTCGGAGTCGGCGCTCGGCTTCGGACGCAGCATGGCAAAGGCGACGTACACCAGTGCACACGCGGTAGCGACCATGAGCACAGTGCCGCTGGTCCAGTGTGTCGCTGCCGAACCGACGATGGTCATCGGCAGCGCGGTGCGGAGCGTCCGGAGTGTCAACGTGCGATCGACCAAGCCACGCCGCCAATAAGCGATCGCTCCGCTGAGCGCCGATGGAATCGCCACCGGCAGCGGAGTCGCCAATGCCAGCAGCGGCGCCATCCCGACGGCGATCCGCAGCAGCGGCGTTCCGACGAGTGCCCCGCCGATCCCGAAAAGTCCAGAGCTGAAGCCAGTGATCGCCCCTACAACCAGCAATGCGAGCACATGCGACGTCATCGGCTCACGCGCGCGACGATCCGCAACATTCGATACAGCAGCTCCACCGGCAAACCGACGACCGTGTAGTAGCACCCCTCGATCGCACGAACGAACGTCGCACCGCAATCGTCCTGGATACCGTATGCACCGGCTTTGTCGAGCGGCGAACCGCTGGCGATATATGCAGCGATTTCATCGTCGCCGAGCGTGCGGAACGTCACGCGCGTTGCGCGGCTGTCGACGAGCCGCATCGTTCCTCGAAGCACAGCCACTCCCGTCAGCACGGTATGCGTGCGCCCGCTCAAACGCTGGAGCATACGCCGAGCGTCGTCGGCATCAGCGGGTTTGTTGAGCATCTGCCCATCGAGGACGACCGTCGTATCGGCACCGACGACGATCGCATCCGGCTCGGTTCGTTGAACGTGCTGCGCTTTGAGCACCGCCAATCGTTCGACGTACTGGCGCGGATCGAGACCGGCGAGCGCATCTTCGTCCAAATGTGCCGGCACGATCTTCGGCTCCAGTCCGAGCATCGCCAGCAGATGCCGCCGGCGCGGCGACGCCGACGCCAACACGATCGGCGCCGGAAGATGCAACACCTGGGGCAGACACGCGCTCATGGTTCGAGTCGCCGAGCGGGATACAACACGACGTGCGAAGGCGAGGCGTCACTTTCGATCGGGACGATGCCGAACTGCACCAGGTACACACCGTCGGGAATATCGTCCGGAATAAAGCACAGCTCGGTGACTGTGGCATCCGTTCGCGGCTGGTCGGGATAGTTCCAAAACGCACGGTGAGCAGCCAGCCGCCCGCCATCGTTTTCCGGATCGAGCGACGGCAAATCGACGAGCACGTGTACGATGCCACGCCGACGCAGATAGTCGGCAGCATCGGGCGCAACGAACGGCGGATTGGTACCGGACCAATCTCGCTCGGACTTGCCTGCGTCGTTGGGCAACGTTCGCACGATCACTGCTTCGATATCCGATTCGGTCAAAGCCGCTGCAACATGTGCCGAGGTGATTGCATAGCCATCGGCGACGGGCTGTGGCTCGACGCTGACGAGCTGACCGATCGCCAGAAACGACCGCATGCAATCGGCAATGCGATAGGGCGCAGCGCTGATATGCCCGACGCATTCGGTATGCGTGCCGTTGCCGTGGGGATAGAGCACCAGCCGATCGCAGTTGACGCTCCCGCCCTCGGCGACCGAACCGATGAACGAATCGCTCCGGTACGGCGCGATTTCTGCGTCAGGCAAAAAATAGGCACGCCGATTGCTGTGATTCCGAGAAAGTCGTAGCGAAATGCTGCGCGGCTGCCGCAGTTGGACCGACCAGCGACTTCCCGCAGCAGTTTCGACGATAGCGTGCATGAGATTGGTTGCAGAGTTCACAGCAAGCAAAATTAGACCACTCGGCATCGGGGCTAAAGTTTTTCGCACACGGTGCCGATACATGCAACCGAGCAATGGCTCACTGCACACAGTCGCGGTGCAGGACCGCACAGCGAAGGCGTGCATTCACGGATGAACGCAACAAACATACAAGGAGGTATCTATGCCTTCTGCGATCACCAACGGTGCGCGGATACGCACCAACACAGCGGCGGAGAACGCCTATAACGCCCTCGACAGCGCCAACCGCAACATCGCGCTTCGGCAGCTTCGCCTTTCGACGGGCAAACGGATCAATTCGGCAGCAGACGACGTCGCCGGGTACATCACGGTCCGTTCTCTGGGCGAACGCAACAGCTCCCTCAAAGCAGCTCTCAACGCCGTCGGCGATGCGACGAACGTTACCAACATCGCCCAAGATGGCTTGGACAACATCACCAGCTTGATCATGCAGATCAAGGAAGCGGTGGCGTCGGCTGCATCGGGCGCGATGGGAACCGACGAAAAAGTTGCGCTCGCCAAAGCCGCCTATCGCTTCGCGCAGCAAATCCAGACCATTGTCGATTCGACTGTGTTCGCCGGTCGGCAATTGCTCGATGGAACGTTCACCGCCAGTTTCGTCATCGGTTCGCGCGCCGACAACACGCTCATCACGCTCGGCATCGACCTTTCGACGAACAACCCGGAACTGAACATTCCGTCGAACATTTTCGATCTGCGGCTGGTGTCGCTCAATTTCGCCGGCGTAACTGGTTTGAGCTTAGCATCGCTCAATGACGTGACGGCGAGCAATTTGGGCATGTTCGATTTTTCGGTCATCCAGACGACGCTGACGAGTATTTCGATCGCGCTGGCAAACGTCAGCAAGGTCGCATCCTACCTCGGCGGTATCGCCAATCGGCTCACCTCGCAAGAAGACGCGCTCAAATCGCAAATCACCAACTACAACGCCGCGATCTCGCGCATCGAGGATGCCGACGTCGCCAAAGAACAGCTCGAACTGATCCGCTCGCAATTCTTGCAACAAGCGTCGATTATCTCGCTTTCGCAAGCCAATCAAACACCGCAAACGTTTCTGCAGCTTCTGCGCGGCTAACACACGGAGTTTCTCTACGGGTACGCACGATGCGGAACGCTCGCCATGGTGGCGAGCGTTCCGCGCTCGTGGTAGTTTCGCCATCGTTTGTGCAACGGATCACTCGCCTACGATGAACTCGCCGCTCGGCATTTTGTTCGTGACCGTCTTGCTCGATTTGATCGGCTTCGGCATCATTTTGCCCGTGCTGCCTCTCTACGCTCGCAGCTTGGGCGCCAGCGAACTGGGCATCGGTCTGATCGCAGCGAGCTTTTCGGTGATGACCTTCCTGTTTTCGCCGATACTCGGTCGCTGGAGCGATCGGATCGGCAGACGTCCCGTGCTGCTGGCGTGCATTCTCCTGAACGCTGCCGGCTATGCGTTGTTCGCCAACGCGACGACGCTCATGCTGCTGGTGCTTTCGCGCATGCTCAACGGCATCGGTGCATCGAACATCAGCGTCGCACAAGCATACATCGCCGACACAACCAGCGGCAGCGATCGCGCGCGATCGCTCGGTTTGATCGGTGCAGCGTTCGGCATCGGCTTCATCATCGGACCCGCGCTCGGTGGTTTTCTCAAGGCACATGTCGGGCTGGCTGCTGTCGGGTACGTACCGAGTCTGCTCAGTCTGCTCAACGCGCTGGCAGCATGGATTCGCCTGCCGGAACCGCCACGCCACGCTGCACCGCAAGCGCGAGCGAGCTTTGTCGAATCCATCCGCACAGCAGCAGCACACCCGGTGCGCGGACGCTTGGTGTTGCTGAGCTTCGCCTACTGGCTCGCATTCGTGATGATGCAGATTTCGTTTGCGCTTTTTGCCAACGAACGCTATGGCTGGCGCGAGGATGCCATCGGCGGCGTTTTTGCGCTCGTCGGAATCATCGGCGCTGGTATCCAAGGCGGTGCGATCGGACCGCTTGTGCGTCGCTACGGCGAAACGTCGCTGTTGAAGGCGGGGCTAGTGTGCTTTTCAATCGGCATGACAGCGCTCCCATGGATGCCTGCACCGATTCCCGTCCTGGCAATACTCGCACTGATGGCAGCCGGCTCGGCATTGGTCAATCCGACGATGAACGCGCTGCTGTCGCAATCTGCCGATCCAAGTGGACAAGGTGCTGTTCTCGGTCTGTCGCAATCGGCGGCATCGCTTGCGCGCATCGTCGGTCCGATCGTCGGCATGACGCTCTACGGTATACGACACGAATTGCCGTATCTGGCTGCCGGCGCGATCGGCGTTGCGTGTCTGGTGGGACTGGTTCTTCCGCTATCGGCTCCGAGCAGCAGCGCCGCCTGATGCCGCTATTTTTGCCCAGTCTCGATACATTCTCGCTGTTGCTATGCGAGCCACGTTGCCGCCGCTACTGGTCGTATGCATGGTGCTGGTGTGGCAAGGATGCTCCACCGCTGCTTTTCGTCAACTGGTCACGCGCACCGAAAAGGATACGTACACGCACACTCGCCACGACACGATCCGCACGATCGAATTCCCCAACGCACCCGGCGAGCGCGGCATCGTCTATCCCTCGGATCGAACGACGAAGACAGAACGCGCGCTCGAGCAGTACGACTCGACCGTGGTGCGATACTATCCGAACTTCATCCGCTTCGGTGTGTTCGAAAGCGCTGGTTTACTCGCGACCGGACCGAGCGATCGCGCCGTCGGTGGCGGCATCTTCGGCATCTACACTGATCCGAACGAATCGTTCGGCAACAACATTGCACCGAAGTCCGCACTGTTCACCGGCAGCATGTACCGCATCGGCACGATCGAATTTCCGCTCTACTGGTTCGACCAAGAGCCGACGTGGTCGGTCGGCACGAGCTTGACGGAAGTTTTTCAGTGGGAAGCATCGAACGAACGCGCCATTGTCGGGGCGTTCCCGCTGTACCTGCGCAAGCGATACTTTTTGCGCGACGAAATTCCCTACGTCTGCGTCACCGGCACTGCGGGATTCGGCTTTCTTCCCTCGCAGTACCTGAACATGGCAGCATCGCTCGATGTCGGCTCGCTCGGTGGCGCCAACGTGCGCGTGTATGCTGGCATGGTCATCGGACGCAGCATCGAACAGCGCAGCGTCGTTCAGCCGTATCTGGGATTCGGCGCATCGCTGCTCGACTTTCACAATCATCCACGCGAACTCCGTCGCCAGTGGAGCGAGCACGAGCACTCGTCCTGGGACGTCGGATTGATGCGACTGACGCCGTTTCTGCTGCTTTCCGGCGGCGATACAGCAGGACAAGGATCGAGCGTCGGTTTGCAACTGCAACTGATGCCGACGACCGTTGCGTTCCCCGTCGGCGATCATCGCATTACGGCAGGCGCGGACCTGTTCACGTTCGTCTTTGCATATCGCCAGCAGCAACCGCAAGCCCGCAATCCGGGTGTTGCTTTCGGGTACGGAGTACTACCGCTACGCATCGGGTACTGGCTGCCGATCGCGGGTGGAGCACTGGCGCTGGAGCCGTATGCGATGTACTCCTACTTCCCTCACTCGATGTGGCAAGTCGCAGCGCGATTGCACGTCAATGCCGTCGAATGGCTCCCGCTCGGCATCGCGATCGGCTACATTTCGAGCGCAGGTTTTTCCGTCACGCGCGGCACGATCGAGGAAGTCGTCGGGCGAAACATTCTCGCGTTCGACGTCGCCTATCTCGGCATCACGATCGGCATCGCCGAGGAGCTGTTCCGTCCATCGCAGTTGCGCTACTACCGGTCGGACCGATGACAGCGGCACTGCTCGTCTTGCTCACAGCGCTTGTGCCGGTGTTCGTGCAAACAGTCGGCACGAGCGATCCGTGGCGATTCTGGCTCGGCGAAGGAACGACCGAGCCGCTTCAGGTGTGGAATCGCGGTTCGCTCGATGCAGTCGAAAAACGCGGCGTGCGCGATGTTCGTATCGTCGGACCGACGCGCATCGGGTTGATCTCGCCGCGACACACGGAATTTCGACTCGTGCTGTATGCCACAGGCTCGGCGGCGACCGACGGCATTCGACTGCGCATGCGCACGACCGAGCGCGATTACGCCGAACTCTCCCGCGGGGGCATCGCTTTGACCATCGACCGTAGCGGCGTGCGCATCGAGGAAGGAACGACTGTGCTCGCAGCGACCGATACTCTACGTTTCCGTGCAGGCGATCCGATTCGCATCGCCATCGAGCACGACGGTCAGCAAACACGCATTGCGGTCGGGTGTTCTCTCTTCGGACCGTTCCGGACACAGCTTCCTGCGACGGAGTACACGATCGTCGAGCCGTTGGGAGACGAAAGCTCTTCGCTTCAAATCAGCGACGTCGCCATCGAGGGAGTGCGGGACTAAAGCTTCATTGCCATGCCGAGGCGGCGCGAAAATTCGCGGTCGAGCACATCGTCGCGCTGTCGAACCGCTGGAGCGATACTGCAGAGCTTTTCGATCGCAGCCCGCATGCTCTTGGGATCGAGCGAGCGACTGACGACGACCGATTCGGGCGGCAATTCTTCGGCAAGCGTCGAGGCGTATTCACCGACAGCGAGAATCGGAACGCCGCCGGTAGCGATCCGCCACGCGACGGCTGTCGGCGTCGTTGCCTGCGGTGTTGCGAGTACGACCGCAGCATCGCTGCCTTCGATCCAGCGGTCCAGCGATGCGAGCGTGACTGTTGCATCGAGCTCGACGCGCTCGGTGAGTTGCCATTTCTGGAGCAATCGCGGAAGCGACGGCGGCAAACTGCCGGCAATGCGCAGTCGGTAGCCCTGCTCGTTTTGCAGAACTTTCAGCAGCGGTCGAAGGACGCTCATCGGCAGCTCTTCGCCGACGAGCAACAACTGCCGGTGCGAGGTGCGAGCGTGCCGATCGTTACTCGGCATCGGTTCGGCGTGTGGGAGAATGCCGATCTCTTCGTGCGTGAGGAAATCGCAGCGACGCAAGAGAAGTTCTTTCTGACGCCGACTGATGACGCTGGCATACTGCGCACTGCGGAGCAACTGCTCGACCGTGTCCTCGTGATTGCGTCCGTCGTAGGACGGCGTGCGGTGGGGGATCAATTCGACGATCTCGCCGAAATCCACTGCCAGCGGTAGTTGCCAGCGTCGTGCGATCGCTTCGGCTGCCAGTGCGGCACTGAGCGGCGGCGCGATACCGAGCACGATGTTGACGGGATACTCATCGAGAATGCGCGCTGCGGCAGCGACTGCCGTCTCGATCCAATCGGCGAAAAAGTCGGCTGCCGTGCTCAACCGGCGGCGCAGAAGACTCATCGCCCACGACCCGAACGGTTTTCCCGCAGCGACCGACGGCAGACGTTTCCGACTCGGTGGCGCGACGAACCGCTCGATGCCGCGTTGGTCGAGCATTTCCGCCCACCCGTGATGGCGCGCGTCGTGCGTGGCTGGAGCGGCGTGGAGGACGCGCACAGCCCACTCCCGCTCGGCGAGCAGCTCGGCAAGCTGCACCGCACGCACACTGGCTGCGCTCGCATGCGGCGGAAAGTGGTATGCGACGACGAGGACCGATCGCTCCAGACGTCTATCGTTCATCGAAGAGGCTATTTGTTTCACTCACCAAAACGTGCAAATTATCGCACCGGCAGCCGACCGCGCTCCGCTGTAATTTTGCACGCGCGAATGTTCCATCATCGCTTCTGCTCCTGCCATGATCGAGCTGGAAAAACCCACCACAGGCGTCGAAGAAGATTTCCTCCCGATTCTCGGCACCGACCATATCGAGTTCTACGTCGGCAATGCCAAGCAAGCGGCGTACTTCTACCGCACTGCGTTCGGCTTTCAATTGACGGCGTATGCAGGACTCGAAACCGGCGTGCGCGATCGTGCATCGTATGTTTTGCAGCAAGGCAAGATTCGCTTTGTGCTCACGACACCATACCATCCCGACAATCCGATCGCCGATCACATCTACCGTCACGGCGACGGCGTCAAAGTGCTCGCACTCTGGGTCGAGGATGCTCGCCGCGCGTGGGAAGAAACCACAAAACGCGGTGCTGTGAGCGTCCAGGAGCCGACCGTGCTGCGCGACGACAACGGCGAAGTGGTCGTAGCGACGATCAAAACCTACGGCGACACCGTCCACACGTTCGTCGAGCGCAAAAATTACCGCGGCGTTTTCATGCCCGGTTACGTGCCGGTCGAAACAGCGTACAATCCCCCGCCGATCGGATTGAAGTACGTCGACCACTGCGTCGGCAACGTCGAACTGGGCAAAATGAACGAGTGGGTCAAGTTCTACGAAGACGTGCTCGGCTTCAAGCTGCTCATTACGTTCGACGACAAGGACATCTCGACGGAATACTCGGCGCTGATGAGCAAGGTGGTTTCCAACGGCACCGGCTACGTCAAATTTCCCATCAACGAGCCGGCAGAAGGGCGCAAGAAATCGCAGATCGACGAGTTCCTCGAATACTACCACGGACCAGGTGTGCAGCACGTCGCACTGGCGACCGACGACATCGTGTTCACCGTCAGCGAGCTGCGCCGCCGTGGGGTCGAGTTCTTGCGCGTTCCGGCGACGTACTACGACGATCTGCTCGACCGCGTCGGCAAGATCGATGAAGACATCGCTGTGCTGCGCGACTTGAACATTTTAGTCGATCGCGACGACGAAGGTTACCTGCTCCAAATCTTCACCAAGCCGGTACAGGATCGCCCGACGCTGTTTTTCGAGATCATCCAGCGCAAGGGAGCGCGGTCGTTCGGCAAAGGCAACTTCAAAGCGCTCTTCGAAGCGATCGAACGCGAGCAAGCACTGCGCGGCAATTTGTAAGCACTCGCGATGGCGCCTCGATCGAAGGCGGGCGGCACGCACAGTGTCGCTCGCTTTTTTGTTCGGCGGTGCGTGCACGCTATTTTTGCGCACCGCGCATCATGGCGCGATGCAATGAAGTTTCACACCGCACATTCTCCCATGCCCTCGGCAACCAAAAAACACCTGGCGAACAAATCCGCAAACAGCAACAGCCGCAAAACTCTTCCGCCCCCACCGACGAAAGAAACGATGGGGGCGCGTTTTTACGAGTCGGTCAATCAGAACTTCGACCGCGCGGCTGCACACACCAAACACGACAAAGGCATCCTCGACCAGATACGCGCATGCAACACGATCCTCGAAGTGAAGTTCCCCGCACGCATCGGCGGCGAGATCAAGGTCATCACCGCCTGGCGCGCCGAGCACTCGCAACACAAGCTGCCGTGCAAAGGCGGTATCCGCTACAGCGAAGATGCCGACGTGTACGAAGTCATGGCGCTCGCAGCACTGATGACCTACAAATGCGCTGTGGTCAACGTCCCCTTCGGGGGCGGCAAGGGCGCCATCAAGGTGGATCCGCGCAAGCTCACCGTCGAAGAACTCGAACGCATCACGCGCCGCTACACGGTCGAACTCATTCACAAAAACTGCATCGGTGCGTCAATTGACGTGCCCGCACCGGACTACGGTTCGGGTCAGCGCGAAATGGCATGGATCGCCGATACGTACATGTCCTATCGCCCCGACGACATCAATGCGCTCGGTTGCGTGACGGGGAAACCTGTCGGGCAAGGCGGTGTACGCGGTCGAACCGAAGCGACCGGACGTGGACTCTACTTCGGCGTTCGCGAGGCGCTCAACGATCCGGAACTGACCAAGCGACTCAAGATCACGCCGGGCTTGGGTGACAAGACCGTCATCGTACAAGGCTTCGGCAACGTCGGCTATCACGCCGCACTCTTTCTGCAGGAAGGCGGCGCAACCATCATTGGCGTTATCGAATGGGACGGTGCCGTGTGGAATCCCAAAGGCATTGACGTTCGAGAACTGGCTGAGCATCGCCGCCAAACCGGCACCATCACAGGCTTTCCGAAAGCCAAGACCATCAAGAACGGCAACAGCGTCCTCGAATATCCGTGCGACATTCTCGTCCCCGCCGCACTCGAATCGCAAATCCACATCGGCAACGCCGACCGCATCCAGGCGAAAATCATCGCCGAAGGTGCGAACGGACCGACGACTGCCTATGCCGAAGGAGTTCTCCTCAAGCGCGGCATCTTCGTCATTCCCGACATGTATCTCAACGCCGGCGGAGTCATCGTCAGCTATTTCGAATGGCTCAAGAATCTCTCGCACGTTCGCTTCGGGCTGATGGACAAGCGCTTCGAAGAGCAGATGAACGCGCGCCTGATTTCGACGATCGAAAAGCTCACCGGTCAATCGCTCGGCGAGGTCGAACGTAAGCTCATCATCCGCGGTCCGGAAGAAGAGGACCTGGTCAATTCGGGACTCGAAGAAACGATGGTCAGCGCCTACCACGAAATCATGGACGTCTGGCATCAGCATCCAAAAGTCAAGGACATGCGAACGGCTGCATTCGTCTCAGCAATAAACAAAATTGCTCAAGCGTACTCGTCGCTCGGCATTTTCCCGTGATCGGTCGTCCAGCGGCACCATATTTGCGGCGGTAGCGAACCAGCCACATCTCGGAGAACAGCCCATGCATCGAATGCGACAGGTAGTGCTCGCGATCGTTGCAACTATTGTAGCGATCCAGGCGCAAGTACCACCGGCGAGCAAGGTCGCCATACCGCTCACCGTCACGCTCGATCGCTCGACACCGACTCCCCAGGCGATCATCGAGTGGCGCCACGACAGCGAGTATAGCGAGGACTACACGATTTTCTACCGCCAGCGCGGTGTTGATGCGGGCTTCAGGTTTGTTTCCAGTGTTCGTCCGACGGGCGACAGCATCCTCCGCTCTGCGATTGAAATTAGTGATGGCGCACTCTACGAGTTTGCCGTGCGTAACAGCTTCCTGCGCACCATCAATGGTCAACAAGTCCAGTTTCTTGCAGCTGGCTATGCGTGCATTGGATACGATGTGCCGATTCAGCCGTTCCGTGGACGCGTGCTGCTCGTGATTGACTCTGCGATGGTTGATCCGCTTGCTGCAGAACTTACACAACTCGAAAGCGATCTCGACCGCGAGGGCTGGCGCGTCGAACGCACAATTGTTCCTCGTGCCGAGCGATTCGATGCTGCTACCGTTCGCCGCACCAAAGACAGCATCCGCGCGTGGTACCAACGCGGCAGCTACGACGAACCGGCGAGTGTGTTTCTCGTCGGACGCGTCGCGGTGCCGTATTCAGGGCTGTACTATCAAGGTCAACCGATCGTCCCGCCGGACGGGCACAATCCCGACCACCGTGGCGCCTGGCCTGCCGACCTGTACTACGGGACGATGAGCGAAACGGGCTGGACCGATGAGGTCACCGACACAGCCGGCGTCGTCCGTGCCGAGAACCGCAATCTCCCTGGCGACGGGAAATTCGACAACGTGCTCCTTCCATCGCCCGTCGAGCTACGTATCGGGCGCGTGGACTTTTTCAACCTGCCTCGCTTGACGCCCCAAGGTTCGACCGATCGCCAATCGGAACTTGCCTTGCTGCGCGACTATTTTGCACGCAATCACGCATACCGCACCGGCGCTGTGCGCTACACGTGGGCTGCGCTGATCGACGACAACTTCAAAACGTATCCCGAACTGTTTGCGCGTTCCGGCTGGATCAGTTTCCCACCGATCCTCGGCAGCGCGAACGTTGCAGAAGAAAAGTGGTTCCCGACGCTCGACACTTCCTCGCGGCTGCTGGCATACGGTTGCGGTGCCGGCTCGTACACGAGTGCCAACGGTATCGGCGGCATCAACGAGTTTTCGACACGACGCGTCAACGCGGCATTTACGATGCTGTTCGGTTCGTACTTCGGCGACTGGGATTCGCAGAACAATCTCATGCGCGTCAATCTCGCTCGTGGAGCGCTCACGTGTGCATGGTCAGGGCGACCGGTGTGGTTTCTGCATCCGATGGCTGCCGGAGAGACGATCGGCGACATCGCGATGATGGTGCAAAACTTTTCCCCATTCAGTGGACAAAGTGTGTATGTGAGCTCCAACTGTCAGGGTTGGATTCATGTGGCGCTGCTGGGCGATCCGACTTTGCGCATCGCCTTCGGAAGCATTCCGCCGCCGACCGAGCTTACGCTGCGGCAAGAGGGACGTTCGATCCTTCTCCAGTGGCAGCCGCCGCAAATGCCCAGCGATAGCATCGTCGGCTACTACGTTTATCGCATGCTTCCCGGCGGGCGCGTGATTGCGCTCACACCCGAACCGATCGCCGAACCGCGCTTTACCGACAGCTATCGGGTCGAAGGAACAGTCCGCTATGCCGTTCGCACTGTCGGTCGCGTGCGGACCCCCAGCGGCATCGTATGGGAACTGAGTCCTGCATTGCGTAGTGAGATCGTCACGACCAGCGTCGGCGACACTTCCTCCGAGCCTGTCGCACCGATGCTTGCGGTATCGCCGAATCCTGCCGATGGCGTCGTGCGGATCGCGGTGCGCACGGTTCGTCCGACGACTCTTCGCGTCGAGATTCGCACGCTCGACGGACGGTCGCTTGCGACGCTCTTCGACGGTACTGCGCTCGACGATGTCGTGTTGACGTGGAATTGTTCGGCTATCGCTGCCGGCACGTACATGGTGACAGCTACGACTGGCAGCAGCGGTGCCGTTCATCGGCTCGTTGTCGTGCGCTGAGACGTTTACTCATGGCAGCGGAGCGATCCGTCCGAGCGCCATCGCTGCTGCCAGTACGAGCGAGAAAACGATGTGAAGCTGCGCTGTCAGCATATCGAGGAAACTGAACGCAACGCGTGCATGGTTGAAGGCGACTTTGACGTTTCGCCACGCCAGCGGCAGCGTCAGAAGCACCCCGACAGCCCACAGCGGTAACAGTCCCGCTGCAATCAAACCCACGACCGCACCGTACGCACCGACCAGAAGCGCAACGTAGTAGTACGCCGAGCCGCGCGGACCGAGCAAACCGGCGATTGTCGTGTAGCCGGCGGCGCGATCCTCGGCGATGTCGCGGTAATTGTTGCCGTGCAGAATCGCGATAGTCAGCAAACCGATCGGAATCGAAAGCCACACCGGCAGCCAGTCGAGCTGGGCGCTCTGAACGTAGTACGCTCCGAGTGCCATGAGCGGACCGAAGGCAAGAAACACTGCGAGGTCGCCGAGCGCACGATACTTCAAGCCGATCGGCGGAACGGTGTAGAAAATCCCGATCGCTGCGCCGAGCGCCATCAGAAGCCACACCGCCGGTCCACTCAGTGTGACGAGGATTGCACCGATCGCTGCAGCCAAAACGACGAGCACAATGCCGAGCAGCAAGTGTTGACGAGGTGGCATCAATCCATCGACGAGCACACGACTGGAACCCAGAACTTTCCACGTATCGGCACCGCGCCGCCAATCCATGTAGTCGCTGATGACGTTGATGCCCGCATGGGCGACCATTGTCCCGATGAGTACCATGAGGAATTTCCACCACACGATCTCCGGTGCAGCGAGCGAACCGACCAACACAGGCGCGATCGTCGCCGGGAACGCAAAGGGTCGAATCGCCTTCCAGGCGAGTTTCCACCACGGCAGGCGATCGCGGTGTGCACGGAAGTACGCCATCACTTCTTCGCTGACCTCCACCTCAGCGCGTGGCTGCCACACACGACTGAAGTCTGAAACGTAAAGTTTGGTGGGACGAATCCGAAAGAGCATCACGCCGGGGATCATTTTGGCATAGAGCACCAGCTCGATTGCTTTGCGGAAGATGATGTGAGCTTCCGGACGCTGTTCGATTGGACCGAGGTATTCGATTATTCCACTTCCCTGGATGAATCGGTCTGGTACGCCGCGTTCGATGACGAAGAAGACTTCTGGGTTCTCGATTGCATTGCGGTAGTTGCGACCTTGCTCGAGCGCAACGTAGATGTAGCCGTCTTCTTCGCCGAAATATGCTTTGCCAGCCCAGATACCGCTCTGCCCACGCGTTACGAGCGTGAAGGCTTTGTTCGAGCGGAAAACATCTTTTGCGACATC
>JAOAGY010000002.1 GCA_026415505.1 Chlorobiota bacterium | reverse complement strand
TTTTCCTCGTCGAGGTAGAAAAACTCGTTGGCACCGGTCGTGAAGCCGCGACGCACTTCGGCGATGTCGCCGAGACGGACGAGGAGGGGACGACCCGACGGGTCGCCCTTACGGCCCTTCTCCAGAATGGTGAAGAAGATTTCCGGGGCGCGCAGGTATTTGCCGCCCCATTTGTTGGCTTCGTAGCGGGCGGTCTTGATGAGCGGGCCGCGGGATTTTGTGGGTTTGCCGGGCGTTGCTTCCTCGTCTTCCTCGCGGGCGACGCCTTCCTCGAAGAGCTGGCGTTGGGGCACGACGGTGATGCGCCAGCGGTCGGTGCGCCGGCGTTCGGTGGCGGCCTCGAGCGCCTTGAACGTCTCGGCGCTGAGCACCTCCTCGAACGGCACCGTGAACATCACAAAGCGCGCGGTGTGCTCCAGCCCGTGCTCGCGGCGGTCGTCGGGCGGGGCGAGCAGCGCGATGATCGTGTTGACGTCGGCCTGCGCAAACGAGCGCTTGCGCTCGTTGTCGAGGATGAACTTGACATGGCTGTGTTTGAGGAGGAACTCCTGCAGGTCTGCGCCGTAGCCAACATCGAGCCAGGAGTTGGAGGTGATGAAGCAGAAGCTGCCTTGCGGGTTGAGCAGCGCTAGCCCGTGCAGGTAGAAGTAGATGTAGAGGTCGCTTTTGCCGTCGAGCTTGCGGAAGTCGGCTCTACCGGGTCTGTAGCGGAAGAAGCGCGGCCAGGCGGCGGCAACGGACTGCTGGAGTTTGGCTTTGTAGGCTTTCTTCTGCTCTTTCCAGCGGTCGGACGTTTCGCCACCGAAGTCGTTGGGATCAAGCGTGGGCGGGGCGATCTTTTCCTGGCGCACATAGGGCGGATTGCCGATGACGATGTCGAAGCCGCCTTTGTCCCCCTCGAAGATTTCCACGAAGGCAATGTCCCAGACAAAGGGGACCTGCTGCGCGCTACGGAGCGCACCGAGCGCGCTGGTGATGCGGGCGAGTTCGGCTTGCTTCTCCTCGCGTTCGGCGCGGAGCTGCTCGAGGCGGCGTTGATGTGCAGCCCGATCGGTGGGGGCGTCCATTCCCGGCAGCGCGACTTGCTCGGCCGGCGATTCGATCTGGCGGGTGAACGCGGCGATGTGGTTTTGCAGCGCGTGTCGTTTGTGGTCGAGGATGTCGCGGAAAAGATCGAGTTCTTCTTTTTTGATGTCGGTTTCGCGCAAGCCTTGTTCGCCCTGGTAAAAGCGGAGTTTTTTGCCTTTGAGCTGGGTGAGGCGGCCTTTGAGATGAGGCGAGATGTCCAGATGCGCGCGGTGGAGACCGAAGTCTATGCCGCCGATTTCCTGCACCAGGCTATCGCCGCAGCGGATTTTGAAGGAGAGGTTAGGCAGGAGAGGGCGGAATTTGAGCTCAGCGGGTTCGAGGTCGGTTTCGACGACGAGTTGGAGCCAGAGGCGCAGTTCAGCCACGTGGACGGCCCAGTCCATCACGTCCACGCCGTAGAGCTGCTCGCCGATGATGCGGCGCCGGCGTTCGTAGGGGGTTTCCTCGCGGCCCAGCTGGGCATTGGCGCGGGCTTGGAGGTCGTCGAGCACAAGCAACATGCCGACCAGGAACGAGCCGGAGCCGCAGGCGGGATCGCAGATGGTGATGTCGCGGAGCTGCCGGTCGAGCTCGGGCCAGAGATTGTGCGCGGCGAGTGCGGCGTCGGCAGCCTCTTTCTCGGCTGGTTCGTAAGCGAAGACGGCGTCGTAGAGGAGCGGTTTTTTGTCTGCGCCGAGCCGATTGGCGAGAGCGTCCACGAGCGCCAGGCGACACATCAGGTCAATTTCGACCCGCGAGGTGTAGAAAATGCCGGCTGAGCCGCGCTGGTCTTCTTCGACGATTCCCTCGGAGGTGATGTTGACCAGGCTTTCATAGACCTTGCCGATCATTTCAGGGTCCACGGCGACCTCGACTTCGAACGGTGTGGATTCGGCAATGGTGAAGTTGTAGCGTTCGAGAAAGCCGGGCGTCGAACCGTCGAATTCATCGAAGAGCAGCGCGAAAAAGTCGTCCGTCACGGTGGCGGCGTATTGCTCGTCGAGCCGGTTACGGCTGAACAGTCCGCCGTTGAGGTACGGCGCTTGAGCCAGAGCATCGCGGATTGCGTCGGGCAAATAGCGGCGGTCGCTGCGTCCGGCTTGGAAGCGATTGTTGAACGCTTCGAAAAAGAGCACCGAGAGCCATTCGGCGAAAAAGGTGTCTTTCGGTCGCGCCGACGTTTTGTACGCTTGCCAAAAGTGGAGAATGAAGCGCGGGTCGTTGCCCAGCCAGTATTCGCCTTCGGCGAAGCGCTTGCGTTGGATGAAGTAGAGGAACACGATGCGGTTCAAAAGTTGCAGCGCGTAATCGTGCGCCCAGCGGACGTCGCCGGTTTGCCGGGCGAGCATATCTTCGAGCGTGTGGAAGACGCGGCGGTAGTCGTCGAAAAACTGCTCGGTGACGGCTTCGACGCTGAAGGCATCGTCGAGTCGCGCCAGAACGTCGGCGAGCGAGGGGTCGCGGTCGAGCGGCAGGTGCAAGTGCGCAAGCCGTTCGAGGGTGGTTCGCGCCGGTGCGCCGATGGTGTAGGGCAGCAGCCGCAGCTCGATAGCGGTGTCCCGGCTGCCCGCGTTGGTCCAGACGAGCGCCAGTTCGCCCTCGGCGCGATAGATCACCACGTGATGGTAGGCGATCGGTTGCAGCGCGCGCATGATGGCGCGGCGTTCAGTGAGCGTCGGCAGCCGGTCCATCGCCAGCGCGAAGACCTGCACCCCGCCGGCGCGCGCGATGCGTTCGAGCGGAAGCGATGCGCCGATCGGTTTCGACACGTCGAGCTGCTGTGTGCCGCGGTCGCTCTTCCAGCCCAAGTCCTCGCCGAACAGCCGGCGGAGATTGTCGCCCGTGGGGTCGTCGAGTCGCTCGGCGATGCGCCGGATAAAGCGTGGATCGTGCGGTGTCATGGCGTGCCTTTGCAGTGGGTGTGGTAGTAGCGGCGACCGCTTTCGGTGATCTCCCAGATGCCAGTAGGAGAATCGTTGCGGAGTAAACCTTCTTCGATCATCTTTTTTCGCTCCCAACGAGCGGTGTTTCGCCATTTTGGCTCGTTGCTGACTATTAGCTCTATGTCTGCTTTCGTTAGCCGGTGTTTCATCAGCTCGAAAACGCGATCGAGGATGTCGGAGGCACTGCCGCTGCCGCCACGCTCGATGAGTGCTTGCAGGATGGGGCATCGGAACGCAGCTTGTGGCGTGGTGGGACCGGCAACGTATTTCTTTTTGTGCGGTGCCGCCTTTGCTTTTGCGACGATCGAGTGCAAAGCGCTCGGCGTCGGGAGCTGCGGATAGCGCTGGAGCAGATCGCGGGCTTCGCCGGTGACGACCAATGCCTTTTCGCGCAGTTGCGCCAGATGCTGGAGCAGCTCGAGTGCGTCGTTTCTGCCGAGCGGTCCTTTTCCGAGCATCGCATCGGTGATGAGTGTGCTGGTTTGCTCGATGGCGATTTCGATAGCGCGGAGGAACTGCTCTCCGGCTTCGATCAGCGGGTGGGATGCTTGCATATCGGGTTTCTCCTGTGATTCGACAAAAGCGCCTTCGATGCGCTCGAGTATCGCCAAGGGTGTGATCGTGTGATCGAGCGGGATGCGCAGCGTGCCGAGAA
Organism: Chlorobiota bacterium; assembly: GCA_026415505.1. Taxonomy (GTDB): domain Bacteria; phylum Bacteroidota; class Ignavibacteria; order Kapaibacteriales; family NICIL-2; genus NICIL-2. Next base: position 31,980 of record JAOAGY010000002.1, on the reverse strand, counting down.
AGGGCGAGTCGTCCGGCGATGGTAGCGGCAGCGGCGTTTCGACCGTGCAGCCGGCGAAATGCCACGCCAGCCGCTTGCCGTCGGAAAAGACGATCAGCGGATGGGGATACTCTTTTGCGGCATGAGCGGCGAGTTTCTTCTGCATCCACAGCGGTGGAATGCCGGTGCCCTCGCACGCGACGAAAAATGCAACGACCGGCGGTGCAGCGGCGATCGCAGGTGCGGTCGTCTCGCCCATCGCGCCGAGCGAAAGCGTCACAGCGCCCTTTGCACTGTTCCAGTGCAGCGCTTCGAGCATGTAGCGTCGCAGTGCGTCGCCGTTCATCGTTGCGATCTCAATCCCACGGTGCAGAGAATCTCGATGCGTCGCTCGATGGGTTCCGTTTCGACCACGAATTTACCGTCGCTGTGCAGCTCGCTGATCAGCTCGATGAGTTGTTCATCCGAACAGGCTTTGAGCGCTGCGTGCAGTTGTGACTGGCTCGCCGACACCAGCGGGAAGCGATAGACCAGCTCGGCATAGAAAGTGGCAGGGGCGGCGAGTGTCGAGTGCGTTTTTGCGATTTCGCTCAAACACTCGTACAACCGCCGCCGCAGGCTTTTCTTCGAACCGAGCATGCCTTCGCCCAGGGTAGTTTCGTTTCGGATCGTCTCGGCAGCGTTTTTCACCAGATCGAGCACGTGCGGATCGTGGATGCTCGGCGTGTTCCGATCGCAGCGGAGCTGATCGAAGATCGTCGCCAGCGAGTGTTCGAGCGGTGCGCCGCTTCGGTCGAGGCGAAGGAGACGATCGCTCCGTCCGGCGGCGTCGTGGACGCGCGCAAAGACGATGGCGCCATCGGGGGTATCGGTGTCGTTCGTGCGCGAGGTGTACACTTGGTCGGGCAATTCCTGGGCACGTTTGCGGTCGGCTTCGGACGCGCTGTTCCAGACCTGGAGCGCGTAGCTGGTCACGTCCACGTCGCCGTCGTCGCTGTCGTCGAGCACGTGCGCTTTTTCGGTGTAGAGGTCGCGTAGTTCTTCGTACACCTTTTCGTCGAAGAAGCGTTCGTCGGTGCCGATGACTTCTTGGTTTTCTTGCAGCCGCCGGCGCAAGCGTCGCCGCAGCCCGATGATTTTTTCGATGCCGTCGGCAGGAAGAAACGAATAGACCGTGATCGTGTCGTGCTGCTGCCCGATGCGGTCCACGCGTCCGGCACGTTGAATCAGCCGCACGATCGCCCAGGGCAAGTCGAAGTTGACCACGATGTGGCAATCCTGCAAGTTCTGCCCTTCGCTGAGCGTGTCGGTGGCGACGAGCACGCGCAGAGGTGCTTCGCCGGCGGGCAGTCCGCCGTTGGAATGCGGGCTGAAGCGTCGCACGATCGCATCGGGGTCGGGTGTGTCGGCGGTGACCACCTCGCACGAGAGCACGCCTTTTTTGCGAAGGAAGTCGCCGATCGTGCGGGCGGTGTCGGCAAATTGCGTGAACACGAGCACTTTGTCGAACCGATGGCGTTCGGCGACGAGCTGGTAAAGCTGCACAAGTTTCGGGTCGGCATCGTCGCGCCAATCGCCGGCGAGCTTGAGAATGCTGCCGAGCAAGGCGTTGTCGTTTTCGAGCGCGCGCGCAAGCTCGGCGGTGAAATAGCGCGAGGGGAGCCAGTCGAATCGGTCGGCAAACTCGGTGCGGAGCTTTTCGTAGAGCGCCTTTCCATTGTCGCCGCTCGAGAGCGCGAGGCTTTGCGCTTCGGTGTCGTCGCCGTCGTCGGCAGAGACTGCATCGGGATCGAACGTGGCGACGTCGTCGGGATCGAGCGGGATGCGGGCGACGTCTTGTCCGCCGATGGGTACGTCGCGTCCGTTCTCGATTGCGTAGAGCACCACGCGATTGCGCAGCATCTGCCGGCGCACCGATTCGAGGAACGCCGTGCCGCTCGATTCGAGCCGCTTGAAGAGATTCGTCCGCGCAAAGCCGATCAATCGCTTGCCGGCGCGCGTCAGGTTTTGGGCGATCTTTGTGTGTTCCTCGCTGGCGCCAGCAAGCGCGTGCGAGTCGAGATACTGCGCCAAGCCGTAGCGCGGAAGCTGCAACCGTTCGATTGCCGAGACGACGCGCTCGCTGTAGAGCTGCTCGTAGAGCGTGCCGGCGGTGGGCACTGCGATCGTGCGTGGCTGGCGTTTTGGGAAGTAGTGCGGCTTGCCGCCGAGCATGACGTAGTGGCGCTGTTTGGCGTCGTCGTATTTGGCATAGTGGGCGATGATGAAGCTTCGCGTGCGACGCACCATGAAATGCCGCATCAGATCGCGCCAATCGTCGGGAAAGTCGCTCAGCTCGAAGCAGTGCAGCGTCTCGGGCGCGGCGCCAATCTCGGCGATTTTCTTGCGCACGTCGAGTCCACTGGCGCGCCAGCTTGCCAGCAAACGATCCGGCGCGGCGGGGAGCAGTTGTTTGTCGTCGAGAAACAGCCGAAGCTGATTTGCCAGGTCCGTGTAGTGTTTGTTGAACGGCGTCGCCGAAAGCAAAATCACGCGGGGATCGTTTTGCTCGATGTACTCGGCGATGGCTTTGTAGCGCTTCGACTCGCGGTTGCGGAAGTTGTGGCTTTCGTCGAGGATCACCGTGGCAAAGCGCGGCAACGTGGGAAGTTCTTTTTGCACCATGCCGGAGGAGAGTGCCCGGGCGTGCGCGCCGGCGCTGTGGAGATACTGGCTGAGGTATCGCCCCCACATCGAGGTCAAGCGCGGCGGGCAAATGACGAGCGTCGAGCTGCGATCGGCTTCGTAGAGCAGCCGCGCCAGTGCCGTTGCCATCAGCGTTTTGCCCAAGCCGACCACGTCGCCCAAAAGCACACCACCGTAGCGCTGGACGAGCTTGGCAGCCAGTTGCACAGCAGACACCTGAAAATCGAGCAAGGTGCTGCGGAGTTCTTTCGGCAGAGGAAATTCGGCAGCACCGAGCCGAGCGTTTTCCGACAAGTGGTAGGCGACCTTCAGGTAGATCAGGTACGGTAAGTTCTCGATGCGTTCGATCGGCTCGCCCGCCCAGGATGCGTCAATCATGGCGGCAAGCTCGTCGGAGATGTCGAGCGTCGAGTCGTTCCAGCGCGCGTCGAACCACGCTTCGAGCTTGCGTGCGGCGTCTTGTTCGACCACGTCCACATCGAGTTCGCCTTGACCAGCCAAGCCGGCAAGCGTCAGATTGCTGCTGCCGACGTAGCCGACAAGCGGCGTGATGGGATCGCGGCGCTCGAGCAAGTAGAGCTTGGCGTGGAGCGGGTGGCGAACGAACAACCTAATGCGCACGCTGCCGCTGCGGAGTTGGCGCGCCAGCCGGCGGAGTGCGGCTTCGGCAGCGGCGGTCGGAATGCCGCGCGTGATCTGCCGGCGAAAGTACTCGATCGCCTGCGCGCGCCGTTGGCGCTTGAACTCGCCGTCCACGATCGGCGCTTCGTACAACGTCGGATCGGCGCCCTCGTCGGCGAGCGCCATGCCTACCAAAATGCGGCACGGCGGATCGCTCGGATTCGGCTCGAAGGATTCGATCAACTCGCCGAGCGCCGACCAACCTTTGAGGTTGAGAAAACCGACGCAGGCTTTCATGCGGTGGGCAGAGCCGATGTGTTTGCGCAGCTCGTCGAGCAGCGTCGTGCTGAGGTTGTCTATGACTGTCGGCATTGCAGCAGCCCTGAGATTCGTTGGGGTTCGGCTGCAAAATATCACAGCGCCGTGTGGCGATAAATTCGCTGCCGATTCGACGCAACGTGTTCGATGGCTTCGGCGATTTTTCTGCTGACCGATTTCGGCGACCGCGATGCCTACGTCGGCGTGATGAAAGCGGTCATGCTCGGTATCGCGCCGGATGTGCGCATCGTGGACCTGTGCCACAACATCGAGCCGCAAGATGTCGTCTCGGCTGCATACGTGCTGCTGACAGCGGTGCCGTATGTGCCCGAGGGCAGCATCGTCGTCGCGGTGGTCGATCCAGGCGTCGGCAGCGATCGGCGTATCGTCGCGATGGAGTTCGAGCGCTTCTGGGTCATCGCTCCGGACAACGGTTTGGCGACGCTGGTGCTCGATCGCTATCGGATGCGTACTGCGTTTACGGTCGAGTGGGAACGATTGGGACGCCCGACTCCGAGTGCGACATTTCACGGACGCGACATTTTTGCGCCAGCGGCAGCACTGCTGGCATCCGGCGGGTCGGCTGCTGCGCGTCTCGGTCGCCGCGTGGAAGGGGAGATGCTCCTGCGGCTCGATCTCCAGCCAGCCGAACGCAATGGCTCGATCGTCGGGTGCATTCTCCATCGGGATCGTTTCGGCAATCTCGTGACGAACGTCGAAGCAGTCCGATGGAATATCGAGCCACACGCGGGGTGGCTCTGCGATATCGGCAGCGAGACTGTGCCGCTGGTGCGCACGTACTCCGACGTTCCGCTCGGCGAGCCGCTTGCTTACGTTGGCAGCAGCGGCTTCGTCGAAATCGCCGTCCGCAACGGCAGCGCGCAAGCGCTGTTCGGCAACACCCCTGCAGTGAGCCTTCGCCGACCTCCCGCCGATTGATCGCTTCGGAAACTGCTTTTCTCGCACAAGCGCATGAATTCTCGAAAATCCGACTGAATTTGTCCTGTTTTCCGTAATTTGGACTTGGTCTAAATTTCCTTGCTTTGATTTTTCGATGTTTCACTTTCGTTTTGCGATGTCTATGCGTATCGGTTCACTCGTTGTCGGTTGTGTCGCTGTTGCTTCTGTGATGTACGCTGGTGGCGAGCGTGCGCGGCTCGGTCGCAGCGACACGCTCGAGGTGGTCAAGAAACCAGTCGTGGTCGAAGGTTCGGCGCCGACGGTGCGTGTGGCGATGCCGTCGGTCGAGGGAACTCTGATTGTGGCGAGCAAGAAAGCCGAGATCGTGCGCCTTTTGCCGAGCGATGCCAATCTTTCGCTCAACAACACGCGGCAAGCACTGGGGCGCGTCGCGGGAGTGATGGTCTGGGAAAACGACGGAACGGGCGTCCAAGCTGGCGTTGCAGTTCGGGGCTTGAGTCCGAATCGATCGTGGGAGTTCAACACGCGGATGGACGGCGCCGACATTGCTGCCGACATTGCCGGCTACCCGGAGGCGTATTTTACGCCAGCATTCGAATCGCTCGAACGGATCGAGATCATCCGCGGAGCGGCATCGTTGCAGTACGGACCGCAGTTCGGCGGTTTGCTCAACTACGTGACCAAATCGGCGCCGTCGGATCGGACGCTCGGGGTGGAATCGTCGCAAATCGGTGGGCAGAACGGATTCTATTCGACCTACACTGCGCTCGGTGGCACCAGCGATCGGCTTTCGTACTACGTCGGGGTCAATTACCGTCGCGGTGATGGCTGGCGTCGTCCAGTGGTATTGCGTTCCGATGGAAGCCAGCGGGAAAGCGACGCATTCTGGCAATACTCGGTGATGCCGAAGCTACGCTACCGCATCGGCGACCGCACGACGATCGCAGCGGAAGCGACGCTCATGCAGTATCGCCTGCAACAGCCGGGCGGACTCGATTCGGCACAGTATGCCGCCGATTCCCGCCAAGCGATGCGGTATCGCGACTGGTTCGGCGTGCGCTGGCTTGTCCCGACGCTTTCGATTCAGCATCAGCTCGGCGATCGTGCGCTGCTCGATGCGAAAGTGTTCGGCGTCGTCGGCGATCGGGAAAGCATCGGTTTGACGACCAGCCCGACGATCGCCGATACCGGCAGCAATCCGCGCCGGGTCAATACGGACAATTACCGCAACGCTGGCATCGAGCTGCGCACTCGTTACGATGTCGGCATCGGCACGATGTACAGTCCGCTTGCAGTCGGGGTGCGGCTCTATCGCGGTTCCACGCTCCGCAAGCAAGGTCGTGGTCCCGATGGCGATGGCTTCAGCACGGAATTCGTGCGACCGCTGACGCGCGATCTGGAGTTCGTCACCGAAAACGTCGCTGCATTCGCCGAGTGGAATATTCGTCTTGCGCCAACGCTGTCGGTCACACCGGGCGTGCGCATCGAGTGGCTCCAGATGGAAGGGCGCGGAACGTACTCGCGCGAGAAAAGCGCCAGCAGTGCCGACGCCTTCGATACGCTGGGTAGCGTGCAGCGTTTCGAGAAAACGGCGGTCGAACGGCTGCCGCTCGTCGGGATCGGTGTGCAGTGGCGCGTGTTCGAAACGGTCGAAGCGTATGCCAATGCGCATCAGAGCTGGCGTCCGGCGCAGTTCAGCGAGCTTTTTCCGAGCGATCCGTCGGTGGCTGTCGATCCGGCGTTGCATTCGTCCCGCGGTGCGAGCAGCGATGTCGGCGTGCGCGGCACGATCGGCGATGTGCTCAGCTTCGATGTATCGGGCTTCTACCTGTTCTACGGCGATCGCATCGGCACCGTCGCGCGTGCGGCACTCGGCGGCGACACGGTGTTGCTGACGCCGGGTGCATCGCAATTGCGTCGCAATCTCGGCACGAGCGAACATCGCGGTGCGGAGTTCTATGCCGAGCTGTTCGGCGATCGGTTGTTCTCGCTCGGCGAGCATCGTCCGTCGCTTTTTCTCGCTGGCTCGTACACCGACGCGCGCTATACGGGCGGACCGACGGCCGGCAAACGCGTCGAATACGCTCCGGAGTGGATCGTGCGTGCCGGTATGCGGTATCAGTGGGGACAAATGCTGACACTCTCGCTCCAGAGCAGCTATACGTCCGAATGCTATGCCGATGCGAGCAATACCGCCAGTAGTGCAAATGGCGTCGTCGGGATCGTTCCGTCGTATGTGGTTTGGGACTTCAGTGCACAGGTGCGTTTGACCGAGTGGCTTTTCGCAGAACTCAGCGTGAACAATCTTTTCGATCGGCGCTACTTTACGCGTCGAGCCGGTGGCTATCCCGGACCGGGCATCATTCCTGCCGACGGTCGGATCGTCGCCGGTGGATTGCGGTTTTTGTTGTAACACTCATCGAGGACGTGCGATGGAGGTCGGTTTCGTCGCGATCAATCACATCCGTTGCCGTGAAGAGTATCGCGAGCGTTTCGAAGAGCTTTTCCGCACGCGAGCGCATGCGATCGACCGTATGCCGGGTTTTTGCGGTATGCAGGTCTTGCGCCCGCAGAAGCCGGACGAACCGTATCTGGTCGTGAGCTTCTGGGAAAGCGAGGAAGCGTTTCGCGCGTGGGTCGGTTCGCCGGAATTTCTGGAAGGGCATCGGCGAGGCTTCGAGGACATGCGTGCTGCGCGCGAGCGTGGAGAGGAGTCGCCGATGACGTCCGAGTTCGTCACCTACGAGGTTATCGCTCGGTAGAATCGCCATCTGCCTGTCGGGCTTCGGCAGCGGCATCGGGGAAGCGGGCGCTCAAGCGAGCGAGCGTTTCGAGTTCGTCGCTGGTGAAATGGCGCGCCATGCGCTGGAGCGCTGCCATCAAAAACGGATCGAGCTGCTCGATGGCACTCCGTCCGGCAGCGGTGATGCGGTGGAGCACGACGCGCCGATCGTGTGCGGCGTGTTCGCGTTCGACGTAGCCAGCCGCCACCAGCCCGTCGATAGCGCGTGTGACGTCGGCGTGTTGTTCGATCAGTTGTGCGACGATCTGCGAGCGCGAGCAGCCCTCGACCGGTGCGCGCGAAAGGATGCGCAAAATGTTGTACTGCACACCCGTGATGCCGAGCGGACGGCAGGCGATGTCCACGATGTCGTCGATGGCACGAGCGGCACGCCGGACGCCCAAGACGGCGTCGAGTGCGGCTTTCAGTTTCGGTGTCGCTCGCTGTGACGGCATGATGTGTGTAAAAACAAATGTTGGATTCTCTAATTTTGCGTCCGCATTCACTTGTCAAATATCGCAAACGACCATGCGTACCGATAGACTCGCCGTAGTGTTCGCCGCGGTCGTGACAATCGCTCTCGGAGCAACCGATACCGATCGTGGCAAACCGCTGCCGCCCGAGCTGCACGACCCGCGCGAGCGGCATTTGAAGAACATCGTCCAACTGACCTTCGGCGGAGAAAACGCCGAGGCATACTTTTCGTTCGACGAACAGAAAATCATCTACCAAGCGCACGGCGACGGCGGTTGTGACCAGATTTACACGATGAATCTCGACGGATCGGGCAAGCGCCTGGTCAGCACCGGCAAAGGTCGCACGACGTGCTCGTACTTTCTGCCCAACGGCGAGATCATCTACGCCAGCACGCACGAACACTCGCCCGACTGTCCGCCCGTGCCGGATCGGTCGCGGGGATATGTGTGGCCGCTCTATCCGCAGTACGAAATCTACCGTGCCGCAGCCGATGGCTCCAATCCGCGGTGTATCCTTCGCAGCGATGGATACGACGCCGAAGCAACCGTTTCACCGACGGGCGACAAAATCGTTTTCACCTCGACGCGCGACGGCGACATCGAACTGTATTCGTGCGACCTGGACGGTTCGAACGTTCGCCGTCTGACGCATACGTTCGGCTACGACGGCGGAGCCTTTTTCAGTTTCGACGGCACGAAGATCGTTTTCCGCGCTTCGCGTCCGAAAGGGAAAGATTCGGTCGAGTACGCCGAGCTACTGGCGCAGCATCTGGTGCGTCCGCGAGCGCTCGAAATCTACGTCATGGACGCCGACGGCTCGAACATCCGGCAAGTGACCGCCAACGGTGCAGCCAATTTTGCGCCGTTTTTCCACCCCGACGGCAAGCGGATCATCTTCAGCTCGAACATGGCTGATCCGCGCTCGCGCAACTTCGATCTCTACATCGTCAACATCGACGGAACGGGGCTCGAACGCATCACCTACTACGAGGGTTTCGATGGCTTCCCGATGTTTTCGCGCGACGGCAAAAAACTCATCTTCTGTTCCAATCGAAACGGATCACGACCCGGCGAAACCAATGTGTTCATCTGCGACTGGGTCGAATAGTCGTTTGTCTCACAATCTCACCATTCCCACAATGAAGCGTTTCGTTGCACTTTTGGTCGTTGCAGCAGTGGCTGGATTGGTCGGCTGCAAGGACAATTCGACCAACGAGCCGACACCGACGTCGCTCCAAGTGGTCGTCAAGTCGAACCTGTCGCCATCGCCTCAAGATGGCTGGCTCTACTACTCGTTCGACAAGGACACAGCGGTCAATGCTGCGTCCGCCAGCGGTGCCGATTGGGACGTCAAGTTCCGCTTTGTGCCGTACGATACATCGCAAGCAGGCATCGGCTACTTTGTTGCCGTCTATACGCAGCTCGGTCCGATGTTTTTCAATTCGGGCACGGTCAACCCCAACGGTCAAACACAAGCGGCGTTGCTCAGTGTGCCGTTCGATTCGCTCGCCAATGCAACGCCGTATCTGTCGCAATTGCGCAACGACGACACCAGTCGCACTGGTCGCATCGTGCCCGTGCTCGGCGGTGGAGACTTGTTCGGTTACACCGGACCGCCGCGCCATGCAGTGACGATCAATCCGAACATGACGTTTCTGGTGCGCACCAAGAGCAATCGTTACGTCAAGTTCCAGTTGCTGAGCATTTACAAAGACGCGCCGGCTTCGCCCGACTATCGCTCGGTGACAAACTATTACACGATTCGCTACGTCAAAGGTGACGGAACGCGGCTGCGATGATCGGTGTTATCTTTGCAGGCGCGAGCTGAGCGTTCAACCAACGAACCGGAGGCGACAATGTACGGCAATTTGAGCATAACCGAGCGCATCGGCGACGATCGCTTCGCCGAGGACCCGGAAAAGCTCGCCGAGTTCGAGGCGAAAATCGCTCGCGGCGAAAAGATCGAGCCGAGCGATTGGATGCCGCGCGAATATCGGCGTCAGCTTCTGCGCATGATCGAACAGCATGCGCACTCGGAGATCATCGGCGCATTGCCCGAAGGCACGTGGATCACGCGCGCGCCCGGCTTCAAGCGAAAGATGGCGCTGATGGCGAAAGTGCAGGACGAGATCGGTCACGGACAGCTCCTCTACGCCGCTGCCGAAACGCTCGGCAAATCGCGCGAGCAGATGCTGACCGATCTGTTGACGGGCAAAGCGAAATACTCGAACGTGTTCAACTACCCGGCGGTGACGTGGGCTGATACGGCGGTCATCGCCTGGCTCATCGATGCGGCGGCGATCATCAACCAGGTCACCAACGCCAAAGGTTCGTACGGTCCCTACAGCCGCGCATTGGAGCGCATCTGCATGGAAGAATCGTTCCATCTCAAGTACGGCTACGACAACGTCGTCACGCTCGCGACGGGGACGAAACAGCAAAAGCAGATGGTCCAAGAAGCGCTCAATCGCTGGTGGAAGCCGATCATGCACTTTTTCGGTCCGCCGGACAAGATGTCGCAGCACACCGAGATTCTGATGCGATGGAAAGTCAAAATCGCCTCGAACGACCAAATGCGCCAACAGTTCCTCGATAGCTACGTGCCGAAAATTTGGGAGCTGGGCTTGACCGTTCCCGATCCGAACCTGCGCAAGAATCCCGATACCGGCATGTGGGAATACAGCGATCCCGATTGGGACGAGTTCTGGCGCGTCATCAACGGCAACGGTCCGTGCAACAAGGAGCGTCTGGCTGTCCGCCGGTGGGTCGAAGAAAGTGGTGCGTGGGTGCGTCGCGCGTTGATGAAACCCGATGCGCAGTACGTCGCGCCGCTGTGTTGACTTTTACACGCTTCATGGAGTACCTCTATAGTGGGGGCGGTTTTCATTGGGGGACCGCCCCTGTTTTTTATCCCTCGACGATCCAGCGTGCCAATTGTCGGAACGACGGTCGTTGACCGTAGCGGAGAATGCCGATGCGATAGATGCGTCCGGCGAGCCACACCGCACCGACGATTGAGCCGAGCATCAGAACGACCGATGCTGCGATCTGCCACCACGGCACCTCGGTCGCAAACAGGCGCATGACCATCAGTATCGGGCTGAACATCGGCACGAGCGATAGAACGACTGCCAGCGTGCTGTCGGGGGCGTTCATGATCATCGGGATCGTCAGAATCGGCAGTACGATGAAGATGCTCACCGGCGCTTGGAGCGTTTGAATGTCCTGCTCGGTGTCGGCGGCTGCGGCGATGCCGGCGAACAGCGTCGAATAGAACACGTAGCCTGTCAGGAAGAAAAACACGAATGCAACGACAAGTCCCAGCGATATGCTCGGAGCTTGCAGCACGAGCGTGGCGATGTCGTTGTCGTGCGAGCGATAGTAGGCAAGCGCTTCCATTTGCGTGGCAGCACCGCTCATCGAGACGAGCATCGAACCAGCCAGGGCAAAAGCAGCGGCGGTGAGTACGAGCCACAACGCGAGCTGAAACAATCCCACTGCGCCGACACCGGTGATCTTGCCGAGCATGATGTCGAACGGGCGCGCAGACGAGGCGAGAATCTCGACGATGCGGTTGGTCTTCTCTTCGAGCACCGAGCGCATGACGATCCCGCCGTAAATGAACAGCAGCATGTACACGACCATGCTCAGGAAATAGCCGATGCCCGTCAGCAGCGCTGTCTGGTCGCGTTCGGTGCGCTCGGCAGTGACTTTGACGCGCTCGATTTTCGTGCGTTGTTCTGCCAAACGGATGAGCGCGGTATCGGCGCCGCGTGCGAGCAATCGCTCGCGGCGAAACACTTCACGCACGGTGTTGGTGACTGCTTCGTGCATACCGAAACCGCCGCCACCCCGACTGAAGAGAACGACGCTATCTTGTTCGATCGCATCGGGCGGAACGAGCAGATAGCCGGTCAGCTCTTTGGCGAGCACTCGTGCGCGGAGAGTGTCGAGCGGCTCATCGGTCGGAACGAACAGCGACGAATCGGCGCTGGCGAGCTTCAATGCAATATCTCGACCGCTACGATCGAGCACTGCAATGCGGTGCTGGATGGGCGTTTCCACCTGCGTCAGCAGAATCGGTACGGCAACCAATAGCACGATGCCGAGCGGCGCCAGAAGTGTCGAGACGATGAAGCCCTTGGTCCGAACGCGCGAGAGGAATTCGTGGCGCGCGATGATCCATGCAGTGCTCATGCTGTCACCTCTTCCGATTGTGTGCGACGGACGGTTTCGATGAAGATTTCGCGGAGCGTCGGTTCGACGCACTCGGCACGTCGCAGCATGGTGTGTTCGAGCGCGGCAGCGATGATACGTTGTGCCTGTTCGATGCCGCCATCGAGAGCGATCGCCACGCTGTGATCGCGCCGTTCGACAATGGAAAGCTGCGGTAGACGGTCGAGAAAATCGCCGCTGCCTTCGAATTCGAGTTCCAGCCGACGGATGCCGTACCGTGCTTTCACCTGGCGAAGCGAGCCGCTCTCGACGATTCGCCCCCGGTTGATGAGTACGATGTCGTCGCAGAGTTGTTCGACTTGCTCCATGACGTGCGTCGAAAAAAGGATCGTCGTTCCGCCGGCACGCAACTCGGCGATGACGTCGAGAAACACTTCCACGTTGATCGGATCGAGACCGCTGAACGGCTCGTCGAGCACCAATAGGGGCGGATCGTGCAGCACGGAGGCGATGAATTGCACCTTCTGGCTCATGCCTTTCGATAGCTCGCGAACTTTCTTTTTCTCCCAGCCGTGTGCTTCCATACGATCGAGCCATCGCAGCGTGCGCGCTGTCGCGTCGGCATACGAAAGACCTTTGAGCTGCCCGAAGTATCGCAAGTTGTCGAGCACGGTGAGGTTTTTGTAGAGACCGCGTTCTTCCGGCACGTAGCCGATGCGTTGTTGATGCTCGATACGCAGCGGCTCGCCGTCGAATCGAATTGTGCCTTCGTCGGGAAGGAGTATCCGTGTGATCATCCGCAGCAGCGTCGTCTTGCCGGCGCCGTTCGGACCGAGCACGCCGAAAAGTCTGCCACGCTCGACGCTGAAGCTGATGCCGTCGTTGGCGCAGTACGTGCCGTAGCGTTTGGTAACGCCCTCCAGTTCGAGAAATGCCATAGGCTGTCTTGGGCACAGTTGCGATCGGCGCAAAATACGTGCGGTCATGCTGCGTGGTTGCAGTGGCAGCACGATTTTTGTGCATGCACACTGTGAAAACAAGAAAACAACGCTGCATCGTCGTCGGTGGCGGCGTCGCCGGTATCGCCGCAGCAGTCGAAGCGACACTGCAAGGGATGGAAGTCGTGCTGATCGAAGCTCGGCGGTATCTCGGCGGACGCGCACGCTCGTTTCGTGACGACACGAGCGGCGACGTGCTCGACAACGGTCAGCATGTGGCGATGGGGTGCTATGCGGCGTTGCGGTACGTTCTCCGCCAGCTCGGAACAGAACACCTGCTCGGACCCGACGATCCGGTGCCGATCGTGTTCGCTTCCGCCGGCAACGAGCGTGACAGGTTCGATCCGTACCGATTGCCCGGTGCTGCTGGCGTCATCGCGGGAGTGCTTCGACTGCGAAGCTTTTCGCTTGCCGAGCGACTGCGCTTGTTGCAGCGCGGCGTTCTCGCTGCGTTTGGACCCCGACCGGAGGGGAAAACCGTCGCAGCGCTTCTGGAACGTTGGAAGCAGCCGCAGACAGTCATCGAGCGATTCTGGGAGCCGCTCGTGCTGGCGACGCTCAATGCACCCATCGAGAGCGCCGATGCAACGCTCTTGCGAGCAGTGTTGCGGCGCGCCTTTTTCGGTGGCGGCAAAAGTCATTACCTGCTCGTGCCGCGTGTGGGGCTGTCGGAGCTGTGGGAGCCATTGCCAGCGTGGCTTGCCGGTCGTGGCGGTCAGGTGCAGTTGGGATTGCAGGCGGTCGAACTGCTTCGCGTCGGCGACCGCGTCATCGGTGTCGCCACCGACGACGGCGAGGAGATTCGCGGCAATGCGGTGATCGCAGCGGTGCCGCCGAAAGCGCTTCTGCGACTGCTCGGTCCCGAAAGCGACGCCGCACGTGCAGCCGCTGCTTTCGAGACGATGCCGATCGTGTCGGTGTATTTGTGGTACGATCGCCCGCTCGATATTCCGCCGGTTGTCGGGCTATGGGGAACGACCTCGCAATGGGTGTTCGATCGGGATCGGTTGATCGAGCGCAGCGACGACAGTCGCCGGCAATTTCCCGGTCACGTCGAAGTGACCATCAGTGCTGCGCGGCATGTGGCGACACAGCCGGCGGAAACGATCGCAGCGCTCGCCGATCGAGAGTTACGCGCGGTGTTTCCGTCGGTCGAACCTGCACAACTGCTTCGCTGGCGCGTCATCAAAGAGCGTGCGGCGACGGTGTTGCTTACACCGAAAACCATTTCGCTGCGTCTAACACCGCACGGCAGCATTGCAGGCTTGTTCGTCGCTGGCGATTGGACAGCGACGGGGCTACCGGCGACGCTCGAAAGCGCTGCTGCAAGCGGTATCGCTGCAGCGCGTGCGGCTGCCCGGTTGCATCGGTAGAGCTCACTTTTCCTGGATTGCGATGAGTGCGTCACGATTGGTTTGGATAGCAGCGATCGTGCTGAGCGCCTCCAGTGTCGCTCTGGCACAGCCGCGCCAGTGGAATTGGGAAAAGCTCACCTTGCCGCCGCCGTACAGTGGCGGTTTTTATCTCGACATCATGTTCTTGCCCTCGAATCCGCAGTACGGCTGGGCGTGCGGTTTCCGCGGCTACGTCGTGCGGACCACCGATGGCGGAAACACGTGGGAAGGCACGACGATCCCCAATGCCGACCAGCTCGAATCGATCATCTTCGTCAACGAACGTGTCGGGTATTGCTCCGGCACGAACAACGGCAATCTGAACTTGGGAGGCATCTACAAAAGCACCGACGGCGGACGATCGTGGCGAGAAATCACGCCCGTCATCGTGGTCAATGGCGTACCGCAGCGTGCGCCGGTGTGGGGCTGCTACTTTCTCGACGAGAACGTCGGGATGGTCGTCGGTGGCGGCTGCGACGGATGGGCACAACTGTTTTTCCGCACGAGCGACGGAGGGGCGACCTGGTCGCTTTTTACAGCGAACGAACCGCAAACTGGCATGTCGCACGTGCTCATGTACGATGCCGATGGATTGTGCTACGCATCGAGCAGTGGGCGCATCTGGCGCTCGCTCGACGGCGGACGAACCTGGCAAGTGTACGCGGTGACCGGTCCAGCGTTTTGGCAGGAAAATCTCGCCAATAAAAACAACACTTTTTTGGTCGCGACCGCTGGCAATACGTGCACCGGTGGAACGGGAAATATCGGCGACATTCGCTGGTCCTACGATGGCGGACGCACGTGGGAGCGCTACGAAACGGGTGCTTCGATTTTCGGTACCTTTCTCCTCGATGAAGACGTCGGGTGGGCTGCGGGATGGAACCGTGCCGTCTATCGCATCGCGCGCGATCGCGTAAGTGGTGAGGTGACCGTCACGCCGTATCGCTGTGGCTTGGAACCGGGCAGTAACTACGACGACATTTGGTTCGTCAACGACACGCTCGGCTACCTCGTCGGCGACGGCATCTACCGAACGACAATGCGCGATTTGCTCCAGCCGATCATCGTCTCGAGCACTGGCGGATTTGTCGCTTGCGATGGGCAGCCGATTACGCTCAGCGTCGTCAAAGGCGACAACGTTCGGCAACCTTACACCGAGTACGTCTGGTCCACGGGCGACCGCACACCGACGATTACGGTCTCGAAGGCAGGAACCTACGCGGTGGAAGTGCGCGATCCCGATGCGTGCTACGGGAAATCTGCGGCAGTCGAAGTGACCGAATCGCCGTCGCCGAAAGTGGAGCTTCGTTTGCTGACGCCGCCTGTCGCATGCGATGGCGATACGATCGTCGTCGAAGCGGTCATTGATTCGTCGGCTGTCGGAGTCGCTGAATTCGGATGGGTCGGACGGCAAGATCGCACGCTGCGATTGGCTGTCGTCGCTCGTGCAGGTGCAACGCCGTACACGTTCCAAGCATTCGCGCGCGGCGTCAATGGTTGCCAAGGTGTTTCGAGCCAGCTCAGTGTCGGTGTTCGTCCGCGCCTTTCGCCGACGGTCACGATCGAACCACCGCTGGTTGCACGCGACGACGGTAGTTTGGTGCTGTGTCCGGGCACGCAGGTTCAGCTTCGCGCATCGGATGGCTTCGACGCCTATCAGTGGAGCACGGGTGAAACGACGCAATCCATCGTCGTCGCTCGACCGGGGACGTACACCGTGACGGTATCGAACCGAACCGACGAGTTCTGTCCCGGCACCAGTGCGCCGATCGTGATCGTCGCGGGCGATACGGTCAAGCCTTCGATTCTTTCCGAACGTGGTTTCCGTTTTTGCGACGGCGATCGAATCGTTCTGCGGACCGAGCGCCAGTACCGGCAGTATCGTTGGTCCACTGGCGAGCAATCGCCGACGATCGAAGTCAGCCGGGCAGGGGTGTATTGGGTCGAGGTGAGCGACGAGTACAACTGCTTCGGTCGCTCCGATACGATCAGCGTGGCGGTCGATCCGAACCCGATCGAAATCGTCAGCATCGGTGGCAGCCAGTGGCGGTTCGATACGACTGCCGCACTGGCGATGCGCTGCGACAGTTTGCTCGTTCGCAACACGGGGACCGATCCGCTCGTGATCGCCTCAGCGCGCATGGAGCGAAACATCGAGTTTTCCGTGCCGCTATCGCAGTTGCCGCTGGTGATCGGTCCGGGTGAGGAGCGGTGGCTGCGGGTGTGTTTTTTGCCGAGCGCACTCGGCGAGCAGCGCGATACACTGCGCATCGGTGATGCAGCCGACTATTGCTGGCGACAACTCGAGCTGATCGGCGTTTGCAGCGCCAATCGTTACGATGCGCAGTCGAGCTGTGGCGTCAATGTCCAGGGGCAGACCAGTCAGTTCACAGCAGCGGGACTGGTGGTCGTTCCGCCGTATCCGAATCCTGCTGGCGATGAGGTTCGGGCAATTGTTCGAGCGCTCGATGCCAGTGCAGAGCTGGTTCATCTGTTGACGGGGCGACGCTCGGATTGTAATGTTGTCAAAACTGCTGGCGCCAACGTGGAAATTCGTTGTTCGACGTCTCAAAGCGACAGTGGTGCATACGCGCTCGTAATTCGGGTCGGAACGGAAGTCGTTACGTATCGAGTCGTCGTGCTCCACTGAGCGTTGTATTTTGGCGGTGTTGAAATGATGCAAACAATTCGTAACAGCATGTTTCACGTACTTGGAGTTTCCCCGATGATTTCTCGTGCTGCCGCACTGATAACTCTGGCAATTTCCTGTGCGATGGCACAGCAAAAGCTGGAGCACATCACGATTCCGCACACTTTACCACCAGCGGTAGAGCGTGTTCGACCCTCTGCGGAAGCGGTGGGCATTATGTCGAACGCCGAGCCAACGCCACAAGCGTTGACCTTTTCGACGTTGTTCAGCCCCTCGATCAATGCCCTGTTCGCGTATGCGTGGCCAGGAACATCTCCGATTGCCTATGATCCGATTTCGGGGGTTCTGGCTATCGTCGAGTTGGTGGCACAAACCAATCAAACCACCAACGATCTCGGCTCACAGTTGGTCTTCCGCTATTCGACCAATCGCGGCTCGACATGGAGCAGACAAGTACTCGTCAACAACGCGACGATTTTCTACGGCATGCCGCAGATCGGAATCGCAAACCCGTCCGGATCGACCAATGCGAGCGATCTCAAAGTGATGCTCGCTGCGTATCGCTATCCGAAGGACAACAACTACATGCGCCGAGGCACTGCGCTGTTTGCGCGCATCGATCCGAGCCAAATCTACGAGTACGACCAACCGGGTCCGACTGAAAACAATCCCGATGGCTACTTGTTCGGTGCAGGCAAGTTGATCGGTTTCAGTGCCGGTGCGGATCGCTCAGGTATGGCGTATTGCGGCATTTTGTCTCCACCGAGTGATGCTGTTCAATACGGGCAATACGGTTCCTTCGTTGCCAACGCACGCTTCGGTGACGTTACCGATTTCGTCGGTAGTATTCCCTCGGCATGGAACAATAACCAATTCCGTGCGGCGCCGGCGAGAACTTCGACGTACAATTCACCGATGTACGTCGGTGCCGATGCAGACGGTAAGCTCTATGCCGTCGTCAATGCACTTTTCGCCGACGACGAAAACAATCGTGTGTTGGCTGTGTCCACTTCCAACGACATGGGGCAAACGTGGTCTTCGTTCGAGCGGATGCCTGCGAGCGTACTTCAAGCCTATGCCAACAATCGTGGAGCCGCCCTGGCTGTCCCGTTCCGTGTCTATGACCAAAGCGCGATGGTCGTCACGGGAACGAACCGTTTTTCGTACATCAGCCGGATCGCCTTGTTCGCAGATCAGACCACACTGTCGGGGATCGACCTCGTCGAAACTGAATACGACAACGGCAACTGGACGATGCGCACGATTGCGCCGATCAACGACATTATGGTTACCTACGCCTACAACGATTCGGCGATGCAAGCGCGGAACTATCAACAGTTGGTCTGCGACGAGATCCTTTCTCCGCTGGGCAACGAGATCGAGGTCGCCCGGACTGCCGATGGTTCTGCGATCGTTGTCAAGTGGGTTGACGCTGTGCCGAGTGCACAGCCGATCGTCCTTAGCTCGCCACAGGCTGTTCTGCGCTATGATCAGCAGACCGGCGAATTCCAAGAAGAAATTCAAGTGGACACGCTGCCGGTGTTCAACATCTTCATGGCATCGCGTGCGCTGTCGGCGAATAGTTGGACCACACCGATGAACCTGACCGGCGACAACTATTACCACAAGGGAACGCATATCCCGATGATCGTGCCTTCGCTCGATCAGATACCATTGATGACAAACTTGGCACCGACAAGCTGGAATACTCAGAGCAATATCGGTCGCGTCTTGAGTCAATCACCGCAGGATTTTGTCAATCGGATCATCAACATCCCGAACAATGTCGGATTCGCCAGGGCGAACATCTCCAGCGTCGAGCCTGTTGTGCGAATGCCTCAGATTCAACTCGTGGTGGCACCTTCGCCGGCGAGTGACCAGATCGAAGTCGCAGCCAGTGGATTGCTCGATGGTGGTCAATTGACCGTCGTCAATACGCTCGGTCAAGTTGTGCGCTCCGAGTCCATCGGTGCCAGTGATGGTATTCGTGGCATGACGCTCGATGTGCACTCGCTGCCGGCAGGAGCATACAGGCTACTTTTGCACACGCACGGCCGAGTGGTTGCGACCGCTCCTTTGACGATCGTGCGGTAAACGGCACGTTAGACAATTTCCGTACCTTGCGGGGCGGCGGACCGGTTAGTGTTGCCGCCCCGCCTTTTTCGGTGCACTATCATTGAGCGGACGATGATTCCAGAAGAGACGCTGCAACAGATTCGTCAACGCATCGGCGCAGTGACCGATCCTGACCTCGACGAAACGCTCGATGCTCTCGGCGCGATACACTCGATCGAAGCGGAGGGTGATGGCATCGTGGTTTACATCGAGCTTGTGCCGCCGATTTATCGTCAGCTTGCCCAGCAGCTCGATGCAGCGATCCGCAGCAGTATCGCCGAGATCGATCCCCTGCTCCGAACTGTCGTTCATGCGCGTGCACGTGTGGTCGATCGGGCAGTGCCGTCGTCCCTGTTGCCGAACGTGCAGGATACAGTCGCAGTCGCATCGGGCAAAGGCGGTGTCGGCAAATCGACCATTGCTGCGAATCTGGCAGCGAGCATGCTTTTGGAAGGATTGCGTATCGGAGTTCTCGATGCCGACATCTACGGTCCGAGTATGCCGACGCTCTTCGGGTTGGAGGGTGCCTCGCTGCCAGCGGAAAAGCGGGACGATGGGCGTGTCGTGGGTTATCCGATTGTGCAATACGGCATCGCTGTTGCCTCGATGGGCTTCATTATGCAGCGCGACCAGGCGGCAATCTTTCGCGGTCCGATGTTGGCAGGATATTTCCGCACGCTCGTCGAACAAATCGAGTGGGGCGAACTCGACGTCCTGCTGTTCGATCTTCCGCCCGGCACAGGCGATGTGCAGTTGACGCTTGCACAGCAGGTTCCGCTCAGCGGCACCGTCGTTGTCACGACGCCGCAGCAGTTGGCGCTGGCAGACGTTCGGCGTAGCATCGCGATGTTCCGCCGGGTCAATGTCGAAATCATCGGGATCGTCGAGAACATGAGCTATTACATCCCCCCCGATGATCCCGGCAAACGCTATGCTGTTTTCGGACACGGTGGAGGCAATCAACTTGCCTCGGAAGTCGGGGTACCGTTCTTGGGCGAAATACCGCTTCACGATGCTGTCCGCGCTTCAGCCGATGTCGGATTGCCCGTCGTACTCGATCCCGAATGCGATCCTGAGGTGTTGCATTCGTTCCGAACGGTTGCGCGTGCTGTGCTGGCGCAACTCCGCCGTTACAATTGGCAGCGGTCTCGTACTCCGCGTGTAGAGATCAGTGTATGACGCATCATCCACCACTACCGCCACCGATCGAATTGCCTCCGCGTGATGAGTCGGTCGAACGCGCGGTCATCGCTGCGCTGGAGGAATGTCGCCCGTTTCTCCAGCAAGACGGTGGCGACGTCGAGTTCGTTCGCTACGAGGTCGAAACTGCGACAGCCGAAGTACGCTTCGTCGGTGCGTGCGCTCAGTGCCCACTGGTTTTGATGACATTGCGTGCAGGCATCGAACGGCTCGTACAGCTCCGGGTGCCGGCAGTACGACGTCTCGAACAGGTTCCGTAGCGATTTGCTCCAACGATGCACGTGCCGTATTTTTGCAACCCGCAGTGGCGGGTGGTTAGCTCAGGTGGTTCAGAGCGTCTGCCTTACAAGCAGAAGGCCGGGAGTTCGACTCTCTCACCACCCACAGGTGTTCAACACTGTCTTCGATAGAACGATGGCGAAAAAGCAACAGTCGTTTGCCGACAAAGTCAAGAAATTGCATCGCGACGAGAACGCGATCAATGTTCGTGTCATCAAAGCGTATCGCTCGCCCGATGGCACGGTGAAGTTTTTCGAGCGATTCGTCAAGGTCGCCGATCAAGCTCAATTGGACAAGATAGACATCACTCGCTGAGAGAACGTTATGAAGAAAGGCATTCATCCAGCGTATCGTCCGATAACGGTCGTCATGACCGATGGAACGACGTTCCAGACGCGGTCGTGCTACTCCAAATCGGATCGCCTCGTTCTGGAAATCGATTCGAAGTCGCACCCATTCTACACTGGCAAGCAAACGCTGGTAGATACGACCGGGCGCGTCGATCGCTTCAACAAGCGATTGCAGAAAACCGAGCAAATACGTAAACAACAGCAACACGGAGCATAGCTATGCGACGTCGCAGACAACTCGATCCCGATGCCAACGCCGACGGTATGACGGCGATCGTCTCGCCGTTTCGCGGTCGGCAATCTGCCTTCCGCAAACGCCGCTCGCCGCTCGGCGAATCGAAGGTGGTTGACTATCTCGACCCGAAGTTCCTGTCGCAGTTCATCAACGACCAGGGACGTATTCTGCCGCGCCGAGTGACGGGGTTGACCGCTTATCAACAGCGTCAAGTTGCGCGCG
Organism: Chlorobiota bacterium; assembly: GCA_026415505.1. Taxonomy (GTDB): domain Bacteria; phylum Bacteroidota; class Ignavibacteria; order Kapaibacteriales; family NICIL-2; genus NICIL-2. Next base: position 10,579 of record JAOAGY010000002.1, on the reverse strand, counting down.
CCATCAAGTACGCTCGACATCTTGCACTGCTTCCGTTCGTGGCACAGGATTTGAAGTAGTCCGTCCTCAGCCGTAAGTGATGCTCTTCCGTCGAATGGCGGGAGAGCATCGCTGTCTTTGTACGCCGCATCAGTGCTTGCATAGAGCGACGTTCGCCGCAGACGACAAAAAAATTTTTACAGCCCATCCAACTTCTCTTGCAAATCGAGGGGTGGGCAACCGAATTTTGCGCCCGCTCGCTCTCCGATGGTCCGAGCGACGAATGTGCCGCTCCGATTGGTGTCACAGTGGCAACGATCGGAACAGTGCATCGCCTGCCAATCGCATCAGGAGAAGAGTCGGTGTGGTGTACGTTCTATCCTGTCCGGGAGGTAGCCTTGTCGAAAAAACATTCACCCATGCTCAGTCTGTTCGGTAGCGCTGAGCTCCAGGCAGTCAAAACAGAACAAGAACGTCCAGTGCAGAGCCAGACAGCAGACCCCGGTGCTATCTGGGAACAATGCCTTGCGATCATCAAGGACAACGTGTCGTCCCAGCATTACCGCACGTGGTTCGAGCCGATCAAACCGCTCCGCTGTGACGGACGCGAGCTTGTGCTCCAAGTACCGAGCCAGTTCTTCTACGAATGGCTCGAAGAACACTACTACGGCTTGCTCCAGAAGACACTCTATCAGGTACTCGGCACCGGCGCACGGCTCAAATACGAAGTCGTCGTCGAGCACAGCGCCGAAACGCTCGAGCAACGAACGATACGGTTGCCGGCTTTCCGACAAGCTGGCTCCGCTCCGGTTCAGGTGCAGTTGCCCTTTGCGCCGTCAGCGCCTGACGTCGCCGATTTTGCTGCCTATCTGAACCGTCGCTATACGTTCGCCAATTTCATCGCCGGCGACAGCAACCAGCTCGCGTATTCCGCGGCGCAAGCCGTCGCCGAACAGCCGGGCAAGACACGCTTCAATCCGCTGGTTATCTACGGCGCCACAGGCTTGGGCAAAACGCACTTGGTACAAGCCATCGGCAACCGAATTCTCGAGCGCAATCGCACACTGCGCGTGCTGTACACCACCAGCGAACGCTTCACGATCGAGTACATCAATGCCATTCAGAACAACAAGACCAGCGAGTTCACCGCGTTCTACCGCAGCGTGGACGTTCTGATAGTTGACGACATTCAATTTTTCGAGGGAAAAGAAAAAACGCAGGACAATTTTTTTCACACCTTCAACGCGCTTCATCAGCTCGGCAAACAAATCATTTTGACCAGCGATCGCCCGCCGAAAGAGCTTCGCGATGTTGACGAGAGGCTCATTTCACGCTTCCAGTGGGGACTCACCGCCGATATCCAACCTCCCGATTACGAAATGCGATTGGCGATCCTACAGCGGAAGAGCAACGATGAGGGGGTAGAAGTTCCGCGCGATGTCCTCGAATACATTGCGCGTCATGTGACGAGCAGTGTCCGCGAGCTCGAAGGATGTCTCATCAGCTTGATCGCTAAAGTCTCGCTCGACGGACGCATCCCGACAATAGAGCTTGCCAAAGAAGTGCTGCGTGGTTTACTGGGACCGCTCGATACGCTCGCTGTGACGATGGACGACATCAAAAGCGCTGTTGCCGCTTACTACAAAGTTCCCGTCGAGTTGCTCGAAAGTAAAACTCGAAAACACGAAATTGTCCTCCCGCGACAAGTGGCAATGTACCTTGCAAAGCACCTGACGTCGTTGTCGCTCAAATCCATCGGGCTTCACTTCGGCGGTCGCGATCATACGACGGTGCTGCATTCGATCCAGATGGTCGAAAACTACCTCGCCACCGATCCGACTATCGCACAAGCAGTAGAGCAGCTCAAGCGCAAGCTGAAGATGTAGCGTCGTGGCGCACTGTGATCGTCGGAGGCGAGCCGCCCATTCTGGTGACCGATCAGGCTATACCGCTATGTTCTCTTGTCGTGCGGACTGCGACCGTTCGCGCTCGAACTGCTCGATGAGCCGATCGAGTTCGGCGCCGTCGAGCGTTTCTTTTTCGAGTAGGTGAGCCACCAAAAAGTGCATCAGGTCTTCGCGAGCGCGGAGCAATTCCTCGGCGCGGTGTTCCAGCTCGCGCACGATGCGCGTCACTTCGGCATCGATGAGCTGAGCCGTTTGTTCGCTGTACGGTCGCACGTGACCGAAATCGCGACCCAAGAACACCTCGTTGTGCGGCGAGTTGTAGTTGACCGGACCGATGCGATCACTCATGCCCCATTCGGTGACCATCTTGCGTGCCAGTGCGGTGGCGCGTTCCAAATCGTTCGCTGCGCCGGTGGTGTACTGGTCGAAGACGATTTTTTCTGCCAAGCGCCCGCCGAGAAGGCACATGATCTGCGTTTCGATGTAGTCCTTCGACAGCGTGTGCCGATCTTCCTGCGGTAGGTACGATGTCACGCCCAACGCTGGTCCGCGGGGAATGATCGTGACCTTGTGCACCGGGTCGGCGTTGGGCAGCAGCTTGCCCAGCAGTGCATGCCCCATTTCGTGGTAGGCGGTCGTGCGTTTTTCGCGCTCGGAGAGCACCAAGCTGCGCCGCTCGATGCCCATGAAGACCTTGTCTTTGGCTTGCTCGAAATCCGCCATCGTGACGACGTTGCTGCCGCGTCGTGCGGCAAAAAGCGCTGCTTCGTTGACGATGTTCGCCAGATCGGCGCCCGATGCACCGGGCGTCGAACGTGCGATGACGCTCAGGTCCACGTCCGGCGCCAGTGGAATGTTGCGGGTGTGCACCTTCAAGATGCCTTCGCGACCGCGCACGTCGGGACGATCGACGACGATATGCCGATCGAACCGTCCGGGTCGGAGCAATGCAGGATCGAGAATGTCGGCACGGTTTGTGGCGGCGATGACGATGACGCCGCTGTTTTGCTCGAAGCCATCCATTTCGACCAGCAGTGCGTTCAGCGTTTGTTCGCGCTCGTCGTGACCGCCGCCCAAGCCGGCGCCGCGCTGGCGCCCGACGGCATCTATTTCGTCGATGAACACGATGCAGGGAGCGTTGCGTTTTGCTTGGTCGAACAGGTCGCGCACGCGACTGGCGCCGACACCGACGAACATTTCGACGAAGTCGGCACCGGAGATCGAAAAGAACGGCACATTGGCTTCACCGGCGACGGCGCGTGCCAGGAGGGTGTTGTGCGAGATCATGCCGTTGGTCACGAACGAGTGCGTCGTCGGCACGGTCACATCGTACACATCGGCTTCGCCGTGCTCGATGTGCCAGACGGGGGAAAAGAAAACGTCGAGGTCGGCAAGTTGTGCCAAGTACTCCGACGCCGGATGCGTGCAACCTGCAGTGGCGAAGGCTTCGGCGAACTCACGGAGCGTCTGACGGGAAACTCGACCGCGATCGCGCAGCTTGTCTGCCAGCGATGCAAGACGACTGGTGCTTTTGCCGCGCTGGCGCAGCTCTTGCCAGCATTCGAGAATCAGCGGCGCAACGTGCGGTATGACGTCCACGTTCGTGTTGACGCCAGCGGTATGGGTTGCCAAGTACTCCTCGAGGGCTTGCTGCTTGCGAGGAAGCCGGAAACCGACTTCTGTTGCGAAACGAGGAAGTGAAGTACCGGAGATGACAATTTCCCACACCCGATGCGGATGAGTGTCGCCTGCTTCGGTTTTGACACGAAGGCGAGGGACAATCCCCAGATCGAGCAACAACATCGTCACTTGTTCGGCAAGGTGACGGCTGACCGTGGAATAGCCGACCGCATATCGCTGGAAGTAGCCATCGGCATCGAAAAGCCCCTGCAGAAATGCGACGACGATCTCTTTCGGTGCTTGGAGAATCGTATCCGGAATCGCCTTGTGTGGAGCAGTCAGCATCGCCATCCCGTTTTGGAGAAAGTCTTTTTTGATCTGCCACGACGACACGACCGAGGAGTACTGGCGACGACCGATGTGGACATCGGTACCGTACCGCTGCCGGACGAACGAGGTGAAGTGCTCGACGATCTCGGCATCGGCACTTGTCAGCTCTACACGGTTGCTTATGGTCAGGTTGCCATCGCCCGTGAGCAAGCCCATCGTGTATGCTTGCTCGACGTCCACATCGCGGCGGTAGCCGAATGTCTGCATGTTGAACTTGACTGCGACCCAGTCGCCCGGTTGGAGATCGTCGAGCCGACGATAGACGAGTTTGCCGCTGGTATCCATCACCAAAACGGGATGCTCGTGCGTTCCTTCCAGCGACATGCCCTGCCGCAGTGTGATGCGAATCGTCCGTTGACGACCAAGGTAATACCAGTGCGAGACGGGATGCATCGCGATAGCGGTTCTGTCGCTATCGAAGCTCGGTACGGCAGCGCCTGCGATCTGTCCGGTGAGCGGTTCGACCCAGTAGTGTTTCGGGATGTCCTGGATCGCAATGATACCTTTGTTGGTCGGAACGAGTGTTTCACCGACGACGCACTTCCCTGTGCCCGGCGGTCCCAGCAGCAGCACGCCTTTGGGAATCTTCCCGCCCAGCCGCTGGAATTTTTGTGGCTCGCGCAAAAACTCGACGATCTCCTGAAGCTCGAATTTGGCTTCTTCGGCGCCGGCGACGTCCATGAACGTGACACGCTTGCCGGTGTCGCTGAGCGTGCGGGTGCGGGCTTTGCCGAACGAAAAAATCGTCCGCGTCGAGTTACCCGCTTGCATGCGGCGCATCATCAGGAGGAAAATTCCGAGCAGCCCGACCCACATCAGCACGGTCAGCAGAGTGCCGAGCCACGACGAATCGCTTTGCTCGTATGTCCACGTGATACCTTTCGAGCGCCACAGTTCTTCGGTGCGGCTGTCGATCGTTCCCAAGCGTGTGACGAAATACTTGACCTGCCGCATGCGCCCGTCGATCATCATCGAAACGGGCTGCTTGAGCTCGCCGTGGAATTCGTAGTCGTTGAGGTTGCTTTTGGTGATCGTTGCCGAGGCGATCAAATTTTCGTCGAGGAAACTCAAGTAGTCGGTGTACCGAACGGTCCACTCGGGACGCTGCCCGCTGTGGAGCAGGACGTACATGACGACGATCGAAAGAAAAATGCCCATCCAGACGAGCACCGAGCGAACGATGCGTCCGGTGGGGGAGTCGTTGCGACCAGGTTGCATGGGGCGATTGCTCACGCGTTTTCGAGGTGTTGATAAACCGTCGCGACCATTGACGTATAGCCGAAAGTGTGCATTGTACGAAGGCTCTTGCAGAATTGCTACCGGCGTTGTAAGTTTGCCAGTGGAGGAGGAACACTGTCGCCCACGCCATCGGCGGAGGGGCGAAATACGATTGAAACGCACAGTGTCTTTTTGTTTCACATTGCAAGGTTCAGTACCATGAAACGCGTTTCCTGTTTTGTCGGGTTGCTGCTCGTTGCAGCGATGCTTCCCGCTGTGCTGCGTGCACAGAGCATCACCAATTACACATTCAGCTATTCGACCGGTACCTTTACATCCATTGCTGGTCAAACCGGCACGCAAACTGCAACGCTCTTTTCGGGAACCACCGATGACGGCTATTACAACCTCGTTCCCATTGGGTTCGATTTTCTGTACATGGGGCAGCTTTACAACCAAGTATCTGCTTCGACCAATGGGTGGATGACCCTGGGGCAATATGCCTCGACAGCTCTCAGCAATAATTTGACCTCTGGAACGCCTCGTCCTGTCATTGCTCCGTTGTGGGATGATCTCCAGATGGCAAATGGTGCTGTGTACTACCGTACGGATGGGAATGCGCCGAACCGTGTTTTCACTATTGAATGGAATAATGTGCGGTGGTACTATTCCCAAACGACGCCAACTATATCGTTTCAAGTCAAACTCTACGAAGGCACCGGAGTTGTGCAGTTCATTTACAACCAAGAATCAGGTTCACTCGGTGGGAGTGAATCTGCCTCGATCGGTATAACAGGGTCCGGAACCGGTAGCGGCAATTTTCTCTCTGTCAATACAACGTTCGATGCTGTCAGCTCGACAACAGAGACGACAACCATCAATTCCCGTCCTCCGTCTGGATACACGATGACCTTTACTCCTCCCACAACAACGCCGTCAGCGCCAACGAATCTGACATTTACTAATGTCTTGCCTGGACAAATGACGCTCAACTGGCAGGACAATTCCAATAACGAAGTCGGATTCCTGATCGTGCGCTCGACCGACGGAAGCAATTACAGCTTCGTCACCCTCACCGCAGCGAACGCAACCTCATACACTGTAACAGGACTGACGCCGAGCACGACGTACTACTGGCGCATCTATGCCGTCACTGAAGGCAGGGCGAGCACGCCACTATCGGGCACGCAGGCAACTAGCGGTCCACTTCTTTCGGGAACACGACAAATTCCAACGACAAACTATCCCAACATCAAAACAGCGATTGATAGCATCTACGCATTGGGTCTTGCTGGTCCAGTCGTGTTCGAATTTCTCTCGAGCTACACAAGCACCAGCGAACCGGCATTCCCGCTTGTCTTCAATGGCGCCATACCAGGAGCATCGAGCACGAACACGGTGACATTCCGCCCGGCAAGCGGTGTGTCGAATGTGGTCGTTGCTGCATCTGTCTCGACGGTACTGCTCGACTTCAACGGCGCAAGTTGGATCGTCTTCGATGGGCGTCCGGGTGGAACCGGAACATCGCAGCAACTCACGATAGCGAACATGAATACCACGGCATCGATCGGGACGATTCGGCTTTATAATGGTGCAACCAACAACACATTCCGCTACTGCCGCATCCTCGGTGCGTCATCGAGTACAACGTCGGGCGTTGTGAACTTTGGAGCGCCGGGTACATCGGTTGGCAATCGCAAAAACACGCTCACCAATTGCAACATTGGTGATACACTTTCGACCAATCAACCCTATTGTGCAGTGTATGCATCCGGCAACACGACAGTGTTGAGCGACAGCAACACGATCAGCAATTGCAACATTTATAACTACTTCATCGCTTCGACCACGAATTACGGTATTTACGGCTCTACCGGCTACACGCGGTGGATTATCACGGGGAACAGCTTCTACCAGACAACTTCGCGAACGTTTACATCGTCGGTAACGCTCTATCACGTGTTTCTGTCGGGTTCGACCAATAGTGGCGGCCATTACATCGCCAACAATGTTATTGGCGGAACACAACCGGGTGGCGGGGGTAGCCAAATGACGTACAACATCAGTACGACCACGCTGACTCCCATTTTGTACGGTATCTACTGCTCGCTAGTAACCTCGACGCTCGATACGACGCGCATCATCGGTAATACGATCACCAATCTCTATTTCCGGACGGCGAGTACTTCGACGACCGCTGCCAACGGAATTTTTGCATCCGGTGGGAACCTGCTCATTCAAAACAACACAATCGGCAGTGCAACTGCAACCAACTCGATTACGCTCCAGAGCACGACAACGAGCACACCTCCGACGTTCAACGCCATCTACGGCTTTTCATCGAGTACTCAGGGCTTTAGTACCACGATTTCAGGCAACACTGTCGGCGGGATCACGATGAACGCCGAGAACACGGCATCGGGGTGGATTTTCATCGGCATCAATCTCGCTTCGACGGTTGGAGCTGAGTCCTACGTCACAAACAACGTAATCGGCAGCACAACGACAGCAAATAGCATCAACGCTGCAACCTCGGCGACTGGTACTCAGCAACTGACCGGTATCAGCATCAGCGCTGGTTCGAGCTATGTGCGCACGATCGTGTCGGGCAATACGGTCGCCAATCTCAACAACAACGGTACATCGAGCACATCGGGGGCACAGTTTATTCGTGGCATCCTGATCAATTCTGGAATTGTAACAGTCGAAAACAATACGGTGCGAAATTTGACTACGACGACACTGAATTCGAGCACATCGTTCCCCTCGATGGCGCTGACGGGTATTGCAGTGAACTCGACGACGCAACCACTGGGCGGTTTGAGCGGACACATTGTGCGTGGGAACGTAGTGCATAGTTTACTGAGCACAAACACATCCACGGTGACAGCCTCGCATTGGGTACTGGGGATGGGTGTTAATTCGAGCACCTCAGCGGGGGTCGTGCTCGTCGAGCGGAACTCCATTCACTCTTTGGCATTGTCGGCAACACCGTCGAGCACATCGGTCGCTGTCATCGGTACCGGTATGCTCATCTTCGGCGGTCAGACGAACATCCGTAACAACATGATTCGGCTGGGTCTCGATCCCAATGGGAATGCAGTTACTGGTCAGGTGAGTTTTTATGGACTCTACAAAAACAATTCGCAGCCGACGGGGATCTACCACAACAGCATTTACATTGGCGGGAGCGTTGCATCAGGAGCTGGAACGGTGTTGTATTCGATCGGTTTGTTCCGTGCTGCAACTTCGACCGATGAAATCCGCAACAACATCGTTCAGGTCAATCGCACGACGTCGAGTGGAACGGGCTACCACGTCGGTGTCGTCATTGGTGCGACGACGACGCTCGCGATGGATAACAACCTGTACTACGTCCCCGGAACAGGCGGATTCGTCGGTGGTATCGGCACTTCGACGGTCACACTGTACCAAACTCTGGCAGCGTGGCGCAGTGGTTCGGGGATGGATGCCTCGACCGGTTACGGCGATGCGAACTTTGTCAATCCGAACGGAAGCGCGACAACAGGCGATCTTCATATTTCGACGACAGGCTCGACGCCAGTCGAAAGCAACGGTGCGCCGATCGTGTACAGTCCTGCGGTGACGGAGGACTTCGATGGTCAGTCGCGGTCGTCGTTGACGCCGATCGATATCGGCGCAGACGCTGGCAATTTCACGACCAACGACATTGTGCCGCCGGTGATTCAATTCACACCACTCGGCAATGGTACGGCATCGTCGACGCGCACTGTACCGAACATCGTCATCATCGACGGTGGCAGCGGCGTCAACACCGCTACTGGCACACGTCCGCGGCTCTACTACAAAAAATCCACCGAAGCCAATCAATACGTCGGCAATACCAGCACGGACAACGGTTGGAAGTGGGTAGAAGCATCGAATACCAGCTCACCGTTTACCTTCGTGATCAATTATTCGCTGCTGACCTCGGCGCTGAGCACGGGCGATGTCATTCAGTACTTCTTCGTCGCACAGGACCTGGCAGCAACGCCGAATGTCGCCGTCGGCGGTGCGACCCTGACCACTGCACCGACGAGTGTCGCACTGACGAACGCGAATTTCCCGGCGACGCCTTTCTACTCGTACACCATCGCCGGCAGCGTCAGTGGGACAATTCAGGTGGGACCGTCGCAGTCGTTCACGTCGTTGACCAATACTGGTGGCGTCTTCGAGTACATCAATAGCCGCGTCGTCACCGGGAACATCACAATTTTGGTGACGGGCGATTTGACCAACGAAACCGGCGCAGTCGCGCTCAATGCGATGCAAGAGGAAGGCACTGGTGCTGGAACGTACACCATCACCATTCGTCCCGCCACGGGCGTCACGGCGACGATCAGTGGCACGAACACCAGCGGTGGTCTGCTCCGCTTCAACAGTGCACAGCGAGTCATCATTGATGGGCGCCGCCCGGGCGATCAAACAGGAAGCAACCTGACGATCGTCAACAACGCAACAAGTGGCTCAATCGCTGCAATTCAGTTCATGGGTCCGACGGCGTTCAGCATTGTGCCAGGCTGCCAGCGCGATACTGTTCGATTCTGCACGATCAAAACAGGATTGAACACCAACACAGGTGCATACGGCATTTTCGTTGGCGGCTCGACGGTCGGTAGCAGTGGATACGGCAACAGCTACATTGTGCTCTCCGACAACGTCATCACCGGTACGTACTACGGCATCCGCATCATCGGGCTGACAGGTTTCCCCAACGATACGATCACGATTGCGCGCAACACGATCGGTGGCAGCGGCTCCTCCTACGGAAGCAGCGACTCGATCAAGTACCGCGCTATCATGGCGAGCTGGTCGAACAATCTCATCATCGAGCGCAATGCGATACTCAACGTTTCTCCAGCTTCGTCGTCGGGTGCGGGAATCCAGCTCGATAATGCAAGCGGTTCGCTTATTCGTAACAACACAATCGATGGCATTTTGGGGTACACAACAAGTAGTACTAACGTTACCGCGATTGCTTGCTCGACTGCAGTAGCAAATGCAATAATTTCTGGCAACCGCATCAACCGCGTTCACTATACAGCAAGTGGGAATTGGTGGGCATACGGGATCGATGTAAATTCCGTCAGCCCCAATGCCAATATCCTCATTGCCAACAACATGGTTTCGAACGTCGCTCATGATTATGGCATAAGCACGACGTGGAGCACGTACGGTATCCGCATAACCTCGACGGGCAATGTTCGCGTCTATCACAACTCAGTATTCTTGCGTGGCTCTTACTTTGTGCCTTCCTCTGGTGCAGGACAGAGCGCTGCGTTGCTGGTGAATACCTCGACGGCGAACATAGACGTTCGCAACAACGTCTTCGCCAATCGCATGTACGGAGCGTCCGGCTCGAAGTCGTATGCATTGTATGTGGCGACCACTCCGAGCACAATTCCACTATCAGCGCTCGACTACAACAATTACGACGTCTCCGG
>JAOAGY010000039.1 GCA_026415505.1 Chlorobiota bacterium | reverse complement strand
TGCCGACAACTTATTCAGCGACTTGAGCGGATCAATTGGGTTGCGGATTGGTCACAAAGTAGTTTTGCCGACAACTGAATACGCTGCCGAGCGAAGCGCTAGTTGGTTGCGGATTGGTCACAAAGTAGTTTTGCCGACAACCCGGAGAATTGGGACCTTTACGGTCCTCCCGTTGCGGATTGGTCACAAAGTAGTTTTGCCGACAACATCGGCGCGAAATTTCTACGAACATGGCGGTTGCGGATTGGTCACAAAGTAGTTTTGCCGACAACCCTATATCTCGCGACCCCCGATAATCGCCGGTTGCGGATTGGTCACAAAGTAGTTTTGCCGACAACCTGTCCACCGATTTCGATCACGATCTGCTGTTGCGGATTGGTCACAAAGTAGTTTTGCCGACAACGCGATTGGAGCGTAACGTGCGTGGTGTGTGGTTGCGGATTGGTCACAAAGTAGTTTTGCCGACAACCAGGATACGGATCCATCGGACGCCACGCCGGTTGCGGATTGGTCACAAAGTAGTTTTGCCGACAACACCTATCTCGCGACCCCCGATGATCGCCGGTTGCGGATTGGTCACAAAGTAGTTTTGCCGACAACCCTGACCGGGAAATGGTGCGGGTGTTCGCGGTTGCGGATTGGTCACAAAGTAGTTTTGCCGACAACTAATTCCGTTACCTGCGTCATAAAGCTTCAGTTGCGGATTGGTCACAAAGTAGTTTTGCCGACAACGCCTTGGTGCGTTGCCAGATCGTACCGCTGGTTGCGGATTGGTCACAAAGTAGTTTTGCCGACAACCGGCAGCTGCGTACTATCATGCTGCCAGAGTTGCGGATTGGTCACAAAGTAGTTTTGCCGACAACCATGGCGGGGAGATTCACTTGGCGACGGCGTTGCGGATTGGTCACAAAGTAGTTTTGCCGACAACCCTAACTCTGCGGGCAACTCAAACAGCCGTGTTGCGGATTGGTCACAAAGTAGTTTTGCCGACAACTCGATAGCCGATGTCATCAGTACATGCCTTGTTGCGGATTGGTCACAAAGTAGTTTTGCCGACAACTCGGACGTAACCTATCATACCGTTCGGCGGGTTGCGGATTGGTCACAAAGTAGTTTTGCCGACAACTACGAGTCGCTCCGCTCAATGCTTGCAGCTGTTGCGGATTGGTCACAAAGTAGTTTTGCCGACAACTGTCTGGATCGTTACGTCTCTACTCGTTACGTTGCGGATTGGTCACAAAGTAGTTTTGCCGACAACGCGTCCGTTCGACGACATTTTCAGCTGCCTGTTGCGGATTGGTCACAAAGTAGTTTTGCCGACAACGGGCTGGTTCCCGCATCGGCGACGTGGCAGGTTGCGGATTGGTCACAAAGTAGTTTTGCCGACAACTCGGCGTCAATCCAGATACCTTTCATCGAAGTTGCGGATTGGTCACAAAGTAGTTTTGCCGACAACCTGCCGCTTGCCAGGCAGACTCGTCGATGAGTTGCGGATTGGTCACAAAGTAGTTTTGCCGACAACCGTGCCTGCATGCTTAGTGCCCGATTTGACGTTGCGGATTGGTCACAAAGTAGTTTTGCCGACAACTTATGGCCCATCGCGCAACGCCAGCGGTGAGTTGCGGATTGGTCACAAAGTAGTTTTGCCGACAACACCCTTGCGGATGATGATGCCTTGCTCGCTGTTGCGGATTGGTCACAAAGTAGTTTTGCCGACAACTACCGAATCGGCAACCACGAAGAGCGGCTCGTTGCGGATTGGTCACAAAGTAGTTTTGCCGACAACACGGCGTCAACGGCACGCAACGAAAGACAAGTTGCGGATTGGTCACAAAGTAGTTTTGCCGACAACCTGCTGCTGCAAGCCATCGTTGAGGATGTAGTTGCGGATTGGTCACAAAGTAGTTTTGCCGACAACCCGCACAGCTGACAGGAAAATCTATCTGTCGTTGCGGATTGGTCACAAAGTAGTTTTGCCGACAACGAGCTGCTTCAAGTCAACCTGGAGCTGTTTGTTGCGGATTGGTCACAAAGTAGTTTTGCCGACAACGCAGGCGAGTTTCCGGAGTTGCCGCGCGCCGGTTGCGGATTGGTCACAAAGTAGTTTTGCCGACAACAGTGAGGTTGACGTTGATACACTTGCGCGCGTTGCGGATTGGTCACAAAGTAGTTTTGCCGACAACACGTCACTGATGACAAGCCATCGCTCGGTGTTGCGGATTGGTCACAAAGTAGTTTTGCCGACAACCTGCTGTGCTGAATGCAATAGTCGACGTCAGTTGCGGATTGGTCACAAAGTAGTTTTGCCGACAACACAAAGAACTGCTCGCACACGACGCGCAGTGTTGCGGATTGGTCACAAAGTAGTTTTGCCGACAACTGGCGTGCGTTGCGGTAGCGGTGACCGTTGTTGCGGATTGGTCACAAAGTAGTTTTGCCGACAACTGAATTCAGATGCATATGTGCCTACTCCTAGTTGCGGATTGGTCACAAAGTAGTTTTGCCGACAACCTAATCAGAAGCTTGTGTTTGACGTTCAGGTTGCGGATTGGTCACAAAGTAGTTTTGCCGACAACGCATAGTTTGACACAATTGAAAATTCTCTTGTTGCGGATTGGTCACAAAGTAGTTTTGCCGACAACCCGCAGCGCCGCATCGCGTCTTGACTTGAGGTTGCGGATTGGTCACAAAGTAGTTTTGCCGACAACTAACATGCACTCGCACCATCACCCGACGCTGTTGCGGATTGGTCACAAAGTAGTTTTGCCGACAACCGGTTGCGTGACGCCCAAAATTTCACGTAGGTTGCGGATTGGTCACAAAGTAGTTTTGCCGACAACCGGTAATACTCGATGATGTTGCGTCGTGTGTTGCGGATTGGTCACAAAGTAGTTTTGCCGACAACCGATCGCAAGACGATCAAGCTCGACGCCGAGTTGCGGATTGGTCACAAAGTAGTTTTGCCGACAACTTGTGTCATTTGATGAAATCGACGAAAAGAGTTGCGGATTGGTCACAAAGTAGTTTTGCCGACAACGGCGGTGTATGGCATCCCAATACAACTGCTTGTTGCGGATTGGTCACAAAGTAGTTTTGCCGACAACAGACGTCGAATCGTTCCGCGATCCGGCGACGTTGCGGATTGGTCACAAAGTAGTTTTGCCGACAACCGTGGGCGGTGCTCGATGCGAGCGGCGCGATGTTGCGGATTGGTCACAAAGTAGTTTTGCCGACAACATTCACACGTGGCATGGAAGAGATAGGCAAGTTGCGGATTGGTCACAAAGTAGTTTTGCCGACAACTCAATCCGCTAGATTCCATCAATCCCGACTGTTGCGGATTGGTCACAAAGTAGTTTTGCCGACAACCCCAAAACAGATTGTTGCTGCCGATGAGTCGGTTGCGGATTGGTCACAAAGTAGTTTTGCCGACAACAAGAGCAGCCGCTGCACCTCGTCGGGTGGTGTTGCGGATTGGTCACAAAGTAGTTTTGCCGACAACATTGACTTCGACCGTCTTTGTTCCAACGTTGTTGCGGATTGGTCACAAAGTAGTTTTGCCGACAACATATTGCAGGTCTCTAACGACAAAAACACGGTTGCGGATTGGTCACAAAGTAGTTTTGCCGACAACTCTTCCGGGCCGCTTGGAACAGCTCCGGGGGTTGCGGATTGGTCACAAAGTAGTTTTGCCGACAACTGACACATCGCGCCTGTGTACGCTGTCCCCGTTGCGGATTGGTCACAAAGTAGTTTTGCCGACAACAGTACTTCTGTAATCGCCTGAACGACAAAGCGTTGCGGTTGGACTGGTCGGCAAAAAGTCGGCAAAATTTGCATGTGCCTCGACCCTTCTGCGGTCGGGGCACGTGCTTTTCGAGATGCCGAAACAAGTTCGGCATGACGGGCGAAGGCGCGGTGAGATGCTGAAACAAGTTCAGCATGACAGTAACGCCATTGCCCGGCATACTTGTCGGCAAACCTACTTTGTGACCGGTCTGCAACATCAGAAAATGGACAACTGCAGCGGCGCTTCCGGTCCTGGTGCTGACTTCGACTGGTGGAAGTTCAGCATCGTGCTGAATTGCTTGTCGGTCACACGCAGGATACTGACCTGTCCATATTCGGGCAAAAATCCCTTGATGCGGCGAATGTGCATTTCGACCGATTCGCCGCTGGCGCAATGCCGGATGTACACGGAAAATTGCATCCGCGTGAATCCATTGCGCGTGAGGTCTTTTCGAAAACGCGTGGCAGCGTCACGCTCTTTTTTTGTGCCGGTTGGCAAGTCGAACATCACAAAAAGCCACATAATCCGATATGCGCTGAGACGGTTGGACTGCTGTCGAACAGAAGAAGCTTTTCGTCGCGGCATGAGCGGTGATGAGATGGTGGAACTACTCTGGCATGCGGGGAAAGATGATCGTCGAACGGCTGCCGGCAAAGCAGTATGCAAGCGAGGCTGCAGTGGTCGCCAGTGCAATTTGGAGCGGCGACCGCTGGCCATCGACAATCGTATCGAGCGTGAGTACTTCGAGCAACCGACGCTTGATGCTCGGAGTGAGAGTTTCCGGTGGTTTTGTCTGCTGGCACAATTCCCACACCAGCCCATCAACAAACGGACGGTATGGTTCCATCACGTCGTCGGCGAGTGCGTAGCAATTGCTGCGGTTGCGATGGTGGATGCCGAGGATCGGTAGCAAGCCGGCGGTGACCAGCGCGCGTGCAGTTGCTGCACGAACGATGGTGTAACCGTAGTTGAGCAGATTGTTCGGTGGATCGCCGTCGGGGTCTCGCGAAAATTCATTGCCGAATACACCGCGCCAATAGTGCCGTGCTGCAGTGGCTTCACAATTGGTGCGATCGCCAGGCTGCACCCGCGTTGCTAATCGCTCGATCGAGCGCCATGTGTTCACCCCAAGCCGACGTGCAAGAATCGCCTGGTTGAGAATTTTTGCACGGACGGTCTGCTGCCACAGCGTTTCCTGCAGCGCTGGTGTCGCTGCTACTTGTTGCAGAAAGCGCTCTCCTTGGATGTGATGTTGCTGCCCTAAATGCAGAAACATCCCGGCTGGCAGATATGCAGCATCACAGACAACCACTGCTACCCCATGCTCCAGGCACCGCGTTAGCACTGGATGCGTCAGGGTAATCTGCCGATGCTCGAGAATCAAATACCCAACGTCTTCGATGGGGACGGGAGCGATGACTCCTGTCTCGGTGTTTTCGATCAGGAGTTGGTCGTATTCCAGCCGCAGGTACGACGGGCTGGCGATGACGATCGTTCGTTTGAGCATCGGCAGCCGAAGACAGTAGCAGTGCTGCTGTCAATCATCGGCACTTGGTCGCCAATGCTTGAGTGCACCTACGGCACATCGGGGAGCTCACCCCAGCGGAAAATCATCCCGCTCGGCGTGATGCGCAGTTTGATCGGGTTGTACGTTTCCCAGCCCTGTTTGCCAGTGCCCCAATTGCGGATGAGGATGTAATCATGCTTTGCCTCATCCACTGGTCGAGCATCGGCGTGATGGCGGAAGCAGAGCTCCCATTGTTTTGGGGAGCTTTGCGACAGCTTTTGCACTTTGTGCAGATACGGTGCCAGATGTCGTCCGCGCTCGTCGGGCGGGTATGCAGCGAGGATGCGGTCGAAGTCCTCCTGGCTGCAACCGAGCAGCACCATGTCGTTGATGTGGAGCGTCATGACCAGCTCGCAGCCAGCGGGGACCTGGTAGAGCGGTTCGCCGCGGCGCTGCCGAAATACCGCATCCCAGAACTGCACGACCTCGATGCCGAGTTGCCCGTCGGGGAAGCGATAGACGACGGCGTGGTGATTGTTGCTCGGGTTGACGTAGCAATTGATGTCGGGTTTGACCGGGCGGGCATTGGCGAGCGATTCACGCAGGCGGACTTTGAGGACGGGGACTGGTTCGCCGCGGCGGTTGGGCAAGAACACCAGCGGTTGTGGGGAGCCGTCCGGACTGGTGCCGAAGAACGCGCCTTTGGGAACGGCGTCGCCTTGGTAGCCGCCGGCTTCGGCGATGCGCTGTTCGACGAGCGCGCGAACGACCGGGTCCACGATTTTTTCGACTTGTGCTTGCTTGGTGATTTCTTGCAGCGGTTTGCGGACGTGGTAGCCGATTGTGCCGGTTTCCGGGTCGGTGCGCTGTCCGTAGAAGGTCTCTTTGTGCAATTGATCACGGGCAGCAAGAGAGCGGAACACAAGTGTTTTGCCGTTTTTCTGGGTCGTGACGGTGCGGCGGGTCAATACGCGGTCGGAGCGATGGTGCACGACGACGCAGCCTTGGAGCGCGTGCTCGACGTCGTAGCGGAAGCGATCCCACGGTTCGGGGATTGGTTTGTGATGGCGTTGTGTTCGTGCCGATGCTGTCGAGAGCAGTTGAATGTGGCTTTGTCGTGTGCACGATAGCACGATGGCATCGAGCGCGTGGTGGCGATGGTCGCTGCGTTCTTTGCCGTCGCTGCCGCTGCCGGTATCGAGAACGTTCTCGATGCCCCAGAAGCGGCGCAGTCGTGCGGTGGTCGGACCGAGCGCGGCAGTGACGGTCGGGCAAACCAGTTGGAGCATCTCGCGTGCACGGACGCTGGCGATGCGCGTGTCGTTGAGCTGCCGCGCGGCGAAGTCGGCAGGCAGCTTTTCGGCAATGAAGCGCTCGTACTTTTTGCGCCGGTCGGGGAAGTAGTTCAAGGGGTCGTTTTTGTCCCAAAGAGATTGTCGTCGGAACACACCTTGCAAGCGGTGTTTGACTTCGTTCCATTTGTCAGGTCCGAAGTTTTGCGTGAAGTATTCGTAGGGTGTGCGGTTGCCTTTTTGCCGATTGACGTCGGCAAAGCAGAGCGTTTTGTTGAGGAAGCTGTCGTCGAGCGAGCGGTCGTAGGGGAAGATGTGTTCGATTTGCACCTCGCCGTTGAAGAGCTGATGGAAGCCGATCGGGCGATTGCTGTAGGGGCAGGTTTTCCCGCATTCGAGCCAGAGGCGATACTTGAGGATGTTTTCGGCGGTCGCCTCGATGCCTTCGCGGGCGAGGATGTCGGCGATGGTTGCGCGGATGATTTCGTTGCGTTGCTGTTCGCGCCGAATCGCTTGACGCTCGGCTTTGCTGCGCTTGAGATCGCGCGCCAGTTCGATCGTGATGCGGTCGAATCGTCCGTAGCGTTGGAGCAGTTCGTTGACCAAGCGGCGGAGTGCAAAGAGAACGTTGGTGACGATGGGATTGCGGTACGCCAGCAGTTGCGCGGTGAACTGCTCGTCGGTGGGAATGCGGTCGAGTAGTTGCGTCGTCGCTGTCAGGTCGCTGTGGTGGTAGAGTCGCGCGATTTCCTGATCGCCGAGTCCGTACTGCTCGCGGAGCAATTGTTCGAGTGCAGCGCGATAGCCGCCGCGGATGCCGCTGCCGACGAGGCTTTCGACGGTGTCGCAGAGAGTTTTCCGTTGCTCGTCGTCGAGCTCGTCCCATTTTTTGCCGAGCGCACGGCGCACGCCCGCCAGCGCAACAGCGATGTGGTAGGGATAGCCCTGCTCCAAAAAGGGCAGGATGGTGCGAATCGCTTTGAGACTCAGCGACGCATAGCCGTCGGTCAAGGAGATTTTGGCGAAGCGCTGAGCGGCGTCGTTCGACAGACCGAGCTTTTCGGTGGCGTACTTGGCGAGCTTGTCTATGTCGTCGAACGATTGGAGAGCGTGCCAAATGCGGTGTTGTTCGTCGTCGGATTTATCGAACCACGCAGCGCCGAAGATGTTTTTGGCAGCCAGTGCGGCATTGGTCGGCGAGCCGGCGATAGAGTCTTCGTCGGCGTAGTTGAAGATGTCGTCGGCGGCGGTTTTTTTGAGTGCCTTGCGGATATCGGCAAAGGTGACTTTCTTTTTGCTCAAAAGCAGGCGGAGTGCTTTGGCGCGGTCGTCGGCATCGAGCGGGAGATCGTTGCACGTGATCGTGGTGATGAATTGCAGGGCGCGAAAACGCTCGAAGAGCGGATGGCTCCGCTGGCAGCGCGGCTTGGAGGGTTCGAACGTACACCGACCGACCAAATGCTTTTGCGAACGGAGCGGTCGTTGAAAAAAGAGCACACCGTCGGTGGGATAGCCGTCTTTGCGCCGACCGCCGAGCGCTGTTTTGAGTTCATCGGTGAGCACGTCGGGGTGATGCGGGCGCTGGGCGTTCCAGATGTGCTCGAATTCGTCGATGTACATCTGGCGGTCGGTGTAGCGATTGCGGACGCGGCTGCGACCATTTGTGAACGGCTCTCCTTCGGGTGGGTAGAGCTGCGCCAGTGCGGCACCTATCGTCGGGCGTTCTGGCGTGATCAGGGCGCGAGTTTGTTCGATGCCGGCTTTGCCGAGTTTCGGATCGCCACGCTCGATCACTGAGCTATCGTCGGCGGATGCGGAACGGCTTTTGGACGGAAAGCCGCGGCGCTGGGCGATGTGGTAAAAAATGCGCCCGAGCTCATGGAGCTGCAGAGGCTCTCCAGTTGCAGCGCGAGCGCGGAGCTGGTAAGGGTTCAGTCGGAGCCACTGACGAATATCGTCGCGATCAGGGAAGGCGCCGGTTTTCTGCCAGTGCCGCAATTCGTCGTCGCTCAAGTGCGGGCAGAGACCGTGCTCGATCAGCAGCCGCAGCAGCGCACGTTTGCGAAGTTTTTTGCGGAAGAGTTGGCGCCGCCGTTGTCGTGCCCCGCGGCGCGTCGCATTGAGCGAGAGTTCGCGTTCTCCTTGACCGAGATTTTCGACTCCTTCGGGGAAAACGTACACGCCACAACCGCGGATGCTGCCGCTACTATCGGTTTGCTCGATAACAGCCCAACCAATCGAGTTTGCGCCTACATCCAAGCCAAGAGAGCGTTCCATGGTACACCTCGACAGTGTGTGACACAGACCGCTTGCAAATTACATTACGGTTCCGTAAATTCGCGCAGCGAAAAGTTTCGATCTACTTTGTGACCTTTTCGCAACAAGGCTTAGTGCCGTAGGCTTTCCGAAGCCTTTCGCTCCGATCTCGGTCGGAGCGTTTTTGTTTGCCGCCGCTATTTTCGCTCGCCCGAACGTGTGCCGTTATCCCATGCCCGACGCCGAAACCTTCCCGCCCCTGCCGTGGGGACCACGCGGCAAGGTGCTGCGAGCGATACTCGTCGCTGAACTCTGTGCGCTCGTTGCGGTCGGGGTGTACAGCTACGTGCAACTGCCGGCGGTCGTGCCGCTCCATTTCGATGCTCGCGGCTTGCCGACCTCGTGGGGCAGCAAAGACGCGATGCTCGCGGTGCCCGTGGCACTGAGCATCGCGCCGCTGGTGTTGCTGGCGGTCGCCGAGCTTCGATTCGTGTTGCTGCGCCGCGCCGCGTATCTGGTGAACCTGCCCGCAGCGTTTTTGCACCTCGGCACGCTGCCGCCCCAGCGACGGAGCTGGTGGATCAATCGTTACTTCGAACTGGTGCTCGGTATGGGTGTCGTGTTGACGGCGTATCTGGTCGTGCTCGAGGTGGTCATGTACCGCAGCATGACGAGCGGCAGTCTCGGAGGCTGGATGGTTGCTTCTATCGTCGCAGTGCCGCTGGGGATCGCGGTGGCGTTTTTGTGGCAGCTTCGCTGGCTGTCTGCCGAGCTGCGTGCGGAAGTCGGGTGAGTGATCGTGCCGGCGGTGCACAAAGAGGATGCCTTGCCCATCACACCGCCGACTTTTCCGAGAAACTTCTTTCTGTGCAGACGCTCCTGCGCCGGAAATCCCGATGGCGCATTACATTTGCCGGCGGCGGACGCCGATATTCCCCACAGGCAGCGCTGCAATCAGCGCGCATCGTGTGCGTCCTTTGCATCGGACGTCGGCACCGGTGCCGGCGTTGCCCGTGACGATGACAACGAACTTCTTTCGATGAGCGATGGACGGCAACTTTTCGAACCGTGTGCAGGAAGTCATCCGGCTCAGCCGCGAAGAAGCCTTGCGGCTGGGGCACGACTACATCGGCACTGAACATTTGCTCCTCGGCATCATCCGAGAGGGCGAAGGCATTGCCGTCAAAATTCTCCGCAACCTGGGCGTGGACCTCTACCGGCTCAAAAAAGCCATCGAGGACACCGTCCGCACCACCAGCGGAACGCTGACGATCGGCAACATTCCGCTGACCAAACAAGCCGAAAAGGTGCTCAAGATCACGTACCTGGAAGCCAAGCTCTACAAAAGCGAGGTCATCGGCACCGAACATCTGCTGCTGTCGTTGCTGCGCGACGAAGACAACATCGCCGCGCAAGTGCTCTCGCAATTCGGCGTCACCTACGATGCCGCGCGCAAGGAACTCGACGCGATCACGTCGGGCAAGAGCACGCCGCAACGTCCGAGCAGCTCCTCGCGCGGTCGCGGCAAAAAGGAAACAACCGAACGCGTCAAAACACCGGTGCTCGACAACTTCGGTCGCGACCTGACCAAGCTGGCGCTCGAAGGCAAACTCGATCCGGTCATCGGTCGTGAGCGCGAGATCGAGCGCGTCGCGCAAGTGCTCGCACGCCGCAAGAAGAACAACCCCGTGCTTATCGGCGAGCCGGGCGTCGGTAAGACGGCGATCGTCGAGGGTCTGGCACTCCGCATCGTCGAGCGGAAAGTTCCGCGCGTGCTCTACGACAAACGCATCGTCACGCTCGATTTGGCAGCGCTGGTCGCCGGCACCAAATACCGCGGTCAGTTCGAAGAGCGCATGAAAGCCGTGATGAACGAACTGGAGAAAGCCAAGGACGTCATTTTGTTCATCGACGAAATCCACACGATCGTCGGGGCGGGCGGGGCGTCCGGTTCGCTCGATGCGTCGAACATGTTCAAGCCAGCGCTCGCACGCGGCGACATCCAGTGCATCGGCGCAACGACGCTCGACGAATATCGGCAGTACATCGAAAAAGACGGCGCACTCGAACGGCGCTTCCAAAAAATCATCGTCGATCCGCCGAGCGCCGAAGAAACGCTCCAAATCCTCGAAAACATCAAGGATCGCTACGAAGAGCATCACAGCGTTCGCTACACCGACGACGCCATCACGGCGTGCGTGCGGCTGTCGGAGCGCTACATCACCGACCGCTACTTCCCCGACAAAGCCATCGACGTGCTCGACGAAGCCGGCGCGCGCGTGCACTTGGCTAATTACTCGGTGCCGCAAGAGATACTCGAACTCGAACAACGCATCGAGGAGGTGCGCAAGCGGAAGACCGAGGTCGTCCGTGCCCAGCGTTTCGAGGAAGCTGCTGCGCTCCGCGACGAAGAAAAACGGCTCCAAACCGAACTCGAACGCGCCAAAGAGGAGTGGGAAGAACAAGCCGTCGAGCAAGTGTTCACCGTCACCGCCGACGACATCGCCGACGTCGTCGCCAGCATGACGGGCATTCCGGTCAACCGCATCGCCGAAAGCGAATCGGAGAAACTGCTGCGCATGGCTGACGAACTCAAAAAGCAAGTCGTCGGTCAGGACGAAGCGGTCGAGCAACTGGCACGCGCGATTCGCCGCGCACGTGCAGGATTGAAAGACCCCGCACGACCGATTGGCTCGTTCATGTTCTTGGGTCCGACCGGTGTCGGCAAAACCGAGCTGGCGAAAGCGCTGGCGCGCTACATGTTCAACACCGAAGATGCGCTCATCCGCATCGACATGAGCGAGTACATGGAGAAATTCAGCGTCTCGCGCCTCATCGGTGCACCGCCGGGCTATGTCGGCTACGAAGAAGGCGGTCAGCTCACCGAAAAAGTGCGCCGCAAGCCGTACAGCATCGTCTTGCTCGACGAGATCGAAAAAGCACATCCGGACGTGTTCAACATCCTGCTGCAAGTCTTCGACGACGGTATTTTGACCGACGGACTCGGTCGTCGCGTGGACTTCAAGAACACGATCATCATCATGACCTCGAATGTCGGTGTGCGCGACGTCAAAGCCGGCGGCAAGATCGGCTTTGCAACGGGCAAGGAAACCGACGACAAATACGAGGCGATGAAGCAGACCATCGAAGAAGCGATGCGGCGGATGTTCAATCCAGAATTTCTCAACCGCATCGACGACTACATCATCTTCCGTCCGCTGCAAAAAGAGCACATCTACCAGATCATCGAACTGCAACTGGATCGGCTCTACAAGCGACTTGCCCAACAAGGCATGACGCTCGAACTGAGCCAGGGCGCCAAGGACTTCCTCGTCGAAAAAGGCTACGACGAAAAGTACGGTGCGCGTCCGCTGCGGCGAGCGCTGCAACGATACCTGGAAGACCCGCTGGCAGAAGAAGTGCTGCGCGGAACGTTCAAAGAAGGTGCACGGATCGTTGCGGTCGTGGACCAAAGCGCCAAAGCATTGGCGTTCACCGAAGCGACGCGTCCCGAAGAAGCCGCTGCCGAACTGGCAACGGCGGACGAATAGCCGCTTTTTTCGGTTCACAGCTCGTACTGCGCGGTGTGCCCTCGTTCCCACGCATCGAGCGCAGCGATGGACGTTGCGGCGATGTTGCCGAGCGCTTCTTCGGTCAGAAACGCTTGATGGCTAGTGATGAGCACGTTCGGGAACGTCAAAAGCCGTGCGATGAGGTCGTCGTTGACGATGTCCTCGGAGTGGTCGTAGAAAAACAGTCCCGCTTCCTCTTCGTACACGTCGAGTCCCAGATAGCCGATTTTCCGTTTTTTGAGCGCCTCGATAACCGCGCGCGTATCGAGTAAGCCGCCGCGTGCGACGTTGACGATCATCACTCCGTCGGGCATCAGCGCCAGCGTGTCGCGATTGATCACATAGCGCGTCTGCGGTGTGAGCGGCGCGCAGAGAACGACGATGCGCGATTGGCGGCACAAATCTTCCAGCGAGACGTACTCCAAGCCGTACTGCTCGACCAACTCCGGGCGTTCGACCGGATCGCAGCCGAGCACACGACACCCGAACCCGTGGAGTATCCGCACGAGCACCGAACCGATCCGCCCCACGCCGAACACACCGACCGTTTTCCCGTGTAGGTCGAAGCCCACCAATCCATCGAGAGAAAAGTTCAGCTCCCGCACGCGACTGTGCGCACGGACGAGTTTTCGGTCGAGCGCCAAAATCATCGCGACTGCATGCTCGGCGACGGCATACGGCGAGTACTCCGGCACGTTCGCCACGCGCATGCCGATGCGGCGAGCGTGCTCGATGTCCACGTGGTTGTATCCTGCCGACCGCAGTGCGAGGAATTCGACCCCCACGCCTCGAAGCTCGTCGAGAACGGGAGCCGAACCGTCGTCGTTGGCAAAAAGCATCGCCGCGCGACAGCCGGCAGCCAGTTGCGCGGTGTTCCGATCGAGGCGGTAGTCGAGAAAAACCAGCTCGTGACGGTCCGCGGCTGCAGCGGCAAGGTACGGCTGCTCGAAGCGATGAGCTGAATAGACAGCAGCTCGCATGGGCGCCTCTTCGTCGGTGTGACGCTACGAAGATACGACACTGGAATCTCGGAAGGACTTGCATGAACGGATCGTGATGCGTATTTTTGCATGCGCAAAGGAGTCCTAAGTGACTTCGTCGTATGTTTAACCACTGTTCGGAGGTCGTCATGCGCCGTTTACTTGTTCTTTTGCTGGCACTTGCAGCAATTTTTGCCGTTGTGATCGTTGCGTCGTCCGGTACGAAGCAGGTTCCGTATCCGGAGGGGTATCGCTCGTGGACGCATGTGAAAACGCTCATTTTGCGTCCGGGTCATCCGCTCTACGATGGATTCGGCGGCATTCACCACGTCTATGCCAACGACAAAGCGCTTCGCGTGCTCAAAGCCGGCAGCGGGACGTTTCCCGATGGGTCGGTGCTGGTCTTCGATCTGTTCGAGGCGCCCGAAGCCGATAACGCCATCAGCGAAGGCAATCGCAAGGTCACTGCCGTGATGGTCAAAAACGCCAAGCTGTACAAGGAAACCGGCGGCTGGGGATTCGAAGCATTCGCGGGAGGCGATCCCACCAAGCGCGTCGTCAAAGACCCTGTCAAGGACTGCTACACATGCCACACGGGGCAAGCGCACCGTGACTACGTGTTCAGCCAGTGGCGCCAGTGATCGCAGCCGATTTGCGCGGGGGTGAGCGGTGTGTTCGCCCCCGCGTGTTATGTTTGCACAGCATCACCGAAATCGTGTGAATCCGTGAACGCATCCCAATCCGTGCCCATCGTCGCTGCGATCGAACGGCTGAGCGCTGTCGTCCGGAGCCTGCAATGGAGCGTCGCCTACGCCGAAGGGCTGTATCCTACGCAATTGCAAGTGATCCAGCTCTGTGCAACCCGTCAGGGCGAGGGGTTGACGCTCTCGGCGTTGGCTGCCGAGCTGAACGTCAGCGTTCCGACGATGAGCGACACCGTTTCCGCACTCGAACGCAAAGGACTCCTCGTTCGCCGGTCGCATCCGACCGATCGCCGCGCGACCGTGGTGGAAGTGACCGACGCCGGTCGCCAGTTACTCAATCGTCTCCAGCAGTGGGACGCCCCGCTCCGCGCTGCGCTCGAGGCGCTTCCGGAAGCACGTCGCGAGACGGGCTACGAATTTCTGCTCGAGCTTCTCCGCCGGCTCTGGCGCGACGGCGTCATCACGATGCCGCGTATGTGCCTGACGTGCCGATGGCTACGGTACGACGAACGCACCTATGCCACGACCTACCGCTGCGAACTGCTCGGCATGGACTTGGTGCCGCTCCAATTGCGGTTGGACTGTCCCGATCACGAAGCGATCGCTGCTCAGTAGCGCAGCGTCATCGCGATGTGCTCGCAGGGCGACAGCGCTCGCGGTGGCACAAAAACGACCCGCCCTTTGTGATCGAGTGTTGCTTCGATGATGTCGTCGACGACGTCGTCGATGACGCCCGGTTCGGTCGGGTCCTCGACGATCGTAAAGGTACGGCGATCGGCATCCCACCGTCCAGCGACTGCGTAATCGCGTTCGACGATGAGCAGATCGGCGCGTCCTTCTTGTGAAAAGTGCCACATTTCGGCAATCGAGCACGTGTACAGTCCGGTTTTGATGGCACGTGCGAGCTCCTCGACCGCTGCGACCGCGCGGCGTTCGACGTAGCTTTCGAGCGCCGGCGCAGAGAGTTTTGCGATCTCGTGGGGAGTCGCCGTGACCATGCTGCCGTCGAGTTCGGCGACGATCTCGTACTGCTGCGATCGCACTTCGGCAAACAGTGCTCGATTGCGCTCGACGCCGATGACGACCAGCAGCGGATGCTGTGTGCCGATTGTCCGGCGCAGCGCTTCGTCGACACGCCGGAAGTAGTGCCGATACTGCTCGTCGCGGTATTTCGATGGGTCCTTGCCGAAACCACCCGGCAGCGGATTCTCCGGATCGCCCGATCGGGGACCTTCGTAAGGGAGCGGAAAGTGTTCCGACTCCACCTCGACGAGATGATCGCCGTATCCTTCGAGCAGCCGTGTCCGATCGGTGCTGAGCACTACGACCCAGTAGTGAAGCAGCCGGCTTTGTGCGACGACCAGATCGCGTGTGGCGAACGTTTCGTCGATGATAGCCCGCTCGCGCACTGTCACGGGCAGATACACGATGCGCTCGATGCCGTCGCCGACGAAAACGACCAGACCATCGAGCGTGTGCGCCCAGTCGATGCGCTCTGCCAGTGTCGCCAGTTGTTCGTGCACACGTTCGACCTCGCGCTTGGAGAGTTCCTGTGCCAAGCGGTCGCGTACCTGCCGCACTAAATCTTTGAAGCGGATGGGGTCCTGTTTGTTTTCCGGGAAGGCGCGGTGCGTCGGCATGGCGATCGTCACGAGTGGATAGCCACGGCGCGAGCGCAACTGCTCGAGTTCGTCGGGTAAAACGATAGTGTGTCGGTCCATTGAACGATGCGACGATGTGGTAAAACAGAAAACGGCAACTGGAGACGAACGAGCAAGCGCGGCGTTGTTTGGCATTGTGTTTGCGCGGGCAATGGCGATGGAAACATGGATGTTCACCGCTGGCGAAACGATCCCCGACCGTTGGCGAGCGTGCCTCGAACGTTTGCCTGCCGATCGGTGCGACATTTACGCCGATCCGCGATACTGCGCGACATGGCTCGAATGGGAAGAGGGAACCGCTGTCGCGCTCTGGGATACGTTCGATGGCGTCGAGTTCCTCTACTGCTTTTTGCTCAAGCCGCTGCCGATGGCGCTCGACGCGCATTGGCGCCACGACGCGCAGTCGTTCTACGGCTACGGTGGTATCGTCACGTCCGCGCCGGCATCGCCCGAAGCGTTCGCCCGGTTCAACGATGCGGTCGATCAGTGGATGCGCGCTCATGGTGTCGTTGCCGAGTTTGTGCGGCAGCATCCGTTGTTGCATCAGGAACCGTTGCTGGCGCGGCGAGCCGAATATCGCTGCGTTCGCACGAACGTGTACGCGACGCCGCCCGCCGAAGCGATCGCCGCACTCGATAGCGCAACGCGTCGCAACATTGCGAAAGCTATGCGCAGCGGTGTGCGCATCGAGCGGTGGGACGCATCCGACGGTATCGACATGTTCGCACGACTCTACGAGCGCACTGCTGTGCGGCTCGGCATGGATGCGTTCTATCGCTTTCCGCGCGAGTAATTCGCTGCTATTGCCGCGTGGCTCGGCAACAGTGCGTGGTACCTCGTCGCGCTTGTCGAGGACGAGCCCATCGCTGCATTGCTGGTGCTTCGATGGGGCGATGTGCTCACCTACCACCTCGGCGCATCCGACGAGCGATTCTGGGCGTTCCGACCGAACGACGCGCTGTTTGCGATGCTGCTGCAAACAGCCGAGGAGCTCGGTTGCCGGGCGGTCAGTTTCGGTGGCGGCACAACCGCCGATCCGGACGATTCGCTCTATCGCTACAAATCGAAGTTCGGCAATCGTCACCTGCCTGTTTTTATCGGCACGCGTGTACACGAACCGGCGGCGTATCGGGCGCTGTGTGCCGACTGGGAGCGGCGCAATCCCGAGCGTGCCGAGCGTTACAGAAGCTACTTTTTGCGTTACCGCATCGGCGAGTTCGACCGTCGGACGGTGACGGCATGACCACGCGTCTGCTGCTGGTCGGTCAGCGCGACAGCGTACTCGACGTTGTGCTCGATCATCCTGCCGTCCAGCTCGATTGCTGCATTGCCATCGCTGGATCGCATTTGGAACGCAGCGCTCGTCAGCGTGGTGTTCGCGTGCGGTCGTTCGACAAGCGCGACAAAAGCGCTGCCCTTGCAGCGATTGTCGGCGAGCCCTTCGATCTGCTGCTGTCGGTCGGATGCCCGTGGTTGCTGCCGATCGCCGAGCTTCGGCAGAAGCGTCCGACCGCGCGTTTTGCCAATGTGCATCCGTCGTGTCTGCCGCGACTGCGCGGCAATCATCCGATCAACGGCGGGATACTGTTCAACGAGCCGCACATCGGCGCGACGGTGCACTGGATGGACGAAGACTTCGATACCGGTCCGATCGTGGCGCAACGGTGTATCGAGCGGACGTCCGATCTCGATCTCGGCTTGCTCTATGCCGTCGTGCGCATGCTCGAAGCCGAGGCGACACAAGCAGCACTCGACACACTGGCTGCAAGCGGTTTCGCGTTCGAGGGCACGCCGCAGCGAGGCGAACCGAGCTACTATACGCGGCGTCGCTCCGATAGAGAGTGCGATGCAGCTACTGTCACCAGCAGCGAGTTGATCCGTCGTGTGCGAGCGTTCGGCGTTCCCACGCAGGGCTGCATCGTGCGCTTCGCAAGCGGCGATTCCGTGGTCGCGCTCGATGCCGAGCCGATCGTCAACGAGTACTTGCACGAACGTTTCGCTGCTGCTCCAGCAGGGAGCCTCCTTCTGCGGTACGACGAGCACGTGTTGGTACGCACGTGCGACGGTATCGTCAAGCTTCGGCTGGCGTGTCAGTGCTGCTCTTCGAACGTCGCGCCGCAGTGAGGGCAGGTGTGCGTGCTCCGCCGATAGCGATGCTGCAATTCGCGGAGAAAGCCTGAACTCAAAATCGCCGCTGGTAGCGCCACCAAACCGATTCCCATCAGCGCGGCGAATGCACCGACGATTTTCCCCGCTGTCGAAATCGGATGCACGTCGCCGTATCCGACGGTGGTCCTGGCGATAATTGCCCACCACATCGCTGCCGGCACGTGCGGAAAGGCATCCGGCTGCAGCGTGTGCTCGACGTAATACATCAGCGACGATGCCAGCACGACGAGAATCCCCACTACGACCACTGATGCAGATCGAGTCCTGGCAAAAGTAGCTGAAGGTAAAACGGCGCGATCGCCGGTGCGTCGGTGATCGCCAGCGGCGTTACGACAAAGCGCAATCGACCGAAAGCCGGGTGCCGATACCGACGATCGGCAGTGCACGACCAAAGCCGGCCGGCAAAGGATACGGCATCGCCTCGGCATCCGGGATCTGCATCGCCTGCCGGTACCGTGCATCGTATCGGCGCTCGACCCTCGTACTGCGAACGCTGTGAGCCCGGCTGCACGGTGATCGGTCGGTGACAGTGCTTGGCGAGCCAACGCCGTATTGTTGCACACGATTGCGATTGTAGGAGCTGATGTATGGTTCGATTGGTTCGGCTGCAGAGAATTGGCGTCTGCACGATTGTCGGGTGTCTTCTCGGCACGCTGCTTGCGTTTCCTGGGAGCGAAGCTGTTGCTGCTGACGCCAGCACGTGGGCGATGTTTCTGGCAATAGTGCCGCTCGATTCGGCAGCGATCTGGCACGGCTGGTTCGAAGGTCAGCAGCGATGGCAATTGGCGTCGTTCGATGCGTCGCAGACAGTGCTGCGGACGGCGATCGGACGCAATCTCGGCTCGGATGCCGATGTGTGGGCTGGGTATGCGTGGGTTCCTGTGTACCGTCCGCGACCGCGACGCGAGCATCGGCTGTGGCAGCAAGCACAATGGCGCATCGAGCGCTTTGTTCTGCGCTTTCGTTCCGAAGAGCGGTTCTACGAACGAGCGGGCGGAGAGCTTCGGCTTCGCTTTCAAGCGCGAGCGACGCTGCACGTCGGTGGGGTGCCGGTTGTGCTCTCGGACGAAGTGTTCGCCATCGCCGCGCGATGGGATCGCTCGACGCCGCTCGGATACGAGCAGAACCGTCTGCAATTGCGGGCGCTACTTCCGCTGGTCGAATCGGTCCGCTTGGAGCTGGGATACTTGCACATTCATTTCCGCAATGGCGCAATGCAGCACGTCGCCAGAGTGTCGGTGGTCTATCAGCCCAGGTAGGAGGCGAGCCAGCATCCTGCACCGGCGACACACGCTGCAATCGCCCACGTCCACCGGCGATCCGGCAGGCGAGCGATGACGGCAGCAGCCGCAAGAAGAGATGCCCAACACACTGAATGCGCCGGTCCGAACAGCGGCGGTACCGATGCGTCAGCGAGCCGTTCAAGAACGATACTCGCCTGCGGCAAAAACGGTATCGGAACGACCAGCGGGTAGTGGTAGAATGCCAATGTTCCCCCGGCGATGACCGCCAGCGTAGCCAGCCGCGGGTTGCTGCTGGTGGGCAAAGTCACCCACCCTCGGCTGTGCGCAACTGCCCACACGAGGACCGCGACCGCAACCGAACCGGATTGGAGTTGCGGACCCACCAGCACGGCTGGATATGCTGCCAGATATCCCAGCGCGAACAGTACTGCTACCGACGAGCGCGAATCCCACCATCCCAGCATCCGTGCCGCTGCATAAGGTAAAGCGACGAGTACCAAACCGACAGCCGGTGCCTGCGCGGTAATGTCGGCAAGTTTACTGGCGGTGTCCTCGGTGACTAGTTGCACCGCGGTGCTGACGATACCCAACAAGCCGAATGCCAGCGGTATTTCCCATTGGCGGTGCTGGCTGGCACCGAACGTCGAGTGTTTGATTTGTTCGGCGAACAGCGGGGCGGTCGCCAGCAGCAGTTGCCAGCCGCTGCTCACCGGCACGGGATCGTCGGCGGCAGCGAACAATCCGGCACCGATCCAGTAGAGCACTGCCAGAACGACCGTTCCGGCGACGACCCTAAGCAGCGAAAGAGCACTCCGCTGCTGGCTGGTCAGCCAGCCGATGGTCGTCGCCGATGCTATCAGTCCGCACAGTGCCGCTCCCGCGTGCCATGACAAAAGCGATCGATCGACGCTCGCCAGTCCGACGACCGCGACACTGCAGCCGACGACGACGGCGACGATCCACCGCGAAAATCGCACGATCCATCGGCGCATGCGCTGAATCGTTCGGCGTGCTGCGCGCCAGACGTCCTCGGCAAAATCGACCGCCAACCACAGCCAAAACATGCCGAGAAAGTCGCCGACTGCGTTCATTCCCATTTGCACTGCCGACGCCACAGTTCGACTTTCCTGGATGTACGCACCGGCGAAGGTTCCCAGCATGCTGCCGAACAGCAACGCACGCGTCGGCACTCGCCACGCCGGCAGCCATCGAATGACAGCCAGACCGAGCGCGGTGTAGAAAGCCGTCCACACGGCGAGGTTCGCTGCCAGCGGGTGGAGAACGTTCCAACTGAGGCGCCCCAACAGGAGCGACCAGCCGATCACCCAATACCATGGCGGCCGTCTCGACAGCTCGATGGCATAGAGCGTCCACACAGGAACGAGCGCAATCCATCGCGGCAGGACCAGAACCGGTCCGAGCAGAAAGTACCACACCATGTAGGCTGCCAACACCAGCCGCGCTCCGGGATGCAACAGAGCGATGGCGTTGCCCAACGAGGCGAACACAAATGCCGCCGCTACGGCGATGAACAATATCGCTGCATCGGAGCCGATCAGAGCCGCTCGCGTGGCAGTGTCGCCGACGACCGCGACGCCGAATCCTGCCAGCGCGACGACGATGAGAACGAGCGCTGTCGCTGCCCACGGTCCGGACCGAGCCAGCCGTCCGATCGCCGCAGCGCCCCTACCGATGTCTGCCAGCCGAAAGGGAAGACCGACTGCTTCCGACCACTCGTCAAGAACAGCCACTGCTTTGGTCAGTTTTCGAATCACTGCCGAACCATCGCTGGATTTACGTTGGTGCGTAACGTCGTCGTTCACCGTTCGAGCGGCGCGGTCGCGAGCGCATCGGCTACCTGCTCGAACGAAACGGTCTTGCGGCAGATCTGTTCGAGCGTGGCACTGCGTCGCGCCAGGTACGCAGCCAGTGCGTCCGGCGCGGGACAGTCTCGCAGGTAGTACGGCAGACGCTCGTGACCCTCGCCAAGGAGCACCGAGCCGTGCTGAAGAAGGACGTTGCCGTAGAGTCGCTGTGCACTGCCGACGAGTTTGCGTCCCTGCCAGACGATTTCCAATCGGGCACGGGAGGCGAAACAGAGCCACCGTGTCGGTTCCGCCGATAGAGCATCGGAAAATCCGGTTGCGCACGAGCGAATGCGATCTGCTGCGCGCCGAATCGGCGACGGAGCACGGCAGCGAGCCATTCATGCCAGAAACGATACACATGCGCTTGCGTCAGACCCTCGTCGAGCCGCAGCACGAGTGCGTAGGTCAGCTCGCATGCGTGCAGAATGGCTCGTCCGCCTGTGGGGCGACGCACGATCTCGATGCCGTCGGCGCTGGCACAATCCTGAGCGATGTCGCTATCGGGTTGAGTTCTGCCGATCGAGATGTACCACGGCTGCCAACAGTAGAACCGCACGAACGCTCGCTGCTCGCCAGGATCGGCAACGAGCGCTTCTGCTGCGGCGATGTCCCGTCGCATGTTCTCGGCACCGGCGAGTGCACCGTCGATCGAAACGACGGAACCGCGGAGTCGCTCGGCGAACGTTTCGCGAAGTGTTTCGATGCTCGTTTCCACGAGCGGCAAATTAGACAATCGAGCCTCACGACAAAGCGCAATCGCCCACGTCCACCGGTGATCCGGCAGGCGAGCGATGACGGCAGCAGCAAAACGGTATTTTGGCAGCATGGAATCCACCGTCGTTGCAATGTTGGCAGTCGTGCGCAAGGATTTGCTCACTGCGATTCGCGGGCGCCATGCTGTCGCAGCAGAAGTGTATTTCATTGTCGGTGCAGTTGCAGTACTGGTGTTCGCATTCCCCGGTGCTCGGCTCGATGCCGACATGCGGGCAGGTGCTGCATGGCTTGTGCTCTACTTTGCAGCAATGATGACCGTCGCTCGCGGTTATCTTGTCGAGCAAGAACGTGGAACACTGCCATACCTGATGCACACTGTACCGCCCGATGCGGTTTATTGGGGCAAGCTCGTCGCAGGTGTGCTCTGGCTGGCTGCTGTGGGTATCGTGCAATACGTGCTCATGGAATTGGCTGCGCTGGTGCCGTTCAGGTTCGACATTGCGCTCGTACTCGTTGCGGGCGCTGGCGCGATCGGTGCGACGACCTCCCTGCTGGCGGCGATCGTCGCGGCTGCTCGCCTGCGCAATTGGGTTTTCGCGGCTATCGCCTTTCCCATCGTCATGCCGATTTTTTTCCTGGGCATCGAATCGCTCGCGACGGTTTTGGCTGGCGGCGGTCTCGACGATGCACTCACCGAATTGACCGTGATGCTGCTCTACGTCGTCGTGGTGGTCGTCGTTGCCTGGTGGCTGTTTCCCTTCATCTGGAGCGAGGCGTAAGTGGAACTGCAACGACGACTCGGACTGCTGCAAACGACGGCGATCAACACGATCGACATGGTCGGTATCGGACCGTTCATCGTCATGTCGTCGGTCATGGCGGCGATGGGCGGTCCGCATTGCGTTCTGGCGTGGATCGTCGGGGCGCTGCTCGCATACGCCGATGCGATGGTCTGGGCTGAACTCGGCGCTGCTTTTCCCGATGCCGGCGGTAGCTACGTGTTTCTGCGTCGGTTGTACGGACCGCAGCGATGGGGGCGTGTGCTGTCGTTTCTGTTCATCTGGCAAACGGTTTTTCAGTCGTCGTTCGTCGTCGCCTCCGGAGCGATCGGTTTCACCAACTACGTGCAGTACGTCCTGCCGCTGCCGCTTTCGGTGCAGCGGAGAGCATTGGCAGCGCTTGTGATCATCGGAATTGTTGCGGCGCTCTATCGGCGCATCGAAACGATCGGGAAAGTTTCGGTCGTGCTCGCGGTCGTCGTCGTGGGAACGATTCTGTGGGTCGTTTCGGCGGGCATCGTCGGCGGGGATTGGACGTTCGTTGCGGACATCCCGCGCACGTTTCGTCTCGACGGTCTCGGTGAAGCCATGCAAAGCAGCGTGTACGCGATTTTGGGGTATTACAACGTGTGCCACTTGGGTGCCGAAGTTCGCGATCCGGAGCGCACGATTCCACGAAGCATGTTCATCTCGATCGCACTGGTGACGACGCTCTACATCGCCATGCAACTGGCTGTCCTGAGCATCGTGCCGGTGCGCCAAGCAGTGCCCGATCAGTTCATCGTCAGCATCGCCATCGAGCGTGTCTTCGGTCACACGGCAGCGGTCGTCGCGACAGTGCTGGTACTCCTGGTGGCGCTCAGCTCGCTCTATTCGGTCGTGCTCGGATACTCGCGCATTCCCTACGCTGCCGCCGCCGACGGCAACTTTTTCGCGGTCTTCGCTCGGCTGCATCCGACGGGGAATTTCCCGCACGTGTCGTTGCTGGCGATCGGTGCGTTGTCGGTCGGAATCGTGCTCGTTTTCGACAAGCTGCGCATCGTCGTCGCCAGCATCCTGACGATGCGGATACTGGTGCAGTTCGTCGGGCAAGCAGTGGGGCTTCTGCTGTACCATCGCCGGAACGGTTGGGCTGGCTTTCCGTTCCGCATGTGGCTCTATCCCGTGCCGGCACTGCTCGCGATCGCCATGTGGGTGTGGCTGTTTCTTTCGCGTCCGCCGGTCGCGATCGTCAACGGCGTGGTCGTGCTCGCGGTCGGTGTGGCTGTGTACTTGGTGCTCGCACGGCGCAACGGCTGGTTCCCGTGGGACAATCGAGACGATCGGTAGAGCCAATGAACGTCGTCAAGATCGGCGGAT
Organism: Chlorobiota bacterium; assembly: GCA_026415505.1. Taxonomy (GTDB): domain Bacteria; phylum Bacteroidota; class Ignavibacteria; order Kapaibacteriales; family NICIL-2; genus NICIL-2. The sequence continues at coordinate 77,287 of JAOAGY010000039.1, read as the reverse complement.
CGTCGCTTCGCAGTGTTGCCGATTTCGAGCGGCTCGCCCAGCGATTGCAGCGCGATCATCCGCCGCCGACGCTCGTTGTCGTGTCGGCGCTGCCTGGCGTGACGCGGCAACTCGAAGAGGCAGCATTCACGGCAGAACGCAACGATCTCGATCGAGCGACCGCAATCGTCGAACGCATCGTAACGACACACGCCGGACTGGGCAGGGAACTTCTTGCCGATCCCGCGGCAGCCGATGCTCTGGCGATGCTGGCTGCGGAAGTCGGCGAGCGCATCGAGCGCTTGCTCCGCGGCGTTGCGCTCACGGGTGTGCTCACACCGCGCACGCTCGATCGGATCGTCAGCGCAGGCGAACGCTTGGCGCTCCACCTTCTCCGCCACGTGTTGTCCGAACGCGGGCTCGATACGACCGCCGTCGCCGCCGAGGAGCTCGTTGTGACCGACGACCGCTTCGGCAATGCACGCCCGCTGGTGGAAGAGACCACACTGCGCGTGCGAGAGCGATTGATCCCGCAAGCGCAGCGCAGCAGCTACGTTCTCACGGAAGGATTCGTCGGTGCGACCGCTGGCGGTGACGTCACGACGATGGGGAAGGAAAGCTCGAACCTGACGGCAGCGCTATTGGCACACTCGATCGGTGCGCGCGAGCTGGTTTTCTACACACCGGTCGCTGGCATTTTCACAGCCGATCCGCAGCGCGTACCCTCGGCGAGGCTCGTTGCGCATTTGTCATACGACCACGCCGAGCATTTGGCGTATGCCGGACTGAAGCTGCTCTATCCGACGATGTTTCCGCTGCTGCGCCGCGGGGGCATCGTGCTTCGCATCACAGCGCTCGATGCCGAGGGACATACCACGATCGCCGACGTTGCACAGAACGGCGATGTGTTCGTCGCGATGGAAGAACCGATGCAGCTTGTGCGGCTAGACTTCGACTCGTTCGCTCGCGCTTGCCGACTCGGCTGGCAATACCGCGACATCGCCGGCACCGAGCGCGGCGACGTCCTCGCGCTCGCCGAACCGCACCAGGTCACCGTTCTCGATCAGCTCGGCATCGGAGCGAACGAACCTGCCAGTGAGTGTCTGCGACTGTGCGTGTGGACGGCGAGCAGCTCGGCTTCGATGCACGAGCACGTCGAACGTTGTATCGCTGCGCTCGCCGATCGGCGCGCAACGAGCATCGTTCGCACAGGGGAAGAAAGCGTCGTGACCGCAGTCGTTACTTCGTCGGTTGAGCAGCCGTTGCTGGCGTCATTGCACGATGCAATCGCTGCTGGCGTTCGGCATTAGTGCGCAATGCATCGAGCCAATGCACCAGCGAGAGGAAACCGATCCCGCCGAAACCGACGAGAAACATCACCTGGAAGGGAATCGCTGCCAGTTCAGCGTAGTAGAGCGACACGCCGATACCGACAGCGAAATACACGCCCAAGAGCAGTTCGACCACGACCGATGCACGCAGCGGCAGCCGTGCGTATTTGCGCGTGCGCCAATCGTCCGCGGCGGACGTGATGCGGTACTTCGGCGTGCGCGTGAATTCCGAGCGCTTTCCGATGAGCGCTTCGATGACGGCTTTCGTGTTGTTGATCGCCAGCCCCATGCTTCCTGCCATGAAGAGCGGAAAGAGCAACACGCGCCGTTGCCAGTCCTCGTGCACCGTGCGTTGCGAGTAGAGGTAGAACAGGAACGTGCTCACCGATGCGAGCACGAAAATGGACATCAGCGTGAACAGCTCGTCGTAGCCGCCGACGAGATTTTTGACGAGCACCATCGGCAGATTGAGCAGCGCCACGACGACGATGAACGGGAAGACGATGTTGCTGGTCAAATGCACCGTGCATTCGAGTTTGGTCGCCAGCGGTAGATCGGCTTTCCACACCGCCGGAAGCAGTTTCTTGGCTGCTTCGACGGCACCCTTGGTCCAGCGGAATTGCTGCGATTTGAGCGCGTTGATGTCCGCTGGCAATTCCGCCGGCGATGTCACATCGTTGAGGAACACGAATTTCCAGCCGCGCAGTTGTGCGCGATAGCTCAGGTCGAGGTCTTCGGCGAGCGTATCGGAATGCCAGTTGCCGGCATCTTCGATGCACAGCCGGCGCCAGATGCCAGCAGTGCCGTTGAAGTTGATGAAAAAGCCTGCCTTGTAGCGCACCTGTTGCTCGATGACGAAATGCCCGTCGAGCGCGAGCGCTTGCGCGCGCGTCAGCAACGAGTAGTCTTCGTTGAGATGCTCCCAGCGCGTTTGCACCATCCCGACGCGCGGATCGGCAAAGTACGGCAGCGTCTTTTGCAAAAAGTCCGGCTTCGGGATGAAGTCGGCATCGAAAATCGCGATGAACTCGCCGCGCGCAAGCGAAAGCCCGTGACGCAGTGCGCCAGCTTTGTACCCTTCGCGATCGGTGCGGTGGATGTAGTGAATGTCGTAGCCCTGGGCGCGGTAGTATTCGACGCGCTCGCGGGCGACCTGCTGGGTTTCGTCGGTCGAGTCGTCGAGCACCTGGATTTCGAGTTTGTCTTTGGGATAGTCGAGTCGCACCACAGCGTCGATGAGCCGTTCGACGACGTACACCTCGTTGTAGAGCGGAAGCTGAACGGTCACGACCGGCAGTGGATCGAGCTGTGCCACCGGCGGTCGAACCTGACGATCCCGCGTGCGGTGGTAGAAGTACAGCATCACCAAGCCGTGAATGCCGAAGGCGAACAGAACGAGCAGCGCTCCGACGTAGAGCGCAACGACGACATCGGACAAAGACTCGAACATCGTTCCGTGTGTGCAATCGTTTACCAATCGCTGATGACCGCCAGCAGAACGTCGCCGGCGATCTGTTCGAGGGCAGTGCGAATCGCTTGGTCGCGTGCTGTCGCTGCTTGAGCGATGGGGAAAAATTGCTCGCTGGTGAACGTGCGCCGCCAGACGGTGCGTCCTTTGACGGCGTCGAAATATTCGACATCCATCGCGACGCGGATTTTGCGTTCGCGTTCGATCTCGCCAGCGCGGAGCGTGACCGGTTCTTCGGCGATCGTCACCAGTGCCGGTCGCAACTCCGCATCGCCGGAGCGATCGACCAGTTGCAGCGTGTTGTCGTTGCGGAATCGCTCGACGAGCAATTGCGTGGCGACTTCACGCCAGACGGGTTGACCGAAACTGCTGCGATCGGCGACCGTTGCGATCGCGATCGTCTTCAGATGCGGTGGCACGCTCCCGCCCGTGAGCGAATAACACCCGCTCCCGGCGAGCACTGCACTCGAAAGCAAACTTAGCGCCCCGATCCTAAGCGATCGGTGACGGAAAAATGACAGGTTTTTCATCGTTCGGGACAGCCAGTTTACCACAGCGAAACGCCCGGTTGGAGAAACGGATTGGTTCGGCGCTCGCGACCGATCGTCGTCGGTTCCATGTGACCGGGATAGCACACGTAATCATCGGGCAGCGAAAGCAGCTCGCGATGAATCGAGGCGATGAGTTGCTCGTAATCGCCACCGGGCAAATCCGTCCGACCGATACTGCCGGCAAAGAGCGCATCGCCGCAAAACACCGCACGCGCGTTGTGCTCGACGAATGCGACGCTGCCTTCGGTGTGACCGGGTACATGCCGCACTTCGAAGCGCAAACCGCCGACAGCCAGCACGTCGCCGTGGTGAACGTAGCCGCCGATAGGCACCGCTTCGAGCACGAAGGGAAGCGGAAACACCGTGTGCGCGTTCGGATCGCTCAAGCGGTACGCGTCGAGCGGATGCACGAGCGCGGGTATGCCGAACAGTGCACAAATGGCGGCGGCATCGGCGGTGTGGTCCCAGTGCGAGTGCGTCAGCCACAGCGCCACGGGTCGCAGCTTGCCGGCTGCGATGCGATCGGCGAACCACTCGGCTGAATCCATCGGTGCATCGATCATCACACAGTCGCCGCTGTCGCTGTCGGCGACCAGATACGCATTCGTTTCGACCGGTCCGGCGACGACCGTTTCCAGATGGAGCATCGGTTACGCAATCGGAATGTGTGAAGCCATGCGATCGAGAACGTATTGCCGAAGCTGTGCGTGTTCGGGTTGACGCAGATGCGGATCGCGCTCGACGATGCCAAAGGCTTCGCTGCGGGCGCGGGCGATCGTGTCGCTGTCGCGGACCAGGTCGGTGTAGCGAAACTCCGGCATGCCGGCTTGTCGCGTGCCGAGCACGTCGCCCGGTCCGCGGAGGCGCATGTCGGCTTCGGCGATCAAGAAACCGTCGGTGGTTTGTTCCATTGTTCGCAGTCGCGTTGCGGCGGGCGGTTCGTCGTCGCTCGGCGTCGAGCGTACACGTGCGGCGATGTGCGGTTCGGTGACCAAGTAGCAAGTCGCCGGTGCGGTGCCTCGTCCGACGCGTCCGCGAAGTTGGTGCAGTTGCGCCAGCCCGAAGCGCTCGGCGTGTTCGATCAGCATGACGGTCGCATTCGGCACGTCGATGCCGACTTCGATGACGGTCGTTGCCACGAGAATGTCGAATTCGCCACGAGCGAAGCTCGCCATCGCGCGCTCTTTGTCGTTCCAGCTCATCTGTCCGTGGATGAGCGCCAGACGCTCGGTGGAAAAATGCTCGCGTGCCAGACGCTCGAACTCCGTCGTTGCGGCGCGGAGCTGGACGCGGTCGGATTCCTCGACGAGCGGATAGACGATGAACGCTTGCCGACCGGCACGAACTTCGGCGCGGATGTGATCGTAGGCGCTCGCAAGCTGATCGCGTGCGATGACGCGCGTGCGGACGGGCTGCCGTCCGGCGGGCATCTGATCGAGCACCGATGCGTCGAGATCGCCGTAGAGCGTCATCGTCAGTGTGCGCGGGATCGGCGTCGCACTCATCACGAGCATGTGCGGTTGGAGCCGGTCCGGATGCGAAGCGATCGCCAGCTCGCGCAAGGTGGCACGTTGCACGACGCCGAAGCGGTGTTGCTCGTCGATGACCACCAATCCCACGCGGCAGTACTGCTGTGCGCCGTGTGCCGATTCGGCAAAGAGCGCATGAGTGCCGACGACGATGTGTGCCGAGCCGCTGGCGATCTCGTCGCCGATCGCCCGACGCTCGGCTGCCGTGAGACTGCCGACGAGCTTGGCGATGCGAACATCGAGACCGGAGGCGAGCCGATGCAGTGTGTGCCAATGCTGTTCGGCTAGCACTTCGGTCGGCACTGCCAGCAGTGCTTGGTAGCCGGCATCGACGACGCTCAGTATCGCAGCCAGTGCAACGAGCGTTTTGCCCGCGCCGACGTCTCCTTGCAACAGCCGATTCATCGGGCGACCGCTGAACATATCGGCGAGGATTTCGGCGATGGCGCGTTCTTGTGCGGCGGTCAGCACGAACGGCAATTGCCCGCGCAAGCGCTCCCACCGCGAGCTGCGGGGCGATATGCGCGGTGCGACGCCGCTATCCATCCGGCGGCGATGGAGCGCCAGTTGCAGCTCGAACAGGAACACTTCCTCGAACTTCATCCGTTCTCGCGCTTGTGCCAATTGTTCCTCGGACGGTGGGAAGTGCAAATGTTCGAGCGCCGTCCGACGCGACGGTAGCCGGTATCGCTGGAGGATCGAATCGGGCAGTATCTCGACAAGGGCACTGCTGTACAGATCGAGCGCGGTGCGCATCAAACGCCGCATCGCAGCGAGCGTGACACCGCGCGAGCGCATCGTGTCGGTGATGCGGTAGAGCGGCAAGATTCCCTGCTGGAGCATCGAGCGCTCTTCTTCGTCGATCGGCTCCAGTTGCGGATGCGTGAAAGCGACCAGACCGAGACGGTTGAGTTCGGGAACGCCGGTGACGACGTACTGTTTGCCCTCGACGAGCACGCGGCGGTAGTATTCGTGCGCGTTCCAGAACAGCAGCTCTCCGGCTGTGCCTTCGTCGTCGCGAATGCGCGCTTGGAGCAACGCTCGGTTGTTGCGCAGTTGCTTGAGCGTGACGCGCTCGACTGTCGCGACGATGCTCACTTCCGATCGCAGCACGCTGACCGATTCGCGGTCGGAGGCGAAAATGTCGGGCAAACGCAAGGTGCGAGCGATGGCGCGAAGCGATCGCTGCGCTCGACGTTCGATGTACGCCCGCGGCGTGTAGGCGAGCAAATCTTCCACCGTCTCGATGCCGACGTGTGCCAGTGCTTCGGCGCGTCGCGGACCGACACCCTTGAGATACTGCACCGGTGTCGAAAGCGGCGAAGGCGAAGTCATCGTTTTCTGCCGAGTGGTTCGCACTCAGTCGCGCGGCAATTCGTCATAGCGCTTTCGTTCGATCAATCCTATGGAGCCATGCAGCGACGCACCGACATTCGCAACATTGCCATCATCGCACACGTCGACCACGGCAAAACGACGCTCGTGGACCAAATACTGCGGCAAGCAGGCTTGTTCCGCGATGGACAAATTCTCGCCGACCGTCTGCTCGATTCGAATGCGCTCGAGCGTGAAAAAGGAATCACGATCATGGCGAAAAATACCGCAGTGCGCTGGAACGGCGTCACCATCAACATCGTGGATACGCCCGGTCACGCGGACTTCGGCGGTGAAGTCGAGCGTGCTCTTTCGATGGTCGATGGCGTGCTCGTGCTCGTCGATGCAGCCGAAGGACCGCTGCCGCAGACGAAATTCGTCGTGCGCAAGGCAATCGAACGGAATCTGCCGGCGATCGTCGTCATCAACAAAATCGATCGCAGCGATGCACGCCCGCGGGAAGTTCTCGACCAAGTGTACGAACTCTTTCTGGCGCTCGGCGCAGGACTCGAAGCGCTCGACATGCCGGTGTTGTACGCTGTCGGTCGCGACGGCATCGCCTCGCGTTCGCTGGGCGAGCCGGGCACGAGCTTGCTGCCGCTTTTCGAAGCGATCGTCGAGCATATCCCGGCGCCAGTGTACGAGCCCGATGAGCCTTTCCAGATGATCGTCGCTGCGCTCGATTGGAACGATTACGTCGGACGCTTGGCGATCGGGCGCATCCATCGCGGGCGTGTCCGTCTCGGCGACGAGGCAGTGCTGTTGGCAACCGACGGCACGACGACACCGCTGCGCATCACGAAGCTTTTTGCCTTCGAAGGACTCCAGCGCATCGAAATCGAGCAAGCAGAAGCCGGCGACATCGTTTGTCTGGCGGGGATCGAAAACGTTCGTATCGGCGACACGATCGCCTCGGCAGAGCGACCGGAAGCATTGCCGCCCGTCGTGGTCGAAGAGCCGACCGTCGCGATGCATTTCATGGTCAACACCTCGCCGCTGGCAGGCAAAGAAGGGAAATTCGTCACGACGCCCAAGCTGCGCGATCGGCTCTGGCGCGAGCTGCGCACGAACGTCTCGCTGCGCATCGAGGAAACCGATCAACCCGACGTCTTTCGTGTGCTCGGTCGCGGTGAGCTGCAAATGGCGGTGCTCATCGAAACGATGCGGCGCGAGGGGTACGAGCTTGCCGTCTCGCAGCCGGAAATTCTCTTCCACCGCGATGCCGACGGACGATTGCTCGAACCGATCGAGCACGTGGTCATCGACGTTCCCGCCGAGTTCAGCGGCAGCGTCATCGAAGCGCTGGGACGCCGCCGCGGTGAAATGCTCGCGATGCAGCCGGTCGGTTCGACCGTGCGCCTTGAATTCAGCGTGCCCGCCCGCGGATTGCTCGGTTTCCGGACGGAGTTCCTCACACTCACGCGCGGCGAGGGTGTGTTGCATCACACGTTCGCTGGCTACGAGCCGTTCCGTGGCGAGATTGCGCGCCGCACGCGCGGCAGTCTCGTGGCGCTCGAAGACGGCATCGCCACAGCCTATGCGCTCGAAAGCATCCAAGAACGCGGTGTGCTGTTCATTTCGCCCGGCGAGCGCGTCTATGAAGGCATGGTCATCGGGGAACACTCGCGCGAAGGCGATTTGGTGGTCAATCCATGCAAAGCAAAACACCTGACCAACATGCGGTCGAGCGGCTCGGAAGGCTTGGTACGTCTTGCTCCGCCGCGTCAGATGACACTCGAACAATACCTGGAATTTTTGAACGACGACGAACTGCTCGAAGTCACGCCGCTGTCGTTGCGCGTGCGCAAGCGCATTCTGAACAACAGCGAACGTCAGCGTCACGAAAAACGCAGTCGGGCTGCAGCCGAGAGCATGGCGTAAATTGCCGCCGTTTTCACTACCGTCCGGATCGGTCATGCGTGTTATTGTCGTATTGCTCACTTGTGCTGTAGCTGTGGCTGCGCAGCATGCTGGCGGCAAACGATCGGCAACGAAACCTGCTACAGCGTTCACGTACCAATTGAAACCGAAAGCAGACGTTCGCTACAGGTATGCCAGCACACTGCAGCTCGAACAAACCATGCACGTCATGGATCTCGATCAGGGGATCGTGACATCGGTGTCGCTCGAGCAAGAGGTCGTGCCGCGTCCGATGAACGATTCGCTTCTGAGGCTCATCGTTCGCCAGCGCAACATCAAAGTCGAGTTCAAGGGATTGGAGCAGTTCGGCAGGAGCGATTCGTTGCTGACGTTCCCCGAGCTGGACGACTACGAAACGCATCTGGTGTGCAATCGGCGTGGCGAGACTGTTTCGCAAACATTGGTTTCACGAGATACGAGCGCAGCAGTTGCTCAATCGGTGCGTCGGCAGGCGCTCGAACAACTCACTGGCGGCGGTGTGCGCATGCGTTTGCTCGTCGAATTTCCCGATGGACCGCTCACACCAGGCATGCAGTGGACGCGTTCGTTCAGCGATACCGTAACCGCTGGTGTGGTCGGTCAAAAGATTGCCACGACGATGGACTTGCGCTACACGTTCGAGGGATTGCTCGACACGCTCGGTCGGCGATGCGCAGTCGTTCGCGTCGAATCCACGCGCTATTTGCTCAGCGGTACCGCCGAGCAAATGGGCATGAGCATGGGCATCAGCGGCGATGGCATCCTCACGTCGCGCTACGTCGTGGAAGTCGAAACGGGACTGCCGTTGGTGGTCGAAACGAAAGCACAGATCGATCAGCGCATGACACTCTACGACCAAAGCAACACGGTCATCCCGATGACCATTGACGTGCGCGGTCGTCTGGTGCGGCGGCTGTGATGAAAGCGCTTGTCGCGGTGCTTGCGGGAGCGGTGGTGGGAGCGGCGGCACAGCAACAGTGCTTCGAGTGGAAACTCGATGCCGGCAGCCATCTACGATACAGCGTCGAAGCATTCGACACGGTGGCGATCGCCGGCGAGCCGGTGCTCTATCGGCATCGTCGGGAAGAGTGGTCGCTCCGCTGCGACAGCACCCGCGGCGATACCATGTACCTGCGGCAAACACTGGAGCGCTTCTGGGCACACGAGCATACCGACCGCGGTGACAGCAGCATTCGAACGACGCTTCCATGGGTCGGCAAATCGGCTCTGCTGGTCGTCACCGGGCGAGGATATCGCCTGCGCGCGAGCAGTCCGCCGACCGATTCGCTCGCGGTCGTGCCGGGCAGCATCTTCGGTCCGCCACTGTTTGTGCCGCTCGATTCGGTGTGCACATCGTGTCAGCGGCGCGTGCAGTGGCTCGCCGAGCAGCGCGATACGCTCGTCGAATACGCCTATCCGCCGGCGATTTTGGAGCGAATGTATCTCGGCTCGGTGGATTCGTGCAGTTTCGATGGGATGCCGCGTCGGCTGACGATCGCAGAAACGTCGCGCGGATTTCATCTGATCCGCACTGCAGGGTACACCATGCGAACAACAGTTCGGCTGCTCGCCAATGGTGTCGTTGAAATTGCACCGCAGCATATGTTGCCACACACGGTTTCCTATGCCCAACAGGCGAGGTTCGTCATTCAGCAGGACGGACGAGTGCAGCGCGGCGAGCAGCGAACATCGTTGCGCGTCGAGTCCATCGAGTAAGTGCGCCAGTATCGCCGAACAAGTTCCATGCTCTCGTTGGCTTTCCCCCTGTCATGCTGAACATGTTTCGTCACCTCTTGCACTGCCGCCTGTCATGCCGAACTCGTTTCGGCATCTCTTGCACTGCCGCCTGTCATGCCGAACTTGTTTCGTCATCTCTTGCACTGCCGCTCGTCATGCCGAACTTGTTTCGGCATCTCCCGCGCTGTCGCTCGTCATGCTGAACTTGTTTCAGCATCTCTTGCACTGCCGCCTGTCATGCCGAACTTGTTTTGGCATTTTGTTCGAGACCCTGAACCAAGTTCAGGGTGACAAAGTGTGGAGCATGGGACGCTGAAACGAATTCATGGTGACGTGCTTTTGCGACGAGCGCATTCCCCAGCCGTCCTGCCGAACTTGTTTTGGCATCTCCCGTGCTGCCGCTCGTTATGCCGAACTTGTTTCGGCATCTCGCAAAGACTCTGAGGCATGGTGGCGTGGCATATGCTTACGCCATTTCCTGTGTACGGCAGGGGGTTACTTTTTTCTGATGTGGGAGTGGTAAATTCGGGGTGCTACTGTGTTGTTTTACCACTTGTGAGGGTACCGCAATGAAACGCATCCTGTTTTGGGCAGCAGTCGCCTGTGCTGCCGCGATGACAGCTTCTGCACAGGTCGGGAGCACGATCAACTATGGCGCGATCGTCAAAGACTCGATACGACTGGACAATACCGGTGCCTATCTGCGACTGCCTTCGACCGGCTCGATTCGCTGGGGCGATCCGGCAGCAGTAGGCATGCTCCAAACAGCATCGCTTTCGGCTGCGCAGACGTGGACGCTGCCGAACGAAACCGGCATGCTCTTGACCTCGGCAACCTCATTCGGTGGTGACGTCAGTGGAACAGCGAGCAACCTTCAACTCGGTGCCGGCGTCGTCGGCAACACGGAATTGGCAAGCGGCATCGCGGTGAACAAACTGTCGGTGACGCAAGGCAACCTGATCATCGGCAATGCCGGTGGGCAAGGCTCACTGCTAGCACCAGGCACCGAAGGACAGGTGTTGTCTATCGTCGGCGGAGTGCCGCAGTGGACGACACTGACGGTGACCGAGACCGATCCGCAAGTCGGCACGCTGTCGAATGGACAGATCGCATTCTGGAATGGCACGGAGCTGACTGGAAACAGTAACCTGTTTTGGGACAACACAAACTCGCGGCTCGGTGTCGGAACATCGTCGCCCAGTGTGGCACTCGACGTTACCGGTTCGGTGCGAATGGCGAGCGCTGCTTCGACGACGGTTGTCCTCGGCAGTGTCGCAGCCGACGGCAAATTGCGCGTCGATGGCAGCATCCGAGCCGATGGCTATCGCAGTGCTGATGGTTCGGCAAGCACGCCAGCATATCGCTTTACTAACAGTGCCAGCACGGGAATGTTCAGCCCCGCATCCAATCAACTGGCATTTGCAACAGGCGGGACCGAGCGCATGCGATTGGATGCAAGCGGCAATGTCGCCATTTCCAGCGGTCACGTATCGCTGCAGAACACCGACAACACAGCGCGAGAGCTGCGGCTCTACGAGCCGTCGGGCTCGGGCGCAGAATACACAGCATTCCGTGCACAAGCGCAAGGTGCGAACATCACCTACACGCTGCCGCCATCGCTCGTCAGTGCCGGCTTCTTGCGCACCGATGCTGCCGGCAATTTGAGTTGGCAACTTGCCGATGACGACCCAGGCAACGACGTGACGACGACGACGACATTCAGCGCCGCCGCCGGCTCCGATGCGACCGTGAGCGGGACGTACAATGCGCTCGACATCCAACTCAAAAGCGGAGTGGTCGGCACGAGCGAGATCGCCGATGGAACGATAACCAATGCCGACATCAGCACCAGTGCGAGCATTGCCGTCGGCAAGCTCGCGCCGGGTGCGAACGGGCAAGTCCTCGTCACGCAGGGCGGCGTCCCGCAATGGGCGAGTGTGACGATGAGCGAGGCCGATCCGGAAGTGTCGATGACGACAGCCGGTCGGCTTGCACGCTGGAACGGAACGGCACTCGTGGACGCTTCGCTCAGCGACGATGGAAACGGAACGCTCAGTCGTAGCGGAAACATCGCGATCAATCCCGGTGCTGGCTACGACGTGAGCACCGACGGCAATCTCACCGTCGCTGGTGTCGTCGGTGTCGGCGGATGGTTGCAGGTAGCTGGCAGCAGTGCACTGGGGAGTCTTTCGGCAGCAACGCCGACAGCGATTGTCTCCAACGACAACACCGCTGCAGCTCTGGTGGTCGCTAACGATGGCAGCGGCGGCTTGATCAGCCTCCTTGGTAGCGGCACGAGTGGATACGCACTGACGCTTGCCACGCCGACACTGACGGCAGATCGAACGTGGACCTTGCCCGATCTGAACGGTACGGTAACGGTGTACACCAATACACCGACCTCCGCAGGTCAGGTGCTGACCTGGACGGCGAGCGGTCCGCAGTGGACAACGCCGTCGTCGGCTGCTGAAACCGACCCGCAAGTTGATGATGGCTTCAGCAGCGGACAGGTGGCGTTTTGGAATGGAACGAATACTCGGCTGGTCGGCAGTAACAATCTGTTCTGGGATGCAACGAACACGCGGCTCGGTATCGGGACGAACTCGCCCGCATCGAGCATGCACGTGCACAGTGGGGGATTTCGACTCACGAGTAGTACAACGGGCAGCACAAGCACCGATGGGTTCGCTGTCGAGCTATCGGGCTTGGATGTTCAACTTCGGCAGAACGAAGACGCCGAAATCGAGTTCCGTACCAATGCTGCCAGTGGCAGCGATACGGTCAGGATGCGCCTGACATCGAATGGATGCTTGCGCTTCTTCGGCAGCGGCGGTCAGTTCCGCGTCGAGTTACCGTTCAATGGCAACAACGACGTCGGTCGTATCCGAGCAACGGGTTACAGCATTTGGTCCACGCAGCGAGTCAAGACCAACGTCCGTCCGCTCGATGGTGCGCTGGGCATGGTGCTCCGCATGCGTGGTGTGCGCTACGACTGGAAGCCCGAATACAGCGGTCGTGCTGACATCGGATTCATCGTCGAGGAAGTCGCGCCAGTGCTACCGGAGATTGTTGACCGCAACCCGGTAACAGGCGAGTACGAGAGCATGGACTACACGCGCGTCGTTGCGGTGCTGGTCGAAGCGCTCAAAGAAGAACATCGCCAGAGCGAAGAGCTTCGCGCGCGAGTTGCGGCGCTCGAAGCGAAGCAGCCGGAACTCGACCAGCTCCGCGATCAGATTGCGCATCTACAGGCAATGGTCGAGCAACTTGCGGCACAGCAGCACGAAAAATCTTTCCGCTCACCGGCACCAGCGCCCGCTGAGGATTCCTGGCTCGGTCAGAACATCCCTAACCCACACGATGGCACGACGACGATTCCGTACTATGTACCACGCGAGGTCAGCAGCGCACAACTCGTCATCAGCGATGCGAGCGGTCGCACCATACAAGCGCACGAATTGCCTGCACGCGACCAGTGGTCGGCAGTGACAGTGCGACTGCACTTTCTCGCTTCCGGCAGGTACGAGTACAGCTTGGTCTTCGATGGTCGAGTCGTAGCGACCAAGCAAATGCAACTGATCAAGTAGAACGACAAGATGAGGTATGCTCGCCTACCACATCGCCGACGGGTCGAATAGCGACATAGTCACCGACACCAAGTGTGCAGGCTGCGGCAAGGGATTGATGCCCGTGTCTGCCAGGTATTCGTACGCGATGCCGATGCGAAAGTGAGCTGTACCAGTAATGGCGATACCGGCGGCGATTCCACCATGAGCAGTGACCGAACGGACACCGCTGAATATGGACGCAGCGGCTCGATGGCTATAGAAATTCATCGTTGCCCACAGCGTGGTATAAAGTCCCAGCCACGAACCGACCGCAGTGCTGCGTAAGTGCAGACTGCCGCCGAGTGTGGCGAGCAGACGTCGCACATCGGGCATTCCATCGTCGGTGGATGCTCCGGTGCGATCGTCTTGGCGAATCGTATAAATGTCGCCACGTATGACTGCTGCGCCGCTGTATGTCGTCCGTGGGAGTGCAAGAGGTATTGCGTACTTGCCCGTCACACTCCCGTAGATGAGCGAACGTTCGGTGCCGATCGAGAGGTTGTCCACATCATGTTTGCAGCGGTGGTAATACCCGAGCTGCCAGTAGCCGTTGCCTATTCGGTTAGTCAGCAGAAGCCCTTCCTGCCAGAATACCGCACGTGGATTGAAGCGGATGTCGTTGTTGGGGTCGGCGATGAATTCAATGTCTGTTGCAAAGGCGATGCTCCAACCGCTACCGATGCGGACAAGCTCGATAACTGCGCCGAGCCGTTGTATCCATGCGTGGATACTGTCGTCAATGGGGTAGCCGCCGAATTCAGCCCACCCAGCACTCGAATGAATCGGACTGGCAGTTCCCTCCGGTACAGGATGTGTTGTGTCGATCAGCGGAAGAATCGTGATCCAGCGGTCAGGGAAGCGTTGTGCCAACGACACCGAAAGAGTCCACGCCAGCATCCAGAGTGTCAGTGAGCGCATTGCTGCGTTCTCCGCAATGGAATACATCGAGCTACTACGGCGAATTTCGGCATAAAGGCTACCGTAGCTTTGTGCAACGTTTCAATACCGACCGTGTTATTTGGCGCGCTTGTTGCGTTGTCGAACCGATCAGATGGTAGGAGGATGCCTGTGCGCTACGTCGTGATTTGCTTGCTGCTCGGTACGTTCTCGCTGTCAGCCCACGAGGGCGAACCGCAGCGGTGGGGTGTCTTTGTCGGCTGGTCGTTGCTCGACCATCGTGCCGAGATGCCCGTGTACGACGGACAACCAGAATGTGGCAGCTTCACTGCCGGACGTTCCAGTGGACTGCTTGCTGGCATCAGTTACGACCGTCGTTTTTTCGATTGGTTGGAACTGGCAGCACGGGCGACGCTGTGGCATCGTCCAGCGCAACTGGAACTGGTTACCGATAACGGTTTGGAAGCCTACGATCCCGAACGCAACCAGTATGTCCCCTTCATACGCCGTCATGTCTGGACTGCGCAGATGTGGTACATCGGAATCGAGGCGAGCGGACGATTCTATCCGCTTCGGCTGGCGGGAATCTCACTGCCGCTGTGGCTCCGCTTCGGTGGCGACGTCTCGTATCCAGCGTTCGGCGCCAACTACGAGCAAACCGAAGAAATCGTTCAGCCGCGCACGTTGCTTTTCCCCGATGGAACGCGACGCCACACAATCGCCGCTGGTCCGGTTGCCGACCCAGCAACGACCTTCGGTGCGCTGGCGACACTGGGTGCGACGCTTCCGCTACGCGACCGGCTTGAACTCTTGCCTGAAGTCGGCATTCGGTACGGGCTGAATTCGCTGCGTTCTACGCAGCGGTGGATTGTCCATGCTGTGTTCGTTACACTCGGTGTACGGTTCGATTTGTCACCGTCGCCGGTTGTCGAACCTCCGCCTTCTCCTCCTCCGCCACCGCCACCACCGTCGCCGCCAGTGTTGGCACTGTCTGTGGCGACCCCAGAGCCACCGCAGATTCAGGAAGCGATCATGACGGAAACGTTCCCACTGTTGCCCTATGTGTTTTTCGACAGTGCATCGAGCGCACTGCCGATTCGATATTTGCCCTTGATCGAGACGGCGACGTTCACCGATACAGCACTGCCGCACTCGACGTTGGAGATTTACTACCACCTGCTGCACATTCTCGGCAAGCGACTCGCCAATGATACCAGCGCGGTGCTTACAGTAACAGGAACGACCGACGGCTACGAAGTTCCGCCGTCGCAACAGCCAGCGCTCGCCCGTGCTCGCGCCGAGGCGATTGCCGCATATCTGCGCAGTACTTGGAAGGTGCGCCCCTCGCAACTCGTCGTCGCTACCAGTTCGACACCGAGTATCCCGTCCAACCCTGCCTATCCCGAAGGCATCGTGGAAAATCGCCGTGTGGAGCTGTCGAGTGCGTCGCCGACGCTTTTTGCCCCGATCGTTCACGAGCGCTTCCGCGAGTACATCGTGCAGCGTCGTCGCATTGTCGTTCATTCTGTGCCACCACCTGTGCCGATCGTTCGGTGGGAGCTGGTCGCACGCTATCGCTCGACGGAACTTGCTCGCCGCACAGGCGAAGGCATGATGCCGACCGTACTTGCGCTCGATCTCGACAGTACTGGCTTGGTGGCGGTTGCATCGCAACTGTCAGCGAGCGATTCTCTCGAATGCCTGCTCCAAGCGGAGACGGGCGATGGCACCGTGCTTTCGGCGACGGCAGCGGTTCCTATCGAGCGAACTCAGAGCAAGTTCGAGCGGAGTCGTCTCAGTTTGGTCGTATTCGATTTCGACCGCGCCGATCTATCCCCGATCAATCGTCAGTTGGTGCAGCGCTTCGTGCTCGATGCGGTCAAGCCTTCGTCGCGTATTCGCATCGTCGGCTCGACCGATCGGCTCGGCGAGGCATTGTACAATCTCCAACTGTCGCAAGCACGTGCCGATGAAGCTCGGCGATACATCCAGCAGATCATCCCGACAGCTCGAATCGAGGAAGCACGCGGTATCGGCTCCTCCCAGCTCCTCTTCGACAATGCGACCCCCGAAGGACGATACTACTGCCGTACGGTTACCATCTTGGTCGAAACGCCCATCGGCGATCACAAACCGACCAGGTAGTGTTACCGAACCTTAACGTCAGCGACCTCATCGAACAGGGTAGTTTCGCATCGTGTGATGTGTGGTTCTCTTTCCTCTTGGCGATGAGAATGCTGTCGGCAATGCTCTTGCTCGGCACCGTTGCGATGTCGGCGCAGACGCACTGGTGGGAGCGAATCTCGCTGCGTGGCTATACGCAAATTCGGTATGCGGAAGTGCAGGATGTATCGGCCTCTGCACCGTGGACGAGCGGAGGTTTCTCGATTCGTCGCGGACGCTTGATCCTGTCGGGGTTTGCTACAGACAATGTTTTTCTCTACATCCAGCCCGATTTTGCGGCGACGATGGGGTCTTCGTTGAACGTTATGCAGCTCCGCGACGCGTACTTCGACGTGTTCCTCGATTCACTCCGCACAATGCGGCTTCGCATCGGTCAGAGCAAAGTGCCTTTCGGTTACGAGAACATGCAATCGAGTTCGCTGCGGCTACCGATGGAGCGCGCGGAGGTACTCAATACGGCATCGGTACCAGGCGAGCGCGACATCGGCGTCTTTGCCATGTGGGCACCGGCAGCAGCGCGTGAAATCTACGCTCGGCTTACCCGCAACGGTCAAAAAGGCTCCGGTGACTACGGCTGTATCAGCATCGGTCTTTACAATGGACAGGGCATCAATCGCCCCAAGCTCAACCATACTCCCTATGCGAGCGCTCGTGCCACGTATCCCCTTGCGATCGGCGATGCAGTTGTCGAACCAGCGGTGCAGGCGTTTGTGGGGCGCTTCACGCCGACGGTCAGCTCAACCGTCGAGTCGGGAAGCAACGTCCGCGATGAGCGATATAGTGTCTCGCTGGCTGTGTCGCCGTCGCCGCTCGGAGTCTTGGCGGAATACGCATGGGGGCACGCGCCACGCTACCAACCACCATCCAATGGTGGTGGCGGCTACGTTCGAGCCGGGCGCATCGAAGGTGGTTTCATCACCATGTATGCAAAA
This sequence comes from Chlorobiota bacterium, assembly GCA_026415505.1. Taxonomy (GTDB): domain Bacteria; phylum Bacteroidota; class Ignavibacteria; order Kapaibacteriales; family NICIL-2; genus NICIL-2. The sequence goes on along the minus strand of JAOAGY010000039.1, from coordinate 59,798 downwards.
ACAAATATCGCCGGGTACGCTGTCTTCCCATTTGTACGATGGCAATCCCTCCACGGCGGTATCAAGTCCCAAACCAACGCGCCGATGACCGACCTGGTGCAATCGGAAGCCGGGATCGAATGGCACATCAGCTCGGCACTCGAATTGACGGTCGAGTACATAGACAGCGATCGTCACATCCTCGACACCGCTGGTACGAGCCACCAGCAGTTGCGTTCGGTTTGGCTCCAGTTGCAGGTCAATTACTGAGCTTCGAGTTCGACCAATGCGAATCGCTCTGCGTCGAACAGTCCCTTGTCGCTGATCTTGAGCGCCGGAATTACTAACAGTGCCATAAACGAGAGCGTCATGAACGGCGCACGCAGCGGTGATCCCAGTTCTTTGGCGAGTCGGTCGAGCGCTGCATAGCGTGATGCAACAGTACTACCATCGGCATCGCTCATCAGTCCCGCGATCGGCAGAGGAAGTGTCCGGCACTGCTGCCCATCGCAAAGACCGATTCCTCCGCCGCACTCGACCACGGCATTGATCGCTGCCGCAAGCTCGTCGTAGCTGGCGCCGACAGCGACGATGTTGTGAGAGTCGTGAGCGACGCTCGATGCGAGCGCTCCGCGGGTCAGTCCAAACCCCGTCACAAAACCGACTGCTGGTGCGGCGGCAGTGTACCGATTGACGACAGCGATGAGCAACAGGTCGCGCTCGGGGTCAGGAGCGTAGTAGCCATCGCGGATACTCGCCTCGACGATGCGGTGCTCGGTGATGAGTTGCCCATCGAGCACGCCGATCGCGCGAATGCGTTTTTCACGGGCTGGTATGCGGAATGCATCAGCTCCGACCGGCTGTGCAGCCCACCGATTCGGTGTGGAGCAGTGCTCGTAGTCGAGCAATACCTTCCCTTCGCGGGCAACGCAATTACCGGCAACGATCGTTTCGATGACATCGAAGGTTCGCAGCGATTCGACCGTGATGAAATCGGCGCGGTCGCCTTCGCCAAGCAAGCCTACCGGCAAGCGATAGTGGTGAACCGGATTGAGCGACGCAGCGCGCAGAACGTCGAAAAGGTCGTATCCAGCTTGCACCGCATTTGCCGCGATACGGTTGATGTGACCGACCACCAACGAGTCGGGATGAAGATCGTCGGTGCAGAACATCACGCGGTCGGGATGGCTGCCGATCAGCGGATGGAGGGCGGCAAAGTTTCTCGCTGCCGAACCTTCGCGGATGAGGATGTGCATACCGGCGGCGATTTTGTCGAGCGCTTCCTCGAGCGCGACACACTCATGGTCGGTCGTGATTCCCGCGGCAGCATAGGCGATTGCGTCGGCACCGCGAACTCCGGGAGCATGACCGTCCACGGGCTTACCGAGCGACCGGGCAGCAGCGATTTTTGCCATCACTTCCGGTTGTCCAGCAAGCACGGCGGGATAATTCATCACTTCCGACAAGTACCCGATACGCTCATGGGCGAGCAGCGCAGCGACCTCGTCGGCACCGAGTACAGCGCCGGCGGTCTCGAACATCGTTGCCGGTACACAGGAAGGTGCGCCGAACAAGATGGGAAACGCTGCGCGTGCGGCGTTGTCGAGCATCCAGTGAACGCCTTCGATGCCGAGTACGTTGGCGATCTCGTGGGGATCGCTCACCGTCGCGACGGTACCATGTAGTGCTGCCCATCGGCTGAACTCGCGCGGCGGGAGCATCGAACTTTCGACGTGGACGTGTGCATCAACGAATCCCGGCATGATGTACGGCGGACCGCCATCGCCCCACTCGATGCGGTGGATTCGCGTGATGCGATCACCCGTGACGACGACCTCGCCCCAGAACAAACGTCGCGCGTGAATGTCCACGACAGTACCTCTGTAAATCATCGCTGCTGGTGTCCGTACCTGTGCGGGTACCAGTGTTTGACCACAAATCGAATATACGACGCGACTGCGTGGCACCGAAACGGGAAGTCGGCATAATTTCGTTCAGCCCCCAACCATGCAGAGCGAGCATGAGAGATTCAGAACAGCACAGTGCCTATCGAACAGTCGTCCTCTTCGGCATCGTCAGTCTCCTTGCCGATCTCACGTACGAATCGGCTCGGAGTGTGATCGGGCAGTACATGGCGCTGCTGGGTGCCGGTGCTGCTGCCATCAGCATTGCTGCTGGTAGCGGAGAACTGGTCGGGTACAGCATGAGAGTCGTCAGCGGATGGATCGCCGATCGCACGCAGCGATATTGGTTGCTCGTGTGGGTCGGTTACACAATGAATCTACTCGCGGTGCCGATGCTTGCCATGGTGGGACGATGGGAGTTGGTTGCTCTCCTTGTGATCGTCGAACGATTGGGGAAGGCAATTCGGACACCGGCGCGGGATGCAGTGCTCGCGAGTGCGACCGTCCATATGGGACATGGCAAGGGGTTCGGTCTTCACGAGGCACTCGATCAGATCGGTGCTATTGTCGGTCCGCTCCTGATCGCAGTAGCGCTGCGCAGCGGAGTCGGCTATCGTCTGTCGCTGGGCATGCTGCTCATACCGGCAAGCATCGCTCTATCGGTGTTGGCACTTCTCCAGCGCCGAGTACCCGATACGGTGCCGAGCGCCGCGTCGCTGGCGCCATCGAGTGAAATGCCACCAGCATATCGTCGCTTTCTGGTTGCATCGTGTCTTGCTGCGGCGGGATTTGCCGATTTTCCGTTGCTGGCATACCATCTCCACATACACGGTGTCGGCGAAGCATTCATTCCGTCGCTTTACGCGGGAGCGATGGCAGTGGATGCGGCAGCAGCACTCGTTCTCGGGCGATTGTTCGATCGTTGGGGTATGCCGGTGCTGGCAGCCAGCGGCGCAATCGGTGCATCGGCAGCGCTGGCGGTCGTCGGTGTCGGCAGCGCCGGATTTGCCGTCGGTATCGTGATGTGGGGAATCGGAATGGGTGCGCACGAATCCATCCTCCGCGCCAGCGTCGCCGCACTGGTTCCACCATCGCAGCGAGGCAGGGCGTTCGGTATTTTCAGCGCATGCTACGGTATCAGTTGGTTTGCGGGCACTGCTCTGTTGGGTGTCCTATACCGCCTCGATCCGATTGCGATGGGTGCAGCGTCAGCGTTGCTTCAAGCAATCGGCGCTGTCGTCTGGCTATCGGTCGGTCGGATGTCTGCTGGTTGAGGAGACGATGCATTTTTGCATTGCCGAATACGACGGAGCATACAATGGAGCGCGACGCTATTCTTTCCTGGTTCGAGGGTCGGCTTGTTCGAGACATTCCGCTAACGATCCCCGATGAAATCTTTGGCGCGATGACCCCCGAAGTGGCTCGTGGCGTCGTCGAACGCCATGGCAGCTATGGACTCATCCGCCTCCCCGACCGCGAACGACGGTTTTTCGAGTGGCTTCGTACCGCCGATCCTCTCGTTTGGCAAGACCTCTGGGGCGATGCCGAGGAGCCGTATGTTGTGTCGGTGGCTTTTTTGGAATCGTTGCTCGATGATCGGTGCGGTTTCCCCATCTGCGATTTGATGAGTACGGACAACTACTACTTTTTCCCCGCGATGCTCGAATGGACACCGGAAGCACGCGATTACACCGAGGCAGTACGCGGGCGGCTACTGGCAGGAGAGAAGTTGACCACCGAACAATTGCTCGTTGCGGAGCTGGCGCTCGGCGGTGCGACCGATATTTGGCACTTTGCCTATCGCCATCACATTCCAGTGGACGAGGTCAAAGACGCTGTGCGGCTATTGGTCGAGGATAAAGTGCTCGTTCATTTACGCAGTGCCGAACAGCTTGCGCCGTTTCTCCGCTGAAAAAGGGAGCCGCATTTAGAACGCATGCCCGATACCGATCTGCCACTCGATCGAACCGAGCACACGCCGCTGCGTGATCCATCGCCGATCGGGCTGCATCGGGTCGTACAAGCGCAGCCCGAAATCCAACCGCGCCGGTCCCGCCGGCAAAGCATACCGAATGCCGGTCCCCACAACGAATGCCCAGCGCGACGGATCGAGGACGTCCCGCAGCGTGGCAGTGCCGTACGATTCGCGCGTGAGGCGATTGAACGCATTGCCGGCATCGGCGAAAAACACCACTCCTAAACGACTGACCTGCGAGGCTAAAAAGTCGCCGAGCGACTCGTAGTACTGCAGAGAGTAGCGCAACTCGGCGCTCAACTCGATGATCGTGCCGCTTCCGATGTAGTTCGTCAGCGTGCCGACTTCCGACGGATTCGCTCCTCCCGATCGCAGGTCCACCAACTGCCTGCTGGCATATCCGCGAATGCTGATAGCACCACCGGCAAAGTAGTGCCGGTCGAACGGAACGATGGTCGTCGCTGGATCGTGCCACCAAATCCATCCACCGCGGAATTTGAACGCCGCCACCCCGCTGCCTGCCGGATGGTACGTCGTGTAGGTTATCTGTGCTTGCGTGTAGCCAGACAGCAATCGTGCAACGGTCGTTTCGACGAACATCGTCAGTGTATTGCCGCGCGACGGATAGAACAGATCGTTACGGAAATCGCGGTAGTAGCGCAGCGCGGCGATTGCCGACGTCCATTTGAGCTGTCCGCCGGTGTACGAGTTGAGCAAGCGATACTGTTCGAGTGTCTCGCGAATGAGCATGCTGTCGATGGTCGGATTGATCTCGACGGCGCGTTGGAGTGCTTCGGTGAATCGCTCCGGGCGCTGTGCTTCGACGATGACATCGAGCTGTATGCGTTCGTCGTAGCCTTGCAGTGGCAGTGTCACGCCAGCGCGCAACGAAAGCGAAAGCAGCTTGAATGGATCGACGACGAACCGATACGATGCCCCAAGCTGTGCGTTCGCATCCACACGGAGCCGATCGCTGAGCCGGAACCAATCCGGCTGTGTAAAGAGCATTCCTGCTTCGAGGTCTTTGTCGATGATCGCAAACGATCGTCCCAATCCCGAATCGGGCAGAATCTGCGCAAAGTAGGACGTGTTGCGTAGTGTCGGGCGAAAGTACATCGTCACTGCTTGCGCAGCGTTGAACAGGTTTCGATGCACGTACGAGACGTCCACGCCCGTGTTGTTGAAGTTGTCCGGGAAGGTCGAGTTGAAAAACCAGCCGATGCTGGCTTCCCAGACGCGGCGGTAGTAAAGATGCAGCCGAACATTGATGAGCCGATCTTCCGTAACCGTGGTGTCTGCCCAAATTCGGTCGAACGTGCCGAGTGCCATCAAATTGCCGATGCTGCGCTCGACCAAGCGCGGGCTGTACCACTGCCCCTCGGCGATCGCCAGTTGACGGCGTTGGAGTTCGAAGCCGACAATCGGATTGCCCCGCGTGCTGTCCACCATCGCGATCGTCCCCAGACGATACCGCTCGCCCGGGTCGAGAAAGACCGTGACGCTGTCTCGCTTGGCAACCGTATCGCTGACGACGACCGGTAGCAGTTGTGTCGCAGTGCCCGCCGAGTCGCGCTGTCGCGCGTAGCCGGCACGCACGTAGCCACGATTGCGGAGTGTGTCGAGCACCGTTTCGATCGTCGTGCGAACGAGGTCTTCGCGGTACGGCTGCGGTAGCTCGATCGAAGCGAGGATACGCTCGACACTCGCACGAACGTCGTCGGGCAGGGCGTCGAGTCCGCGCACAACCACCGTATCGAGCCGATAGCGTTTGCCCAAGCGCACGATGTACTCCAGCTCGTTGTCGCGCGCTCGGTCGCGGATGCGAAACACATATCGCACCCGTGCATCGTGGTAGCCGTATTGGTTGAGGTAATCTTCGAGCCGCAGAACGTCGTAATCGGCAGCGCTGCGGTCGAAGTAACGCAAGTCGTGCTCGACTGCTTCGACGTATGCCCGGGCGAAAATCATCGTGATCGGACGGGGAAAATCCGGCACGTCCAGTCCGTTGTAGGTGATCTCGCGCAGGATGCGGCTGGGCAGCGATAGTTGCGTCGCCTGAAGCGAAAGCACACCGAGCAATTGTTGCTGCGTCAGCGGAATATCCGTCTCTCCGCTATCGGGCACGAGCGTCACGATCAGTCGGTGGATGACGTAGCGTTTGGCTACTTGCGGACGCTCGCCGGCAGTTTGTGCCATCGCGACCAGTACTGCCAGCACAAGCGCCGCGCACACTCGAAGGAGCATCGGCTACCGATTCGGTGGGACCTTGCTGCAAAGTTACGCCCGTAGTTTCGCGACCGCAATGACACGCTCCGAACCGACATCTCCGATGACGCGCGTGCGCTGGTGGCTTGCAGCAACCAGACCGAAAACGCTCGTGCTGAGCGCCTTTCCCACAGCAGCCGGTATCGCGTGGGCAGCCGGCGAGGGCAGTTTCGATCCCGCTCGTGCAGTGCTGACGCTCGTCTGTGCAGTGCTGTTGCAAATTCTGGCGAACTACGTCAACGAACTCGGCGATTACGAGCGCGGCGCCGATACGCCCGAGCGACTCGGTCCGCCGCGTGCTGTGGCAGCCGGTGCGATTTCGCCGCGTGCGATGCGCCGAGCGGTGATCGTTCTTTCCGCGGTGATACTGGCGTTGGGACTGGTGTTGGTCGCGCGTGTCGGCTGGTGGCTGCTCGTCGTGGGAGTGTCGGCACTGGCGCTGGCGTGGCTCTACACGAGCGGCTGGCGACCGCTGGCGTACATCGGGCTGGGAGAAGCGGTCGCGTTGGTTTTTTTCGGTCCGGTGCCGTCGCTCGGGGCGTATGCGATCGAGCGTTCGACGGTCGCTGCCGAGCCGCTCGCCAGCGGTATTGCATTCGGTGCATTGGCAGCAGCGGTGCTCGGCATCAACAACCTGCGCGATATTCCGCTCGACCGACGTGCCGGCAAACGAACGCTCGCAGTGCGCATCGGACGTCGCAACGCGACGCGCCTGGTGCAAGCATTGCTGGCAGTGCCGTACCTTGTCGCAGCATTCCAAAGCATCGAACATCCCGCCATCAGCAGCACGCTCGTGACGTTGCCCATCGCGTGGTCGGTCGCCATGGAGCTACCGCGAGCGGAAGGGCGAGCGTACAACCGTTTGCTGGCACGAACGACATTGGCTGCTGCTGCCTATAGCAGCGTGCTCATCGTCGCGATTCTGGTGTGACCGTTTTCCTGTGAGTCATGACGACCTACGATCTTGCGATTGCCTACCGGGTGTATCCGGGCATTTCCAAGCGACCGGCATTGTACCCGGACGACAAATTCCGCTTGGTCGAATTGGGGCTTCGTTCGCTGCGGGCAGCGCTCGGCGACGATCTCCGCGTGCAAATGTTCGCCTTGCTCGACGGCTGTCCCGACGACTACGAGGCGCTCGTTCTGCGCTACTTTCCCGCCGAGCATACACGCGTGCTTCGGCTCGATCGGATCGGCAATGCTGGCACGTTTCTGCTCCAACTGCAACTGTTGCTCGAGCAAGCGCGCGCCGAGTTGGTCTATTTCGCCGAGGACGACTACCTCTACCGTCCGGGCACGTTCGGCGCGTTGGTGGATTTCGCGACGTCGGCGCCGGATGTGCATTTTGTGGCGCCCTACGATTACCCCGACTACTACACGCTTCCCCTGCATCGCGGTCGCTACGAGATTTGCTTTCACAGCGGCTACCACTGGCGCAGCGCCGGTTCGACGTGTTTGACGTTTCTTGCGCGACGCTCGATCCTCCACCGCACAGCCAGAATTTTTCGCACCTACCGGCGAGGGAATTTCGACGCGAGCATGTGGCTGGCACTGACCAAACGCACGGTGCGATCGCCGCTCGGTGCCGCCCGCGCAGCATTCCACAGCCGGCTCGAAGCCGCTATCGTCGCGAAAGCCTGGTTCTACGGCTGGCGAGAGATTCTCTTCGGCAAGCGTTACACGCTGTGGGTGCCGCTTCCCTCGATGGCGACGCATCTGGAAAGCACGGCACTGGCACCCGGTGTGGATTGGGCGTCCGTTGCGGCGACAATCGAGCGCGACTATTGCTGAGCGTCAGCGCCGACTGGCTCCAGCAGTGGTTCAATCTCCCGTGCTAACTGTTCCGCCGATCGGTATCCAGACGAACGCCATACCGGCGCGCCACGATGGAAAAGCACCAACGTCGGCACACTCCGCACACCCTGCGACTGGGCAAACGTCTGGTTCTTGGGGTTGTCCACGTCCACTGTCACAATCGTGAGCCGATCGCGCATCATCTTGGCGAGCGTCTTGAGTTCGGGTTGGAGCATACGGCACGGACCGCACCACTCGGCGGAAAAATCGACGAGCACCGGCTTCGGACCGGCGATCATTTCGGCAAGCGATGGCATGGTTGTACTCGAAAGTTGTGACACTGGCGACAAAGACGAATGCTGCGCCGTGTGCGTGCACGCAGTTCGGTGAAACAATCGCCTGCGTTCAACGTTTTTAGCCCAGCCGTCGTCCAATGGCACCACGGCAACTGTTTCACCTGCACCCAGTGGTCTATGTCTTTTGGCTCGATTGTGCGCACCGCACTCGTGTTCGTGGTCGTTTCGCTCGCAGCGTCGGCACAAGTCGTCGTCGGCACGGTCGCCGATAGCAGCAATGGCTCGCCGATCATCGGTGCGACAGTGACGGCGCATCGTCCCGATGGCAGCATCGCTGCTGGCGCTGTGACCGACCGAATCGGCGGCTTCGCGCTGCATCTCGCCGAAGGTTTCTATCGCCTGCACGTTCGTTCGATCGGCTACGACAGCCTTTCTCGCCCGCTGCGTGTGCGTGGACAGGATACGATTCGACTCGGCACAGTGCGGCTGCGTCCGTCGAGCGTCCAAGCCCGCGACGTCGTCGTCGAAGAATCGGCGCCGCGCATCGAGGTCAAGGGCGACACGCTCGAATACAACGCCAGCCAATTCAAAACCGAGCGCAACGCCGATGCCGACAAGCTTGTCGCCAAACTCCCCGGCGTCGAAGTCGAGGGTGGACAGGTGCGCGCACAAGGGCAAACAGTCCAGCGCGTACTCGTTGACGGCAAGCCGTTTTTCGGTCAGGACCCCATGGCGACGCTTCGCTCGCTGCCGGCAGAGATCATCGAGCGCGTCCAGGTTTACGACCAAATGAGCGACCAAGCGCAGTTCACCCGCTTCGACGACGGCGAGCGCATCAAAACGATCAATCTCGTCACGCGTGCCGACCGCCGCAACGGGCAATTCGGCAAGCTCTACGGCGGCTACGGTGAAAACAGCCGCTACACTGCTGGTGCGAACGTCAACTACTGGGGCGGCGAGCAACGCGTCTCGGTGCTGGCGATGAGCAACAACATCAACCAGCAGAACTTCGCCATCGAAGACATCGTCGGCATGTTCGGCGGCGGCAATCCCTTCATGCGCATGATGGGCAGCGCATTCGGTGCAATGCGTCAAAGCGTGCGCTCGTCGGGACGTCCCGGCGGCGACGGTCCGGGATTCATCACCAACTTCATGGTGACGCCGAGCGATGGAATCACCCGCAGCCATGCTGCCGCACTCAACTACTCCAACGAAATCGGATCGTGGCTCGATCTGACGGCGAGCTATTTCGTCAACTCTTCGACGACCGACGCCGATCAGTCGCTCGATCGGCAGTTCTTTCTCGGCGACAGCCTCGGTCAACGCAACCAGCAGCGCAGCACCGCCACGACGGACAATCTCAATCACCGCATCAACATTCGCGCCGATGTTACGCTCGATTCGATGAACTCGATTCTCCTTTCGCCACGCTTGAGCTGGCAAACGAGCAACAGAACATCGCTGGTGGAAACAGCGACGCTCTCGCAAGACCGACCGCTCAACAGACTGACCACACAAACGACGACCGACGCCAGCGGATTTTCGAGCAATTCCGAGCTGCTCTACCGCCGACGATTTGCCACCGAGGGACGAACGCTCTCGGCGCGCCTGCAGTGGAACGAGCAAACATCCGACAACATGCCAACGACCAACTCGTTCAACCAGTACTACGACAACGGCTCGCAGCGTGACGATTCGATCCGGACACAGCAACCGCAGAACGGTCGCCAACGCACGCTCAGTGCGAATCTCCTCTACACCGAACCGCTTGCCGAACGTCACCAACTGCAGCTCGGCTACACCGTCACGAGCACGACGACGCAATACGACCGTGACTGGACGCAGCCGGTCGGCACCGACGCCATCGAAGCTGCCTGGCACACGACCAGCGCCGCGTTGGAGCATCGTCCAGGTGTGCGCTACAAACTCATCCTCGGCTCGCCCGACACATCGAGTGCCACGCGCATGATGGAAGGTATCATGGGCAGCTTCGCGCCGCGCGGTATGCGCCGCATGATGCAACCGGGCGGAGTCGGCGTGTGGAATGTCGAGTTGGGCGCCGATTATCAACTGCTCGGCTTCGATGTGGATCAGCACAGCGCGATCGCGATCGGCTCGACGACCACCTCCGACACCTTCGCACTTCGGCGGAACTTCCACAACGTGCTGCCTACGCTGTCGGTCACCACACGCCCGACGATGACGAGCTTTTTCCGCGCGTGGTACTCGACGCGGACGAACCTGCCCTCACCGTCGCAACTGCAAGAAGCACTCGACAACACCAACCCGCTCCAACTTTCGATCGGCAATGCACGCTTGGCGCAGGAGTACACTCATTCGCTCTGGCTCACCTACGGTACGTTCGAACTGGCGACTGCGTCGTCGTTTTTCGTTTCGGTCGGCACGAGTCTCACCGAGCAACGCATCGCGAACGCCACAACAATCGCCACGCGCGATACGACCGTGACGCTCGATGTAGCCAGCGGCAGCATTCAGCAAGTGCTGCCTGCCGGAACGCAGCTCGTACGCCCGACCAATCTCGACGGCTATTGGAACGCGACGGGCTTTGTGCTCTACAGTCGCCCGATCGCACCTTTTGGTGTCAAGCTCAATGCCAGCGGCTCGCTCGGTCTGAGCTACTCGCGCGATCCGAGTCTGATCAACGGCGCCGAGAACATCGCCAACTCGTTCACCGTCACTCCGGGCGTGAGCCTGACGAGCAACATCAGCGAGAACCTCGATTTCACCGTCAGCGGACGCGTTGCGTGGAACACCGTGCAGAACACGCTCCAGCGTCAGCTCGATCAACGCTTCACGACGACGACGCTTTTGGGGCGGGCGACCTACATCACCAGCGATTCCTCGGCGCTGCTCGATGGGTGGGTGTTCAACGTCGAGTTCAACTACGTGGCGACCAACGGACTGGCGGCAGGCTACAACGTAGCGGTACCGCTGCTCAACGTCGGCATCGGCAAACGCTTTCTCGACGGGCGCGGCGAGGTGCGGCTGTCGGTCTTCGATCTGCTCGACCGCAACAACTCGATCAATCGGAACATCGGCAGCGGATACGTCGAGGACACACAAACGGTCGTGCTCCGTCGGTATGCGCTGCTGAGCGTGACGTACTTTTTGCGGGCATTCCGGGGGTCTTAGATCACCGCCAACCGACGCGGCGCAGTCGTGAGGATTTCGTTGCCGTCTCTGCCGACGTACACGTCGTCTTCCAGCCGCATCCCGAAGCGACCGGGAATGTAGATGCCCGGCTCGACGGTCACGACACAGTCAGCCGGAACGATGCCGTCGGTGTTGCGCGACGACAGAGCCGGTGGTTCGTGAACTTCCACTCCCAGCCCGTGTCCGAGCGAGTGGCGGAAGAATTCGCCGTAGCCGGCACGTTCGATCACCTCGCGGGCAGCGCGGTCCACATCGGCAGCGCGAACACCGGCGCAGAGCACCTCGAGCGCTCGCGCGTGTGCGGTCTGCACGGCATCCCACGCACGCTGCACTTCTGCGGACGGCTTGCCGATGACGAACGTGCGCGTCATATCGCTGTGGAATCCCTCGACGCGACAGCCGAAGTCCACGGTGACCACGTCGCCTTTGCGCAACCGACGATCGGAAGCGCGACCGTGAACGAAGGCGCCATGCTCGCCGGCGACGACGATGATTTCGAACGCATCGCTCTCCGATCCAGCCAGTCGCGCGCGATACGACAATTCGGCTGCGACGTCGCGCTCACGCATGCCCGGACGGACCCACTCGAGCATCTGGCGGTACACCTTGCTGGCGATACGCGCTGCCCGCCGCATCGCGTCGAGTTCATCGGGAAATTTTACCATGCGAAGATCATCGAGCGAGCCAAGAGCCTCGGTAGCGACTTGCGGCAACAACTGGCGGAGCTGCCGGTGTTGGCTCAGCGTCATCGCGTGCTCTTCGATCCCCAGACGCTCGGCGCCAGCACGCATGCACTCGACGGCGATTTCTCCGAAGGTGTCGCGCGTGATATGGACGCGCATGTTCGGCAGCCGTGCCAGCTCGGTTTTGACTTGCTCGGCGTAGCGATCGTCGGTGAAAAAATGAACGCTGCGGCGCAGCACCAGCAGCGTTCCGTTCGAGCCGGAAAAGCGCGTCAGATACCGTACCGTCGGCAGATGCACGATCAACGCCGCATCGAGCGTTGCCGACCGCATGACCGCGCGAAGTCTGTCGAGTCGCCAGCGCTGTGGATTAGTTGGCATCGCTGGCTGTCCCGATGGGTCGTTTCTGTTTCGGTGTCGTGCCGAAAATGTAATCCCACAGCGGATTGCTCACGCCGAAGGCGGACTTGGGATCGACGTAGTGGTGCTTCATGTGGTAGGCTTTGAGAAAATGCCCGATGCGTCCACGCATTTGCCAGTGGTGCGTCATGTAGTGAATCGAATCGTAGGCGACGTATCCGGCGACGAAACCGGCGAAAAAGCCTTCGTGCCAGCCAGCCGGCAGCACCAGACCGTAGAGCACGTAGAGCAATGTCGCCAGCGGAACGCTCACCAGCAGCGGCATCACCAGTCGTGTGCGATCGCGCGGATAGTCGTGATGGACGCCGTGCACCAGGAAGTGGAGCTTTTTGCCCAGCTCGCTTTTCGGCTCGTAATGGAAGACGAACCGATGGAAGACGTACTCGAACAGCGTCCAACCGACGACGCCGGCTGCTGCGATGGCGACGACCTCGTACCACACCAGCGACTGCGCCGCGCGATACAGCATCCAGAGCACAACGGGAACGTACACCACCACCGGTGTTGCCGGATGAATGTGCGAGAAGTATTCGAGCACGGGGTTTTTGAACAGGCGGACGGTTTCGTCCTTGTTCGAGACGTAGAGCGCCATTTCACCGACTGCGATGGTGGAACATCGGCTGGCGCGAAATTACGACCGGCAGAACCGATGCTGCCCTCTGAGGTGAGTTGGGTATGCTGCTTACCAGACGAATCCCTCGGCAGCAGCGCGTGCTTTGGCGAGAGCTTCTTCGATGCTGGCACCGACGGCAGTGATATGCCCCATTTTGCGACCACGCCGGGAGTCTTTCTTGCCGTAAAGATGCAACCACGCTTGCCCATGTCGGAGCGCATCGATGGGACTGTCGGGAATGCCGCTGCCGCTGCGTTCGCCGAGCAGGTTGATCATCGCTGCTGCAGGGACGATCATCTCGGGCGAACCGAGCGGGAGATTGCACACTGCACGCACGCAGTTTTCGAACTGCGATGTCTGGCACGCTTCGATGGTGTAGTGTCCGCTGTTGTGCGGGCGCGGGGCGATTTCGTTGAACAGCACCGATCCGTCCTCGCTCAGGAACATTTCGACGCCGAACACACCGACGCCGCCGATCGCCTCGACAGCGTGTTGGGCAATGCGGCAGGCACGCTCGGCAATTGCACGTTCGATCGGCGCAGGAGCAAGTACGGCTCGGCAGATGTGGTTCTCCTGGATCGTTTCGACGCAGGGATAGACGACACACTCTCCGCGCCTGTTGCGTGCGACGATCGTGGCGAGTTCTTTGCGGAAGCGAACCAACGATTCGACCATCAGTTGGCGGGGATGCTCGCCGCCAGCGAACCGCTCCCACACCGCGGCAGCATCGCGCTCGGAGTGGACAAAAGCGTTGCCGTAGCCATCGTAGCCGAACGTGCGTGTTTTGACGACGACCGGATAGCCGTGCTCAGTGGCAAAGGCAACGATCGCCTCCGGCGAATCGGCAGCAGCAAATGCCGGCGTCGGAATGCCGGCAGCGCGCATCGTCTGCTTTTGAACGAGCTTGTCGCGCACCAGCGAGACAGTCGCCGGCGATGGCAGCACAAGCCGTCGCTCGGCGATGCGTTCGAGGAGTTCCGGCGCGACGAATTCGTTTTCGAGCGTAACGATGTCGCTGACGGCGATGAAGCGTTCCAGTTCGTTGCTATCGGTCCAGCCGCCTGAAAAGTCGAGCTTGGTCATGACGCCCGCCGGCGAGTCGCTGGCATGCTCGATGATCGCAACGCGCATACCCAGCCGGTAGGCTGCCATGGCGGTCATCTTCGCGAGCTGTCCGCCGCCGATGATGCCGAGTGTCAGAACGCGCGATGGGTCGTAGGGCGACGGGAGCATCAGCGGAAATAGTACACGATTCCGAACTGTGGTGTGGGAAAGACCTGCACCCCAGGTTCGCCGATGAAGAACGTCAACGGTGCTTCCAGCGACAATGCCGCCGCTCGCGAGATGAACCACTCGTAGCCGACACCAAGCCCGAGCCGTGTCGGATACGAAAGCACGTTGCCGACGGAGTCTTTGTCGTCGGCATAGTAACCCAGACCTGCAAACCCGTAGAATCGCGAATCGAGCGAATTGTCGAATTGGTACTGCACTTCAGCGCCGACCGAGTACCACGCGCGATTTTTGCCGGCAGTGATGTAGCCAGCGTTCAGCTCGAGTGCAAAGCGCCGAGGCGACGTGTAGCGGAACGAAAAACCGACGCCGGTAGCGAAACCGAGCTGAAATCCGACGCCGTAATACGGCGCTTCGTCGAGATTGACGACTGGTCGCTGAACAGTCGTGTCCGCTGGGCGGAGCGTTTGCTGCGGAATTTGCCCGCTTGCTACCACGGTCAGTATCGCACCCAGTGCAAAAGCAGCATACCGCAACGCGTAACTCATGACACCAAAAGCATCGTTCGACAAACGCCACAAATATACACGCATGCATTTTGGCTGGATGCGTCGGCAACTGCGCCGGTGGTTCGATCGCAACCAGCGAGCATTGCTTTGGCGGCGGGAACCGCGCGAACCGTACATCGTGCTCGTCGCCGAAACGATGCTCCAACAGACGCAAGTCGAACGCGTCGAAGCGATTCTGCCGCGATTTTTAGAGCGATTCCCCACGCTCGATGCTCTCGCTGGCGCATCGAGAGCCGAGGTCATCGCTGCCTGGCAGGGACTGGGATACAATCGCCGCGCTGTTCATCTCCATCGCTGCGCACAAGCGATCGTCAGCGACCATGGCGGCATTGTTCCGGACGATTACGCCCTGCTGCGGCGGTTGCCCGGCATCGGCGATTACACCGCACGAGCGATCGCGGCGTTCGCATACAAGCGCGATGTCGCCGTCGTTGATGTCAACGTGCGTCGTGTCCTCAGTCGGTTCTTCGCTGTGCAGCCGACGGAAACCGATCTGCTGCCGCTGCCTACCGTTCGGGAAATTGCCGAGTCTGTTCTACCGCGCGGCGGCGGGCGATGGTGGAACGAAGCACTGATGGATATTGGCTCGCTGTATTGCCGGCGCCGGGCTCCGAAGTGCACGGACTGCCCACTTGCGCGCCGCTGTGCATCGGCGGGGCGGATGGCACCATCTGTGTCGCCACCGAAGCGTGAACCTACCTATTGTGGCGTGCCTCGTCGGCTCTGGCGCGGACGTCTTGTGGAGCTCCTTCGCCGCCACTCCATGATCTCGGTGGCAAGCTGTGCGCAATTGCTGTTCGGGTCTGCCAGTCGCCGCCACGTTGCGTGGCTGGAGAGTGTCGTTGCTCAGCTCCAGCGAGAAGGAGTCATTGTCTCGACCGCCGACGGTCGGCTCGACTTGCCCAAGTAAAGCCGCTATCAGCCCTCCCACCACGCCACGATATGCGCAGGCTTTCGCACCAGGCGATTGGCGAGCCAGTCTATCGCACGCCAGACGCGATGCGGCAGTACTCCCAAGACCACGTGCGTTCGAAGCAGCGTGAGCGCTTTGTTGCCGAATACGTCGTAGTCGAAATGCGCCGCCGGTAGGTATTGCCGCAAACGATGCTCGTCGAAGCTGTTCAAATGCGCGTGAATCGGCGTCGGGCGATTGCAGTGAATGCAGAGCACGTAGCGGATGCGCTCGCGGTACGGCGTCGAGACGATCACGCGACCGCCCGGACGAACGACGCGATACATTTCCGCGATTGCTCGCTCCGGTTCCGGCAAGTGCTCGATGACTTCGGATGCGACGACGCAGTCGAACGTCGCATCGGCAAACGGCAAATGCTCGGCGCTGGCGACGACTGCTGTATGCAACCGATCGGGCGTTTGCTCGAGTGCGCGGCGTAGATTGACTGTGCCGACATCGAGCGAGCACACAGCCACACCGCGCCGCACCAGCTCGCGCGAGAGCCATCCTTTGCCGCAACCGACGTCGAGAACGAGCCGGGCAGTGCGTGGGATGCGGCGAACGATCGCCTCGCGCAATCGGCGTTCGTCGTGCTCGGTCGCCGGATCGCGTTCTTCCCAGTAGTCGAACAGTTCCGCGTCGCGCTGGTAATGCTCGGCGAAATGACGCTCGACCTGATTGACGCGTCGCGGCAAGAGGATGGGAATCTCGCCTTCGATTTCGACGGGGTCGCCGCTGGCGGTGCGGAGCAAGCCGTTGGCATCCCACACGAGCTGCTCATGTGTGTCCGGATGCCGCAAGCGATCGGCGAGCGGATGTCCATGCCAACGCATCAGTACCCCACGCGAAGTTGTACCCACCACCACCATCGCTCCATCGGTGCATTGCCACCGGTGCGATGGACGTACTCGGCACGAATGTCCACGAACACGTTCACGAGCGGTTCGAGCGACACCTGTGCCTGCACGCGTCGTGTATGGCTGACATTGCCGCGTAAGAAGCGATTGCCCACCGCCAGTGGCTCGGGCAGAACGTCGCCATCGCCGCGGCTGGCATCGCCACCGACATTGCCGACCGGCACTGCGATCGTCGTGCCGGGCACGACTGCCGTTGCGATCCGTCCAGTGCTGTCGAGCCAGTTTTCGCCCCAGCGAATGTAGTCGGCGCGAAGATTGAAGCGCAGGCGCGGCGCCAGCCACACCGTCGCTGCCAACGTCCAACGGTCGCTGTTCGGTTGTTGCAGTGCGCCGAGAATTTCGCCCTGTGATGTCCACGCATTGACGATCGTTCGATGCGAGTACACGAACGGATTGATGCGGACGTACTCTCCGACGACGAGTGCCGGCAGAGCGAGCGTACCTACCGACTGCGCCAGTCCGAGCTGCCAGGCGTACTTGTTGTTGTTGCCGCGCCAGCTCGTATCGGACAGCGTGCCGAACGAAATGTCGTCTGCCAGCAGCGAGCCGTACACGAGTGTGCCGTCGAGCGGTCGCCAAGCAGCCTCGAGTGCCAAAAGCGAGTTGTCGCGCTCGTTTCGCTCGGAACTTGCCAATCCTGACGACACGTAGAAACCGAGCGGGTTGAGATACCCCACGTCGAGTCCGCGTCCGGAATACACGACCGCATCGGAAACGGCGATCGAAAGCCGATCGCTCGGATCGAACTGAAGCCGGTGCGCAGCGATGAATTTCGTCGGAACGTCGTTGCCCGCCGAATCGCTGCCGATGACCGCACCGTGCACGTAGCTGAAACGCACGCCGGCATACTGAACGTCCGCCAGCAGATGATCGAAGAGTGGTTCGGCGACCGAAAGCAGCAGCCCCCCGAGCGGCGAGTAGCCCCAGCCGACAGCGTCCCGACCGATTCGAATGCGCCCGAGCGAACCTTCGTACTGCACCGCACCGATCGCGCGATCGTAGAACGACCGTTGATCGGTGAACAGTCGAGCAGCGCGCCACATCTCGGGATCGCTGACGGCGATGCGCTCCGGCTCGCCACGGAAGAGCACGCCGTTTGCCAAATCGAGCACGAAACTCCAATTGCGAGCGATCTGCCCGATAGCACGCACGCTGAGTCTTCCGGCACCGATGGGGTCGTTTGCGTTCCAGTGAAGAGTGCCCCCGCGAACATAACCCGATGCATCCACGCGCAGCGTAGCGATGCTGTCGCGCATCGTTGCAACGGCAAAACGACCGTCGCGCGGCGAAAACATGCTCCAGCGCGATTGCACCGTGTCGCCGAGCGGAGCGTAGTACACGACAAGGTATCGCCGAAACGTATCGAGAACCGTCGCCGGACGGAGAAGATCGGACAGCCGCGGCGGCAGTACACTGGTGCTCCCGACCGACCGTTCGCCGCGGAGAGCTTGGAGCAGCAGCAGATCGCCGCTGGTCGGCTCGGCGGTCATGTCGGCATTTTGCCCATAGGCAGCAGAACCGAACGCCACGAGCACCGCTGCCACGAGCACCAGCCGACTACTCGACATAGCGACGGAACGCGATGATCGCATTGTGACCGCCGAAACCGAACGTATTGCTGAGCGCGACGTCGATGCGGCGCTGGCGCGGTCCGTGTTCGGTCAAGTCGAGCCGCGGATCGATTTCCGGATCGCGCTCGGCGATGTTGATCGTCGGCGGAACGGTTTGATGGACGATCGCCAGCACTGTCGCGATCGCTTCGATGGCGCCGGCAGCGCCGAGCAAGTGTCCAGTCATGGATTTCGTCGCGCTCACGCTGAGTCGTTCGACGTGGTCGCCGAAAAAATCCACGATCGCACGTGCTTCGGCTGGATCGCCGACGGGCGTCGAGGTCGCGTGCAGGTTGATGTAATCGACCTCGGTCGGCTGCACGCCGGCTTCCCGCAAGCATTCGGCGAGCGCCAACTTGATGCCGAGTCCTTCGGGATGCCCCGCGGTGATGTGGTAGGCATCGGCGGTCGCACCTGCACCGACGATCTCGGCGTAGATGCGCGCGCCGCGTCGGCGAGCATGGTCGAGTTCTTCGAGCAACAATGCACCGGCGCCTTCGCCCAACACGAATCCGTCACGATCGCGATCGAACGGACGCGATGCGGTCTGTGGCGAATCGTTCCGCTCCGAGAGCGCTTTCATCGCACCGAATCCCCCGATCGCCGATGGCGTCACCGATGCTTCCGAACCGCCGGCGACGATCGCATCGGCTTTGCCGAGCCGAATGTAGTTGAACGCCTCGATGATGCTGTGCGACGAGGATGCACACGCCGATACTGCGCAGAAGTTCGGACCCCGGAAACCGTAACGAATCGAGATCAAACCGGCAGCCATGTCGCTGATCATTTTCGGGATGAACAGCGGACTGAAGCGCGGCGAGCCGTCGCCGCGATAGTAGCCGCCGATCTGCTCTTCGAGCGTGACCAAGCCGCCGATGCCGGACGACCAAATCACGCCGACGCGATCGCGATCGGTGCGTTCGAGATCGAGCGCTGCATCGGCGATGCACTCCTGCGCTGCCGCCAGTGCGTATTGGCAGAACGGATCGGTTCGCCCCACTTCGCGTTTGTCCATCACCGTGAGCGGATCGAACCCCTTGACCTCGCACGCAAAGCGTGTGCGGAATTTCGATGCATCGAAACGCGTGATCGGACCGGCACCGCTTCTGCCGGTGCGCAGCCCTTCCCAATACTCCGGGACGGAATTGCCGATGGGAGTCAGTGCCCCCAGACCAGTGATGACCACTCGACGCATAGTCGTTCGCGTTCGGTGAAACAAGCGCAAGAATACAAAACGTGCAAAGCTACCGCGAGCGGGCTGTAAACAGCAGCAAAAGCGTCGTGGCGACCGACGCGACGATGACCACCGGTTCGAGCAAATCGTCCCACAATGAGCGCGGTGGCGGGGGCACCGGGCTCGACGTCAGCTCCGAGCGTGGTAGTTCGACAGCGACGATGTCCTCTCGCGCGAGCGTGTCGGCATACTGACTCATCGAACGGCAAGTGGTGTCCGGCGTCATCAGCCGCACGTCAACGGTAACGGTTCTGATCACAGAATCACGCTCGGTCGGATGCAGGGCATATCGCACCGCGCAATCGGCGATCGCCAGTGTGCAGCGAGCATTTTCGGTAGTGGTTTTCCCCGATGCTATCCACTTTTCGACAACGAGCCACCGCGCCGCGGACTGATACGGTAGGACGACGGCAGAATCGCACCCGCCACACGGCAGATCGCTCACTGCACGTGCGACCATCGAATCGAGCAGCGAAAAGTTCGTCCGCACCTGCCCGCTGCAGAGCACCGCTGCTGCGACAAGTACCGCGCCGACCGACGTTGTGCAGCCCATCTCTGGCTCAGCGGTCGTTGGGCGAGGCTATTCGTGCCGTAAGCGGTCCTCGCAGTCCGCTGTAGCCGGTCAGTTCGGCATCGATCGAACCGATGGGAATTTTTGTGCTGACCTTGACCGGGATTTTGCGATCGTCGTCGCTGAGCCAGATCAGAATTCGCCCCTCGCTTTTGAACAATCCACCTTCGCGGATGAGCGGCTCGACGACGATGCAGCGGAATGTTCCCGCTTCGACCTCGACGGTTTGGCGACCCCAAATTTTCACGCCCAAGTCGTGCGTTTGTCGGTCGAAGAAATTCTGCAATTGGACGATCGCGCCTTTGGAATACGAGCGCAAATCGAGCGTGCGAACGTAGTAGAACGCCGAGACGATGTCGTGGACGTATTGCGGTACGTCGAAGGTGCCCTCGGTGGTGATCGCTTTGCGGTTGCGCTGATCGAAGCGTGCGCTGAAGTCGCGGCGGAAGTTGCCTTCGCGAATGTGCTGTTCGAACTCCCACGGGAAAATGCCGGCGACGTCGAGCACCGTTCGGTAGCGGTCGCGGACGCGGTAGAGCCAGTCGAGCGATTCGAGCGAACGTACCTCGAACCAGATGTCGTAGCACGGCCGACCCTCGCGATAGATCGGCTCCGGCGCGATCTGGAAGTATGCGCGCCCGGCAGTGATGAACTTGTAGCCGATGCGAAATTCGAGCCGCTCGCCGAATCCGAACGCCTCGTTGGGCACATAGCGAAGGTCGTCGCCCGATGGCGAGGGCAACGTCGCAAGCGCCAGAGCAGCAGTGCAGACGAAAAATCGTTTCATGGTACGAGCCACAGTGAACATTGGCAAAGACGCACCGCTCAGCCGAGCATTGAACCCAACCACCACCACAGCGGCAGCGTCGCTGCGCTGGCGACGGTCGTCAGCGCAATGGCAGCGGCGATGTACTCGACATCGAGCCGATAGCGCTCGGCGACGACGAGCGTGAGCATCATCGTCGGCATGGCTGCTTCCAGCAAGACCGCGCGCAGGATCGTTCCCTGCAACCCGATAGCAATGCCGACGCCGAGCACGACGAGCGGCGCAAGCGTCAATTTGAGCGCAGCGACCGGCACAAGCTCGCGCCAGCGGCGAAGATACTCCCAACGGAGCGATAGCCCGAGCACGAACATCATTAGCGGCACGACAGCGCTCCCCAGAAGCCACAGCATGCGATCGGCAAGGGGCGGAATCTCCAGCGCAATCGCATTGCCGAGAATTCCCGCGACCGCTGCCCACAGCGGCGGGACAGCCGATACACGACGCCAGGGAGATTCCACCTGGCTGCGATCGTGAACGTTCCGAACAGCCAGCGCGACACCGAGCGTCCACAGCAGCGGCGTCGAGGCGGCAAAATCGTAGAGCACCGCGACGAACGTCGCCTCGTTGCCGAAAGCCGCAGACAACACGGGGATTCCCAAATAGGTCACGTTGCCCCAGCCGGCAGCCAATGCCGCTGCAGCCGCCCGATGCGGCAGAATCTGCTTTCGAGTTACGACCAGCGCTATCGCCGATGCAACGACAATCCCCACGCTGGCTGCCAGCGGCACCTTCCACAGGACGTCCCCCAGCGGTGCATGCAGCATCGAACGAAACGTCAGCGCCGGCAGCAGAACGTAGAACACCAGCGACGACACACTGCGGCGCACCACCTCCGCCGAGGGCAAACGCGCAATCCGGCGCCAGGCGATCCCTGCTCCGACGAGTCCGATGAGCGCTACGCTATCCACGCGCCGTTCGGATCAGGTGCTGCACAGGTTTTGGCACCGCCCGGCATGCGACGATGCGCTCGCGTGCCCCGCGTGACGATTCGGTTCGCATCAGGTGAAGATGTCGGGGCTTTCGTCTTCGTCTTCGTCGCTGAAGTAGTACGATTCGCTGTCGTACTCGGGCCAGATGTCCTCGATGCTTTCGTAGAGAATGTCGCTATCTTCCAGCTCCATCAAGTTGTCGAGGACTTGTTGCGGTGCCCCGGTGCGGTTGGCGTAGTCGAGCAGCTCTTCTTTCGTCGCTGGCCAGGGTGCGTCCTCTAAGTACTTTGCCAGTTCCAAGGTCCAGAACATCGCACCTCCGATCGAGTGTGAAACCTGCGTGTCGGTATCGAAAATGGGCGCGAAAATAGTGCGGAGAGGGAAAACGGGAGCCGAACGCAACTATTGTACGACCGAAGTGCCGTCCCGGCGCCAGGGAGCGAAAGCATCGTAGAACACCAGAACGCTGCCTTCGTGGACGGTAATTTCGACGACATCGGCGCACGATTGATTGCGTGCGCCTTCGCGTGTGCCGAGTTCGAGCAACTCGCCGTCGAGTCCCCACACGACGCCACGGGCTGTCAGCACTGCGCGCGGCTGCGGGATGATCGAAATAATCTCTCCCGGCTGACTCGGTAGGGTCAGTGTCTCGTACACAGCGCGACCGATCCGACCCGCATCGTACACGCACAGCGGGAGGCGACGGCTGTATCGCATGAACACGCTCCAGTTATTGAGCGTGTGTTCCAACTCGCCGCCGTTCATGCCGACGACGACGAACTCATCGGCGCCCCACGCCACGCCGAACCGCAGAGCTTTCTCGAAATCGTTTGCATCTTGATCGGGCATGTGGACGATGTGGCAGCCCGGGAATGCCGATTCCGCGTGCGGTATCCGGTGGAACGAATCGAGGTCGCCGACAATGGCGTGCGGAACGACACCGCGTTCGAGCAATTGCCACGCCGATCCGTCGGCAGCGATGACGGTGTCGTAGCGAAGCTTGCCGAGTTCGGTGCTGGTCGGTAGTGTTCCGCTCAAACTGACGAGTGCTCGCATACGTGTCGCCAATGAACCGAGTTGACCGACCACAAAGACGGATCGAGCATGTCGCTGGTGTGATCGCACTACCGGTGGAGCATGCCGCTTGCGGCTCTGGGATAGAGCCCTGCATCGGCGTTGCCGGCAGCACGCTATCTTTGCGCTGCGCAATGACTTTGGACCGACGATGCAGCAAAAACTGATCACCATCGAGCGGCACATCGCCGAACAGCAGCAGCAATTTCCGCAAGCGACAGGGGAATTCTCCCGCATCCTTCGCGATCTGACGCTGGCGCTTCGCATCATCGCGCGCGACGTACGACGAGCCGGCTTGACCGATCTGCTCGGCTCGACGCGCGTTGTCAACGTCCACGGCGAGGAAGTCCGCAAACTCGACGAACTGGCGCACGACGTCATCTTCCGCGCCATGGATCACGGCGGACACTTGTGCGTGATGGCATCGGAAGAAGCCGAAGGTCTGATCCACATTCCCTCGAACTACCGCCGCGGCAAGTACGTGATGGTGTTCGATCCGCTCGACGGCTCGTCGAACATCGATGCCAACATCACCATCGGGACGATTTTTTCGATCTACCGCCGGCTCGACGAATCGCTCGACACTCCCGGTACGCTCGAAGACATTTTGCAGCCCGGCTACAAACAGGTCTGCGCTGGCTACGCTGTCTATGGCAGCAGCACACAACTGGTGTACACGACCGGCATGGGTGTGGACGTGTTCACGTTCGATCCGACGATCGGCGAGTTTTTGCTGTCGCATCCGCAGGTGCGCATTCCACCGCACGGTTCGATCTACAGCGTCAACGAAGGCAGTTTCTCGCTCTGGGAGGAGCGCTTGCAGCAGTACGTCGAGTACCTCAAGACGCCCTCAACCGACGGACGGCGCCCGTACTCGCTGCGCTACGTCGGAACCGCTGTCGCCGACGTTCATCGGACGCTGTTTTACGGCGGCATCTTCATGTATCCGGGCAATCGAAAAAATCCCGAAGGCAAGCTCCGCTTGATTTACGAAGTCAATCCGCTGGCGAAAATCGTCACCGAAGCCGGCGGACGTGCCTCCAACGGATGTTGCGACGTCTTGCGCATCGAGCCGACCGACATCCACCAGCGCACGCCGGTGTTCATGGGCAGCAGCGAGGACGTCACCGAGCTGGAGCAATTCCTGCGCGGGGAGCATCCCACCCAACGTGCTCATGAGTAGTCCCTTTCGGCAGCTCGCACGCGATTCGGTCATTTACGGCTTGAGCACCGTCGTTCAGCGGCTGCTGACGTTCCTGCTGACGCCGCTCTACACGAACGTTTTGGCACCGGCACAGCTCGGGGACGTGGCGCAGCTCTACGCGCTGATGGCGCTGGCGAGCGTCGTCGCCACGTTCGGCTTCGAGCAAGCGTTCATGCGCTATTGGGTCGAAAAACGTCCGCCGGAAGCCGTCCTGACGCATGCGATGGCTGGTGTCGTTGCGATCGCGTCGGCGATGGCTGGTATCGGAATCGTCGCAGCACCGGCGCTTGCGTCTGTGCTTTCGCTGGCTGGCACGGGGGCTGCTGGGTGGGTGCAGATGGCGCTTTTCGTCGTCGCGTTCGATGCCGTCGCAACGATTCCCTTTGCGATGCTGCGGATGGAACGCCGTGCGGTGCTGTTCGCAGCGCTGCGCGTGGCGGTCGTGGCGGTCAATGTCGCGTTGAACGTCCTGCTCGTCGCCTCGCGGGGGTGGGGAGTCGAGGGCGTGATGATCGCAGCGGTATCGTCGTCGCTTCTCGGCGCACTCGCTGCAGTGCCGATCGTGCTGCCGCGACTGCGGTGGCAATTCGATGGTGCATTGTTCGGTGCGCTGCTGCGGTTCGGCGCGCCGACGGTGCCGGCGGCACTTGCTGCGATGGTCGTCCAGGTCGCCGATCGTCCGCTACTCGGCTGGCTGGCTGGCAGCGATGCCGTCGGCATCTACAACGCCAACTATCGGCTCGCTATTCCGATGATGCTCGCGGTGTCGGTGTTCGAGACGGCGTGGCGCCCGCTCTACTTGCAGCACGCCGACGATCCGAACATCGGCACGTTGCTGGCGCGCGCGATGCGGTATTTCTTGGCGGTAGCTGTGGCGCTCTTTTCGGTCGTGACGCTGCTCGTCGGCGACATCGTTGCGATTCCGATCGGTCGGGGTCACCTGATCGGAGCCGAGTATTGGCGCGGTCTCGGTGTCGTCCCGATCGTCATGGCTGGCTACATCGCGCTCGGTGTGACGACCGCCATGGTAGCCAGCATTCAGATCGCCAAGCGCACCTCGCTGTTGCCGCTGGTACACGGCAGCGCCGCCATTGCCAATATCGTGCTCAATCTCGCGCTCATTCCGCTTGCGGATTATCTCGGCGCAGCATGGGCGACGCTGGGCGCCTATGTCGTCGGTGCAATCGTCGCAGCTCGACTGTCGCGAGGCGTGCTGGCGGTATCGTATCCGTGGGGAAGCATCGTTGTAGCAGCGGTAATGTGCGCCATCGTCGCGATCGCGGCGTCAGTGCTACCTCAGCAGGGCATGCTTTGGGCGAAAACCGCGATCGCTGTATCGGTATGCATCGGGGCATACGCGATGGTTGTCAAGTAGCACGAGCAGGTAAAGGGGCGTAGCGAGGGCAGCGGGACATTGTGTTTCTCCGAGAACTTTCTCATTACGCACGTCACAACAATGATGTTCGTCGCTCGCTTCGGGTCTCGGCGTGGAAGACCGTGTGTGGAATGTCTCACCCTCGTGGAGCTTGCGTATGTGGCGATTGATTCTGTTTCTCGCGCTGCCGGTACTGGCAACAGCGCAGTGGTTCGTCGGGGCAGGAGCGACCTACCACCGCCCCGAAAATCCCGACTACAGAAGCGTGAACCGTCCGGCGCTGGGCGGAACGCTCCTGCTCATGTCGCGGCAGTACTGCCACTGGTGGTACGGCGTGCGCATGGAGTATTCGCCGCTGGCGCCACTGGATTCGCTTCCGCCCCAGCGTCATGGCTACACCGACGGCGGTTTCCTCGCGGGCGAGCTGCGGTGGTGGCCGTGGGAGCCGACCCAGGTGCCGCTCTACGCCTCGCTGGCGCTCGGTTTGAGCACGATCGCGACGACACCGCCATACGACTTTCCCTCGCGCCGCGCCGGCAGCAGCACAGGCTTCGGCTACAGCATCGGTGTCGGCGGTGTGATCTTCTACGACTCGCCGTGCTGCGGCTGGTTTGTTGACGTCGCACTGCGGTATCATGCACCGAACGCCCTGATCCGCAGCAAGTACCGACCGTTTTTGAGCTCCTTCCAAGCAATCGTTACGTTCAACCTTGCACTCGGAGGTGGGCAATGAAACGAGGTTTGCTGATCAGTGCTGCTGTTGCTGCGCTCCTGTGGGGATGCGGCTCGACGCAACCGCTCCAACGCTTCGACGATGCGCTCGATATTCGACCGGACCGGCAGTTCCACTACGAAACCGCACCGTGCATCTGCGACGAAACCGGCACGAACCGTCGCGACGGACGCACGCTGCGCGGAACGGTGCTCGAAATGCTCATCCGCTCACAACGGGATACCAGCGGCACAATGCGACAAGACACGTTTTTCGTGTTCCTGTCGCGGTGCGCTGCCCAGCGGCGCGAGTGCATCGAGCTGATTCCTGTCGGCGATGTCGTGCTTCCTGCCCGCGAGCGTGCGATGGTGCGCAATCAGTACGACAACAAAAACCGCGTCCGCTCCTACAACACTGTCACCGGTATCCCGGAAATCCGCGACGTCCCGGTCCGAACGGCAGGCTGCGACTGCGATCGGCTGGATGTCGCGCTGCAGCTTCCCTCGTGGCGGCTGAGCTGTCCGGAGCGTTCGTGTTCGTGGTATTTTGTCGAACTGCGCGCTATTCCCGGCTTGTTCACGTACACAGACTGGCGCGATCGTTCCACTGCCGAAGAGCGCAGCACTTTCGCCGCAGAAATTGCCGCTGGCTTTCGCTTCGGCGTCACCGCCAACATGCTCCGCCGCGAAGGAGCCAAACCCTGTGACAACGAGCCGACGCTCGAAGAAGAAACCGCGCTGGCACTCCGCACCGACTACTGTTACCGCTGGGGCATCGGCTTGGCGTTCACGACCGGCACGCGAGCGTACAACATGTTCGCCGCCACACCGCCCCAAGACTACAACCGCCCCACGCTGGCATTGCACGTGCGCTACAACTTCGATCGCACGCTGGCGTGCATGCGTCCGTTCGTCTATGCGCAGCTCGGCACCGCGATCGATCGGCTGACGATGAACCTGTGGCGCTTCTCGCTGAGCCTCGATCAGGACAAGGAACGCCGTGTCGCAGAGCTCGATTCGATCATCGCCGATTGCGGACTGCAGATTCCGGGACTCAATCTCGTCGTGCCGAACTACTCGTTGCGGATGAACGCCTCGGCTCCCCCGCTGACGTTCGGCATCGGTGCTGGCGTCGAGCTTCCGCTCGGCTCGTGGGCTGATTTGGGCATCGACATCGGCTATCGCTCGCTCGGCATCGGCGACGAGTTGATCTACGATGGCACCGCTATTCCGCAAGGGCGGCGCATCGGGCTGTGGCGTTTGCGTGTCGGGTTGACGTTCTGAGGGAGGCGACAATGAAACGAGCACGATACACACTCGCTGCACTCGTGACACTGTTGGTCGGTTGCGCGACGCCGCCACCACCGGCACAACAACCGACGACATTGCCTGCGCACAACCTCGGTGCGGTCAACACTGCCGGCGACGACATCGCGCCGTTCGTCGATCCCGCCGATGGTTTGCTGTACTTCACCAGCGACGGTTTACACGATTCGACCAAAGGCACGCTCCAAAACGGTTGCCTGGTCGCCGACCAAGATTTCGCCGTTGCACGTCCGATCGGTGCGCATCGCTACGACACTGCACGGCTGCGCGGTTCGCCGCTTGCACGCATGCTATCGGTGCTCGCCAACAACGAAGGCAACATCGCGTTTCGATCGGCACGCGAAGGATTTTTCGCATCGGGTCATCCCTTCGAGGAAAGCTATGCACGACGCATCAACGTGCTCGTCGGTGGCTTGGTCGGTGGCACGGACCTGTTTCGATTCTGGATTGGCACCGACGGCAAAATCACAGTGCAGAATCTGCGACCGCTCAACAGCTTCTACTGGGATGCTCACCCGACGCTTGCCGAGCGTGGCGATACGGTGCTGCTGGTGTTCTCGTCGGACCGACCGGCGCGACGCGATCCCAGCGATCGCACGCGCGGCTTGAGTGCGCCGTTCCGCAATCAGCGTTCGTTCGACGGTCGCGACACGGTGATGGGCAATGCCGATCTCTACGCAGCGTTCATGCTGCCCAATGGGCAGTGGTCGCGCGTGGTCAATCTCAACGACGCGCTCGGCGAGCAGGTCAATTCGCGCGGCAACGAGTACTCGCCGTTTTTGTTCTGCATCGAACGCGAGCCGGTGCTCTTTTTCGCCAGCGATCGGCGTGCGGGTGCAGCACCGACCGACACGACGCTCGATTCGACGCTCAATCTGTGGATGGCACACCTGTCGGTCGATTACGGGCGGCAGCAAATCGTCGTCCGCAAGCTCGAGCGGCTGCCCATCGGCGAGGACACGATCAACACCGCGACGCACCACGAGATGTTTCCCTACGTGCCGCAGCCGCATCTGACACCCAGCGGTACGGCGATGCTCTACTTTGCCAGCGACCGCGACGATTCGCTGCGGCATTGGTCGCCGGCACGATTGGCTCTGCGCACCCGCGACGGCAGCACGATCCGCAGTCGCGGTGGTTTCGACCTCTATGCGGTGCCGATCGAAACCTCGTGCCGTCCGCCGCGTGTGTTCTACACGGTCACGGTGCTCGACCGTGAGCAGCCATCGCGCCCCGTGCGCGAGCCGATCATCGTGCTCGAATCGAGCGACGGCGAGCGTATCGAGCGCCGCTCGGTGACGGCACGCTTCGAGCTGACGTGCGGCACGACGTATCGCACGCGCGGCGGCAGTCTCTACGATTCGGTCGTGTGCGATGCTGCCAGCGATCGCGTGCTCAGCCACTACGTCCAGCGCCGTATCGTCGAACTGGAGCCGCGCACGAGTTACCGCACGATCGAGCGCACCATCGAGATCGTCCGCACGCACGACACCGTGCGCCGCCCGATGCTCATCCCCGCGCATCTGCAGAAGAGCACTGAATTCGACACCAGCGCCTTCGAAGCACTGGCACGACTGTCGTTTGCGATTCGCCCGGACGAAGAATTCGTCGGCATCCGTCGGCGCTCGGCGACGATCATGGACGCGCTTTTTGCACGACCGCGCACCAAGCCCGACACGCTTCGGCGCACGGTTCGCGAAACGGTCGCTATCGCCATTGCGCAGTACGACACTGCCCTCGTGCCCTTGCGACGCGAGCTGGCGCTGTCGGAACTGAGCAAACGCGGTGCCTTCCCTGCGTGCAATCCGAGCGATCCACTGCAGCACGATGTGGAGCTGTTCGACACGATCTACGTCGAGCCGCAGTACTACGTCTTTCCGCCGTGTCAGCGGGAGTTCGTGCGCGATACGCAATTTGTTCGGAACGTGCCGTATTTCCAGACGACGTTCTGGGAAGTCAACACGCGGCGTGGCTTGAGCGAGCACCTGCAACGGTTCCGCACTGCGGCGTTCGGCGATGCCGGCTTCATCGAGTTGCATCGGCGCAATCAGTACTGGGGACCCGATTATGTGTCGGACGCAGCCACGAAAGCACGGCGAGAGCGGCTCTTCGCCGAACGAATCGAGCAGTATCGAAAGTACGCGCAGTACGTGGACCGCAACTACGCCCTCATCGAGCGGAGCATTTGCGATACGCTTCTGCCGGGCTTTGCCGACTTGCTCGCACGCATCGGCAATAGTGGCGCCGATGAAAAGCTCATCGTCAGCGTCGTCGCCTACAGCGACGCACGTCCGATTCGGCGGGGTGTCTATCTGGGCAAGCCGATCGAGTACTTCGCTGCGTGGTTCGACACAGCGCGCTTTGCGGTGGAATACCCCTCGCAGCGATCCGTTGTCGTGCGCCAGGGTGCGTCGCTTGTCGGCACCGATAACGACACGCTCTCGAAACTGCGGGCATACTACGGCTACGCCGAGCTGTTGGACCGACTGCGACAATGTCCGCTCTTTGTCGAATTCGAGCGACGCGGGCAGGTGTTGCTGCCGACCGACGTTCGCTCGCGCGAGGAATTCGAGTCGCGGCTGCGGCAGAGCAAAATCGTCGTGCTGGTCGAAGGGCGCTATGCCGACACCAGCGTCATCGCAGCGACGCCGGCATATACCGCGCTGCAGCTTTTGCGCGGAAGCGATCCGGAATCGGTCCGCAGTCAGCGATCGCGCGATTACTTCGAGTACGACAACGTCCGCCGCGTGGACGTGACGATCCACCGTGTCTCGTACAGCGGCGGTGTGCTGCGGCGTCCGCAGTGCGGTTGCTCGGAACGTTGACATCCCACACGCTACCACGACACACGAGCGCTGCGCAGCGACGACGCGCGGGGCGTACACATCTGTGTACGCCCTTTTGTGTTGCGTGTGCCGCTCGTGTACTTTTGCCGCCCGACGATAGAATGCCCCTGACATGAAACGTGCAAACGCCGTGACTCGGTTTTCGCTGTGGCAACTGATCGGAGCCTGTGGCGCGATCGTCGCAGCAGGCGTTGTTCTGTACTGGCACACGCTCGACTACGGCTACACCGATTTGGACGATCTGATTTTCGTTCGCGAACGCGAGTCGTTCAATCGCGATGCGGCGAATCTCTGGCGATCGCTGAGTCGAGGTGTTTTTGCCGATTCGGGTGACACGTACTACCGCCCGTTGCTGCTGTGGACGTTCATCGCCGATCGTCACCGCGAGGGACGCATTGCTCAACAGCTCCATGCCGAGGGGTCGCCACGCGACAGTCTGCGCACGTATCGCACGACAAATCTGCTGCT
This sequence comes from Chlorobiota bacterium, assembly GCA_026415505.1. Lineage (GTDB taxonomy): Bacteria > Bacteroidota > Ignavibacteria > Kapaibacteriales > NICIL-2 > NICIL-2. The sequence continues at coordinate 28,853 of JAOAGY010000039.1, read as the reverse complement.
GCACATTGTCGCGACACTTTTGGTGTTCGCCGTCATGCGGCGGCTGCTCCAGCACGATGCGATCGCGTGGCTGGCGGCGATGGTATTTGCGGTGCATCCGGCATTGGTGCAAGCGGTCGCGTGGATTCCCGGTCGCAACGATTCGATGCTCGGCATCGTCGCGTTGTCGTACACGCTGGCAGCGATCGCATGGATCGAGCGACAGCGGTGGTGGCTGATCGCGTTGCAATTGGCATTGCTCGTCGTCGCAATGCTGACGAAGGAAACCGCACTCCTCGTCGGACCGACGGTGCTCGCCGCGCTTGCGCTGTGGCGATGGGAAGGCAGCCGTACGTTCCGCGCGCTCGTGCTACCGCTCGGAGCATGGCTTGCGGCGAGCATCGTATGGGCGCTCTTGCGCGCGGGTGCAACGGTCGAGCCGCTGCCGACCGATCCGGTACAGTTGGCAACGATTCTCTGGGAGCGACTGCCGCTTTACGTCCAGTATCTCGGCAAAGCGATCGTGCCGGTCGAGCTGTCGGTGTTTCCGCGCATGGAAGATACCTCGCTCGTTCCGGGCATCGTTGCATTGGCGCTCGTTGCGTTGCTCGTCTGGCGCGGCATGCCGAAGCAGGCGTGGCGAGTCGTTGCAGCGGCGGCGGTGTGGTATCTGCTGTTTTTGCTGCCGGCGCTGGTGGTGCCGCGCGAGATCAACCAGGAAGCATACGAACATCGCCTCTATGTGCCGATCGTCGGTGTGTTGTGGCTCGTCGGACGGTCGGTCGTGCGTTTTCGGCTCGATCGGGTCATGGCAACAGGTGCCGCGGTTGTGCTCGCTTTCGCCGCGATCGCCTGGCAGCGCACCGAGTCGTTCCGCGACCGCATCGTGTTCTGGGAAGAAGCAGTGCGAACATCGCCTCATTCGGCGTATGCACGGATGATGCTCGGTGCGCGGTACTATCTCGACAAAGTCCGTCCGCGCAAAGCCGACGGCGAACGCCTGCTCTGGGAAGCGTACAGAATGGACAGCACGCAGAAGTACATCAACTACTACATCGGCAACCTCTACTGGGACCGCGAGGATTTTGCGCGTGCGAAAATCCACTACGAGCGCGAGCTGGCGAAGATTCCCTCGTGGCCCGAACTTTACTTCCGCTTGGCACGCATTGCATTCGAGGAAAAGAAGCTCGATTCGGCACGCATCCTTCTCGAACGGCAGCTCGTGCTTTCGCCCGACGATGCGCAAGCCAATCACAACCTGCTGCTGCTCTATCTCGACACAGGACGTCTCGGCGATGCTCGACGTCAGGCGGAACGCATGCGTCGGCGCGGTCTGCCGGTGCCACCCGACGTTCAGCAGCGTCTCGATGCAGCCAGTCCTTCTACTGTGCCGCAGGAAACGACGGGGACATCGCCGGCAGTGTCGCCATGAGTGGTGCACTCGACCTCCTCGATGCGCATACCCCGAAACGCAATGCGCGTCACCCTGAACTTGTTTCAGGGTCACGTCGCTCCTTCTCAATGTCACCCCGAACTTGTTTCGGGGTCTCATTCTCTCTCCACAGTCACCCTGAACTTGTTTCAGGGTCTTTTGGTGAGATGCCGAAACGAGTTCGGCATGACAAGCAGTGGACACTCGCAAGCGCCCGTCACTCTGAACACACGCACCGTCACCCTGAGCTTGTCTCAGGGTCTGATTCGAGATGCCGAAACAAGTTCGGCATGACGGGCGGAGGTGCAGTGAGATGCCGAAACAAGTTCGGCATGACGGGCAGGGATGCGGTGAGATGCTGAAACAAGTTCAGCATGACAAGCAGTGGACACTCGCAAGCGCCCGTCACTCTGAACACACGCACCGTCACCCTGAGCTTGTCTCAGGGTCTCATTCTTCTCCACCCTGTCACCCTGAACTTGTTTCAGGGTCATTTGGTGAGATGCCGAAACGAGTTCGGCATGACGGGCAGAGCGCACAGGCAAAAGCATGTCACCCTGAACTTGTTTCAGGGTCTTTCGGTGAGATGCCGAAACGAGTTCGGCATGACGGGCAGGGGACGCGATGAGATGCTGAACCAAGTTCAGCATGACGAAACAAGACCGAGACGAAACGAAAAACCCAAACGCAAAGCCAGAACGTGCCGACGCTGTGCTTTTGCATCACCGACGGAGTATCGCTGCCGGTGTGTATTTTTGCACCGGCACAAGAGGCTGCTCGGAGAGGTGGGTGAGTGGCTGAAACCAACGGTTTGCTAAACCGTCGTAGTGGTATAAACCGCTACCGCGGGTTCGAATCCCGCCCTCTCCGCAGGCGATGAGCTGGCGCCGTATTTTCGGCGCCAGTTTTTTGTTGCCTCTGGGTGCTATGCAGTCGGAACACATTTTGGCGATCGTGTACGTCGTCGCGTCGGTGACGTTTATCGTCGGGCTCAAGCAACTGTCGCATCCGCGCACTGCACGGCGCGGCAATCTCGTCGCTGCTGTGGGAATGGCGCTGGCGATCGTCGCGACGATGGCACTCCACACATCGAACGGCAAACCTCTCGGCAACATTCTCCTCATCGTGCTGGCGATGGCGATCGGCACGGCGATCGGTTGGGTCGCTGCTCGCCGAGTTCCGATGACCGCAATGCCGCAGATGGTGTCGCTGTTCAACGGCATGGGCGGGGGCTGTGCCGCAGCGATCGCGATGCTCGAAATGGTGCACGCCACAGAAAGCGCATCGGTGCTTGCGCCGACGGCATCGAGCATGATCGTCGCCAGCGCGATCATCGGCAGCGTCTCGCTGAGCGGCTCGCTCGTGGCATTCGCCAAACTGCAGGGTATTGTCGAGCGCTCGCTGCGCTTTCGTGGGCAAAACGTCGCCAATACACTCGTGCTGCTGATAGCGCTCGGTATCGGCACGGCGATCGTCGTGATGCAGCGGAACGACCCGCTCCTGTTTGCGACGATGATCGCGACGGCGTTGCTCTACGGCATCGCGTTCGTCGTGCCGATCGGCGGCGCGGACATGCCGGTGGTGATTTCGTTTCTCAACTCCTGTACCGGCGTCGCCGCAGCATTCGGCGGTCTGTATTACGGCAATCACGTCATGCTCACCGGTGGCATCGTCGTCGGTGCTGCCGGCATGTTGCTGACGCTCTTGATGGCGCGTGCGATGAATCGGTCGGTGCTGAACGTGCTCTTTTCGCACTTCGGCGAAACTGCAGCACCGAGTGGAACGACGGCGCATCGGACGATGCGTTCGATCACGCCGGACGATGCGGCGGTGCTGCTCCGCTATGCACGCGACGTGGTCATCGTACCCGGCTACGGTTTGGCGGTCGCCCAAGGGCAACACGCGCTGGTCAAACTCGCCTCCGAACTGGAGCGCAACGGCGTCCGCGTTCGGTATGCGATTCACCCCGTCGCCGGTCGCATGCCGGGTCACATGAACGTGCTGCTGGCGGAAGCGAACGTACCCTACGAGCAACTGGTCGAGATGGACGACATCAACCCCGACATGCCGAATGTGGACGTCGTGCTCGTCGTCGGTGCCAACGACGTGGTCAATCCTGCGGCGCGCACCGATCCGAGCAGCCCGCTCTGGGGCATGCCGATCATTGATGCGGACCGTGCGCGAAACGTCATCGTCATCAAACGCAGCATGAATCCCGGCTACGCCGGCGTGGACAACGAGCTGTTCTACATGCCGAACACCTCGATGCTCTTCGGCGATGCCAAAGCGATGATGGAAGCCGTTCTCGAACGCGTCAAACAACTGTGAGCAGCCAGAGTCCATCTCCGCTGGCACGCTCGCTGCCGTGAAGCGACTGTTTCGATTTTCACCGACTGACGACCATGATTTTGTCCGACACGGAAATTTTGCGCCACATCCGACAAGGCACGATTGTCATCGAGCCGTTTCGTCCGGAGTGCCTGGGCACGAACAGCTACGACGTCCACTTGGGCAAAACACTGGCAGTGTACACCGATGAGGTTCTCGATGCGCGACGACACAACCGCATCGAGTACATCGAAATTCCCGACGAAGGCTACGTCTTGCAACCGAACCGTTTCTACTTGGGTGTCACCGAAGAGTACACCGAGACGCATCTGCACGTGCCGTTTTTGGAAGGCAAATCGTCGGTCGGACGGCTGGGCATAGATATTCACGCGACCGCCGGCAAAGGCGACGTCGGCTTTTGCAATCACTGGACGCTCGAAATTTCGGTCAAGCAGCCGGTGCGTGTCTATGCGGGCATGCCGATCGGTCAATTGATCTACTTCGAAGTGTGCGGCGAGATCGCCACACCGTACAACCGCAAGCAGAGCGCCAAGTACTGCCAGCGCACACCGCTGCCGGTCGAATCCATGATGTGGCGCAACTTCCCGCCCGACGAACGATGAGGCGTGTGCTGGTGGTCCTCGTGGTGCTGTCGGCGTGCATGCCTCCGCCGCCACCACCACCGGAGCGACTCGATCTGGCGCTTTCCTCTCTGGACTACGCCAGCGAGGACGAACTCCGCTCCCCGCTCGGGGACGTGGTCGTCCCGCTGCCGGAACAATGGACGTTGCTGCCGCCCTCGCCGGAGCTTGCCGAAGGCACCGTCGGGCTGTTGCTCGATTCCGCGCTGACGATGGCGCTGGTGTTACAGCGCATTCCGACGACGGCTGCGATGCAGTCAGCCACCGATGCGCGAACGCTCGCGCGCGCGTGCTTCGAGCGGCGTTTGCAGCGAACGGGCAACACGATTCGAGCGATGAGCGATTTCGGCGTCGTCGGGCGCGACTCGCTTCGCTTCGGCATGTACGAGTTCGTCGAACAGCGGCGCAGCGATACCGCCTACCAGAAGCGGACGCGTGTGGCTGTCATTCCCACTGCTGCCGGCACGGTGTACGAACTGGCGCTCGTGCCGATCGAACTGACGCTCGACCGCAGCGCCGACGAGCGACATCTCGACAGTGTATTTCGGTTTTTTCTGCGCATCGTCCGCGTGCCATGAGTCGAGTGCGGCGTTATCGGTGGTGGGAGTTCGCTCTGCGCGCCGTCGGGATCGTCGTGGCGACCGTGGGATACGGAACGCTGTTTTTGATACGGCGGCTGTTGGGCGCTCCGCCGTCGCTGAGCTACCGCATTTTCCCGCGATGGGCGCGTGCAGTGCTGCGTTCGGCGGGCATCGAGCTTCGCGTGCGTGGCGCCGAGCGACTCGACCCGAGCGAACGCTACATCTTCATCGCCAATCACGCGTCGCTGTTCGACATTCCCGTGTTGCTGGTCGCCTCGCCGGTGCCGATTCGCATTCTCTACAAACGGCAGCTCCAACGCGTGCCGTTTTTGGGATGGGCACTGCGCGCTTCGACGTTCATTCCGGTCGAACGCGAACGTCCGCAGACAGCCGGAAAAACGGTGCAACAGACGCTTGCGACGCTCGACCGCGACAGTGCTGCACTGCTGGTGTTTCCGGAAGGGACACGCACTCGGAATGGCGAAGTGGGGCAGTTTCGTCGCGGCGCGTTCGCGATCGCTTTAGCCAGTAGCCGGCGGCTCGTTCCGGTAGCGATCGCCGGAACGCACGCAATACTCCCGCCCGACACGCTGCGCTTTTCAGGGGGAACGGTCCACGTCGAATTCCTCGATCCGGTCGAGCCACCAAAGCTGCCGACACGCGACCACCAACGCCAGTGGATCGAATCGTTTCGCCAGCGGATCGTTGCAGCCCTCGAGCACCACCGCTTCGGACACAGATAACATCCCGATAACGTCGGGACGAGATTTTTGCCTACGATACGGAGAGTGAGTACATGCTGCAACTATTTTTGCAGCCGTCGAGTGTACTGCTCGACTCTCACCCCACAACCGACGTACTCTCTCCTGCATCACATTCGGCTGAAAGCGCCCTGCACCATTGTGCGGGCTGATGTTTGTTCCACTATCCTCACGTGTTCTATGCATCCTGTGCGACATGTTTTGCTCTGGCTGGTGCTTAGTACCATTGCTGCGTCGGCACAAGGTGTGACGACTGCCACGATCTATGGGAAAGTGCAGTCACAAGATGGCGAACCCATAACGGGCGCTACTGTTGTTGCACGGCATGAGCCGTCCGGAACAGTCTATGGTGCAACCACGCGGAAAAATGGTGAGTATACCCTTCCAGGTTTGCGTGTCGGTGGTCCTTACACGATACGCGTTTCGCTTGTCGGCTATCAAAAACAGGAACGGAGTGGAATCTATTTGCAGTTGTCGCAAAGTCTCCGGCAGGACTTTGTTTTAGTCCCGCAGGACGTGCAGGCAAAAGATGTCCTCGTTGTCGCTGAACAAAATCCACTCCTGAATGCCTCTCGAACAGGTGCAGCGACCTCGATTGATCAACGCACGACAATGACGCTCCCAACAATTACACGCCGCATCGAGGACATCACGCGACTAACGCCGCAAATGGGACCAGGAATGAGCTTCGCCGGTCAGGACAACCGACTCAACAATATCACCGTTGACGGTGCATACTTCAACAACTCGTTCGGTTTGGCTGGGCAGCCAGGCGATCGCACTGGTGTCGCACCAATTTCGCTCGATGCGATCGAGCAGCTCCAAATCAACATCGCTCCCTACGACGTCCGCCAAGGAAACTTCGTCGGCGCTGGTGTCAACACCGTCACGCGCAGCGGAACGAACGAATGGATTGGCTCGCTGTACTACTTCATCCGCAACCAAGATTTTGTCGGGACAAAAGCACAAGATGCGACGATCGATCCCGGCACGTTTCGCTACTCGATGATCGGCGCACGCTTAGGCGGACCAGTCATCCGCAACAAATGGTTCTTTTTTACCAACATCGAGACGGAAGGCTTGACACAGCCAGGAACGACATTCCGCGCCAATCGTGGTGAGCCGGTCGGCGGTACGATCACGCGCGTGCGTGCATCGTCGCTCGATTCACTCAGCACCTTCCTGCGCGAGCGTTTCAACTACGACACCGGACCATACGAAGGCTACGATTTCGAAACACCAGCATTGCGCTTTCTGCTGCGCACCGATTTCAACCTCGACGAACAGAACAAAATCACGCTGCGCTATGTGCACCTCGATTCGCGAACAGATGTGCTACTGTCGAATTCCTCGTCGCTTGGCTTTGGTAACCGACGCACCAATCTCGAAGCGCTCAATTTTGCCAACTCCAACTATGCAATCCTGGAAAACATCCGTTCGATCGTCGGCGAATGGAATTCGATTTTGGCAGACAACATGTCGAACCAATTGATCGTCGGCTATTCGTATCACGACGAAAGCCGTGAGCAGCCGAAGACGCTCTTTCCGTTCGTTGACATTTTGGAAAACGGCACCACCTACACATCGTTCGGCACGGAGCCATTTACACCGAACAACGAGCTTCGCTACTGGTCGCTCCAGTTGCAGAACAACTTCACGTACTATGCCGGCCCTCATACGTTGACGTTCGGGCTGAGTGTCGAACGCTACCAATCGGAGAACGTATTCTTCCCTGGTTCGCAGAGCGTCTATGTGTACAACTCGCTGCAAGATTTCTACACCGATGCACTCGACTACTTGGCTAATCCCAATCGCACAGCATCGCCGGTCACGCTGCGCCGCTTCCAAGTGCGCTGGACAAACATCCCTGGTCTGGAAAAACCGATTCAGCCGCTGAAGGTGTGGTACACTGGCGTTTATGCCCAGGATGAGTGGAACCTGCTGCCCACACTGCGGCTCACCGCAGGCGTGCGTGTTGATGTGCCCTTTTTTGAAAACACCGGTTACCACAACCCGCAGGTTGATACACTCAACTTCCGCGACGAAAACGGCAATACCGTTCGCTACCGCACCGACAAAATGCCTGATCCGAATCCGCTCTTTTCACCGCGATTGGGCTTCAACTGGGATGTGTTCGGTGATCGTTCGACGATTGTGCGTGGTGGAACAGGGTTGTTCACGGGACGTCCGGCGTATGTATGGATTTCCAACCAAATCGGCAACAACGGCGTGCTGACAGGTTTTGAGCAACTCGATAACACAACTGCGCGGCCGTTCCATCCCGATCCGAATCACTACAAGCCGACTACTGTCACTGGTCAGCCGGCGCGGAGCTATGAGCTTGCTTTGACTGAACCGACGTTCCGTTTCCCGCAGGTGTGGCGTTCGACGCTTGGCTTCGATCAGCAGCTACCGTTCGGATTTGTTGGAACAGCGGAGTTCCTCTATGCACAAGACGTCAACGGCATCTACTACATCAACGCCAATCTCAAGCCCGCCGATACGGTCTTCGTCGGTGTCGACAATCGCCCACGCTGGACGAGTGGCAATCGGATCAACTCGATGGTCACCAGTGCCGTCGTGCTCAAAAATCAAAACGTCGGGTACTCGTGGAACATCGCATTCTCGCTCGAGCGTCCGTGGCAAGACAACTGGTACTTCAAAGCCGGCTACAGCTACGGCATCACGCGCAATACGGTCGATCCTGGCTCAATCGCTTTCGGTTCGTGGAACAACAATCCTCACACCGGCGACCCGAACAACCCCGGTTTAGGCTTTTCGGTCAATTCGCTCGGACACCGCGCGTTTGCGACGGCATCGTATCGCCTGGAGTATTTCGACATTGGTGCGACAACAATCTCACTGTTCCTCGACGGACGTACCAACGGCAACGCGAGCTACGTTTATGCCGGCGATCTCAACGGCGACGGTGGCACCAGCAACGACCTCATTTACATCCCGCGCGACAAAAGCGAGATGAATTTCCAAGACTACTCAGTGACGGTCAGTGGGCAGACGGTCACCTTCACTGCTGCACAGCAAGCCGATGCATGGGAAGCGTTCATTCAGCAGGACCCGTACTTGAGCAAGAATCGCGGCAAGTACGCCGAACGCGGTGCGCTGTTTTTCCCGATGGTCTGGCGTGCTGATCTGAGCATAACGCAGGACATTTTCGGTAATCTCTTCGGCAATCGGCAAGGGCTGCAAATTCGCTTGGACATCCTGAACTTTACGAACCTGCTCAACAAAGACTGGGGAGTTGGGCAAATTCCTGTCACGACGCAGCCCTCGATCGCACGCGGCGCCGATAGCCAAGAACGCGCGATCTATCGCCTCCGCAACATCGGCGACAAGCTCATCGACCGTACCTTCCAGCAATCGGCGACGATCAACGATGTCTATCGCTTGCAGCTGAGCATCCGCTACACGTTCAACTGACGATCTGCCCGAGACAGAAAGCAAATGCGCAGCCCCAGGACAAATTCCTGGGGCTGCGCTGGTTTGTCGCCACAAGGTATGCTTTCCTCCTCGTCTCCCTGTGCCCTACCGCGGCATACCTTGTGGCGCCGGCACTACCACTCCAGTTGCATCGAGCAGAATCCTTGCCGTCCGATCGCCGTCGGCACATAGCGCGGCATGACGACATCGAACATGTTGTTCACACCAGCAGCGACGACGAGCGTCGTACCGCCGACCGTCGCGATGCGTTTTTCGATGCCGAAATTGAACATCCAATATCCGGGCACAAGCTCTGCCGGGCTGTCGAGCAGTTGTCCCAGATACTGCGTGCCGTCGTAGATGTCCGGATTCGACGCGCGTTGCAGATCGCCGAAGGCGCCGACGTACTGCGCGCGCACGTTCAGCGCTATCTGCCACGGCTGGTATCGCCAGTCCAGCCGCAACGTCGCCGAATGGAACGGGCGATACCACAAGCCGTAATACTCCGCGCGCGTCAAACGGCGGAACTCCCCCGTCGATGGAATCATGAAGCCAGCGCTCCCACGAGCGATCGCAGCGAGTACGCGCTCGTCGTATGCAGCGAGCCACTGGTACGACCCCCGCACATCGAAACGATACGTGCCGACATCGAGCGACGTCGCCAGCATTGCCGTCACACCGTACGTCTGCACCGCAGCGACGTTGCGATAAGTGAACACCAGCGGCGATTGCTGGTAGGCAAAATACTCGATCATGTTCCGCAGCCTGTTGTAGAACAGCAGCACATCGAACACCGTCCGCTGCAGGCGAAGAGAACCGACCGCGAGCGTATCGAACGACAGCGTGACTCCCGTCATTGCCGAAAGCGACTGTTCGGGTTGCAGGTCGAGACCGAGCACACGCGCACCGAGCAGTTGGTAGCCGACCCCTGCGGGGCTGAAGCGAATGTAGAGCTGGCGCATGTCCGGTGCTTTGAACCCTTCGCCGATCGTTGCCGAAAGCGCGATGTGCGGCGAGAGCAGATACCGCACCGACAATCGCGGCAGGATCGGCAGCGATGCCAGTAACACCGAACGCGGCGAACCGAATGCGCTCGTCCAATCGGCTCGCAGAGAGAGCGCATACGAAAGTCGCTCGATCGGATTGCCTTCCCATTGGACGAAGCCCGCTACTGTTCGGTACGACGGGCGATCGGGATAGCGCGAGCCGCCGGCATCGTCGTAGAGGAACTCCACGCCCGCCATCGCACGATTGCGCGCGGAAACGATGCGATCGTACTGCACGAACGCTCGCGCGGTGCGTCGCTCGAACGAATCGTTGCTGTCGGTGTGCCCGTTGCCGTCGGTCGTCAGCGAGTACCCTTCGCTGTAGCCCGTGCCGTAGAGCTGCGCAGTGAAGCGCCCGATGGGGCTGTACCACTCGATTCCGCTCGACAGCGATCGGTCGAGCATTGCGAGCGTGCCGTTGACGGTCGTGATTTCGCCTGCCTGTGCTTGGAGCAGCGCACCGCGCGTCGTGCCGCCGAAAAGCCGACCGGCGAACGTTGCGCGCAGCTTCGACGATGGCGACCACCGTAGCCGCCCGCTGAGCGTGTAATCGTCGGTCGTGGGAAACGCAAACCGGTCGGTATCGGCAGCGACGTCGAAAGCAGGCGTCGTACGGATGGTCCCGAAGACGCTCGCTTCGAGCTGCTCGGAACCGTAGAGTTGCTCGACTTGCAGTTCGGATGCACCGTGATAGAGGTAACGTCCGAGCACCCGCCCGTGCCAGCCGTCGTCAGGACGACGCGTGATGATGTTGATGACGCCGGCGAGCGCATCGCCGCCATAGAGGCTCGAAAGCGGACCGCGCACGACCTCGATGCGTTCGATGTTGCCGACCGAGATGCGTTGCAAGTCGATCGTGCCGCCGACACGACCGGTCAGCGGCTGACCGTCCACCAGCACGAGCGTATAGTCCGGACCGAGTCCCATCAGTTGCACGCCGCTGCGGACGCTGCCGGGAGCGATCAGCACGCCGGACTGCTCGCGCAGCAGCTCGCCGACGGTCGAGATTGCCGTTCCCTGCGCTTGCTCGCCGCCGATGACCTCGACGCGCACCGGTGCACGCTCGATCGGCGTTTCCGCGCGTGTGCCTGTGACGACGATGGCTGGGCTGTGGTAGGTGGCTGTATCGCGGGACGGTGCTTGCCTGGTCTGCGCAACGGCAGCACACGCGAGCACCGCAACGGCGATTGCGCTAGGCGTCATCGTATCGTTGCAGGAGCGAAATGCTACTGCGAAAATACGACGCATCGCCAAAATTTGTAAAAACACCGATTCCGGTCAGTAGCGAAAGTGCTTGATCGGTTCGCCCTTTTCGCCGATTTCCGTCATCGCCTCGATGCCGATTTGGAGATGGAGATCGGCGTACTTTTCGGTGACGTGTCGGTCGGAGTCGGCGGTTTTGACGCCTTCGGGCATGAGCGGAATGTCCGAGACGAGCAACAACGCGCCGCGCGAGATTTCGTTGGCGTGTCCGACGATGAAGATGGTCGCTGTTTCCATGTCGATGCCGATGACCGAGAGCTTCCGCAGCCGCTCGCGGAATTCGTCGTCCCATTCCCAGACGCGGCGGTTGGTCGTGTACACCACGCCGGTGCGGTAGTCGTGCCCGTGCGCGACGATTTTGTCGGAGACGAACTTGTGCAGTTTGAACGACGGCAGTGCAGGGACTTCGGGCGGCAGATAGTCGTTGCTGGTTCCTTCGCCTCTGATGGCAGCGATCGGCAAAATGAAGTGCCCGATCTCGGTCGAGGTCTTCAGCCCGCCACACTTGCCCAAAAAAAGCACTCCCCGCGGCGCTCGCGCAACGAGCAAATCCATGATCGTCGCTGCATTGGCTGACCCCATGCCGAAGTTGACGATGGTCAGTCCGGCGCTGTTGGTCGCCGTTTGCATCGGTTTCCCTTCGCCGCGAATGTCGCACCGAAAGCGTTCGGCAAAGCGCACCAGGTAGTCGTGGAAGTTCGTCAACAAAATGTAATCGCCGAACTCGTCGATCGGTGTTCCCGTGTAGCGGGGAAGCCAGTTTCGCGCGATTTCGAGCTTGGTTTTCACAAGCGATTGCCGACTGTCCAACCGGGGGCGCAAAAATAGCGGCGCCGAAAAAACTGTTTGCAAAGTAGGCATCCGATGTGTTATTATCGCTGCCCTCGAGCCGTCGCTATGAAAGCGGCGGCATGCAAGTCGAACATATCTCGACGGTGACCTATGGCAACGCGGAAATCGGCATCGCGCAGCAGCACCGCACGAGCGGTGCGGAAAACTGCATCGGCATCCAAAGCCACAACGACAAAAAAATCCAGCGCGAAAAAAGCAGCGTCCGGCAGCAAAAAAGCAGCAAAGAAAAGTGCCGCTGCAGCAAAAACCACGCGCTCGACCGCAACGAAAGCCAAACGAGCGACCGCAGCCAAGACCACCGCTGCGACCACGCGCCGAACGGCAGCCAAATCCGTAGCGAAAAAATCGACGGCGACCAAGGCAGCCAAGACGACCACGCGCAAGGCAACTGCGACGGCAAAGAAATCCACCGCGACGACGAAAAAAGCCGCAAGCAAAAAAGCAGCGACAACGAAAGCAACCACGAAAACCGCTGCACGCAAGCAAGCAGAAACTACCGCAAAAGCAACGACGAAAGCAGCGATGAAATCTTCCTCGACGAAAACCACCAAACGACGCACCGCAGCGACTCCCACACCGAGTGCTCCGCCGCAATCGCCACGAGCCACGGCGGCAGCACCTTCTCCGAAGCCAGCGGTTCGCTACTCCGACGAAGAACTCGAAGAGTTCCGCCAGATCATCGAAGCGGAACGTCAAAAGACGCTCGACGAGCTTCGCATGCTCCGCGAGCGGTTGGAAGATTTGACCAACTACGAAACCTCCGAAGAAACCGGCATCTACTCGATGCACATGGCAGAGCAAGGCTCGGAAGCCTACGAGCGGGAGAAAACCTACGCGCAAATCCAACGCATGACCGACTACCTTCGCAAGCTCGACGAAGCGCTCAAGCGCATCGAAGACAAAACCTACGGCATCTGCCGGATGTGCGGCATCTTGATTGCGAAAGAGCGACTCCGCGCCGTGCCGATCACGACACTGTCGGCGTCGTGGAAACTGCGGGGCAAGTGTCCCGAAGACGGCATCGATCGCGTCGGTCCCGATCTCGGCAACGAATGAAAAATCTGCTACTCATCCAAGCCCCGCATCGTCCGTGATCGCGAAAGCTCCTGAGTAGCAGACCCGTGGTAGCGCTTCGTGCTGGCAATCCGTTGTCTACCGGCGGCGTTTCGTTTCAGCGTCCGTGCCCGTTCGAAACGCCGGCATCATCCGTGATGTCGCATTAGCGCTTGAGGTTGTTGACTTCCTGCAGCATTTGATCGCTGACGGTGATCGTTCGTGCTGCTGCTTCGAATGCACGTTGCGTCGAAATCAAGTCGGCGAATTGCTCGGTCAAATCGACGTTCGACTCTTCGAGCGCCCCGCCGACGACCGAGGTCGACTGGAATATCTCAACTGCTGTGCCAATGATCGGCAGTCCGCTGTTGGGCGAGACGGTGAACATGCCGTTGCCGTCGCGGCTGAGTCCGCCGGCATTGGCAAAGCGAGCGACCGCGAGTTGACCGAGTACTTCAGACTGCCCATTGGTGAACAAGCCAATGATCTTGCCGGTGCTATCGACGCTCAAATTCTGCAAATCGCCCGGCGGGAATCCGTCTTGCTGAACTGCAGTGAGGGTGCTGGCTGAAGCAAATTGCGTCACACCCGATAGCAGATCGCCAGCTTTCGCCAGTGTGAGCACGAGCGACTTGGTGTCGTCGAACGGCAAACCGGTCGTACCGAGCGCGGTATTGAGATCCGCACCGGCGATCGTCAAATCGAGCGGGGAATTGAGCGAGCCGTCGGGATTGAATTGGACAGTCGTTGTCGGTAGCGTCAGCGCGTTGCCGTCGAGCGTGGCGCTGAGCGTGAACTCGCCTGCCGTTGCGGTCTTCGTGAACGTCAATTGCAAAATGTGCGCATTGCCGACGTTGTCGTATATCGTTGCCGATGCTTGGACCGTTTCGCCGTTGGCGAGCGTGGCGCTCAGATTGCCGCCGAGCATCACGTTTTCAGTTTGTCGCGGTGCCGACCGAATACCGGGATCGATGCGCAAACCGGAGAGCTGGCGCGAAAGAACATTTGTGCCGTTGGCACCTTTGAGGGGGCGTCCATTGGCGTCGCGCACCACGTTGTAGCCCTGGACGATTGCCCCTGTTGTGCTATCGACGATGTTGCCGTCGCGGTCGAGGCTGAGCGCACCGGCACGCGAGTAGTAGTCGGCACCATTGAGGCGGTAGATGAAAAATCCGTCGCCGTTGAGTGCAACATCGAGCGGGCGATTGGTCGTGCGGAGAGCGCCCTGTGCCAGCAGAGTGCGGACAGCGCCAATCTGTACGCCAAGCCCGATCTGTTCTGGATTACGTCCGCCGAAAACACTCGACGGTGCGCTCGCCGGTGCCAGCGTCTGCGCCAATTGTTCGGCGAAAATCGCTTCGCTGGCTTTGAAACCGATCGTGTTGACATTGGCAATGTTGTTCGAGATTATATCCATTCGCTGCTGGTGCGCTCGCAGCGAGCTGACACCGCTGGTCAAGCTCCGAAGTAGAGCCATAGATTCATCCTCCGAAAAATGAGTGTACCGAACGTGCGGCGGGTGTCGGCAGGAAGACTCGGTGGCGGTTGCGCATCGTCAGTCGGTCGGATGCGCTGGTGGTGGGTCTCCGTGCTGTTCGAGCACGGTCCAACCCGGTATGTGTTCCTGCTTACACCAAAACTGCCGCGTCAATATTGGTGAACACGTTCTCGTGTGCCTGGTCGGCTTTGAGCGCCGTGATCACCGTTCGATTTTTGATGCTGACGATGAACACCATATCGCGCAGCATCACGAGCGCATCGCGTGCGCCCTTGCGCTCGGCTTTGGCAACAGCCTCTTCCAGCCGAGCGATGTCGTCGCTGGACAACTTCACCCCGCGACTGGTTAGCCGCGCTTGGGCGTGACCGGAAAAGCGGAGCTGCTCGCTCTGCAGAATAGCATCGAACGAGTCGCTTGTCGTTGCCGCCTCCGGCTGCGGTAGCGGCAGCGGTGCGAAGGGTACAGCGAGTGGTTGTAGCTCTGCGATCTGCATCGCGGTCTGCGACGATACGACGGTGTTCGACGTTCTGACAAAACATATCGTCGCAGGCGACGAAAACTTGAGCTTCGACGTGCGATGAGCT
The DNA here is from genome assembly GCA_026415505.1 of Chlorobiota bacterium. Lineage (GTDB taxonomy): Bacteria > Bacteroidota > Ignavibacteria > Kapaibacteriales > NICIL-2 > NICIL-2. The sequence continues at coordinate 13,397 of JAOAGY010000039.1, read as the reverse complement.
CGGCATCAGCTCAGCTCGACGATGTTTGCGATAGGCACTTCGATCGAGCCGAGAAGGACGACCAGTCCTTGGCTGGTGTACCGAATGCCCGTGATACGTCCGCTTATCAACGGCGATGCGGCGAGCGCTTTGCCGTCGGCGTCGGTCGCACGGACGACGTACGAATACGTTCCGCTCGGGAGCGCATTGCCACGATCGTCGCGTCCATCCCACTCGATCGTATGCGAACCTTGTTGCAACTGGGAAGCGGGGACAGTGATCGTTCGCACGATCGCACCAGTGGATGAACGAATCTCGATCGTTGCATTCGCTGCGGTGCTTCCAAGCTCGTAGCCGAGTTGAACAGGAACGCTGCCATCGAAGCTCACGCGCGCACCGCTGGAATCGGTTACGCTTGCGGTGGCTGTCCGCCCGATGAGCGCTGGTGCGGAGTACTGCGCGATGCTCAACGCCAGCGAAGCGTTGCTCTGGAGCAGTTGTTCGAGTGTAGCGCTGATGTTCTGCATCTGCTCGAGCGCCGAGAACTGCGCCAACTGGGCTGCCATCTCCTGGTTCGATGCTGGGTTGAGCGGGTTCTGCGACCGAAGCTGCAATGTCAGGAGTTTGAGGAAATCCTCTTTACCGAGCTGTTTGGTCGGCTCTTTCGACGATGCCTGCGGGGCAAGCTGATCGAAGAGTTGCTGCGTGACTGTGCTGACCGTCCCTGGCATGGTGCCTCCTACATGAAATGTTCAAAGTGCGTGTGCTCGTTGTGTTCGGTCCGACGGCGCTTGTCGTGTCGTTGCCGTTGCCGACGATGATCGCTTCGGTCGTCGCCGATCGGTTGCACAATCGGTGCGACTGCTGGCAGATTCATCGAGTGCCGGTCGAGTGGTGATGTATCCTGCAACCGGAGAGCAATTGCTTCTGCCGGTACTCCTGCCGATCGCAGTTCTGCATGCAGTGCATCGATCGTGTGCTCGATGAGCTTGAGTGTTTCAGCCGACGACACCACGATCTGGACTGCTGTACCGCTGGCACTGGTCGAAAGGTGTACAACTACCGTGCCAAGCGATTCTGGATGGAGCACCAGACGAGTTGTAGTGCCGCCGTGCGTGTACATCGTGCTGATCGTTGCACGCAAAACCGCGCCCAGCCCGTCGGTGGTCGGCATTTTGTGTGGTGCGACGCCAGAAGGAAAACCCTCGGCTCGCTGTGTCGGAGACTCGGGCGATGACACATGAGGCAACGACCGAACGAGCTCTGCCGATTCGAAAGTGTGCGGTGACGAATCCGGAGCATCGCCATCGGTTTGCTCCTGTCCGAGCTTGTGGAAAGGCGAGGAGCTACTCGACACCGGACGGGAGGGAGTTACTGTGGTACTGGCTATGCTCGCTTCGTCGGAAGTAGCGGCTGAATCAGTGATGCCAATGGGCTCTGCTGCTGACTGTGTCCGAATTTGTTTCATTTCAGCAGTGACGCGTGCTGCCGGCGCAAGGTGTACCGCAGTGCCGAGCGGTGCCGGTGTGTGTATCCTCTGCGTATGATGTCCGAGCCAGCTCGATTCGTCGAGGCTACCAACTCCTCCGGGAGCCAGTGACACCTGGAGTCGAAACGCTTCATTGCCGCTGCGGGTGTTTTCGATCTCGACGCCGACGACAGTTCCAGGCAGCGCTTCTTCGATCGCCAGACGGAGCCGGGATGCAGCCACGAGGGGCATCGGTAGCCGGCTGTCGCACGGCGAACATGAGTACGGCTCGACCGGTGTCTCGCCCGTGTATGCCGAAGCACCGGGACCGAGTAGAATCGTCGGGTCCAGTAGGAGAATTCGATCGGGCTGCAGTTCAGGCATCAGCAGAGCGGTCGTATCCAATGCATCTGTACGATCACGCGGTTCAGCGTCAGCGAGGTGCGGTCCCGACTTTGGCACGATCGCTGCACCCGCCGATTCGGTGTTTTCGACGGCGCCCAGCAGGGCGGCAAACATGTTTTCGATCGAGCAACCGAGCAGTGCGGATCGAAGAGGGGAACCGGCAATGCCGGGCATGTCGGTCGTCGGAAGCTGCGGGGCGATTGTCGGGAGAGCATTCACGTCGTGCGTCCTGCAAGCGTACAACAGCAGTCCTCGGTTCAATGCTGATCGAGCGCCGCCACCGAGATCGCCAATGCTTTGTCTTTGGGCAATTGCTCGATCACACGAGCAGCAGTCTTACGTTTCATCAGTCGCAACACTGCCGCCGCATACGAATTCTCGGCGCCGGCGAGAATTTTCGCTACTTCTGCCGGATCGGCTCGATCGTACATTTCGGCTATCATCTGCAAATTCTTTAGCCGCAGGGAGTCCTTCTGAGTCGAGCGGTTCAGTTCGTTTATCGTGTACTGTGCTTGTGTCAACTGTTGTTGGAGACGGCTGCACTCGTTGCTCATCTGCTCGTTGTGTGCTTTCAGTCTGGCGAGCGAATCGCGTAACGACTCGATCGTGTGCCGCAAATGGTTGTTGTCTTTCTGCAGCCGATCGAGTTCGAGTTCCCACATTGCCGGTGGAGTAACCACTGTATCGGTTCGGAACGGCGATACGAATCCCAGCAGGTCGGGACGAGTCAGGTAGAGATAACCTCCTCCAGCAACGATCGCCAGGAACGTGATTGTGCTTGTCAGCACCAGTGCCAGGAGTTGCTTGGGTGTCATCGGTGGCTATTGCTGTCTGGTTGTAGAAGCGCTCCGCACGCGGTGCGCGTTACAGCGTGGATGTGCGCTTGTGGCTACTTCTGGCAGCGATGTCGTCGAGTTGCCGTTGCTCGTTGCGTCGCTCGGCGAGGAGGTATTCGTCCAAGTGGCGCTGGCGAAGCTTTTCGACCACATCGCGTTCTTGCATGTGTTCGACGAGCTTTTGGCGACTTCGCTCGCACTCAGTGCGGACGATCGCCAGTTGCCGTTGTAACACTGCGATGCGGTCGAGCAACTGCCGGCGGTAGGCATCGCGCGTTTGGAGATCGCTTGCAGTTCTGGTCGTCGGTGTTTGGCTGCAACGATCCAATTCGCGTTGGCACGACTCGATCTGCTCAGCCAGTGCCCGTTCTTCTGCCAACATCTGCGCCAGCGCGTGCTCGGCTTGTTCGACGATGTGCTGACGATACGAAAGCAACGTCTGCAGCCGAAAGTGAAATCGTGACATGACGCATCCGGACGACAGTGAAGCGACACACCGCGTGCTGCCATCGGTTATCGGCAACAGAGCGGCAAACCTGAGCACTGTCCCCGCAACAAATGCGCCAATTATCCGGTGCTCATCAGTTCGGTAAGTGCACCGGCGAGCGCCACCAGGTCGCTGCGGCGGTACCATCCACAGTGACCGATACGAAAAACTCGATCGCGCAGGTGTTCTTGTCCCCGTGCAACGATGAAGCCGTACCGCGATTCGAGAAGCTCGACGATGTCTGGTACCGATGGCGGAACTGTCACGACGGTGACGGCATTGGAGGTGCTTTCGCCGAACAGCTCGTAGCCAGCGGTTCGGAGCTGAGTCTTGATGTACGCAGCATCGCGTCGGTAGCGTTCCCAGCGTGCGGGCAGTCCTTCGCGTTCGATCTGTTCCAATGCTGCATCGAGCGCTGCGATCAGTGTCATCGCTGGTGTGTACGGCGTCGTGCGATGACGGAGTGCATCCAATGCTGCCGAGACGTCGAAGTACAACGTCGCCGGATCGGCAACGAACGCTCTGCGCGCGCGCTCGCCGATGGCGATCAGTGCTAAACCGGGCAAACCTCCGAGACCTTTCTGAGAGGATGCGATAGCAACGTCGAGCTGCCAGCCGTCCATGTCGAACGGTTCGATGCCGAGCGAGCTGACCACATCGGCGCAGATGAGCGTCTGTGGCGCTCGCGCGCGCACGAGCGCTGCGATCTGTTCGAGCGGAATCAACACTCCTGTAGAAGTCTCGCAGTGCACGACCCATACCGTGCGCGGTGGTGGAGAATGCTGGAGAGCAGCTTCCAGCCGATCGAGTGCGATATTTTCGCCCCATGCCGATTCGACGAGTCGGACGCAGACGCCCAATCGTTCGAGCATGGATGCCCACCGCCGGCTGAAGCGTCCATTGCTGCACACGACGGCTGTCGAACCCGGCGAGTGCAGCATGCGTGCTATCGCTTCATGCCCGCCTGTGGCTGAGCACGTCAGGATCGCCACAGGCGACGCAGTCTGAAACACCTTCTGCAATCGGTGTTCGGTACGATCGAGGAGTTCTTCGAACGCACGATGGTGGTGCGACAACGGCTGCTGCGCGGCGGCGCGGAGGACTGCCGGGTGTACCGCGACCGGTCCGGGTGTAAACAATCGAACGGGCTGTGGCATGAGCGGCATCATTTGCCAGTGTGAACTGATACGCGAAAATCGGAGCATGGTTCGATGACAGCAGCACAGCGGTACTTGATCGCGACGATCTTTTCGCTGACCGTTATGGTCGGTGTCGGTACCTCGACGATGCCGCCGGCATTGGCTGCTGTGCAGCGAATCTTCGGTATCGGTCCGGATGCTTCCGGTGTGCTGCTGTCGGTTTTCACGCTGCCGGGACTTGTCCTGACGCCGCTTCTCGGTTACGTTGCCGATCGTCTCGGCAGACGAGCCGTTGTCGTGTTGTCGCTGGTGGTTTTCGCTGTTGGTGGGCTGGCGGCGCTCGCCGCACAGACGTTCGAGCACCTGGTTGTGGTTCGGCTCGTGCAAGGCATCGGCGCGGCATCGCTGGGCGCGCTCAATGTCGCGCTCATCAGCGATTTTTTCGAGGGGCAACAGCGAGTTCGGTTGCTCGGTTTCAATCATAGCGTGTTGTCGGTCGGTACGGCGATTCTCCCGGTTGTCAGTGGACAACTGGCAGCGTTCGAGTGGCGGTTGCCGTTCGTTCTGCCAGCGGCAGGGATTCTCGTCGCAATGGCGATAGTCGTCTTTGTACCGCCAGCCTCGGCACGAGCGCACGAGGCAGCAAGTGTCGGTGGTTCTGTGCGGTGGCGTTCACTCGGTGTGCTGCTTGTGGTGAGTGCGGTCACCTATGCGCTGCTGTTCGGTCCGTTTCTGAACTATCTCCAAGAGCGCATCGCAAGGCTCGATCCAGCAGCACCGAATCTCTATCAGCGTATCGGCACGATGATCGGGACAATGTCGGTCGCGACGACGCTCGGAGCGCTTTTTGTGGGGCGATTGGCGCGTCGGGTCATGCTCGTCCGCATGCTTCAGACAGCGTGCGTCCTCTATGGACTGGCTTTGGTGCTGTTTGTCGTGATGCCCAGCTACGAGCTTCTCTTTGTACCGACCGTCGTATTCGGTCTGGCGCAAGCATTCAATCAACCTGTCGTGCAAGCGTTGGTTGCAGCACTCGCGCCGGCAATGCGCTCGGCGACTGTTCTTTCGTTGAACCGGATGGCAGCATTGGTGGGGCAAACGCTCGGTCCGATTGCGTTCGGTGTCGTCTGGCGTATCGGTGGGTTGAGTACGGTGTTCATCGTCGGTGCAGTCGTGGCGGTCGTGTGTGCAGTGGCGGTTGCACTCGTCAAGAGTCCTTCCCTGGAGTCGTCGCCACAATCATAGCGCTGTGCTTAGTGCGGCAGGGGCGATAATTTTGCGAACGAGCGACATGTACCATATCTCCTCGACCGACGATGGTGCCGACTGTATTGGTGACGCTGATGGTGGCGGCTGGCGGTGGCTCGCCGACTCTTGGTTCGCCTGCTCCCGATTTCACCGCACCTTCGACTGCGGGGACACTGTCGCTGAGCAGTTTGCGTGGCAAGTGGGTCGTGCTGTATTTCTATCCCAAGTCGTTCACGCCAGGCTGTACGGCGGAATCGTGTTCGCTGCGCGATGGTTTCGACAGTTTGCGGGCGCTCGATGCAACAGTTGTCGGGGTCAGCACCGACGATCTGGACACGCAGCATCGCTTCAAGAAAGAGCACTCGCTGCCCTTCGACTTGGTTGCCGATAGCGACAAACACGTCGTCGAAGCCTACGGTGTCAAAGGCATGCTCGGCTTTGCCAAACGGCGGACGTTCATCATCGATCCGCGTGGTATCGTGCGTGCGATTGTCGAGGAGGTCGACACCGGCGAACACGCTCGCCAAGTGCGCGAAATTCTCCAGCGGCTTCGCGCCGAGCACAACAAATAGCCTGTGCTCAAAGCAGAATGCTCAACGAGCGAATGCCGAGCGGTTCGATGGTCAAAAATCCTTCCGCGTAGCGCGTACCGATCAGGCTGCCCCAGTAGCGAGCACGGGATTCGATCGTTTCCAAAAATTCCGGGCGTGACAGCACGGTGTCGGGTTCGTCGGTCTTGTACTTGTCGGGAACGTACACCTGCGAGGCGTAGGCTTTGATGGCTTCCATTTTTTGGGTGAATGTTGCGGTGATGTCCACGTAGAAGTCCGCCTCGTGGTGATAGGCTTGGATGTAGCAGAACAAGTGCCGCGGGCGATACGGTTCTTGTTCGATGCCGTCGGAGTCGAATGTGCGGAGCTTCCCCATGCCGCTTTTGAAGTACGCGCTGCGCACGATGCGATGGACTGCTTCATGGTCGGGATGCCTCTCGAATGGAGGAGGAAAAAGCACGACGCGAGGGCGATAGCGACGGAACAGTTGCACAATGTGGAGAACTGCGTCCTCGGTCGGTTCGATCATGCTGTCGGGCAAGTGGAGAAAATCGCGGACATGGACGCCGAGTACGTCCTGAGCACGCCGTGCTTCTTGGAGTCGCAGATCGGCATTGCCGCGTGTACCGAATTCGCCGCGAGTACAGTCGGCGATACCGACGCGATACCCTTCGGCAACGAGCTGTGCGAGTGTGCCACCCGCGCCGAGTTCGACGTCGTCGGGGTGGGCGCCGATAGCTAAGATGTCGAGTGTCATCGAGCAATCGTGGAGTCAGTGAGAGGGTTGCAAAAATCGTGCGGTGTTGGCGAATCGGTGGAATGTTTTTTGCGTGTGTTACTATGTTGCCGCTGCGGTGTTAGTGCTGCGTGCAATAATTTGGCGTGCGCCATCACTTGTACGAGGCATGCAATGAATCGTCGAGCTTTTTTGGGATTGGAGCGCCGATCGCCGGTGCGTCCTGCTGTACCGACTGCATCAATCGAGCCATACCGACAGCCTCTGTCGCGCGACGATGCACTGCACCTGTTACGCCGAGCGACGCTGGGTCCGACACCGGTATTGGTCGAACAACTCACCGGTTTACGTGCCGAAGAGGCAGTGGACATGCTGCTGGGCGATCCCAACAGCGAACCGCCGGTTCCGTCGCCCGGTGCATGGGTAAATCAAGCGCAAGAGGACCCCGACGGTGTGGACATCGTCACTCGCGGTCAGATCGAAGCGACATGGCAAAACAATTTCACCCAGCTTCAGCAGTGGTGGATTGACCTGATGCGTACCGAGACGCTGCCCGCCCGCGAAAAGCTCGTGCTGTTCTGGAGTGGGCATTTCACGACCGAATTCACCTACGATCTCGGCTACATCCCGCCACAAGTGCTCTACCGCCAGAACCTGATGTTGCGGCAGATGAGGCTTGCCAACTTCCGTGCGTTTCTGGAGGAGGTCACGCTCGATTGTGCCATGCTCGAATATCTCGGCGGTACGCTCAACGTCGCTGGCAAACCGAACGAAAACTATGCCCGCGAGATGATGGAGCTTTACTCGACCGGTATCGGCTGGTACACCGAAGGTGACGTCAAAGAAGCTGCACGGGTGCTGACCGGCTGGAAGGCATCGCTCTATAGCGATGCCCCAGCGCCGAATGGTATCTTCAACACGTGGTTCAAGCCGAGCGACCACGACACGGGCGCCAAACAGTATCTCGGCTATACGATCCCCGCCCGCGATCAGGATACCAATACCGAGTACCTGGTGCGGACCCAGGAAGTACGCCGCATGATCGAGATTCTCTTTCAGCAACGCCCCGAAGCGATCGCTCGGTTCATCGTCGGTAAACTCTACCGCTTTTTTGTGTACAGCAACCCAGAGGGAACCGATAGCGACGCTTTGGCAGCGCTCATGAACGTTTTCATCGCCAATGATTTCGAGCTGCGCCCGTTGGTGCGGACGTTACTGACCAGCGAGCACTTTTTCGATCCCGCCAATCGAGGTGTCCAGATCAAAACGCCAGCCGAATACGTCGTCGGCTTGGCAAGGCAGCTCGGCGTCCAGCTACCAAATGCTGCCGCCGCGCTAGCGCGTATGGAACAGGATTTGATGGACCCACCGGACGTATCGGGATGGAAGGGGTACCGAACGTGGATCAGCACCAAAACGATACCGCAGCGAGTGCAATACGCACAGCAAATCATCGCGACGCTCAGTGATCAACAGGCACAGCAACTGGTTCGCTCGCTACCGAACTGGCAATCAGCCGATACGTTCGTGGTAGAGCTGTGCCGCCTTCTCCTGCCGCGTCCGCTCAGTGCCGATCGTCTCCGATACTACACCGACATGCTTCTGTCCGGTGCGCCGAGCTACGAGTGGGCATCCATTGTCAATGATTCGCAGGCGATTGGTTCGCGGCTGCGGACGTTGCTACGAGCGGTCGTGAAGGCTCCCGATTACCATTTGTGCTAACACTGTAAGGAGTGACCGATGCGACGACGAGACTTTCTCCTCCGCACCGCTGCCGCGCTGGCGACAACGAGCGCAGCAACACACATCGCTGGACTACCCGTGCGAGCCAGCTCACCGCTATTGTCGCTACCGCCGGGGGTGATGGAAAACGACAACGTGCTGATCATCATCCAACTGTTCGGTGGTAACGATGCCCTCAACACCGTTATCCCCGCCGAGAACGACGAGTACTACCGCATCCGTCCGACACTGGCGATCCCGAAAAATCAAGCGTGGCGCTGGAGCGGAACCGATCTCTATTTGCACCCAGCGCTTGCGGGCAGCGGCATCTATGGCGGCGGATTCGGCGGACTCATGGATCAAGGGCGATTGGCGATCGTCCAGGATGTCGGCTACGACAACCCGAATCTATCGCACTTCCGTTCGACGGATATTTGGCTCTCCGGCATCAACTCGTCGGATCCGTTTGTTCGATTGAACGAAGGGTGGATCGGGCGTTTCTTCGCGCGAGTATTGCCGGATTTCCCGGCGGTCTTGCCGGAACATCCCTTGTGCGTGCAGATCGGCGGAACGCTGTCGCTCTTGTTCCAATCGGCAAAAGGTGATGTCGGCATCGCGTTGACCGACCCACAGAAATTTTTCGAACTTGGTCGCGGCGCCACGCCTGACGAAGAACCATTGCCAGAGTTGGATGCGTATGCTCGCGAGTTCAACTACATTCGCTCGGTCGCGGCGCAAGCGGATCGCTACTCCCAAGCGGTGCTCGATGCCTACTCGCGTGGTCGAACGACCGTTGACTACGGCAATAGCGGTTTGCCGGCGCAGCTCGGTATGATCGCCCGCTTGATTTCTGGCGGATTGAAAACGAAAGTGTACCTGTGCTATCTGGGCGGCTTCGACACGCACGTACAGCAACAGGAAGCCGACGATGTGACCAAAGGTGTGCATCCGTCGTTGCTTGCCCAACTGGCTTCCGGTGTCGCCAAATTCATGGACGATGCGATTGCGCAAGGGTTCGCACAGCGCGTCGTCGGCATTACGATCTCCGAGTTCGGGCGCCGTCCCTACGAAAACGGTTCGCGCGGTACAGACCACGGAGCTGCTGGCGTGCAGTTCGTCTTCGGGGACGGATCGAGTATTCGCTCCTCGCGCTTCGGGACAGCGCCGAACCTCCAGGAGTTGGATTCCAACGGCGATCTCATCTACCAAAACGACTACCGGCGGCTCTACGCCGATATTCTGCTCAACTGGTTCGACGCGACGCCCGACGACACCGCGGCAATCTTGGGCGACCGCATCGCACCGCTCAACGTGATAAAGCGGCGATCGGTATCCAGTGTATCGCCGATCGAACCGAGTACCGATGCAGTCACCGTCGTGCCGAATCCGGTCGCAACAAGCGGCGAAGTCGTTGTGCGCTTGCGACGTCTGGCATCGGCAACAGTCGAGCTTTACAACATTCGAGGACAGTTCGTCGGCGAGCTGTTCAGGGGACTCTTACCGGAAGGTACCAGTCGTGTGGCGCTGCCACCACTCCGAGCAGGGAGCTATTTGGTTCTGCTCCGAGCTGGAGAGTACTCCGCGCAAGCGACCTTCGTCGTCAGCCGCTGACGGGATCGGTCACCGCAGCTATCGGTACGCCGAGCGTTTCGGTTGCGACGCTATTTTCGTAGCGGTCGAACCAGCAATGAGCATTCCCGATGGAATACCGGGCGGGAAGCCACACGACAGAGCAGTACGTTTCGCTTCCTGAAGTGCACCGCAGTGTACCGATCACCGCCGACGTCAGAGGGTGGAAACGGTTGATCGCGTTTTTGGGTCCGGCGTACCTGGTCAGTGTGGGCTATATGGACCCTGGCAACTGGGCGACCGACCTCGAAGGCGGTGCACGGTTCGGGTATAGTCTGCTGTGGGTGTTGGTGCTGTCGAACCTCATCGCGCTGCTGGTGCAAACGCTGGCGGCGAGACTCGGTATCGCCACCGGGCGCGATTTAGCACAGGCGTGCCGTGAGCATTATCCTCGACCGATGGCATACGCACTGTGGGTGTTGGCAGAAATCGCCATTGCTGCATGCGACCTTGCCGAACTGCTCGGTACAGCGATCGGTCTGCACCTTCTGTTCGGGATACCGACACTGGCGGGCGTTCTCGTCACGGGTGCCGATTCGCTGTTGCTGCTGGCGATTCAAAATCTCGGTGTCCGTCGGTTCGAAGCATTCATCTTGTCGCTGGTGTTCGTTGTAGGCATGTGCTTCGTCATCGAGATGGCATTGGCGCAACCAGTCGCGGCAGAGGTCGTCACTGGTCTGGTGCCCTCGCTGCCCGATGGTGCGCTCTATGTGGCGCTCGGTATCATCGGGGCTACAGTCATGCCGCACAATCTCTACCTCCATTCGGCATTGGTGCAAACCCGCGCCTACGAACAGACCACCGATGGCAAGCGTCAAGCGTGCCGGTACAATTTGGTGGACACTGCCATTGCTCTCAATGCTGCCTTTTTCGTCAATGCGGCGATTTTGGTCTTGGCAGCCTCGGTCTTCCATGCACGTGGCATCGAAGTGACGGAGCTGGAGCAAGCACATGCATTGCTGACACCGCTGTTGGGAACGGCTCTGGCGAGCACCGCGTTCGCTATAGCGCTCATTGCTGCCGGGCAAAGCTCGACACTGACAGGAACGCTCGCCGGGCAGATCGTCATGGAAGGATTCGTTCGATTTCGGATGCGTCCGTTTCTACGGCGATTGGTGACGCGGGGAATTGCCATCGTGCCGGCGATTGCTGTGCTGGTGACAATGGGCGAGCAGGGAACCTATCGGTTGCTGATTCTCAGCCAGGTCATCCTGAGCGTCCAATTGCCGTTCGCAATTATCCCGCTGGTGCATTTTACTTCCAACCGTCGGTTGATGGGCGAGCATGTCAGTCCGCTGTGGGTGCGTGCGCTCGGCTGGATAGCTGCGACGATCATCGTCGTGCTCAACGTGCGGCTGGCAGCAACGACCGTTGCCGAATGGATCGCGATCGGTCGTTCGCCGGTGGTAACGGTGCTCGTTGTCGTGGTAGCTGCTGGATTGGCGTTGCTCCTGGGAGCAACGTTTCTGCTGCCCATTCTCCGTCGTTGGCGAGGCGAGCCAGTGCGGTCGTGGCGTGCCGTGCTCGAGAGTGTCGAAGCGACTCTCGATCAGGCGACGCAGTATCGCGTCGTCGCAGCAGCGATCGCCCACGACGCCAAAGATCCGCAAGTCGTCGGGCAAGCGGTATCCTTAGCGCAGCAGCATGGCGCCCGCATCGTATTGCTCCATGTCGTCGAGGGAGCCGTCGGCACTGTCTATGCGAGCGCCTACGACGCCGAAGCACGTGCCGACGAGGAATATCTGGCGGCACTGTGCGAGGCGATCAGCCAGCGCGGGATCGAGTGTAGTGCGCTCATTGGGCACGGCAATGTTCCTCGCGAGCTTGTCCGTATGGTTCGAGCGTGCGGAGCGGACATCCTCGTCATGGGCGGTCACCGTCATCGTGGATTGAAGGACGTGCTCTTTGGCGCGACGATTTCCCCTGTCCGACATTCGCTCGACATTCCTGTCGTCGTTGTATAGGTTTCACCCTGAGTGTGCGTCGGTATGCGATTCGGTTTCCGTCGTCCTTCGTTGCGCAAGCGTATTGCTGCCCGAACCTCCTGGAAGCGCTACGTCCGCCATTCGCTCGGTCTGAAAGCGCCGCGTGGATGGGGATGGCTGACAAATCCTCGGCGCGCAGCCTACAATCGCATCTACAGCCGCACGACGCGTCCGACGTGTGGGGTCATCTTCATCATCGGTATCGGCGTGCTGCTCCTGGTGATTGGAATCGTTCGTGCAGCGGTCGGCTGAGTACTGCGAGACTATCGTCACGGGCACGTCTGTTACGCCCGACTGTCGGTTCGAGCAGCAACACGTGGCATACCGATGCTACACGGCGTTTCGCCCGCAGCAGTGTTTGTACTTTTTGCCGCTGCCGCACGGGCAGGGATCGTTGCGCCCGACCCGTGGCGTGGTGCGGTGGACGGTCTGCACCGTCGGACGCTCGTCGTCGCCCTCGGATGCATAGACGGGTTGTGCCGGTGCGGTCAGGTCGGGACGCGAATACTGGAGCGCCTCGGTCGCGACCGATTCGGGTTGCAACAGCGCTGCACTGCGCGAGCGTCGCGCCCGACGCGGCAACACCGGCTGCGGTTCGATCGGCTGCTGAACGGCAGGGAAAAACTTGAAGGCTGTCTCGACAGTTTGCTTGGCGATTTCGATGAGAAGCTGCTGGAACAGCGCGAACGCTTCGCGCTTGTATTCGAGCAGGGGGTCTTTCTGTCCGTAGGCACGAAGGTAGATTCCTTCCTTGACCTCGTCCATGATGCGCAGATGCTCGCGCCACTTGTCGTCGATGGCGGTGAGCACAGCGTATCGTTCCAGTTGTGCCATGAAGTCGGCGCCGAGCATTTCTTCCTTGCGGCGGTAGAACTCCTCGGCGACCTCGACGATCGCGCGAATGCATTCGTCGCGGCTCATCGTGCGGAATTGCTCCGGTGTGATCGGCAGCTCGCAGAGCAACGTCGTGCGGACGTTGTTTTTGAGCGCTTCGAGATTGTCGGTCTCTTCCGAATCGCCGTGGGTTTCGTCGTACCAGTAGCCAGCGAGTTCTTCGAGTGCAGCGAAAATTTCGCTCCGCATGCGTTCACCGCGGAGGGCGTGACGGCGGCGGTCGTAGATGACCTCGCGCTGCTGGTTCATGACGTTGTCGTATTCGAGCAGCCGCTTGCGGATGGCGAAGTTGTTCTCCTCAACTTTTTTCTGGGCGCG
>JAOAGY010000037.1 GCA_026415505.1 Chlorobiota bacterium | reverse complement strand
AACCGAATACGAAGCTGTCATCGGGCTGGAAGTCCACGCCCAACTGCTGACGGCGACGAAAGCGTTCTGCCGGTGTTCGACCCAATACGGCGCAGCACCGAACACGAACGTTTGTCCGGTGTGCTTGGGTCATCCCGGCGCACTGCCCGTGCTCAATCGGCAGGTGGTCGAAATGACGCTCCGCATGGGATTGGCGACCGGCTGCACGATTCGCCAGCGCTCCCGTTTTGCCCGGAAAAACTACTTCTACCCCGACCTGCCGAAAGGCTACCAGATTTCGCAGTACGACGATCCCATCTGCTACGGCGGCGCGGTCGAAATCGAACTCGACGACGGCTCGACCAAACGCATCGGCATCACGCGCATCCACATGGAAGAAGATGCCGGCAAATCCATCCACGACCTCGATATCGACACGCTCGTGGACCTCAATCGCTGCGGCGTGCCGCTCATCGAGATCGTCTCGGAGCCGGACATTCGTTCGCCGCGCGAAGCAGCGCTGTATCTGCAAACGATTCGGCAAATCGTCGTCTATTTGGGCATCTGCGACGGGAACATGGAAGAAGGTTCGCTCCGCTGCGATGCGAACGTCTCGGTGCGCCCGCGCGGTTCGGACCGGTTCGGCACGAAAACCGAAGTGAAAAATCTCAACTCGTTCCGCAATCTCGAAAAAGCACTCGCCTACGAAATCGAGCGTCAGATCGCCGTCATCGAAAGCGGTGGCAGCGTCGCCCAGGAAACGCGCATGTGGGACGCTGCAGCCCAGCGGACACGTCCAATGCGCACGAAAGAACTGGCGCACGACTACCGCTACTTCCCCGAACCGGACCTGGTACCGGTGGTCGTCACCGACGAATGGATCGAGCGTGTTCGCCGCGAGCTGCCCGAATTGCCGCTGGCTCGCAAGCGCCGATTGCAAGAGCAGTACGGCATACCTGCCTACGATGCGGGCGTCTTGGTTGCCGAGCGCCCCGTTGCCGATTATTTCGAGCGAGCGTGCGAGTTGCTGCCGACTCGCACGCCCGACCGCTTCAAGCTCGTCAGCAATTGGATCATGACCGACGTGCTCCGCGTGATCGGCGAACAAAAAATCGGTATTGCGGACTTCCCCATCGGTCCGGAGCGGCTCGCCGAGCTGGTCGAATTGCAAGCGACGCAGACAATCAACAGCCGCATCGCCAAAGAACTCTTCGCCGAAATGCTCGGCAATTCTGCCTCGCCTCGGTCGCTGGTGGCTGAGCGTGGCATGGTGCAAGTGTCCGACACTGCACTGATCGAGCAACTGGTCGAGCGCGCGCTCGAAGAGAATCCCGACACGATCGAAAAATGGCGCAACGGCAAAACCAACGTGCTCGGTTTTCTCGTCGGGCAAGTGATGAAGTATTCCGAAGGCAAAGCCAATCCGACACTCGTGCGCCAGTTGCTCTTGGAGCGACTCGGTGCGTCGGACGGCGTGCCGCGGTAGGACAGAGCGTGTATCACCAATTGGAGCTGCCCAATGCCCATTCCCAAAACGCGACTGATCTGGATGAACGGACGCTTCGTGCCGTGGGACAAAGCGCAGGTGCACGTGCTGTCGCATGCGTTGCACTACGGCTCCAGTTGGTTCGAGGGCATCCGTGCCTACCGGACTCGGCGCGGCACCGCGGTCTTCCGTTTGCACGACCACATGCGGCGACTGCACGACTCGTGCAAGATTTACTACACCGATTTGCCATACTCGACCGAGCAGTTGGCTGAGGCGACGATCGAGCTGCTCCGTCGCAACGAATTGCGCGAGGGGTACATTCGCCCGATCGTCTTCCGCGGCTACGGCGAAATGGGTGTGACACCCTTCGGCTGTCCGGTCGAGGTTGCCATCGCTGCATGGAAGTGGGGACGGTACTTGGGCGGTGATCCGCTCGAGCGCGGTGTGGACGTATGCGTATCGTCGTGGATGCGGTTGCACGGCAACACACTCCCGACCGTTGCAAAAGCCGCAGCTAACTACATGAACTCGCAGCTTGTCCGCATCGAAGCATTGCGGCATGGCTACGACGAAGGACTCACACTCGATGCCCATGGCAATTTGAGCGAAGGCAGCGGCGAAAATGTCTTTCTCGTTCGCGACGGTGTGCTCTACACGCCGCCAATTGCTGCCTCGATTCTACCGGGCATCACACGGGCGACGGTGTTCCAACTGGCACGCGATGCAGGCATTCCGATCGTCGAGCAGGTCATCCCGCGCGCGATGCTCTACGTCGCCGACGAAGTATTCTTGACCGGTACGGCTGCCGAGATCACGCCGGTTCGCACGATCGACCGCATCACGATCGGTTCAGGCACGGTCGGACCGGTCACGCGCACGATCGTCGAGCGCTTTTTGGCGGTCGTTCGCGACGGCGATGATCCATACGGTTGGCTGACGTTCGTCAATGAACCACGGAAACGCTCCACAAAGAAAGCGCGGCGTGTTTCTCCCTCTCTCGACAGCAAGTAACATTTTCTGTGTCGTTACGACTATGCCGAGTCGTTCATCGAAGTCGAAGAAGGCTGTTCCGAAGGCTACATCACCGGCGAAGGGCGAGAAAACTGCTTCCTCGCCCCTCGCCGATGCCGCCAATGGCGCGCCGGCAAACGAACAAGGTTTTGTGCGTTCGCGATTCGATTTTACCGGATTCGATCGCGAGACGATTCTGCGGTGGTACAAACTCGATCACCTCGGTCGCAAGCTCGACGAGAAAGCAGCGACGTACCTGAAAATGGCGAAAGGCTGGTCGTACCATGCGCCGTGCGCCGGTCACGACGGCATTCAGATCGCCATCGGGCAAATTTTCCGTGCGGGCAAGGATTTTCTGTTCCCGTACTACCGCGACTTGATCACGGCGCTATCGGCGGGGATCACGCCCTACGAGATCATCTTGAACGGTTTGAGCAAAGATGCCGATGTCGCCGGTGGCGGGCGGCACATGAGCAATCACTTCGCCAAGCCATCGATCCGCATTCAGAACGTCAGCTCGTGCACGGGCAATCACGCCCAACATGCCGCCGGCACGGCACGCGCGATCAAAAAGTACAAGGGCGACGAGCTGGTCATCTACTCCGGTGGCGAATCGGCGTGCGCGGAAGGGTACTTCTACGAAGCCGTCAACGGCGCCTCGCGCGAGCGATTGCCGGTGATTTTCGTCATCCAAAACAACAAGTATGGCATCTCGGTGCCGGTCGAAGAGCAGACAGCCAACCCGGACGTGTCGGACAATTTCGTCGGCTTTCGCCATCTGCTCATTGTCAAGTGCGATGGACGCGACGTGTTCGATTCGTACCGCGCGATGAAACGTGCCGCCGAGTACGTGCTCTCGGGTGCCGGACCGGCGATGGTGCATGCCGATTGCGACCGCATCGGCTCGCATTCGAACTCGGACAACCACGAGCTCTATCGCAGCAAGGAAGAGATCGAAGCGATGAAGGCACGCGATCCGCTCAAGGTGTTCCGCCAGCGGATTCTGGAAGAAGGCATCGCCACCGAAGAAGAGCTTGCAGCGATCGAACAAGAGAACATGGCGGAAATCGCGCGTGCAGCCGAGCAAGCCGAAGCTGCCGCCGATCCCGATCCGCAGTCGTGGAAAGAGTTCATCGTGCCGCCGGCGATCATCGGCTACGACGACCCGAGCGAGGAACGAGCCGTCTTCGATCCGTCGGCACCGATGCTGACGCTGCGCGAGGGCATCAATTATGCACTCAAACAGGAGTTCCGACGGAATCCGCACACGTTCCTGTGGGGACAAGACGTCGCCTCGAAGAACAAGCAAGGGATTTTCAACGTCGTCAAAGGCATGCTCGATGAGTTCGGCAACGAGCGCATTTTCAACGCGCCGATCGCCGAAGACTACATCGTCGGCACTGCGAACGGATTCTGCCGCTATCGGGATGACATTCGCGTGGTCATCGAGGGTGCGGAGTTTGCCGACTACTTCTGGCCTGCGATGGAGCAGCTCATCGAGTGCTCGCACGACTATTGGCGCACACGCGGGCAATTCACGCCGAACATCGTCATTCGGCTGGCAAGCGGCGGTTACATCCAGGGCGGACTGTATCACTCGCAGTGTTTGGATGCGGTGTTCGCACATTTGCCGGGTATTCGGGTGGTGTGTCCGGCATTTGCCGACGACGCTATCGGTTTGATGCGGACGGCGATTCGTTCGCAGGGCGTGACGATGTACATCGAGCCGAAGTTTCTCTACAACTACCGTCCCACGAGTGCACCGACGCCGCCGGACGATTACCTGATTCCGTTTGGCAAGGCGCGGCTGCGGCGTCCGGGTCGGGACGTCACGCTCGTTTCGTATGGCAACGCGCTGCACTGGTCGCTCAAGGCAGCCGAGCAACTGGCATCGGAAGGCATCGAGGTGGAGGTGATCGACCTGCGCTCGCTGCGACCGTGGGACCGCGATCGGGTGTGCGAATCGGTCAAGCGAACCGGACGCGCTGTGGTCGCGCACGAGCACTACTTGACGGGTGGCTTCGGCGGTGAGGTCGCTTCGACGATTCAAGACGAATGTTTCCGCTGGCTTGATGCGCCGGTCAGGCGTGTGGCATCGAAGGATTGTCCGGTGGGCTTTGCCAAGCCGCTGGAGAACGCCATATTGCTCAGCGTCGAGGACATCGTCGGAGCGGTGCGCGACGTTGTGCGGTGGTGAGCGTTTTTCACCCGAAGTAATTCGGCGACTCTTTGGTGATGATCACATCGTGCGGGTGCGATTCGCGCAAGCCGGCGCTATGCTGAGCCTTGTGTTTGTTCAGTAGTTTTGTAGCCGATGCTATGCAGTCGGAGCCAGCGATGACTACCCGCCACACAATTATTATCGGTGATTCGCGGAAAATGCAGGATGTACCAGATGAATCGGTGCATCTGATTGTCACTTCGCCCCCGTACTGGCAGTTGAAAGATTATGGATGTGAGAATCAAATTGGCTTCCATGACTCGTACGAAGATTATATCAACCATCTGAACCTGGTATGGAAGGAGTGCTATAGGGTTCTTCATCCTGGATGTCGCCTGTGCATCAACATTGGCGACCAGTTTGCACGATCGGTGTACTATGGTCGCTACAAGGTCATTCCGATACGGACCGAAATCATCAGGTTCTGTGAAACGCTCGGAATGGATTACATGGGTGCGATCATCTGGCAGAAAGTGACAACCATGAACACCACCGGTGGTGCAAGCATAATGGGATCGTTCCCCTATCCGCGCAACGGTATAATCAAGCTCGATTACGAGTTTATCTTGATTTTCAAAAAGCTCGGAATTCCTCCAAAGGTCAGCGTTGATGTCAAGGAACGATCGAAGTTGACCCCGGAGGAATGGAATACGTATTTCGCAGGTCACTGGCAGTTCAACGGGGAAAAACAGGATAAACATATTGCGATGTTCCCTGAGGAGCTGCCACGTCGTTTGATACGAATGTTTTCGTTTATCGGTGAGACGGTACTCGATCCGTTTTTGGGGAGCGGCACAACATCGCTTGCGGCGAAAAATCTCGGAAGAAATTCCATTGGTTATGAAATCAATTCGGAATTTCTCCCGATTATCCGGCACAAACTTGGTGTCGGCAACAGCAGCATGTTCGACGATGCGACAGTAGAGTTTGTATCGCGACTCGATGTTGATATTGATTTCGAGGAGGAAATTGCTCGGTTACCATATCGTTTTCGCGATCCGCACAGGCTCGACAAAAAAGTCGATCCTCGCGCACTACCCTTCGGCTCGACTATAACAGCGAACGCAAACAAGGGAACGGAGGATTTATTCCGCGTCACAGCAGTTCTCTCCCCGTCAAAGATTTTGCTTGACACGGGTGTCGTGGTTCGTTTGATTGGTATCTCCGATGTTGTCCCTGACCCTTCCAATGCGATGAAGTTTCTGTGCGAACTTACCAAAGGAAAGCGAGTCTTCTTGCGCTTTGATAGAGACAAGTACGACAACGAGGGCAACCTGCTTGCCTATGTGCACTTGAAAAACAGAACGTTTGTCAATGCGCATTTGATTCGAACGGGCTATGTTGCGGTGGACTGTTCTCGTTCGTACGCGTTGCGAGACAAATTTCTCCAGCTTACTCCTATTCCAAACAATTCGAGCGGAACGTAATGAAGAAAATCACTTTGCGTTCCGTCGAGATCAGAAAGCTACTCGATGTTCCGTCTTTGGATTTGCCCACCTATGTTTCCCCACTATTGAACCTTGCCAACAGGTTCGCTGGCGCGACGAGACCACGTATTGTTGGGCAGCTGTCGGAAATGATCCACCAGTTCGGGGGACGAACCTTGGAAGAATGGTCACGGTGGTATCAGCGACAGTACCCCAACACGATTGAAGAGGCGACAAAGCTTATTCTGCAGAAGGTGCAAGAATTCCAGCAGGTCCTCAATCAAATTGACGATGTAACGGTTCGACGGTGGGTAGAGGATCTCGTTCTCGTCAAAACATTCATTGGGTTGCGGTTTCAGGAAGCCATCCTCAAAAAGATTGCGACTGAAACAGGTAAGTCCTACACCCTTGCGAACGCTGAACAGGAAGCCGCCGGCATCGACGGGATTATTGGAAACCGACCAATCTCCATAAAGCCTATTTCGTGGAAAGAACAACAGGTACACCGTGAACAGTTACAGGGCGCGGTAGTTTTCTATCGCAAGACAGACGACGCAATAGAGATCGAGTTCGATCCGAACGATTTCTCTGATGCTTAGGTCGTATTACGATGCGACGGTTTCTCACCCGAAGTAATTCGGCGACTCTTTGGTGATGATCACATCGTGCGGGTGCGATTCGCGCAAGCCCGCAGGCGTGATGCGCACAAAGCGTCCGTGCTCTTTCAGCTCGGCGATCGTCGCGCAACCGCAATAGCCCATCGCCGCACGCAAACCGCCGACGAGTTGGTAGAGTGTGTCGGCGACCGACCCTTTGAACGGCACCCGCCCCTCGATACCTTCGGGCACGAGTTTGGCGATTTCGTCTTCGGCGTCTTGGAAGTAGCGATCGGCTGAGCCGCTCATCATCGCGCCTTCGCTGCCCATGCCGCGATAGACCTTGAAAATGCGTCCCTCGTACTGGATTTTTTCGCCGGGCGATTCTTCGTGACCGGCGAGCATGTTCCCCATCATCACGCAGTCGGCGCCCGCTGCGATTGCCTTGGCAATGTCGCCTGTTTGTTTGATGCCGCCGTCGGCAATAAGCGGGATACCCTCGCGACTGCACACCTCGGCTGCGTCCATGATTGCGCTCAGTTGCGGTACGCCGACACCCGCAATAACGCGCGTGGTACAGATCGAACCAGGACCGACGCCGACTTTGACGCCGTCGGCACCCGCGCCGATAAGGGCACGCGCTCCCTCGCCAGTTGCGACGTTCCCGGCAATCACCGGCAACGCCGGATACCGACTCTTGATGCGTTCGACCATCTCCAGCACGCCACGCGAATGTCCGTGAGCGGTGTCCACAACGACAACGTCAACGCCAGCTTCAACGAGTGCCGCCACGCGCTCGATGGTGTCGGCAGTCACGCCGACAGCAGCACCGACGCGCAGCCGCCCCTGCTCGTCTTTGCAGGCGTTCGGATAGCGGCGCTTCTTCTGAATGTCTTTGAACGTGATCAGACCGCAGAGCACGCCTTGTTCGTCAACGACGGGGAGCTTTTCGATGCGGTGGCGCTGGAGAATCGCTTCGGCGTCGTCGAGGGTGGTGCCGAGCGGTGCGGTGATGAGTCCGTCGCGCGTCATGACGTCAGCGATCGGATGCGAAAGGTCTTCGACGAACCGCAGGTCGCGGTTGGTCAGGATGCCGACGAGTCGTTTCGAGCGATCGACGATCGGGATGCCGTTGATGCCGTATTGTGCCATGAGCCGCTTGGCGTCGCCAACGGTTCGATCGGGCGTGAGCGTGATGGGGTCGCGAATCATGCCGCTTTCGCTGCGTTTGACCTTGGCGACTTCGTCGGCTTGGCGCAGGATGCTCATGTTCTTGTGGATGATACCGATGCCGCCAGCGCGCGCCAATGCGATTGCCATCGCCGATTCGGTGACGGTATCCATTGCAGCGCTGACGATCGGGATGTTCAGTTCGATTCCGGCGGCAAGTCGCGAGCAAAGCGAAACCTCGCGCGGCAACACTTCCGAATAGCGCGGCACGAGCAACACGTCGTCGAATGTGATGCCGTCGGCGATGATTTTGTCGTGGTTCATGGGCGAGCAATGGACGGTGGTGCGCGAAATTACGGGCAGCGATCGTTGTCGAGTTTTTTCGCCCATCCGATCGTCGCCGATTTTTCTCGATTGGGTCGGGCCGTCTGCCCTGCTATGCTGAAATTGTGATCGGCACGGCGGTGACGCAGATCGGTGTTGCGGGTAACGTCGTCGGGTGCAGTGTGAAGAATAGTTGACAGTGTAAGGACAGTGCCACACATTTTCTGCTCTTGGGCGATGAGAAGTTTCGTATTGGCGACGATTTTTTGTGGGTGCTCGTTTATGGTGTTCGATAGCGCTGTATATTTGCGATGCGGAACGCCGCGCCCGTAGCTTAATGGATAGAGCATTGGATTCCGGTTCCAAAGGTTGGGGGTTCGAGTCCCTCCGGGCGCGCGAATCTGCATGCAGCAATGGATTTGCCCCAATGGGGCACGAAACGGAACTGATCGGAGATTCATGGCAGACGTTACAACTCCAACGCAAGAACCGACGGTCGTTTCCGAGCAGACAGCCAAGGCGGTGACTCTTCCGCCGTGGCTCGAACGGCTCTGGAGCGATGCGCGCATTCGCTACGGCGCCATAGCGGTGGTGGTCATCGCTGTGGCAATCGGGGCGTATGGTCTTTGGCGTTCTGCTCAGCATGATCGCGAGGAGGAAGCAAGTCTAGCGCTCAGCCGCGTGCTGCCGTATCTGGAAGCGCAGCAATACGATGCGGCGCTCGACGGTGATCCGAAGAAGACCGTTCGCGGCGAGCCTGTTCAAGGCTTGCGCGCGATCGCCGATACCTACGGCAGTACGGCTGCGGGTCGTACAGCTGCGCTCTACGCTGGGCAGATTTACCTCGATCGCAAACAGTACAGTGAAGCCGAACGATACTTCGAGCAAGCGGAAGCGTCCGATGCAGTACTCGTGCGCATCGGTGCATTGGCTGGGCTTGCTGCATGCAAAGAGCAGCAACGGCAGTTCGAGGAAGCGGCAGCGCTGTACGAGCGCATCCTCCCCGATGCAGAAAACATCGGCTTCAAGGACAAGTACATGCTCTTTGCGGCGCTGTGCCTGGAGAAAGCCGGCAAGACCGATCGCGCTGTGCAGATGTACAAAACACTGTTGGCTGAATTCGAGTTTTCCGAATATGCAGCAGATGCCAAAGCCGGACTTGCGCGGCTTGGCACGGTTGTTGAGTACTGAGCGCGCCCGCGACCCCAGGTCCGGAGTGCGATGGCGATGCAGAACTGTCAACAAAACTGCATACGCACGAAAAACGAATCCGAACACTATCGAAGTCGAGAAGATGACAACAACGTTTTACACTTTCGGAGGTCGTATGCTTCGTTGGTTTCGAGTGAGCGCCCTTGTCGCGCTCGTTGCGATGGTTGCGGCAGGCACTGCGCTTGCCCAGTTGCCGATACGAGAAGTTTCTGGGCGTGTCGACGCCAAAGATGTTCGCATCTTTGTTCGTGATACGCTCTATCGGATCAGCGGAAACTATGTCATCGCGGGAACGCTCATCATCGAGCCGGGTACGCGAGTGGAGTTCTTGCCGAACGGTCGAATCATCGATTCGACGGGTGGGCGAATCATTGCTGATGGACGTGCACGTGCTTTCTACAATTTCACCAATCCGCCGGACTACCAAACGATTCCCCGTCCGGGCGGAGGAACGTGCTACGACTATTCCGACCCCGCTTATTTCCTCTATTCGTCGGTGATCAGCAAAACGACCCAGATCGAACCGACGATCAGCTCGCAGAAGTACGACATTACGTACAATGTAATTCTCGATACGCTCACGCGGCGAATCGAGAACCTGCCGCCGCTGCCCTACAATGCGCAAGGTGCGGTGTATGTGACCTGGCCAACGGCGGTCAATCCATCGGGTACACCGACGCCGCCAAGCGGACAACTCTACATCTACAACAATCCGACCGTCGTCGGGGCGAACACATACTACAATACCAAGTTCGTGGTGCCGTTCGAATACGCCATCATGTGGATTACGGCGCGCTTGCCGAATCCTTCACTCGATCCGCTCATTCGGACGCAGCCCTGGCGGCGCTTCAACAACCAAGACCCCAGTATCGGCGGTCCGGGACGCGATCGTATTCGTTTCGTCGGAGTAGGAACAAACCTGGCGCGCGAGTGGGGGCACATCATTATCCTGCCCGGTGCGCGGACAGCATTTTTCCGTGACTGCGACTTCGACAATTTCCGGAAGGATACCACCGTCGACCGCGTCAATATCTATCAACAAGCTGCTGCTGGCGATGTCAGCAATCCAGGCTCGGTCAATGGTCAGTTGGTTGCGATGACGCAAGGGTCAGGTGGTGCGCTTTCGATTCTGTCGTCGCGGACGTGGCTGGTCAACTGCAACTTCACCCGCAATGCGGCGCGTTACCATGGCGGTGCGGTGCAATTTCTCCAAGCCCCGCTCGATGCAACGAATGCTTTCTATCCTTCCATTGCCACGGGGACTGGTGCAACCGAATACAACAGTCTCCCCGCCTCGTACTTGCCGGCGGATGTCGGCGCAGCAATGACGCCGCCGCGACCGAGTCATATCGTCAATCAGTACTTGTTCGAACACAACGCGGCAAACACGTCAACGCTGCTTTCCCCGCCACGCCGCGACAATGCCCCGAACAGTACGAACTATGTCCGTGCCCACGACAATCTCTACGATGGCACGATCAACGAGTTGGAAGATACCTACCGGCAATCGCTCGACGACGGTCGGTTGGCGATTTATCTTGGTCGGATTCGTCAACTGACGTTTGCGCAAAACCGGGTCATCAATGCGCGTGTTCGGACGGATACCGTTGTCACACCCAATGGCACGTTTATCATTGTGCAGGATGATGTCAACAATCCAGCACCTGTGGAGACCAATCCGAACAAGGCGTACAAGAACGATGCCTTCGGTGGTGCTGTCTATATCTCCGGTCGCTGGGGTATCCACGTCGGACTCGGTGTCAATGACTACCAGGGTTACGACTATGTGATCTTCGACGGCAACAAGGTCACGAACTACCAGCAAGTCAGCGGTACCAACGGTGCGCGCGGTGGTGCGTTGTATGTGACTGGCTACACAAGCGTCGTCACGACGGGGCGCTATCGCTCCAATATGACCGAAACACCATTCGTGACTGATTACAACGCTGCAGCCATCAATCAGGGTGGCGCGATCTACATGTCCTCGACGGCGGGACGGCTCGTGCTGCGCGGTGGCACTCAAGTTCCCGTGCCGATGTACATGACCAGCAATAGTTCGGCGCGGGGTGGTGCGATTTACATCGCCGAAAACGTTGGATACGACGGACAGCCCTCGCCGCATATCGGCGGTTCGGATGCGCAGAATATCCAAGTGCGCAATCTTGGCTACAACATCAAATTCCAGAACAACACTGCCAAATACGACGGGGGCGCCATCTTCACTCGTCGGAATTACTTGATGTACGGAGCCGGCGGTGTCGTCGCAGGTCAGCTACTCGGATACACCAGTGCCCACATGATCGAGCTGTCCGGCAATACGGCAGGGTATTCCGGCGGTGCCGTTGCTGCCCATTTCCGCAGCGCGATGAATCAACCGGAGTACAACTACATCCGCCTGGTCCGTTGCATTTTCGACAACAACCGCGTTGGTGATAACGTTGACACCGCCAATCGTGCTAATGTCCGCGGTGGTGGTGCGCTCTACGTCCTCAACGGTGAACTGCAAACGACGAAAGCTTGCGAGTTCCGCGGCAATCTTGCCCAGTGGGGCAACGGCGGTGCTATCGCGCTGGTCAATCCGAAGCCTTCGAGTGCTGGAACGCCCGTCGGTGGTATCTTCCAGCGCGTGTTCGTTACCGATCTCGATCAGGTGAGTTATGGTTCGAACCCTGCGTTCATCGTAGGGTACATGTCCTACGACCCACCATTCACCTTCGATCCAAACGAAACGATTCCGCCGCATGTTCGGATGCTCACGCGATTCCTCGATAACCGTGCCGTGCCGAATCCCAATCGAATGGGCAGCGGCTGGACTCAGCAAGGCAATATCACAATCACCCATCCAGGAACGGGAGCGACAAGCGGTCCGGATGCAGCGATCGGCGGTGTTGCTCTGCAGGAAAACGGCACCGGATTGGGTGGTGCACTCTACATCCTCGATCAAATCGTTCCCGCGCGTGCGGGGCGTGTCGACTCGGTTTTCTTCAACCGTGTTCGCTTCCAGAACCAACAAGCATATAGCGGCGCGGCAATCTACTCGGACAACTACGACCTCAAACTCGTGATGGCGCGCTGCTTTATCGCCAACAACACGGCGACATCGAATGTCGGCAGTGAGCAGAACGTCATTACCGGTCCGTACGTTGTTCTCAACAACCAGACGTACAACCCTGCATCGAGCGATCTTGCGGGTGCAATCATCTACGGCGAAGTCATTGGTCCGGTGCCTTCGACGACGTATAGCGTCGCAGCGAATTCGATCTACGACAACACCGCTCGTTTCCTGATTCGGTTGCCCGATGCACCGAACACGAAGGGGCTTTTGGCTGGAACGACCGGCATCGGTTACGGCGGTGTCGACACGCTCCGCGGTAATTACTGGGGTCGTACCGAAGCCAATGTGACGACGAAGATTTACAAGTACGACGTCAACGGCGACCCGATCGATTCGGTCAACCAAGAAACGTTCTTCGTCGCTGGTGACGGAACACAGCAATTGCGCTATGTGCGTGGCGGTACCGGCAAAGACCAAGGTCCGTTCGAAAGCGTCGGTCGCTATACGTATGTGCCGATCCCCGCTCTCAACGGCGCAGATTATCGCACGCCTGCATCGAATTCGATACCCGAAAAGCTTCTCCAGCAAGGTCGGGTTTACGACATCTTCGACAAAGGTGTGGACATCAAGACAGCGGACTATTCCAAGCGTCGGATGGCGCCAATCGAAGATTTCGCTGTCGGTATTCCGACGCGCTTGCAACGGTTCAACGATCCGCTGCGCCCGTCGTACAACAAATTCGTCAAGCGGTACACGCGCGATCCGTTCGTTGCAGAGTCCGATCCGAACGTCGCTGCGCTGCAAACCGAATACGTCGGCGATCACCCGATCGGTTATCCGCTCTTCCTCGAAGCGCGTGCCGATTACACGTCGTCCGACCCGGTCTTCAGCAACCTCGACAGCCGCTCGATCAACGAGACAGTGTTTTTTGTGATCAACACGACGACGGGCGATTACATTCGCGTCAACCTCAAGCAAGTCGATCCGTCGAGCGAGGTCTTCCGTGCGCGTGTCGAAATCGTGCCGGATTCGACGTTCGGCGGGCAAGTGCTCGGTGGATACGCTGCGCGCCGCAATGCCGAGGGTCTTGCCAACTTCGGTGGCGATCTGACCTCGATACTGGCGGCGATCAAGCGCAATGCCTTCAACGAAGATGATGGCGCACTGCAAGGACGTAAGTACATGGCATCGGTGCAGGGCAATCAGCTCGGCGGTTCCGGATTCCGTCTGTCGAACCGACCGTCACTGCCGGCGTCGAACCAAGGTCTCGAAACGTATTTCGCCGGTGAGCGTTACCTTGCAATTCCGGCTAAAGCAGGTGACCAGATCGCGATAGTATCACGTTCGGCACTGTGGCGAGAAGTCGGCTCGAACAACGATGCGTTCAATGGTGCCCTCATCTTCCGTGTCGGCACTTCGACGCCACCGCCGGTGTGGACAGGACACAAGGTGCTGACGCATCGTCCGCCGCTTCGCGACAACAATTGCCAAATCGTTACCGACGGGTCGGGCAATCCGATCTTGACTCCGCCGCAGTTCTGGGATCGTATCTGGGTCTCGGAAGATGTGGACTATTCACGCGATCAAGCGTTCACGATCCCGTGTCGCGATACAATCTTCGCTATCACCGCGAAGGATACCAACAAGTTCTACGACCCGCGCGCGATCATCGAACCGAATAAATACACGCAACTTGCTTATCACTGGCAAGTCGCGCCGAATAGTGGGTTGTCGTATTGGCTCAAAGCCGACACAATCTCGGCGCAAGCGGATGAACCTAACGGTTATTGGCAGGCTTACGGTCACATTGTTCTCAAAGGTCGTCCCAGCAATCCGTACATCGTGCCGGGCGGCGAGTTGGTGACAGTGAGTGCCTCTAATTATCCGCCGAACTATCGCACGATCGACTCGCTAAAGGCGGCTGGATATCCGGATAGTGTGATTGCCAAGTACATCTACCTCTATCCGCCGTACTTCGCCAATCAGTCCTATGATGTGACGAATGCGCGCTATCTGCAACAAGACACGGTGGATTACGGGTGGAATGCCGATACGGTCTATCAATTCCGCATCTTCGTCACCGACAGCGTTCCGGTCTTTACCGATGTCGCCGCAGCATGTCCGGGTCCCGATCCGAACACGCTGTATGCGAACTTGACCGATTCGCTGCGCTTCAAGGTGGACTTCACCACCGACGACGAGCAAGAGGACGCCGCAGCTGAGGCGCTCGGATGGAATTTCCGCTATGGGCGTACATCCTATGCCTTCCGCTCGCGGAACGAGCAGGGCCGCGATACAGCCTATGACCAACTGTCGCAAACGCGACCGTCATGGCTGGCGAACCAGTTCTTCCGCAAATACGACAATCCGAGCCAAGTCGATCCGTTGGCAGTGGATTTCACCACGAAAGGACAAATCAATGTGCGCATAGATGCACCGACGGCATATAGCTTGCTTACGCCTAACCCGCAGTACAACGGTGCGTACAACACCGATACGGTTATGACGATCGCTGCCAATGATGGTCACGGAGGAGTTTCGTACCTGACTCGTCGTATCATCGTCAATATTTCCCCGACGATTACGACGACATCGCTCCCCGATGCTGTCGAAGATGAGGATTACAACGTAGCACTCGGTGATCTCAACAAGCGTATCACGGTGTATGACCCGAACTTCGGACAAACGCATCGCTTCGAGTTGATCTACGCCAACGATTCTCGCAAGGGCAGCGGTATTCCTAAAGACAACTGCTATCCTGAGGCTGGTAATTGGGACATCTCGAATGCGAGCACTCCGGATTGGCTCAAGATCAATCAAACCAGCGGATTGCTCTATGGCACGCCTCG
Organism: Chlorobiota bacterium; assembly: GCA_026415505.1. Lineage (GTDB taxonomy): Bacteria > Bacteroidota > Ignavibacteria > Kapaibacteriales > NICIL-2 > NICIL-2. The sequence goes on along the minus strand of JAOAGY010000037.1, from coordinate 25,106 downwards.
TGTCAAGGATACGAACTTCGACGATACTACTGTCCAGGTGACGGTGCTCGTCACTGACGAAGGCGGACTGACGCATGTCAAGACGCTGCCACTACGGATTATCGCCCGGAACCACGATCCGTACATTACCGGTGCGCCACGGATCCGGTGCGTCGAAAGTGGCAAGTCGTTCGTTGACACGGTGTACGTCGGCGATATTGATATCGTCCGCGACGAAACGTTGACAATCAGTGTTGTATCGCCGACAGGTGTTCGCGTCGAGCCGTCGCAAATTCCGGGCTATCGTCCGAACAATCAGCCGATACCGGTTCGTGTTATCGCCGATCCGCTCGTTGTCAGTCCGTATCAAACGAGTATCGAGGTTGTTCTTGTCGTGACGGATAAGCATCAAGGGCGTCCCGATACGCTTCGCTATCGCATCGCAGTATCGGAACCGACGACCTTCACAGTAACGATGACGGTCAGCAACGCGCAAGGTGCCTTCGAAACCCTCACCTGGGGTTCAGCGCCGAACGCGACAACAGGTGATAACGCCAGTCGTGGCGGTATCGGTAAGCTCGATTCGAACTATTGCGAATACGAATTGCCAGCAATTCCGCCTGTGGACATTTTCGATGCGCGGTGGACGATCCCGAATCGTTACGGAACCTTAGTCAATATCTTCCCGACATGTGCGCCCGGCAACTCCAGCATCGAAGCATACAAGGGTCGCTTCCAGTCGGGCGGTGTCAGCGGCAATACGGCGAACTATCTGCCTGTGCGGATCACGTGGAACAAGTCCCAAGTGCCGAGTCGTACGGATGCTCAGAAGAATCCGTGCGGTGGAACGTACTACCTCCAGAACGGTACGGGTGGCAATCTCTACCGCGTCAATATGTCAACCGGTGCATTCACGACTGAATCGCCGGGCAACTATGACGTCACCGTCAACGGCGACGAAGTAACGCTCGTGATCAAGAGCGATGCTGACCAAACGTTCGTCATTCTGTGGGATCAAGCGTCCGAAGTCGGTGATGAACCGATCGCTGGTGAGCAAGTGACGCTGTATCCAGTGACGCCGAACCCCGTAGATGGTCAAGCCGCAACTGTTCGCTTCGCTGTTCCGACGGCAACGAACGCTCGACTGGAGGTCATCGACAATCTCGGTCATGTCGTTGCAGTGCTCGCTAACGGCTTCTACGCTCCGGGTCTGCATACCCTCTCCTGGGATAGCAGCACTCTCAGCAGTGGAAGTTATGTCCTCAAGCTCGACGCGGCTGGCACGACAAGTGTGCAACGTGTCACGGTCGTTCGGTAAAGTGTCTTCGGCGGGAGGAAGCGAATCACGCCGATCGCTTCCTCCTCCGCCGGTAATGAAAAGTTCTTCGTGAAATCGCACAATCGATCCACAACTATTCAAGGTCGTGTCATGAAAGGAAAACTGCTTCTTGTTGGGCTGGTGATGGCTGCACTGTCCGTCACCTCATCGGTAGCACAAGTGTACGTTGAATTCATGCCGCCGATGAAAAGAGGCAATCGTCCCTACACCCTGCTGCCGGGCGGACCAGGAACAACGGTCTATACTGCAAGTGATTTCGTTACGACACCTAACCCCGATCCCGATGACGGATTCGTGGTTGCGCAGCTCCCGTTCCCATTCGAATTCAACGGGACGATTTACAACTACATTGCTATCAACGTCAACGGTTTCATCATGTTCCTCGATGGACCGAACGTTCCACTGGGTTTGGTGGGGATGAACATTGCAACGCGCCTATTCGACGGGCAGCAATTTCCCCGTAATGTCGTTGCACCGTTCTGGGGTGACCATTATATGCGCGTCGGTCCCCCGTCCCAGCCGCAGTACTTGCAGTCACAGGTGTTGACGCGGCAAGTGAACATCGGCGGACGCGATGCCTTCTGTGTCGAATGGCGGAATTTGAATATCAACGATAAAACCATCCCATCGTCGGTCGGTAATTTCCAAGTCTTCCTTTATCGCCAGACTCAGATTGTCGGCAATTTTCAAGGCGACATCGAGTTCGCTTACGGTACGGTAGGCGGCAATCCAAATACGTCTCAACAGACGGTCGTCACACGTAATGCCTCGGTCGGACTGAAGGGCAGCTCGCCGCAAGGTGACTGGATAAACGGTCTCGAGTTCGGCGGTAATGTGGACGTTGCGCGCACATCTATGCGGTTGACGAATCTGTGGCCGCCCTCTGGTGGAACCGATACGACTATCGTATTCCAGGCGATTCCTCGTATTCGTCTCGATGTATGGGGCGATGGCGATGCAGATTTTTCGCAAGCACCGGGGCAACGCCATGCTGGACAACCACAGAACATTTTTGTGACCGCCAACGATGCGCTGCTCATTCTTCGTGCAGTGGCGACTGGCATCCCGCTCGATAGTTTGTATCGCCGTCCAGCGTTCAAAGGCGATGTCGATCACAACGGGCGCTACTACTACTCGACGAGAAACTGGAACAACACTGCCGATACGACGCGCTATCGTCGCGAGATTCGGACACGGTCGCTCTACTACACCGATGATCTGCCAAGCGACAATTCGCTCGATATTCGCTCGATCTACTTCTATGTCAACGCCTACGATGCAGCGCTCATCATGCACTATCTCGGTGGGCGTGTCCCCGAATTGCCGTGGTTGATCGATTCGGTCGTGCCGGCTGGAAAACTCGCTTACGAGCGGGCGCACACATTCGATCTCCGCGCCAGCGAAGCAGTCAAGATCGGCAACTCGCTACGGATACCGATTTATCTCGATGGTGTCAACAACGGTCCGCTCAGTATTGCCTTCGATGCTGGGGTACCGATCGAAGGTGTCGAATTGGCTACCAAAGAAAATACATTGGCTATGGCGCATGGTAGTCGCGTGGCGATCGCTGGGTCGGTGGATGCCAGCGCTGATCAGCCCGTCGCATGGATCACTGTTCCGGCTTCCGCAGATGTGATTCGTGCAAGCGATATCGAATTCAACGGTGAACGGCAAAACGACAAAGTCATTCGACTCGCGACGTACGAGCCCGTCGAAGCCGCTGTCGCCATGTCGCCGAATCCATTTACTGTGGCGACCGCCGTGGCGGTAACGATTCCCACAGCAGGAACGTACTCGGTCGCGGTGTACGATGTTCGCGGTAACCTCGTCACGACCCTCGCCAGCGGCGACTTCGCCAAAGGTGTGCTACGGCTGACGTGGAACGGCACCGATGCTAACGGCAATGCACTACCGGCAGGTATCTATTTCTGCCGTCTCGAAGGCAATGGCATTGGCTCGGTCACGACGAAAGTATTGCTGGAGCGGTAAGCTCTGCACCGGAAGCACCGTTTTTGCTCTTTGCGAAAAAGAATCGTTGAGTTAGCGTGAATGCATGCCGTCTGGCTGCAGGCAATTGTGTTGGTGGGTGTTGGAGCTATTCTCCAGCTGCCACTGAGCGCTCAACGTAGTGTTGCAGTGCAACTGGCGACGCTTGGCGTAGCCGATGTTTGCGGCGATCGGCGAGTCGTCGTGACAATCGGCTTGGATTCGCCACTGCAAACAAGCGATAGTCTATTGCTCTTTGAGTTCGCTGTTGGGTACGACCCAACGAAGCTGCAGTTCATCGCGCCGCTCTTCTCCGGTACACTCGCAGAGAATACCGATTATAACGGTAGCGGCGCGATTGACTCAGCAACAATTCGGGTATGGGCATTCAACGTTACGCAACCGCTGCGGGGCACTGGTCCGCTCTGTGCGGTATTGTTTCGCTATCGCGGCGATTGTCCCGATACGACGACGGTTCGAATCGTCTATCAACCCGAAAAAAATCAAGAAGCCAAGATCGTGTTCGGCTCACTCGGTTCTGCACTGGTCGAGGCAGTCGAGCAGGTAAATTCCGATCGTTCATTGACAGCGCAGTTTCCCGATACTGTCCTGCGCATGCGTGCGATGGAACGGCGGTCGGTGCAGTTGAAACTCGCACTCGCTGCCGGAACGCGTCTGCGGCAGTTGAGATGGCGTCTGCGAGCGAGCGGTTCGCTCTCGATCGAGAACGTTCGCTTGTCAAGCCAAGATTCGGTGCAGTTGGTAATCGACACGCTTTCTCCGAATCTCGTGGTGGCGACGGTTTCCAGTCCTTCGCCGCTGGCTGCTCGCGATGTGGTGGTCGAGTGTTCGTTCCGGCTCGTTGGAGAAGACACATCGCAGCTGCGAACAGAGATCGTCGTACCAGCATGTGCATGTATCGGCGCGATACACGACGACACGTTGATCGTTGTCGCAGACAGGTCGAGTGCAGTGCACGAGAGCATTGCTTCGACGGTGCGTTGGATCTGGACAGGAAGTGCGTGGGAACTGCGCGCACCGTTCGGGCAGCACAGCGAGCTGATCGTCTGGGATGCGCTCGGTCGCCAGCTCTACGCGCGCGACAGTATCGAGCAGGCAGTGATCGTGCCGGTGCGGTGCGATTGGTGTGCAGTCCTGGTGCGATTGCAGAACGGCGCTGTTTACCGAACCATTCTCTCGAATGAGTCGGAAGTACGATGAATAAAACATGGCAACGACGTCTTCGGATCGAAACAAATTCAACCAACACTACTACAGGAGTGGTTATGGATCGTCGGTATGATTTCGAGCAACGCATACGTTGCGCGATGAGCGCACTGCGCGGTGCGCTTCTCTACAGCGTTGCGCTTTTGGTGGCAACGGTGAGTCTGCTGCATGCGCAGCCGATTCGTCCCGAAGTGCCCAAGTTGAGTTTGACCGGACGGGAAACCGGCTACGATCCGGCGTATTATCCCGATGGTCGAATCTGGGTGCCGGCAGCGCTCGATACGGCAACGAACCCGCGTTACATTCTCGTCCCAGTTTTCATCAAAAACTGCTGGGTCACTGCCGGTGGCTACCAGGCTCGCCCGATCTACAGCATCCGCTTCAAGCTGCAATACGACAGCTCGGCGTTCCGCGCAGTCGGTGTGCTGACGCGCGGTCCCGTGTACAGCGGAAATCATCCGAATGTGCGATTGATCGCCAGTGACTCTGCCGCACTCGCCGATGGGTGGCAAATTAGCTGGGATGATGCACGAGATACTACTTACCAGGTGATTTCGGGATTGCCGTACACCAACAACCGCTTGCGCGGTCGCCGTCTCAACATCGTGATGCAGTCCAATATGCCGTTGCCGCTGACGGGCGACCCGAGTGTCCAGAACTGCGATGCCTTTGAGTTTCGCCCGCTGTGCTATGTGAAGCTCAAAGTACTCGGCGCTCCCGGTCGCTTGGAAAGCGATGTGTCGCCACTTGCGATCGCACCTGACTCGATTTACTACAACAATCTCAATGTGGTGACAGAATCTCCGTTCCCAGGCGATGCGAACTATCCTGCGCCGGCACCTCGCGATCGGTATCTCGGCGGTATGCGCTTCCAGCGTCCTGTTGGTGCGCCGGCAATCATCAATGACCTGGAATTGGGGATGATTTATGCGCACATTTACAACCCAGGACGATTCGACTTTTCGCCGAAACCGACCGGACTCGACCCGAACGAAATCGCGGTGCAAAGTAGCGGTGATTCGCTCTTTACGATTACGCGTATCGTCTATCTCGATCCGGTCATGCAGAATCAGTTGCAGGCTCGCGTCAACATCAAGGTTACGTTAGTACCCGAAGGTGTGCGCGTTCGGAACGTGCTCATCGAATCCGATCAGCCGTGGCTGAAGTTCGAAGGCGTCGGCAGCGGTAGCAACGTCAAGCGGATCTTCCCACAAGGTCCGACGCGGCGCGGAACGATTGCCTACATTGACCGCGGTATTCTCGGTCCAGGTGGCAACGGTTACCCCGATGCGGTCAATCAGAACACACCGTCTGTTCAGGACCCAGTACTCAATCTCGACGTCATCTGCGAGCCGCAGGATACCGACGATCCGAATCCACAAGACCCCAATGAATTCGCCGGCAAGTACGAAGGTTACATCACGTTCAAATCCGACGACGCCGAAATTTCGCCGGTGCGGTTGAAGGTTACGTTCCTCTACATTCGTGTGCCGGACGAAACATACAACGGCGTTTCGACGACCTGGGCGCCGCGCGGTATCGAAATCAAGATTCGCAATTCTGCGCCGACACCGCAGCAAGCTCGTCTGCTGTTCGGGACTGGTTTGCGCGCTACTGTCAATGCCGATTCGCTCTTCGGTGAGTTCGCCTATCAAACGCCACCCAATGACGCGCAATTTTACGCTCGATTCTTCCCGATCAACGCGACCGACGGTTCCCAAGACAACGGTCTTGGCGACTACACCGGTATTTTCGCTTCACGCGACATTCGGAGCGTGTACGACGATACGACAATTGTCTATCGCGTGCGGTTCTCAGCCGGCGGAGCGCTCAACTATCCGATCGTGGTGACATGGGATCCGCGTTCGTTCCCCGATGGTGCTCAGCTCTTCTTGCGCGACATCGAGGGCGGACAAACATTCAGCGTCAACATGCGCGAAGCCACGCTCAATGCCGACGGCACACGCTCCTACACCATCCGTGATGCATCGGTGACGGCATTCGATATCGAATATACTCCGGCACGTGCTGTGCGGCAGACATACCAGGACAAAGGGTGGAATCTCGTATCGCTGCCTGTTCGTCCATCGAATAACTTCTACTCGGTTGTCTATCCGAACGTGCAAGGCGTCACACCGATCAAGTTCTCGCAGGACATTTACCAGCAAGAAGAGCAGCTCAAGGTCGGTGTGGGATACTTTATCCGCTTCCCCAACCCTGATACAACGATCATCTCCGGTGTGCTTGTCAAGCAAATCAACAGTCGTCTATTCCCCGTTCGTGTCTATGATGGCTGGAACACCGTCGGTGCCCTCTCGGTGCCGGTGAGTGTGGACCGGATTACGTTCGAACCTGCCACACAAGGTGGTACGCCACCGATTCGTGTGCCGCTCACGTTCGTGTACGAGTACCAGACCAACCGCGGCTACCGTGCAGTGTCGGAGTTGACACCAGGTAAGGGCTACTGGATCAAAGTGCGTGGTCAGGGTTACTACAACGTCTCTGCTCCAACGACGCGCAGCTCGGCTGATGCCGATGAACTGGAACAACTGACGACATCTGCAGCACGACTGACGATCGGCGATGCGGCTGGTCGTAACGGCATGCTCTATCTGGCAGAAGGTCGGGTAGAAGTTGGTGCCGGACAATACGAAATGCCGCCGCTACCCCCGCATGGTATGTTCGATGTTCGTTTTGCGGGTAACTCGCTTGTGGCAGCCGACGCCAATCCGATCGTTCGTGTCCAGGGTGCTGAGTATCCAGTCATCCTCCGTCTTGCCAACAGCACCGCTGCTTACACAGTGCTCGATGCAGTTAGTGGTGCTCGGATCGGTCAGTTGCTTCCTGGCGGTAGCGTGACGATCACCGATCAGAACGTGACAGCAGTACGCTTGTTGCGTCAGACGCCGCAAGAAATCGGCTATGGGTTGGCAGTGACTCCGAATCCTGTCGAAACGGCGGCACTGGTGCGCGTATCGGTGCCCGAAACTCAGCGCGCGACGATCGTCCTCTACAACACGCTCGGCGAAGAAGTCGCGCGGCTTTATGACGGTACATTGACGCCAGGCGAAACGACGTTCGAGTTGAACGCACTCGGACTCCCGGCAGGTTCGTACATCGTCAAGCTGTCGAGCGGTACGTTTACCACTGTTCAGCATGTGACGGTCGTTCGGTAATCTGCCGCATTTCTCGCCACAGGTTTAGCGGGGCACGCCGGTCATTGGCGTGCCCCGCTGATGTTGAACGTTCCAGGTGTTGTCTTGCATGGTACTACCGATCTTTGTCGCCTGTGCGATCGTCGCACTGTCGGATGCCGTTGCCCAGCAGAAACCACACATCGAACTCCGTTTTCAAATCAGCGACGAACTCAGCAACGGCATCGCCTTGCGCTGCGGTATTGATTCAGCAGCGACCGATGGATTGGATCTGGCGCTCGGCGAGTATCCGCTGCCGGGACATCCGCCTGACGGCTTCCATGCAGCATGGGAGATTGTCACCGATGATTTGTCCGATTTGAGCTATACCGATTTCCGTCCCTATCCCGATACTGCCGGGGATCATTTTGCCGCGCACTACGACTTGAACGTCTCGCCTCAATACACTCGTGGGCAGATGCTCATTTTCCGGTGGATGTATCCTCTGCCGCGTGGCATAGATTCGGTCGTGGTAACAGACCGATTGGGCGGTCAGCTGGTCAATCTCCGCTTCGGTTCGAACGGTGCCGATACGATTGCGGGTAATTACGCTCAACTGGAACGATTCATCGTGCGGGTGTACTACACGCCATCTCGCGTAACATCGGTTACTGAGCAGCCATTCGACCCCGTGCCGATTCTAAGCGGGCGAGAACTCTATCTGTCCTGGCACCTGCCGATACGCGGCGTTGTCGTCTATGATTTGAGCGGACAAGGGCGAGCGGTGCCGTACATCGGCGATGGAGAACTATTGCGTTGCTCCCTCGATGGATTGTCTTGTGGGTGGTATCTCCTGGTCGTTACAACGCCGGATGGTCAACGGCGGAGCGTTCCAATCTTGATAAACTGATAGCTTTGGACTCAACGTTCTGCGCCGTTCGCCGATAATCACTGCGTGACGACGCTGCGCGCAGCGTCCCATGGTGTAGTGATGACCAACCGCGTTCAACATGGAACAGTTGATCGAACAAATAGCGGCAGTCTGCCGAACAGTCGAGGCGATCGAAAGCCAAGTCGGTGCACCCGCCGCTGCCGAGTCCACGGTGATAGAGCACCTTGCCGAGCTACGGTCAATTATCGAGCAGTTGCAGGTGCGGAGCTACTCGACGTATCATGCGTGCGCGGCGATCGGCGAAATCGCGCGCGCCGGTTTGGAGCGAGACTACCCGGGCAATCCTTACCTTGCCAGTATTCACGCGCTCGCTGCAAAGGAAGACGAGCACGGCGCTATAACGAGCGACCTATTTGCGACCTGCGAACAAATACTTGCCGAGCTGACATGTATGCCCGATACGACAACAGGCATCGCCGAGGCGTTGCGATGTGCGCGCATGTGGCTTCAACTGTCGCTTGTGCGTGCCAATAATTGCTCGACCGAAGAATCACATCTTGCGCAAGTGGAATGACGACATCGCACGACACATCACAACCGTCCAGTGCGGTGCAGTTGTATCTTTCGGCGGAAGAACGATTCGAGGATTTTCTCGATGTCGGTCATATTCCCAGTGTGCGGCGTGGCGTTCCAGCAGGTACGGTTCTCCCCGCGGAATTCGTCGCCGAGGCACCAAATCCAGTCACCGTCATGCATCACGAAGAGACAGATGGGCAGCCGATAGCGATCCTGTTGGAAAAGGATGCAGCCGGGATCGTGCGGACAATCAGGGTGTACTGCAGTTGCGGACACAGCGCAGTCATTGCGCTCGAATATCCCGATCACCAAGAGCAATCGAGCGACCCTGTCGGCAGCGATGACCTGTCGCACTAAGGGAGCATCTCCGTAAATTTGCATTCCGTTATTCGGAGCCGCGCCCGCATGGGCTCCGAGAAGTGCCGACACAACTATTTCGAATGCTCCCCATGAACGAAGGCTATATCGTCCAGGTCATCGGTCCGGTCGTGGACGTCGAATTCCCCGACGGCAATCTCCCACCGGTGCTCAATGCCTTGCGCATTCCCCGTCCCTCGCTCGACGGTAACGGCAAAGAGGAAGTGCTCATCTGCGAAGTGCAGCAACACTTGGGCGAAGATCGCGTCCGCACGATCGCGATGGATTCGACCGACGGGCTGGTGCGCGGCATGAAAGCATACGACACGGGCGAGCCGATCTCCGTCCCCGTCGGACCCGAAGTGCTGGGACGTCTGATCAACGTCACCGGCGATCCGATCGACGAAAAGGGTCCGATCGAGGCGCGCAAACGTTTCACTATTCACCGTCCCGCACCGAAGTTCTCCTCGCTTTCGACCAAAAAGGAAATGTTCGAAACGGGGATCAAGGTCATCGACTTGATCGAACCATACACCAAAGGCGGCAAAACGGGTCTTTTCGGCGGCGCCGGCGTCGGCAAGACGGTCATCATCCAAGAGCTCATCCACAACATCGCCAAACAGCACGGTGGTTACTCGGTCTTTGCCGGTGTCGGCGAACGCACGCGCGAAGGCAACGACCTCTACCTGGAAATGACCGAGTCTGGCGTCATCGGCAAAACCGCAATGGTTTTCGGACAGATGAACGAACCGCCCGGCGCGCGTGCACGCGTTGCCTTGACGGCGCTCTCGATCGCCGAATACTTCCGCGACGAAGAAGGGCGCGACGTGCTGCTGTTCGTTGACAACATTTTCCGCTTCGTCCAAGCTGGCTCGGAAGTCTCGGCGCTGCTCGGTCGGATGCCCTCGGCAGTGGGATACCAACCGACGCTGGCGACCGAACTCGGTGCGCTTCAAGAGCGCATCGCCTCGACTGATCGCGGCTCGATTACCTCGGTGCAAGCGGTGTACGTGCCCGCCGACGACCTGACCGACCCTGCGCCAGCGAATACGTTCACGCACCTGGATGCCACGACGGTGCTTTCGCGCCAAATCGCCGAGCTGGGAATTTATCCGGCAGTCGATCCGCTCGATTCGACCTCGCGCATTCTCGATCCGAACGTCGTCGGGCGCGAGCATTACGAAACCGCCATGCGCGTCAAAAGCACGCTGCAAGCCTACAAAGACCTGCAAGACATCATCAACATTCTCGGTATGGACGAGCTGTCCGAAGAAGACAAGCTCACGGTCTATCGTGCGCGGAAAATCCAGAAGTTCTTCTCGCAGCCGTTCCACGTCGCCGAGCAATTCACCGGCTTCCCGGGTCGCTACGTCAAGATCGAGGACACGATCGCCGGCTTCAAAGCGATCCTCGACGGCGAGCTCGACGAAGTGCCTGAGCAGTTCTTCTCGTACAAAGGCACCATCGACGAAGTGCTCGATGCTGCCAAGAAAGCCGGCGCGATTTGATCACCGACCGATGCCGAACCGATGAGCGCCACACTGTTGACCGTCGAAATCGTCACGCCGCAAGGCACGCTCTACAGCGGCTCGGCGCAAGCTGTGTCGCTCCCTGGCGGACTGGCTCCGTTCCAAGTGCTGATCAACCACGCGCCGATCATCTCCACGCTCGAACTCGGTGCGATCCGCGTTCTCGATAGCGACGGCGACGAGCACGTCTTTGCCGTCACCGGTGGCTTCGTCGAGGTCAAAAACAATCGCGTCAGCATCGTCGCCGAGGAGGTGTTTCGTGCCGAGGAAATCGATGCCGCCCGCGTCCGCGCCGAACGCGATCGGCTCGATGCCGAATTGGAACAAGAAACCGATCTCCATCGCCGTGCGCAGCTCAAAGCAGCCCGCGTCCGCGCCGATCTGCTCGTCAAAGTCGCTGCCGACGCGACCGTCGCCGAATAATGTCGTCCTGCTTCGATGGCAGCTCCTGCCGACACCGAGACGACAGCACCAGTGGTTCTCTTCGACGGTGACTGCGTCCTGTGTAACGGCGTGGTGCAGTGGATGCTCCGACGCGACCGGCGGCGCGTGTTTCGCTACGCATCGCTGACCTCGGCATTCGCACGCGCTCTCCCGACCGGTGTCGCCGGCGGCGAAACGGTCGTTCTGCTCGACAGCGGACGCATCTACACGCGATCGGCAGCGGCGGTCCGCATTCTCAGCCGTCTCGGTCTCGGGTGGAAAGTCGTGGCGCTGCTGGTGTGGATGGTGCCGGCGTTCGTTCGCGATGCGGTGTACGATTTCGTCGCGCGCAATCGGTATCGCTGGTTCGGTCGCCGCGAGCGCTGCGTCGTGCCGACCGAGGGCACGCGCGATCTGTTTTACCAGTGACGGGTTCTTCTGTGCGATGGACACCGCCGCCAATTACTACCACCTGATTCGCCACGACCTGGTCGAGTTCGTTCCGCCGAGGGTGCGGCGTCTGCTCGATCTCGGCTGCGGCGCTGGCTGCACGGCGGAATACCTCAAACGCACACGGGGAATCGAAACGGTCGTCGGTGTCGAATACGTCCCCGACGTCGCTGCCGAAGCGGCAGCACGGCTCGACTGCGTCCACACCGGCGACATCGAGCAGATGGAACTCCCCTATCCCGACGGTTACTTCGATTGCATCCTCTGCGCTGATGTGCTCGAACATTTGCGCGATCCATGGAACGTGCTGCGTCGGCTGCGGCGTTTACTGGCGCGCGATGGCGTCGTGGTCGCCAGCATCCCGAACATTCGCCACGCGCGTGTTCTGGCGAAAATCGTCTTCGATCGCTTCGAGTACGAAGACAGCGGCATCCTCGATCGGACGCATCTGCGCTTTTTCACGCGCCACACGATCGAGCATATGTTCGCCGTCGCCGGCTACCGCACGGAGCTGGTCGGCTGCAACCGCAGCCGAAGCTGGAAATTTGCGCTCTTGAATCTGGCTACGCTCGGTATCGCGCGACCGCTCTCGATCGTGCAGTACATCGTCCGAGCCTATCCGCTCCCGAATGCACAACCGTCTTTGCAAGGCTGACATGAGCAAGGAAGTCTTCTTCGACCGACCGATTCGGCGCTGGCTCGGCGGGTTCGCTCTGCTCGCCGCACTGATGGTGCTCGTCGGTGGTTTCGTGCGGCTGACGCGGTCGGGACTTTCGATCGTCGAGTGGAATCCCATCAGCGGCGCGATCCCACCGCTGACCGAGCAGGCATGGCACGAAGAATTCGCCAAGTACCAGCAAACGCCCGAATACCAGAAAGTCAATCGCGGCATGACACTCGACGAATACCGCTACATTTTTTGGATCGAGTGGATTCATCGCCAGCTCGCACGCGCAGTGGGGCTCTATTTCGCAGTGCCGCTGGTGTGGTTCTGGGTGCGGCGACGCATCCCGTCGGCGCATCGCGGGAAAATCGTCGCCATCGGAATGCTGTTCGTCGCGCAAGCAGTCATGGGCTGGCTGATGGTCGCCAGCGGCTTGGTCGATCAGCCGGCGGTGAGCCACTTTCGGCTGACGGCACATTTGCTGCTGGCACTGACGATGATCGCACTGACCGTGTGGACGCTGGCGGAAATGGCGCACCCGGCATCGCTGCCGAAGCAATGGTCCAACGGTGCGGTGCGGGCAGTGATCGTTGCGATCGGCATCCTCGCTCTGCAGATCGTCTACGGCGGCATGACGGCAGGACTCAAAGCCGGCTATCTGTCGGACACCTGGCCGCTGATGTTCGGCGCGCTCGTACCGAGCGGGCTGCTCTCGTTCGTAGAGCCAGCGTGGCTCAATTTCCTCGAAGCACCAGTGACGGTGATGTTTGTCCATCGTTGGCTCCCGTTCATCGGTGTCGCGTTGCTGCCGCTGCTGTGGCGCGCGGTGCGACGCTTCTGCGGCTACGCCCCCGAAGTGACACGGTTGCTCTGGGGAATGCTGGCAGTGGTGCTTGTGCAGATCGCCTTGGGGATCGTTGTTGTGCTGACCCATGTAGCGCTGCCGCTGGCGTTGCTGCATCAAGGGGTCGCTATCGTGCTGCTTGCTCTGATGGTGCGCTTGCTCCACCGTGTGGCGACCCAGGCGGGATGAGGCTCGCCGATAGCTATGCTGTTCGGCTGCCGGTTGCAGCGGAAACGTTCCGCTGCGGCGGTTGCCAGTAGGGCACCGTGCGTCCGGCGAGCCACCGACAAAAGCCTACCACCTGCGCGTAGTTCATCGCGACGAAATGCCGCACATGTCGCACCAGCGGCGGAAGCACCGCCGTCGGCACCAGCGGCAGTGCGAGCATGCCGCTGAGCACGAGCGCTGCTGCCGCGTAGCTCCAATGCGCGCCAGCCAATAGCCAGCTCCCGATTGCAGCGCCGATGAGCGCGAATCCACCGAGCCACCGCAACAATTTGTGCGAGTAAAACAGCCACCCAGCCCGCGTCCAGGGACGCAAAAAGACCGGCGGTATCGCTCGCAGCGTCGCGAAGTTGCTGCAGGCGACGCGGCTTTTCCGGCGAAATTCCTCGCGCGGATCGTCCGGTATTCCCGTGTAGCAGATCGCATCGAGCGCATACCAGGTTCGGTAGCCCTGCGCGATGACGTGCAACGTCTGGAGCAAATCGTCGGTGACGATGCGGTCGGCTGGGAACGGCGTGTAGAGCCGGCGACGCAGAGCGTAGCCGGCACCGTCGGCACCCATGACCATGCCGTAGAGGACTGCTTCGGCGTACTTGAGGAGGTTTTCGCCGCTGTAGAATCGCTGCTCGGTCGCGTGAAAACCGATGTCGCTGCCGGTGGAACGAATCATCCGCGCCGAGACCAGTCCGACGCTCGGATCGCGCAGCGGCGCTACCAGTCGGCGCAGGATGTCGGGCGCAAAAAGCACGTCCGCATCGGTCAACACGACAATCTCGGCGTCGGTGCGTGCAACCAGATCGTTGAGAATCGGCGCTTTTCCAGTGCGGCGGTCGAAACGCACGGCATGGATGAACGGATACCGCGCGGCATACTCGGCAGCGATGCGGTCGGTAGCGTCGGTCGAAGCGTCCGAGCCGATCCACACCTCGATGCGGTCGTGAGGATAGTCCAGCGCGCAGATGTTGTCGAGTTTCGATGCCAGGACGGCTTCCTCGTTGTACGCAGCGAACAGGATCGCCACGCGCGGCATTTCCGCTGGTGGAGCCGGCGGCGAGAGCCGACGTCCGCGCAGCCGAAGCCGGAGCAATGCCGGAAAGATGCCGTAGGTGTAGAGCAAGACGCCGATGCATGCCCACAGAAACAACGCCATCGAGGGGATCGAATCGGTAGCAGGTGGCGCAAAGATACGCGCTGGCGCAGGGGCGTATTTTTGCAGTGCTGGTGTTTGTTCCACTCCCTCCCTCGATTGCTCTATGTCCACTAACGGCAAATGCCCCGTCGCGCACAACGGAACGATGTGGACGCGCAACCGCGACTGGTGGCCTGATCAACTCGACCTTTCGCTTCTGCGGCTCAATTCCGAACTCGTCAATCCACTCGGACGCGAATTCAACTACGCCAAAGAGTTCGCCAAGCTGGACTATTTCGCGCTCAAACGCGACCTGGCGGAGTTGATGACATCGAGCCAGGATTGGTGGCCCGCCGACTGGGGACACTACGGACCGCTCATCATTCGCATGGCGTGGCACAGCGCCGGCACGTACCGCATCTTCGACGGTCGCGGTGGCGGCTCCACCGGCGCCCAACGATTCGCACCGCTCAATAGCTGGCCCGACAACGCCAATCTCGACAAAGCACGCCGCTTGCTGTGGCCCATCAAGAAAAAGTACGGCAATCGCATCTCGTGGGCGGATCTGTTCATCCTCGCCGGCAACGTCGCGCTCGAAACGATGGGCTTCAAGACGCTCGGTTTCGGCGGCGGTCGTGTGGACATCTGGGAACCGGATGAATCGGTCAATTGGGGCGTCGAAAAAACCTGGCTCGGCGACGAGCGCCACCGCAACGGCGAACTCGACAAACCCTACGCGAACGTGCAAATGGGACTCATCTACGTCAACCCCGAAGGTCCCGGCGGCAAGCCCGATCCGGTCGCTGCAGCCCACGATATTCGCGTGACGTTCTCCCGCATGGCGATGAACGACGAAGAAACGGTCGCGCTCGTCGCAGGCGGTCACACCTTCGGCAAAGCGCACGGCATGGCACCGGCTGAATACATCGGACCCGAACCCGAAGCCGCCCCGATCGAGCAAATGGGACTCGGTTGGAAAAGCAGCTACGGCACCGGCAAAGGCAACGACATCAACACCAGCGGCATCGAAGGCGCCTGGACTCCGACGCCGACCAAGTGGGACATGACCTACTTCGACATCCTCTTCGGGTACGAATGGGAGCTGGTCAAAAGTCCTGCCGGTGCGTGGCAATGGCTCGCCAAAGACCCCAAGCCCGAACACATGGTGCCCGATCCGTTCGAGCCAGGCAAATTCCATCGTCCGATGATGACGACGGCGGACCTGGCGCTTCGTCACGATCCGGTGTACGAAAAAATCGCCCGGCGCTATCACGAAAATCCCGATCTGTTTGCCGATGCGTTCGCAAAAGCATGGTTCAAGCTGACGCACCGCGACATGGGTCCGAAGTGGCGCTACCTGGGACCGGAAGTGCCCGAAGAGGACTTCATCTGGCAGGACCCGATTCCGCCGGTCGATCACCGGCTCATCGACGCCGACGACATCGCCACGCTGAAAGCAAAACTGCTCGACGCATTGAGCGTGCGCGACTTGGTCTATACGGCATGGTCGGCAGCGTCAACTTTCCGCAACTCGGACAAACGCGGCGGCGCCAACGGTGCACGCATTCGGCTTGCTCCGCAAAAAGATTGGGAAGTCAACGAGCCGGAAAATCTCGCGCGCGTGCTGTCGGTGCTCGAACGCATCCGCGAGGAATTCAACGCCACCGCCACCGACGGAAAGAAAGTCTCGCTGGCTGACCTGATCGTGCTCGGTGGCGTGGCTGCCGTCGAACACGCAGCGCGCGCTGCCGGCTTCGACGTCGAGGTACCCTTCCGTCCGGGTCGCACCGATGCGACCGCCGAACAAACCGATGCCGAATCGTTCGCCGTGCTCGAGCCGATCGCCGACGGCTTCCGCAACTACGTCCGCGCCGACTGCACCCAAAAGCCCGAAGCAGTGCTTGTGGACAAAGCCAATCTGCTCACGCTGACCGTGCCGGAGATGACGGTACTCGTCGGCGGGATGCGTGCACTCGGCGCCAATTTCGGCGGAACGCGCCATGGCGTGCTGACCGATCGTCCTGGCGTGCTGACCAACGACTTTTTCGTGAACCTGCTCGATATGAGCATCGAGTGGAAGCCGACATCGGAGGAACGCATGCTCTTCGAAGGACGCGACCGCAAGACCGGCGAGCTCAAATGGACTGCCACGCGCGTCGATCTGATCTTCGGCGCCAATTCGCAACTGCGGGCGGTGGCGGAAGTCTATGCGCAGGACGACAACCGCGAAAAGTTCGTTCGCGATTTCATCGCCGCCTGGAACAAAGTGATGACGCTCGATTTGCCAACGCGAGCGTAACGGGTTGGCGAGCTGTGAACAGGCAGCATGATATATGTCCATGGGTGGGGCGACGCGTTCGCCCCATTCGAATTCAGTAACATGGAGTGGCAGGCGTATTGACAGTCGCGCAACGCGTCTCGGTTCTTGTCTCGTCGCTTGTTTTGCTGTGCTGCAGTAGCCCACGCAATACTGCGGCAGCAGACGATCGCTGGGAATCGCTTCGCGTCGGAAGTCTGACGCGAAGCTACCTGGTTCATCTCCCACCAGAGAACAAGCGCATTGGGTCGTTGCCGCTCGTTATCGTCCTTCATGGTGGCGGAGGCAATGCACTGAGTGCAGCCGAGCAAACCGGTTTCGATGCTGAAGCCGATCGCAACGGCTTCATCGTAGTTTACCCCAACGGTACGGGAAAACCCCACCCGATGTTGAATGCTATCGGTCGCGGCGAGATGTACACGTGGAATGCCGGTACATGCTGTGGCTATGCGGCACAACACAATGTCGGCGATGTCGCTTTTATTCGTGCGCTGATTGTCGAGTTGGAAAAGAAGTACCCCATCGATCGGCGGCGCATCTATGCGGCAGGAATATCGAACGGCGGGATGATGGCATACAGACTGGCGTGCGAGATGAGCGAGACGTTCGCAGCTATCGGTGTCGTTGCTGGTGTCCAGACCGTCGAGTGTCGACCATCGCAGCCAGTTTCTGTTGTGCATTTCCATGGCACAGCAGACCAGAACGTCCCCCTCACCGGCGGTGTCGGAGCAAAAGCACTCGACAAGACACCCAAGCCCCCTGTCGAGGAGAGCATTTCCTTTTGGGTGAAATTCAATCGCTGCCGTACCCAGCCCCAACGCGAAAGTGTCACTCCATCGGTGACGCGCTACACCTATGCCGCCGAGGGTAGTACTGCAGAGGTCGTCTATTACCAAATCGCTGGTGGTGGGCATGCATGGCCAGGCGGCAAACGACTGCTCGCGATCCTCGATGAGCCGACACAGGAGATTGCTGCGACGCCGATCATCTGGCAATTTTTCGCTGCCCACCCGAAGCAGTAGTCCGTGCTCCACACTACACACAACACATAATTTCGCCGAGCGCTGAGACATGCTTCACTTCGAGTGTGCCAGGAATATGATCGAGCTACATCTACGAGGTTTCGCGGTGCTCATCGTGACGTGTGCGTTGTTGTCACCGCTCCGAGCACAAGTTCCTGCCGGCAGTGTGAGGGGGACGATTCGTCACTGGCGATCGCAAGAAATCGCCACGTTATCGGTCCTGTTGCAGGAAGCCAGCAGTAACGGCGTCTTAGCCAGAACGAAGCCCGATAGCGCTGGGCGATTTGTTTTTGCGGCAGTGCCGCTGGGTACCTACAACCTTGTTCTGGTCGAAAACGGAGCAGCACTCTATCGGCGTCGCATCGCTGTTCAGACGCCGCTGCCAGTGACCGTCGAACTCGATACGATCGGAGAGTACGCCGCAGCGGCTGTAATTGTCGAGACCCCAGCGATGCCGAGCATGAAGGATTATTCAACGACGCACTGGTTTTTGACTGCTGGGGAGCGCGACAATCTGCCGATGCCAATGGAACAACGTGCTATCGAGACGGTGCTACTGAACACACCAGGTGTCGTACCGGATGAAGACGGGCGGCTGCACGTGCGCGGCGAGAGTGCGCAGCTTCACTACATGATCGACGGGATTCCGATTACCGGCAACATGACGCGCGTTTACTCGAGCTTGTTCAATGCGTCTGCTGCCAGGTCCATCGATGTTCTCACCGGCGGGATCGGTGCCGAGTACAATGCCGATGGGATTATCTCGATAACGACAAAATCCGGCATGGGAGAACCGATGTTCGCAAACGCCAGTGGCGGAGTCGGAACATTCGATAGCCGCGAGGCGCTGGCAGAACTCGGTATCCCACTCGGGCGGAGTGCGGGTCTCTATGCTGCTGCCAATACGATGCGAACCGGGCGTTATCTCGATCCGATTGTAGCAGGATCGCCCCTTCACGACGACGGTGAAAGCGGCAGCTTCCTGGCAAAGTTCGATGCAGCGTTCAATGAACAATGGAGCGCCAGTGTGCTCGGTGTGGTGAACTCGACCACCTATGCGGTTCCGAATCGAACCTCTGCTTCGCGTCAAGATCAGCGCCAGCAGCTCGGCGATTATTTACTGGGGGTCCGAACGAACGTGTCACTCAGCAGCGAGGCGCTCGCATCGGTAGTGCTCTACACACGCCGAGCCAGTGCCGAGCTGCGCAGCAGCGGCATGCTCGAACTGTCACCGGCGGAGTATGGGCGAGCTATCGCGGAGAACGACAAATTCTTCATCGGCAGTCGGCGTCGGTATCAGATATACGGGACGCAATTGCTCTACTCCCGCTCGTTGACGGTCGGTGGCAGCGATCACATGCTCACAATCGGGATCAACGGAGAAACAGCACCAGCCAGTGAGTACTTGACGCTGGCTGTTACCGACTCGTCGCTGTCGTCGGCATATACTGCGGGGGGCGATGCCAGACTTGCGCCCTATGACATAACGCGTGGCGGGACTCCACTTGTTATCGAGCGTTCTGCCCGTTCGGATCGGTGGAGTGCCTTCGCCAGCGATGTGTTTTCGCTGTCGCGTTGGACGGTTCGGTTCGGCATACGGGCTGACTACTACCGCATTCTCTCGAGCGAGTGGAGCATCTCGCCGCGCATCGGTGTCGCGTATGCTGCTGCCGGTGATCTTATCCTCCGTGCATCCTACGGCCACATGTTCTTACCACCGCCGATCGAGAACTACCTTGTCTCCAGCTCCGAGGCGGCACGGACGCTGGCGGGCAGTCAGCAAGAGAATCGTTCATCGGTCGTGCAGGCGGAGCGCTCACACGTTTTCGAGGTAGGAGCGACCTATCGCCCGTTGCCGTACTTGGAGCTGGATATCTGTGGCTATGCCAAACTGATTCGCCATTTCCTCGTCGAAGTCGAGCTGAGCAATTCGGGTATCATCTTTCCAGCAAATCTCCGCCAGGGTTTGGTAGCGGGTGCAGAGCTGCGGATGCGGCTCGCCGAGTGGCACGGGATATCGGGTTTCCTGTGGCTCAGCACCTGCACCTCACGCGGGCTGATTCCAGAGGACGGTAGCTCACCGTTCGAAGCGGGGCTCGTCATCGGTGAAGAAGGTAATTCGTATGCCCACCCGTTCAGCGGCGAGGATAGTTTCCCGACCGAGCACGATCAGTTGCTCACAGCAGCATTCGCGGTCCGATATGCCGTGTCGAAAAGTCTGATGTTCATCGTTGGCGGACGCTTCGATTCGGGGCTACCGTTCGATTTGACCGGACCGAACGGCGAGCCGCTCGATGCCGACCAATCTGCTGCCGAGTTGCGGCGTCGCGGCTACGACGACAAAACGATCTCGTTGCTCGACTTGGAACCCGAAATGCCAGGTTCTCCTGATCGCCGCGTCAAGCCGCATGCGACGTTCGATATCATGGCACGGTACGACCTGCAGCCACATTTCGGCTTGCCATTGAGCGTGAGTCTGGCGGTGGTCAATGTTTTCGACACGCCGTACCTGTACAAATTCGAGTCCACGTTCGGCAGTACTCATTATGGCTTGCCTCGTTGTGTCCGATTGGGTTGCAGGGTTGGGTTGTAGTCGCCATCGTTGTGTTTGAGGTCTCCTCGCTCTTGGTTGTCATCCCTGAACTCATTCAGGGTCTTCCCCTTGCGTGTCACCCTGAACGTGTTTCAGGGTCTCTTCGCATTCCTTGTCACCCTGAACTCGTTTCAGGGTCTTTGGGGATGCCGAAACGAGTTCGGCATGACGGGAAAAAACGTGTGAGATGCCGAAACAAGTTCAGCATGACGGATAAGAGGGCATACACACAACCACAGCCTGTCACCCTGAACGTGTTTCAGGGTCTTTGGGGATGCCGAAACCAGTTCGGCATGACGGGAAAAAACGTGTGAGATGCTGAAACAAGTTCAGCATGACGGGCAGGAAGGGCATACACACAACCACAGCGTGTCACCCTGAGCTTGTTTCAGGGTCTTTGTGAGATGCCGAAACGAGTTCGGCATGACAGGCAAAAGGCATGAGATGCCGAAACAAGTTCGGCATGACAAACAAAAGACGAACCAAGAGCGTGCAAGCCTCGGCGATGCATTTTGCAACATGCCAACCTACCCCTCATCGCTTCGATGGTTCGCACGTACTTGGACATCAGCACCCTCGATCCGCGCCGCGCGACCGGCATCGGCGTGTACACGACGGAGCTGCTCCGACGCTTGGCTGCACGCAGCGACGTCGAACTTGCGCCGGTCGCACGACTGTCACGCAGTCGAGCTGCCCGCGCCGTCAGAGACACATTGGGTATCGGTTGCCGCGCACTTCTGCCGCTGGTGCCGCTGCGCTCCGATGATGCGGTCTTCCACGGTCCGGATTTTCGGATCGCGGTGCGACGGTCTGCCCTTCCGAAGGTCGTCACTGTCCACGACATGGTGGTGTTCGAGCAAGATTACGTTCCCGCTGCGTTCGCCGCCAAACGGATCGCCGACGTGACCGCGACACTCGTTCGCGACGACCTTGCAGCCGTCATCGCGATCTCGGAATTCACGCGGCAGCAGGTGTTGCGGTATTTCCCGCATCTGGGCGATCGCGTCTGCGTTGTGCATCTCGGCAGCGATCGTTTCGCCGAAGCCGATCCTGTGTCCGGATGGTTCGATCTGCCCCAGCGCTATGTGCTCTTCGTCGGTACGCTCGAACGGCGCAAGAACATCCGCGGGATCGTCAGCGCGTTCGAAATCGCCAAGCGTCGCGGTCGCCCGGAAAAGCTTCTTCTGGTCGGGGGCTGGGGCTACGGTACAGAGGAGATTCGCGCAGTGCTGGCGGCATCGCCGGCGAAAGCTGATATCGTTCACATGGGATTCGTCCCCGACCGGTGGTTGCCTCTGTTGTACGCCCGCGCCAGCGCGCTGATTTATCCCTCGTGGTACGAAGGATTCGGTTTGCCGGTGCTCGAAGCGATGCGTTTCGGTTGTCCGGTCGTTGCCAGCAGTTGTGGTGCACTCCCGGAAATTTGCAGCGATGCTGCCGAGTATGCCGATCCGAGCGATGCGGAGGCGATCGCCGATGCGCTCTGCCGGGTGCTCGATGACGACGACAGGCGCCATCGGCTGATTGCTGCTGGACGTCGGCGCGCAGCGCTCTTTTCGTGGGATGAATGCGTGGAGCGAACGGTCGAGGTCTATCGTTGCGTGGCAACCGGCTCGGCAGCGAGCGACGATGCCCCCGGGCGTTCGGCATGACAGAAACACAGTCTGTCACCCTGAACGTGTTTCAGGGTCTTTGTGAGATGCCGAAACGAGTTCGGCATGACGGGAAAAAACGTGTGAGATGCCGAAACGAGTTCGGCATGACGGGCAGGAGTGCGAGAGATGCTGAAACAAGTTCGGCATGACGAGCCAATAAGGAGTTGCTCCGCTCACATCGTAGTTTCGCCGCCCGATGAACACAGCCTCACCAGAAACGCAGGCATTCCCGCATTTTTTCTCCACCCCGACATGGGGCACCATAGAGGATGCATCGTGGGATGCCGAACGTCTCGACATCGCGCGGCGAAACGGTCGAGCGCTGATTGTCCCGTCCTGGGTGCATACGCCGTTCGTCGCTCGATGTGTGCCACCACTCGATGCAAGCGATGGACGTTCGACAGAGCATTCGCCGCTGATCAAGCGGCTGGTGTTCGACATGCTGGCTCGCTCGCCACGATTCGATCCGAACGAGCCGATTCCTGGTGAAGCAGTGCGCTCGGTGCTGCTGTTCCGATACGATGCCATCGGTGACTACATTGTGACGACGCCGCTTGTGGAGTGGCTGCGACGAGCACTGCCACAGGCGCACGTGACCGTGCTCAGCTCCACGCGCAACGAGAGGCTTATCGAGCAAGACCCACACATTGCCCGCACCGTGGCGATTCATCCGAGGCACGGGTTTCATATCTCCTGGCTTCGGGCAATTGCTCGGCTGGGAGGAGACTACGACGTCGTCTTTGCGCTGATGTTTACACGGATGACCAAAGCAGCGCTGCTGGCGCGTGCGATTGCTCCGGAAGCCGAGCTGGTCGCGCCATGGCACCACGAACGTGCGGCGCTCTACGGAAAAGTGTTTCACCGCCAGCCGCGGCATTATCCCGGACGCGAACACTGGTCCCAGACACTGCTGCGCATGGGACAGGAAACGATCGCCCCGGCGACGAGCATCGAGCAAACACCGCGCCAGTACGTACCGCTCGCTCCTGGTGCATGTCGGAAGGTGTGGCAATGGTCGAGTGCTCGTGGCTTGGGGACCGTGCAGCCGGCAGTGCCGCTTTGCTGGGCACGCGACGCCGAGCCGATCGCATGGCAGATGCTCTCGGGCAATCCCTATGCGGTGGTGAATCTATCGGCATATTCCCCGAATCGGCGATGGCAACCCGACCACGCGCAGTCGGTATTGCAGCAATTGCTCGATTGCTTCCCGCACATGGCGTTTGTCGTCACTGCCGCGCCGTCGCAGTGGGACGAAGCTCGGCTCGTGGTCGAACGCCTTGCGCATCCTCGGTGTCATGTCTTTTTCGGCAGTGTTGAAGAGCTTGTCGCGCTCGTTGCTGGATCGGCGTGGGTGCTCTCGCCCGACACAGCAGCCATTCACATCGCCGCAGCACTGGGCAAACCAGTTGTCGGACTCTATGCCGAGCTGATCAAGGTCGCCGAGTGGTATCCGTTCGGTGTGCCTTTTGTGGTAGTGCTCAGTCCATCGGAGGAAAGTATCTGTCGTATTCCGCCGTTGGCGGTGGTGGAAGCGTGTCTTCGTGTTTGTTGATCATGCACTCCAGTGTGTCACCCTGAACGTGTAAAGCACAGTCCGTCACCCTGAACTTGTTTCAGGGTCTTTTGAGATGCCGAAACAAGTTCAGCATGACGGTAACGCAGCCTGTCACCCTGAACTTGTTTCAGGGTCTTTGTGGGATGCCGAAACGAGTTCGGCATGACGGGAAAAAACGTGTGAGATGCCGAAACAAGTTCGGCATGACGGGCAGGAGGAGTGCGAGAGATGCTGAAACAAGTTCAGCATGACCGACGGTGATCGCGCACTCGAAAAAGCCTGTCACCCTGAACTTGTTTCAGGGTCTTGCTACTCAAACGTGTTCGCTATGCCGAGGTGGATTCGTTATCGAATGCGGAATAGTTTCTCCGAATGCGGTTATTTTTGCATCGAATGCACACGATAGCGGAGTGGTCGCACAGTGGATTCGACAGTACACCACCCTGTGATTATCGCTGGATCTGGCGGTTTCGCAAAAGAAGTGTACAGCGAACTCAAAAGAGACTTCCCCGATCGGGTCGTTTATTTCTTCGACGATGTCCGTCGGTCGAGTAGTGAAAAACAACTCGATGCTATCGTCCTGACAAGCATTGACCAAGTCAAAGCTATGGGGATACAGCATTTCTTGTTGGGTACCGGGAATCCCCAGCTCCGGAGGAGAATCTGGGCTCAACTTTCCGACGCAGGTCTGATCGGCGTATCCTATGTTTCCAGAGAAGCCAAAGTCGGGCAATATGAAGTTTTCGTCGAGCCGGGTTGTACGATCATGGCTGGAAGCATCTTTACTGTTTGCATAAAAATTTCGAGGGGTTCACTGATAAACCTCAACTGCACCGTAGGTCACGATTCACAGATCGGTGAATTTTGCGAGATATGTCCGGGGGTGCATATTTCCGGAGGTTGTACGATTGGAAACGACGTGTTTATCGGTACAGGTGCAGTCATATTGCCCGGCATAACAATCGGCGATGGCGCGAAGGTGGGAGCCGGCGCGGTGGTTACCAAAGATGTACCCGCCGGGAAAACTGCTGTCGGAATACCCGCAGTGTGGAAATAGGTCGTTGCGGATGTTGCGGATTGGTCACAAAGTAGTTTTGCCGACAACCCACCGATGATGACAAGCGCACGGTTGCGGTTGCGGATTGGTCACAAAGTAGTTTTGCCGACAACCGGACGCGATCCGTCCTACCCGGACTGGGAGTTGCGGATT
>JAOAGY010000015.1 GCA_026415505.1 Chlorobiota bacterium | reverse complement strand
GGGTGACATGCTTTGGTGATGAGTGCATCCGCAGCCGTCATGCTGAACTTGTTTTCAGCATCCCGAAGACCCTGAAACGAGTTCAGGGTGACGTGCTGTGTGTCTTTCATGCCGGAGTGTTTTGGGTTATGCGATCACTTCGCATCCATTTTCGGCGGCGACCATTCGGGGCGTTTCCACCCGACCAGCTCGATATCGGCGCTGCCCAAGTAGAGCTTCATTTTCGCCTTGATGGGGATGCGTGCGTCGTCGTCGCTGAACCAACCTTGGAAGTAGCCCGTCACGCCATAGACGCCGGTCCAATTCGCCTCGCCGTCGAAATATACCGTGCGCACCGGATAACTGACTGCATCGATCGAGACCGGTTCGATGCGTCCGGTGAAGTTGATTTTCGTCCACGCGGTGTCTTCGCGAACGATGGTGGGAATCCACGCGGTGCGTTTGCTGTAGAGAAGCTGGCGAGCAGCGTAGAGAATCGTCAGTCCGTCGGTGTATTTGCGCTGAATGGTGAAAACGCGCTCGTCGGTTTTCTGGCGGTCCTTCCAGACAGCAGTCGTGATGCGACGTTGATCGTAGTCGAAGGTGTACTTGGTGTATTCGCCGTCGAGTTTGTTTTGGGCGACAAATTGCAGCGATGCCAGGGCTGTCGGTTCCATCCAGGATTGATAGACCACGTGCAGCGCCAAAAACGGGATTCCTTCGCGCGAGTCGATGTATGCGGTGCATTTGAATGCTGGTTTACCGAGCGCTTCCTGACGACCTTCGTTGATCAGGCGTATCGTTCCCAGCTCGATGCCCAAGTACGAGACGCGATAGGTCAGCTCTTCGCCAGGGACGAGAACTTGAGCAGTGGCGCTCATGGCGAACAATGCCATGAGAAGAAACGTCATGTTGCGGAGCATAGACAGAAGTGGAAACGTTGCAGATTGTCCGACGGATGAAGATTTCGGTCTGGCAGCCTCAATTCAATCGCGCAATGCGTGCTGCTTCGGGGAGCAGCTCGATGGCTTTCTTGAGCTGGCGATCGAGCGGCATGTACACCAGCGACGACCCGTTGCTACCGAACAGACCGTAGGCGACACGCGCTTTCAGCTCGGTGCGGATGAAATCTTCGTCCTGCCGGAAGAGCGTGTCGTTCCATTCGATGCCCTTCTTGGTGGCAAGCGCCTTCAAACCGGCGATCATGTCGTCGCCGACGGTGAATTCCTGCGCAAAACGATAAATGTCGTCGCCGAAGCGCTGGTGGAGTGCTGCACTGTGCACCTTGAGGTACTCGTTGGTGACGTACTCGAAAAACACACCTTTGCTGCGGAGCTGACGGCTGAAGCTGTTGATCGTATCGCTTTTGACGAAATAGTCCGGCGTGATGCCGCCGCCGCCGTACACCTTGCGACCGCTCAACGTCCGAAAGACTGGTCGTGTCGAGTCAATCTTTTCCGCTTCGTGTGTGATGTTTTCTTCCTCGTCAACTTCGATGCGCCCCTCGCCGCGGTAGTATTTGTCTTTGTCCTTGTACGGACGCTGAATCAGACGTCCCGACGGCGTGTAGTAGCGCGCGATCGTCAGCCGCAAGCCGGAGCCGTCGCCGAGCTCGTACTGCCGTTGCACCAGTCCTTTGCCGAAGGACGTTTCGCCGACGACCAATCCGCGGTCGAGGTCCTGCAGCGCACCGGAAACGATTTCGCTGGCTGAAGCGGAGCCGCCGTTGATGAGCACGACGACGGGCGTTTTTTCGAGCGAACCGCCACTGGTCGAGGTGTACACTTCCTCGAATTCCGGTCGCCGTGCTTTGGTGTACACGATTTTGTAACCAGCGGGAATAAACTCATCGGCGATCAAGCGGGCTTGGTCCATGTAGCCGCCGGGATTGTTGCGCAGATCGAGCACGAGCCGCTTCATGCCTTGTTGACGCAGCTTGGCAATGCCCTCCATGAACTCGCGGTAGGTCGTCGCCGCGAACCGATTGAGCGAGATGTAGCCGATGTCGGTGCCGGGCACCATGTACGTCGCCGACACGCTGTAGAGCGGAATCTTGTCGCGCGTGATGACGAAGTCGAGCAGCTTCGGTTCGCCCTCGCGTTTGATGCTGACGGTAACGACGGTGCCTTTCGGTCCGCGGAGTTTTTTCGGGACGTCTTCGCGCGAGAGTCCGACAGCGTTCTCGCCATCGATTTTGACGATTTTGTCGCCCGGCAGAATGCCCAGTTTTTCCGACGGTCCGCCGGCGATCGGTGAAACGATCGTGATCGTGTCGTTGATAATGTCGAACTCGACGCCGATGCCCTCGAAGCTCCCGCGAAAATCTTCCTCGACGCGCTTCATTTCTTTCGGCGGAATGTACACCGAGTGCGGATCGAGTTCGGCGAGCATTCCTTTGATGGCTGCTTCGGTGAGCTTTTGCGTGTCAACTTCCTCGACGTAGTTCTTTGCAGCCATATTCAAAATGGTGCTGAACTTTTCCACCTGGTCGTAGATGCTGTCGCTCGAAACCAGGCGCGAGGTTAGCACGCTACCGATCGCGATACCGAGCAGAATCGCTCCGACCGAGAACAAAACAATTCGACGTTGCATCGTATGTCAACCGAAAAATGGCGTTACAGACACAGCACTGAGTGCAAGACGGACACATGCATCGCAGCATTGCATTAGCGGCGAACGCGAACGATGTAGTGCGTTATCGAGTCCGGCGCATTGGTGACGATTTCCAGCTCGACTGTGCCGACGGTGTCTTGCCAGTCGCGTGTATTGACGCGGACAAGGAGCTGACCGACTTCGAGTGGATACACAGGATTTTTCAGGACAGTTGCTGCGGCACACTTGCAAGAAGTCGCCACGCGATGGATGTGGAGCGGTTCGCTACCGTGATTGAGCACTTGCACACGACCGACAGCAAAACCGCTCGTATCGGCGCGCAGTTCCAGTCGTGGCGGGACCAGTCGCATTACCGGCGATGTCTGAATGGCAGCCCATGTTGCGACGGTTACTGCGCTGACAATCCACCGCATGGTATCCTCACAGTCTATCACACACGCACGGTACAAAACTACAACTGCCGCCAATGCCCCACAAATTCGTGATGACGTGCAGGTGTTATTTTCGCCCGCGACGATGTCGAATATTCGCTTTCGCGTTTTGCGAAAGGAGGTGTAGTCTGCCTTCGGCTCACGCAGCTTCGCTCCGATAACCAATGGCTATCACGCAGCAGGTGTAGCCAGTCCCTTCGAAAGCGGTCGGGTGCTCGTGCTCAATCAGAGCTACGAGCCGATTTCCATTTGCAGCGTCCGGAAGGCATGCTTGCTATTGCTGCTCAAAAAAGCCGAGCTTGTAGAAGCCCGCGACGGCTACGTCATCCGGTCGGTGCGCAATACGTATCCCTTCCCCAGCGTCATTCGTTTGCAATCGTACATCCGCGTGCCGTACAAAAAAGTGGAACCGTCGCGGCGGAATATCCTGCGCCGCGACGGATACGCTTGCCAGTACTGCGGCACACGTTCGGCAACGCTGACGATCGATCACGTCGTGCCGCGCTCGCGCGGCGGTGGCGATACGTGGGAAAACCTGGTCACTGCGTGTGTGCCATGCAACAACCGCAAGGGCAATCGCACACCGGAAGAAGCAGGGATGCGATTGCGGAGCGTCCCACGCAAACCGAATCACATCGTTTTTCTGCGAAACTTCATGGGTTCGCTCGAAGCCGAATGGCGACCTTACTTGTTCGGCGATTGAGTGCGTGGATCGAGTTCCGAAAGGCGTACCGGCTGACCACCGCGGCGGAGTGATTCGACGATCGCCAGCGTCGCCAGTGTCACAGCGCGGAGCTGCTCGTAGGGGATCGGCATCGGTCTGCCGGCAGCGACTGCTTCGACCGTGGCAGCTAATTCCTCGCGATGACCTTTGCCGCTTCCGAACCGCTTGTGCTGAACCTTTCCGCCTCGTGCGAACGTAACGCGCGTGAAGTTCTCCATGATTGCGCTCGACTCCTCGCAGTACACCTCGCACCACTCTTTCTCGATCGCCCGATCGCCGTTGCTCCAGTAGTGGAGCGTTCCGATCGAGCCATCGGCGAAACGAATCAGCGCCGAAACGGTGTCGTGCGGGACGCCATCGGCGACCGGCGGCAATGCATGCGCGACGACTTCGACCGGCAGCGAGCCGGTCAGAAACACCATCGTGTCGATGGCATGGCAGCCTTCGCCGACGATGCGTCCGCCGTGCAGAGGGTCTTGAATCCAGCTCGTCGGTGGGATTGCGCCAGCGTTGAAACGATAGGCGATCGTCATCGGCGCATGGCGATGGGCAAAGTGCTCGGCGATCGCACGAATTGCTGCACTGAAGCGACGATTGAAGCCGACCATGACACGCTCGCCATGCTCGGCGACGCGGCGATCGATTTCGGCGAGCTCTTCCGCTCGTATGCAGAGAGGCTTTTCGACGAAGATCGCTTTGCCGGCATCAAGCGCAGCGCATACGCACGCGCCGTGTGTGTCGTGGCGCGTCGCGCACACGACCAATGCGACATTCGGATCGGCGATGACTTCCTGCATATCGGTCGCGCTACGCCGAAAGCCGAAGTGACGCGCAGTACTGTGCGCGACCAGCGGCGAACGCGTCGCGACCGTTTCCAACCGCACATCGAGCTGGCGCAACAGAGGCAGCAGTGTGCTCTGTGCGAAACTTCCCACACCGACGACTCCGATGCCGATACTACCGCTGCGCGCTGGCTTCGGCGGGGACGGATACTCGACGACACGCTGCGGCTGGGAACCCTTGCGGGCATATTCGAGCAGGACGCCGACGACCAATTCTCCGCCCGGCGATGCGATCAAACGATAGGCGTTCGTTGCATCGGCGATCGAAAAGCGGTGCGTCGTCAGATGCTCGACGCTGATCGTTCGGCGTGCCAGAGCGTCGAGAAACGCAGCCATATTGCGCTGCTCGGTCCATCGCACGTAGGCATAGGGGTAGTCCAGGCCGTGCTCTTCGTAGAGCGGATCGTAGCGTCCCGGTCCGTAGCTGCACGCGATGCGGAGATCGAGTTCCTTTTCGTAAAACGGCGAGCGGGGAACGTTCATCCCCGTGGCGCCGACGATGACGACGACGCCTTTTTTCCGTGCCGCTGCCAGTGCCAGTTCGAGCGGCGCGTTCGAAGGCGTTGAAGCGGTGACGATGACCGCGTCGGCACCGTGACCGCCGGTCAGATGCATGATCGCCGGGATGCTCGCGCGATCGCTGGGAAGAACGGCATCGCAACCACTGCGGCGAGCAAGGTCGAAAAGCTCCGAGCGGACGTCCATGCCGATCACCCGGCAGCCGCTGGCACGCAGAAGCGAGCAGGTGATTTGACCGATCAGACCGAGTCCGATGACGACCACCGTCTCGCCCAGTCGTGGCGCTGCTTGGCGGACTCCCTGGAGAGCGATGGCTCCGACGGTCGTGTACGCCGCATCGTCGAAGCCGACACCGTCGGGAATTCGCGCAGCGAGGAGCTTCGGGACGGCGATGAATTCGGCATGGCTTGCATATCCTGCACCGGCACAGGCGACGCGATCGCCGACGGCGAATTCCTCGCACCGCGACGCGACGACGACGCCCGCAGCGCTGTATCCGAGCGGACGGAACGCGTCGAGTCGCGCACGGACTGCTGCGATCGTTTGTCGAAGACCGCTTCGGCGAAGCATGTCGAGAACGGTGCGAACCTGCTGCGGCTGCTTGCGTGCTCGTTCGAACAACGACTGCTGCGCCGACTGGATGCTCGCACGTTCGGTACCGACGCTGAGCAGCGAGCGTACAACCTCGACGACGATCATACCGTCGCCGCATGTCGGCGCCGGGACGTGCTCGACGGTGACCGTGCCTGTGCGGAGATGTTGGGCGACCTGTTGCATTGCGACGGCAAAATTAGAAGCATGTGGGGATGGGCTTCTGAATCCTTCGTGTCGTGGATGGCTTGGCGTCAGTATCGGAGAGCGACTTTTTGGCGCAGCTCTTCGGCAACCGTCGTGCTGAGTTCCTCGAACGAGACGGGGCGATTGCAAATTTCTTCCAATGTCACGCTCCGGCGAGCTAAATATGCGGCAATAGTATCGGGGTTTGTGCAATCGCGCAAGTAGTACGGCAATCGCTCGTGTCCGTTTCCGATCAAAAGCGAGCCGTGTTGCAGCAAGATATCGCCCCAGAGTCGCTGAGCGCTGCCGAGGAGTTTACGTCCGTGCCAGAGAAGCTCGAACCGAGCGCTCGATGCAAAGCAAAGCCACCGTGTCGGTTGACGCTGAAACAGGAGCGGGAAATCGGGTTGCGAGCGAGCAAATGCCATACCCTCTGCACCGAAACGGGTGCGAAGCACTGAGAGCAACCATTCATGCCAAAAACGGTACACGTGGCTGTGCAGCAATCCGCCGCTGAGTCGCATCGCCAGTGCGTAGGTCAGCTCACGGGCGTGGAGAATTGCGCGACCTCCGGTCGGACGGCGCACGATCTCGATACCGTCGTCACGTGCACGGTCATATGCGATGTCGCCATCTGGTTGTGTCTTGCCGAGCGAAATGCACCATGGCTGCCAGCAGTATAGCCGAACGTAGATGCGATCGTCGCCGACATTTTCCTGGAGCGATTCTGCCAGCTCGATGTCGCGTCGCATGTTCTCAGCACCACTGAGTGCACCGTCCACGCGGACGATGCAGTCTGCCAGTCGGTCGAAAAATGCTCGGCGGAGCGATTCCACGGTTGTGTCCATATCGCAAAATATCGAAATTCCGCTTACGCGCATTTCCGGAGAGGCTCGTAGTGCACCGTATTTTTGTTCAGTTGGTTCAACCACGATGCTGCTTCCGGTGTATATCGCCAAAGACACCCTCGCCGACATCCTTTCGCCTATCGTGGGCGATCAGTTGGAAACGTACGAGCATCGCGGACAATTATCGGTCATCGTCGCTCGCCCGGAGTTGATCGAAGTGCTCCGTCAGTTGCGTGATCATCCACTGTCGCGTTTCGATCAGTTGCTCGATGTAACGGCGATTGATTGGCTCGATCGCAAGCCCATTCGCTTCGAGGTTGTGTATTTCCTCTATTCGATTCCACTCAAGCATCGGTTGCGCGTCAAGGTGCCCGTTCCTGCCGATGATCCGGTCGTGCCGACTGCAACGGTAGTCTGGGAGAGCGCTAACTGGTACGAACGCGAGACGTACGACATGTACGGCATCCGATTCGAGGGGCATCCTGATCTTCGGCGGTTCTATATGCCGGAAGATTACGTTCATCCCGAAACGGGCGAGCCGCTCTATCCGTTGCGCAAGGATTTCCCGTTGATGGGCATTCCGGGTGCTGCGCCGCTGCCTGAATTTCCGGAGCGCGAGCTGTGGCTGCAACGTCGGCGCGAGTATCTCGAAAAGTATCCACCAAATCCACTGGATACCTCGTACACGTTCCCACCTGACCAAGAACAAGCCCGCTGAACAGAAGACCCTGAAACGAGTTCAGGATGACGCGGGGGAGAGTGTGAGACCCCGAAACAAGTTCAGGGTGACACGCTGTGGTGTGTGCGCATCCCCCCGCCTGTCATGCTGAACTTGTTTCAGCATCTCATCGCTACCGCCTGTCATGCCGAACTTGTTTCGGCATCTCATGCGGTAAGCCCCTGAACCAAGTTCAGGGTGACAACCGCCGAGATGAGACCCTGAAACGAGTTCAGGGTGACAGGCTTTTGCGATACGTGCATCCCCCGCCTGTCATGCTGAACTTGTTTCAGCATCTCACTGCGCCTTCGCCTGTCATGCCGAACTTGTTTCGGCATCTCATGCGGTAAGACCCTGAACCAAGGTCAGGGTGGCAACCGCCGAGATGAGACCCTGAAACGAGTTCAGGGTGACACGCTGTGGTGCGTGTGTGCATTCCTTTCGCCTGTCATGCTGAACGTGTTTCAGCATCTCATCGCCACCGCCCGTCATGCCGAACTTGTTTCGGCATCTCAAAAAAAGCCCCTGAACCAAGTTCAGGGTGACAACCGCCGAGATGAGACCCTGAAACGAGTTCAGGGTGACAGGCTTTCGCGATACGTGCATCCCCCGCTTGTCATGCCGAACTTGTTTCGGCATCTCACCGCACTGCACTGCCCGTCATGCCGAACTTGTTTCGGCATCTCTACCCTCGTATGTCGGTGCAATCCTGTCACACGATCGCCGTTGACCGCAGGATTGCCACGTCTTTCTGCCACTGTGGCTGGCTCGAGCCGCTTGGCACGATTCCTGTGCGGCGAAGGTGAACATGTCGAACAACTTTTCGTCGAAAACGATGGGCAAAATCATTGGCATCGATTTGGGCACGACGAACTCCGTCGTTGCCGTCATGGAAGGCACACAACCGGTCGTCATCGCCAATAGCGAAGGCAGTCGCACGACGCCGTCGGTCGTCGCCTTTACCAAAACCGGCGAACGGCTCGTCGGTCAGGCGGCGAAACGCCAGGCGATCACCAATCCGCGAAACACGATTTATTCGATCAAGCGTTTCATGGGGCGCCGGTGGGACGAAGTCACCGAAGAAGCCAAAATGGTGCCCTACAAGGTCGTCCCCGGTCCCGACGGCGGCACAGTCCGCGTCGAGATCGATGGGCGTCTCTATGCGCCGCCGGAAATTTCGGCGATGATTCTGCAAAAAATGAAGCAAACCGCCGAAGAATATCTGGGGCAAAAAGTCACCGATGCGGTCATCACCGTGCCGGCGTACTTCAACGACGCGCAGCGTCAAGCGACGAAAGAAGCCGGTGAAATCGCCGGTCTCAACGTCCGCCGCATCATCAACGAACCGACTGCTGCGGCGCTCGCCTACGGTCTGGACAAGCGCGGCAAGACGATGACCGTTGCCGTCTATGACCTCGGCGGCGGCACCTTCGACATTTCGATTCTCGAAATCGGCGAAGGGGTGTTCGAAGTCAAAGCCACCAGCGGCGATACGCACCTGGGTGGCGACAACTTCGATCAGCGACTCATCGACTACATTGCCGATGAGTTCAAGCGTCAAGAGGGCATCGATCTGCGCAACGATCCGATGGCGCTCCAGCGTCTGCGCGAAGCCGCCGAAAAAGCCAAGATCGAGCTGTCGCAAATGTTGCAAACGGAAATCAATCTGCCGTTCATCACCGCGACAGCCGACGGTCCGAAGCACCTGCAAATGACCATCACGCGAGCCAAGTTCGAGCAGCTCTGCAACGATCTGTTCGAGCGGACGCTCAAACCGTGCGAGCAGGCGTTGCAAGCAGCCAAGCTCACACCCGACAAGATCGACGAAGTCATCCTCGTCGGCGGTTCGACGCGCATTCCGCGCATTCAAGAGCTGGTGCGGACATTCTTCGGCAAGGAGCCGTCCAAGAGCGTCAATCCCGATGAAGTCGTCGCCGTCGGTGCGGCGATCCAAGGTGCGGTGCTCGCCGGTGAAGTGACCGACGTGCTTCTGCTCGACGTCACGCCGCTGACGCTCGGCATCGAAACGCTCGGCGGGGTGATGACACCGATGATTCCGGCGAACACGACCATCCCGACGCGGAAAACCGAGATATTCTCGACCGCGACGGACAATCAAACGTCGGTCGAAATCCACGTCCTGCAGGGCGAACGTCCGCTGGCGAGGGACAATCGCTCGCTCGGTCGGTTCCATCTCGATGGGATTCCGCCGGCGCCGCGCGGTGTGCCGCAGATCGAGGTCACGTTCGACATCGATGCCAACGGCATCTTGACCGTCACCGCGCGCGACAAAGCCACCGGCAAACAGCAGGATATCCGCATCACCGCTTCGTCGGGCTTGAGTAAGGAAGAAATCGAGCGCATGAAGCGCGAAGCGCAAGAACACGCCGCCGAAGACAAAAAGCGGCGAGAAGAAATCGAGCTGCGCAACCAAGGCGATCAGCTCGTCTATCAGACCGAAAAGCAATTGCAAGAACTCGGCGACAAAATCCCTGCCGAACACCGCACGCGCATCGAGCAAGCCAAAGAACGCTTGCAGGACGCCATCAAGAACAACCCCAGCGACATTCGTCCTGCGATGGATGCGCTCACGAAAGCCTGGAACGACGCCAGTGCGGTGATGTATCAAGCCACAAGCGCGACGGCAGGCGGTTCCAGCGGTGGCTCGTCCGGTGGCGATTCGAGCACACCGGGTGTCGAGGATGCCGAGTTCACTGTCGTCGACGACAAATAAGCGCACCACCGGTGATTCAGCGCAACCGGCGCAGCGCGATTGCTGCGCCGGTTGTTGTTTTTTTCGGCTGGGGTCGCGTTCACGTTGCGCTCGTCGTATGCATGTGTTTTGGCACCGCACCGCTACTCGTCATGCCGAACTTGTTTCGGCATCTCATAGCACCGTTGCCTGTGGTCATGCCGAACTCGTTTCGGCATCTCGTGCAGGAAGACCCTGAACCAAGTTCAGGGTCTCATCTTGCTGTGGTGTGCGAACAGGCGTAGCCTTAGTCCTCGCCCTGCGCTTTGGTGAAGCCCGGCGCGCCGTCGAATTCGGGGAGCTTTTCGATGTGCATCCAGCGATGCTGTGACGCAACACGCTGCACGAGCGCGTAGATGTCCTCGTCGCTGATGTCGGCGTTCGGATCGCGCGCGATGAAGCGGCAGCGGTAGTGGTCCACGCAGTCGGTCATCGTGCCTTTGTCGGGATAAACCTGCGTGCCGCGATTGGAGATCATCTTCAGCTTGAGTGCCGTTCCTTCGGCGAGCGCTTCCAACGAGGGTCCGATCTCGCCCGGCAAGAGCGCGCTTTCGACGAAGATGTCCACTCCCACCACGCGCCGCGACGCAGGACGCACGGCGACCAAGTCGGACGAAATGCGCGGAATCTGGAGCGGCTTGTACTGACGCAGCGTCGTGGTCGTCGGTGTCCGACCGAAATTGGCGATAATCGCATCGGTGTATTCCGTCGTCGAAGCTGCGAGTCCTGAGTTGTACCCGACCACGTCGCCCGTGCGGTACTTGCCCTCTTCGAGTGTCACTAAAAGAGCGTTCTCGATCGTCGCGGCAGCCTCGAACTTGCCCAGGTAGCGCAGCATCATGATCCCACTCATGAGCACGGCGGTGGGATTGATGACGTTTTTGCCGGCGTACTTCGGGGCTGTACCGTGCACCGCCTCGAAGATCGCAACGTCGTTGCCCAAGTTCGCGCTCGGAGCAAAACCCAAGCCGCCGATGAGCGCACTGGTCAGGTCCGAGAGAATGTCCCCGTTCATGTTCGTAGTGACGATGATGTCGAACTGCTCCGGCTTTTTGACGAGCTGGTGCGCGCAGTTGTCCACGATGATGTGCCAGGCTTCGACGTCGGGGTATTCTTTAGCGACGTCTTCGAAGGTCCGCTTGAAGGTGCCTTCGGTCAGCTTCATGATGTTCGACTTGGTCGCGCACGCGACGCTTTTGCGACCTTCGGCGCGCGCCAGTTCGAACGCCAAGCGAATGACTTTTTCGCTCCCTTTCCGGCTGATGAGCTTGAGGCATTGCGCCACACCGGGCGTCTGCATGTGCTCGATGCCGGCGTAGAGGTCCTCGACGTTTTCCCGCACGACGACCAAATCGATGCCGCGTCCAGTGTAGGGAGTGGGCACGCCCGGCATTTCGCGCACAGGGCGGACGTTGGCGAATGTTTCGAAAAGTTTTCGCAGTGTCACGTTCGCTGATTTTTCGCCGTAGCCGACCGGCGTGCCGAGCGGACCTTTGAGCACGCACCGCGTGCGGCGGATCGAGTCGATGGTTTCCTTCGGAACACCCGACGGAATGCCTTTTTTGAACACGCTTTCGCCAGCTTCGCACACTTCCCATTCGATGCCGACGCCGGTTGCGTCGATGATGCGGCGGGTACTTTCGATGCACTCCGGACCGATACCGTCGCCCGGAATCAACGTCACACGAATCGAACCATCTGCCATAGAAAACACGTCGGAAGGTGAACACAATGCCAATCGCTGCGATCGAGTCGAGAGAAGATGCGCCGGCAGCGCCGCCGACCGCTCCCCGATCGAACGCGAGCGGGCGCAAACTTACGAAAGCGTTTCAGCCACGACAGAGACAAGGCACCCCCGCACTGTGTCACCCTGAAATCGGTTCATGATCTTTTTGAGATGCCGAAACAAGTTCGGCATGACGGGCGAAGGAATACGCACACACCACAGCGTGTCACCCTGAACTTGTTTCAGGGTCTTGCACTCTCACATGTCACCCTGAACTTGTTTCAGGGTCTCACACTCTCCCCCGCGTCACCCTGAACTTGTTTCAGGGTCTTTTGAGATGCCGAAACAAGTTCAGCATGACAGGCGGAAGTGCACGAGAAACCGAAACGCGTTCGGCATGACAGGCGGGAGTGCACGAGATACCGAAACGCGTTCGGCATGACAGGCGAAGGAATGCGCACACGCCACAGCGTGTCACCCTGAACTTGTTTCAGGGTCTTGCACTCTCACATGTCACCCTGAACTTGTTTCAGGGTCTTTCGAGATGCCGAAACGAGTTCGGCATGACGAGCAGTGTGATGCAATGGGGTGCTGAAGCGCGTTCAGTATGACGGAAATCATTGCTGGCGTGCCCACGCGATGAAATCGGTCACTGCCGGTGTGCCGCCGAGCGCGCGAACCGCCATGGCGATCTGTCCACGATGGTATGCACCATGCGCGAAAAGATGCAGCAAGATGTCCTCGAGCGTGCTGCTGTAGCGATCGCCGGCGATCGTGGTGTAGCGATGCTTTTTGTGCAAATCCTCGTCGCTGCACTCTTCCAGGTAGCCTTGCCAGGCGACGACGCTTTCGCGGTAATCGTCGGCAGCCTCGGCTGCTGTGACACCGCTCGGAAAAGGCGACAGCGGCGGAGACCCCTTACCCAGACGCGCAAGCCACAGGTGCTGTGCCGCTGCTGCGTGTGCCAACAGTGAAACGGCACGCTCGTAGAGCGGCTCTGTGCGCCGATCCTCGGGAACGCTTTCGAGCGAAGCGATCACGCGTTCGATGCACTCGTACTCGTAGCGCAGCAGTCGGCGATAGTGGGCAATGCGCTCGGTGTGCTTCTTGGCGGGGAGTTGCGGCGTCTTGCGCGCCACGCCCATCCGTTCGAGCGCTTTGACCACTTGCGGTCGCAGGACAAAAAGCGTTGTGCCGTCGTCGGAATCCTTGCCGTCTTCCGCCCAATCGACGAGCGTGAAAATCCAAGCGTCGGCGTAGTCCGTGCCCATGGCGCTTGCGATGTCTTCCGGACCGATTCCCAGCTCGTCGGCGACCTTGCGTGCCAGTGCCCCGTAGTGGCTGTTGATGGCGCGAAAATCTTTGAAGCCCAATTTTCGGGCAAGCTTTTTCCACGTCGTCGTGTGGTTGGGCGCGTTGTAATGCTCCAGCAGAATTTGCCACCGTTTCGACGAGGGATTGCGCTGGTACACAGCGCGGAGCGCACGGTAGTAGTCGGCAACGGTGCCGAAATGCGATGTGCTCATCGCAGTTTTCCTCGAAGTTCGACCATTGGAAAGCTCGCCACGCAGCGCGTCCCGAAATTACTGTTTGCCATCGTGATGACCGGTTTTCTCTGTCGTCAACGGGAGCATGATGCCGGTGACCCATCGGTTGCGAGCGATGTATCGGCGTGCGATGTCTTGCACATCGCGCGGCGTGATCGAGCGAACGATGTCGGGATAGCGCACAAGTCGCTCGTCGGGATCGTCGCCGAGCCAATACGCATCGGCAATCCACGTGAGGATTTGGCGATCGTCCTGCATGTTGCGCTGGTACTCGCGGAGGAGAATTTCCTTGCCTTGTGCAAAGCGCAGCGTGTCGAGCGGCTGCACACGGAGGCTATCGGCGATGCGCCACATCGTCGCGATGATGTCGTCGGCGCTGTCGGGTGCGCACGAGGCGTACATGATCACCATCGGTTGCAGCTCCGGTCGGCGCACGATCGAGACGCCTGCGCCGGGCGAATAGCTGGCGCCCATTTCCTCGCGCACGATGTCGAAAACGTGCCGGCTGAGGATGTGTTCGAACACATCGGCAGCGACTTCCTCGCGCAGCGACCACTTCGGACAGCTTCCCAGCAGGCGGAGCTCTACCAAACTCTTCGGTTCGACGCCGGCACGGACGATGCGTCGGACGGTGTCGCGCACGTATCGTATGCCGCGGTCACGCCAATTCTGCGGGCGTCGTGTCGTCGGCAGCGAGGCGACGTACCGCTCGACGAGCGGACGGATGGAGTCGGGATCGAACCGTCCCACGATCACGATCGTCGCCCCGCCGAGATCGGAAAAACGTTCGCGGTAGAACGCTGCCGCGCGGTCGAGTCGCACGCGCTCGACCATCTGTGCCGATATCGGCTCACGACGCGGATGGTAGCCGACCGTTGCCCATGCGATGGTGTCGCTGTAGCGTTGTTCGGGCATGTTGGCGAAGCTGCCGTAGAGCGCTGCGGTTTTGCTGCGGAAGCTGGCAAAGCCGGTGCTGTCGAAACGCGGCGCGGTCGCGTAGAGGTAGAGCAGCTCGAACATCGTCTGCACGTCTTTGCGCGAGGCTTGCCCTTCGATGCGTTCTTGCATTTCGGTGATGCGGGGCGATACCGTGACGACTTTGCCGCGAAGGTATCGCTCGATGTCGCGTGCAGTGTGCGCGCCAGCGCCGCATTCGGTGGCAACCTCGCCTGCCATGCGTGCCGACGGCAGATCGGCGTCGTCTGCCAGCGAATAACCGCCGGAACGGAACAGTCGCAGGTGAATCGCATCGTCGCTGTTGGTCGTCGGTTTGAGCACGACGCGAATGCCGTTCGACAGCGTCCACTCGGTGATGCCGCTCGAGGGACGTTGTCGCACGCTGACGACCGTGCCGGGCTGGGGAAGTTTTTCGATGAGAGCGTTCGGCGGCGGCATGTCCGCATAGGGCGGCAGCGATGCAGACGCGATCGAATCCAAAATCGCGCGGATGCGGTCGTCAGTCGGCGGCGGTGCGACGTCGGGTTTTTCGGCAGCGGAAACGATGACGATCCAACCGTCGGGTGCCAGCAGTTGTTGCTTGACTGCTTCGATGTCGTCGAGCGTGATCGTCGGCAGCATCTGTTGTGCAGTGCCGTAGCGGAATTCGGCACTGGTCGGCGTGATGCCGTTTTCGACCTGTTGCAACAGGGCGAACAGCAGTCGTTCGGTTTCGCGCTTGTTGCGTTCGTCGTAGTCGCGTTCGGCACGTCGGAGCAGTGCGCGTCGGGCTTGGTCGAGCTGCGACAGCGTAAAGCGATAGCGGCGCGCGCGTTCGAATTCGGTGGCGATCATCGCCAGTGCCGCTTCTGTTTTGCCATCGGCGACGAACAGCGCATCCACGCTGAGATTGCGCCGTTTGCCGTTGGTCGGTGCGATGCCCGTTGCAACGAAGCGGCAGGGTGCATCGGGCTGTTTGAGCCGTTCTTCGAGTTCTTGGTCAATGATTTCGATGGCGAGCTGTTCGACCAGTTGCTGCCGGTAATCGGCGAGCGTGCGCGGTGGAGTATGTGGTATGCGGCGCTGGATAGTCACGCGAGTGAAAAACGCTTCCGGATCGCTGGCGGTTGCGATGAGCGCTTCGCGGTAGATCGGCAGTTCGTCGCGCTGGCGCACGCGCGGATTGTCGGGGTTGCGCAGATCGCCGAACACGCGCCGAATGCTCGCTTCGAGTGCCGCCATGTCCGCATCGCCGACGGCGAGCAGTGTCATCAGTTCGGGGCGATACCATTGGCGGTAGAAACGAAGCGCAGCGCTGAGCGGCGCACGAAGGAGAATCGCCGTGTCGCCGATCGGATCGCGCTCGGCGTATTTGGAACCGCGATAGATGATCGGCGCCTGCTTTTCCCACATGCGTTCTTCGGCTCCTTTACCCAGCCGCCATTCTTCGAAGACCACGCCACGCTCACGTTCGAATTCGAGCGAGTCGAAAAGCACATCGCCAGCCCAGTCGCGCAGGATGAGCAATGCTGTGTCGAGTGCACCGGGGCGGTCGGTCGGCACTTGGAGCATGTACGCGGTTCGCTCGTAACCGGTGAAAGCGTTGAGGTCGGCGCCGAAGCGCATGCCGAACGATTCGAGCGTTTCGATGAGCGATTGCTTGGGGAAGTGGCGTGTGCCGTTGAAGCCCATGTGCTCGACGAAATGCGCCAAGCCGCGCTGATCGTCGTCTTCGTCGAGCGAGCCAGCGCCGACGTGGAGCATCAGCCAGAGACGCTTTTCGGGCAGTCTGTTCGGCAGCAGATAGTACGTCAGCCCGTTGGAGAGCCGTCCGGTGCGAATGGATGGATCGAGCGGGATTGTCGTCGGCTGTGCATACAACACGCTCACGGCAAGCAACGATGCGATTGCCGCTCCGCTGATGGGTGATCTCATCGTAAACTCCTCCGCTACGAGGTGGAAACGCAGCCAAACGCAGCCAAAATTACAAAAAGCTCCCCGCTGACGGTGACCGCATTACCAATCGTTTTCGGCGTGTGCCAGCAGCTCAGCGACCGTTTGTACTAGCCGTCGTTCTGCCTTGATCGGCAAGCGCTGATTCGAGTCCAATCCGCCGGTGACATTGTAGGGTGGCTGCTGAATCCATGTGTAGCCGAGATGCTGTTCGACCTCGATGCCCGCGCCGGGCGGTTCCAATCCCTCGAAGAGCATGTCGTAATCGACCATGATGCGAACCAAGTCGCGGTAACCGACACGCGGCTCCCAGCCGAGTTTTGTCCGCGCTTTTGTGATGTCGGCTTGGAGAACGTCAACTTCCGTCGGTCGGAAATATTTCGGTAGAACCTGGACGACGACATCGCCGGATCGGAGTACATGCTCCCAGCGATGTTCGACGCTGCGAACGATCCCCTGCTCGTGTTGGTGTTCGCCGCGCCATTCGAGTTCGACGCCAGCATATGCGAAGGCGTCCTCGATGAATTGGCGCACGCTGTGGGTCTCGCCCGTGCCGACGACGTAATCATCGGGGGAGTCTTGTTGGAGCATCAGCCACATCATCTGAACGTATTCGGGTGCATAGCCCCAGTCACGACGCGCATCGAGATTGCCCACGTACACGGTGCGTTGCTTACCGCTGAGGATGAATGCCAGTGCTCGCGAGACTTTGCGGGTCAAAAATGTCTCGCCACGCCGCGGTGATTCGTGGTTGAACAAGATACCATTGCACGCAAACAGTCCGTATGCATCCCGGTAGTTGCATGCCATCCAATAGGCGTAGAGCTTGGCGACAGCGTAGGGGCTTTGCGGTGCGAACGGCGTGCGTTCGTTCTGCGGTGGCGGTGCAGCGCCGAACATTTCGCTCGACGAGGCTTGGTAGAATCGAGGACGAATTCCGCTGCGTCGAATCGCTTCCAACAAACGAGTGGTGCCGAGCGCTGTGATGTTGCCGGTGTACTCGGGCATGTCGAACGAGACGCGAACATGACTCTGCGCTCCCAGGTGATACACCTCGTCCGGGCGAATGTTGTAAATAAGCTCGGTCAATAAGCCTGGATCGCTCAAGTCGCCGTAGTGGAGGAGCAGCCGCGCATCCCCATTGACGGCGTTGGGGTCTTTGTACACGTGGTCGATCCGATTGGTGTTGAAAACACTCGATCGGCGAATGATGCCGTGAACGGTGTAACCCTGTGCGAGCAGAAATTCCGTCAAGTACGAGCCATCCTGACCTGTGATCCCGGTGATGAGTGCGGTTTTCATCGGGTGTGCCTCCAGCAAGTGTACAAGTACTATCGAGCCCCGAAGGGCGCATATTCTGTTTCAGCGCAGTTGTCGCCGGGGTGGATCGCGCCGCACATGAGCATGTGCTGTGCCGGCGCTCTCTGCGCAGTGAGTCGAGTTACGCCGGCGTCCGATTTGGTTCGGGACAAGGCAGGCAGAACGTCTCGATGGTGCGTGCTCTGCCGCTTTCGGTGTCGGCTTCGACGACAGCGCCGCTGATTCGCCAGTCGCCGTGAGCCAGTTCGTACTTGTGCGCGGTTTGGTAGAGGAAACGCCGCAGCGCTACCTCTGTTGCCATGCCGATGACCGAATCGAACGCGCCGCTCATGCCGACATCCGTCACAAACGCCGTGCCATTGGGCAAAATGCGAGCGTCGTTTGTCTGGACGTGCGTGTGCGTGCCGAGCACAGCGCTGACTTTTCCATCGAGAAACCGTGCCAGCGCGATTTTTTCAGCGGTCGCTTCGGCATGGAAGTCCACGATGATCACATGTGCTCGCTCGTGCAGTTGCTCGACAGCACGGCTGGCGGTGCGGAAGGGGCAGTCGATTGGCGGCATATAGACTCGCCCCTGGAGCTGAAGAACACCGACCGCTCCGGCTATTGTCTCGACGATAACCATCCCGCCGCCTGGATTGCCCGGCGGATAGTTGAGCGGTCGAAGAACGCGTGGATTGCTCGCAAGCAGCGGGCGTGACTTCCAGTTTTCCCAGACATGGTTGCCCGTGGTGATAACGTCAACACCAGCGGCGAACAGCAGTTCGGCTTCGCGTTTGCTGGGACCTTTGCCTTCCCAGGCATTTTCGGCGTTAGCGACGACAAGGTCGCAGCGATACTGCTCGCGCAACGAGCCGAGCATCGCGCAGACTCGCTCGACGGCTGGCATGCCGACGATGTCGCCGATGAACAGCACGCGGATAGAAGAATTCATCGAAGAGTCGTGTGAGCGGACGACATTGCTGCGCCACGAAGATAGGCAATCGCCCTTTTAGTCTTTGCGCGGCTATGCCAGCAACAAATACGCAAGCACGACAGCAACTCCGATGCGGAGTGCTTGCACCACTGCAGGACGCAGTATGTACGGGCGAACATGTTGCCATGCGACAACGCTCCCCAGGGTCAAAACGAGAATGGTGATTGCTGCTGCGATTCCTTCCCCCAGCGACAGTGCTTTCGGGTATAGCCGCCCGATGCTCGAAAACCACGGCGATCCGAAGAGCAGTACTAAGTGGAGCACGTAAATGGTCAGAGCCTGTTTGCCGAACAGCACAAGCAGTCTCTCGATAGCCC
Source organism: Chlorobiota bacterium (assembly GCA_026415505.1). GTDB lineage: Bacteria > Bacteroidota > Ignavibacteria > Kapaibacteriales > NICIL-2 > NICIL-2. The sequence continues at coordinate 29,433 of JAOAGY010000015.1, read as the reverse complement.
TCAATGCCGGTAGTGCTAGAGAAACTCCCACGATGAACAACAGCGCAACTCCTTCGCGAATGGCGACGCCGATTGGCGTATAGCGGTAGATGTCAACGCCTGCTATCGGGACTGCGGTGCTGATCGTCACACCGACTACAGCGAGCATGCCGCCGAGAACGATGCCGGTGCGACGGAACCAACGCAGCCGCTCGTACTCGATCGTCCGAAGCCGTGCGCCCAGCCATGCTCCGAACAGCATGAACGCCGAAAACGGAAAAACGGGAAAAAGCGATCCTCCATCGTAGCTCACATACGCAGCGAGCGCCGAGGGCAGATGGTCGTACCACGCGATGCGATGGACAAGCGGGGTGAGTGCAGCAATTGCGATACTGCCGAGCAGTACGGCGCGGCGAAACACGCGTTCATCGTCGAACACCGCCGCGAAAATCACCAGTATCGTCAAACTCGCTGCAACAAGCTGGAGAATGTTGACCTGGAAAAACGCACGCCATACTTCGTTCTCGACAAATGGCAGATCGTAGAGCCGATGAGCAGGCAAGACCAGCAGATACCCGATCGCACCAACCTGTACAGCGCGGAGAATGCGCCGCCGGAGAATCGAACGCTCGACACGACCGCGATCGTCCCGCCGCAATGTCAGCGCGAAGAGCATGCCAGAAATGGTCAGAAAAATCGGTGCAGTAATCCCACGCCACCAGTGCCACAGCGACCACGGCAAGCGCGTAATGTCGAGTTCATCGGGACGAACGAGGGCATCGAGAGCGTGCCCAACAATCATCAGCAGCATTGCGACGAACTTTGCTGCATCCAGTTCGTAGAGACGCTGAGAGGGTGCTGCCTGCTGCATCGAGATGCGTAGGGAGAAACTGCTGGCGCAAAATTGCACCGATATTGCTGAATTGACGATGAACCGATGCGCCTATGGCGGAGTGTGGGGGAACGTGGCTGGTGGCTATTGCGAAGGTTTAGTCTGCCGCTTGTGTCGGAATCGCTATCAGCTCCGGTGCCAGCGGAATGACCTGTCCGATCGCCGGTGCGTCGGGATGGTGCCGCACCACGACCACCGCTCCACCCAGACGCGGATCGACCGTGGCGATCCATCGCGCCGGATGACACAGGTGCACCAACGCTGCATAGAGCCACACCGGTGCGCGCCCGTTGATGACCACGCCGCGATCCCACCGCAGCTCCTCCGGCAAGCGGAGCATACCAAGCACCTCGACACCGACTGCGGGCACACGCAAAACGACGTGGAGAATCTGAAACTCCTCGGTCGTCTGCCCGATGACCAGTTCGACCGGTGGCGGTTCGCTTAGGGTTTCCATAGCCCGGCATACGTGAGCGATTGAACCTGCTTGGTCTTCGGATGCATGTTGACTCGAACGCGCACGATCGTGCCCACCGACAAACCACTTGTATTCCCCACGCCGCTGCACCGATACGCTTTCCCTTCCTGCCCCCGCGCGAGCAATTCGACGGAAACGCCCGACGCTGCGACCTCGACAATGCGAGCACAAACAGTGGCGCCGGGTCGAAGCGTCTCGGCGATCGGTGGCTCGATCGGTTCGGTCCGCACGCTGGTGGTTGTCGCAGCAGCTCCGGTGGTGGAGTCGAGCCGCTGGAGAGGCTCGAGCGACAACTCCACCCAACCGAGCGGAAGAGCAGGCTTGCCGATGGCATCGGGCGTCGCCATGCGCCGAGACGTCGGGAACGAGTCGAGCGAAATACTCCGCTGGCTGCTGCGACTGCGAATGCCGAACAGGCGCACGACTTCCTGTTCGATCGCACGAAGCTTTGGATTGGCGATCATCGCCAGCATGACCGTCGTCGCGTGGAAGCCGCTGGCATAACCCATCATCGCTGCTGTCGGTGGTAGCTTGTCGTAGAACGCGGCAAGGTCGGGAAAGTGCTGCGTTGCCCATTGCCGGTCGCGATCGGCAATGGCAGCGCCGAAACGCCATGCTGCATCGAGCAGCCGCCCGACGATGCGGTCGGCTGTGGCTTCTTCGATCGGGCAGCCATAGAGGCGCGCGAATCGTTCCTCGATGCCGATCCATTGGGTCCGACCGAAGACAGCATTGCCGCTCCGGAGCCATTGCCGCGCCTGTTCGATGAACGCCGTACCGATGCGCAGCTCCATCTGCACGACGTTGCCAGGAGCGATCGTTTCCGCTGCCGGTGTGATCGACTGCACCGTACCACCGGCGCAATAGACGTCCACCGGCACCACCCATCCAGCATGCTCGGGTACGAGCACCGTGCTATCGCCGACCGAGACGAGCTTGAAAAGGTCGAACTTGGGATCGTCCCACTTGGTTCCGTCCCGATGATTCGTGCCGCAGTAGAATACCAGACTTTCGAGCGTCTCGTCGAAGAATTTCCGGTCGGCGTCGCGGATTCTGTCTTGGCTTCTCAACTTGCTGAGCTTGCGGTGCAGTTCTTCTGCCAGCGTGGCAACCAGCGCTCCGTCGGCTTCGCTGAGCACCGCGTAGAGCATCGCCGTTCGAAGGACGCCTTTGAGCGAGGAGCCAGGAATGTAGAGCTGCTGGCTGCCGGTTTTGATGGCAACGGCGATTGTCCCCTTGCTCCGGCGCGTGCTGCGGAGACTACCGTTGCGACGCTCGACGGAAAGCCCCTCGAGCGACTCACATCGCATCGCGTACATGGCGAGCTTGCCGGTGCGAATATCGCGATCGATTTCCTGCGCCAGACGATTGTCGCCGAGCCGCCGGCGAACGAACTCGACGAGCGTGAAGCTGCGGCGCAGTTCCGTCAAGCGACCGTACTCTCTCTGCCGCTCGGCGCGCCCGATCTGCTCGACATTCGCATCGAGCCAATCCGAAAAAACGTCGGCTGCGTCGGGACGCTCGTCGAGAATCCGCTCGAAGAGCGCATCGGCATCGAGGCGGTACAGCACGCCATCGGCGACGATGTACTCGAACGGTTGCATCTCCTGGTTCGTCCCGATCAGCAGCGGCGAGAGAGTGCGAACGTGCAGCGTCGTGCTCATGCGATCTCTCCCAGTCGTGCCGGGATCATCAATGCAAAGCCGGCGTGGAGAACCTTGTGGTCGCCGGCATCGGCGACGACGGTGGCGCGTCCCCAAAAGCGCTGCTGGCGAAACGGCAACACCGAACCTTCGCGGAAACACGCCACGCTCCGCTTTTCGAACGAAACGACCGGACCGAACTGCGGACTGCGCTTGCCGCGGCGGAATTCCACCTCGTACCACAACCGCGTGGGATGCTGCCGATACCAAGCCAGCTCGTCGGGCGTCGGACGGTAGAGCGACAGCGTCACCATGTGCGTCGGCTCGTCCACGTGCGGCGGTTCGAAATCTTCGATCGTGACGGCGAAATGACCTTTGCCGACGCTCGAATCGGTGCCGAAGCCGACGTGTTCGAGATAGCGCAGCGCCGGTTCGACGAGCGCCATGTCGCCCTCGACCAAAAACCATAGCCCTGCGTCGCGGGCGAACGTTTCGGTGAGCACAAAGCGCCTGCCGCGTCGCAGCTCGCTGGTGTCGCGTCGCTGCAGAATGTCCATCCGCAGGCGATCGATTGCGACGTGAATCGTGTCAGCGGTGGCAAAATGCGTCACGTGTTCGATCGGCTCGGGTTCGACCGTCTCGCCGCGAATTCGGCGGCTCCACTGTTCCAGCGACAGCACACTCTGCGTGCGGTGGGACTTGAGGCGCTCTTCCTCTTCGAGCGTTCTGGCTGGCTCGCCGACGGGCGGCACCAGCGGCGTCGGCAATAGCAACAGCCGCTGCCCTCGAGATTGGTGGTTGCCATTCGACGTGTGCCGATCGGCATCGGGCAGCACGTATTCCATCGCCGACGAAACGACCATCGGCGGTTCGCCATCGAGCGCTGCATCGGCGACCTGCTGTGCCCGCTGCTCGCCCCAGACGTGACGGATCGCCACCATCAGCAACGCCCAGAGCGTATCGGACCGCAGCGCCAGCGACCAGCTCGATCGTGGTTGGAGAAACACCGCTTTCATGCCGGCTGCAGATCGAATCGCGCAACGATGCGAGTGCGAACGTAGTCGTCGTCGAAGTCCGAAAGCCGGTGCACAAAGCGCCCCTTGTAGATGTTGTCCTCGTGCGGCTTGGACGCATCCTTGAACACCTCCGATCCGCTGCGGTAGTCGTCCGCCATGACGACGATCGGGTCGGCAAAGCGAAACGACACCTGCCCGTAGCCGCGCGAGCCGCTTTTGCCCAGCGACGAATGCTCGACCAGTTTGAGCGCCTCGAGCACGTATCGGAAATACTCCGCATCGGCGATGCCGTCGCCGATGTCGAAGACGCCATAGACCAGCTCGACGTTGAAGATCGAACCCTTGACTACGCGCTCGACAAAACGCGGATTGGCAGCGCTCGTGATGCGGTCGATGCCGTTTTCGCCCTTGTGTTCGGTGTAGAGCAATTCGGTGTCGAGATTCTTCCACATTTCGATCGTCTGCGCCGAGGGATGCCCGTCGCGCACGATCAGCCGCGTCGGTCCCATCTGGCGATTCTCCGCCGCACTACCGAAAACCCGGCACACCGGACAATCGTTTTCGCCGCACTCGCAGAAGCGAAACTCACCACCATTCGACGGCTGCACCTTGCCGAGCGTGTATTCGAGCAGCGAGCGCATTTTGCCCTTGAGCGACGAACCCGGCACGTAGGGATAGAGCGTCAGCGGATCGCGAATGACCGGTGAATCCACACCGCCGATTTCCAGCTTTTCCTTCGACCCACCGATGTGCAAACCGGTGAGACATTCCATTTGCCCTTTGAGCACGATGTTGCCCAGAAAACGTGCCATTGCTACCTCCGTTCAGTCCTTGCCACCGTAAAACTTGTGATAGGCGACGAGCGCTTCCATCAACACGAAAAAGTTCTCGAAAGCCTGCTGGATGTTGCTCTTCGAATTGACAGTCGCATCGATCGCCTGTATCATGAACGTGTAGAAGTTCGACAGCTCTTTCGACTTTCGCCCCTTGGCGTAGGCGAGCTTCGGTTTGAGCAGAATCAATTTCCGTTTGAGCGCTTCGATTGCCGCGTCGCCGAGCGTGCCGCCGCCATCGACGAGCGCTTGACGATAGTCGGTGCGCATTTCGATGATGTGCGCAAAAACGTTCCGCAGTTGATTGGTCTTGAGCTGATCGATTTGGGCAAAGCGGGACGCGCTACTATCGGCGATCTCGATGAGCGTGTTCGGCTCGAGTGTTGCCAAGTCCGGCGGGATGCCGGGGTTGTAGGATTGAGTGTGTTGCTGCGGTCGCGTATGGGAAGCTGGCATGGCAAAACCTACGGAGTGTTGGAACGCGTTTTCCAGAGGACGTAGCGCGCGGTGACGCGGAAGTTCCACCAGTTGTTCGGGCGTTCGGCGTCGCTGACCTTGAGCAAATTTTCGACGAGTTTGCCCTGGATCGTCCGTTGCCACTCGTCGCGTTTCGGTGCGGTCAATCCGCGGCGTGCAAAAGCGTAGCGCAGACCGGCAATCGCGCGCGCCAGCGCCGACGTGGTTCGCAGACGAATGCCCCCGCTGGTGCGATCGAAGGTGCTCTGCGTCAGCTCGAGCAGGCGATGGACCAGCGAACGCGGCAGACGTTCGTCGGTCTGCTGCCCATCGACGAGCCGAACCAACTGGTCGCCGAACTCGATCCAGTAGTCCAACGTATCCCAGTGCATCGCACAATCGAGCAGCGCCACGCGGTCCTTGCGCAAGCGCTCTTTCGGATCGATCGGTCCGCCGATCGCCAGTCCGTTTTTGGCGAGTTCTTCCAGTTGCCCCGCCTTTTTCGCGGCACGATCGACGGGGAAGTACGGATCGGTGATCGCGATGCCGCACGAGAGCGTCAGATTGCGGTTGCCGCAGACGAAGCGGTCGAACTCGGTGCGCAGCGTGCGGGCAAAGGCGAGAATCGCTGTCCACGAGCCAACGGCAAAAAGATCGTCGCCGCCGGAATACACCAGGTACACGCCATGCTTTTCTGCCAGAGCCGGGACGGTTCCGCTGAAAAAGTGGTCGAGCGCCCGCGACAGACTCACCACGCGCGAGACGGTGTACTTCCGCTCGTCGGGACTGCGCTCGTGCAAGCCGGTGCGCATGACAAAGCCCAGCGAGTCGAGATCCATCCGCGCAAAAGCGAGCAGCGGTGTGGGTGTGCCGGTGCGTTCGGCGAGCTGTTGAAACGTGCAGATGCTCCCGTCGTCGTTGCGCGGCACATAGCTCCCGATGAACCGAAAGCCCACTGCCGTCGGCATGGCTGCACTGCTGACCAGTTGCGCCACCGATGCCAGATCGGTATCGCCGGTGGTGTAAACGATGGCACGTTCGGCGTACTGCCGGCGCAAGAGCATGCGCAACTGGTCGCTGTCGGCGATCGCCCAGCCGATCCGGAGCGGTTCGAATGCGATCGTTGCATCCATGGCGGGCATCGATTGCACTCCGCGTAGTTCGACCAGGTAGCTGGCTTTCGGCGCCGTCTCGCCCAGCGCGATGCACCACCGATCGAGCTGCGACCGCACAGTGGGGAATTCCTCGTCGTCAAAGAGCACGTCGAGACTGTCGAGGAAGCGTTGCCGTTTGGCTTTCTGCAGGCGATCGGCGACGCGCCGGCGGACAGCGGCGTAATCGGTCATGAGTTCCTCGGCGCTGCACGTGGTCTGCGCGATGCTGATCTGGAGAGCAAATCCCAACTTGCGTGCAAAGAGCCGAGCGATGTCGCGCTGTGCACGCTCGACAATGGAACGGTTGGCGTCGGAATTGGGCACCAGCAGCTCGAACGTCCCGCCGCCATTGTAGAGCACGCTCGATCGGTACAGCCCGAGCCGATCGAGCAGGAACGCCACGATGCTGTCGGCGACCAAGCGCACCAGCAGCGAGCGTCCGCGGAGCAATTTTGCCCGACTGGCTGCATCGCCGAGATTGCTGTAGAGGAAGCTTTGGATGCCGCTCAGATCGCCGGTGATCAGCAGGCATTCGGCGCCGCGCTTTCCCTCGGCGTTGCAGTGCGACAGCGCCGCGACCACCTTCGCATGGTCGAACAGCGAAATGTCCGGCAGCGTTCGATACGCCGCGCTGGTGACCGTGGCGGTGTACTTTTCGAGCAGGCTGTAGAGCGTCTCGATCGCTGCCCACGCGTCCTCGAGCTGCGAGAAGCTCCCAAGTTCGGTGCAGAAAGCTTGCCACGAGCGATCGTGTGCGGCGATGGCTTCCTGTTCGACTGGCTCGTCGTCGCTCGGTCGGGCAAACGGCATCGGTGCTTGCTGCGCGAGCGGTTCCGGGGCGATGTACCAGGCTCCCTCGGGCAGTGGTGCTTTCGGCACACCGCCAGCCAGCTCGATCTGCACGCGCGAGGCGATGGCGACCACGTATCGGCGCGTTGTGCCGCCGATTTGCGGCTGGCGTTCGCGTGCGGTCGTCGTGTCCGCCGAGTAGATCGCCTGGCTGGCACGTTTTGCATAGTCGGCGATGCGCACGACGTCCTGCTCGAACGCTGCAATCGAGGCGATCACGGTGCGAACGAACACGTCGCCCAAGTGTTCGTGTGTTTGGTTGGGCTCGAGCGGTCTGGCACGGAAAGAGAACTTCCCGATGTCGTGAAGCAATGCGCCGATTTGTCGAAGCTCGCGCTCGGTCATCGCCCGATGGTGATGCGGTTGTTCTGCCGACCGCAAATTACGCACGAGCACGTGCACAAACCAAGAGCGATCGGGGGAAAGAAGTTTCTCGCCGCACGTGCGATGCTCACCCTACGCGTAGTTGGGGTCTCGGAGATGCTGAAACAAGTTCGGCATGACGTGCGGTGGTGGTGGGATGCTGAAACGAGTTCAGCATGACGGGCTGTGGTGGTGGGATGCTGAAACAAGTTCAGCATGACGGACGGAAGACACATCCACAGCATGTCACCCTGAACTCGTTTCAGGGTCTCATTCTCTCTCCCACGTCACCCTGAACTTGGTTCAGGGTCTTTCGAGATGCTGAAACGAGTTCGGCATGACGGGCGGCGACGGCATGAGATGCCGAAACAAGTTCAGCATGACGGGCGGCGACGGCATGAGATGCTGAAACAAGTTCAGCATGACGGGCGGTGGTGGTGGGATGCCGAAACAAGTTCAGCATGACAGGTGATGGGGACGCGCACATCGCAAAAGCATGTCACCCTGAACTCGTTTCAGGGTCTCACGCTCCCGCGTCACCCTGAACTTGGTTCAGGGTCCTTCGAGATGCCGAAACAAGTTCGGCATGACGGGCGGAAGACACATCCACAGCATGTCACCCTGAACTTGTTTCAGGGTCTCATTCTCTCTCCCGCGTCATCCTGAACTTGGTTCAGGGTCTTTCGAGATGCCGAAACGAGTTCGGCATGACGGGCTGTGGTGGTGGGATGCCGAAACAAGTTCGGCATGACGTGCGGCGACGGCATGAGATGCTGAAACGAGTTCGGCATGACGGGCGGAAGACACATCCACAGCATGTCACCCTGAACTCGTTTCAGGGTCTCATTCTCTCTCCCGCGTCACCCTGAACTCGTTTCAGGGTCTTTCGAGATGCCGAAACGAGTTCGGCATGACGTGCGGTGGTGGTGGGATGCTGAAACAAGTTCAGCATGACGGGCGGAGGGCACATCCACAGCATGTCACCCTGAACTTGGTTCAGGGTCTCATTCTCTCTCCCACGTCACCCTGAACTCGTTTCAGGGTCTTTCGAGATGCTGAAACAAGTTCAGCATGACGGGCTGTGGTGGTGGGATGCTGAACCAAGTTCAGCATGACGGACGGAAGACACATCCACAGCATGTCACCCTGAACTTGTTTCAGGGTCTCATTCTCTCTCCCGCGTCATCCTGAACTCGTTTCAGGGTCTCATTCTCTCTCCCACGTCACCCTGAACTTGGTTCAGGGTCTTTCGAGATGCCGAAACGAGTTCAGCATGACGGGCGGCGGTGGTGGGATGCTGAAACAAGTTCGGCATGACGGGCTGTGGTGGTGGGATGCTGAAACAAGTTCAGCATGACGGGCGGTGGTGGTGGGATGCTGAAACAAGTTCAGCATGACGGGCGGTGGTGGTGGGATGCTGAAACGAGTTCAGCATGACGGGCGGAAGACACATCCACAGCATGTCACCCTGAACTTGTTTCAGGGTCTCATTCTCTCTCCCGCGTCACCCTGAACTTGTTTCAGGGTCTTTCGAGATGCCGAAACGAGTTCGGCATGACGGGCGGTGGTGGTGGGATGCTGAAACAAGTTCAGCATGACAGGTGATGGGGACGCGCACATCGCAAAAGCACGTCACCCTGAACTTGTTTCAGGGTCTTTCGAGATGCTGAAACGAGTTCAGCATGACGTGCGGAAGACACATCCACAGCATGTCACCCTGAACTTGGTTCAGGGTCTCGTCGGTCGGGGGCGTCGAGCGACTTCGCCAGCTTCTCCATCGCGGCGAGGACGTCCCGCAAGCGGCTTTCGAGCCGACCGGCACCGACGGGGTTTTCATTCATCCCGCAATGGGCAATGTCGTTGCGAAGGTCGGCGATGCACTTCCACACCCGGACGAGCTGCTGCCACGACGGAATATCCGCCAGCGTGCCCTCGCCGCCGTGTGCTGCACCGTTGATGCGAGCTTCGACCGCTTCGCGCGCGGCTCTGTTGAGCCAGTCGGCGATGCCGCTGTGGTAGGCAACCCAACTGACCAGCCACTCGCGCGCCAGCATGGTCGCCTGCACCAGCAAGCGTTTTTCGAGCATGTACGCGACGAGCGCAAGCTGGCGGCGAAGATTTTCGGCGTCGAGCTGGTCGGCACCTTTGTCGGCACCTTTGTATGCGATGCGTTCGAGTTCGGCGCGCACATCGGCAGCGATGACGCCGAAGGGTTTCGCCCAACGGGCGGCTTCGGATTCGATCGCATCGAACTTCGGGAGCAGATCGGCTGCCGTAACGAGCACCTCCCGCGGACGGGCAAGATGGACGGCGCGGGAGAGTCGCTCCAATTCGTCGGCAGCCCCTTTCAACGATTGGGGCAGGTCGCCGGTGGTGCCGTCCTGCCAGAGCCGCTGGTGCGTCTGCTGCAGTTGCCGCGCCAGCAACGTCGCATCGCCCCGCCGCTGGAGCGCTTCGGCGCTGACGATCCATTCGAGCAGGTCCACTAGCAGCGTCATGTCGAAGATCGGCACACATCCGCTGGCGTCCTTGGCTTCGTAGGCGCCATAGACGATGCGCGCGATCTCGACGCGCCGGGTCCGCTGCAAATACGCCACCGCACCGACGACCACCAGCGGCAGCGATCGAAACGCATGGGTAATGTCGAGCACCACCCGGCTGCCGGTCGGAATGCTCTCGGTGCAGCGATCGAATATCTCCCACAGCTCCTCTTGGCTGGTGCCATCGGGGATGGAGACCACCGCGAGCCGATCGCCGAGCCGATCCCGCAATACAGCCAGGTTCCGGCTCTGCTGGGCACGCGCGGTGGCGAGCACGAACACCTGTGTCGCCTCGAAAATGTGCGCCAGCGCTTCGGCGATCGCCTCGGTTCGGTACGACCGCCCGTTGGCATCCCAACGGTAGGTCACCGGCTCGTATGCACCGGTGCCGACAAGCGACACAACTACCATTGCATCGGTCCTCGTGATCGGTCAAAAATACGCTCGACGTCGAAACGCCCCTCTGCACGACTGGACACCTCCGCCGCCCGATGCCCCCTTGTCCGGTGCGGTTGCATTACCATTTTGGTACGACTGCAAGCGTATGCGGCTGCGGTTGAATTGTTCAAGGTGCGGTTGCATTACCATTTTGGTACGACTGCAAGCTACGTCATCATCGAGGGCTGGCAAATGGTGGTGCGGTTGCATTACCATTTTGGTACGACTGCAAGTGACTACGTGTATTACGTTCCCGTCCCTGAGGTGCGGTTGCATTACCATTTTGGTACGACTGCAAGCCGAATGGCGGTTAACGGAAACATCGTTATGGTGCGGTTGCATTACCATTTTGGTACGACTGCAAGTGGCAAGGGCGAAAGTGGATCCGTGATGAGGTGCGGTTGCATTACCATTTTGGTACGACTGCAAGTGAATTCATAATCAAAAATCTGGCGGCTGAGGTGCGGTTGCATTACCATTTTGGTACGACTGCAAGCAACTTGGTGACCTGCTGCTCCGCCTGCAAGGTGCGGTTGCATTACCATTTTGGTACGACTGCAAGTGTCAAACTTACCTGGATTGACTTGCGTAGGGTGCGGTTGCATTACCATTTTGGTACGACTGCAAGTACAACAGCGATTGCATCATCTATCCTGTGGTGCGGTTGCATTACCATTTTGGTACGACTGCAAGCTTGCGTTACGCTTACTTCGAAGTCACCGCGGTGCGGTTGCATTACCATTTTGGTACGACTGCAAGTTATGGGTGCAGTTCTAATCGACGATGCCGGTGCGGTTGCATTACCATTTTGGTACGACTGCAAGCTTTGCCGCGGCGGCGGAAGCGCTTTACGGGGTGCGGTTGCATTACCATTTTGGTACGACTGCAAGCGACGCGTTCGGTTCGATCTATACGTTTCGGGTGCGGTTGCATTACCATTTTGGTACGACTGCAAGTCCAAGGAGGTCGCCATGACCACCCAAACAGGTGCGGTTGCATTACCATTTTGGTACGACTGCAAGAGTGCGTTCGTAACTAACTGCTAACCGGGGTCTTGCAGAATCACACCTGTCCGTCTCTGCTCTTGCTGGAGCCTTCCGCCTGGCGCGAAATTACAGTGTCGAGCCCCTTGCACTATCGTATGTTGCGCCGCCTGGACGTCATTGCACTATCGTCATGCGCGTGTGCATCGAATTGCACTCGGATCGTCCCCAACTGCTGACGTGGGACTATCGCTATCCCATTGCGGGATGGCTCTACCGCACGATTGGGCGGATCGCACCGGAATATGCCACGTTTTTGCACCAATCCGGCTACCCGCTCGATCAGCATCGCCGCACGCGGCTTTTTACGTTCGCCCTGCGCGTCGAAAATGCACGTGGGACCAGCCAGGGGCTGATGCTCGATCGGCGCAGCAGGGTGCATCTGCTGATCAGCTCGCCGATCCACAATCACTTTGTGCGTGCGGTGCTCGAAGCGATCCTTGCCGAACCGGTCGTCGAGATTGTTTTTCCGCCCCACCGTCTGCGGTGGCAGATCGAGCAGGTGCGCGCAGTGCCGCGTCCGGTCTTCGGCGAGCATGTCGTGGCGCGGTTACTGTCGCCGCTGGTGGTGTCGGTGCCAGGGCAGCGGCACCCCCAGTACCTGCGCGCGCTCGATGAGCGAGTGCCCGAGCTGCTGCGCATCAATGCGCTGAAAAAGTATCGGCTTGTCACCGCCGCCGCGCCGCGCGGCACGATTGCGCTGACGGTCGATCGCGCCTACGTCGAACGCAGCGGCGGTGAGTTGTCGCGGCGCATCAGCAGTCTCCATCGCATCAAAGTCGGCACGCCCGCCGAGATTGCTATCCGCGCCTTCACCGCACCGATTCACATCAGCGGCGATCCAGACATTATCGCCGTGCTCTACGATTGCGGCATCGGCGAGAAAAACTCGATGGGCTTCGGCTGCTGGGAACCGCTCGATGCGGACCAGTCCTGCCCGTAGAGCGGTGTATATTTGCCCGCACCACTTGTGCTGCTGGCGATGTACACCGTTCGTCTGCCGAACTTCGAAGGTCCGCTCGAACTGCTGCTCTACTTTGTCAGGCGGGACGAGCTGGACATCAACGACATTCCCATTGCGCGTATCACCGAGGAGTTTTTGGCGTACGTGCGGCTGATGGAATTGCTCGACTTGGAGCTGGCGGGCGAATTTTTGGTGATGGCGGCGACGCTGATGCAAATCAAAGCGCGGATGCTGCTGCCGCGTCCGACCGCCGACGAGGGCGAGACAGCCGACGACGATCCGCGCACCGAGCTTGTCCGCCAGCTCATCGAATACAGCCGCTATCGCGATGTGGCTGACGAGCTGGGCGCTCGCCACGAGCAGCAACGCTACGTGTTCTATCGGCGCGTGCTGGCGGCGCAACCGCAGCCGATCGCGATCGAATACCGCAATGCGACGCTGTTCGATCTGCTCGGGGCGCTCTACGACGTCGTGCATCGGCAGCACCAGCAGCCGACCTTCCACGAGCTGCAGCGCGAGCAGTACAGCGTCGAAGAGCAAGCAGCGGCGGTGATGGCGGTACTGCGGCAACAGCCCGTGGTGCGCTTTCGGCAACTGATCGACCGCTGGTCGCGTGCGCTCGTGGTGGCAACCTTTCTGGCGCTGTTGGAGCTATGCAAAAACGGTGTGATCTACCTGCGCCAGGACGGCGAGGGCGACATCGTCGTCGAAGCAGCACCGATCGTCGAACCACTCGAACCGATTGCCTCATGAAACTTCCGTTTTCGATTCCCTTCGAGGACCTGTCGCGTCAGCGGCAGTGCCGGATCGTCGAGACGCTCGTTTTCGCCAGCGATCAGCCGGTGCGGCTCGATCAATTGCGCGCGGCGCTCGACGTTGCCGCCGACGACGAGCAGTTTGCCGCGCTCGTCGCCGAGCGAATCGCCGAGATCAACGCCGAACTGGAAGCGACCGACCGTCCGTACCGCATCGTGTCGGTTGCCGGCGGGTGGCAGTTTGCGACGCTGCCCGAATATGGCGCGATGGTCGCCGAGTTTTTCCAGCGCACCGAGCAGCGCCGATTTTCGCGGGCAGCGCTCGAAGTGCTGGCGATCGTCGCCTACAAGCAGCCGGTGACCAAAAGCGAAATTGATGCCATTCGCGGGGTCAATTCCGCCGAGACGATCGCGACGCTGCTCGAGCGGGGTTTGATCACGATCGCCGGTCGGAGCGACACGCTCGGCAAGCCGCTGCTCTATGCGACGACGGATCGGTTTTTGCAGACGTTCGGCTTGGCGTCGCTGGCGGATTTGCCCAAGCCGCGCGAGATCGACGAGCTGTTCCGTCGCCGTGCCGAAGAGGTCGCACGCGAGCTGGGCGAGCTGCCCAGCGGCGGAACGCGCCGGATGCTCGATCTGCTCGAGACGATGATCTCCTCGCCGACTGCCGACAGTGACCCCAGCACCGACCAGCCGCAATGAATCCGCTGACGACTGCCGGACTGGTGTTGCTGTGCGGAGCGATCGGTTGGCAAGTGCTCGCCATCGTTCGCCGCGCGATGGAGCGTCGCCGTTTGCGGGTGATGCCGCGCGTGGTGCGGGTGTTCGAGCGTGCGATGCTGCTCTATGCTGCCGTCGCGGCGGTGGTGATCGTGCTGCCGATGGTAGGCATCTCGCCGGGGTGGCAGGAAAAAACGGCGCACATCGCCGGTACGCTGGCAACGGCGGTGGTCGTGGCGCGGCTGCTGCGGGAGCTGCTCCAATCGGGCATTCAGCGCGAGCATGCCGCACCGCTGGCAGCCTCGCTGCTGCGCAGCATGACGAGCGCAGCGGTATTCGTCGTCGCGCTCGTTGTCGTGTTGGCGACGCTCGGGGTGAACATCACCGGGATGGTTGCTGCCATCGGTGCGGGCGGTTTGGTCGTCGGTCTGGCGCTGCAGGAAACGCTGGCGAACTTTTTCGCCGGGCTGTACATTCTGCTGACCGGCAAGGTTCGCGTCGGCGACTACGTGCAATTCGACACGTTCGAGGGCACGATCGAGGACATCACCTGGCGAACGACCCTTCTGCGTCGCGCCACCAACGCGCTGCTGGTGGTGCCCAATCAACGGCTGAGCAGTTCGGTGCTGACGGTCTTCCGCGCCGAGCAATCGCCGGTGATGGTGCGCTTGGAGTTTTTGCTCGAACCGTCCGCCGATCTCGATCGCGCCGAGTCGGCGATACGCCAGGCTCTCGAGGAGCTGCTCGCCAGCGGTCGTCTCGATGGGCTGCTCGCCGAGCCGCCGGTTGCCGTGCGCTTCGGCGAAACAGCCGCGCTCGGTGTGCAGATGATCGTGTGGGTGCCGGCGCGGAACGTGGGTTCCCTTTTCGACGTGCGAGCCGGTGCGATGCGCGCGTGTGTGCAAGCGCTCGTGCGCGCGGGCATTCCACTGGTCGTCTTGCGGCAGTAGTTTTGCAGCCTGTTTTGCTCGATACCGAAACCGACGACCATGGCGAAAGCGATCACTCCGCGCAGCGTCGATTATTCCGAATGGTACAACGATTTGGTCATTCGCAGCGGCTTGGCTGATTACTCCGCCGTGCGCGGTTGCATGATCATCAAGCCGCTCGGATACGCGCTCTGGGAAAACATGCGCGCTGTACTCGACCGCATGTTCAAAGAAACCGGTCACGTCAACGCGTACTTTCCGCTGTTCATTCCGAAGAGCTTTTTGAGTCGCGAAGCGCAGCACGTCGAGGGATTCGCCAAAGAGTGCGCCGTCGTCACGCACCATCGGCTCAAGCTCGCCGAGGACGGCAGCGGCGTGGTGGTCGATCCCGACGCCAAGCTCGAAGAAGAGCTCATCGTGCGTCCGACATCGGAGACGATCATCTGGCACACCTACCGCGATTGGATTCAGAGCTACCGCGATTTGCCGCTGCTCATCAACCAGTGGGCGAACGTGGTTCGGTGGGAGATGCGCACGCGTCCGTTTCTGCGGACCGCTGAATTTCTCTGGCAAGAAGGGCACACGGCACACGCCACGCGCGAGGAAGCCATCGCCGAAGCCGAGCGCATGCTCGACGTCTATGCGCGTTTTGCCGAGGAGTACATGGCGATGCCCGTCGTGCGCGGTGTGAAAACGCCCTCGGAGCGATTCGCCGGCGCCGAGGAAACCTACTGCATCGAAGCGCTCATGCAGGATGGCAAAGCATTGCAGGCAGGCACGTCGCACTTCCTCGGGCAGAATTTCGCCAAAGCGTTCGATGTGACGTTTCTCGACCAACACAACCAGCGGCAGTACGTCTGGGCGACCTCGTGGGGTGTTTCGACGCGGCTCGTCGGTGCGCTGGTGATGACGCATTCGGACGACGACGGCTTGGTGTTGCCGCCGCGGCTGGCACCGTTGCAGGTGGCAATCGTCACCATCCCGACGGTCGAAGAGCCGCAGATGACCGTCGCACGCGAGCTTGCCGAACAGTTGCAGCGCATCGGCATCAGCGTGACAGTGGACACCGACGAGACCAAGCGTGCGGGGTTCAAGTTCGCCGAGTACGAATTGCGCGGCGTTCCGGTGCGGATCGCCATCGGCAAGCGCGACGTCGAAGCCGACACGGTGGAAATCGCTCGTCGCGACACGAAAGAGAAGGCGACCGTTCCGCGTGCGGCGGCAGTCGAGCATGTGCGCGGCTTGCTCGACGAGATTCAGCAGAATCTGCTGCGGCGTGCGCGGCAGTTCGTCGCCGACAACACGCACACGGTCGAGACGTTCGAGGAATTTCAGCGCGTGCTCGACGAGCGCGGGGGATTCGTCCTGGCGCACTGGGACGGCACCGCCGAGACCGAAGCACGCATCAAGGAACTGACCAAAGCGACCATCCGCTGCATTCCGCTCGACGGAGCGCCCCAGGAAGGTCGCTGCATTCTGACGGGCAAGCCGTCGTCGCGGCGAGTGCTCTTCGCGCGCGCCTATTGACGGCGGCAGGTCGCACCATTGCGGTATCGGAAGCGATGGCAACCGACGGTGTGTTCGTCGTCGGCGATGTGCACGGCTGTTTGTACAC
This sequence comes from Chlorobiota bacterium, assembly GCA_026415505.1. Taxonomy (GTDB): domain Bacteria; phylum Bacteroidota; class Ignavibacteria; order Kapaibacteriales; family NICIL-2; genus NICIL-2. Next base: position 12,763 of record JAOAGY010000015.1, on the reverse strand, counting down.
GCTGGCGGAGCTGCTCAAGCAGTGGAACCACGAGCGCGAAACGCTCGTGCAGATCGGCGATCTCATCGTCGGCGGTGCGTGGTCGCCGGAAGTCGTCGCCTTGGCGCGGCGGCTGGAAAAGCAGTACGGCGAGCGTGCGGTGTTTTTGCTCGGCAATCACGAGCAGAGCGCCATCGAGTACTTCGAGCAGCAACAGCCGACCGAATGGCTCCAGCGCGGCGGGAGCGCAGCACTTGCCGCCTATGCCCGCCGGGGATTTTCGCTGGCAGCCGACATCGAGTGGTTTCGCACGCGTCCGGTGTTCTGGGAAAACAACGCCGTGTTCGTCTCGCACGCCGGCGTCGGCGATACCGACGATCCCTACAACCGGCGCAACCGGCGGGGAGTGGTGTGGTATCGCGGACCTCTGGTGAACATCGGAAAGCTGCAAATCGTCGGTCATGTCCCGGTCGAGGAGCCGACGTACAGCCGCACTGAACACTGTTGGCGCATCGATACTGGCGCACGTCGAGGGAAAAAACTCAGCGCGCTGCGGCTCGACGCCGAGGGCAGGGTGGTCGAGACGATTTCGGTACCGGTCGATCGGAAAGACCTTGTGCCGTCGGAGTCGAGCCAGTAGCTCCTTCTGCGGCTGCGAGCAGCGATGATCAGGATGCTGCATGCTGGAGTGTGTCGCTGAGCTGCTGAAGGTCGGGGGGCATCGGGGACGAAAATTCCAGGTACTCTCCCGTTCGCGGGTGGTAGAATCCGAGCACGGCTGCATGGAGCGCCTGACGCCCGATCGCATCGAGGCAGCGCTGCGCCAGTGTGCGCATTCGGCTGCTGCGCAGTCCGCCCCAGGCGAGCCGATCGCCGCCGTAACTTGCATCGCCGATGAGCGCGTGACCGATGTGTGCCATGTGCACGCGAATTTGATGCGTTCTGCCGGTCAGCAATTTCAGCTCCAGCAGCGTTGCAAAGGCATAGCGTTCGAGGACGCGATAGGTGGTAACAGCCGGCTTGCCGCCGCGCTCGACGACGGCAAAGAGCTTCCGATTGCGCGGGGAACGTCCGATAGGTGCTTCGATCCTGCCTTCGTCATCACGAACAATTCCCCAGACGAATGCGCGATAGAGCCGGTGCACGCGGCGATCGGCGAATTGGCGCGACAAATGCTCGCTGGCTGCTTCGTGTTTGGCAACGACCATGACGCCGGAGGTGTCTTTGTCGAGCCGGTGTACGATGCCCGGTCTGACCGCTGCCGAGGTCAGGATGAGTGCCTCGTCGTCATCGTCGTCGCTGTCGGCGATGGCGATGGACTCCCGCACGCCGAGATGGTAGAGCACGGCATTGACGAGCGTGCCGGTGCGGTTGCCGTGTGCCGGATGAACGACCATACCGGCGGGTTTGTCGAGCACGAGCACGTCGTCGTCTTCGTGCAGCACATCGAGCGGAATCGGTTCCGGTACGAGCGCGATCGGCGGTCGGCGCATCAAGCGGCACACGATGCGATCGCCCGGTTGAACGCGATAGCTCGCCTTTGCCGGGCGGTCGTTGACGCTGACTCTGCCGGTTTCGATGGCTTCTTGCACGCGAGTGCGCGTGGCGTGACGAATCGCCTCGGTCACGTACACGTCGAGCCGCACCGGCTGTTGACCCGGCGGCACGTGCAATTCGACGACGTGCTCTTCGAGCGGTGGATAGTCGAGGTCGTCGGGTTGTGTCTGTTCTGCGGGCATCGGTCGCTTGGTCTGGTGAGCTGCTACACAAACGAAGCAGTCGCGCCGAGCGTGTAGCGGCGGGGCGGTTTGTTCTGTCGTTTTTTCTTTGTTACTTTTGTGCGCATTGTGATGATTGATGTTTTTGCGTCGCTACGGAATACAAATGATGGCACGGAGGTGGCGATGGAACACGACAGTTTTAATCGAAATGTTGCCAGTGGCTGCACATTGCTCGGACTGCTTGTGGTACTGACACTCGCTGCAGGAGCGCAGCAACTACCTCGATTCGATTTCCCGTTCGCGCATGCGCGGTGGTTGTGGTACTACGAATACACAAATGCATTCGATACATGCATTGTTCGCTACACCGTCGGTGAATTCGCGCTGCTCGGCAGCGATACCGTGGCATTGATCAATCTGCGCGTTCCAAAGGCGGAGGTACGCTACGGCGGGCTCGCGACACTATGTGTGCAGGGCAGTTCAGCACTCGGCAGGGACAGCCTCCTGGAATCGCGAGGAAAAACTCAGCCGTTCGAGATCAGAAGTGGTAGTGCGCTCCGCTTTTACCGGCGATTGGAAGGGACCATCGTCTGCGATACAACCATCGAACCGCCACGACGAGGACGGTTGTACCCTTCAGCGGAGCTCATCAATACGGTTGACGAAGGGTGGTATTTGTTTGCTGGTTGCATTCCCGATCGAACGGAGTTTGTCCTCGAATTGGTTCGAGAGAGCGATGGAACCGTTCTGCTCACTCTCGATAGCATCGGCGTCCTGCCAAACCCGAATGCCCCTAAGCCAGTTCGGTACGGCACTGAACCGGATCGCCGCATACGCACGGTAGCGCTTCCACAGTCGCTGTGGGGTGAACGTGCGTATGTACGCATCTCGCCACGTCGCTGGGGTCCAACGCCGTACGGCATGACCTGGCAAGCTGTTTCGCGATTTGTTGCAGAGTCGCTTTTCTATCCCGATTCGGACACCCTGGCTCGGATCCCTGCATGGCTCGATTCTGCGTATGTTGCCGGTTTGTGGAACGAGCGCAATCGTGCGATCTTCGCCTTTGTTGATTCAGTCGGTCGGTGCACAGGCTGTGCGACCTGGCACCCAATTTTTCTGACCGCCGATGGCGATACCGCCAAGGAATCCGCCATGCGAGACTCGCTCATCGGCATGATAGACGAGCGCGGCTATGTCAGAGCGGGCAATCGCAATCCGTATGATCTCCGCGACACTGCATTGCAGCGATGTTTCGCACTGCAATTCGCCGAAGAAGAACAGTATGTCCGCACTTTTGATGAGTACGACAGCAGCTATTCTGCCGCAGCACGCAGTGCCTCGGGAGTGACTATTGATCGGTGGATACGAAGACACACACCGCGCCCTGGCGAACTTCTGTCGCTGGTTACGCCGTTTGTTCGCGAAGGCGATCCAGTTGTCTTCTCTGCTGCCGAGCCACTGGGCTCAGTGACGATTCGTTTCTTCGACATTTCTGGCAGACTTGCCAAGGAATTCGCTGTGCAGCTCCATAAAGGCACTAACTCACTCGACGTGCAGTTAGTCTCCGGCGGATACTTTGTCGAAGTCAGCGGTGGCAAACTCCCCCAGCCGTTGCGCAAGGCGATCCTGGTTGTGCGATAAATTTGCGCTGCGCCTGTGCGCCTGAAGATAGGCGATAGTCACGAAAAATGCATGGCTGACCGGAAGAAACATTCGCGCCACAGACAGCTACCGGACGATACAGCGTCTGGCAATAAGGAGCACGTCCTTGAGCAGATCGAGCGTTGTGCCCGAGCGTTTCTCGTTCGACGCCGAAAAGACGCCACTGCTGAACGCCTCCGTGACGCAATCGCCGAAGGTATTGCACGCATGGTAGAACGCTATCCGCAATGGGAGACGCTTCCTTTGCAGAAGCTTACGCGTGTTGTCATAGGCACTGCCAGCAATTGGCTCCGCGACAGCGAAAAGATGCTTCCCCTCAGCGCTCTCTTTCCGCCTGATACCGAGATGGGCGATCCAAACTTCGAAGGTCCTGGCAGCGAAACACTCGATCCCTCCGAGCTGGTTGCTTCGAGCTACGACATTGTGTGGATACTACAACACTTCGATACCGAGGAATTGGTCATCATCTTGGCGCGGTGGCTGGACTTTCGCTACGAAGACATTGCCATGTTGATACGCAAAAGTCCCGATGCCGTCAAAAAACAGCATCAGCGCCTCTGCCACCGCGTCCGGTCGCTCCTGACCGATGAAGGCTACTGCCTGCCACAAAGCACCTCACGGCGGCAAGTGCATCGGTAGCTTCGTATCTGTGCTACACTACCGCTTCCGCCCGTTCGTCCCTTGCGGCGGTCGTTCCTCATCGGGTCCTTCCGCACGTGATCACAAACGACGAACTCCGCCGCATTGCGGCATTGGCGAAGCTATCGCTGGGCGACGACGAACTCGAACGCTTCCGAGCCGAATTCGAACGCATCGTCGAATACGTCGGTGTGCTCAATCGCATTCCGGAGATTGCTGGTCTCGAGCCGCTCGATCACGTCGTCGAACACACCAACGCCTTTGCCGACGACGTGCCGCATCGGTCGCTTTCGACCGCGGAAGCGCTGGCGAATGCACCGCGTCACAACGAGAGCTTTTTCAAGGTGCCGAAAGTACTCGCTTCTGCCGAACTCCCTGCGACCGACGACGATCGCATCGAATGATCCGCCGACAAGGAGCGCTGCTGGTCGTTTTCGCCACTGTCGCCGTCGTGCTGAGCATCGGCGGCTGCCGCTCGTATCGCGATCCGGAAGCGCAACTGGCAATCGCGCGATTCGATACCAGCGAGGCTACGCCGACGCCGGGATTCTTTCGCGGAACGGTGCCGATCGATTCCGTCGCCGACGTTTCGACGCTCCGTTTCGACATTTGGAAAATCGAGTCCGAAGACTATCCGCGCGAGATTCGACTGATGGCGCGTGTGTTCGATTCGAGCGGCAATTTCGTCACGCATCTAGCGCCGCCGGTCGTTCCGACGCAAGAGCGGTGGGTGCGGCTGACCGAAACGCTCGGACGACGCACGGTTCCGATCGGCACGTTCACCGTCCGCGAGTTCGGCGAAGGCGATTCGGCGCTCGGCTATCGGATCGTGCTTGCGCTCGACTACAGCGGCTCGATGCGCGGGGTGTGGGATGCCATGCAAGACGGCGCCCGGCTGTTCATCGGTATGAAATATCCTGCCGACGAGCTGGCGATCGCGACCTTCAACACGCAGTTGGATCCGAAGGTACCATTCGAGCGCGAGCGAAACATCGTGCGCGCACAGTACGAGCAAACCTATCGCCGCAATTTCGGCGGCTATTCGTCGGTGTACGACGGACTCATCGCTGCGGTGTCGCTGTTCGACACGACCGCCGACGAGCAGCCGCGAGTGCTGGTCTGCTTTACCGACGGCGACGAAAACGCCTCGCGCGAGAGCGCACGCACACTCTTCGAACTGGCACAGCGGCGACGTGTGCGGATTTTCCCGATCGGCTTCGGCTACGTCCGCGACGAACTGCTCGAATACATCGCACGAGAAACCGGCGGACGCTTCTATCGCGTCACCTCGCGCAAAGAGCTGCTAGCAGCCTTCGAGGAAATCTATCGTTCGCTGCGCTACTACTACCTTGTGCGCTATGTGCCGCCTGTGTTTGCGGGGCTGCACAACGTCGAACTGACGCTCCAGCCGCGTCCCGGCTCGCCGTCGCTGGTCGCACAGGGCAGCTACGACAAAAGCGACATCAATCCGTGGGCGCAGCTCAACGATGCGTTCAACAAGATGATCAACTTCGACTACAACAAAGCCACGCTTCGCCCCGATGCGCTGCCGATTATCGAGGAAATTGCCGATCAGCTCGAACGCTACGAGCGCGTCTGGCTCGAAGTGCGCGGGCATACCGACGACATCGGCGGCATCGAGTTCAACCAGCGTCTGTCGGAAGAGCGAGCCAAAGCAGTTGTCAAAGCACTCGTCGAACGCGGCATAGACTCTGTGCGGCTGCGTGCGCGGGGGATGGGCATGCTCTATCCGCTGGTGCCCAACACGAGCGAAGAAAATCGCGCGAAAAACCGCCGCACCGAGTTCGTCATCATTCGTCGGTAGCGCCGTGGTGGTACGGCTCGCCGCGCAGAATCGTCAGCGCACGGTAGAGCTGTTCGCAGAGCACAACACGCGCCAGTTCGTGCGGCAACGTCATGCGACCGAGCGAGAGCACCGTATCGGCGCGGCGGCGAAGCCGCTCGCCAATGCCATAGGCACCGCCGACGACGAACACGATGCGACGGTGACGCTCTTCGAGCACGCGTTCGACAAGACGAGCGAACTCGTCGGAGCTGAGTTGCGTGCCGCGCTCGTCGAGCACGACGACGTAATCGTCCGGCTCGATGCGGTCGAGCACTCGCTGGGTCTGCTGCTCGATCGCGTGCGCCCGATCGCTGCCGCTGGTGCGAGTGCATTCGTCGAGTGTGGCACGGATGTTGTACCGCTCCAAGCGTCGGAGATAGTCGTCGCAGAGTGTCGCGACCGCGCTGCGTCGGGAGCGCTCGGCACAGAGAATCAGCATGCGATGAGCCATCGGTACCTGGATTTGGAAAGTATCGCTTCGATGTCGTAGTTTGGCATCCGAACGCAGCGATCGCAGAGGAACCAGCTGCCCTGTCGAGAGCCGATCAACCCGCAGTCACAATCGCAGATAGTCGCATCGCGCGGCACCGGAACAGACGCCACATTCCATTTGACGACGCAAAACCATTTGTTCAACGATTCATTTTCGCACCTATGGCGAAAAACGGTAACGATGCCTCGGTGGCATCGCCGCTACCAGCAGTGCTCGACGTCAGCGAGCTCAAGCAAAAGAAAATTGCCGAGCTGACCAAAATTGCGAAAGCGCTCGGCATTCCGGATTATTCGGACCTGCGCAAGCAGGACCTGATATTCCGCATCCTCGAAGCACAGTCGGCGCTCCAGATGCGCGAGCGACACAGCGAAGGGGTGACCATCAGCACCGGTGTGCTCGAAGTGTTGCCGGAAGGGTACGGCTTTCTGCGCTCGGCTGACTACAACTATTTGCCCTCGCCGGACGACATTTACGTGTCGCCGTCGCAGATCAAACGGTTCGGTTTGCGCACCGGCGATACCGTCCGCGGGCACGTGCGTCCGCCAAAAGAGGGCGAGCGATTTTTCGCGCTGCTCAAGGTCGAGACGGTCAATTACGTCGAGCCGGAGTCGATGAAAGATCGCACGATCTTCGACAACCTGACGCCGACGTATCCGACCAAGCAACTCAAGCTCGAAACGGTGCCGAGCGAATACTCGATGCGCATCATTGATATGTTCGCACCGATCGGCAAAGGGCAGCGCGGCTTGATCGTGTCGCCACCGAAGAGCGGCAAGACGATTCTGCTGCAGAAAATCGCCAACAGCATTTCGCGCAACCATCCCGAAGTGCGGTTGATCGTGCTGCTCATCGACGAGCGCCCCGAAGAAGTGACCGATATGCAGCGCTCGGTGCAAGCGGAGGTAATTTCTTCGACCTTCGATGAGCCACCCGATCGCCACGTGCAGGTTGCCGAAATGGTGCTCGAAAAAGCCAAGCGCTTGGTCGAAGCCAAGCAGGACGTCGTTATCCTGCTCGATTCGATCACGCGTCTGGCGCGGGCGCACAATACGGTCATTCCGCACTCGGGCAAGATTTTGTCGGGCGGTGTGGATGCCAACGCGCTGCACAAACCGAAGCGGTTTTTCGGTGCCGCCCGCAACATCGAGGAAGGCGGCTCGCTGACGATCATCGCCACAGCGCTCATCGAGACCGGTAGCCGCATGGACGAGGTGATTTTCGAAGAGTTCAAGGGTACCGGCAACATGGAACTGGTGCTCGACCGCAAGCTCGCCGAAAAGCGCATCTTCCCGGCCATCGATCTGAACCGCTCGGGCACGCGCAAAGAAGAGCTGCTTCTGCCGCCGGAGGAGTTGAGCCGCATTTGGGTGCTGCGGAAAATCCTCAGCGACCTCAATCCTGCCGAAGCGATGGAAACGTTACTCGACCGGCTGGCAAAGACCCGCTCGAACAAGGAGTTTCTGGCGACGCTCAATTCGTAGCGCATCGCTGCTGGGTCGTCTGACCATCGCCCTGAGGCGCCGCGCCTGTCACCCTGAACATGTTTCAGGGTCTCATGCTCGCTTGTCGTCACCCTGAACTTGTTTCAGGGTCTGGCGAGATGCCGAACCGAGTTCGGCATGACGGGCAGGAGTGCGAGAGATGCCGAAACAAGTTCGGCATGACGGGTGAGGAGGAGTGCGGAGAGATGCTGAAACAAGTTCAGCATGACGGGTAAAAGGGCATACACACAACCACAGCCTGTCACCCTGAACTTGTTTCAGGGTCTTTGCGAGATGCCGAAACAAGTTCGGCATGACGGGCAGGAGTGCGGGAGATGCCGAAACAAGTTCGGCATGACGGGTAGAAGGGCATACACACACAACCACAGCCTGTCACCCTGAACTTGTTTCAGGGTCTTTGTGCAAGATGCCGAAACAAGTTCGGCATGACGACGGAAGACACACGCAACGCACCGCGTCACCCTGAACGTGGTTCAGGGTCTCGATGCTCATTCGCCAGGAGAGGGGCTGAGTCGTTGCGGAACTTTCGGCATGTCGTAATTTTTCGACTGATGCATCGCTTACTATCCGGAGGAGGACATCATGAAAGTTGCAATCGTTGTTGCTTTGCTGTGCGTTGTTCCGCTCGCAGCGCAGACGCATTGGCTGGAAGGAAGAGGCGAAGAAGATCCCTTCGCCCGTGAAACCGAGTTTTGGAAGCAGCGGGCGTTCCCATTCGATCGTATCCCCGATGGTGCATACGAGCGCGCGATCGAGCACGCAGAGCGTTTAGCCCGGCGAAAAGGCGTGGCGGTTACCTTGGCAGCGCAACCGCAGTGGAAGCTGATCGGACCCGATAACATCGGTGGTCGCACCCGGACGGTGGTGCACCATCCTACCCGATCGGGTGTTGTGTACGTCGGTGCTGCCGGTGGCGGCATCTGGCTCACCACCGATCACGGAGCGACATGGGAGCCACTCTACGACAATGGTGTCTCGCTCAGCATGGGAGCGCTGGCGATCGATCCGAACAATCCCGATGTACTCTATGCCGGCACAGGCGAAATCACGCCAGCATCGAACATGCAGGATGCCTGGGGGACCGGTATGTACAAATCCACTGACGGCGGTCGCAACTGGCAACGCATCGGGCTTTCGACGGTCGGTGCGTTCTCGAAAGTGTATGTCCATCCTCGGAATTCCAACATCGTGTATGCCGGCGGAGTGCGTTCTGCGCCCGGTCTGTACAAATCAACCGATGCTGGTGCGACGTGGCAGCGAATGAATCGTTTCGCGATCAGCGATATTGCGATCGATCCCCAGAACGAAAACGTACTCTGGATCGGCGTGTGGGGAAACGGTGTGTGGAAGACGACCGACGGTGGTGCGACGATGGTTCGTACATCCGACGGGATGCCGCCGGCTGAACAAATCGGACGAGTCTCGGTCCAATGCGCACCGTCCAACACAGCCATTCTTTACGCGCTTATCGAAGGTCCCGACCCGAGCGGACAAAGTACCTCCAATAACATCGGTGCGATCTACAAAAGCACCGACGGCGGCACCTCGTGGCAACGTGTTTATCAAGGCGACGCCAGCTTTTTCAATGGGCAGGGGTCGTACGATAACTTCGTCATGGTACATCCAACCAACCCGAACATTGCGTTCGCCGGGGGGATTGATCTATGGCGCACAACTAACGGCGGTGCAACGTGGGTCAACGTTACCAATTCATACGGCGGCGGAAACGTTCATCCTGACCAACATGCCGGCATCTTCAATCCGCTCGATCCGAACGAGATCTATCTTGCCAACGATGGTGGCATGTATCGGACGACGACAGGCGGTGGACCCGATCAATGGCAGGCGATCAACAATGGCTACGCAGTGACTCAGTTCTATGCGATGGATATTGACCGCAGCGCCGACAGTAAAACGTACGGTGGGACGCAGGACAATGGTACACTTGGGAGCGTTCAGCAGCAAACCTCATGGCAATTCATTTGGGGCGGCGATGGATTCTATACCGTCGTTCATTTATTCAATCCTGCTGTTATTTATGGCGAAACGTACTATGGCAATCTCTGGTGGCGCAACGTCCAAACTGGGCAATCGGGAGGATTCGTCACGGGGATTGATCAAAACGATCAGGGAGCGTGGTCATCGCCGCTCGTTCTCGACCGTGCCACGGGGGCTTTGTACCACGGCAGAGGAAAGCTGTACAAAAACTACGTCGGCGGTAGCAGGTGGGAAGCCGGCTCCAGCGACGCTTTCGATTCCCAAGCGAAAATCAGCGCGATCGGTCCCTCGCCGCTCGACGAATCACTGGTGTATGTCGGCTTGGAGAACGGACGCGTCTTCCGCACCGATAACGGTGGCAGCGATTGGACAGAACTGACCTTCAACGGGCTGCCGTTGCGATTCGTTCGAGATATTGTCTGTTCATCGAAAGACCTCGGTACGGCGTGGATATGCTACTCCGGATACGGGACTGGTCATGTCTTCAAGACGACCGATCGCGGGCAAAGCTGGCAAGACATCAGCACGACATTGCCCGATGCTCCTGTCAACGCTCTCGACGTTCACCCCGACAACGAAGACATCCTCGTCGCTGGCACTGATGCGGGTGTGTTCATCACTTTCAACGGCGGGCAGTCGTGGACACCGCTGGGGCGTGGTTTGCCGCGTGCGCCGGTGCTCGATCTGCAACTATTCCCGGAGCGCAATGTCGTGCGGGTTGCGACCCATGGTCGTTCGATGTGGGAATGCTCGATTCCGACGGAAACCATCACCGAACCGGAGATCACCTCGCCGCTCGGTGGTGAAGTAGTTGTCGCGACTGCCCCGATGGTGTTCTCCTGGCACGGTTTCACCGAGCCGGTCAAACTCGAAATCACCTACACCGACGGTCAGCACTGGAGTACACTGGCGACAAATGCTGTCGGCGGATTCTTCCGTTGGGTAGTCGAGAACCGTCCCTCCGAGCGAGTACGAATACGTGTGACCGAAGTCGGCAATCCTCTGGTATCGGTCACGTCGAATCCGTTCACGATTTTGGAATTCAAGCGAGGATCGGTGCAGAAAACCGTCTCGATTGCGCACGTCGCCTATGGGCTTGCATACGACGGGCGCGGCGGGCTGTGGACGACGAGCTTCTACACACCCTACCTCTACAAGCTCGATGCGACGACGCTCCAGGTGCTCAAAGCTATCAAATTGCCCGTCGGTGATACCGCCAATTGTACAGACCTGACGATGGACCGCCAGCGCGGTATTCTCTACGTCCATCGCTTGCTCAGTACCAGCACTGGCTCCGGTAGTCGCATCGTTGTTCTCGACACCAACGGCGTGGTAATCCGTCGTGCAGCCAGTCCTGCCAGCTCTTATGGCATTGGCATCGAGTTGGTCGGCGACAAGCTCGTACTCAACGAACGCGATGGCTCTCAGCGGATACTTGTGTGCAACCCGGAGACATTCGCTGTCGAACAAACCGTTCCCAACCCTTTCCGCGAATACTTCGGTCCGCGCTGCCTTGCATACGATGGAACAAAGTACCTCTACCAGGTCAGTACTGCCTTTGCACCGGGCGGGGGAGGGTTGCAAGCAGCATATCTGTTGCGACTCGATGTCGCTGATTTGAGTCGCGAAGCGGATCGCATGGAGATTCTCAATTCCAGCGGCGGCACGATCAATGCGCGCGGTGTCGAATTCGATCCTCGCGATGGCAATTACTGGGTTACTGATTTGGCAGGCAACATTTACAAGATTGCGAACTTCGAAACACCATCCAATCCGCTCAGCTCTGCCGGATTGCCCGATCCAGCATCGGCAGCGATGCTCGTTGCACCCAATCCCGTTCGCGAGCACGCTGCATTCCGTGTCTTCCTCGGCAATCGTTCCGACGAGCCAATCGCTATCGAAGTTTTCGACGCTTTAGGGCGATCGGTGGCAATCGCTACCGACGAGTCGCACGAGTCCGATCGCATCGTAACGATGGATTGTTCACTCCTGCCAGCAGGTGCGTATTCGGCGGTGCTGCGCGTGGGTAACAGTGTGGCTACTGCCGCACGATTGATCGTCGTGCATTGATGCCGGTTGCGGATTGGTCACAAAGTGGTGGTGCGGCTCAGTTACAGCATGCTCCCACAAATGAAGACGGCAGGCTGCGTGTAGCCTGCCGTCGTTCCATCAGTTGAACCAATACGGTATGACCGACTCCTCCGCGCTATCGGAGAAGCTGAAGAAAGGAGGACGGATTCTGGTTCGCTTGCGCCAGCGAGACGATCGAGGCTTGTTGCAAGAACTGCGCACGGATGAGCTTGAGCTGCTCTTGTGCCACGTCGGCGTCCTCGATCCGCGAAATCGCCGCGTTGTAGTTGGTGATCTGCGACTTGAGCGCGTCTTCCTGCGAGGCGAGCCGATTGGTCAAACCGCCCAAGTACGACGCCACCTTGCTGATGTTGTTGAGCGCCGTCGCCAAGCTCGTCAGCGTCGTCTGGATGTTCGTGTTGCTGAAAATTCCAAGATCGCTCGACGAGACGGCATTGAGCGACTGCAAGTTCAGCCCCGCCACACCAGCGAAACTGGTCGCCGTCAGCGCATTGATGTTGAACCCCGACGATCCGCTGATGTCGAAGTCGGTATTGCCCGTGGTCAGGTCCACAGCCAGCGTCAGCAGGTTGTTGGTCGCGCCGGTACCGATGACGAACTCTGCCGAGAAGCTGCCGTTGAGCAGTTGGCGACCGCCGAAGACCGTCGAATCGACGACGGTTTGGATTTGCTGCGCCAGACGATAGGCAGCTTTTGCGAGCGCGACTTTTTCGTCGGTGCCGAGTGCGCCGCTCGATGCCGTCGAGGCAGCGTCCTTGATCTGCTGGACGAGGTTGCTGATGTTGTCCAAGCCGTCTTGAGCGATGTTGGTGACGCTGGTCGCATCGCCGAC
>JAOAGY010000023.1 GCA_026415505.1 Chlorobiota bacterium | reverse complement strand
GTACCGAATGTGCTCTTCCATCTCTTTCGGACCGGTTGCGCAATTCATGCCGAAGGCGACGACGCTGCGGTACGGCTCGAACGTCGTCAGCGCTGCCGCGATGTCGGTTCCCATGAGCATCGTGCCGGTCGTCTCGATCGTGACGCTGACGATGATGGGAATCGTCTGTGCGCGCCAATCGGGCTGCGAGGAACGTTGCCATTCGGCGATCGCACGTTCTGCACCGGCAATAGCGGCTTTGACCTGGAGCGGGTCCTGGCACGTTTCGATGCAGAGCAGATCGGCGCCACCGTCGATCAATCCGCGCGCTTGGAGGTAGAACGCTTCTTCTGCTTGGTCGAACCCGATATGACCGAGCGACGGGAGCTTCGTGCCGGGTCCCATCGAGCCAGCGACAAACCGCCGCCGCTGGGGAGTGCAATAAGCATCGGCGACCGACCGTGCGAGTTCGGCAGCGGCACGCGACAGCTCGTAGGAACGCTCGGCAATACCGTATTCGGCAAGTACGATCGCCGACGAACCGAACGAGTTCGTTTCGATGACGTCGGCTCCTGCGTCGAGATACGCCCGATGAATCTCGGCGATCACGTCGGGACGCGTCACACAGAGCAGCTCGTTACAACCCTCGTATGGTTTCCCGCCGAAGTCGTCGGCGCCGAGGTTGTAACGTTGGATTGTCGTTCCCATCGCGCCATCGAACAGGATGACGCGCTGAGCAAGTGCATCGAGGAAAGGATTCGTGTTCATCAGGCACAACAGTATCCGGATACCGAGTGCAAAATTCACTCGCGGTACTGTTTCGGTGTCTTGCTCTTGTTCCCCATGTCACCCTGAACTTGTTTCGAGGTCTCATTCCTTCCGTCGTCACCCTGAACTCGTTTCAGGGTCTTTCGAGATGCTGAACCACGTTCAGCATGACAGTACCGCAGCGTGTCACCCTGAACTTGTTTCAGGGTCTTTGCCGAGATGCTGAACCACGTTCAGCATGACGGGCGGTGTGGTGAGGCGAGATGCCGAAACGAGTTCGGCATGACGGGCGAATAACAAAAGATGCATTCAGCACGACCGGCGAGGAACCTTCACCACTCCTCGCGTTCGACCAGCGCCAGCGCAGCAGCGGCACACGAGGGACTGCTATTGGAGAACGTCCACAGCACGACTTCTGCCGGAAATTCGAGCGACCGCGAAGGCGAACCTGCAACGATCAACACTCGCCGTTTCCCTTCGGCAAGGCGCTCGAGCGCAGCCGTGAGCCTTTCGGTGGTATGCTCGATGGGCTGTCGGTACGCTCGCGGACGATCGAATACCGCAACAATGATGCACTCGGCATCGCGCACCGCTTCGACGTGATCGGCAACGTCGCTATCGGCGATTTCACCAGAGACGAAGCCGACGTCCATGTTCCCGCCGTAGAGCTGCGCAAGGTAGTGGAAAAACTCCGTCGGTGCATCGAGCGGATCGTCCGGACCGACGACGGCGAACGCCGCCACGTGCGCATACTGCGACAGCGGCAGCACTCTCCGATCGCCGGCGATGCGTACCGCGCCACGTGCGGCTCGAAGCGCCACCTGCGCCAGTTCCGATTGCGATACCTCGATCGCTACATGCTCGGCAAATCCTGCTGCAATACGCTCGATGCGTGCCACTGCGCGGCGATGCTCGTCGTGGGAAAGTTCACCGCGCTCGAAGGCGGACTCTGCGGCAGCGATCGCTTCGGTGGCATCGGCTGGCAGCAACGCGACGTCGGCGCCACTTGCCAATGCACGCACGACCGCCTCGCCACTGGACAAGCGCTGCCGTATCGGCTGCATGTCGAGTGCATCGGTAACGATGACGCCATCGTAACCGAACCGCTCGCGCAAGAATCCCTCGACGACCGCTTGCGACAGCGATGCAATTTCTCCCGTCGCATCGAGCGCCGGCACCGACAAATGACCGACCATCACCGATGGCACGCCCTCTTTGATCGCTGCGAAAAACGGCACCAGTTCACGCTCGACGAGCTGCTCGAGCGGCGCAGCGATGATCGGCACCTCGACGTGCGAATCGACGCTGGCGTCGCCATGACCCGGAAAATGCTTGACGCACGAGGCGACGCCCTCGCGACGATGACCAGCGATCCACGCGCGAACGTGTTCGACGACTCGCACAGGATCGCTGCCGAACGACCGAATCCCGATGATCGGATTGCGATCGTTGCTGTGAATATCCGCCACCGGCGCGAAATTCCAGGCGATGCCGAGTCCGCGGAGACTCCGCGCAATCGCCGAGGATACCTCTTCGGTTACGCTCGGCGGTTGCAGACCGAGTGCGTAGGCATGCGGAAACTCCGCAGCATCCTCGATGCGCATGCGCAAGCCGGTTTCCGCGTCAATGGCAAACAGCAACGGACGATCCGCCCAGTGGCGAAGCTGTCCGATTGTCTCGGCAACCTGCTCGAGCGTGCCGTCCATGATGCAAAAACCGCCGATACCGCGTTCGACCAAACGCTGCAGGGCAGTGCGGTAGCTTTCCTCGCCGAACCGTGATGGATGCAATCGTGCGATGATTCGTTGTGCGATCGTGCTCACGTCGAATGTTCTTCGGTGATGGTGGTCATTCGTAACGAAGCGCTTCGATGGGGCTCAGGCGCGCTGCTTTCCATGCTGGATACGCGCCGAAGGCAACGCCGACGAGCGTGCAGAGCGCCACGCTGACGACTGCCCAGCCAAAAGGAACGGTAACCTCGACGCCGGCGAGCATCGAAAGCGCTGCGCCGAGCAGTGCTCCGAGCACGATACCCCCGAGCGCACCGACCTGGCAGAGCACGATCGCCTCGACCAAAAATTGCACGAGAATCGAGCGGACCGTCGCGCCGATCGCCTTGCGAACGCCGATTTCGCGCGTGCGCTCTTTGACGCTGATGAGCATGATGTTCATGATGCCGACACCGGCTGCGACGAGCGCAATCGCTCCACAAAACGCACCGAACAATCCCACAAAGCGCAAAAACGATCCGAGCCGATCGGCGATCGATGCCAGCAGCTCGATCTCGAAATCGTTCTCCTCGCCGGGACGCACGTTGCGAATGCTACGCAGTATGCCGATGCTTTCGTCGAACACGTGCTCCAAGTGCTCTTGACTTCGCGCACGCACGAAAATCGCGATCGAGTAGTTCCACTCGTCGGCGAAATGTCGAACGAACGCCGATATCGGCACGATCACCATGTTGTCTTGGCTCTGTCCGAAAATGCCGCCCTTCGGCTCCATCACGCCGACGACCGTAAAGCGCTGGTTGCGAATCTGAATTTCCTTGCCGACTGGATCGGTGCCCGCCGGAAAAAGGTCCTGCCGAACGTCGTTGCCGATGACGGCGACCATGCGTCCATGCAGAATGTCGTCGCCGACGAGCGCACGACCGATCCCGATGCGGTAGTTGCGGAGCGGGAAAAACTGTTCGTCGCTCCCGACGAGCGTAACGTCGGGATCGGTGTGTTGATTCTCGAAGCGAATCGTCATTGCGGGAGCCGAGCTGAAGAGCATTGCTTCTGCGCCGCTTTGCTCGATGAGGCGCTGATACTGGCTCGCCTGCGCGAACGTGATCGGTCGCCGGCGCATGTAGCGACGCCACTCCTCGCCGCTGGTGATGATGCTCGGAGTTCTTTGAACAACCAGTGTGTATGCCCCCGACGCGGTGATTTCGTCCATCAGCGAACGCTCCAATGCCGATGCAGCACCGCCTGCCCCGACGATCGCAACGATCCCGATTGCGATGCTCACCAGCGTCAGCGCTGTGCGCACCGGCTGCGAGCGAAACGTGTCGAACGCCGAGGCGATGTATTCGACCGCTCTCATGCTTCGTACCGCAGTGCTTCGACCGGATCGAGACGTGCCGCACGAAGCGCCGGCACGAAACCCGCGACGATGCCGACCACGACCGAAATCGCAACCGCAACAATCACGATGTCGGCTGGCAGCATCGGCAACAGAAACGACACCGACTGGCGTGCTGCAAGTCCGATGACGAGCACGAGCAGACTGCACACGACGACACCGACGAGAGCACCAGCGACACAGAGCGTCATCGCCTCGACGAGGAACTGTGCCAGTATCGCGCTGCGTCGCGCGCCGACGGCACGACGGATGCCGATTTCTTTCGTCCGTTCGACGACGGCGACGAACATGACGTTCGTGATGCCGATGACGCCGACCAAGAACGACAGTGCCGTCAGTCCGATGCCGACCGACCAAATGACGGCGCGAATGTTGGCGACCTGGTCGCGGAAGACTTGCGCTTCGTTGATCGCGAAATCGTCGGGCGCACCGGGCGGCACGTTCCGCACTGCACGGACAACGCCGGTCAGTTCGTCGCGGAGATCGTCGAGTTCCGCAGTCGAGCGTGCTTTGGCGGCGATCGTCACGCTGCGTCCGTGGCGACCGTAGAGCGCAAAGAACGTCGGCAGCGGGATGTACACCGTGCGATCGAGAAAGTCGGTGAAGATCGTCCCGCGCTTGGGCATGGTGCCGATGATCGTGAAACTGCGCCCCCGAATGCGAATCGTTTCACCGATCGGCGATCGTCCGCCGAAGAGCGTTTGCACGATGCCGTCGCCGACGACAGCGACCGGCGCAGCGCTGCGCTCTTCGATCTCCGAAAAAAAGCGTCCATCGGCGAGCGTCGTGCTCGGAAGCTGAGCAAAAACCGCCATCGTGCCTTCGACCACGATGCTGCCGACACGGCGATCGCCGGTCGCGATGGTTTGTCCCCATGCATCGGCGCTGAAATAGACCAACTCGGCGGTGCGGAGACGCACAGCGATTTCTTCGGCTTGCTCGATGGTGATGTTTTTGCGATTCATCGCCGCGCGCCAGTTGCCGCCGCCTGCCCAATTCCACTTGTCCACGTAGAGCATGTCCGAACCGAGCGTCGAGAGCGTTTCTTCCCACGCAGCATCCAAGCTGCGCAGTGCCCAGCCCATCAGCGACACGAACGCCACACCGATCATCACACCGAGACTGGTCAGCAGCGATCGCAGCGGATTGGCGCGCAGCGACTCGACGGCGCTCGCCAGAACTTCGACCGACTGTCCGATCGCGCGCTTCATCGCTCTATGCTGACCGATTCGACCGACACCGGATGCGGATTGGACACGTCGGACTCGATGTGCCCATCGCGAATGCGAACGATGCGACGCGCATGGCGGGCGATGTCGTCTTCGTGCGTGACGAGAACGACCGTGTTGCCCTCGCGCCAGATGCGCTCGAACAGCGCCATGATTTCTTCGCCGGTTTTCGAATCGAGATTGCCCGTCGGCTCGTCGGCTAAAATCAGCGAGGGTTCGGTCACGAGCGCCCGTGCGATCGCCACCCGTTGCCGCTGCCCACCGGATAACTCCGGCGGTTTGTGACGCAGCCGATCGCCGAGACCGACGCTTTCGAGCGCTGCGATGGCACGACGCCGACGCTCGTCGGGCGCGACACCGGCATAAACGAGCGGCAGTTCGACGTTTTTGAGCGCTGTCGCGCGCGGCAAAAGGTTGAACGTTTGGAAGACAAATCCGATCTTGCGATTGCGGATCGCTGCCAGCTCGGCGTCGCCCAGCGACGAAACGTCCACGCCATCGAGCAAATACCGACCGCTGGTCGGCCAATCCAAGCAACCGATAATGTTCATGAGCGTGGATTTGCCCGATCCCGACGGACCCATGATCGCCACGTATTCGTTGCGCTCGATGCGGAGGCTCACACCTCGCAGCGCTTCGACGATTTCACTGCCCATGCGGTAGTGCTTGGTGATGCCGTCGAGCAGAATGAGCGGCTGCTCTGTCATGGTGCCGATGCAGTAGTGGAACGTTCCGTCCGCGACTTGATGCGTACGCGACTGCTGTCGCGCAGCGTGCGTGCGATGGCGCTGTATGGACCCGATACGACCACCTCGCCCGGCTTCAATCCAGCGACGATTTCGATGTAACCGCGATCGCTGATACCGGTTTTCACCTCGCGCATGCGCACACGGTCGCCAGTGACGGCGAACACGATTTGCTGTTTGCTCGCTGTGCGCTTTGTCGCTTGGGCGTTCGATTCGCCGTCGCGCTCGTCGTCGTAGCGGACAGTGACCGCCTGGATCGGCACAGCCAGTACGCTGTCGCGTCGCGCAGTGCGGATGTCCGCCACGCACGTCATGCCCGGTCGCAAGCGCGTGTCGCGCGACTGCAGGCGCACCTTCACTTGGAAGTTGACCACTTCTTCCTGCGTGCCGACAGCTTTCTCCAGCGGCGAATGCGAGATTTCGAGCACGCGCCCGACGAGCACACTGTCGCGGAATGCATCCACACGCACAAACGCCGAATCGCCGATGTGAACGAGCGCGACGTCGCTTTCGTTGACTTCCACGATCGCGTTCATCGTGTCGAGATCGGCGATGCGGAGAAGCTCGGTGCCTTGCATTTGTGCGGTACCGACGACCTTTTCGCCGACCTCGACGTTGAGTTTGGTGACCACACCGCTGATCGGCGCGTAAATCGCCGTGCGACTGAACGAAAGCTCGCCTTGGCGGAGCGTAGCTTGTGCACGCGATTTCTCCGCCAGCGCCGATTGGTACTGCCCCGCAGCGCGCTCGTAAGCTGCTTTGGCGGTTTCGAATTCTTGCTTGGAAAGAAAACCTTTGTCGTAGAGTTCGGTGGCGCGGCGCAACTCGCGTTCGGTACGGTCGAGTTCGACTTTGGCGATTTCGACGCCCATCTCGGCAGCACGCACGGCAGCACGAAACTGCTCCAGTTGCGTTTCGAGCAGGTCCGGACGAATCCGCACAAGCAACTGCCCGCGCCGGACAGGGTCGCCTTCCTTGACCGTAAGTGCGACGATTTCCCCGCTGACTTCGGAAGAGATTTTCACTTCGACTTCGGGCTGAATCTTACCCGTCGCCGAGACTTCCTGGACGATCGTGCGGTAGGCTGCGGTGTCCACGCGAACTTCGACGGCATTGCCATTGCCGCGTCCCGACAGCGCAACAGCGATTGCAACGATTGCGACGATCGCGCCTGCGATGACGATCCAGCGTTTCGATGTTTTCTTCATCGGCATTACCTGTGGTTATTGGAGCGTACCCATTGCCAAGCGAACGCGCGCCTGTGCTGCGCGGTAGCCGTAGATGGCTGCGATGCGGTTGATGCGCGCCGAAACGAGCTGATTCGATGCCGTCAGGTATTCGAGTTGTGTGCCGGCACCGACGCGGAAACGTTCGCTGGCGGCGTTGAAGTTCAGTTCGGCTGCTTTGAGCGCACGCGCAGTGATGTCGAGCTGTTTTTCGGCTGCATCGAGTTCGAGCAGTGCTTGGCGA
The DNA here is from genome assembly GCA_026415505.1 of Chlorobiota bacterium. Taxonomy (GTDB): domain Bacteria; phylum Bacteroidota; class Ignavibacteria; order Kapaibacteriales; family NICIL-2; genus NICIL-2. Next base: position 53,949 of record JAOAGY010000023.1, on the reverse strand, counting down.
ACCTCGGTGCGGATTTGCTGTTCGAGCTGGCGCTGTTCGAGCTGGCGCTGTTCCATCTGCAGCACAGCTTGTTGGCGCTGTGTGGCGGCACCGAAATTGTCGAAGATCGGCACTTGCACGTTCATGCTGACGAAGTAGCGTCCGAACTCGCTGAACTGCGCAACGCGCGTGTTGGACCACGACCAACCGCTGGCAAGGTTCAACTGTGGCATGAACGCTGCCTGCGCGACCGATACGGCATCGTCGGCAGCGCGAACGCGAGCCGAGAGTGCGCGGTAGTCGCTGCGGCGTTCCAGTGCAGTTGCGAGCACTGCTGCCGGTGAACCGATCTCTTTGCGGAACGCGGCGATGTCGCTATCGGTGATCGTCGTCGGCACCGATGCTTCGGCGAATTCTGCCTGACGATCCGGCGGCAGTCCCATCGTCGCCAGCAGCACCGCTTTGGCTTGTGCCAGTGCGTTTTCCGCCGTGAGCAGGTCCAACTCGCGCGTGCCCAAATCGGCTTCTTGTGCATAGACGGTGGTGATCGGAATTCGCCCGGCGTCGTAGAGCGCTCGCACTCGCGCCAATTCCTGGCGACCGAGTTCGAGATTTTCTCGGCGAACGCGAACAGTCTGCATCGCACGGAGAACGTCGAGATATTGCGTGCGCACTTGGAAGACGATCTGTTGCCGCGTGCGCTCGTAGGAAAGGCTCGCAGCATCGAGTTCGTTGCGTGCTTGGCTGTAGGTCGCCTCGCGCGCAAATCCGTTGAAGAGGTTGTACGACGCAATAGCGCTCAGCGAGTACGAATTCGGTTCCGGCGGACCGAGCACGAACACTTGTCCGCCGATGTTGACGGCACGTCCGCCCTCGACGTTGAGCTGTCGCGAGTATCCTGCCGAGGCGTTGATGCTGGGCAAGTATGCTCCGAACGCTCGCGTCAGTGCGCTTTGCCCGATCTCGACGTTTTTCTGCTCGCGCTGTAGTGTGGGGTTTTCGCGCAGAGCGATTGCAATGCATTCGTCGAGTGTGAGCACCGGCGGAAGATCACCGGCTGTTTGCGCCATCGCGAGCGGCGCAAGGAGCACAAGGAGAAACAATCGCTGCATGAGCAAACGTTGAGTTGTTCGACAGCGGCAGGCACACAAACGCACGGCAGGGGAAAAAGTTGCACCGGCTGCGTCAGTGGTTCCCGTTTCTCCCGACGTTCGTTCAATTGCTCGCAGGCAGCTTGCAGCGGCGATTCCACTTGCGCGCTACGGGTGCCGTAACTTCGCGCTCGGCAATTTTTCCTGCACCGTAATGTCTGCCACCGAACACGTCCTCGTCCTCGATTTCGGGTCGCAAGTTACACAGCTCATCGCGCGTCGTATTCGCGAATGCGGCGTCTATGCCGAGATCGTGCCGTACACCGTCTCGCTCGATGCGCTGCTGGCAGCTTCGCCCCGCGGTGTGGTGCTCTCCGGCGGTCCAGCCAGCGTCTATGACGACCGAGCACCGCTGTTGTCGTTCCGCGTCGAAGAACTCGCCGCCGAGCACGGCATTCCGGTGCTCGGTATCTGCTACGGCTTGCAACTGATCGCACACCAAAGCGGCGGACGCGTCGCACCGGCGCAGCGCCGCGAATACGGCAGAGCCGAACTGTGGCTCGATGTGCCCGACGATCCGCTCTTCGACGGTGTGTCCTCGCCGACCGTCGTATGGATGAGCCACGGCGATGCGGTCGCCGATCTGCCGAGCGACTACGAACCGATTGCACACACCGACAGCGCACCGTATGCCGCCATTCGACACCGAACGCTGCCGATACGCGGCGTGCAATTTCATCCCGAAGTGCACCATACCGAACAAGGCGCACGCATCCTCGAAAACTTCGTTCGTCGCATCTGCCGCTGTTCGGCACACTGGACGCCGACGCAGTTCATCGCGAGCGCCATCGAGAACATTCGCCGGCAGGTCGGCTCGCGCGGTGTCGTCTGCGCGCTCAGCGGCGGCGTGGATTCGACCGTCGCGGCAGTGCTCGTTCATCGTGCCATCGGCGACCAACTCCACTGCATCCACGTGGACACCGGCTTGATGCGCGCCCGCGAGAGCGAAACGATCGCGCGACTGTTCCGCGAACATTTCGACATCCCTCTCGCGGTCGTCGATGCCAGCGCGCTGTTTCTGGAGCGGCTGCGCGGCGTGACCGATCCCGAACGGAAGCGAAAAATCATCGGGCATACGTTCATCGAGGTCTTCGAACGCGAAGCCGAGCGGTTCCCCGACGTCGCGTTTTTGGTGCAGGGCACGCTCTATCCCGACGTCATCGAATCGCAGAGCGTCAAAGGACCGTCGGCGACGATCAAATCGCATCACAACGTCGGCGGATTGCCCGATGCGATGCAGCTGGCGCTGGTCGAGCCGTTCCGCGAGTTGTTCAAGGACGAAGTGCGTGCAGTCGGGCGCGCGCTCGGAGTGCCGGAGTGGTTCATCGAACGGCATCCGTTCCCGGGTCCGGGTTTGGCAATTCGCATCATCGGCGAGGTGACGCCCGAGCGGCTGGCGATACTCCGCCATGCCGACGAAATTTTCGTCGAGGAACTCCATCGCGCCGGACTCTACACGGTCATTTGGCAAGCGTTCGCTGTGCTCGTGCCGGTGCAGACTGTCGGTGTCATGGGCGACAGCCGCACCTACGAGCACGTGTGCGTGCTTCGGGCAGTGACCAGCACCGATGGCATGACGGCGGATTGGTATCCGCTGCCGCACGAAGTGCTCGGACGCATCGCCGGCCGCATCACCAGCGAAGTGCGCGGCATCAACCGCGTGTGCTACGACGTCACGTCGAAGCCACCGGCAACGATCGAGTGGGAATGATCGCATGCTCCGACGATGCACATCGAAGTGGGAACGTTCGTAGCAGCGGCGCTCGGATATGCGATTGGTTCGATACCGACGGCATGGCTCGTGGTGCGTCGGCTCGTGGGCAAAGATTTGCGCCGTGAAGGAAGCGGCAACATCGGCGCGCGCAATAGTTACGACGTCACCGGCAAGACGTGGGTGGGGATCGCCGTCGCGCTCGCCGATACAGCGAAAGGCGCAGCAGCGGTCATCGTGGCACAACTGGTGAGCAGCGATTTTCTCGGCGCTGTTGCAGCGGGAACGAGTGCAGTCATCGGTCACAATTGGAGCATGTTTCTCGGCGGACGTGGCGGGCGCGGCTTGGCGCCGGCGGCAGGTGTCGCGCTGGCGATCAATCCGCTGCCGCTGGTGCTCTGGCTGCTCATGTACGCGACGGGATACTTTGCCGTCCGACGGCACGTTCACGTCGGCAACGTTGCCGGCACACTCGGAACAGCGATTCTGATCGTCAACACACCGGGGGCGCTTCTCCGTGCCATGGCGATCGTCGAACCGTTCGAGGTCGTTCCTTTCAAACTCGCCGTGGTTGCGATCTGCCTGGCGATTTTGATCCGTCATATCGAACCGATGCGCCAGCTCTTGCAAAAACAGGGCGAGTGAGACCCTGACGCAAGTTCAGGGTGACGTGGGGGGGAGGGGAGAATGAGACCCCGAAACAAGTTCGGGGTGACATGCTTTTGCCTGTGTGCTCTGTCCGTCATGCTGAACTTGTTTCAGCATCTCACTGTCACCACCTGTCATGCCGAACTTGTTTCGGCATCTCGAAAAGACCCTGAAACAAGTTCAGGGTGACGTGAGGGGGAGGGGAGAATGAGACCCCGAAACACGTTCGGGGTGACATGCTTTTGCCTGTGCGCTCTGTCCGTCATGCTGAACTTGTTTCAGCATCTCACTGTCACCACCCGTCATGCCGAACTTGTTTCGGCATCTCGAAGAGACCCTGAACCAAGTTCAGGGTGACAAGGAATGCGAAGAGACCCTGAAACGAGTTCAGGGTGACACGCTGCGGTACTGTCATGCTGAACTTGGTTCAGCATCTCATCCCTGGTCATGCAGAGTGCAACGTCGCCGTGCGATCAGCGGATGATGATAAGCGGTCGGCTATAGCGGTGGCTGCCGAGCGTGAGTGTTGCGATGTACATGCCGGCAGCAACGGTCGAAGTGTCCAGATCGAAGCGGTGCAAACCATCGGCGCGGAAACCGAAATCCCACGTCGAGCGATGCCTGCCGAGGATGTCCACGAGCGTGAGTGCGACCGACGACGAAACAGGCAATCGCAGATGCATGTGCGCATGGTCAGCAGCAGGCTCCGGCTCGAAAAACCAAACCAGCGAGCGTTCTTCCGGTACCGACGATGTGGCAACGGTCAGTTCGACGATGCGATCGTCGCCGGTGCGCGGTGTGCCGCGACCGTCACGGTTGCTCGTACCGACGAACACGCGCCCATTGGGCGAGACACACACAGCGCGGAGACGTCCGAGCTGATTGACCAAAAATTCTCGTCGAGAGACGACTCGCCGCCGCGTCGAATCGAGCGTGAGAACCACCAGCCGTGCCGCTTTCAACGTCACCAGCAGCAGCGAATGTCGCCACTCGGGGATGCGGTCGCTGGCGTAGTACGCCAAGCCGCACGGCGCGATCGTCGGGGTCCAGGCGGCAATCGGTTCGGCGACGTTGTTTGCCTGGCAAAAGTCTTGCTCGTCGGGCGAGTCGCAATAGCCCATCACTGTCGGCCAGCCGTAGTTGCGCCCGCGTTCGATGATGTTGATTTCGTCGTCGTTGTTGGGACCGTGTTCGGAGCTGTACACGATGCCGTCGTAATACGTCAGTCCTTGCGCGTTGCGGTGTCCGAGCGACCAGACCGGACTGCCGGGAATGGGATTGTCGGCGGGAATGGTGCCGTCGAGATTGATGCGCAACACTTTGCCGTTTAGACTTTGCACGTCTTGGGAGCGAGAAGCGACGTTCGCATCGCCGGTCGTGACCAGCAGCGTGCGGTCAGGCAGCACGATCAACCGACAGCCGTCGTGGATCGTCGCGCCGGGAATCCGGTCGAGCAATATGCGCATGTCGCCGAGCGAGGAGCCGTCGTAGGTCAAGCGCACGATGCGTTCGAGAATCGCCGAGCCATCGCGGTAGGTGTAGGCAACGAACACGTGCGGCGAATCGGCAAAGTTCGGATGGAGCGCCATACCGAGCAAACCGCTTTCGCCTTGCTCGTACACGTCGCCGAGCGTGACGATGAGACGTTGCTCACCGGTTTCGGGATGGATGCGGCTGATGCGTCCGGCGCGTTCGGTCACCCACAGCCAACCATCGGGACCCCAGAGAATTTCCCACGGGGTGTCCAGTCCTGTCGCGACAGTGCGAAGCGAGAGTGTCTGCGACAAGGAAGCCGGAACAAGGAGTATGCTCCATATCGCAACGCACGCGATCCGAGGAAGCGACGAGGTTAGCATGAGCGGCTCGCCGAATTTTGTGATGTGTCACCGCGAGATGTCATATGCCAGCAGGTGCCGTATTGGGCGAGCAAAGATATGCATGCCCCGTTGCGTTGTGGCTAAGCGTTGTGTAATCGGGTTTCAATCCACGCGCCCGCGAGGGGCGCGACGACGCAGTCATCGGCTCGATTGTGAGCTGCTGCGGTTTCAGAGCACGAAATGTTAGGTGGAAAGCTCAGCGGTATTCTTCCTTCGGAATCCTCGCTGCGTCAGAGCATCAGCAACGCTTCTCTAACCGCTTTGTTTTTCAAGCGGAGGCACCAGTAGTCCCAACGGGATTCGAACCCGTACCGCCACCTTGAAAGGGTGGTGACCTAACCATTAGTCGATGGGACCAGCGCAACAGCGCACGAACACACGCGACCGTGCTAATTTGGAGTGCAAAAATACGGCATAATAACCACTCCCGACAAATACCATGCTCGTCGTCGGTTTGACCGGTACGATCGGCAGCGGCAAAACCGAAGTCGCCCGCATCGCTCGAGGCGAGGGCATTCCCGTCGTTTCCAGCGACGACGTCGCCCGCCGCATCATGGAAACCGATCCCGATGTGCGCGCCGCTCTGCACCAGCGTTTCGGCAGCGATGTCGTCCCCGACACTGGTCCGCTCGACCGCCGACGCTTAGCCGAGCTGATCTTCGGTCCGACAACCGACCACACCGAGCATCGCCATTTCGTCGAGCAGCTCGTCCATCCACGCGTGATCGAGTCCATCGCGCAATGGCTCGACCAGCTCGCCGCGCGCGGCGAACCGATGGCGATCGTCGAATCGGCGCTCATTTACAACGCTGGCATCGAAGATTTGTTCGATTACGTCGTTGCGGTCGTTGCGCCCGAGTCGCTCCGGCGTCAGCGCTATCGGGAGCGTACCGGCAGCGATGCCGATTTCGAGCCTCGCCAACAAGCGCAACTTTCCGACGACGAGCTTCGACAGCGCGCCGATTTCACGATCGTCAACGACGGCACACTCGACGATCTGGAGCAGGCAACGAAAACGCTCCTTGCTATTCTCCGCCATCTTCCGCCACGTCCGGTCGAATCGGTCGAGGATACCGACGATGAGCAAGCTGATCGCTAAACTCCAAGAGTGGACGCACGCTTCCAAGCAAGAACTCATCGCCGTTACGACGCTGCTCGGACTGACCACCGGCGCTGCGATCGTCAGCTACTACCGCACCGTCGCAACCGACGACCGAACCCGCCAGTGGCTTCGCCAGCTCGACAGCTTGGCACAACTGGCAGAACGAACCGATTCGGTCGCTGTCAGGGACGACGAACCGCCGGCTCCACCGAACGCTGCGACCGAGGATCGCCCCGCCCGCCGCAACGAGCCGAAACGCCCGCCCTCGCGTCCGATAAACGTCAACACTGCTCCGAAGCAGGAACTGATGCGCCTTCCAGGCATCGGCGAGGCGATGGCTGATCGCATCGTCGCTGCACGAAAGGAGCGCCCCTTCGGCTCGCCGGACGATCTCCTTCGTGTGCAGGGCATCGGCAAGAAAAAGCTCGAACGACTTCGACCCTACATTCGCACCGACGGGCAATGAAGCAGCCACTGGCTCGTTGCTAATCGCGAAACGATAGTGCACCGATGCGATGATTTACCTCGACAATGCTGCAACGACACGATTGGACCCCGCCGTTCTCGACGCGATGCTCCCGTGGTTGCGCGACGATTACGGCAATGCGTCTGCGTTGTACGCACTCGGACGCCGTGCGCGTGTCGCCGTCGAGCAGGCACGGGAAACGATCGCTGGTCTCGTCGGCGCCGAACCGGCGGAGCTGTTTTTCACCAGCGGTGGCACCGAAGCCAACAACACCGTGCTCAAAAGTCTGGCGTGGCAATCGCGCACGATCCGAACGATCGCATGTTCGGCGATCGAGCATCATGCAGTGCTCCATCCTGCCGAAGCGCTCGCCGAATGCGGCATCGAGCTGGTGATCCTGCCGGTCGATGACGCGGGCATTCTTCGACTCGATGCGATCGATCGCCAGCGACTCGACCGACCCGATGTGCTCGTCAGCGTCATGCATTCGAACAACGAAACCGGTGCGCTGCAACCGATCGCCGAGCTTCGGCAGCTTCTGCCGCATGCGCTGATCCACACCGACGCAGTCCAAAGCTTCGGCAAGGTGCCGTTCGATGTTCGCCAGCTCGGTGTGGATTTCGCGACGCTCTCGGCGCACAAGATTCATGGTCCGAAAGGCATCGGTGCGCTCTATGTTCGGCGCGGTGTGCGGTTGGAGCCGTTCGTCCACGGCGGCGGACAAGAACGCGGCAGACGCGGCGGCACCGAAGCGGTCGCACTCGTCGTCGGCTTTGCCGAAGCGGCTCGCCGTGCGTGTGCGGAGATGGACGAGCGCGCTCGTCACACGAGCCGGTTGCGCGATCTGTTGCGCCGGCTCGTCCTTGAGCGCATTGCCGATGTTCGCATCAACACGCCGCCGCACGCACTGCCGAACATTCTCAACGTGTCGTTCCTCGATGCCGAGCGGCTCGACGGCGAGGCGATTTTGCAACTGCTCGACATGCGTGGCATTGCATGCTCGAACGGTTCGGCGTGCACGAGCGGTTCGATGCAGCCCTCGCACGTATTGCGGGCGATGGGGCGCCCCGATGCCGAGTCGCGAGCAGCGGTGCGCTTTTCGCTGTCGAAGGACACCACCGACGACGACGTCCGAACAGCCGCCGAGGCGCTTGCCGAGATCGTCGCCGATATGCGCTCGGTCGAGCCAGCCTCCAGTATCTTTGCCGAGCGGTAACGTTCACCACGCACGGATTTCCCATGCAGCTACGTTCGTTGGCTCTCGCAGCACTCCTGTGCTGTGCGACAGCGGCAGCCCAACGCATCGAAATCAGCGGACGCATTCTCGACGCGCGAGGCAATCCGCCGGCAGTCGCTCACGCCGAGCTACGCCGGGCTGGACGTCTGGAGCCGATCGTTCAGGTGCGTGCCAATCCCGACGGCAGCTTCGCGCTTTCTGCCAATGGCAGCGGCGTGTTTTTGCTCCGACTGGCGGCAGTTCATCACTGCTCGGTCGAACTTCCGCTCGTCGTCGGCGAAAGCGACGTGCGCGAGCGCGTGACTGTGCAACTGCCGACGCTGCCGTTCCCCGAACGCCGCGACAGTGTGCTCGTGGTGCAAGAGCGCGCGCTCCCCGAAACGGCAGCGGGAATCCTGTTGACGTTGCGCGAGGGCGTCTATACGTTGCCGAAAGGTGCGCGTGCTCCCCAGCAATACCGCATCGCCATTCGCGGTGGCGGGCGTGGTGTCGTGACGGCATCGGTGCGCGACAGTCTCGTGCTCGCCCCCGACGGCTACTACAGCGGCGTTCGACGCGACAGCACGTTTTCTTTCGATCCAGCCGAACTGCCGCGACCGAGCGATGCGCTGCAGGTTCGCTGCGAATCGGCAGCATGGCAGGAGGTCGCCGATGCGTACCTTGCGTTGGCACGCTACCAGCGCGCCCTCACCGATTCGAGCAATGCGATGATGGTGCGAGCTGCTCGTGCCGGCGAGTTTGCGTCGTACGATCCATCGCAGCTCCACGCCATGCTCGGCGCCGACCGATGGCGCGATACGATCGCCGCACGGCTCGGCTCGGTGCGCTCGCCGCTGGCGGAACAGATGTGGCTGCTTTTTGCACTTGCGTTGCCGCCGCACGGTTCGAGCGACGAGCTTCACCGTCGCGCGTTGCAACGCATCCCGCCCTCGTCGCCGCTGTGGGCACTCGATCCGCAGTTGCTCTTTGCAGCGCTGGCGCAGCGTCCCGATGGCGAGCGTCGCGCGTTTCTCGACGAGCTGATCGAAACCAATCCCGATACGACCGCGCGTGCTGTTGTCGCGTTTACCGAACTGGTCGGTGCCAGTGCTGCCGGCGATCGCCAGCGCGCCCGCTTACTCTACGCGGCGCTTACCGAGCGTTGCCCGACACATCCGCTGGCACGAACGGCGGAGCGGTACAATCCCGACCGTCGCATTCGTATCGGTGCGGAGTTGCCGGATTTCCGGCTGCCCGGCAAGCAGAAGGGCAGCACCGTCACGCGCGCCAATCTGCTCGGCAAGCCTGCGCTCGTGGCGGTCGTCTTCGATGGGTGCCAGCCGTGCGTGGAGCGGCTGGAAGAGTTGGTCGCATGGCGCGATTCGACCAAGCGCCCGCTTCGTCTGCTCGTTGTCAGCATCGGTGCGCCGAGCGGCGATTTGGCTCGCGTGCTCGGTCGCATCGAACACACGCTGGCGACGGTGCCGCGCTTCGACGCGCCGGAGCTGGAGCCGCTGGAAATCGAAGGCTATCCCGCATTGATTCTCTGCGACGAGCGCGGCATCATCAAAGCGACCTCGCAAGAACTCCGCAACCTCCGCACCGATGTCGGACGGTACCTCGACGTGCAGCCATGACACGCCAGGAAGTCGAAGCCTTCTGCGCCGAAACGCTCGCAGCGCTCCGTCGGATCTCCTCAGCCGAAGAGCTGGAGCAATTTCGCCTGACGTACTTGGTGCAGAAAGGGCGCATTCGCCAAATGCTCGATCGTCTCCGCCAGGTGCCCAAAGAAGAAAAGCCCACGATCGGTCGGCTGCTCAACGATCTGCGGCGTACGGTCGAGGAAGAATTCGCTGCGCTTGCCGAGCGCTTCGAGCAACAGCGAGCCGAGCGACCAAGCTTCGATCCGACGTTGCCCGGACGCCCGATTCCGCGCGGTTCGCTGCATCCGGTGTTGCAGACGCTCGACCGCATGATCGAAATTTTTGTCCGCATGGGATTCGCCGTCGCCACTGGTCCCGACGTCGAAGACGACTACCACAACTTCGAAGCGCTCAACTTCCCGCCCGACCATCCGGCGCGCGACATGCAGGACACGTTCTTTTTGCGAAAGACCGATGCGACCGGCAAACCACTGCTGCTGCGCACGCACACCTCGCCGGTGCAGGTTCGCTTGATGGAGGCGATGCAACCACCGATTCGTGCGATCATCCCTGGACGCGTCTATCGCAACGAAGCGATCAGCGCGCGCTCGTTGGCGGAGTTTCACCAGCTCGAAGGTCTCTGCATCGACGAGCAAACAAGCTTTGCCGACCTGAAAGGCACGATGATCGCTTTTGCCGAGCAGATGTACGGCAGCGGCATTCGCTATCGCTTCCGACCCTCGTTTTTCCCGTTCACCGAACCGAGCGCCGAGATGGACATCGAGTGCTTTCTCTGCGGCGGGAAAGGTTGTCGCGTGTGCAAGTACTCCGGCTGGCTCGAAATCGTCGGGTGCGGAATGGTGCATCCGAACGTCCTGCGCGCATGCAAACTCGATCCGGAGCGATGGCAGGGCTACGCCTTCGGTTTCGGCATCGAACGTGTCACGATGCTGCTGACAGGGATCGACGACATCCGGCTTCTCTACGAAAACGACATTCGCGTGCTCGAACAGTTTTAGCGCACTGTCCACTCGGCTTGGAGCGAGACCTGCCGCGTCGGACCCAGGTTGCCGATGTATTCGGCGTAGTAGTAGTCGAGCGCATTGCGGACGTTCAGCGTCAGCCGCAGCGGAACGGCGATGGGGACGTCCCACAGCAGACGCAGATCGAGGATGTGGATCGGTACGCGTTTGTCGCCGTCGGGGACCAAGCCCAGTTGCACGATGCGATCGTCGATGCGCTCGACACGCGAAAGAAAGCGGTAGTCGGCATTGGCACGAAGCCGCTGCGAAAGATTGACCAGCACGCGTGTGTTCCACTGTACGTTGTGGCGGAAGCGGAGAGTCGCGTTTTCGACCAGATCGCGCGGCGCCATGAGCGTCGCACCCGATTCGATCCCCACGATGTCGCCCCACAGCCATCCACGCACGACCAACTCGATGCCCGGAAGCAATGCCCGCGAAATGTTGACGAAGCGGATTTCGGCGGTAGTGTCCACGACGAACTGCGGCTCGATCAGATCGTCCATGCGGGCGACGAATGCCGCTGCATCGAAGGACCACTCGCGTCCGCCGATGCTCGTTGTGTGGAGCGCACCGATTTCAGCCGACCAACCGATTTCCGACCGCAGCGACGGATTGATGCCGACGGTAAAACCTGCGAACCGCAATGCTGCGTAGCGTTCGGTGAGCGTCGCAGCGCGAAACGCTCGTCCGATCGAGGCGCGGAGCGTCGTTCGCTCGTCGAGTCGGTACGTTATGCCGAGCTTCGGGCTGAGTTGCACGCCGCTGGCATCGCGTTCGGTGCTGACGTTGTCGGCGCGGGCGCCGAGCGTCGCGGTGGTGCGGTCGCCGAAGCGGTATTCGGCTTGTGCGTAGAGACTGGCGATCGTCTGCGTGCGGCGCCCTTGTGTGTAGGGCGATTCGACGGCGTTGAGCGTGGCGCTGATGCCGGTGGTGAGATTGAATCGCTCGGTGGCTTGGTAGCTGGCTTGAAGTTCGCCGGTGTATTGTGTCGCGTCGGCGCTGACGTGTCCGGCGGAATCGGGCGGAATCGTGTTGGTGTACCACGTGCGGAAAAGGCTCCCGCGAAGCGTGGTGAACAGTGCCGTGCTCCAGATGGTGCGCTCTTCCAGCCCGACGAGCAGCTTGCGCGAGTCCACGCGGTCGGTCGTATCGGTCGTCGCCGGCGGGAGCGTCGCATAGCGCAGACTTCGCCAGTTGAGCCAGTTGGCGCGGTCGTCGGCAGCATACTGCGCGATGAGCTTCAGTTGCGATGCTGCGCCGAGGTCGTAGGTAGCTTTGCCGAAGGTGTACCATCGGCGCGAGTCGTTGAACGAGCGATAGGAATCGTCGCTGCGATACCCGCCGGCGACGAGCATTTGGAGCGCACCGAGCGTCGTCGAAGCGCTCGCATCCACGGCACCCAATCGTGGCGGGTCGTCGCGGTAGCGCCACGTGTCGAAGCGCGGCAGCGTCCACAGTCCGCCGAGTGCACGCACGCGAAGTTCGGGCGCAGGCGATGCGTCGCGCGTGATGACGTTGACCACGCCGCCGAGTGCACTCGTACCGTAGAGCGCCGAACCGGCACCTTTGACGATTTCGATGCGCTCGACGTCGGCGATCGGCAGTGCATCGAAGCTCATGTCCCCGTTGTCGGCGCTCAGTGCAGGAAAGTTGTCGATCAGCAGCAGCACGCGCGAGCCGAGTCCGTAGGAAAATCCCGACGAGCCGCGAATACTCACTTGCGAGCCGGTCACGACGACGCCGGGCACGTAGCGGAGCGCTTCGTCGAGCCGCGTCATGGCGCGTTCGGCGATGCTGCGGGCGTCAACCAAACTGACGCTCGTTGCGACTTCCTGCACCGACTGCACTCGCCGTGCTGCCGAGACAACGACCGCCGCCGATGTGATGCTTTCCGACGACAGCTCGATGCGCACACGGAGTGTGTCGCCGCTGGTGACCGTAGCGACGTATTCGGCGGGATGATAGCCGACAGCGGTGACGATGAGCCGCACGCTGCCGACGGGCACACGCCGCACGACAAACGAGCCATCGCGGCGCGAGGTGGCTCCTTGCGGCAAGCCGCTCAGTCGAACGCTCGCGCCGATGACAGGCTCGCCGCTTTCGCGGTCGGTGACGGTGCCGACGATTGTGCCGAACTGTGCATGCGCAGCGATGGCTGCCACGAGCAGAATCGTAAGCGTCGCTCTCATCGGAACGGCTGCGGTGGTGGGTTGCGGAAGTCTATCGTGATGTCCACATCGGTGCGGCGCTCGCCGCGCGTGAGCACGACCGCGCGTGGTGTCCAGAGCGTGTCGGCGGCATAGACACCGACGACGCGCCAATCGCTGAAGACGTTCGGTCCGTACTGCTGGGCAACGGCGATGTATTCGAGCCGCAGCGGATCGGGTGTGCTTTCGGTGAACGAAATCGTGATCGTGTAGCTGGACGAATCGAGCACCGATGTCGGCGTAAAGTACGCTTGCCCGCCGAGTACTGCTGCGATGATGCTCGAATCGCGCGGGATGGTGCGGAACGCTACCACACGAAGATCGAAGAGACTGTCGCGCGGTGGGTAGCTCGCTGTTCCTCCGCGCACGATCAGCCGCCCGCCGAGTATCGCTTCCGGCGGCTGGGAGGTCGGATCGAGTCCGCCGTCGCAACCGAACGCAAAGACGAGCAGCAGTGCTGCCCACGCGGCGCTACGCCACCGTTTCATGACTGCCTGCGAGGTATGCTGCATCCAACCAGTGCTCCAGACGAAGTTCGGGGAAAATTGCATTGCGTCGCTCGGTTTCTTCCAAAAATGCGCGATCGGCTTTGCTCAAACCACGCTTGGGCGAGTATCGTTCGGCGATGTCGCACAGACGCTCGAAATCCGAGTGGTGGAAGAAAAATCGCATCTGCGCGTAGTCGGTCGCCGAGTGTGTCGTGACCAGAAACTCCCAGTCGCTGGCTTGGAGCAACAGCAGCTCGCGCAGTGCCTGTGCTGCGATGCGCTCGAGCGTCGGCGAGCGGCGTTGGCTCGCCATCCGACGAGCAAGACGCTGCCAGCGGTGTTCGGCGCGATAGATGCTCTCCCACATCCAATGCACCGATGGTTCGATCCACACGTCGTGATGATTGCCGCGTCCCCACGAGCCTTCGGGCAAGCGGACGATCTCGCGCGGTCGGTATCCGTCGAGAGCGTCGCTTGCGGTCGTCGGGCGGGCAATCGGCGAGAGCGATAAACCGCGCAGGACGTGGTAGAGAAACAGCGGACCTTCGAACCACCAATGCCCGAACAGCTCGGTATCGAACGGCAGACACACCACGCCGCGTCTGCCGGTCGTTCGATGATATTCCGCCAGCGAGCGTTCGATGAGTTGGGTAAAGTGAAAGGCGTGGAGCTGCGCTCGCTGTTGTGCCCACTGGGGCACGTAGAGCAGTTTGTAGCGCATGTCGGCTTTGTTGTCGGTCACGCGCCAGTAGCGCAGAGCGCTGGCGAAGTGTTTTTTGTGGAAATCGAGGTAGTTCGGGTCGCCCGGATAGCCCAGTTCGGCACTCCAGACTTGCATGGCGATGCTCTGGTCGCGCGTAAAGACGGCGACGTTTTCCGCAGCGGTCTCCAGCGACGATGCCACGCGATACACCTCCAGCGGCGTGCGTGCGAAGAGACACTCGGCGCTCGGAATCGGCGGCGACAACGTCGTTCCACCGTCGCGAGTCGGCGAAAGAATCGCCAGTGGTTCGGAGCGACGAACGAGCGGTTCGTCGGTGACGAAATACTCCAGCCCGCAGCGCGCCACGATCTGCTCGATGCCGAGCCGCCAATGGGGCGTCGAAAAATGCTCGACGGGCAAATACGTGCGCCAGGCATATGCCGGACGGTAACCGCATTCGGGCAACCAGATGCCGCGCGGCGAGCGACCGAAATGGCGGCGGTAGTTGTCGCATGCCAGTTTCACCTGTAGCGCCACCGATTCGTCGCTACCGAGCAGCGGCAGATAGCCGTGCGTCGCAGCACACGTCATCACTTCGATCGCTCCGGCGTCTTGCAAGCGCCGCAGCGTACCGACGATCGAGCGCCCGTAGCGTTCGGTGAATTCTTCGAGTCGTGTGTTGTACCATTGCTGCCACATGCGAGCGAGCATGCGGTAGTGGGGATTCGGTTCGGTGCGTGCAAAGTAGCGTTCGTCCTGGCGCGCTAGCTCGATATGCGCTGTGCAGTACTGCTCGAAGAGTGTAGGGAAATCGGGGTGCTCGAGTTGCTCGCACAAGATGGGCGAGATGTCCACGGTGATCGGTGCACGGTAGCCCTCGGCTGCCAACTGTTCGATTGCGCCCAACAGCGGCAGATAACACTCGGCGACTGCTTCGCAAAGCCAGTCGGAACCGTGCGGCCAGGTGCCGTGGTGGAGAACGTATGGCAAGTGCGTGTGGAGAATCAACACGACCGAACCGGAATGCATGCTGCTGCCCGATGTGTGCCGCTCAAAAATACACGGCATCGCTGCCAGTATCTTTGCAGTGCCGAACTGCAGGTGCTGCAGCACACCTGGTCTCGGCAATCGTCCCATCATCCCACGATGCCTCCGATGGAGCGCTCTCGGCAAACGATCTTGGTCATCGACGACGACCGCTTGGTCGGCGAAGCGATCGTGCATGCGCTATCGGATCGGTACGAACGCGTCGTTCACTTCGGCGATCCACAGCGTGCGCTCGAAGAGTTCGAGTCGGTCGCTCCCGATGCGGTTTTGCTCGACGTGTACTTGGGCAGAGTCAACGGCATTGATCTTCTCGAACACTTGCGCAACGAAGGTGTGCGTGTGCCGGTGATCGTCATGACCGGCTTCGGCGACATCAAGACCGCCGTTCGTGCCATGAAAGCCGGCGCCGACGAATTCATCGCCAAGCCGATCGATTTGGAGCAACTCGAAGTGGTCGTCGAGCGTGTGCTCGCCAACGATGCGATGCGGCGGCAAGTCTCGCTGCTCGAAGAAGAGCTGGCACGCTACACGACGAGCAACATCATCGGTTCGAGCGAGGCGCTCCGCAAGGCGCTCGAGATCGCGGCGATCGTGGCGCGCTCGCCCGATACGACAGCGCTCATTCTCGGCGAATCGGGCACGGGCAAGGAAGTCATCGCACGGTTCATCCACCAGCAATCGGCGCGAGCCAAAGGTCCTTTCATCACGGTCAACTGTGGCGCTATCCCGCGCGAGCTCGCCGAGAGCGAGCTGTTCGGCTACGAGCGCGGAGCATTCACCGGTGCGACCGACAAAGTGCGCCAAGGACGCTTCGAACAGGCGCATCGCGGCACGATTCTGCTCGACGAGGTCGGCGAACTCAGCCCCGAAATGCAAGTGAAACTGCTGCGCGTCCTCCAAGAGCGCAAATTCTACCGTCTCGGTGGCTCGAAAGAAATCAGCGTGGATGTGCGCGTCATCGCTGCGACCAATCGCGACCTGGAAAAGCTCGTCGAGGAAGGCAAGTTCCGCGAGGACCTCTACTACCGGCTCAATGTGGCGACGATTTACTTGCCGCCGCTACGCGAGCGGAAAGAGGACATCCCGTTGCTGGCGGCGGCGTTCATCAAGGAGTTCAACGCCAAGTTCGGCAAAGCAATCGAGGGCTTCGAACCGCAGGCAGCCGAACTTTTGCAGCAATACCACTGGAAAGGCAACGTGCGCGAGCTACGGAACGTCATCGAGCGCGCCGTTCTGCTCAGCAATGGGCCAGTCATCACGCGCGAGCAGCTTTCGTTTCTGCGCACCGACGCAACGCCGCCGAGCAAAGGCGTGACGGTGCGACCGACGCTTACAGCAGGGGAGTACCAGCTGGCGATTTCCGAACGCGGTGTGCCGCTCGAGACTGTCGTGCGCGAGCTGATAGCACAGACGTTGGCATTAGCCGGTGGCGATCGCGCTGCTGCTGCGCGCATGCTCGCCGTCAGCGACAAGCGGCTCGCCGAGCTGATGCGAGAGTATCGGCTCGACGACCCCGGACCGAGCGTGCGAGCATCGGCGCGATCGGGGAAAACAAAAGCGACAAAAACTGCTACAAAGAAAACCGCCGCCAAACGGTGAACACGACGAAGTAACTCTTCGACCGTCACACTTCGTGGTCGCATGCTTCACACTCTGTCACCCTGAACTTGTTTCAGGGTCTCGAACAAGATGCTGAAACGAGTTCAGCATGACGGGCGGTGGTGCGGTGAGATGCTGAACCAAGTTCAGCATGACAAGCGGCAAGGCATACACACCAAAGCACGTCACCCTGAACTTGTTTCAGGGTCTTTCCAGATGCCGAAACACGTTCAGCATGACGGGCGGTGGTGCGGTGAGATGCTGAACCAAGTTCAGCATGACTGGCGGCAAGGCATACACACCAAAGCACGTCACCCCGAACTTGTTTCGGGGTCTCCCAGCATTAGATGCTGAACCAAGTTCAGCATGACGCAGGGGACGCACAAATGGTCTGTCACCCCGAACTTGTTTCAGGGTCTTTTCTCCTGCCTGTCACCCTGAACTTGTTTCAGGGTCTCGAACAAGATGCTGAAACGAGTTCAGCATGACGGGCGGTGGTGCGGTGAGGTGCTGAAACAAGTTCAGCATGACGGGCGGCAAGGCATACACACCAAAGCACGTCACCCTGAACTTGTTTCAGGGTCTCCCAGCATTAGATGCTGAACCAAGTTCAGCATGACGGACGGTGGTGCGACGAGATGCCGAAAACACGTTCAGCATGACGCAGGGAGGAGAATCAAACTCAGCGTGAACGGATGAATTGCTTTCCCGCGAGCTGACGAACCACCCCGCGGAACTCCATCATCAACAGCGCACCGAGCACTTCGCCGACCGAAACACCGAGCGTCGCTGCCAGATCGTCGGCGCTCTGCGGTTCACCGGAAAGCTGCTCCCAGATGCGCTGCTCCAACGGAGAGAGCAGCTCCTGTCGGCTTGTTTCGACCGCTGCAGGCGATGCCACGCCCAACTCTTCCAACACCTGCTCAGGGCTGATCGCAGCCTGCGCTTTTTGCTGAGCGATAAGTCGGTTGGTGCCTTCGCTCGTCGGCGAGGTGATGTTGCCCGGCACAGCGAACAGATCGCGCGATTGGTCGAGCGCAAAATGTGCCGTGATGAGCGAGCCACCTTCGCGCCGACTTTCGACGACGATGACCGCTCGTGCAATGCCGCTGATGATGCGGTTTCGCTGCGGGAAGTAGCCGGGTCGAGCGACCGTGCCCAGTGGGTATTCGGTGAGAATCGCACCGCCCGATGCGACGATGCGCTCGGCAAGACGCCGCGTCTGCGTCGGCGTGATACGGTCGAGACCGGAGCCGATGACGGCATACGTGATGCCGCCGGCATCGAGTGTGACAGCGTGTGCGATTGAATCGATGCCATTTGCCAAGCCGCTGACGACGATGCAGCCGGCGCGCGCCAGTTCACCGGCGAAACGCTCGGTACAGAGTCGCCCGTAGGTCGTGCAGCGACGCGTACCGACGATTGCGATCGCCAGTGCAGACGCCTCTTGTAGCGCTCCCTGGACGAAGAGTACCATCGGTGGATAGGGAATCTCCCGCAGGAGCGCCGGATAGCTCTCGTCCCAAAACGTCACGGCACGAGCGCCGAGTCGCGTCAGTGCATCGAGATGCTCGTCGGCACGGCTGCGCAACGAGTCGGCATCGCGGGCGGCGAATAGCTCGTCTTGGCGGAGAATTCGCTCCATGCGCGGCGGCGGATCTGCTAACACAGCTTCCAGCGATGCTCGTTCCTCGACAGCGAGCCGAACCTCGATGCCTTGCACTCCGCGCAGCAGGCTCAGTGCGACGATGTCGCGGTGTGTCCAGCCAGGGGGCAGATGTGGCGTCATCGTTGCACGACGGTCAATTCGACCAATCGCTCGGCGGCTGCCTGCAATGTCTCGATGCGTTTGCAAAACGCAAAACGCACAAGCGTGCGCCCCGCAGCAGGGTCGAGATAGAACACCTCCAGCGGAATTGCGGCAACACCGATCGTTTCGATGAGCCATCGGCACCACTGGTAGCCCGTCATGCCGTTTGCCATCGTACCGATGTCGGCGACGATGTAGTATGCTCCTTCCGGTTCGAATACTGCCAGCGGTGTGTGGCGGAGCGCTTCCAGCAGCACCGTGCGGCGCTGGGTGTATTCGTCGCGAACGCCAGCGAAGTAGCTCTCCGGCAGTCGCAATCCTTCGGCGATGGCGTAGTGGAACGGTGTGGCGCTGGCGAACGTGGTGAACTGGTGCACGCGGCGGATCGCCGTGGTGAGCCGATCGGGTCCGATTGCCCAACCGCATTTCCAGCCGGTCGCAGCGAATGTTTTTGCTCCGCTCGAAACAGTGACGGTTCGCTCCGACATGCCATCGAGCGTCGCCAGCCGAATGTGCTGATGCGGCGAAAACACGATGTGCTCGTATACTTCGTCGGCGATGGCAACCAGGTTGTGCTCGATACAGACAGCAGCGATCGCTTCCAATTCGGCGCGGGAAAACACACGTCCAGTGGGATTGTGCGGCGAGTTGACGATGATCGCACGCGTTCGCGGTGTGATGGCGCTGCGGAGACGTTCGACGTCGAGCCGAAAATCGGGCGGCACGAGTGTGATCGGCACCGGTACGGCACGCACCATGCGAATGTCCGGCACGTACACATCGAACGTCGGTTCGATCACGATCACCTCGTCGCCGGGTTCGACCAGCGCTTGGAGAGCGCACCAGAGCGCTTCGCTGGCGCCGCAGGTGACGCACACGTCGGTGTCGGGAGCGATGCGCTGACCGTACCAGCGCGCGGCGTGCTCGGCGATCGCTTCTCGCAGGATCGGTTCGCCGTGCGAAACGGCATACTGATTGTGCCCTTCGCCGATAGCGCGACATGCAGCGTCGAGCAATTGTGCGGGCGGATCGAAGTCGGGGAATCCCTGACCGAGATTGATCGCGCCGGCAGCACGTGCCAGCGCGGACATTTCCGAAAAAATCGAGTTGCCGAAACTGCCGACTACGCCAGAAACGCGCATCCTTCGTCTTTAGCAGTGCGACGATGCGCAAAGATAGCGCCGATTTCCCGCAGCGGAACTGTAGTTTTGCTGTGCACTGTTTCACGACCAGAGACGAGCGATGCTCGATCAATACGTTCCCGTGCTTGTCATGATCGCGCTCGGTGTGTTCTTCGGTATCGTCAACATTGTCGTTGCCGAGTACATCGGACCGCGCCGAGCGTCGAAAGAGAAGAATTCCACCTACGAATCCGGCATGGAGCCGCTCCGCTCGGCACGCGAGCGCTTCTCGGTGAAGTTCTACATGGTGGCGATGCTCTTCATTCTGTTCGACATCGAGATCGTCTTCATGTATCCGTGGGCTGTCCAAGTGCGGCAGCTCGGCGCTGTCGGATTCGTCGCGATGGTGCTGTTCATGGTTTTGCTGTTCGCCGGTTACGTGTACATCGTCAAAAAAGGAGCACTGTCATGGGAGTGATCAATCCGGTCGCCAACGGTGGCTTTCTGACCACGACAGTCGAAGCCGCCATCAACTGGGCGCAAGCCAATTCGCTGTGGCCGATGCCACTCGGCATTTCGTGCTGCGGTATCGAGATGATGGCATTTGCGGCGTCGCGGTTCGACGTCGCCCGTTTCGGTTCCGAGAAAATGGGCTTCACGCCGCGCCAGGCGGACTTGCTCATCGTCGCCGGAACGGTGACGTACAAGATGGCGTGGGTAGTCCGCAAGATTTACGACCAAATGCCCGATCCGAAGTGGGTCATCTCGATGGGCGTGTGTGCGTCCAGCGGCGGCATGTTCCGCAGCTATTCGGTCGTGCAGGGCATCGATCGGTTTTTGCCTGTGGACGTGTACGTGTCGGGATGCCCGCCGCGTCCGGAAGCGCTCATCAAGGCGCTGATGACCATCCAAGAGAAAATCAAGCGGACACGCCCGATCCTCATCGATTCGGAAGCGACGCCGGTCGAAGCGATCGAAGTCGAACGCACACCGAGCGGACTGCTCGTGCCTGCCGAGTGAGTATGAGCGCGTCGGTTGGCACGATCGTCCTTGCCGACAATCTCGACGTGCTGCGCACGATCTCGAGCGATAGCGTCGATTTGATTTACATCGATCCGCCTTTCAACACGGGCAAACAACAGCAACGCGTCCAGCTACGCACGGAAGCCGATCCTGACGGGGACCGTATCGGCTTCGGCGACAAACGTTATCGAACAACCGTCGTCGCTCGCCATGCCTACGAGGATTCGTTCGACGACTACCTGGAGTTTTTGCGTCCACGTCTGGAAGAAGCCCGACGAATCTTGGCACCGCATGGCTCGCTCTATCTGCATTGCGATTACCGGGAGGCGCACTACATCAAGATTTTGCTCGACCGAATCTTCGGGCGCGATGCATTCATCAACGAAATCATTTGGGCATACGACTACGGAGGGCGCTCCAAACGTCGCTGGCCTGCCAAGCACGACACGATTTTTTTCTACGCCAAAGACCCCGACAGGTACTTTTTCGACGCCGATGCGGTCGAGCGTATTCCCTACATGGCTCCCGATCTTGTCGGTCCCGAAAAAGCTGCACGCGGAAAACTTCCCACCGACGTGTGGTGGCACACCATCGTACCGACGAACAGCCGCGAAAAAACTGGCTATCCGACACAAAAACCGCTCGGCATTCTGCGGCGCATCATCCAAGCATCTTCGCGACCCGGCGATCTTGTGCTCGACTTCTTTGCGGGCAGCGGCACAACGGGATATGCTGCGTGGGAGCTGGGACGCCGGTTTCTGCTCGTGGACAACAATCCCGATGCTCTCGCGATCATGGCACAGCGATTTGCCCAGGTCCCCGATGTCGAATGGGTGAATTTCGATCCCACACCGTACCGAGCGGCTGATATGCAGGCGTCACTGTTTCATTCGACCGCCGGGACCGAATAGCATGCAAGCGTTCGATGTATTGGTCAACATCGCGCAGAATCTCCAGCAGAAATACGCTCCCGCTCCCGACAACGAGTGGATCGGTAGTCCGTTCGCATGGTTGAAAGAAGGTCTGCCCTCTCGGACAATTGGGAAGATCGGCGAAGAGATCGTCGCGGAATTTTGCAAAAGGTACCAAATCCCCGTCTCTTCTGCTGCTGGTAGTGACGCCGATCTTGTGATCGGACATACCCGTGTCGAGGTCAAGTTTTCGACGCTGTGGAAAGGTGGGTCCTACAGGTTTCAGCAAATTCGCGATCAGGACTACAAAGCGATCGTTGCACTGGGTATATCGCCTCGTGCCGCACACTGTTGGGTGATACCCAAAGAGGTAGCAATCGACTGTGCCACCAATCAACACGGAGGGCGTCGAGGGAGGGATACCTGGTGGCTGGAGGTCGAGCCCGATAGTCCACCCGAATGCCTCAGCGGATACGGGGGAACGTTGGAAGATGCGACCGAGCGTCTGCGCTCGCTTTGACGACTTACTCCACCACTGCCACTGCGCCAACGCTGCCAGTGGCGGTGTCCAATCGAAGCACGTACACTCCCGGCGACGTTCCTTCCGGCAAGCGCAGCTCGATGCGGTGCACGCCGCGGTCGAGCGCATCGCGCCATTCCAGCAGATGTCGTCCGAGCACGTCGTACATGCGCAGCACGACCGTTGACGCTGCATCGAGTCCGATGTACACCACAAACGGCTCCGCTCGTGCGATGGGATGGGGAAAGGGTCCTTCCATGCGCGCGAACCGCACATACGGAAGCGGCGGTCCGATCGACGACACCACGAGCACCTGCACGATCGAATCGGCGAGCGGTCGGCAGGCGACGAGCGAATCGAGCGTGACGATGCATACCGAATCGGAGCCAGCCAAGACGATACCGCACAGCTCGATGCTTCGATCGCCCGATGCGCTGTCCCATGAGACGAGCCAAAGCGTATCACTGCGGCGCACAAGGAGCGCACTATCGGTACCGATGCGTGCCGAGATCGGATACCAAACCGTCGGATTGCTCAGCCGTAGCAAGGCACGGAAGGCGCAGCCACTGTCTGCAACGGCGAGTGCTCGGCGAAAGCAGAGTGTACCGCCGACCGTACCCCGCGCGGTATCGCTCTGTGCAACGACTCCGACGGCGGCAACGATCGCGACGAGAGCTATCGGCAACGCATAGCGAGCGGTCACTTGGCAGTCGGCTTCGGCGATGGTTTCGTCTGCTGGGGCTTTACGATGATGAACGGCGTACAGTTGCATTGCTGTTCGACCAGCGGGCGCGCTTTTTCTGCAGCGGCACGCGAACTGTAATCGCCGATCGTGACGGCAAACAGCGACGGCGCTTTTTCGATCACCTCGACGCGCAATCGTTGCGCACGATAGCGAGCAGCTTCTTGCTCGGCGACTTCTTTCGTCGAATAGGCGCCGATTTGGAGTGTGTAGCGTTCGCTGTTGGAGCGGACGTTGCCGGTCGTGCTCGCAGTGCTCGTCGGTGCGCGCTCGGGGGAGGGCTGTTCCAATCCGACGGTCGTTTGCACCAGGTTCTGCGCGTGTACCAAAAATTCCGAGAGCGGGAAACGTTGCTGGTACTCCGCAAGCGCTGCGCGTGCAGCGGCGGTATCGCGGAGCAGAGCGTAGTACTGCACGATGCGCCACTGCGAATCGTCCGCCCATTCGGACGAGGGAAACTCGCGCACGATGCGCTGGTACGTTTCGAGCGCTCGAGCGCCGTCGCGTTCCAAAATCGCGCTCAAAAAGAGCACGCCCGGATCGTTGGGGTATTCCTGGAGCAAAGCGGGCAATTGACGTCGGACATCGTCGGCGCGCCCTTCGGCAACGGCGAGAATTTTGGCACGAATGGCAGCCTGCTGTGCCGTCAGCGGGACGAGCATCGCCACCAGCGCGAAAACATATCGAGCAATCATCCCAGCTCCGTCGGGTAGTGGTACAACGTCGGTTGCACAGACACTCGCACGTGGTGCGATACTTTTGCCGGCAGTCGAGCTGCGAACACATGCACGCTCGACCGTCAGTCGTATGCAACCGATCACCGGCAAAAATGCAGAACGA
This sequence comes from Chlorobiota bacterium, assembly GCA_026415505.1. Classification (GTDB taxonomy): domain Bacteria; phylum Bacteroidota; class Ignavibacteria; order Kapaibacteriales; family NICIL-2; genus NICIL-2. The sequence continues at coordinate 30,120 of JAOAGY010000023.1, read as the reverse complement.
GGAGCGTCTTCCCATCATCGTCGCTGCTGGCGGCACTGGCGGCGATCTTTTTCCTGTGTTGGCGGTCGTCGAACGTCTGGCTGCAATCGTCGGCGAGCGTTCGAGGCTCGATGCGACGTTCGTCGGCAATCCCGATCGCATCGAGGGACGGGTGATTCCCGCGCGTGGGTATCGCTTCGTCCCGATTCCGATGCGTGGCTATTACGGCGTTCGGTCGCTGCGGACGTATTCGATGCTGTGGCGGCTGCCGGTTTCGCTCGTGCGCACATGGCGTGCTGCGCGGCGCGTGCGACCGCGCGTAGCGCTGCTGGCAGGAGCATACCTGGGCGTACCGGTCGCGTTGGTCGCCAAAGCGCTCGGTATTCCGATCGTGCTGGTCGAGATCAACGCTGCACCCGGCAAAGTCAATCGGCTGCTGGCTCCGTGGGCACGCCGGATTCTCGTCGGAAGCGACGAATGTTGCCAGGCGTTTCCTGCGTCGGTACGGGAACGTGTCGTCGTTACTGGCACACCCATCCGCGCAGAACTTGCCGCATTGCCTGCTGCGGAGCAGGCTCGCGTGCGGTTCGGTTTGGCTCCCGATCGTCCGGTGGTGCTCGTCGTGGGTGGGTCGCTCGGCGCACACTCGATCAACGAAGCGATCGCGCAATGTCTCGATCGGATTCTCGCAGCGGGTTGGCAAGTGCTTTGGCAGACGGGTTCGGCATACACACCGGTCCGTCGCGAGAGCGTCGTTGCGCTTCCGTTCATCGAGGATATGGCGAATGCCTACGCTGCAGCCGATGTGGTAGTCTCGAGGGCAGGGGGCAGTACGATAGCGGAGCTGGCAGCGGTCGCACGACCAGCGATTCTCGTGCCCTATCCGCACGCAGCCAATCGCGAGCAACACCGCAATGCCGCATTGCTGGAGCGATGCGGCGGTGCGATCGTCGTCGAAGACGAGGCGCTCTTGCACACGCTGTGGGATGCGCTCGCTCGCCTCATCGAAGACCGCTCGCTGCGCCAGCAAATGGCGGCAGCGCTGCAGCGGTGCGCTCGCCCCGATGCCGCCGACGCTGCTGCGCGCGCTCTCATTGCGCTCGTCGGTCAGTGAAGCTTGTGTCCTTCCGGCGGCATCATCATGTTCGGATCGGCGACCATGATTTCGCCGTACTGCTGCTCGTAGCGCGCGATGTTCTCGCTCAGTGCTGCAAGGAGCAGCTTTGCGTGCTGCGGCGTCATGATGATGCGAGCGTGGACGCGCGCTTTTGGCACACCGGGGAGCAGTCGCGTAAAGTCGATGACGAATTCTGCCGGCGAGTGCGAGATGATCGCCAAATTCGAGTAGATGCCTTCGGCTTCTTTTTCGCCGAGCTCGATGTTGATTTGTTGCGGCATCGGTTGTTCGGGATGCTGTGGCATCGCTATTTGTCGAGTGAGTGAAACGTGCGCAATAAACGTGCGCCGTGCCGCGGAATTGTCAGCGTTGCTTGCGGAGCTGATCGGCGCGCTTGAAGTATCGCTCGGCTTTGTCCACTTGATTGTTGCGGGCGTAGTAGCCACCGAGCAGTTCGTAGTAGCGCGGCTCGCTGGCAAATTGCGGCTCCATCGCTTCCAGTTCGACGACGAGTTTGCGGAGTTTGTCTTTCTCGCGAATCGTCTCGTAGATGTTGAGCATGTGTTCGAGCGCCGTCAGATCGTTTCGATGCTCCGGTAGTTGGCGATAGCGATCGAAGTAGTCGGCGGCTTTGATGAGCAGCGGGAAATAGCGCTGTTCGTTTTCCTTGTACTTGGGGTCGCGTTCTTTCCGGTCGCGCTCTTCCTTCTGGATTTGCGCGGCGCGATTTTTCAGTGCAGCCGCTGCATTGAACAGCGCAACGTCGTACTGCGGATCGAGCTGGAGCGCTTTTTCGTATTCGGCGATGGCGTCGTCGTATTGCTCCATTTGGAGCAGCACGAGGGCGTAGCTGGCGATGTAGGATTTGTTGTTCGGGTCGCGTTCGACCAGCTGCTTGAGTTCGGCGAGCGCTTTGTCGAGCTTGCCTTGATCGCGGTAAATCTGGATGCGGAAGTTCTGCACCGTTTCGTCGCTCGGCGTCAGGACCGACAGCGGCTCCAGCGCAGCGAGCGCTTTGTCGAACTGGCGGCGGTTGTAGTGAATCGTCGCCAGTTGGATGAGGGGACCGATCGAGATCGGCGCGTAACGGAACCGCTCGTCGAGCGACCAAGACGCGGGCAGACGGAGCCGCCATCCTTCGACGCGGTAACCTTGCTGCTGCTTGGCATAGCTCGATACGTAGATCGTGTCGCCGCGCCAGACGAAGCGATCGACGATCATCGAGTCGCCGGTGGTCGTTCTGCTCGGTCGGCTTTGCTGTGGAGCACCGAATTTTTCGACCACGGCGTCGCGCGACATACCGAGCGACAACCCCGCCCGGCGTGCAAGGTCTATTGCGGGCGATAGCGCCTCGGCGTAGCGCTCGTATGCGGCGAGAGCACTGGCAGTATCGCCGCGGAGTTCGTAGAGTCGTCCCTGCAGGTCGTAGTTCTCCGGTGCTTCGGGACGGATGGTGATCGCATTGGCGATCGTACCGAGTGCCCGACCGAGATCGGCAGTGTCGCGGCTTTCGACCATGCGGTTGTACAGCTCGACGCTGGTGTTGTAGAACTCAGCCCATGCGACGTAGAAAATCTGCGGGAGTGCACGGCGCCGTTCGTCGCTCAAGCCTGGTTCGGCGCGACGGTATGCATCGAGCATGCCGGGTACGTCGCCGAGTTCTTTGCGCACCGCGCCGAGATCGTACCAGGCTTCGAAGTTCTGCGGGTTGCGTTGGATTTCGCGTTCGAGCAGAACGCGTGCCGAATCCCACTGCGAACGTTGCATGAATTGCCGCGCACGTGCATGGTCGGGTGTCAACCGCATCAGCCCCGCGCACGCGCCGAGCGCAATGCAGCAGAGTGCCAGCAGGCGTACCGAGTGTTTCTTCACGACGAATGCTCCAGGTGTTTCGACATTACCCAGCAAGCGAAAATTACGGAAGCGTGCAGCCAGGCGCTGACCGTAGAACTACGGAAAAGTGGAGCCGACACGGTCTCGAAACTGCGATGCCGCCAGTCGAGCGTCCCTCTTTTTTCCGAACGTTGTGGGTCGCCCTTGGTCGGTTATTCGGCTTTGCCAAAAAAGCGCTGACGGAATGCAAGCGCTTCGGGCGATGCGGAAGGGTCTTCGCTAAATGTGTGCCGAACAGTGCGCATCGCCCGACGCGGCGCCGCACGAAGTTCGACTTCGCCATCGCTGCGGCGGACCAGCACGCGTACCGTGTCCGGCGTTTGCGGCGCCCAGATCGCTTGGCTGACCAGCTCGTACTTGTTTTCGGGTGTCACCAGCACGCCGTTGATGCGCACGAGTGTGTCGCCGTTGCGAAACCCGAAATCGTTCTGTGGTTGCCGCGTGACGACGATCGGTATGTCGCTCGATCGGCTCAGCATCAGCGATGCCGATTCGAACTGGTATGCCTCGACCTGTGCAGAGTCACTGTACCGATAGCCGAGCGCAGCGATGCATTCTCCGATCGGTGGCAGTTCGGTGCCTTCGACGTAGCGCCGGAAAAACTCTCGCAGCGACGGATGCACCATTGCCGTCAGCTCGTCGAAAAGTTCGTCGTCGCGGAACGGACGATCGGGTCCGTATTTGTCCATCGCGCGGCGGATGAGGTCGAGCAGCGTCATGCGTCCGTCGGTCAGCCGGCGAATCGTCACGTCCAAACAGAACGCCACGACTGGTCCGTGCATGTAAACGACCGGATAGAGCTTCTGGTAGTCTGGTTCCAGCACGCGCTGGCTCAGCTCGACGAGCGAGGCGGAGCGCTCGCGGTAGAACAGTTGCATCGTGCGAAGATTGCCCAGCAGCTCGCGGAGGAATTCTTTCGGTTCCAACAATGTGTCCCGTGCGCGAGCGAGCATCTGGAAGTATTCCGTGCAGCCTTCGTAGAGCCACAGGTGACGCGACATGCGCGGAGAGCGGAAGTCGAAATCGGCGATCTCTCGGCTGTGCAAGTTGAGCGGCACGAGAATGTGCAAGAATTCGTGCGCTGCCGTGGACTGAATCATCTCGCGTGCTGTGTTTTCGGCACCGCGCCCTTCGGGCAAAAAGTACAGCGACGAGTGCGAGTGTTCGAGAGCGCCGAAGGACATATCGCCGATGATGTCGGTTTGCTGCCGACCGGCGAAGTAAAACAGAAACGTGTACCGATCGACCGGCATCGTGCCGAGCAGTCGCGCCACCGCTGCCAGCATCGGACGGAGCATGTCGGCGACGGCGCGTGCGCGCATGACTTTGTTCGGCGAATAAACGGCGACCATGACGCGTGTACCGCTCTGATCGAAGCTCGCTGTGTCGGGGAGGCAATACATCGCGGGATTGTCCACCAGCTCCATGTACGACCGCGCACGAAACACATCGGCAGTGTCGGTATCGGCAACGCGTCGGAGCGAGGTGGCGCCGTAGAAGCCGCGCGGTTTGACGATCGTCACCTCGTAGGGCAAATCTTTGTATCCCTCGACGTAGCCGACCATCGCGTGGAAGTTCAACACGAAGTTGGAGTCGCACTGGATATTGCTGCCGGTCGGATTGAACACGTCGCGTCCGTCGGGGTCGTCCCACGTGTCGTTGACCTGGTAAACGATGCGTGCAGGTGTGCCGCTGACGACGATATCGCCGTCGTCGCGACGAACGGGCAGTTGCGTGCCCTCGCGGTCGAATGCGGCGGCGTCGGTGACGAAACGTCCGTAGCGATCGAGCGAATACGTTCCCGGCACCGACCGCGGCAAAATGTAGCGACATTCGGTACACGACAGCGTCGTCGGCAGCTCGACGCTTACGGTGATTCGATCGCTGTGGCAGCCAGCCAAATCGAGGCGGACGCGGTACGTAGCATCGGCGGCGTGAGCGATGCACGCGATCGTTGCGATCGCAAACAGAGGGAAGTTCATCGGGTATCGCAAAACATCGTTGCTCGGCGCTACAACGACGAGCGGTGCGGCTCTATTGTTGCGCCCCAGCGGAGATGCCGAAACGAGTTCGGCATGACGGGTGGCGGTGGGATGCTGAAACAAGTTCAGCATGACATACGGTGGTGCGGTGGGATGCTGAACCAAGTTCAGCATGACGGGTGGCGGTGTAACAAGATGCCGAAACGAGTTCGGCATGACGGGCAGTGCGGTGGGATGCTGAAACAAGTTCAGCATGACAGGCAGGGGATGCACTTACCGTCGCGTGTCACCCTGAACGTGTTTCAGGGTCTCTGCTTTTGAGGCTGTCACCCTGAACTTGTTTCAGGGTCTCCATGAGATGCTGAAACGAGTTCAGCATGACGGGTGGCGGTGTAACAAGATGCCGAAACGAGTTCGGCATGACGGGCAGTGCGGTGGGATGCTGAAACAAGTTCAGCATGACAGGCAGGGGATGCACTTACCGCCGCGTGTCATGCTGAACGTGTTTCAGGGTCTCTGCTTTTAGGCGGTCACCCCGAACTTGTTTCGGGGTCTCATTCCCCCATTCGTCACCCTGAACTCGTTTCAGGGTCTTGTAGCAGCATGTGCGAGCGAGTCGAGCAGTGCGACGATCGAGCGCGCTGCATCCGGTAACGGAGAGCCGAACGCGGCGGTCTTTTCGCGCTCGCCGAGACGGACCTGCAAATGCCGTTGCGGTGCGTCCGGACGCTGTGGCTCGTCGCTTGTGGTGGCGCCCAGCGACCACACGGCAGTGTCGGCGATCATCGCGCCGATCCGGCGGTAGGTTCGCTCGTCGAGTCGGAGCGCGACAGTGCGATGCGAGTCGTCGAGCAGCTCGACGGTGCAGCGCCGGGTCGAATCTATGCTGATGCGGTATTCGAGCACGCCACCGAGACCGCCGCTTTGCTCGTAGAGCAACGTGTAGTAGGAGGCGGTCGCACAGCCGGCGATCAGAGAGACGAACAATACTGTCACCGAACGCAACTTATTCATTGCCGCTCGATCGAGGCGGTTGCATTGGCAACGAATGTGGCAGTATCCCATCGCTGCGACGCACTCGGCGCCGGCGTTGCGGGGGTAGCGATGCGCGAATCGGGAACCGATCGAGCGCTTCGGCTCCTATGGCATCGAATTCCGGGTTCGAAATCGCGATGAGCCGGCAAAGCTCGTGGTGTGGAAGTCGGCGCAATTGCTCAGCGCGTGCCTGCGCCAGCGAGTAGCGGTCGTAGCGTTCGCAGTACACGATCTGCTCGAAACCAAATCGCCGGACAAACGAGGTCCCATCGCCGAGTAACGCGATACAGGCTGCCAAGCTCGGTGCACACTCGATGTGGAGCAATCGGCTATCGTTAGCCAATACGATGACGACTGCGGTCGGAGCCGATCCGATGAGGCTCATTGGGGTAATTCCAGGATGGTTATCTCGATCTCTGCAAGACCCTCGGCAATCATGCCGAGCTGTTCGGCTGCTGCACGCGACACATCGAGTATCCTGCCAGCAACGTGCGGTCCACGATCGGTGATACGGACGACAACGCTGCGTCCATTGCGCACATTGGTTACGCGAACGAGCGTGCCAAAAGGAAGCGATGGGTGCGCTGCAACCAATTCATCCTGCCGAAAGATCTCGCCGCTGGCAGTCCGTCGTCCGTGGAAGCTGTCGTGATAGTACGAGGCGATCCCGTGGTAGCGCGAACCGAGCACTGTAGCGGTCGCTACCGGATTCGATGCCTCGCTGCTCCGGAATCGTACCGCTGTCGAACATCCGCTGACAGCCAGTGCGATCGCTGCACAAGCCATGACACCGTGCAGCCGTCTGTGTAGGCAGTTCATAACCGATACGGACTGCAATTACCTTGCCACCTGGAGATCAGAGCAGCGAGGTATTGCCTTTCCGACGAAACATGTCCACCATTTCAACAACGCGCTGACTCGATCCACGCCGACAAATGAGCACCACGTCCTCGGTATCCACCACGATCAAGTCTTCGACATCGACCAACGCAATGACTTTGCCGAACGAACTGACGTAGCAACGGCGCGCGTCGAGCGCGTAGATGCTGCCTTCGAGCACGTTCTGTCGCGGGTCTTTTTTCTGCAATCGCCACAGTTCGTCCCACGAACTCAAATCGCTCCATTCGAACGTTCCGAGCACGCAGAGCACATTCGGTGTTTTTTCGAGCACGCCGTTGTCGAACGAAATGCCGCGAACGCGACCGTACACCTGTTCGACCTTGTGCGGGAACTCTTCCGGTCCAGCGGCACGCAGCTCGGCGAACAGTGCTGCGTAGTCCGGCAGGTGCGCTGCCAGCTCGCTCCAGAATACCGGGATACGGAAAACGAAAATCCCGCTGTTCCAGAGAAAATCGCCGGCACCGACGAAACGCTCGGCAGTCGCTGCATCGGGCTTTTCGGCGAAATTGCGCACGCGATAGAGCGTCGCGCCGGCTACCTGTGCCAATGGTTCGTCGGAGACTTGAATGTATCCGAAGGCGGTTTCTGCACGGGTCGGTACCAAACCGATCGTCACGATGGCATCGGACGAGCGAGCAGTCTCGATGGCTGCTTCGAGAGCGTTCTGGAATTCGCGCACATTCCAAATCAGGTGGTCCGACGGCAGTGCGACGATGACCGCGTCGGAGTTGTATTGGCGTTCCAGGACCGCTGTCGCCAGTGCCAGTGCCGGTGCGGTGTTGCGCCGGAATGGCTCGACGATGATGTTCTGCGAGGGCAGAGCCGGTAGCTGCTCGATCACCAGTGGCGCCAAATCTTCGGTCGTCACGGCATGGATGCGCGATGGCTCGATCACCGGTTGCAACCGCGCAAACGTCGCCTGGATGAGCGTTCCGTCGCCGAACAAATGCAGAAACTGCTTCGGGTGAGCTTGCCGGCTGCGCGGATAGAGCCGAGCGCCGGTGCCGCCTGCCATGATGAGCGCTACTGCGTTCATTGCGCCGATTGCCGATTATGGAACGAGTGCCGACCAACGCAGCAGTACCAGCAGTCCGTACACCGCTGGCACCGTCGCGGTCAAACTGTCGAAGCGGTCGAGGACGCCGCCGTGACCGGGGATGATCGTCGAGCTGTCTTTGATGCCCGCATCGCGCTTGAGGAGCGATTCAGCCAGATCGCCGATCTGCCCGACCGTGCCGACAATAGCGCCGATGGCGATGCCCAGCCACGAGCTGCTCCATGCCAGCACGTTCGGCGCGAGAACGCCGCACCAGACGACCGCCGCGACGAATCCGGCAATAGCACCTTCCCACGTTTTTTTCGGACTGATCTGCGGCGCCAGCCGATGCCGACCGAAGCGCCGTCCGGCAAAGTAGGCTGCCGTATCGCACAACCAAATGCCGCTCATCACCAGCAGCACGAGCCATGCGCCGTCGCTGGCTGCATGCATCTGCCATTGCCGAAGCGCCACGATCCAGCCCAGCAGCACTGCGGGATACAACGCCCCCAACAGCGTCGTTGCGACGGCACCGAGCGCGCCGCCGATGCCGCGCGAGAGCTGCACCGCCAGTGCGATGCCGCACGTCAGCGCAACAATCGCTGCGATTGCGTCGAGGCGACCCGATGCTATCACAAGCGGTATTGCTGCCGCCGCTGCAATGCCGACCGATCGAACCGGTCGCATTCCTTTCGCCGCAGCCATGCGATACAGTTCGCCGGCACCGAGCGCGCACACGACCGCGACCAGTCCCGCCAGCCACCATCCACCGGCGAACACGACTGCGACCAGCAGCGGAATGCCGACCAGTGCAACGAGGACGCGAACGGTGAGATTGCTCATCGCTAATTTCGAAACAGACGTGCACAAAGATAATCCATGCTCGAATTGCATCGGCGATGCATCAGCAACCAGTTTCCCTGCAGCTCGGCGAGCGCGAGCGGCGCGCAATGAATCTTTCGCTCGGTGTCGGTGTCGCCATGCTCGGCATCAAGTGGTATGCGTATCTGCGCACCGGTTCGACGGTGATTTTGTCCGATGCGCTCGAATCGGTCGTCCATCAAATGGCGGTGGTCTTCGCGTGGTGGTCGCTGCGGTGGAGCTACCGTCCGCCGGACCAAAACCACACCTACGGTCACGACAAAATCGCCTACTTCAGTGCCGGATTCGAAGGTGGACTCATCGGACTGGCGGCACTGCTGATCATCTACACTGCCGTCGAACGACTGGTGGTCGGAGTCGAAGTGGAGCAGTTGGGGTTGGGAACAGCGCTCACCGCTGCCGCCGGTGCTGTCAACGCCCTGTTGGGATGGTATCTGGTCCGCGTCGGCAAAGCCGAACGCTCGCTTGTCGTCGAAGCCAACGGACGACACATCTTGACCGATGCATGGACGAGCGCCGGTGCTGTCGTCGGCTTGCTCGCGGCGATGGGCACCGGCTGGTTGGTGCTCGATCCCATCTTTGCGTTGCTCTTCGGCGGGAACATTCTGCTGGAAGGCTATCGGTTGGTGCGACGTGCAGTGCTGGGGCTGATGGACACAGCCGATCCGGTGTTGGTCGAGCGTGCCCGTACTGCGCTCGAACATTTCCGCGCCGAGCATCCGTCGCTGAGTTTCCATCGCCTGCGGATGCGCGAATCGGGACAGCGCATGTACGTGGACTTTCACGTGCAATTTCCCGACGGCACTCCGATCGAAGAAGCGCACCGGCTGGCGTCGGAAGCAGAGCAGCACGTCGCGCGTGTACTCGACCGTCCCAGCGATGTGACGAGCCATTTGGAAAGCTCGCATCATCCGGACGGTCACGACGACCTCACGCTCGGCGTTTCTCCATCAGAACGTGCTCGATAGCGCCGTAGAGCGTGTGTGCGCGCTCGACGACACGGTATCCGTGCTGCAGATAAAACGGGATCGCCGTCGTGCGTGCGTAGAGCACAATCGTGGCGATGCCGCGTTCCCACGCCCACTGCTGGAGCGATTCGAGCAGCATCGAGCCGATGCCGCGCCCGCGGTAGTCTTCGGCGACCGCCATGAAGCGGATTTGTGCGGTACCGTCGGGGCGCTGGTGAATGCGTCCGCAACCGACAATGCGACCGGTGCTCGCTTCGACAGCGATGCGATGAACGGCGGAGTCTTCCAGTTCGTCGCGTTCGGAGCCAGGTGGAGCGCCCCATGGCTGCCGCAGGACGCGATAGCGCAGCGCGTAGTAGGCGTCCCACTCGTCAGGCGTTCGAGGCGAGCGGACAACAATCGTTTCAGCCGATGCGTTCGATGATTGCATCGACGATGCCGTATTCGACCGATTCGCGAGCGTCCATCCAGTAGTCGCGGTCGAAATCCTGCATGATGCGCTCGATCGGCTGTCCGGTGTTTTCCGACAGAATGCGCGCGCTGATTTCCTTGATCTTGAGAATCTCTTTCATCTGGATTTCGATGTCGGTGCTCGTGCCGGCGGCGCCGCCGCTGGGTTGATGGATCATGACGCGCCCGTGCGGGAAGATGAAGCGCCGCCCTTTGACACCAGCCGAGAGCAGAATCGAACCCATCGAGGCAGCCAGACCCATGCACACGGTCGAAACCGGCGAGCGGAGCGCTCGGATGGCGTCGTAGATCGCCATGCCCGCCGTGACGTATCCGCCGGGCGAGTTGATGTAGAGCGTGATTTCTTTGCCCGGCTCGACAGTGTCGAGGTAGAACAAGCGGTCGATGACGTCGCGGGCAGAATCGTCGTCGACTTGTCCCCAGAGGAACACTTTGCGTTGTTCGAGCAGCGTTCGTGCGATCGTGCTGCCGACGAGCGTGCGTTCCAGCTCGGGCGCGATTTCGGGTTGTTTCGGTTGTGGTTCTTGCATCGGGTGCGTTTCTGCTTGTTCAACGAAATTGCTTCGGGCACAAAACGAATTGATGCAACGGTTATTTGTTGCCGGGCAAAGGACTATTGTGCTCTGATCCAGCCAGTGCTGCCACGCTCGGTGTTAGCCGATGTACTCGCACCCCATGTAGGGTTGCAATGCCAGCGGGATACGAATGCGCCCGTCGGGTGTTTGGTGGTGCTCCAACAGCGCGACCATAATGCGTGAGGTCGCCAGACCGCTTCCGTTGAGCGTGTGGACGTAGTCGAGCGAACCATCGGCGCGGCGAACACGTATCCGGGCACGACGTGCCTGAAACGCCTCGAAGTTCGAGCACGACGAAACTTCCAGATAACGTTGCTCGACCGGCGACCAGACCTCCAGGTCGTATGTTTTCGCGCTGGCGAAGCTCATGTCACCGGTGCAGAGCAATACGACGCGATAGGGTAATTCGAGCAAGCCGAGAACCGTCTCGACGTCGGCAACGAGACGCTCGAGTTCGTCGTAGGACGTCTCCGGGAGCGTGAACTTGACCAGCTCGACCTTGTTGAACTGGTGCACACGGAGAAATCCCCGCGTATCGCGTCCGTAGCTACCCGCTTCACGGCGGAAACACGGCGAATACCCACACAGCGCAACGGGTAAATCGCTTTCACGAAAGATCTCGTCCCGGAAGTAATTCGTCAGCGGTACTTCGGCGGTGGGAATCAGAAACAAATCGTCGGTCGGGCAGTGATACATATCTTCGGCGAGCTTGGGAAGCTGTCCAGTCGCCACCATCGAGGCGCGATTCGCTAAAAATGGCGGCATCATCTCGCGATAGCCATGCCGCTGAGAGTGAACGTCCAAAAACAAATTGATCATGGCACGTTCGAGTCGGGCGCCTAATCCGACGTAGAATGCAAAGCCACTGCCGGTGACTTTGGCTCCGCGCTCGAAGTCGAGGATATTCAATTGCGAAGCGATCTCGATATGGCTTTTCCGCCACTCGGCAGGAATTTCTTCGGCACAAGAGCGGACGACGACATTGCCGCTGGGATCGGAGCCAACAGGAACGCTGTGATGAGCGATGTTTGGCACCCATAGCAGCAGTTCTTCCAGCTCGGCTTCGATTGTACGGAGTTCGTCGTCGTTGGCTTTGATGCGGTCGCCGAGCTGTCGCGTGCGGGCGATGTGGTCGCTGGCATCGGCACCGGCTTTTTTGAGGCGGGCAATTTCTTCACTCGAGCGATTGCGTTCATGCTTGAGAGCATCGGTTTCAGCAACGAGCTGCCGACGCCGGGCGTCCAACTCGAGGATGCGTTCTAAGGCAATCTCGTGGCGCTTGTTGCGAGCGTTCTGTGCGACCAGGTCAGGATGTTCGCGAATGAATCGAAGATCGAGCATCGAGCACCAAAGGCGGTCAGACCATAAACGAGCGCGAAATTACCGCTTGTGCGAACGAGCTATCTTCGCGATGCAGAAATCCGAATTTCACCTGCAACTGCGCATGAACTTCGAACTGGCACGAGAGATTTATCGGCGCTCGCACCTGGTGGGCGATTTCCTGTTGCGTTCCGGACGGCGCAGTACCGAGTACTTCGACAAATACCTTTTCGAGTGCGATCCGTCCCTGCTGCAACGCATCGCGTGGGAACTTGCGCGTTTGGTGCCGGCAGAAACGGATGTTCTGGCTGGGCTGGAGCTCGGTGGCATACCGTTGGCGACGGCACTGGGGCTGGCGACAGGGCTGCCATTGGCGTTCGTTCGCAAAAAAGCCAAAGAGTACGGCACCTGCAAGCTCGCCGAAGGTTCGCCGATCGACGGGCGGCGGGTGGTCGTCGTCGAAGACGTCGTCACCAGTGGTGGGCAGGTCGCCGAAAGCATCGCAGCGCTGCGCCAACACGGAGCAACGATCGAAACGGCGCTCTGCGTTATCGATCGCCAGCAGGGCGGCGCCGAGCTGCTCGCCGAGCAGGGCGTTCGGCTTCGCTCGCTGCTTACGATGAGCGACCTTCAGGCGGCGGCGCAGCGATGATCGTCGGGATCGGTGTGGACATCGTCGAAATCGAGCGCATCGCTGCTGCGATCGAACGCTACGGGGAGCACTTCCTGCGCCGCGTGTACACCGACGACGAGCGCCAGTACTGCGAGCGTTCGCCGGCAAGCAGGTTGTTGCACTATGCAGCCCGCTTCGCTGCAAAAGAAGCCTTCAGCAAAGCCATCGGTACCGGTATCGCACGCGGCTTCCGTTTCCGCGATTGCGGCGTGGTCAATCTCGACAGCGGTCAGCCGACGATCGTGCTGGACGGTGCCTTAGCTGAGCAGTGGAGCGATTGCCGGATTCACGTATCGCTGTCGCACACTCGCCATCATGCCGTTGCGTGTGTCGTCGTCGAGCGAGAGTAGAAAATGTCACGGCTGCTGTTCTACTGGCGCGTCCTCCGTCCGTTCTCGTTTCCGGCATCGGTGTTTCCGACACTGACGGGCACGGTCGCTGCGATCGCATTCCATCGGCACGAGGTCGGCTTTTCGTTTTCGATTGTTCATGCAGTGCTGGCGTTGGTCGGTGCGGTCGCTATTCATGCGACAAGCAACGTTCTCAACGATTACTACGACTGGCGTTCGGGGCTGGATCGGCGTGACAATTCCGGGCGAGTCAATCCACTGGTGAGCGGGTTGTTGTCGCCGCAGCAGATGCTCGCTGTCGCGGCAGTATGTGCGGCGATCGCAGTCGCAATCGGTGTGTATTTCATCGTGCAGTGCGGCGAGCCGATCGTGTGGATCGTCGCGATCGGTGCCGTTTCGACGTGGGCGTACACCGCACCGCCGCTGCAATTGAAGCATCGCGCGATGGGCGAATCGCAAGTGATGCTGTCGTTCGGTGTGCTGATGACGCTCGGTGCATATTTTGTCCAAGCCTGGACGGTCGCGACGCACATGTCCGAGCTGTCGGTCTTTCTTTTGTCGCTGCCGCAAAGCTTTTTGATCGCGGCGATACTGCATGCCAACAACCATCGCGACCGTCGCGGCGACCGAGCAGCAGGTGCAGTGACGCTGTCGCTGGTGGTCGGTTCGGAGCAACGTTCCATCGCTCTGGGGAGATTGCTGGTCTGGGGCGCCTATATCGTGCACGGTTTGGTCGTTCTCGGAACGCACCAAAGCGTGTACCCGATTCCTGCATGGACGCTGATTGCATGGGCGAGTGCGCCGTTGGCACGCCGTGCTGTGGCAATGCTTGCCGGCAGCGACGAACCGTCGTCGTCCCAATTTGCGCAGGTCGTTCCGCTCCATGCGCGTCTGCAGCTCGCCTATGGCAGCGCGATGGTGCTGGGGTTGATTGTCGCGGCGATGGTGTGACTCAGTTCAGGCTGTGACGCGACCACACGCGCAGTTGCTGCCCTCTACCGGCGGCAACGACGACTCGTCGCCGTCGGCTTGCCCAGAGCAAGAACTCGTGTGCTTCCGCAGGCGAGATACCAGCCAATTCGGCAAAATCGCGCATGCTCAGCGAGGGGTGCGTGTGCAGGGCGATGCGAAGCAATCGTTCCAACCGTTTGTGCTCGATGCGCCGCTCGCGGCTGCTGGTCCAAAACAGCAGCATTGCCAGCGTCAGGTGAACGCTCGCCAGGATGAACGGCATCCAGCGATCGGCGACCGTTGCACTGTCGCCGCTCGACCCGACGATGCCGACGAGCAGGTAGAGTAGCCCGAACAGCGTCGCCATGATGCCGAGCAGGTATTTGATGCGAAACAGCATCGGTGTTATGCTGTGGTGTGTACGTCTGCGTTCACGAACGCAATATTGCGTGCAGCGCCGGACTTGTTTCAGCACTGTGCGTTTTGACTGTGCGTGTTGTCCGTCATGCCGAACTTGTTTCGGCATCTCATAGCGTCCGCCGCCTGTCATGCTGAACTTGTTTCAGCATCTCGAAAAGACCCCGAAACAAGTTCGGGGTGACAGACAATGGGAAAAAGACCCTGAAACGTGTTCGGGGTGACATGCCGGCGGACCCGATGCCTTACAACAAATCCGGGTGGTCTTGCCGCACGGACACGCAACAAAACTACGGCACAATCACTTGCGGCACGGTACAAAAAATCGTGCCACTGGACGTGGAAAAATTTTTCTTGCACGAGCCGTATCGGTTGCCGATTTTTGAGTCGTTCTCCCACTGCTTCCGAACCTACCTCGGGCAGTCGCACGGCGGCAGCGACTGGAGAACATGTCGCGATGGTTGTTTCACTTCTCGATCCTTTCGAACTGGCTATGAAAATCCAGCGTCGCTTTACCAAACCCGGCATCAGTCCATACGACATGTTCGAGTACACCACGCGCTCGTCGGTGCTGCGCAATCCCGACGGCTCGATCGTTTTTCGGATGGACGACATCGAGGTACCGGCGCATTGGTCGCAAGTTGCCACCGACATCCTGGCGCAGAAGTACTTCCGCAAAGCCGGCGTCCCGCAGTACGACGCCGAAGGCAACCCCATACTCGACGCCGAGGGCAAGCCAGTGCTGGGTAGCGAACGCTCGGTCAAGCAGGTCGTGCATCGTTTGGCTGGCTGCTGGACCGATTGGGGCAAACGCTACGGTTATTTCGACAGCGACGAGGATGCTCGAGCGTTTTACGACGAGCTGGTGTACATGCTGCTGGCGCAGATGGCAGCGCCGAATTCGCCGCAGTGGTTCAACACCGGTTTGGCGTGGGCGTATGGCATTACGGGCTCGCCGCAAGGTCACTTCTACGTCGAACCCGAAACAGGCGAGCTGAAAGCCTCGACCGATGCCTACACGCGCCCACAACCCCACGCGTGTTTCATCCAAAGTGTCGCCGACGACCTGGTCAACGAAGGGGGCATTTTCGATCTGGTCACCCGCGAGGCGCGCATTTTCAAATACGGTTCCGGCACGGGCACGAACTTTTCGACGCTGCGTGCCAAAGGCGAACGGCTTTCCGGCGGCGGTGTCTCCTCCGGTTTGATGAGCTTCCTGAAAGTGTTCGACCGAGCTGCCGGCGCGATCAAATCGGGTGGAACGACGCGCCGCGCTGCCAAGATGGTCATCGTCAACATCGACCATCCGGACGTCGAGAGTTTTATCGAGTGGAAAGCCAAAGAGGAAGAAAAAGTCGCTGCGCTGGTGACCGGCTCGCGGATCAACAAGACGTTTCTGCAAGCGATCGCCAACGAAGCCGCAGCCGGCGGCGCCGACTACGCGACGAATCCACGACTGCGAACGCTGGTGCGACGTGCACTCCATCGCGGTGTCCCGCGTGCGTACATCGAGCGAACGCTCGCTCTGGTGCGGCAGGGAATCACCGACATCGATGTGGAGGTGTTCGATACGCACTACGAAGGCGAAGCCTACATCACCGTTTCCGGACAGAACTCGAACAACTCCGTGCGCGTCACCAACGATTTTATGGAGGCGGTACTCGCCGACCGTCCCTGGCATTTGCGCTGGCGAACGACAGGCGAAGTGGCACGCACCGTCCGCGCGCGCGATCTGTGGGACAAAATCAATCGCAGCGCCTGGAAGAGCGCCGATCCCGGTCTGCAGTTCGACACGACGATCAACGAGTGGCACACGTGCCCCAACGACGGTCGCATCAATGCCTCGAACCCGTGCTCGGAGTACATGTTCCTCGACGACACGGCGTGCAACTTGGCGTCGCTCAATCTGGCGCATTTCCTCGACGAAGAAACGGGCGCCTTCTGCGTCGAGGATTTTCGCCATGCGGTGCGGCTGTGGACGATCGTACTCGAAATCAGCGTGCTCATGGCGCAGTTTCCGTCGCGCTCGATCGCACAGAAAAGCTACGACTACCGCACGCTCGGTCTCGGCTACGCCAATCTGGGAACGGTGCTCATGGTGCTCGGCATTCCCTACGACTCGCCCGAAGCGCTGGCATACTGCGGCGCGATCACGGCGCTGATGACCGGCGAAGCATATGCCACAAGCGCTGAAATGGCACGCGAGCTGGGACCGTTCCCGCGCTACCACGCCAACGCCGAGGCGATGCTGCGCGTCATCCGCAATCATCGCCGTGCCGCCTATAACTCACCGTCGCACGAATACGAAGGTCTTACGATTCTGCCGATAGGTCTCGACGGCAGCAAGTGCGCCGACAAGGAACTTGTCGCCGCTGCGCGTGCTGCGTGGGATCGCGCGCTCCAGCTCGGCGAACAGTACGGCTACCGCAACGCACAAGTGACCGTCATCGCACCGACCGGTACGATCGGACTGCTGATGGATTGCGACACGACGGGCATCGAGCCGGACTTCGCGATCGTCAAGTTCAAGAAACTCGCCGGCGGCGGCTACTTCAAGATCGTCAATCAATCGGTGCCGAAAGCGCTCAAACGTCTCGGTTACACGCCCGAGCAGATCGAGGACATCGAACGCTACTGCAAAGGTCACGGCACGCTCGTCGGCTGCCCGACGATCAATCGTGCGCGGCTCAAAGAGAAAGGCTTCACCGATGAAGTCATCGAGCGCATCGAGAAACAACTCGACACGGTCTTCGACATTCGTTTTGCGTTCAACAAATGGACGCTCGGGGAAGAGTTCTGCACACGCGTACTCGGTTTCACGGCAGAGCAACTGAGCGATCCGGGATTCGATATGCTCTCGGCGCTCGGCTTTACGAAAGAGGAAATCGAACGCGCCAACGACTACGTATGCGGTACGATGATGATCGAAGGCGCTCCGCATCTGAAGCCGGAGCACTTGCCGATCTTCGATTGTGCCAACAAGTGCGGCAAACGCGGTCAGCGTTACATTCCCTTCATGGCGCACGTTCGGATGATGGCAGCAGCGCAGCCGTTCATTTCTGGCGCAATCTCGAAGACGATCAACATGCCCGCCGAGGCGACGATCGAGGACATTCACACGGTGCACATGGAATCGTGGAAGCTCGGTCTGAAAGCGATCGCGCTCTACCGCGACGGCTCGAAGCTCTCGCAGCCGCTCAACGTTGCTGCCGACGACGACCTCGACGAAATCGTTCTGCTCGGCGACGAAGAGACGCTCGACGAAACGAAAGGTCCGCAGTACGTCCAAGAGCGCATCGTCGAGCGAGTCTATCACCGCGCCGAGCGTCGTCGCTTGCCGAAAAAGCGCAAGGGCATCATTCGTGAAGCGTACGTCGGCGGGCACAAGGTGTTTGTCCGCACCGGCGAGTACGAAGACGGCACGCTCGGTGAAATTTTCATCGACATGTACAAGGAAGGCGCATCGTTCAAGGGTTTGATGAATTGCTTTGCTGTGCTGGCGTCGAAAGCGCTCCAGTACGGCATGCCGCTGGAAGAGCTCGTGGACACGTTCACGTTCACGCGCTTCGAGCCGTCCGGTCCAGTGCAAGGACACGAAGCGATCAAGTACGCCACGAGCGTGCTCGATTTCGTGTTCCGCTCGATCGGTTACGATTATCTCAATCGTACCGACTTCGTGCACGTCAAAGCTGTCGACGAAGTGCCGCCGGAAGCGGTCGTCAAATCGGCTGCTGCTGCGCCGCTGAGCACGCCCGTTGCGCCGCCGCAACCGGTCGAGGCGACGATACCGGTGCGCACCTCGAGCGGTGGCGAGTATGCTGTCGTCGAGCAAGCCAAAGCGCAGGGCTACACCGGCGAGCAGTGTTACTCGTGCGGCTCGATGCGTGTCAAACGCAACGGTTCGTGCACCGTCTGCGAAGACTGCGGCACGACGACCGGCTGCTCGTAGCGGCGCCATACGCGAAGCTGCGTGCATTTGGTTATTTGGCGAAAAGCTGGTATATTCGCAGCACATTTTTCGCGGTAGTTCCACCACATTCATCGGAGTAATGATGAAAGCATTCGTTGCAATTGCTGCGGCGCTCGCGATAGGTGCTTGCAGTGTCGCGTTTGCGTGCGGTCCGGACGGCAAGTGCGTCGGCAAGGAAAAAGCCTCGTGCTGCATGTCGAAAGCTTCGGCAAAGAAGAGCTGCTCGGTCAAGCACGATGCCAAGGAAGCCAAGCTCGATCGAAACGCGCAAGCGACCGAGAACGCTGCGCAGACCGCCACTGCCAACGAACCAGCCAAAGCAGACGCTCAGGTCGTGCAACCGAAAGCCGATCCGAAGCGCTGAGTTCGGCAGCCGAGCGTGCGGAGCGAGTTCGACTATCGTCCACAATTCTGAAAGGTACGCGCCATGGCCAAAGGCGGGGCGGGTAAGGTCTATTTTGTGCTTTACCTGGCAGTCATTTTGGAGCTTCTGATCATTATCGTCGAACGCGACGAAGCCGAAGAGCACCTGATTCAGAAGCAAAAAGAATCCATGAAGATCGTCGAGAGCATCCTCTCGCAATTGCAGACGGGTGCTGGTACCGAGAGCATCAGTACACGTCCACAGGACGAAATCACGCTGCAGGATGCCTCGATGCGTGTTGCGGGCGGTCCGCAGATCAAACAGGACCGGCTCTACGAAGTGATCGTCGGCGTGACCGACGTCAGTACTGCCGACAAGCTCGAAGGGCTTGATCCCAAAGAAGCCGCCGAAAAAATGCGCAACCTGATCAAATTGGCAAACGTCCAAGAGCTCGACTACCAGGTATTTTACCACCCCAGCAACGTTCCCGATCGCGCGCCGCTTTTCCCCTCGGACGACACGCTCCGCAAGATGCGGGTCGATTTCAGCAAGTTCAGCGAAGGGCAAGAATTCGGAGAACCCGTCGATGGCGCACGCTGGAAGCTGATGGCGCTCCAGCGGCTCGAATTGCAGGTCGAAGAAGTTACCGATTATCGCCGTCCGACCTACAAGCCCACACTCCAGATCGGCGATATTCGGCGCTTTGCTCCACCGACTGCCGCCGATTCGGCGTTCATCTACTCGCAAGATCGCACGGACATCGAAGCGCAAAACAACGGCGGGCGCTACAAGAAGCGCTTCTTCCTGGTACGATTCCAACCACCGGCACAGCCGGGTTGGTACAAGTTGCGCTTTGCCTCGCGGACCAACCGCATTCTCGGTGTCCGAAGCGACGTACCACCGACGGAAGTGCCGCTCGAAGAGAAAGTCAACATCGGCACCGTCCAGCTCAAGGTCAAGGACCTGGTGCAAGTCAAAAAGAACATCGTCGAGCAACTTAGCGGTATTCCGATTCCGTCATCGGACGACTTGGCGCTCGGCAAGATCACAGTGGACGAATTCGACGAGCAAATCCAAGCCGCTATCGATCGCGTCAAGAACGAATCGGCTGCCGACGATCCGAAGGCGCAAGAGCGCATTCGTCGGCTCGAACTCTACAGCTACATCGCAAAACTTCTGGCACCGGGAGCATCGGCATTTTTCGATCAGAACCGTGCATCGTATGCGATCAACGTGCGTGTTGTCAAACCGAACATTCCGCCACCGTCCGATCCGGTCGTGTACGCGCCGGAGGCGAAGTACATCTTCGACCGGCTCCCGCGGGTGGAAATTCCGTTCACTGCCAGCCCGTACGATCCGGCGAAACCACCGGCGGTGCGCTCCAATCCGACGCTGCCGGTGAAAGTCGTTGACGTCGGTCCGGCACAGCAGGCATCGGCGACGAGCGATCCGACCGCACAGCCGCGCAATTACAAGATCGTCATCGAACAGAGCGTGCCGGCAGGCGATTACGAGCTGGTCATCACGCACGTCAACCGCATCGGCAAGACGACCGAAAAAGCGATCGCGCTCAAATCGTTCGAAAGCAAACTCGAAAATCTCGACGACGTCCGTGCCAACGTCGAAAACTGCTACTTCGGCTCGGAACTGGAAATTCTCCCTGTTCCCGCCGATGGCAAGAAGATTTCGGCAGGGCAGTACTTGATCAATGCGATAATCGGCAACGAACAATCGCAGCCGGTGCGTGGTTTGCAGTTCCGCCGAGAGATCCCATGCGGTGCCAATTCTGTTTCGGTGGACATTCTCTGGGAGGACCCGGATACGAAAGAGCGCGTGTCGCTACTGCCGAGCGGTCCGCTGCAAGGTACGCCGAAACAGCGTCCGCCGAAGATCGTCACGACCGACGTCAAGTTCGATCAGATCGTCGATCCACGCGTGCCTGTCGTGGTGGTCAAAAACATCAAGATTTTGCCGCCGATCGTGGACGTCGGCGGTGCCAAAGCCGGACCGAACGACATCTTCGATTTCAAGGTCATCGTCCAAAAAGCCGACATTGCCGGATACAAGGTGTCGGCGCAGAATCCTCGCGCTGCTGCCGGCGGATACGAAGTGGACCTTCGGCTCGACGGTCCGCCGTTGCGACGAGGTAAAGTCGAAGGCAACGTCACCTTGATCGTCTCCGCCAAAGCCAAGAACAAATGCAATGGCGAAGTTTCGACCGACGGTAAAGCCGTCATCAACGTTCCGATCACGTACTGATGTGGACACAAATCACTGGAGGACCGACCGAATGAAACGTGCGCTGGCGCACTCGGTGTGCGCAGTTGTCGGATACGCGATTCTGCTGGCAGTAGTGGACTACCACGCGCGCACGCAGACCAGCGATGCACAACTGCGCTCGATCATGAGCAAGTTCAAAAACTACCGGTACGGCAACATCTCGATCTTCCAGCTCGACGCCGAAACGATGAAAGGCGTCACGCAACTTCTCAATCCCGAACCGGTCATCACCGAAACAGCAAAATCATGCAGCCCTGCACGGCAGACGCAGATCGACGACAAGGTCGCTGAACTCGGCTGTGCAGCGGATTTGAGCGCTCTGCAGGACGACGAAGAAATCAAACGCATTCTCCGCGGCGAATGCATCGACTACGCCAAGTACGCCGTCGCTCGCAAGCAGTGGGAATGCAACACGTTCAAGCGCGCCTACGTGGTGACCACGCGCTACGTTGCCGGCAAAGACTTCAAAGTCATCGCGCTCTTGACCTCGAACAGCGAAAGCCGCGTGCTGGCGAACGTCCTGGCGTCGCCGCGTGACATCTACACGTACACGCAACTGCGGCAGAGCGCAGCTCCAGTAGGTTCGCCGGCAAAAACGCTCTACGAGTACCTCTACAACTTCGTCATCCAGCAGAGCGAAGCCGAAGGCATCAACGTCACCGCCGAAGCCCAAGGACTCGGCGACGAGCAGTTCATTCCGAAGCTCTACGGCATCAGCTTAGCGGTCAGCGAAGACGACGTCTCGACCTACGTCCGCACGACCGAAGGTCAGGCGATGGATTACCTCCGCAGTCGCGAATTGATGGTCAGTCCGGACCTGATCAGCTACCGCGACTACACGCCGAGCGATCCGAGCAGCGTCGGCGAAGGCTTCGTGTACAACCGAACGCTGCCCAAGTACGGCGTCGAATTGCGCTACGGACTCGATGCGGTCAACTACCCGTCGTTTTTCAGCGACAGAGTCTCGCTCAATGCGATTTGGGGATCGAACCGCTTGGGCGTAGTGCTTCCGACCAGCGGATGGTCGTCGGTGGCGCAAACGTTCGGCGTTCGTCGCACGATGACATATGCCGGCTGGGGAATCGACGGCGCATTCGATTTCCCGCTCAAGATCACCAATGCCAACACCGGCGTGTTCAACATCGCCGCGTCGTACGTTTTCGGCGATGCGCGGAAGTCCGATCATCAGCGTGTGCTCGCAAGCGGCGAATCGTCCGAACGCAGATTGCAAGGCATCGATACGGTCGTTCGGAGCGAAAGCTACTCGCGTGCACACGACTACCTGATTCGTTTCAACGCCCAAGCACACTACACGTTCGCGATCGCGATCGATAGCGGCAACTTCTTCCGCTTCCGCATCGGCGGTGCCATCTACTCGCGCGAGACGTGGGAAGCCAACAATGGCTCCGGACGCTATCGGCTCATCGACAGTCGTGGCGTGGTCAGAATGGATTCATCGTTCACCGTCGATCGCTGGTTCCTTGCCGATACGCGCTATGTCGGCGGCGTCTCGGCTCGCATCGACTTCATGGCGACCCGCGTGACGACGCCCTACGGCTTCGGATTGCAATACTTCGACGACGCGCTTTTCGCACAAGCGTGGTTGCTCATCCCGATCACCCAGCAAATCGGTCTGCGCTTCGATGGGCAGTATTTCGCGCCGTTGCTGCGCGATCCCCACGAGTGGGAAACAGCCAGTGTGTTTTTGCCGACCGTTCGCGTCATTTACAACTTCTGACCGTGTCAACGATGAAGCGTGCACTCGAACTTTTGACCGTAGTCGTTGCGCTTGCACTGACGCTCGATCTGCGCGCGCAGGACCCCGAACGGGACTCGATCATGCAAGCACTCAAAACGATCGATCCGGAGATCGTGCGCTACTTCCCGCGGTGGCGTGTGTGCGAGCCGAATCTCCAACTGCAAATTCGCCAGACGTTCATTCTCTACGGGCGCGACAAAGAAAAGCTCGACATGCAGAACATCGTCATCACCGCGGCGCCCAAAAGCGATCCGAACGACTACTACACTATTCTGCTCGTCGAGTGCGGCGAGGAATATTTCGTCGCTTCCGAGGTGGACGCCTACATGCGCAAGCTCGCCGGTACGCTCAGCGATCCGATGCGTCCGTACTGCTACCGAGAGATTCCGCCGGAGTCGCCGCCGACCGAACGGCAGTATCGCGTCATCACCGATTTTATGCTGCCGACCGATGTGGCGCATTCCATCTCGGTTTCAGCCTTCGAGCAATCGCTCAAAATCGGTGGAACCGGTTTTTGGATACGGTCGATTCTCGGGACGGACAACGTCGGCTATCACTTCTGGTCCGCTGGCGAGTCGCGCGTCATCCTGCAACGTCCGCTGTACGAAAACACCGACCCTGTCAGCAGCAAGCCGATACCGTACTTGATCAATCTCCGCTTGGGTGGGGCGTATCGTTTGCGCGGTGGCTTGGAAAATCGCTTGCTTAGCTTTTTGCCAGCCCGTCAGCTCAACGCCAATCCCGGCAAAGCCTCGATCGGACTCGATGTCAATGCGCCCTTCCATCCGCAGTTCGGCTTGACGTTCAACGTCGAATTTCCGATTGCAGGACCCGACACCAGTGCTCGTGCTGATAAAGACACGTGGGCGGAGTACACACCGTCGCTGGAACGGCAAGTCGAATTGCGACGCACTGCAGGCGTCGATCCGACGGCGGTCATCCCGGTGCTTCGCACGACGGGAAATGCAGCATTGTTCTACAACTGGTGGCTCGATCCGAAGCATCCAGAGAATTTCTTCCGTTTCGATCTCGGAGTTTGCTACACCGAAATCCAGGAGTGGGCGTATCGCCGTAATCCGCAAACAGGCGACACAGCACTGGTGCGCAATATTGCGGGGTTGCAGCTCTATCATCCGACGACGGCTGCCGATTGGCTCTACGCACGGATCGAGTACCGCAGCCAATCGACATTCCCGTTCGGAGTGACGTTGCAGTATGCCAACCAAATGCTGTTCGCCCGCGCGTACGTGCCGCTCATCGGCGAGTGGCTTTACTTGGAGGGCAAGTATTCGACGCCGCTGCGGAGCGAGTCTCGCCCGTGGGAAATCAAAAACTTTTTCATGATTTCGCCGGTGCTGCGGCTGACGATTCGCTAAGACTGGTGCGCGAAAGCACGCAACTGGCAGGCTGATTTCATCGGGGCATGGACTTCATGCCCCGATGCAGTTTTGAAATCCTGGCGGGCAGCATCGAGCGCCGTAGTTTTGCAACCCTTGACAATCGGTTTACCACGCCTTCGTTTCCATCGTTCGATGAACATCGGTGCACTGTTCGATGCGGCGATCGCCCTACGACTGTGTCGAGTCGCTCTGTTGCTCGTCGCAACACTACCGCTCGGTGTGCTCGCCGCAAGCGATAGCGAGGGCGATTCGCTTCAGCCGCAGCAAGTGCTGCTCCAGACCCAGCTCCGACCGCGCAGCGAACGCTTCCACCTGACGATCCAGAACGTCGACATCAAGTACTATCCCGAAATCAGCTTGATCGTCGAGGCGGTCGATGCCAACGGCGATCCGCTCGATACGCTCCGTGCCGACGATGTGGTCGTCATGGAAAACGGGGTCGAAAAACAGGTACTGTCGGTCGCCAAACTCACGGTCAAAGAACGGGTGCCAGTGGACATCGTGGTCGTGCTCGATGTGACGGCGACGATGCAAGTTCACATCAACGCCGTGCGTGACAACATCGCACAATTCGTTCGTAGTCTCTTGGCACGTGGGATTGACTACCGGCTGGCGCTGGTGCTTTTTTCCGACGTGATCGAAAAGGTCTATCCGTTCACCAGCGACGTCAACGAGTTCATCGGCTGGGTCTCGCGTGTGCGTGCGTGGGGCGGTTTCGACGAAAAGGAAAATGCGCTCGAAGCTCTGCGCCAAGCGACCAAGCTCGAATTCCGTCCGTCGGCGAACCGTGTCGCGATTTTGATCACCGATGCACCGTATCATCAAGCCGGCGAGCACGGCAATGGACGCACCGACTTGACCACCCAAACTGCCATCGAGATGCTCCAGCGCGCCAATCTCCGCACGTTCTGCATCGCGCCGATGGTGCTGACCCAGTACGACACGATCGCCAAAGCCACACGCGGCGTGATGTTCGACATCGGGCAATCGTTCGCGCGGATTCTCAATGCCTATTCGGCGCAACTGACCAATCTTTTTTCGATCACCTACCGCACCGATCTGCCGGCGATTCCCGATTCGGTCAACGTCGCGATTCTCAATCAGCGACGGCAAGAATTGGTGCGCAAGACGATACCGGTCGTCGAACTCGGGCGCAAACTCATCATCGAAAATCTGCTCTTCGAAACAGCCAGTGCCCAGCTTCCTGACCGCGTCCCCGAACTCGAAGTGCTGGCGCAGTTCATGAAAAACAATCCGCGTGTCGTCGTGCGTGTCGAAGGGCACACCGACAACCGCGGCGCAAAGTGGTTCAATCAGCGGCTATCGCAGGCGCGTGCCGAAAGCGTCAAGGAATACTTGGTCAAGAAGAAAGGCATCGCGCCGTCGCGCATTCAAACGGTCGGCTACGGCGATACACGCCCGATCGCCGACAATGCGACCGAATTCGGTCGGTCGCTCAATCGCCGAACGGAAGTCGTCATCGTCGCCAAGTGAGAATGAACGATCGAGCCGCGGCACGAATCGTCGTACACGGTCGCGTGCAGGGCGTCGGCTTCCGCATGTTCGCCTACCGTGCGGCTGTGGAATTGGGATTGACCGGAATGGTTCGAAACGCCGAAGACGGGAGAACAGTTATTGCCGACGTCGAAGGTCCACGCGCTTCGATCGAGCGCTTCTACGACCTGTGCCGACAAGGTCCGCCGCATGCGGTCGTCGAGCGTGCCAGCATCGAATGGACCGAGCCGAGCGGACGCTTTCACGATTTTCGCATCGCTCGGTAGCGTTTCTTTCCGGTGTCGAACATATTTCCCGCACTGACGCATGAACAACGCCATATCTCTCGGTCCGGAGACGGTCGTTGCAATCACCGGCGCGTCGTCCGGTATCGGCGTAGCACTTGCCGAACTGATTGCCGAACGCGGCGCACGGCTTGCACTCTGCGCACGGAGAGCCGATCGCCTGGCGGAGATTGCCGCTCGTGCCCGATCGCGCGGTGCCGATGTGCTCGATGTCGTTGCGGATGTCTCGGTCGAGTCGGAAGCGACTGCGTTCGTCGAGCAGACGCTCGATCGCTTCGGCGGGCGGCTCGATGTCCTCGTCGCCAACGCCGGTCGGGGACACTGCGCTGCCGTCGAAGACACAACCACCGAACAGCTCCACTCGATGTTCGCTGTGAACGTGTACCAGTTGTGGTATCTGGTACGTCCGGCATTGCCCGTCATGAAAGCGCAGCGGCGCGGTCATATCGTTGCGGTGTCGAGCATCGTCGGCAAGATCGCCTATCCCTTCAATGCGGCATACGTCGCAGCCAAACATGCCGTCGTCGGTTTCATCGCAGCGCTGCGAACCGAGCTTGTCGAAACGGGCGTCGAAGCGACGGTCGTTTGTCCGTCGGGTGTCGAAACCGAGTGGGCACAAGTGACCGAAGGTTCGCCGATCGGCGAGCTATTCGCCGAGGGGATCGCACGATCGCGCACGATCGCGCACGATCGCGGCATACCGCGAGCGCCGTTGCAGCGGATGATGAAGGCTGCCGACATTGCACGGCAGATCGTCGAGGTCATCGAATCGCCACCGGGGCGCGATGTGTTGACGCACGAGGGTTCCGAGCAGCTCGTCCAAATGGCGCTGCGAAGTCGCCGCGAGTACGAACAAGCAATGCTACCGCTTCTTTTGGGCATGCGCCAAGCTTATGAGGCTCGTCGCTAACACAGTCGTTGCCGTCTCGTT
The DNA here is from genome assembly GCA_026415505.1 of Chlorobiota bacterium. Lineage (GTDB taxonomy): Bacteria > Bacteroidota > Ignavibacteria > Kapaibacteriales > NICIL-2 > NICIL-2. The sequence goes on along the minus strand of JAOAGY010000023.1, from coordinate 3,068 downwards.
GGGGTGCCTGTCGCTGATAGCACGGAGCGACCCGCCTGTCGAAAGTGTCGTGCTCGACGAGCGTACTGTCGCACAGCCGCGCTGGGTGCTCGTCTTGAGCGGCGGGGGAGCGCGTGGCATCGCGCAAATCGGCGTTCTGCGTGTTCTCGAACGTGAGCGACTCTATCCATCTGCCGTTGTCGGCACGAGCATCGGTGCGGTGATCGGGGCGCTCTGGTGTGCGGGCTATTCCGCCGATGAGATCGATTCGCTCGTTCGGACGATCCAGTGGGGCGAGTTGTTCAAGCTCGGGGACGAACGCTCGCGGGGCGATCTGTTTCTCGATCAAAAAGCCGAGTACGACCGCACGATCTTCACCGTGCGCATGGAGGATTTCCGCCCACTCGTTCCCGAAGCGGTCAGCACGGGACAGCGATTGGAGATGCTCTTGGCGGAATTGTTCTGGCGTGCACCGTATCAGTGCGACGGCGATTTCGACCACCTTCGAGTGCCGTTCCGCGCCGTCGCAACGGACCTGGTACGCGGCGAAACGGTTGTCTTACGATCGGGCGACGTTGCAGCAGCCGTTCGCGCCAGCAGTACGTTCCCGCTGCGCTACTCGCCGGTGCGGTTCGATTCCTCGGTCTTTGTCGATGGTGGCTTGCTGGCGAACATTCCTGTCGCAATCGCGCGCGAGGAATTTCGCACCGATCTCGTCGTCGCTGCCAACACCACCTCTCCGCTCCTTCCGCAGACGGCGCTCGACAAACCCTGGAACATTGCCGATCAAGTCGTCACGCTCATGATGCAGCACGTCAATGCGACGGCAGAGAACCAAGCATGGCTGACGATCGTGCCGGCGCTCGGCGAGCACAGCACGCTCGATTTTTCACGTTTCGACACGCTCATTGCCGAAGGCGAGCGGGCATGTCGGCAGGCAGTCGGGCAGCTCCGCGCCGAACTCGAGCGTCGTCGGCGTGCGGCGGTTGCACAGCGACTGGGACGGTCGAGCCGAAACGATCCCGCATGGCTCGCTGCCAATTGGCACGAAGCCTTGCTCGATCGCTGGCGCGACGATGCCGCAATGGTGATACGCAGCATCGAAACCTACGGCGCCGTCGAATGCCGCACACGGAGCGATGGCGAAATGACGATCGAGCCACTGCCGTCGCGGCGGATTGTCGCTGTACGTACAGGCGATTCGACGCTCGGTGCATCGCTGCGGTCGCTTGTGGGGCGGTACTGGTCGCAGTGGCTGGCAGATTCACTCCGCCAGGTCGTGCAGCGTCGCTTGCGAAGAGAGGGCTTTGCCATGGCGCGACTGCGGTGCGATTTCGATTCTGTGCGTGGGGTCCTCGATGTGGCGCTCGACAGCGGGCGACTTGTTGCAGTGGAACTGGTCGGCAATCGCAGCGCGACGGATTTGATGGTGCGCCGCGAACTTGCCGTCGAGCAGCGTGCGCCGCTTCGCACCGATGCATTAATCGAGAGCTGGGAACGGCTGCTCGCGACCGATCTTTTCAGCAGCGTCCGGCTATCGGCGCGGTATCTCGATCTCACAAGCGATGCCGTTGCGCTCACCATCAGCGTGCGCGAACGCGGCAGCCAGGTGTTGCGCCTCGGCGGACGTATCGACAACGAGCGGAACGTTCAGCCGACGCTCGAAATCGCCGATCTCAACGTGGCATCGAGCGGTGTTCGAGCGACGCTTCGCATCGGCGGCGGTGGGCGCAACAGCATCGCATCGCTGCGCGCCGACATCCCACGTATCCTCGAAAGCTACTGGACTGCCAGTGCAGAGCTGTACTGGGACTCGCGCAACATTTACCTCTATCGCCCGGTGAGCGACCTTCCGTCGAACCGATACGAACGGCTCCGCGATGGCGAACGCATCGAACAGCATTTGGGTGTACGGGCAGCGGTCGGCAGTAACGTCGAAACACTCGGCAAGGTCGCGGTATCGCTGCGCTACGAATACCAGCGCAGTTTCCAGCTCGGCGACTTCACGACATCGCGTGCGATGATGCCCCTGCTCGCGTTGGGATGGAGCACGACGCTTGACGACGAAGATCGCGCCGATTTTCCCACGCGCGGTCGGTACCTGCGGCTTGCGATCGAGCGGACAATTCTCGATCGTCCTGGCTGGTTGCAGTTTTTCAAAACCGATGCGATGTTACGCCTGACGACACCAGTTGCTACGGGGCACGTCGTGCGCTGGTCGGTACGCTTTGGTATCGCTGCAGCAACGTTGCCGCTGCCGGAGTCGTTCAATCTCGGCGGCGAAGACCTGTTCTACGGCATGCGCGAAGAAGAAGAACGCGGCAGGCAGCTTCTGTTGACGCAACTCGAATACCGGATTCGCCTGCCGTGGGACGTTATTTTCCCGACGTATCTATCGGGGCGGTACGATCTCGGTGCGGTGTGGCAGCAAGTACAGGCGATCAAGCTCGACAACTTGAAGCACGGCATCGGGCTTGCACTGGCGTTCGATACGCCGATCGGACCGGCACGTTTTTCGCTCGGTCGTGCGTTTTACTTCCGTGGCTCGCCCTTGCACGAGACGTTCGGACCTGTGCTTGGGTATTTCAGCATCGGTATGCGAATCCAATGAAACGACTCGTCCTCGTTCGACACGCAAAGGCAGTTCCTGCCGAGAAAACGCCCGTTCCCGACTTCGAGCGCGAACTGACAGAACGCGGTCTGCGCGATGCCCAGCGGATGGGGCGATGGCTTCGCCGGGTGACACCTGCGCTCGATCGTGTCGTCGCAAGTCCGTCGCGTCGCACGCGTCGAACAGCCGAGGCGATCGTCGAAGCGTGGGACGGCGTTCCGCCAGCGATCGAGTACGAGCAGAAGCTCTATTTGCCGTCGCTCGATGAGCTGCTGTCGGTGGTATGGTCGCTGCCGGACAAGTGGACAGCAGTCGCACTCGTCGGGCACAATCCTTCGATGAGCGAGCTGCTCGATGAATTGACCGGCACCTCGCACGATCCGATGCCGACGTGTGCGATTGCAGTGCTCGCCGCCGACGTCGAGCAGTGGCATGCGATCGGGGGTGCTCGATGTCGGCTGGAACACTACGCCACTCC
>JAOAGY010000033.1 GCA_026415505.1 Chlorobiota bacterium | reverse complement strand
CGCAAGTAGAACGTCTCGCGCTGTTTCGGCGGAAGCTTTGCAAGCATCGCATGGAAGCGCTCGATGAACTCGTCGTCTTCGAGCTGGCGATCGGGCGTCGGCAGATGCGATGCAAGATCGTCGTCGGTTTCGACGACTTCCGAAAGCGAGACGAACCGCTTCCACCGCCGACGAAACGAGCGGCACGTGTTGACCGTGATGCGGTAGAGCCAGGTCTGGATGGAGCTTTCCCCCTTGAATCGCGGCAGTGCACGCAAGGCGCGAATGAACGTCTCTTGTGCGACGTCCGCGGCGTCGTCGTGATTGCCTTCGACATGACGGAGTGCGACGCTGTAGACGAACCGCTGATAGGTGCGAACGAATTCGGTCGCGGCACGTTCGCGGTCGCCATCGGTCAGCTCGCGGATCAGCGCGGCTTCTTCGGTAGTGAGCGCCATTGCGTGCGACGCCATCGTGAATACTCTGTGCTCGCTGTTCGACTCGCACGCTTTGACGCCGCGACGGCGTGCTCGGTTTAATCGCCTACTCGGTTTGCAGATCGGCGGCACGCTGACCGCCAGCCATTGCGACGATTTCGTCGTCGTAGTGATCGGCGATGATAGCAACGCTCATGATGGTCGTCACCAGCTCGTTGCGATCCATGTTCGACGCCGTGATCGAGTGCGAAAACACGATCGTGTCGTCGAAGAGCAAACCGAAGCCCCCCAGATGAATTTCCGCGTTCTTGCGGAGCAGATAGCGCATCAGTTGCTCGTCGATTTTCGCACCCGAGACAACATGCGCCATGCACTCGACGACGCACTCGATCTCGGTAAACGGGCGAACGACGACGATGACTTGTGTCGAACCGTGCGAGACGGCAAACGAGCCGTTCGAGAACGGAACGTATTCGGGGAATGCCTCGCGAAGAATGCTTTCGACGCGTTGGCGTGTGGTTTCGATCAGCTCCGGTGGAGTTGCCATAGGTACGTTCCCGGCGAGTGTGTGAAATGTTGCCTACGATTGCGTGCTTTCGGTAGCACTCGGTGGCAATTGACCGAGCGATGCTTTGAGCTTGGCGAGTTCTTCCTCGACCGTTGCGCTCGAGCCGAGCAGTTTGAACTCTTGTTCGAGCGATGTGCTCTCGCCTGCCAGTTGTTCGTATGCTCCCGCTTCCGCTTCAAGCTGTTCGATCTTGCCTTCGAACTTGTCGAACTTCGAGAAGGCATCAGACCCGACGCCGCTGAAGGCTTGAGCGATTTGCTTTTGAGCTTTCGCTGCTTGCGAGCGTGCGATCAATGTGCTCTGCCGCGCACGGGCTTCGTCGAGCTTCGCCTTGAGTTGATCCAGTTGTGCGCGGAGTTTGGCGGTCGTCGCTTTCGCTTGCTCGTAGATGGGCTGCAGATCAGCGATGTTGCGGTCGGCGACGGCTTTTTTCTCCAGCGCAGCACGCGCTAAATCCTCGCGACCAGCCTGAAGAGCTTGAACGGCTTTCTGTTGCCAATCGCGCGATTGTTCCTGCGCTTTGGCGATTTTGCGCTCGAGCGATTTTTCGTTGGCGATCGCCTGCGCTACTGCCATCGTCGCTTTGTTGACCGACTCTTCCATTTCGAGGACCATTTGCTTGAGCATTTTCTCCGGGTCCTCGGCACGGTCGAGCGCATCGTTGACGTTGGCTTTGAAAATGTCGGCTATGCGGCGGAAGATACTCATGGTCGCCAGGTGCGGTGTATGACACTTGCGTTTGGTTCAAAACTACGAATCGCGCGCTAAAGCCGATACGCCCACGGCCGGCGATCGGCGAAAATGTCGTTGATGGGATTGAACGACTTGTTCCGTGTTTTGGCAGGTTCGATCGGCGCACACGCAATTCCTTCGGTATCGGCAGGCAGCTCGGCGAGAACCGTGCCGTTGTAGCCGTAGATCGCCGATCGTCCGTTGAACGTGAGCGTTTCGCTGCCGTCGCTTTCGCTGCCGATACGATTGGCAACGGCAACGTACACTTTGTTTTCGAGTGCACGAACGGGCATCGCCATTCGCCAGACGTGGGTGACCAGATTCGATGGGCACGCGATCAGGTCGGCACCGCCGAGAGCCAGCGTCCGTGCGGCTTCCGGGAAGCGCCAGTCGTAACAGATCATCGTACCGATGCGGAGATCGAGCCAACCGATTTCGCTGACGCCGAAACCTGTGTCGCCTTCGTCGAAGACGAACCGCTCGCGATAGAAAAGATGCGTTTTGCGGTAGTAGTGGCGCTCGCCGCGCGGATCGAACGTTACCGCTGCGTTGTACAAGCGCGCACCGTTTCGTTCCGGGAATCCGACGATCGCGACCTTGTTGCACTGCCGGCAAACCGACTCGATCGCAGCCAAAGCGGGCGACTCTCGATCGAGCGCAATCGGCGCCAGTTGCTCTCGCGAGGTGAAGAAGTATCCGCTGAGCGCCAATTCCGGGAAAATCACCACCTCCGCATCGGCACGCTGAAGCAAGGCGCAGATACGATCGCAATTGGCAGCGACGTCCCCGAAGACCGGGTTCATTTGAACGACGGCGATGTTCATCGGAAGCAGCACGAAAATTCAGCAGCAAAATACAACGGCAATTCCCTAAGTTCGGAGCGAGTTTCACCCGAGCCAGTAGCGATGGATTCGACACTCGTCAATGCCATGCTGATGCTCGCGGCGAGCATTGCAGTGCTGGTGCTCGTTGCCGCTCTCGTCCGGCGCCTTGCCAGCAGCCGCGGAATCGCACAAGGAATTCCCATTCGCATCGTCGCTCGCCAACCGATCGCAGGCAAAGCAATGCTCGTCGTTGCCGACATCGGCGACAAACGACTGCTGCTCGGTGTTACCGAGCATTCGGTAACGCTGTTGGCGACTCTGGCAGCGGGAGCGCAGCCTGTTCAACAACCTACACCTTCGAAGCAACCATCTGCGGCACCGACAGTGTCGCCAGCCGAGTTGTCCTTCCGTGCATATCTGAGTTCGATGTTTCAGCGATCGAGTAAATAAGCTGCAAAAGCCCCATCTCGACCCGTTGGAAAAGTTCGTAGTTTTGCGCCGCCACTGCTGGCGTGCTCGCATCCTGTCGGCATGGTGTGGTAGAGGATTGTCTTTCCCGCTGGTTACATGAAATTTTCGTTTTTCTCCAACGACGTTGCCATCGATCTCGGCACCGCCAATACGCTTGTCTGGATGAAAGGCAGAGGCATCGTTCTCAACGAGCCTTCGATCGTCGCCTTCGACCGAACGACAAAGAACATCATCGCCGTCGGTCATGAAGCCAATGCGATGGTCGGCAAAACGCACAAAGACATCCGCACGATACGTCCGCTCAAGGACGGTGTGATCGCCGATTTCGAGATTGCCGAAGGAATGCTTCGCGCTTTCATCCGGAAGGTTTCGCAGTCGTGGCAGCCAGTGCGGCGTGTTGTCATCTGCGTCCCATCGGGCATCACAGAAGTCGAAAAGCGTGCCGTGCGCGACAGTGCCGAACATGCCGGCGCCAAAGAGGTCTATCTGATCGCCGAACCAATGGCAGCAGCGATCGGCGTCGGACTCGACGTCCACGAACCCGTCGGCAACATGATCGTGGACATCGGTGGCGGTACGACCGAAATCGCCGTCATCGCGCTCTCCGGGATCGTCAGCGACGAATCCATTCGGGTCGCCGGCGACGAGATGACCGATGCGATCATCCAGTACTTCAAGCGCAAGCACAACATTCTCATCGGCGAACGGACTGCGGAAATCATCAAGCACGAAGTCGGCTCGGCATACCCCGTCGAAGAAGACGTGATCATCGAGGTCAAGGGGCGCGACCTGCTCGAAGGCATACCGCGCATGATCGAGGTCAGCAGTGCCGACATTCGCGAAGCGCTCGAAGGCTCCGTCCAACTGATCATCGAAGCGATCATGAACTTGCTCGAACGGACGCCACCGGAGCTTTCGGCGGACATCTTCGATCGCGGAATCATTCTCACCGGCGGCGGTGCGTTGCTCAAAGGACTCGACGAACGTATCTCGCGCGAAACGCGCCTGCCTGTTCACGTCGCCGACGACCCGCTGACCGCCGTTGCGCGGGGATCGGGGAAGGTGCTCGAGAACCTTTCCGAATACGCATCGGTGTTGCTCAAATCGAAGCGGTACTGATGCACCATGCAACGTGTCGTCGAGTGGCTTTACCGCTATCGTGAGCATGTCGTTGCTGCGCTGCTGGCTGTCATTGCACTATCGCTGATGTCTTACGGCAACGTCACGCAATTGGGAGGGTTTCGTGCGCTCGTGATCGGTGGACTAGGCATGTTACAAGAAGCTTTCGCGTGGATACCCAATCCCGTTGCGCTGCAGAAAGAAAATCGTGTGCTGCGGCAAATCAACATGGAGTTGCTCCAGGAAACGATGGTGCTTCGTCGTGCCGGGATCGAGAACGAACGATTGCGCCGGATGCTCGATCTACGACAGCATTCCAAGTTGCCACTATTGGCTGCATCGGTGGTTGGGAAAACCGTTTTCCGAACACGACAATTCATCACGCTCGATCGCGGCTCGCGCGACGGAATCCGCGTCGGTATGAACGTCGTCACCGATGCCGGTCTTGTCGGGACGATCATCGGCACCAGTTCGCATTATTCGGCCGTGCAAACGCTCTTCAATCGCGATGTCCGCGTCAGTGCTCGGCTGCTTTCGACTCGCGACGAAGGCATCATTGCATGGGACGGCTTCGAGTATCTGCTTTTGCACAACATTCCGAAAACGCACCGCGTCACGGTCGGCGATACAGTCGTTACAAGCTCGCTGAGTACGCGCTACGTTTCCGACATCCCCATCGGCATCGTTCGCAGCGTCGCCAACGACCCGAGCTCGATGTTCTATCGCATTGTCGTCGAGCCTGCCGTCGAGTTCTGGCGTTTGGAAGAAGTGTTCGTGATACTACAATCGCCACCGCTGGAACAGATCGAGTTGGAGCGCTCGCTCCAGCAGTACATCGAACGTCGTATCGGCGGGAAATGACATCACTCTTCCACCCAAACGCATGACGATCCGAGAGTACGGTCTCTACGTCGTCATCGCACTCGTGACGATACTGGTCGGCACGGTCGCGAGCAATTTGCTTTCGATTGGCGGCATCACACCGGACTTGCTTTTGCTCGTTGTTGTGGCGTTGGCACTCGACAAGGGGCAACTGGCAGGCGTTGTGTTCGGTTTTGGTGCTGGATTGATGTTCGACGTTTTTTCGACCGATGTACTCGGATCGAACGCTCTCGTCAAAATGCTCGCTGGATACATCGCGGGTTTTTTCTGGCGCGAAGGGGCGACCATCGGCGAGAGTATCGGCTCGCTTCGCTACGTCACGGTGACCCTTCTGTGCGCTCTGGTGCACAATGCGGTGTACTACCTGCTCTACACGCGTCCGGCGGACATTCCGTTCGTCGAGTTTTACTTGAAAAACGGCATCGCTGCAGCGCTCTACACGACTGCATTGGCATTGCTGCCGTTTTTCTACGCATCTCGCCGCCGAGACGAAGCCTACTAAAAGTCACGACGCCGGAAGATGCGCTCGCCGCGCAGCAACGGATAACCGATCCAAATGCTGACGACGACAGCGATTGCAACGAGACTACGCTCGGTGCCGAAGAATTCGCGCAGGACTGCGCCCGTGATGCCGAGCAACGCTGCGGAATCCGAATGCAGGAGAACAGCGACCCGAATCGCGTCTATGGGGTTGAGCGCGAGCAATACGAGCAGCGCCTTTTCCAAGGGATATTCTTCGAGCAGCGCCATCATCGCCACAAGCACTGCATCGTACAGAACAGCACAGTAAAACCATACAAGCATCGCAATACCGATGCCTTTCGCTTTGTCCGGTTGACCGACTGCTACACGATATGCGAGGGCACCGAAACACAACGTCAGCACTAACGCAGTAGTCTCGACAAGCACGACGTCGTAATTCTGCCACACGGCGTATCCAGCGGTCAAAGGCACGATGCACATCACTCCCAGTGCTGCAATCGTTCCCGTCCACTGTCCCCAGTAATACGCGCGCCTCCCAATCGGTTGGGCAAGCATCAGTTCGGTGAACTCGCGATTGTTGTAGTATTCGATCGCGACGATGATGAGTGTCACCAGCGGAACGATCAACAATAGCAGACTGACGAGAGTGAGCGTCACTTTCGATGGATCGCCACCGAACGAAGAAAACGCAGCGACTATGCCGGCAATCCCCACGCCGTAACCGACGACTACGCGACTACGAATCGTCCGCCAAAATGCCGATCGTGCAAGGAGCAATGCCGTGTTCATTGCACACCATTGTGCTGGAGGTACCACGCAATCGCACCCATCAAGCTTTGTGCTGACGACTCCGAGATGAGCGTCGCAATCGGTCGATCTATCCGTACAAGTCCGTCGAACAGGTACACCAGGCGATCTGCCAGCTCGAGTGCATCCTGCGGTCCGTGTGTCGTGATGAGGATCGTTTTGCCGAGCGTTTTCTCGCGGATGATTTTCGCCTTGATGGCTTCCGTCGAAATCGGATCGAGTCCTGCCGTGGGTTCGTCGAGCAAGAGGAGCATCGGCGAGAAATAGAACGCCAAGGCAGCACTGACCCGCTGCCGCTGTCCTCCCGATAGCGAGCCGAGCTGCTTATCGCGGAGCGCGTCGACGCGAAGTGCATCGTACAGTTCACGGTCGTAGATGCGACAATCGCTGCGTATCCTTTCGATCAAGTCGAACAGTTCACCGACGGTCATTGTTTCCGGATATCGCGCAATTTGGGGCATGTAGCCGATTGCACGTCTCGCCTCGATTCCGTTGCCGGCGAAGACGTTGTTTCCCATCAGCGAGATCGTACCACGATCGGGACGAACCAACCCGACGATGCACTTGATAAGCGTACTCTTGCCGGAGCCGTTCGGTCCCATGAGAGCAACGACTTCGCCCGCATCGAGTCGAAGATTCACTCCCGCCAGCACTCGGTAGCGTCCGTACGATTTTTCGATGCCCGATACAGCGAGCATGGTCATCGTTCCATCCACGATGCACGTCGAACCGGCAGTTGCTGGTAAGGGTCGCCGGCGAGCACCGAGTCAGCCACAGCAGGCGTCGCAATCGGCGCTAACCGTGGATGTCGGTCAACCAATTGCGCCGGAATGAGAGAAGGAATTGCGCGTTCCATGTATGCGAGAAGCTCGACGATAAAACTCCGCAAGAGCAGCACCGCCATCGGTACCCTCTCGACGAGAATCGAGAAGACCGAGACCGGACGATAGGGTACATCACCGATGCCGTCACGATCGAGATCGTAGCCACGATACTGGTCCCAGTAATTGCCGTTGCATACCAACTCGGAAAAGCTCGTATTGCTGAGCACGTCGAAGGTATTGGCGAAAAAATCGTTGCCGACGAGGGTATCTTCGCTGCAACTGCCGAGTGCTTTGAGTGCCCAGCCGTTCGAACGAAAGACGTTCGCTGTGATCGTGGTTTGATTGGAGCCTTCCATATACACGCCGACCGTGTTTCGCCGAAAGATATTGCCTTCGACGACACTTCGTGAAATGTCTTTGAGCAACAAGCCGTAGCTACTCGGTCCCCAGTTGTCGGCAAAAACATTGGATACCATCTGCACATGCTGGGAATACATCACTGCAACCCCAGAACCGTTGCGTTCGAAGCGATTCTTGCGATAGATGTTGCTATCGGAAAACATGAAGTGCAAACCGTACCGCATGTTGTCTCGACTGATGCACTCGGCGATCGTACAACCGCTGCTGAATTCGAAGTAAAGACCGTCGCGATGTTGCATCACTTCACAACGGACAATAGCACACGACCGAGACTTCCACAAGTGTATGCCGTTGCCCGACTGGGACTCGACCGCGCCCGTACCGATTGCACGAACATTCTCGACACGACATGAAGGCGACCTGTAAAGAGCAACGCCGAACGCACACCCGACGGTCTCGACATCGCTGATACTGCTACCAGTACTCTCGATGAGTTTTATGCCTGCACGGTCTTCGAGTGCAGAATATCCCGTGTTGGCGACGACAATATTCTGCACATGCGCGCCTGCACCCCTGATTTCGATGACAGTTCCTGTTCCTCCGCCGTCGAGTACCGGACGTCCCTTGCCGAGGATCGTCAGTGGCTTGTCGATCACAATGTGAGAAGTCGGATACGTACCGCTTTCGACGACGATCGTATCGCCTGGGACAGCATGAGCGACGGCGTCAGCGACACGTCGAAGTTCGCATTGAGGACACACCCGCAACACGTCACCACTTGCCGCACTCCACGCGAGCACGAATGCGAGCGCGAAACGACCTTTCAATCGAGCGTGGCGATGTATTGTTGCACTTCATCCCACGAAAGTACACTGCCGCCATGCATACGCTGGGCTGTGGCTGCTGCGTCACGACTGGCGTATGCACTCAAATCGGCACCCATGGGGCTCGGCAGCTCTTCGCTGCGGAGATACGCCGCATTGTGGGCATCCAGAAAACGTCCGGGAGAGGTATAATCTGTCACGAGGACGAGCGCAACGGCGTTGGTATCGAGATGACCGCTGCGGAGATAATTCACCAGACACTCGATCGAATCGAACTTGTAAGCTTTACCCGTCGAGGTGACGATTTCTGCACCGAAGCGCTGGTCACTAATGATCATTTTGCACAGTGCACACTCGTCGGTACCGTAACGTATCGGTTCCGGCGATGGCGAACAGGACAGTTGCCCCACCGTCAACACCAGCAATGCCGTCGCAATCGGGATAGATTTGCCGTGGCGAACTGTTGAGAGGCTGCCGTCGTTACTGCACGCCGACCTCTTATCCTGCGTCGTACCGGCACATAACCATGCAGCGACACCGGCGACGATTGCCAAGACAATTCCATAACCGCCCCACGATGGATACGAATGCGCAGTAATGTTGAGGAGTTGCTCAGTACCGATCAGCGGCGGCTTGTACGTCATGCCTTCGATCTTGATCGGAGCATTGGGATTGAGATGTGTACCGTAATCCCGTTCCCATTGATCGAAGTCGTAAAGCCCAAGAGCACCGACGACGACAATTGCCCCGACCCACACTCCAATTGTCCAACGTTTCGGTACAATGAACGCCACAGCTCCCAATACTATCAGTCCACCGAGTATGAGCGGCATATATCGCAACTCGGGAATGCTGTCGGGTTCGATCGGCTTCATGCCGATGTAGTGATTGAGAATGTTGATGTTCTCCAAATCGTGTTCGCCGATTCCACGCAGCGAAGAAATGTAGATGAGCATTCCGATAGGTTCAGGATATTGCGGTGCCTCCAGTTCGATCCGCCACAGCGGGAGAATGTACGCCACAGCGAGCAGCACAACACCCACCGCGATAAAGAGCCTCGATCGTTTCATGTTCGCATTACTCCTTGTGAAACAATAGCGGGGCAGGTTCGAGCGATGTTCTCCCCTGCCCCGCATTCATGATGACGGTGTGCCAGACCCCTCCTACCTTCCTGTTCCGAAGCTGATCGGAACCGACGCTCCGGGTGCCGATACGCGCACGTATCCTTGCATCTCTTGGTGGAGCGCCGAACAAAAGTCTGTGCAATAGAAGGGATACACACCTGGTCGTGTGGGAACCCACTTGAGCGTTTGCGTTTCGCCGGGCATAATGAGCATCTCGGCGTTCTGTGCACCTTGCACCGCAAAGCCGTGTGGAATGTCCCAATCCTGTTCGAGATTAGTCACATGGAAATACACCACATCGCCGACTTTGACCCCCTCGATATTATCGGGAGTAAAGTGCGAGCGAATCATCGTCATGTACACGTGAACCTCGTTGCCTTTTCGTTCGACACGAGCATCTTTTTCTGCTTTGACAGCATACGGGTGTTTGTTTTCGTCGAGCTTGAAAATGCGGACGGAATTTTTCGCCAGCAGCTCTGCAGCACATGCTTGTGCATAGTGCGGTTCACCGACCGTTGGGAAATCCAGCAGCAATTTCATCTTGTCCCCTTCGATGCTGTAGAGCTGTGCCGATTGCGTCAGCTCGGGACCTGTCGGCAGGTACCGGTCTTTCGTGATTTTGTTCAGTGCGACGACGTATTTGCCCCACGGCTGTTTGCTGTCGCCGCCGGGAATACAGAGGTGACCGATCGAATAATAGGTCGGTACGCGATCGACAACTTCCCACGTGCCGAGCTTCCACTTGACGATCTCGGAGGACACGAACATGGAAGTATAGGCGTAACCTTTGCCGTCGAACTCGGTGTGGAGCGGTCCCAAGCCAGGCTTCTGCACTTCGCCAGCCAAACATGCTTCGTATTTGATGATTGGGATACCGTCAATTTCCCCAGCAAATGCTCGATCGGCAATCGCCTTTTGCATCTTAGAGAACGAGTACACCGGAATCACTGTCGCCAATTTCCCACCACCGACGATGTATTCGCCTGTGGGATCGACATCGACGCCATGCGGAGACTTCGGACATGGCATCAAGTACATCATACCCGGACATTCTTTCGGATCGAGAACGAGTACTTCGTTGTTCACTGTACTCGTCGCTGTGTGAGTCGCCTCGTCATAGCGATTGTTGTAGTACGTTGCTTTGACCCGCTTGCCTTTTCCTTGCTTGGCGTAATCTTCTGCTTTCTTCCAATTCACCGCTAGGATGAAGTCTTTGTCCTTTTGACTGGCGTTGACCTCCAATAGCGAGTATGCTTGCTCGGAGTTGTAGCACGAGAAGAATGACCAATCATGCGAGGGACCCTTGCCGGAGTGACTCAAATCCCAGTCGAACGGTGGTGCTTGAATCTGGAATGCCAAGCTCATGTGTCCGCTCGTCGGTTCCACTCGCACGAACGTGAGCATACCCTTGAAGTGTTCTTTGTAGGATGAAATCGGAACGTCCTGCCCACCGGGCGGCACACTGAATCGTGTTCCTGCTACAACGTACTCGGTGTTCTCAGTGCAGAACGGCGATGAGTGATTGCCGCCACTGTTTGGGATTTCAATGATCTCGGCTGTGCGGAAGGTTCGCAGATCGATGCGCCCAATGCGTGGCGTATTGTTTGCATTGATGAAGAGCCATCGCCCATCGGGTTTACCGTCGCTCATCGAAAGCTCGGGGTGGTGCGCATCGTCCCAGGGAATGAATCCGAACGACGTCTGCAGAAGCGGCTTGGTCTCTTCGGTGAAGCCATAGCCTTTTTCTGCATCCACGCTGAACACCGGAATCACGCGGAACAAGCGCCCTGAAGGCAACCCATAGACACCAACTTGCCCGTTGAAGCCGCCGGATGTGAAAAGGTAGAACTCATCGTGCTTACCTGGTGGTACGTACACCGTTTTCGCAGCATCATCACTTGCCATCGCGGATGTCGTACCACTGTTTTTGCAGCCGTGGAAGATCGCACCTGCGACCATCGCCACAACGATCGGGAACCACAGATACCGTTTCATCGCTGATTCCTCATGATTGTGAAACTTGTTCACTGCGCACCATCCACTTGACGGAAATATTCCAGGATGGCACGAGCTTGTTCTTTGCTGACATCTTGAAACGTCATAGGCGTCAGATATGTACCCAGCAACTCCTTCGCCGTCGGGTCCTTTTCGAGCATCTCCGAGGGATTGAGGATCATGTTCATGATCCATTCTGGCTTTCGTCGCTGGGTTACGCCTTTGAGTGCCGGACCGACGTAGCGTTCATCGAGCTTGTGACATGCTGTGCATTTCTGTTCGAAGACTGCCTTGCCTTTCTTGGCCAATTGGGGATCGAGCGCCGATAACTCGACTTTTGTCACCGGACCAACACCGATATCGCTCGCCGATGTTTCGGCTTTCGCGGCTGTATGCGTATCCTCGTTCTTACCCCCACACCCGCCACTCGACAGCATCGCTGCAAAGAGAGCGATGAACACGAGAAGTCCTCTACGCTGATGTTTCATTGGTCGTCTCGAATTGTTGAGTTTTCCATCCGATTCAAAAATACGAACACGCCTTCGGATTATTTTACCAATCAGTGTGATTTCTCCATCATTCCCTCGCGCTGCCCGTAATTTGCCTTTCGTCAGGTTGTCTTTTCTTGCAAGAGCATGTACCTATCCCGCATCGAACTACACGGATTCAAGTCGTTCGCCGACCGAACGGTTCTACGATTCAGCGATGGACTTACCGCCATCGTCGGTCCCAACGGCAGCGGCAAAACCAACATCATTGACGCGATTCGCTGGGTGCTCGGCGAGCAAAAAACCTCGCTCCTTCGCACCGACGGCATGAGTCAAGTCATCTTCAACGGCACGCGCACGCGAAAGCCTCTCGGCATGGCAGAAGTTTCTATCGTTATCGAGAATACAAAACGCATCCTTCCGGCTGAATTCTCGGAAGTGGTCGTCACGCGACGATTGTTCCGTGATGGCGAAAGCCAGTACCTGCTCAACGGAAGCCCCTGCCGCCGAAAAGACATCGTGGACCTGTTTGCCGATACCGGCATGGGAGCCGACGCGTATTCGGTCATCGAGTTGAAGATGGTCGAACAAATTCTCGAAGATCACTCCGACGATCGCCGTCATTTGTTCGAGGAAGCAGCGGGCATCGTCAAATACAAACAACGGCGCAAAGAAACGCTCGCCAAACTCGATGCGACACGCGCCGACATCGAGCGAATTCTCGACCATCTGACCGAAGTTCGCCGCAACGTCGGCTCGCTCAAGCGCCAAGCCGAGCGCGCCGAGCGATACCAGACGCTCGCTACCGAATTGCGTTCGCTGCAACTGGAGCGTTCCTATCGCAAGTTTTGCGACTACACTGCAACTATCGAGCGGCTCGACGAAGAAGTCGCGCGGCTATCGGCACACGCAGCGCAACAAACAGCGGAACTCGACCGAATCCTTGAGGAGCAGACGAGCCTCGGTAGCACGATCGAAACGCTCGGAAGCCAGCACCAATCGGTGCTCGCCGACCAGCAGCGAGCTGCAGCAGCACTTGCCGAACTCGACCGTGAATGCGCCGTTCTCGAAGAACGCATCTCCTCGACTGGCTCGCTGCTCGACTCGTTGCTCGACGAAGTACGCTCGCGTGCAGCCCGACGCGACCATCTCGACGAAGAAATTCAGCGGCACTCGCACATGCTCGAGACGATCCAGCGCGAACTGACCGACACTGAACAGAATCGCGCACGTATCACGAGCGAAATCGAACGGACGATCGCTGCTCTCGACAACGCTCGCAAGCAACTGGCAGAATTCGACGAACCACTCCGCACGCTCGAACGCGAACACGAACGCCGGAGTGCTCATCGCATGCAGTTGCGCAGGAACGTCGAGATTCTCCGCCGTCGCGCTGCTGCGCTCACCGAGCGCTTGGCAGATGCGCAACGTCAGCGCACCGCGCTCGAAAATCATCATCGCGATCAGGCAGAGCAGTACGAGCGTGCACATATCGAGCAGAGCGATCACGAACGTGCACTCACCCACGCGCGGGCACGTCGCCAACAGCTCGAACGCGACATCGAGCAGTTGCGCCAACGCCGGCAAGCGCTCGCCGACGAGCTATCGCAACTTCGTGCCGAGTACGCACTGGTGTCGAGCATTGCCGAACGAACTCAGATCGACACGACTTCGAAAGATTTCCCGCTCCAGAATCCACCGACGCTCGGCGACATCATCACGACCGATGAAACATGGGCTGTCGCTCTTGAGTCGGCACTCGGTGGTGCACAGCATTGGCTGATTGTTTCGAGCTTACAAGACGTCCGAGCTGTTTCCGCCTGGCTCCATGCGACTGGTCATCCGAAAGTTCACATCGTCTGCACCGAACTGATTCTGCCGGTGCCAGAGCCGCAACACTTACCGGCTTCGTCGGGCGCGAGATGGCTTTCGTCGCTTGTCCGGTGCGAGGAACCGATTGCGTCGCTCGTGCGAGCGCTGCTCGAAGGTGTTGCCGTTTGCGACACTCTCGACACTGCAAGCCGATTGCTCGAGCAGTACCCTGCCATCCGTGCCGTTGTCTCGACCGATGGGCAAATGCGCCTTCGCCAGGGAATAATGCGTATCGGCTCGCCGCAGCGAACCGAAGGACTGAGCATCGGTCGTCGCGAGCGCTTAGCGACAATCGAACAACGTATCGCGCAACTGGAAGCCGACTACAGAACGACTGAATCTGCACTCACAACAGCGCTTGCCGAACGCGATGGCATCGCGCTCGATCGGCTGGAAGAGCAGCTCCGCAACGCAGAACTGGCAGCAATGGAGATTCGTCGCTCGCTCGACCAGCTCGGCATACGTCGTGAGCAGCTCGAACGCACGATTGCCGAACTCGAAGCCGAGCTGAAGCAGATCGCCGTCGAACAAACCGAACTCGCCGCCGAAGACGCCGCACTCGAACAGCAGCTCCGCGCCAACGAAGCAGAGCAAACAGACCTGCTCCGACGACGTGAAGCAATCGCCGAAGAATATCGCACTCTCGAGCAGCAGGCAGCAGCGCTCGACGCTCAGCTCCGCGATACCGAACGCAATGCCATTCGCTTGCGCGCACGACTCGATGCGCTTCGCGAGACCATCGCGCGACTCGGCGAGCAGCGCAACGCGCTCGATACCGACGAAGAATGGTCACAGTCCGAACATCGGCAGCTTCACACACAGCTCGCCACACTGGAATCGGAGCTTGCGACACGAAAAACCGAACGCGACATCGCACGCAAAAAGCTCGACGAACTCAGCGAGCATCGCCGCCTACTCGAAGCGGCGATAGCCGAACACCGCTCGGCACTCAACGCCCTCCACGAGCGAGCTGCGACGATACGCTCGCACATCGAGCAGCTTCGACAACGCATCCACGCACTCGAACTCGACCGCGAACGCACCCAAACACTTCGCGAACAGCTTGCTGAGCAGGTTCGCACGACCTACGAATGCGACATCGCAACGTATCAGCCTGCCGAACAGTTACCGCACGACCAACTCGATGCTGCAATTGCACGCCTGGAATCGCAGATCGCTGCACTCGGTGCAATCAATTTCTCCGCTCTCGAGCAGTACAACCAGGAACGCCAGCGTTTGGATGAACTCGAAAGCCAGTACCGCGATTTGCAATCATCGGAGGCGAATCTCCGCGCAACGATCACAGAAATCAACACGACTGCCGGCGAACAATTTCTCCGAACCTTCGAAGAAATCAGAAAGCACTTCAAGGAGCTGTTCGCCCTGCTTTTCCAAGGTGACGGCGAAGCCGATTTGGTCATGGACGGCGACGATCCGCTCGAAGCACGAATCAATATCGTCGCTCGTCCCAGAGGCAAACGTCCACTGACGATCGAAATGCTGTCGGGCGGCGAAAAGACTCTGACGGCGATCGCACTGCTGTTTGCCATCTACATGGTCAAGCCCTCGCCGTTCTGCATTCTCGACGAGGTGGATGCACCGCTCGACGATGCCAACATCGACCGGTACTTGCAATTGATCCGACGCTTCAGCGACACGACGCAGTTTCTGCTCATCACACACAACAAACGAACCATGGAAGCCGCCGACGTGCTCTACGGCGTCACCATGCAAGAGCCGGGCGTATCGAAAATCGTCTCGGTTCGTCTGACCGATCCCGAAGTTGTTTCACAATCGGATGAGTAACGATGCATCTGGCATGTGCAGTCATTGCCCTGGTATTGGCAACGTCGCTTGCGACGACGACGAGTGTCGCTCAGCAAAAAGACTCGCTCGTGGTTTTGCGCGATACGTTCGACCGTCCCTTCCCCATCGTCTGGCGCGCCATCAAGCAAATCATCGAAGAGCAGCATTGCGGCATCGAGAGCGAGAAGCAGAGCTTCGACGAGCAAACGGAAATGTATCGCGGCAATATTCGCTCGGCGCCGTGCGTACTCGCATCCGGAGAGGATTCCACCTACGAAGTGCTCAAACGCTACGGACGAGTCCCGATCATTCGCGGCGGAGTGTGGACATCGGGGCGCGTGCAATACAACTTCAATCTCAAGGACCTACCGGGCAAAAAGGTGCAGGTTGTGCTCACCGCCGAAATCAGTGGATTCGAGGCATACGTCACGCACCTTTCGCATGCCTGGAACGCCAACGGCATCCTCGAGCGGCAGATGATGGAGCGACTGCGGGAGGTGCTCGCCAAACCGAAAGAATCCGGCAGCAGCCCTTAGGTTTTCTGCTTTTTCTTGTGCGCAGCCGGAAAGAGCACGTTGTTCAAAATCAAGCGATAGCCCGGCGAGTTTTTGTGCAGCGATAGATCCGTCGGTGGGTCACCGACAGCATGCTGGTAATCTTCGGGATCGTGACCAGCATAGAACGTGAACGTCCCGCGCCCGAAGTTGCCGTGAATGTACTTGGCAAAGTCCGTCCCCTCGCGCTCGGCGAGTATCGTGACAGATTTCTTGATGAACTGCTTGCGGAAGTAGGTCGTCTGCCCCAAAAAATTTTTGATGACGTTCACATGACACTGCGTTAGCATCGTCGGGACGGGATCGTATTTGGCGGAGAACTCGAACAGCGTAAAATAGTCCGCGGCTTGATTGGGGATGAGAATCATCGGATCGACGTCGATGTCGGAGAATTCCACGATCGCCGGGTCGGTGATGACGTGAAAATTTTCGAAGGCGAAACACCGCCCGTAGTCGAGCTTGCTTTGACAGTCTGGGTCCACTGGTGTGCCGTCGAAGAGCGCAGGAACGATATCGGTTGCGTGTGCTGCTTGGGCGATGTCGTAGGTATCCGTCGCAGTGCACATCGCGAACATGAATCCACCGCCAGCGACGAACTCGCGGATTTTGTTGACGACGGCAAGCTTGAGCTCGCGGATGCTCCGAAAGCCGAGCTTCTGAGCCGTGGTACGAAGAAGCTGTTCCTGAGCGATGTACCACGGCGCCGTCGCAAACGAGTAGTAGAACTTGCCGATCTGTCCGGTGAAATCTTCGTGGTGGAGATGGAGCCAGTCGTAGCCTTCGAGTTTGCCTTGGAGCACTTCTTCGTCCCACACTTTGTCGTACTTGATTTCGGCGTATTCGAGCGCGAGCGTCACGGCATCGTCCCACGGACGGAATCCGGGCGGTGCATAGACGGCGATCTTCGGTGCTTTTTCCAAGCGCACTGCGTCCATGTTATTGTTTTCACTTTGCACTTCGGCGAGAATGCTCGCTGCAGCAGCACCGTCGAGAACCTCGAACGATACACCACGCACACGACATTCGGCAGCAATTGCATCGCTGTAGTCGGTCAGGAACGATCCACCGCGATAGTTCAAAAGCCAATCGACAGGCTGCCCACGCGTGAGAACCCAATACGCGATGCCGTATGCTTTCAGATGATCCGACTGGGTTCGCGCGTCCATCGGGATCAAAATCTTCTGCGCAAACGAGCCGACCGCAAACAGCGATGCAACGATAAGACTGAGCAGCAGACGCATGAGCGACATCTCGACGACTGTGAGTGGTTCCACAAACGAGCGCTGGAACGGTTTATTTTCGCCGCCCTGATCGCCGCATTTACTTTCGCGAATATGAAACGACCGACCATCGCGCTTCTGCTCAGTGCGACGCTGCTTGCCACAAGTAGCCTCGCCGGCAATCCCGATTCCTCGGCGATTGCCTTCAATTGTTCGCTCATCGCCACGCAACGCTGGCACGAGAAATCGATCGGTGTACTGCTGCCGATGGTAGCACAGCTTTTCATCGGCAAGCCGTATGCTGCAGGCACGCTCGATACGTCGTCGGTCGAAGAGTGTGTCTTCACCAGCAGCGGCTACGACTGTGTCACGCTCGTCGAGTCGGCGCTTGCGCTGTCGCGCGCTGCAAAGCTCGGCGAGTGTACCTACGAGCGTTTCATGCGCCAGTTGGAGTTCATTCGTTATCGCGGTGGGAAACGTGACGGCTACGTCTCTCGCTTGCATTACACGAGCGACTGGATCGGCGACAACCAGTCCAAACGCGTCATCGAAAACATCACCGCACGGCTCGGTGGGCGACCGATGCGAAAACGGATCGATTTCATGAGCACCCACCCGACGCTTTACCGTCAACTCCGCGACAGCAGCGCGCTCGTTCCGAAGATTGCCGCCATCGAGCGACGCTTGTCCGGCAAACCGCTCGTCGTCGTCCCGCTCGATCGGATCGCAGCGGCGCTCGGCAACATACAATCCGGCGACATCGTCGCTATCGCCACGGCAAAACAAGGTCTCGACTATGCACATCTGGGAATCGCGCTGCGCACGCAAGGGAAGCTCGGATTCATCCATGCCTCGTCGAAAGCAGGCAAAGTGGTTTTCGAGCCGAGCCTGGAAGAGTACGTCCGCACGTATCCGAATGCCCTCGGCATCACCGTCGTTCGACCGCTCGAACCGACCAGCAAACGATGAACGCCGGCTACACGACTCGCTCGACTCTGATGGCGGGATCGAGTGCGCGACGGAGCATCCGTTCGATCCCGACTCTCAGCGTGATCGTCGCTGCATCGCAGCGCTCACAGGCACCGCTGAGACGAACGCGAACGATGGTGCCTTCGACTTCGACCAATTCGAACGTTCCGCCGTGCATCTCGACATACGGCACAATCTCGCGCTCGAGGATTTCGCGCAGCCGATCGAGATCGAGCATCGGTGCATTCATCGCATTCGTTGCGAAACGTTGGTGCCGCTAAATTGCGACGCTCATGAACAGCCGCATCGCCGAACTTGAATTCGACTCGTCGCTCCTTGCTCGATCGGCAGAGCGCATCGCGCGCGAATGCAGCCATCTGCCACAGGTTGCAATCGTTGCCGGTTCGGGTATCGCTGCTGCATTCGAGGACGTTCCGATCGCTGCATGCATTCCGTACAGCGAGCTTCCGTGCATGCCGCAAGCGAGCGTTGCCGGTCATCGTAGCGAAGCGATCGTTGCCCGGATCGCCGGTGAAA
The DNA here is from genome assembly GCA_026415505.1 of Chlorobiota bacterium. Lineage (GTDB taxonomy): Bacteria > Bacteroidota > Ignavibacteria > Kapaibacteriales > NICIL-2 > NICIL-2. The sequence continues at coordinate 133,942 of JAOAGY010000033.1, read as the reverse complement.
CGGTGCTCGTCTTCGCTGGACGATTTCACGTGTACGAAGGATACTCGCCGTCGCAGATCGCTGCACCGATTGCGCTCGCAGCGGAACTCGGCATTCGAGCGGTGATTGCCACCAATGCTGCCGGTGGCTTGCACTGGCGATTGCATGCGGGCGATCTTCTCCTTGCCGATAGCATCGTGAACATGACTTTCCGCTCGCTCGCAGCGACGTCGCGCGGCAGACGACTCGAACTCCGCACAGCATGGCGAGAGCGAACATTGCGCGCTGCGGTCGAACGCGGCGTTTCCGTTCAGGAAGGCACATACGTCGCCGTTCACGGACCGAGCTACGAAACACCTGCCGAAGTGCGTTTCTTTCGCCTCGTCGGCGAGTGCATCGGCATGTCCACGGTGCACGAAGTCGAAGCAGCGACGTATTTCGGCATCGAGCCGCTCGTCGTCAGCGTCATCACGAACACGCTCGCCGATGTACCGCGTCCGCAGCCACTGTCCCACGACGAAGTGCTGGCAACATCGCGGCGAGCAAGTTCGCATCTCGGGAACGTGATCGAAGCAGCAATCACAACGTTCACCCGCAATGAGCATTGATTGGTTGGTGTTAGGGCTGGGCAATCCCGGCACGGAATACGCAGCGACACGACACAACATCGGTTATCGCGTTGCCGAAGCCTTCGTCGCACGCCGCGGCGGCACGCTGGCACCGGGCAACGGTCCGTGGCTCGAAGCGAGGCTGCGGTACGCACGGCAGGAATTCGTTGTCGCACTCCCAACGACGTACATGAATCGTTCGGGTATCGCGGCGCGGAAGCTGGTCGGGCAACTCGGCATCGCGCCCGAACGACTCATTGCGATCGTGGACGAGTACAACTTTCCGCTCGGTCGTATTCATCTCAAGCTCGGCGGTTCCGATGGTGGGCACAACGGTATCGCCTCGATCATGGAAGAACTCGGCACGGATTGTTTCTGGCGCTTGCGGTGCGGGATCGGTCGCGCGTTCGGACCAGGCGAGCTCAGCGATTACGTCCTGTCGCCCTTTGCACCCGATGAACAACCGCTCGTCGAGCAGATGATCGCCGATGCCGTCGAAGCACTCGAACGCATCGCCAAAACGAACATCGCGCGGGCAGTCTCGGAAATCAACGCAGCATCGAAAGAGCGCCTGCGACAGCGCAGCCAGCCCGATCAGGGCTTGCGCGGCACGCCCGACGAATCCGGCAGCGACGGCTCCGGCTGAGGAGCAAGCATCGGATCGGGTGGTGGCATAGACCCAGGCGGTGGCGGTATCGCTGTTCCTGGCGGAGGCGCAAGTCCACCAGGCGGAGGAATACGCGGCGACGGTCTCGAAGAAGGCGGCGTCATCGTCGGCACTTGCACCCCAGGTACCGGTGAACCAGCCGGATCGGGCATCGGTGGTGTGGCTGGATTTGCCGGTTGTTGCTCGGGCATGTCTTTGAGCCATGGCGGCGGTGCGCCGTCGCGTTTGACCATCGCAAAAGCGACGCTCCGCGAGACGTCCTTGGCGTATTCGCTCGTGGGATACCGTCGAACGAGCTGCGCGTAGTAGTAGAGCGCGCTGTCGTTGTTGCCGAGATCGTTTTCCCACGTCCACCCCATCAGGTAGAGAGCACGCGGGGCATGGGCAGTGCTGGGATAGCGATCGGCGACCTTGCTGAGTTGAACGAGCGCGAGGGAATAATTCTGCGCTCGGCGAAGATGCTCTCCGCTCGACAGCAATTCGGCAGCAGTGTCGGTGACAGCATAGTCGGTGAAACCGAGTCGCTGCTTGGCTTCGCGACCGTATTCGGTCAATGGGTAGCGTTCGAAGACGATCATCAACAGCGAATCGGCTTTGCGCGGCTGCCGCACCTCTTCGAGCCGTGCCCACGCGTAGAGATACTGTGCGCGCGCCGTATCGTCCGCCGGAGAGTCTTCGATCGCGATGCGGTACCATTGCGCTGCGCTGTCCGGATTGCCGAGTTCCTGATGAGCACGCCCCAGTTCGAACGCCGTGTACGCACGAATGCGACGTGTGCTATCGTCGGTAGCGGACTTCAGTTGCACAAGCTGCTGCAGTTTCTGCTGGCGGATGTTGAGCAGATCGAACAGTCGCTTGGCGCCATCGAAAACCGGAGATCGGCGCACCTTCGAGGTGGCAAAGTACTTGATGGCGTTGTCGTAGTCTTTGGCGCGGAAATACTCCAATCCCCGCTCGAAGTGCGCCACGAGAATAGCATCGCTGGCTGTCGTCTGTTGCGAACTGGCGCGTTCGAGCGAGTCGAGTTCGGTGGTGCGTTTTGCCAGACGAAGCAGCTCGAGCCGCGCACCGGCGATGTAGCCGGCTTTGACGTAATCGTCGAAGCGGCGCTGCGATTCGAGGTCGTCGAGAAGTTTTTCCGCGTCGGCGAATTTTCCCAAACGCGACAGCGAAAGCGCTCGATAGTAGCGACACTCGAAAAGGCGCAAGTTGTCGGGCGAATACTCTTCGACGATCGCCAGCTCGCGGGCAGCCTGCTCGAAACGTCCGAGCCGATAGAGCAGCAATCCCATGTCCACTTGCCATATCGCGCGCTGCGCCTCGTCGGGACACTGCGCGATCGCTTGCCTGTAGGGGCGAACAGCGCGGTCGTAATTCCCCTGCTCGATCGCCAATTCGGCTTGCAGCCGGAAGGCTTCCGAGAGCACGTCGTAGCGGAGTTGCTCCCATGCGACGTCCACTGTGCGCGAGAGCATCTGTTCGGCTTTGGCAAGGTTGCGCTGCATGAGGTAGTTTTTCGCCGACAGCAAGTGCGCATCGGGTGAATAGCTGCTTTTCGGAAACTGCGCAATCAATTCCTGACACTTGATGTTCGACGGCAACCACTCGCTACGGTAGAAATACGCCACCGCCATCAGGTAGAGCGTGCCGTCCACAAAATCACTCTGACCGTGCGTCGCGAGAATCTTCGACCCCTTGATGATAATCGAATCGACCTTGACCCGCACGGGCTGGAGCTTGTTGGTTTTGATGACCATCTGATCGAGATACGCCGGCAACGCGCCGACAGCAGGGCGCTCGAGCACGATGTCCGGTTCGATGGGAACGACCACGCGCGGTTTCGGTGGCTTGGCGAATTCGTCCTGGTAGCGGAACTCGTCGGTGATTTCCGTTTCGAGCCGCTTCATGTTGTAGTAGGTGTTGAAGTACGTCGTTGTGTTGTCCCACAAGCGACAGCCGGCAAGCGATACCGCTGCGACGGCACACACGACGACCGCACGGGCGCTACTCATCGTCGCCTTGAAAGTACGTGACGGCGCGCTGATCGAACGTTGCACCGCGCTTTTCGGCACGATGCTGGATTTCACGTTCGAGCTTGTCGGCGAGCTGACGTGCGGCGTTGTAGCCATACGTTCGGAGCAGATAGTTGAGCGCAATCGCTTCGGCGATGACCGTGATGTTCTTGCCGGGAAAAATCGGCAGCTTTACCGACGAAATCGGGATGCCGAGTATTTCAACCGTCGTGTCGTCGAGTCCGACGCGTTCGTAGTTTTCGTCGGCGTTCCAATCTTCCAGCTCGACGACGATTTCGAGTCGCTTTTGGTAGCGAATGGCACGGATGCCGAACATTTGTCGCACGTCGATGATGCCCAGCCCGCGCACTTCGACCATGTGTTCGATGAGCGAGCTGCCCGTGCCCATCAGTATCGCATCCCGCTTGCGCGTGAGAATCACCACGTCGTCGGCGACGAGGCGGTGCCCGCGTTCGACCAGATCGAGCGCAATCTCGCTTTTGCCGATACCGCTCCGACCGACAAAGAGCACACCGACTCCATAGACGTCCACGAGCGAGCCGTGCACGACGACGTGCGGTGCGAACTGATCGCCGAGAAATTCCGAGAGAATGTGCACGGTGCGCGTCGTTTCGTATGGCGTTTGCAGCAGTGCGACGTTGTATTCGGTCGCCACATCGCGCAGCTCCGGATCGAGCGTATGGTTGTTGGTCAAAATGATCGCCGGCACCTTCCGCTCGACGATGCCACGGAATGCACGAACGCGGTCGCTCGTTCCCAACGAGCGGAGATAGTACACCTCGGTGTTCCCCATCACCTGGAGACGGTGGCTGGTGAACAGCTCCAGAAATCCCGCCAGAGCGAGCTGCGGGCGGTGCACGTTTTCATCGGTGATGAGATTGTCCCATCCGACTCGTTCGTTGAGGGAGACAAGCTGAAGCGGCGCTTGCATGAGCGTTTGCACCGCGATTGCATCTTTCCGTATCGGCTGCAGCTCGGCGAAATTCATGGCAGGTGCCTTCGATCGAACGACTGCAAACTTATGCGAAAGGACGATCGGCAAACGAAACAGTTGCTCTCGTCACACGCCGCGCTGATGCGGATCCCAGATGAACTTGTGCAGTTGCAATTGGAGTCGAACCGGCAACCGGTCAGCCAGTATCCACTCGGCGAGCTGGCGCGGCGACAGCAATCCGAAAGCAGGGGATAGCAATACTGCAGCAGTACGCTCGGCGAGCGCATACTGGGCGATGAACGATCGTGCCCACTCGTAATCGCGACGCGAAGCGACGACGAACTTGACTTCATCGTGCGGTCGGAGCAGCTCCATGTTCCGCTCGTAATTGAGCGGCGCCATCCGCGAATCGGGACACTTGACGTCGAGGATGCAAATGGCACGGCGATCGACATGCTCGATGGAAATGTGCCCGCCGGTTTCGATGGCGACCGTGTAGCCTCGATCGCACAGCCACTCGATCAAACGAAAAGTTGCCAACTGCTCCAGCGGTTCACCACCGGTCAGTTCGACAAAGCGCGTACCGAATGCGGCGACCCGTTCGAGAACGTCGGCTGCCGTCAGTACAAGCTCCGGCGTTCGCCGATCGAGCGCATACGGCGTGTCGCACCAGACGCAACGCAGCGAGCAGCCTTGCAGACGCACGAACACGCACGGCTCGCCGGCACGCGTTCCTTCGCCTTGGATCGAGTGAAAAATCTCGCTCAGCCGCAGTGTCAGTCGCTCTGGATCGCTTGACAGCGCTGCGATCGCTTCGGCAGTCGGTTGGACGAACTTCGCCATCGGCAACGGATCAAAACGACAGCAACTGCTCGAGCGTGCTTTTGATGCGTTCGGGAGTCGGGACGATTGCCGCCATCAGCGTTTTGTTGTACGGAATCGGCACATCCGGCGGCGCCAGTCGCAGCACCGGCGCATCGAGGAACGAAAACGCTTCGCTGGTGATCGTCGCGCTGATTTCGGCACCGAAGCCGCACGTGATCGTGTCTTCGTGAACGATCAAACATCGCCCGGTCTTGGCGACCGATTCGAGCACCGCCTCTTTGTCCCACGGGCGAATCGTTCGCAAGTCGATGACCTCGACCGATGCTCCCAGCGATCGCACCGCTTCGAGCGACTGATGCACCATGTCGCCCCAGGTGACGATCGTCACGGCAGTGCCGTCGAGGACGCGCTGGGCTTTCCCGAAGGGCACGACGAAATCATCGCCGGGATACGGCGTTCGTGCCGGTGCAGTGTCGAGCAAATTGCGGTGTTCGAGAAACACGACAGGATCGTTCGCATAGAGCGCCGAGCGGAGCAAGCCCGCTGCATCGCGTGCATTCGAAGGAAAAGCAACGATCCACCCGATCGTGTGCGCGAATATCGCCTCGCCCGACACGCTGTGCCACGGATCGCCCGTGCGTTTGCTGTAGCCGACCGGAATGCGCACGACAATCGGCGCCGCGAATTGGTTGTTGGTTCGCCAGCGAATCGTACCGCAGTCGTTGAACTGCTCCATCGCTGGATCGAGATACTTGCGGAACTGGATTTCGGGTACAGGAACCAGTCCTGCCAGCGCCATCCCGACCGAGCGACCGATGATGCCCTCTTCCGACAGCGACGTATCGAACACGCGGTCTTCGCCGAACTGCCGTTGCAGGTCCATCGTCGCACCGTGGACACCGCCTTTGACGCCGACATCCTCGCCGAAGACGAGCACACGAGGATTGCGTTCCAACTCGCACGCCAACGTGCGCCGCACCGCTTCGACGAGATTGACGCGCGGACCGTCGGTTCGTGGTTCTTCGGTGAAGCTTCGCTGGGGCGGCTGAGCGACCCATTGCCCGCCAACGCGCTGCATCGTCTTTCCGTCGAAAAACACGTATCGTGCCACCGACGACGGATCCGGCTCCGGTTCGGCGAGCGCAGCATCGCATGCCGTGCGCACTTCGCGTTCGACTGTGTCGGCGAGTTCCTTCCACTGGCTCGCCGAGACGATCCCCTTGCGCTGGAGAAAGCTTCGCAGACGCGGCAGTGGATCGCGACGCTCTTCGTCAGCACGTTCATCGGGTGTTTTGTAGGCTTGATTGTCGGCGCCGGAATGTCCGCACAGACGCGGCACGCGAGCATGGAGGAGAACGGGCTTTCCTTTCGTGCGTGCGGTCAGCACTGCTGTTTCGACCGCTTCGGCTGCCTCGACAGGATCGGCACCGTCACAATCGAGAATCACCAGATTCCGAAACGAACGAAGGTTGTTGGCAATGTTGCCACCCGGTGTTTGGAGCGACGAGCGCACCGATATGCCGAAGCCGTTGTCCTCGATGGCGAAGATCATCGGTAGCTTCAGCGTCGTTGCGATCGTCAGCGCCGACCAAAAGCCGTTGGTCGCAACCGAACCGTCGCCTCCGAGTGCAACCGCGACAGCACTATCCCAACTGGTGTCGCCGAGCACGCGCACGTAGTAACGAATCGCTTGCGCCCAACCGGCTGCCGGTGTGTACTGTGCGCCGACATCGCCCGATGCAGGCAACACCGTTACGTTCCGTCGGGGCACGAGATTGTGCACGACGCCGATATCGCGCCCACCGTTGCGACTGCCGCTGCGCGCCAAAGGACCGCTGAAAGCTTCCTGATAGGTCATGCCGGCATGCAGAACGAACGGTCGCGAGCGATAGTACACCGTTGCAGCATCGTGCTGATGGTCGAGATGCTCAGCGACGAGCGCTTGGAGCAGCTCGTGACCTTTCGCGGAAAATTGATACGTCACGAGTCCTTTCGGCGCTAACTCGCGTTCCTCGATTTCGTCGATCAGGCGCGATGCCAGAACGGTTCGGGCTATTGCCTGCCACTGCTGAGCTGAGAGTGCCATGAGGATTTCGTCGGTTGCATGTGCAAGCTGCAAATTACAGCTCGGCTCGAACGCCAGCCGTAATTGCAGCGCGGTTTTGTAGTTTCACGTCACGAAAACCACTCGGAGCATTCCGACATGCGCACTACCATTGCCGCGCTCGTACTCTTCGCGAGCATCGTCGAGCTTCGCAGCCAGCTTTTGGCACCGTTTACCGCCGCCGATGGCGTCCGCACTGCAACGCAAACCGCCCAGCAGGCTGGTATCTCTTCGCCGGGAGTCGATGCGATCTACACTACTGGCGATACATCGCTGCTGTCGCAGGTTGGCGGATCGATCGGCAGTTCGCTATCGCTCAACTTCAGCTTCGATCGCGGCACCAACACCGTCTGGCTCTATTCGGTGCGTGGGAAAACCAGCACCGACCGCGATACATCGGTCATGTACGCCGTCATCAAACTGGTGGCGATCTACCAGGCATTCCCGCTGTTCGGCATTGCCGGTCTGGATCAGCTCGAACAAATGCGCGGCGACGTCGCACTACCGGCAACGTTCATGAACAGCGACGTCATGGTGCAAAAGCTCGCCGCCGATTCGGTCTTTCGAGCGTTCCGCCAAGCCCATCCACGCTCGATATTGCTCGGCGCCAGTCTCGCTTCGATTCGGGCGACACCGACGAGCCAACCCGCACCGCTGTGGTCGGTGATGATCGGCGAAGGCACACTTATGCAACCGACGCCGCCGACCCTCAATTGCTTTGTCGATGCAAGCGATGCCAGCGGCGCCGCGCGGTGCTTCGAGCTGCCGGTTACGTCGGTCGGCAGCGACGCATCCGAAACTTGGACGCTTCTGCCGAATCCTGCAAGCGACGTCGTTGCCGTGCGCGTGCCGTTCGAAGAGTTGCTCCACGGCGCAACGATCGAAATTTGCTCGCTGCGCGGCGAACGGCTCGCCGACTACACGATCTCGACGATCGGTGCTTCGAACGCGATAACCGTGCCTGTTTCGTCTCTGGCAAGCGGCATGTATCTGCTGCGGTATCGCAGCGCGCGAACCGTTCGGACGTTGCCGCTTGTTATTGCGCGTTAGCTGAAATGTCGAACTCGATGAACACGAAACGACCATGTACGACTTCGTTCGCTCGACGGACCCCGAACTCTACGCCGCACTCTCAGGCGAATACGAGCGTCAGCGCGACAAAATCGAGCTGATCGCGTCGGAAAATTTCACCTCGCTTGCGGTCATGCAAGCGCAAGGCAGCGTGCTGACGAACAAGTACGCCGAAGGCTATCCCGGTCGCCGCTACTACGGCGGGTGCGAATGGGTGGACGTCGCCGAAACCCTCGCCATCGAACGCGCCAAGAAACTCTTCGGCGCCGAGTACGCCAACGTTCAACCGCACAGTGGTTCGAGCGCGAACATGGCGGCGTATTTCACGTACCTGCAGCCGGGCGACACGGTGCTCGGCATGGACTTGGCACACGGCGGACATTTGACGCACGGCTCACCGGTGAACTTCTCCGGGCGAATGTACAAGTTCGTCGCCTACGGTGTGCATCCCGAAACAGGACGCATCGATTACGACCAGGTCGAAAAACTTGCGCTCGAACATCGCCCGCGTATGATCACGGTCGGAGCGTCGGCATATTCGCGCGAGATCGATTTCGCTGCGTTCCGTCGTATCGCCGATCGCGTCGGGGCATTCTTGATGGCTGACATCGCCCATCCGGCTGGGCTCATCGCCGCTGGACTGCTGCAATCGCCGATTCCTTACTGCGACGTTGTGACCTCGACGACACACAAAACGCTGCGCGGACCGCGCGGCGGATTGATTCTTCTCGGCAAGAACGTCGAAAATCCTTTCGGACAAGTCGCCCCAAAAAGCGGGCGTCTCAAGAAAATGGGCGAGCTGATCGACTCGTGGGTGATGCCAGGTATTCAAGGCGGACCGCTCATGCATGTCATCGCAGCGAAAGCTGTCGCGTTCGGCGAGTGTTTGCAGGATTCGTTCAAAGAGTACGCCAAACAAGTCGTCCGCAACGCCAAAGCTCTGGCAGAAGCGCTCATGGAACGCGGTTTCACGATCGTCAGCGGCGGCACGGACAATCACCTCATGCTCGTGGACCTTCGCTCGAAAGGCATCACCGGCAAAGAAGCCGAGCAAGCGCTCGATCGAGCAGGCATCACGTGCAACAAAAACGCAGTACCGTTCGACACACAGCCACCGCTCGTCACCAGCGGCATCCGGCTCGGCACGCCGGCGATGACGACACGAGGCATGAAGGAACCGGAAATGCGCCAAATCGCAGCGTGGATCGATCGCGCATTGCAACACCGCACCGACGCCGATGAACTCGAGCGCATCCGGCTCGAAGTGCAAGAGTTCTGCCGTGCGTTTCCGCTCTACCCCGAACTCGAACGCAACGCCGTCGAAGAAACCCTCGACGAGCTGAAAGAGCAAGCAAGCCGCACAGCCAAAAACGTCGTCGAGAACGTCAGCTCTGTTCTGGCGAGCGTCAGCGAACAACTCAAGAAGGTTTCCCAGCGGTTGTAGCGAGCCATGGACTACTTCGACGCCTACGAAGAAATCTTCGCCCGCATCGAGCGCTACATGCTCGAGCACGGGACACTTCCGCATGCCTTGGTCATGTCACCATCGCTCTACCAATGGCTCTGCGACTGCCGCAAAGAATCGCTCGACAGCGTTCGGGGCGAAGAGCTGCTGTGGTTCGACACTCCGCACGGGAAAATTCGCATCGTCATCGACGAGCGGCTCGACCCCTACGAAATCCTCACCGAGTGACGCGTCTTGCGATAGCGATTCCTAGCGGCGCCGAGTCGTGGAAAATCGCCGAGTACTCGGTGCATTCGTAGAGGTGCGGTGGCAGTTTTCGACACCATCTGACGATCGCTTCGGCTTCTTCGGCTCCGCCTTCGTGTCCGCGATAGGAAACGATCGTCATCACACCGCCTGCAGCAAGCAAGCCGAGCGCTTTTCCGAGCGAGGGAATGGTCGTTTCGATCCGCGTGCGAATGGATTTGTCGCCGCCGGGCAAGTAGCCGAGATTGTACATGATCGCACGAAACGAACCGATACCTTCGGTTGCAGCGATTCGGTCGAGATGCTCGTGCGATTCCAGATGCAACCGAACCCGATCGGCAACACCCTTCGACTCGGCGTTCCCGCGAGCACTGTCGATCGCTCGCTGTTGAATATCGCAGCCGATGACGCAGCCACTGGCGCCGACGCGCTGTGCCATCATGACCAAATCGTGACCGTGACCGACTGTCGCATCGAGCGCACAATCGCCCGGACCGAGTACACGAGCGACGATCCAATGCGACCATTCGACGACCGTGGGAAGAATCATGTCTGCTTCGACTGTGAAAAACACTGGCTTCTATGGTTTCGCGTGCAAAAGCTCGGCGAACCGAGCGACGTCCCACCGACCGAGCGATACCGGCTCGCCAGCGATGCGGCGAGCGAGCAGTTGCGCTAATCGCGGCGCAAGCAACAGCCCGCGCGAGCCGAGTCCGTTGAATATCCACATCCCCCGGTTGTGCGGATGCTCGCCGACGACAGGACGCAAATCAGCGACGATCGGACGGACGCCCGTCCACGCATCGGTAACGCGATAACCGCACCGGAGAATTCGTGCGAGTTGCTCGCTCAAGTACGCCGTCGCTTCGTCGGTCACGATCGGTTCGAGCGAGTGCCAATCGTAGGTCGAGCCGAACGTAAAGCGATCGCCGACGACGACCAAACTTTTTCCCGCGACGCTCAGCCACACGGGCTGCTCGGTGAGAGTGCGGTCGAGAACTCCCATGATGCGCTGCCCACGCGCGAACATGCGCGGTATCCAACCGAACCAACGGCTATCAGCCATCCAAGCGCCTTCGGAAAACACGACGTGTTTGCATTCGACGCCCGCGACTCTGTAGCCCTGTCCGACAGGCTCGACGTCGCAGGCAGATAGCGTTCGGCGAACGTAGCGACCGTCTCTGTCGAGTTGCGCTGCCAGCCGGTCGAGCAGAGACGCTGCGTGGACTTTTGCTGCACGAACGATCTCGATCGTCTCCAGCGGCAGTTCGATCGCTTCGGTCAGTTGTTGCGGCAGATGCGCAGGACGTGCGTGCCCCTCGGCGATCAACGCATGGCGTTTCCGCTCCCAGAAATTCTGTTCGTCGGCGCGATAGACCAGACGGTAACACGCGATCGGCTCGATGACGCCGAATTCCGTGTACACGCTCAGCGCAGCATTCCACCACTGTTGCCACTGTTCGATCACACCGAAGCGCAATCCGGCGACAGACGCAATCGATCCGGCACTGCGCGAAACGGCAGGTCGGTCGGGCGAATCGAAAACCACCACCCGCGCGCGTTGCTCGATCAAGGAGTGCGCGAGCGTTGCGCCGGCGATACCGAATCCGACGATGGCGACATCGGCAGTCGCTGCCATTGTGCACTCGACGAAGTTTCGACGGTAGCGCAATATATTTGCGGCGCCATGAAGACAGCAGCGATACTGGCAAGCGTTTGTCTTGCCACTCTGGTGGCGATTGCAGCGGAAGTGTCGGTCGAATACTTGACCGCACGCAGCGACGGGCGTTCGATCACGGTCGAGTGGAAACCGACCGTCGAGCGCGACATTGCCCGCTACGACATCGAGCGCTCGACCGACAATCGGACGTGGACGCTCATCGCTTCGCTCGATCCGAAAGGGAGCGGCACGGTCTATCGTTACGTGGACAACGACGTTCTCGGCAAAGGTTCTGGCGATCCCTCCGCATCCGCTCGCGTGTACTACTACCGCTTGCGCATCGTAGGAACGGACAACTCGACGACCTATACCTCCTCGACCGCCGTTACGCACAACCTGAGCACCGTGCGCCGCACGTGGGGGATGATCAAAGAAATGTTCAAGTAGGCTGCCGTATCGTGATCGCTCGGCAGCAGTACGTCGCGCGTGCGCTTTTGCTGCTGAGTGCTGTTTCGTTCGCATTTGCCGAAGGCGATCGGCAGCACTCGTGTCTGGATCGCATCGAGCACAAAGCTCCCCACACGCAGACGCGCATTCGCCCACGCATGCAGTTTTCGATGATCTCGCCGTCGGGCAATTTCTGTATCCACTACGACACGCTCGGACTCAACGCAGTCCCTTCCGGCGATCGCGACGGCAACGGCATTCCCGACTACGTGGATTCGGCGGCATACTACATGGATGCTGCGTACCGCTTCGCCATAGACACGCTCGGCTATCGCATCCCGCCGCGCGATTACGTGGACACCGCTTCGTGGGACGTGTACCTTGTGCAACTCGGACAAGTGCCAGGCTTCTTTTTCGACGACCGCGACCTGGGACAATACGGCTGGTACGGTGCGACCTTCGCCGAGGATTTGATCCCGCTCCCGTGCGGCGGCTATGCTTCGACAGGTTTCATTTTCCTCGACAATGATTACAGCAGCCGCGATTCGATCGGCTCTGCCAGTAAGCGCGCGACGTACTCGGATACGGGCATTGTCGCGTTGGCGATCACGTGCTACCACGAGTTTCACCACCTGGTGCAGTACGGTTACTACTACGGCGAAAGCCCGACGTACTACGAGATGACGAGCGTGTGGATCGAACAGCGTGCCTTTCCGCACGTTCCTAACTACGTGCAATACGTGCGACGACTGTTTGCCAATCCGACGCTCTACTGTTTGTCGTGCGATCGGAGCATCGAGGGAAGCTACGGTTATTCGATCGCGCTCCGGTATTTGACCATCCAGCTCGGCGACGATCTCGTTCGTTCCTGGTGGGAAGGTATCGGCACGTGCAGTCCGGCGCCGCTTGCGCTCGATAGTGTCGTCGCTGTCCGTGGGCAACGATTCGACGCGCTGTGGTGTCGCATGCTGCCGTGGCTGTACTGGACAGGCTCGCGCGCTCGCGACGGCTATTTCAGCGACGCCGCGATACTGCCGGAGTTGCAGCCGGACAACGACACCGACGACCAGCGCTACACCGATCCCTCGTGGACGAGGACTGTTTCGCTCTATCCGCTTCAGTTCAAGCTGCTGCGAGCAGTGCTCCCATCGAGCGATGCCAGCTCGACACCCGATACCGCCGATTTCGTGGCGACCAATCCGCACCTGCGGCAACTGGCAAGCGATCCGCACACCAGCTACGATTACAGCGTTGCGATAACGCGAACCCCCGGCGGCGACCGCTTGGGCACATCGGAATACTACTGCACACGCACGACCGATGCGAATTGCGACATTGTCGCCTTCCGCAATGGCTTGCTGACGACGCTGCAAGACCAGCCCAGCCCCAATCCGGTCATCCGCCATCGCGACCGCGAGGTGACGCTCCCTGTGCCTGCTTCTGCTCGCGCGGGCGATCGTGTCACCGTTCAACTTTTGACGACCGAGGGAATCGAGATTCACCGCACGACTGCCACCGTCGAAGTGCGAAACGACAGTCGCCGCAGAGTGAGCATCTCGACCGAGAGCGATCGATTCCCATCGCAGGGCGTGTTCATCGCGATCGTCAGCAGTGGAAACGACCGCATACTCACGAAAATTGCCGTGTTGCCGTGATCTCGCTCACTCTGGATCGAATCCGCCATCGCTACGCACACACCGATGTGCTCGCCGATGTCTCGTTCGCTGTCGAATGCGGCACCGTGCTTGGCTGCATCGGTCGGAACGGCAGCGGCAAATCCACGCTGCTGCGCATCGTTGCCGGTTTGCTCGTGCCGACGTCTGGAAAAGTTACGCTCTCGTGCGAGGGGCAAACCTCCGACGACCCGTTCACGTTGCGAGCTCGTAGCGGATATTGCGCTCCGGCGCTGACACTCTACGATGAACTCACGGTTGCAGAGCAAATCGCCTTTCACTGTGCGTGTCGCGGACTTCGAGAGTCGTCGGAAGAAATCGAGCGTCTGCTCGACGAATCCAGTCTGACACGGTATCGTTCGATGAGAATCGGCGAACTCTCCTCCGGCACGGTGCAACGTCTGAAGCTGCTTTTGGCATTTCTCGGTTCGCCGCCGCTGGTCGTGCTCGATGAACCGACGACGAATCTCGATGGCGCTGGGATCGAAACGCTCCGCACTTGGATCGAACGTGCGGCAGCCAGGGCGATCGTCGTCGTCGCGACGAACGTGCCGACGGAGCTGGCATGGTGCACTCACCTGTACGACGTCGAGCGACGGATATTCTCCCATGCCTCGATCAATGCACGTGCCCGCGCCGACCAAGAGTGATGCTCGATAGCGTCACGCCGAGCCGCTTCTCCGAGCCGTTTCCGAAGCTCCGGACTGCGCGCTAATTCCACGATACGATCCGCGAGCGAACGAGGGTCGCCCGGCTCGCACCAGACGCCGTTTTCGCCATCGCGAACGATCTCGGCGACCTGTCCCAAGGGCGTTGCGACGACCGCTTTCCCCATCGCCAAGTACTCGAACAGTTTCGTCGGCGAACCGAAAAATTCGGTGCCATCGGGATTCGTCACTGTCGGCACAGCCAGGATATCACACGCCGACAGATACGACGGCACCTTGTCGTGCGGGACTCGCCCGACAAACACGACGCGATCGGCAATGCCGTGCGACTCGACGATGTCGGTAACGGCTCCGAGCATCGCTCCATCGCCGACGTACAGCCCACGCACGCTCGGCTCGCGCGCGACAGCGAGTGCGAGTGCTTCTGCAAGGACGTCTGCACCGTGCCAGCGATCGAACGTACCGACGAATCCCACGACGACCGCATCCTCCCAACCGTACCGAGCGCGTACATCGCCAGTCGAAATATCGGGCGAAAAACGCTCGATGGCGACACCGTTCGGAATGACGACAACCTTTCGCGGATCGGCACCTGCTTCGATTGCCATGCGGCGCATCGGCTCGGAAACGACAGTCACCAAATCGGCACAACCGAGAGCGACACGCTCGGCACGTTCGAGCATGCGCGGCAGGTATGTTTTGCTCCAGTGCGTTTTCATCCACACCTCCGAGCCATCGAACTGCAGAATGTACGGCACGCCATATCGGCGACGTATCATCGCGCCGGTAATGTTGTGACTGCTGTGCCGCTGATAGATGACGTTCGGTCGAAAACGCTCCAACACAGCGCCGATGCGACGCACCACGCGGCTATTGTGGGCAATGCTGAACACTTCGGGCAAGTTCATCATCAGCCGGTTGTAGCCGATCGTGTGCACAGGCACCGTGCCATGGTCAGGAGCCGGGCAACTGGTAACGATCTCGACTTCCACACCGCAGTCGAGCAAACCACCGACGATGCCTTTCTGCATGGTGAACGAACCGCCGTCGGTCGCTGCGCCATAAAAATCCGTTCGCAGGTAGAGCAATTTCATCGGCACATCGAGCGATAACGAACCAAACGCAACCACCCGACAGCCAATGTGACAATCGAAGCGCACGCTTCGAGCATGAGCAACGGCAATTCGACTGCAGCGAGTTTTGCCCAACCGAAGCGATCCGTCGCGCCGAGCTCGTCGGCAAACATCGCCGCCCTTGCACCCGACAGCGCTGCGTACATCTTCCACACCGTGCGGAATCGCTGATAGCGTAGGTCTTTTGTCGCGATGACGATGCGTTGCCCTTTCACCGAGCGGAGAAGCTGCAGAACGTCTTTCGGTTTGGCGACGATGAAATCGTGAATCGGGCGAACATCGCACGCATCGCCGAGCCGATGCATCGCGACAATGCGTTCGATGCTGCCCGAAAGATGCAGGACGGTTACACGTTGCAATTGCGGAGAGTGCTCGTTCGTCATCGCGCCTGTTTCCTGTCTGGAGGGTGCAAAGTTATGACTCAACCACAACCGGCGTCGCTTCCCCAACGGCATCTGTACAAGCTGCTCGACAGAGTTCTGGGCAGTTCGTTCGATAGCGAAGAAGAACTGCTCAAGTCGCTCGTGCGCGATTTGGTCGAGCGCGACGAATTCGCTGTCGTCGGCGCTCGATTGTGGAAGCTCGTTCCCGAGCACAGCAGCTATCGCTTGCTCTATCAGTACGGCGACGTCCAGCATATCCCGGACGACTACGAACTCGATATCGCCGAGCAACCGACTTTTGCTGCGTTAGCCGAACGTCGAACGGTAACCGACGTCGAAACGGACACGCTGCTGCGCGAGCGCGGCATCAGGATTTACTCGGCGACCGGCGTCGGGCGACTGGTCAAGATCGCCGGTCAGAAGTTCTACGAGTACGTCATCGCAATCAACGCACCCGTTGTCGGCGAAGAGCTTTCTTCGATGCTTGCAATCATCGGCAGTGCGGCATCGTCTGCGCTGCAGAATTTGCGTCACCGTCGCGAACGCGAACAATTGGCGCGCGATCTCGACCGTGCCTCGGAACTCCAACGCTCGCTTCTGCCCGATCACACCGTCGAGTTCCTCGACTACATCGCCTTCGGCATTTCCGTCCCCGATAGCGTCGTCGGCGGCGATTACTTCGACTACCTTCGCCCCACTGACATGCACGAGGAACAGCGACTGAGTATCGTCGTCAGCGATGCCGCCAGCAAAGGGCTACCTGCCGCCGTTCAAGCGCTATTTGTCTCCGGCGCGCTGCGGATGGGAATTACCTATCACACGAAAATTTCCTCGCTCATCAGCCGGCTCAATACGCTCGTGTACGAGACCTTCCCCAACGAGCGCTTCGTGACGCTCTTTTACTGCGAGATCACACCGTCAGCCAGTGGACTGGTGCTCTACACCAACGCCGGTCATTGCCCGGCACTTCACTACAGCGCCTCCAGCGGACGCATCGCGGCATTGGAGCCGACCGGACCGATTCTCGGTATCGCGCCGAACCAGCGCTTCTCGGTCGAGAACATCAACATGCAGCACGGCGACGTTCTGCTCATCGTTACCGACGGCATTCTCGAAGCACAATCTCCCGACGGTCAGCTCTACGGTCAAGCGCGTTTGGAAGAACATCTTCGCCGCTCGGCTGGCGAGCAGCCACGAACTATCGCGATGCGGATTCTCGAAGACGTCCAGCATTTCAGCGCCGGCGCGCAGTATTCCGACGACCGCACGATTGTCGTTCTCAAACGCACAGCACCTCATCGAGCATAGAATTCCGCGATCGCTTCGACGACAGCGGCGATTTCATCCGCACGCAATTCAGCGAACATCGGCAACGCCAGCACGCGAGCAGCAGCATCTTCGGCGACGGGAAAATCGTCTGCGCGATAGCCGAGCCCGCGAAAACACTCTTGCCGGTGGAACGGCACGGGATAGTACACCTCCGTTCCGATGCCACGTTCGGTAAGCCACCGGCGAAGCCGATCGCGATCGTGCACCAGCAGGACGAATTGATGGTAAATGTGCGACCCCGGAACATCGGGAAAGCGCTCGACGAGCAGTTCGATCGCTTCACCGACAAGACCGCTTTCGGCGAACATTCGGCGATACGAGGCGGCATGCTTGCGACGCGCTGCATTCCACGAGTCCAGGTGAGTACGCTTGACGTTGAGCACAGCAGCTTGGAATTCGTCCATGCGGAAATTCCCCCCGACGACCGCATGATAGTACCGCGGCTCCATGCCGTGATTGCGCATGATGCGGATGCGATGCGCCAGTGCGTCGTCATTGGTCACCACAAGCCCTGCATCACCGAAGGCACCGAGATTTTTCGTGGGGTAAAACGAGTAGCAACCGACGAGACCGAGCGTGCCGAGTCGGCGTCCGTCGCGATGACATGCACCGAGCGCTTGGGCGGCATCTTCGACGATCGGTATGCCCGCCTGCTCCGAGAGCACGAGCAGCTCGTCCATCGCAGCGCCTTGACCGTACAGGTGCACCGGGACGATCGCTCGTGTACGTGGCGTTATCGCAGCGCGCGTCGCTTCGACATCGAGCGTCAACGTTCCCGGCTCGACATCGACGAATACCGGCTTGGCACCGAGCCGAGCGACCACGCCCGCCGTTGCAAAAAACGAAAATGTCGGTACGATCACCTCGTCGCCCGGACCGATGCCGAGAGCCATCAGCGCCACAAGCAATGCGTCGGTACCACTCGAAACAGCGATGGCATGCCGCGCGCCGAGATACTCAGCCAGCGACCGTTCGAGCTCGTCGGTTTCCGGTCCGAGAACGAATCGTTGGCTTCGCGCGACGCGGAGCAAGCGCTGTTCGATGTCACCAGCGATCGTGGGATACTGGCGGTGAAGGTCGAGAAGTGGAATCATCGAATCAGTGTCGGTGTTGGGCGGCAAAACTACGCCGATGATTCGGCGATGCCGGTGGTAAATTGCGCACGAGTATGCAACGAGCAGCTATATACGCACTGATGGCGATCGCACTCGCGATCGGGTGCGATCGGTCGCACTCGCCCTCGGATACCGTCGTATCGGACTATCCGGTGCCACCTGGCTTTCCGCCGATACCGGTGCCGCACGACAACCCTATCACCGCGGACAAAATCGCGCTGGGGCGTTTGCTGTTCTACGACACCGGTCTGTCGCGCGATGGCGATCTATCGTGCGCGAGCTGTCATCGCCAGGCGCGAGCCTTTTCCGACACGATCGCTGTCAGCCGCGGTACACAGAGCGAGATCGGTTTGCGCAACGCACCGCCGATCGTCAACGTCGCTTATAGCGGCTCGTGGTTTTGGGACGGACGCGCACGCTCGCTCGAAGAACAGATACTCGGCGCCATGACCTCGCCGATCGAGATGGCATCCGATACAGCGCTCATCGCACAGCGCTTGAACTCCTCGTCGAGTTATCGCGAGTGGTTCCAGCGGGTATTCGGTTCGTCACCGTCGGTGCGCGATGCGGTGCGTGCAATCGCGACGTTCTGCCGCATCCTGGTGTCGGGCAACTCGCGATACGATCGCTACCGTCGCGGCGACACCACTGCACTTGGCGATTCCGAAAAGCGCGGCATGGCGCTCTTTTTCAGCGAGCGAACACGCTGCAGCGAGTGCCACAGTGGCATCTTTTTCAGCGATTTCGCTTTCCATAGCATCGGCATCCACTCGCACTACTACGATCGCGGGCGCTACTACGTCACCGGCGACGAACGCGACATTGGCAAATTCAAGACACCAACACTGCGCAACGTCGCGCTCACCGCACCATACATGAACGACGGAACGATGGCGACACTCGACGACGTACTCGAACACTACAACACTGGTGGAAAGCCTTTTGTCAACAAGGACCCGCGGATTCGCCCTCTCGGACTGACCAGCAGCGAGCTTGCCGATTTGCGTGCATTTTTGCAGGCGCTGACCGATTCGACGTTCATCACCGAACCGAGTTTCGCACAACCGTAGCAGCAGTATGACAGCCAAGAATCTCGACTTCTGGATCGTTTTCATCGCTGCCGTCGCGACCTTCGCACGCAGCGCATGGCGACTGCGCCAATACTTGACGTTCGCTCGTCCCGACGACCGATTCGATCGCCTCGGCGCGCGACTGCGGCAAATGCTCACCGTCGGATTGCTCCAAACGAAGATTTTACGCGACCCCGGCGCGGGCGTTATCCACGTGGCGATCTTCTGGGGATTCCTCGTCTTGCTCGCTGCAGCAGCGGAAGCGGTGCTCGAGGGTCTGCATCCGTCGCTGAATTTGAACTGGCTCGGTCCGCTCTATTCGCTTTCGACCATCGCGGCGGACATCTTCTGTGCGTTCATCATCGTTGCAACGCTTGTGGCGCTGTGGCGGCGGTACGTTCTGCGTGTTCGCCGTCTGCAAGTCTCCGAAGACCGTATCGAAGCGGCAGTGATTCTGCTGACCATACTGGCGATCGTCACATCGCTCCTGCTTCTCAACACCGCACGTATCCGGCTCGGCACCGACTATTCGTGGGCTATCCGTCCCGTTGCAGCGTTGCTCGCACCGATCCTTCCTCTCGGCGAGGTCGCCCACGAGGTGTTCTGGTGGATGCATATCGTACTCATTTTGGCGTTCACCAATTACCTGCCGTACTCGAAGCATCTGCACGTGCTCACGTCGCTGCCGAACGTGTTCTTTTCGCAACTGGAATTTCCGCGTGCACTCCCGACGGTGGACTTCACCAGCGAAAACGTCGAGAAATTCGGCGCCCGCGACATCGAAGATTTTTCGTGGAAGACATTGCTCGACGGCTACACGTGCACGCATTGCGGGCGATGCACGAGTGTGTGTCCGGCTAATGCAACCGGAAAAGTGCTCGATCCGCGCGGCATCATCATCGCCATACACAAGCGAACGATGGACAAAGGTCCGCTGCTGCTCAAGCTTCGCGACTGGGCGGACAATGCCTCGCGAGCCGATCGCCGCGATGCTGCACGCGCCATTCTCCGCGGCAAGCGCTCCGACGAGATGAACGAGCTGGAGCGTGCTGTTTTCGAAACGGTCTTCACAGCAGAAGAACGCGCGATCTGGGATCGGCGGCTCGTCGGCGATTACATCCCACCAGAAGCGCTATGGGCATGCACCACTTGCGGCGCTTGCATGCAGGAATGTCCGGTCAACATCGAGCATGTGCCGGCGATCGTCGCGATGCGCCAAGCTCTGGTGATGATGGAGGCATCGTTCACCGACGAATCGTCGCTGCTTCCGAACGTGTACTCGAACCTCGAAACGAATGCGGTTCCCTGGGGCGGGATGGCACAAAGCGATCGCGCTGCATGGGCAGAGGGTCTGGGCATCAAAACCGCTGCCGAAGATAGTTCGATGGAAGTGCTTTTCTGGGTTGGCTGTGCCGGCAGCTACGACGAACGCGCAAAGCAGATCAGCCGAGCGTTTGCCGAACTGATGCAGCATGCAGGCGTCGAGTTTCGGATTCTCGGAGTCGAAGAATGCTGCACCGGCGATCCGGCGCGCCGCAGCGGCAACGAATATCTCGCCGACACGCTCACGCGGCAGAACATCGAAACGCTCGACCGCTACGGCGTCCGCACGATCGTCACGATTTGCCCGCATTGTTACAACACGCTCAAGAACGACTATGCTCGCTTCGGCGGCAATTATCACGTCATGCACCACACGCAGTTTCTGCAGCAGCTTATCGCCGAAGGACGTCTGCGCATCGACCGCGCAAAGCTGTCGCAGGAAGCGGTCGCCTACCACGATTCCTGTTACTTGGGACGCTACAACGGCGAATACGACGCCCCGCGTGCGCTGCTCGAAAACGTGCCCGGACTGACCGTGCTGGACGTCGAACGTTCGCGCGATCGCGGCTTCTGTTGCGGTGCCGGCGGCGGGCGCATGTTCATGGAAGAACACGTCGGCGAAAAAGTCAATCACAACCGCACGCAAGAATTGCTCTCGACGGGCGCTGAAACGATAGCGGCGAACTGTCCTTTCTGCATGACGATGCTCACCGACGGTGTGAAAGCCGCCGACAAAGCCGACAGCGTCCGCGTTCGCGACGTCAGCGAAATCCTTCGCGATGCGATCGCCGATGGGAGCAGTTCGTAAGTCGAACGCCGCGCTCGGTGCTGTCGGGTGTGTGCTGCTGCTCGCACTTGTCGCCGGCGGATGCAAGCAGCGCGTGATGCCCGACGTGTCGGCGCTTCGTCCGGCAGCGGGCGATCGTTGGTACGGCGGTATCTATCGCGTCAACGAAACCGGAGAGTTACGCTCGCTCGACCCCGTTGCGATCAACGACGTCACCAGTGCTCACATCGCCGAGAACATCTACGACCAATTGCTGTACTTCGACGCCGATCTCAATCTCACGTGCGAGCTTGCCGAGCGGTGGGAGATTTCGCCTGACGGTCGAGCGTACACCTACTACTTGCGGCGCGGTGTGTATTTCCACGACGATCCCTGCTTTCCCGGCGGCAAAGGACGTGAACTGACAGCCGAGGACGTCGCCTATTCGCTCACCCGCTGTTGCGATGCACGCACGGGAACGTTGTCGGCTGATTATTTCCGTGGCAAGGTCGTCGGCGCCGAGGAATTCTACGAAGCTACACGCGAGGCTGCCGCGACGGGCACCGAGCCGCGCGTCAAAAGTGTCCGCGGTTTCCGCGTGCTCGATCGCTATACGTTCCGCATCGAACTCGTCGAGCCGTTCGGTCCGTTCGAGTACTACGTCGCGATGAATTTCACGGGCATTCATCCCCGCGAAGCTGTCGAGTATTACGGCAAAGATTTCTTCCAACATCCCGTCGGCACCGGTCCATTTCGATTCGTGCGATGGACGCCGGACCGCGAGTGCGTGCTCGTGCGCAACGAACGCTATTGGAAGCGCGATTCGGCGGGCAACCAGCTCCCCTACCTCGACGGTGTGCGCTTTACGTTCGTCAAGGACGACAAGGTGCAATTTCTCGAATTCACCGAAGGCAATCTCGACGAGTGCTACCGAATACCGTCGGAGTTTTTTCCGCTTGTGGTCGACGAGCAGAAGCAGTTGCGATCGGCGTTTCGGCGTTTTCAGTTGTTGCGAGTGCCGGCGCTTTCGACGCAGTACTACGGCATGGTCATCACGCATCCGGTATTCGCCGATCGGCGTGTGCGGCAGGCGTTCTGCTTTGCCGTCGATCGCGAACGGATTTTGCGCTATGTTCTCAAAGGTCAAGGCGGAGAGCCGGCGCACCACGGGCTCGTCCCGCCAGCAATGCCCGACTATCCGGCGCGCTCGGTCGTCGGCTATCGTTTCGATCCGTCGAAAGCTCGGCAACTGCTCGCCGATGCTGGATTCCCGATGGGACGCGGTTTTCCGGCGATCGAGCTGCAACTCAACAGCGGCGGCGGTCGCAATCAGCTCGTCGCCGAAGCGGTGCAATCGCAGCTTGCCGAAGTGCTCGGCATCCGCATCGGGTTGAAGATGGTCGAATTCGCACGTCATCTCGACGAGATCGATCACGGTCGCGCACCGTTTTTCCGCCTGGGATGGATCGCCGATTACCCCGACCCCGAATCGTTTTTGAATTTGTTCTACGGCAAGCTCGTGCCGCGAGACAGCTCCGCTCCGTCACCGCTCAACAGCACGCGTTACCGGAACCCACGCTACGACGAACTCTTCGAATCGGCACGTCGAACGCTCGACCGCCACCAGCGCAACCGGCTCTTCGCGCGTGCCGAGCAAATCGCTATCGCCGATGCACCGATGGTTCTGCTGTTTTACGACGAAGACTACCGTCTCTTGCAGCCGTACATCCGTGGCTATCGCAACAATGCGATGGACAGGCGGCAGTACGCCTACGTGTGGTTCGACCGCGATGCGATCGCTCGCTAAGTCAGCATCGTAATCAGTGCGAGAATGAGCGCCACTCCCCCCAAGACGAGCGAAATCCACACCGAAAGCGACATCCGACGTTCGAGAGCATCGGCACGGCGGATGATTTCTTGTGCCCGCGTGTTGGCGCGAGCGAGGTCACTGGCTAAGTCGTTGTTGCCGAAAAGGCGCGCAAGCGCTTGCCCGATACGCTCGTCGACTTGGGCACTGTATTCGGTAAGCTTGTCGTTGAAACGACGCTCGGCATCGTCGAGCATCGAGACGATGTACTTGCTGGTTTCGTCGAGGATGTAGCGCGTTTCGGGGATTTTCTTTTTGTAGCGTGCCAGTTCTTCGCTCAGCTCGGCGATCTCTTTTTTGAAGAACTCCTGCATCGCGTAGATGTGCGAATCGAGCGTGCCGACGTCGCCTTCGATCGTGCGCAGCTTGGCGGCAATGTAATCTTCGAGCTTTGCGAATCGCTCCGTGGTGGCGGTTTCGACCAAGTGGCGGATCGTCATGAGCACTGCATCGAGTTCGACCGTTCGCTTGGCGAAACGATCTTCGAGCTTGACGAGACTGTCGCGTAGCGACTCGATCTCCGATAGTTGCGCGTGTACTTTCTCGATGTGGGCGAACTGCGACCGGAGCCGTTCGATGGCTTCTTCGACCGACTGCTGGAGCGATTGCTGGAGTTTCTGCGTCGAGTTTTTGAGATGGTCGAACTCTTGGTATGCCGTTGCGCGCAGCCGATCGAGCTCGTACGCTTTGCGCAACAACGTTTCATAGACCGCGCTGTACTGCTCGGCTTGCTGGCGAACCGTATCGAACAATTCGAGCAAGCTTTCGCTTACGGGGACTCGCTCTGTTTGTTGTGGCATCGCTCGACTGCCGTAAGAAATTGACTCAAGGCGCTGCTGAGGTCGCAAAGGAGCTCGTGCTCGACTTCGGGCAGAACGATCGTACTGCGTCGGAGCAAGACGTCGAGCATTTGTCGCCGGAATTCTCGATCGCTGGAAAAACGATCGGGCATGTTCGTTTGCAAAAAGTCGTACAGTGCACCTGCTTCTGCCAGTTGCTCGTAGTACGTCATCGGATGCACCGTCGGTTGCTGCGGTGCAACCGGTGGGCGATCCGGTGCACGGCGAAAGACTGTCATGGCACCAGGCGACGCTGAATCGTTACCGTGTCAAGTATCGTCGCTCGACCGGCTGGACTTGAGCTGGCGCGTGCACACCGCCGGCGCAGTAGTTTCGTCTTGTAACTCGAACGACGGACAACCGATGCGATGAAGCTGAGTTTTTGGCGCAAAACCAAAGAACCTGCGGTGACGATCGGCACCGATCCCGACGCCGATTTGGAGTTGCTGCTCAGCGAATGCCGCAAGAACCTTCCGCGATACGACGAATTGCTCATTCGGAAGGCGTTTCAGTTTTGCGTTCAGGCTCACAAAAACGATCTGCGCGAATCGGGCGAGCCGTACTACACCCACCCGCTCGAAGTCGCGCGTATCATCGTCAACGAAATCCCGCTCGACGACGTCAGCGTCTGCGCGGCATTGCTGCACGACGTCGTCGAAGACACCACCTATTCGCTCGAAGACATCCGCGCCGAGTTCGGCAGTACCGTCGCCGAGATCGTTGACGGTGCCACCAAGATCAGCGGCATTTTCCGCAGCACCGAAATCCGTCAAGCCGAGAATTACCGCAAGCTGCTGCTAGCACTGGTCAAGGACGTCCGCGTCATCTTGATCAAGTTCGCCGATCGTCTCCACAACATGCGGACACTCGGCGCACTGCCGCCGGAGCGCCAACAGCGTCTGGCACGCGAGACGCTCGACATCTACGCGCCGTTCGCCCATCGCTTCGGTCTGGCGAACATCAAGTGGGAGCTCGAAGACTTGGCGTTCAAGTATCTGTACCCGACCGAATACAACGCCATCAAGCAAGCGCTGGCAGAATCACGTGCCGAGCGCGAAGCCTACATCGCACGCTTTGCCGAACCGATCGCTGAGCGCCTCAAAAAAGAAGGCTTTCAATTCGAGATCACCGGTCGCCCCAAGCACATCTACTCGATCTACCAAAAAATGCAACGGCTCGGCGTTCCGATGAGCGAGCTGTACGACTTGCTCGCAGTTCGGATCATTCTCGACACCAACGAGAACAAAGATTGCTACACCGTGTACGGCATCGTCGCCGACATTTACGAGCCGATCGCCGATCGGTTCAAAGACTACATCGCGCGACCGAAGAAGAATTCGTATCAATCGCTCCACGCGGCATTCATCGGTCCGGAAGGCAAGCGCGTCGAGGTGCAAATCCGCACTCGCGCCATGCATGAAATCGCCGAGCGCGGTATCGCGGCGCATTTCCGCTACAAGGAAAATCAAGGCAACGGACGCGTGCCCTCGTGGTGGAACGACAAAGAACTCGAAGAATGGGCTAATTGGGTGCGCGACATCTTCGAAAACGCCGGCGACGAAGCCCCCGAACAACTGCTCGAATCGTTCAAGCTCAATCTCTACCAGGACGAAATCTACGTGTACACGCCGCGCAACGACCTGATCATCCTGCCGCAGGGAGCGACACCGATCGATTTCGCCTACGCCATTCACAGCGAGATCGGCAATCATTGCATCGGTGCAAAAGTCAACGGAAAGCTCGTCCCGCTCGACTATCAGCTCAAGACCGGCGACCAAGTGGAAATTCTCACCTCGAAAAATCAGCACCCGACCAAAGATTGGGAGCGCATCTGTGTCACGCACAAAGCAAAATCGAACATCCGCAAATACCTCAACGAGGAAAAGCGACGCATCGTCGAGCAAGGCAAACAACTGTGGGAAAAGCGGCTGCGGAAGTCGCAGCTTTCACCGACCCAAGAGCAATTCGATCGCATGCTCGCCAAACTCGGCATTCCCAATCCGAACGAATTTTTCTACAAGCTCGGACTGGGCATCGTCAGTGCCGACGCTGCACTCGGTCTTGTCGGCGCCGCTGGCGAGCATGCCGAGCCGGTAGCGGTCGTACCGACCGAGAGCAAATCTCCATCGGTACTGCCAGACCGTCTTCGCTCCGAAAGCGGTGTCGTTCTCGACGGCGCTCACCCACCGATACCGAACCTTCTTTACCACTTCGCCCGCTGCTGCAATCCCGTACCGGGCGACGAGATCGTCGGCGTCATCACTGTCGGTAGCGGCATCAAGGTTCATCGTCGCGATTGCCGCAACATTGCCGAAATGGGCGATGCAGTGCAGGCACGGATGGTCAATCTTTCGTGGGCACCCCATCAGAGTGGCGAGTACTTGGCGACCATCCGCGTGACCGGCGAGGATCGCCCCGGTATGCTGCACGACATCACCAACGCCATCACCGGTTATCGCAACACGAACATCCGCAGCGTCAACATCGATGCTTTCGGCAGAGACTTCGAAGGGATCATCACGGTGTACGTCCAGAACCTGGAGCACCTCAACGAAATTTTCTCCCGAATCGCACGAATACGGGGCGTTCGCTCCGTCGCACGCTACAACGGTTGATAACGTGTGACTGAAAAAGGGCGCGCTTTAATTTTGTTTCGAGTCAATCAACCAGACGAGGAAGCATGCCTGCCGTCGAATCCGCCATGATCCCGCTCGGTACGGTAGCGCCCGACTTCCGTTTGTACGATCCGCGTCAGAATGCGTGGCGATCGCTCGACGAGCTCGCTTCGCCGAAAGGCACGGTGATCGTTTTCATGTGCAATCACTGTCCCTACGTCAAGCACATTTTACCGGCGCTGCTCGATTGCGCGCGCGAGTACATCCCGAAAGGCATTGCGTTCATCGGCATCAATCCGAACGACCCGATCGCGTATCCCGACGACAGTCCCGACGCAATGGCTCGCATCGCACGCGAGCTGGATTTTCCCTTCCCGTACCTTTTCGACGAAACGCAACAGGTCGCACGCAGCTACAGTGCAACCTGCACACCGGACTTTTTCGTCTTCGACGGCGAGCGCAAGCTCGTCTATCGCGGGCAATTCGACTCTTCCCGACCGAGCAACGACATTCCACCGACCGGCGCCGATCTCCGCCGAGCGCTCGATGCCTTGCTGAGCGGACAACCTCTCCCCACCGATCAGCGCCCCTCGATCGGATGCAGCATCAAATGGCGCCAGCAGTGACTACATCCGTTCCGGCGCGCTGACTCCCAACACGCTCAAGCCATTGCGCAGTACGGTTCGTGTCGCGTCGGCAAGCGCCAAGCGCACGCGAACCAGATCGTCGCTCTGCGCACCGAGGATGCGGCATTCGTGGTAGAACGTGTGGAATGCTTCCGCTGCCGTGTGGAGGTAGTCGGCGACGATGTACGGTGCAAGCTGATCGGCTGCACGTTCGACGACGTCGGGAAACTGTGCCAGCGTGCGGATCAATGCGCATTCGGCAGGATGCTCGATTCTGTCGAGTGCGAGCGCGTCGCGCGATAGTAGCTCGATGCCGAGCTGGCGTGCATTGGCGAACACCGAGCAAATGCGCGCATGGGCGTACTGGAGATAGAACACCGGATTGGTTTCGCTCTGCTGGCGAGCCAAATCGAGATCGAACACGAGCTGCGTCTCGGCTGCCCGCATGACGAAAAAGTAGCGCACCACGTCCGGACCGAGTTCGTCAATGAGATCGTCGAGCGTGTACTGTTCGCCGCTACGCTTGGAAAGCTTGTACGGCGCACCGTCCTTCATGAAGGTGACCATCTGGTGGAGCACGACTTTGACGCGCGAAGTGTCGTAACCGAGCGCACCGACGGCAGCGAGCACTTCCTGTATCGTCGCGATGTGGTCGGCTCCGAATACGTCCACGATCAAATCGTCTCCCCGCGAGAGCTTGATGCAATGATACGCCATGTCCGGCAGCCGATACGTCGGTTCGCCGGTGGACTTGACGATGACGCGATCCTGCTCCAAACCGAGTTTGGTCGTTGCGATCCATGTGGCGCCGTCTTTTTCGTACACCAAGCCGCGCTCGCGCAACGCAGCGATCGTCCGTTCGATGTGACCATCGGTGTAGAGCGAATGCTCGTTGAAAAAGACGTCGTGATGCACACCGAGCCGCTCGAGCGTGCGCCGAATCGACGCAAAGCACCATTGCTCCCCTTTGGTGCGGCAGATGGCGAGTGCTTCGTCGGATTCCTGGCGGAGACGGTCGCCGTACTCGGCGATGAGTTCGCGTGCGATGTCGAAGATGTACTCGCCTTTGTAGCCGTTTTCTTCGTCGAACGGATAGTCGGTATCGCCGAGCAATTGCCGATAGCGCGCATAAATCGAACGCGCCAGGTTCTGCATCTGCCGCCCGGCGTTGTTGAAGTAGTACTCGCGCGTGACGCGATAGCCCACCGCTTCGAGCAGTCGGGCGATGCTGTCGCCGAGAGCGACGTTTCGTCCGTGCCCGGGATGAAGCGGACCGGTGGGATTGGCGCTGACGTATTCGACGTTGGCTCGTTTGCCGGCGTACCGGTCGGAAAATCCGAATCGCTCGCCACGATCGAGAATCCGTTCGAATACGTCGGCAAAGTACCGTGGACGAAAACGGAAGTTGATGAATCCCGGACCGGCAATCTCGACAGCGGCAATGCGACTCGGATCGTAGTCCATCCGAGCGACAATTTCTTCGGCGATGGTGCGCGGCGGTTTGCCCAGTCGTCGTGCCACTTGCAACGCGACCGTCGTCGCAGCATCGCCGTGGCTTTCGTGACGCGGCAGTTCGATCGTCGGCTCGACGTCAGCGAGACCGAGCCGCTCCAAAGCATTGCGAACGATCGTGCGTATCGAATCGAAGAGCATACGAATCGGTGCCGATGGTTTCAGGTGCGAACGGTAGAGCGAACGAGCCGTCCGTCGGCGCTGAGACGGTAGAAATGCCCATCGCCCCAGAGATTTTCCAGTTTGTAAAATGCGCGAGCTTCCGGGCGCATCAGGTGAACGACAACGTCGAAATAGTCGAGAATCACCCACTGCAACGCTTCCCACCCTTCGCTACGCGGCGATGCAATACCGTGGCGTGCGGTTTCCTTCTCGATGTGCTCGGCGACGGCGCGGATTTGTTGATCCGACGAGCAGGTGGCAATGACGAACCACTCCGCCGGCGAACCGTCGATCTGGCTGATGTCTATGGCGACGATGTCGGTACCTTTTTTGCTATCGGCGCTGAGTGCGCAAAGCCGCGCCAAATCTCGTGCGGTACGAATGTGCTTGACGTGCGCAACCGACACGTGCGAGTCGTTTATCACTCGACAATGCGCGATAGTGGAACATTCATCATCGAAACGGTCGCAGCGATTGCCAATCGGTACCGATAACGAGACTGCAGTGAATCACCAGGTCCGAGTCGATTTGTCGTCGCACGGCATCCGGCGGAAGCCCGACGGCATAGAGCACTCGCTCGACGGCAATACTGTCGCCGAGGTGATCGGCGACGTAGCTGCGCTCGACTGTCGTGGCGGCATTGGCAGCTTCGACGACGTCGAAACCGCGCCGGCGCAAATACTGCTGCACGCGACGCGCAAGCTCGGGCACTCCTGCACCGTTGAGAACGCGCAATTGAACGACACGCCCCGATTCTGGTTCGATGACCGGTTCGACCGGCGGACGAATGAACACTCGCCACACCAACGATGCCCCCAACACGAGTACCGCGACGCCGAGCGCTGTCACCCATAGCCAGCGCACGATACGACGAACGCTGCCCATCGCCTACTTGTACTGCCGCAGGAACTCCAGACGCTCTTGCAATCGCGCGATCGGTACGAGCAGCTTGTCTTTGCCGAAGATGGCTTCCTCTTGTGAGTGGAAAACGATGTCGTAATCCTTGCTCATGACGATCGCTTCTTCGGGACAAACTTCCTCGCACAAGCCGCAGTAGATGCAGCGCAGCATGTTGATCTCGAATTTGGCGGGGTAACGTTCTTTGTCGCGCGCGGTCTCGGCGGCTTGGACTTCGATCGCCAGCGCCGGACAAACACGCGAACACAAACCACAGGCGACACACCGCTCGCCGTCTTCTTCCAACACGAGCACCGGACGTCCACGATAGCTGCCGAGCGGCTCCCATCGCTCTTCGGGGTACTGCCGCGTCATCTTCGGCTTGAACATGGTCTTGAACGTCAGCGCCAAGCCTTTGGCGATTTCCGGCAGATAGAGCTTCTCCCAGAACGACATTCGCTCGGCTCGTGTGTTGGTCGTTACGTTCATCGCCAATGTGCTCCGATGGTTATCGAACGAAAAAGACGATTGCGCCGGTGACGATAATGTTCGCCAATCCCAGAGGCAGCAGCACTCGCCATCCGAGATTCATCAGTTGGTCGTAGCGAAAGCGCGGCAACGTCCAGCGAACCCAGATGAAGAAAAACAGCAGAACGCTCACTTTGCCGAAAAACACCGCCAGCTCGAAGAGTACCCGCGCGACGGTGCCTTCCTGCAAACCGAGTAGCTGCGGCAAAAACGGCATGTCGTAGCCGCCCAGATACAGCGTCGTCATCACCGCCGAGGCAGTGAACATGTTGGCGTACTCAGCCAGGTAAAACAAGCCGAACTTCATGCCGGAAAACTCGGTGTGGTAACCGCCGACAAGCTCTGGCTCGGCTTCGGGCAAATCGAACGGCGCCCGATTGGTTTCGGCGAACGAGGCGACCAAAAACACGATGAACCCGATCGGCTGGAACCAAATGTTCCAGCGCCCGCCAGCTTGCGAAGCGATGATGTGGTTCATGTCGAGCGAGCCGCTGAGCATCACGGCTGCGACAGCCGCAAGTCCCATCGCAAGTTCGTAAGAAATCATCTGCGCCGACGAACGCAGCCCGCCCAGTAGCGAATACTTGTTGTTCGACGACCACCCTGCCAACGTGATGCCGTACACGCCGATCGAGCTGAGCGCCAGAATCAAGAGGAATCCGACGTTCACATTCGGCGCAACAGCGATGAAAAGCTTGGTTCCATCTTCGAGCAAAACATAGCTTGCGGGCGCGATCACACAGAGCATCGCAAGCGCAACGGCAATCGAGATGATCGGCGCCAGCCGGTGGAATGTTTTGTTGGCGTTGTACGGAACGATGTCTTCCTTCGTGTAGAGCTTGAGCACGTCCGCCAGCGGCTGGAGCAAACCGAAGGGACCGACGCGATTGGGACCGATGCGGTATTGCATCCACGCTGAAATCCGCCGCTCCAGATACACGAGCGCGGCTGCGATGACCAGCGCGAAATTGAGCGCGATCGCTCCTTTGACGAGTGTGAAAGCAAGCGACGACATAGCCTCGGGGGCGATTATTCCGACTGCGGTTTCATGTAATGCGACTGATAGACGACGCCGACCGGTTCAGGCTCGCTGCCGAGACGGATGCCGCGGTACTCGCGCAGCGCCTCGTAGGTCATGCGACGGAATTGCTCGACTGTCTCGGACAGCTCTGCGAACACATCGGCTGCGGTGCGATAGTTCCAACGATGCCCCGCAGCAGTCGCCACACCGCTGAGCAACTGCCAATGCGGTCGGCACACGCGACGTTCGCCGTGTGTCCAGCGATCGTTCGGTGCGCCGAATTTGTCCAGCCGGCTTTGTTTCATGCCGTTGATCCGGAGTGTTTCGTGCGTTTCGACCGCCGGCTGCAGGTATTGCACCCATCCTTCGATGTTGGTCAACGTGCCTTCGATTTCGGCATACGTCGCAGCAGGCAACACCACGTGCGCCACTTCGACGAGCCGAGAACGATTGCTCACTTGTGCAACGACCATCGGCACCGATGCGAGCACGTCAGCCCACTCGGTGTGACCATCGGCGAACGGATCGGCACCGACGAAATACACCACATCGGGGCGCACGCGGCTGATGCGATCGAACACGTCGTTCCACGAAGCGCTCGCGATGCCGAGCGTGCGAAGTCCTGTGCTGTTGGCGTTGCGATCGCTGCACCGGAGAAAATCATCGCCGAACGACGGATCGTTCCGCTCGACGAAAATCACCTCTACACCGCTCACCGCACCGGCAAGCTTGCGAGCGACGTATGCATCCTCGTTGGTGATCGAACCGGACAGTATCAGCATGCCACCGCGATCGGTGAGTGCCCGAGCGACGACCTCGGTCGCTTCGTCGAACGAAGCAGGGACGAGCTCGCTGCCGTGTCGCAACGCTGCGCCGCTCGTGCGATTGGTGTTGACCCAGCGGTATTGGCTCAAGCGACCATCGTCGCACATCCAGTACTGATTGACGTGCGGATTGGCACGTGGCTCCAGACGCAAAATTTCGTTGTCGCGCACGCCGATGTTGATGT
Organism: Chlorobiota bacterium; assembly: GCA_026415505.1. Lineage (GTDB taxonomy): Bacteria > Bacteroidota > Ignavibacteria > Kapaibacteriales > NICIL-2 > NICIL-2. The sequence continues at coordinate 101,367 of JAOAGY010000033.1, read as the reverse complement.
TGCATCCGCGAGCGCAGCCCGGACAGATGCTCGGCGTAAAGCTCATGTCCCACACCCGCGCTTTGAAGCGAAAGTCGGCACTGGTCAGCGCACCGACCGGACACAGCTCGATGACGTTCATCGAATAGGGCGAATCGAACTCGGTGCCCTCGAACAGTTCGATGGTGACGTGGTCGCCGCGCTCGACGAACGTGAGCACAGGTTGCTTGGCGATTTCGTTGGCGAAGCGAATGCACCGCGAGCACATGATGCACCGCTCGCCATCGAAAACGATCCGATCGCTCCAGCGAACGCGCTTGGGCTTGTGCACTTTTTCTTCGACGAACCGGCTTTCGCCGCGCGAGTGAGTGAACGCGTACTCTTGCAGCTTGCATTGCCCCGCCTCGTCGCAGATCGGACAATCGAGCGGATGGTTGATGAGCAAAAACTCCATCACGGCATTTTGTGCCGCAATAGTCTTTTCGCCTTGTGTATCGACGACCATCCCATCGGCGACCGGCGTTGCGCAAGCGATTTGGAGTTTGGGCATCCACTGAACGACCGGATTGCCCTCCGCATCGCGCTCGATCGAACCGTCGGCTGCTTTCTTGTACGAGCCGACACGCACCAAGCACATGCGGCAATTGCCCGCGACGCTCAGCGCCGGATGCCAGCAAAAGTGCGGGATGACGATACCGCTTTCGAGCGCCGCCTCGATGATGGTTTTGCCCGGCTGCGCTTCGATTTTCTGTCCGTCGATCGTGATCGTAGGCATACATTCACGGGATATTGTGCTCGCTGGTCACTGCGCTGCCGCCAACAGTCGCGACAGACGCACTGCGAAAATAGCAGCCTCTACGGATAGAACCGCATCCCCAGCGCGACATCCACCGACGAACCGAAGCCCGGCGCGATCGTCACCAGTGGACCGAGTTCGAGAAAAATTTCGAGCGGCACTCCGCGCGGCAACACGTTGACTCCGAACATGCCTCGCACTCCGATCCGCGTTTCGTCTCGGTCGTAGTACTTGTAGCCGCGGTCGCCCCACCACCGCACACCTTTGCCGAATCCGATCGCGACGCCCGCATCGCCGTACAGCATGACGATCGAGCTGCGAAATGCATTGAAATGCCACAAGTAGTCCACACCGATACGTGGCGAACCGAAATACGAGCCGCCCAGACTGGCAGCGATCGCTTGATCGCGTGCCACCCAGTGTTTGAGCGTCAGTCCGGTCGGATCGCCGAGAACGATACCGAAACCGGTCGAGCCTCGTTGCGCCAGTGCCATCACGCTGGCGATGCTTACGACAAACAACAAGCGGAATGTCATCGTTCCTCCTGTTCGTTGAGCGATTCGAAGATAAGTACGTAGCTTTCGTACCGTTCGGATTCGATGTCGCCGCGATCGACCGCAGCACGAACGGCACAATCCGGCTCGTGCGTATGTGTGCACGGCAGGTACTTGCAATCGGGGTAGTACGGATCGAAGTCGTGGAAATAGAACGCCAGTTCTTCCGGTTCGATGCGTGCCAAAGCGAACTCGCGCAAACCGGGTGTATCAATGAGCTGACCGCCACCGGGCAAGTGGAAAAGCCGTGCGTTCGTCGTCGTATGCCGTCCGCGTTGGTACTTGCGCGAGATTGTCCGCACTGTTTGGAGATTGATTCCGAAGCACGCATTGACCAGCGCTGATTTGCCGACACCCGACGCACCGACCAGAACGCTGGTGACGCCTTCCATCGCAGAACGGACCTGCTCGATACCTTCGCCCGTCACGGTGCTGGTCAGACAAGTGCGAATGCCGAGCCGATCGCGATAGAATGCGATCGCGTGCTCGACATCCGGCGGGATGCCCAAATCGACTTTGTTGAAAACGATCACCGGCTCGACCTCGCCCACTTCGGCTGCTATCAGGTGACGATCGAGCAAGCGGCGGCTGAAATACGGCTGCGTGACTGCATGGACAAAGAATGCTCGCTCGACGTTGGCAGCAATCACGTGCACCTGGCGTTCGGCGGGCGACTGGCGAAACAGCCGCGACGTGCGCTGGCGAACGTGAACGACGACGCCTTTGCCGGGTTCGTCGGGGACACGCGCAAGCTCCACCCAATCACCGACGGCAAGGAGCGATTCGTCGTCGGGGTTGTCGCTGGTGACGACTCCGCCGACGATGCATTCGTGCGTCGCTGCAAACGGCTCGCTGTGCGGTGCACCATAGACGGACTCTTCCTCGACCAGCCAAAAGGCACTGGCGACACCGACGATACGCCCGACGATATCGGCTTTCTCTCGATGTTTGGCTGGGTCTTTCTTCAATTCGGTCGAAAGCGCGATCGAGCGTTCTTCGACCTCTTCGCCTCCGATCCGCACGGCATCGCGGCGGAGAATGGATTTTCGATGCGGTTTTCGATGGAAACGGGGCATGCGTTCGCTTGCATGTGGTCCGCAAAATTCGGGCAAAGGCTCTGGCACGGAATTGGCGCCGAATTGCTAAGTTTGCAACAGTTCATTTTCGGCTTTCAACACGTTGTCGAACTATCGTTGGGTTTTGCGTGCACAGCCCGATGAATCCATCGTCTCGACGCTCAGCCAGCAATTAGCGATACCGCGCCCCATCGCGCGGGTACTCGCTTCGCGTGGCATGAGCACGCCCGCCGATGCACAACAATACTTCGTCCCGCGATTGGAGGATTTGCACGATCCGTTCTTGATGGCGGACATGGAGCGGGCGGTCGAGCGAATCGAGCGGGCGATCAGTTCCGGCGAGACGATTTGGATTCACGGCGACTACGACGTCGACGGCACCGCTTCGACAGCGATGCTCGTCGAGTTTCTCCGCTCGCTCGGAGCACGCGTGTGCTACTACATCCCCGACCGTTTGAGCGAAGGCTACGGCATGTCGCAGCTGAGCGTCGATACGGCGCTGGCTCAGCATGCCAGTTTGCTCATCACCGTTGACTGCGGCATCACCAGTAACGACGTCGTCGCATACGCACGTTCGAAAGGTCTCGACGTCATCATTTGCGATCACCACGAGCCGGCTGACTCGCTGCCGAACGCCTACGCGATTCTCGATCCGCTCATTCCCGATTGTCCCTACCCCTTCAAGCACCTTGCCGCCTGTGGTGTCACGTTCAAGCTCGTCGAAGCGATGTGCATCCGGCGCGGCATGCACGAGAGGGCGTTCGACTATCTCGACTACGTCGCTGTCGCGTCGGCTGCCGACATCGTTCCGCTGCTCGGCGAGAATCGCATCTTGGTCGCGCACGGCTTGCGCAAACTCAACACCGATCCGCGCCCGGGCTTCCGCGGATTGATCGACTGCGTCGGCGCAGATTACGGCAGCATCACCACATCGAGCATCGTCTATGGCATCGCACCGCGCATCAACGCTGCCGGACGGCTCGGCGATGCACGACGTGCCGTCGAGATGATGCTCCAGACGAATCCTTTGCTGGCGTTTCGCATCGCGCAATCGCTCGAACACGACAATCGCAAACGCCGCACGCTCGACGAAATCACCTTCGAGCAAGCACGCCAGGAAGCCGAACGCATCTTGGCGGCGTCTCCGCGCCGGTCGCTGGTGCTTCACTCGCCTGTGTGGCATCCTGGTGTGATCGGCATCGTCGCATCGCGGCTGGTCGAACGCTTCCATCTGCCGACGATTCTGCTGACATCGAGCGACGGCATCGCAAAAGGATCGGCTCGAAGCATTCGCAACTTCGACATTCACGCAGCTCTCAAGCAATGCGAGTCGCTGCTGTTGGAATTCGGCGGACACAAACACGCTGCCGGACTCGCGCTGCCGATCGAAAACATTCCACTGCTCGACGAAAAATTCGATCGCATAGCCAGCGAGGCGATCAGCGAAGAAATGCTGCTGCCGGAGCTGACAATCGATGCACCGATGCAACTGCCCGAGCTGACGCCGACCGTGCTCGATGTGCTGCCCCGCTTTGCGCCGTATGGCTACAACAACACCAAACCCCTGTTCGTCGCAACCGGCGTTCAGCTCCACGGCTCGATTCGCACGCACGGACGCAATCAGATTCGATTCCGCGTCTTGCAATCGAACTTCGTCATCGATGCTGTCGCACCACAATCGAGCGACAGCAGTGCGGTAGTGCAGTCGCACACGCCGTTTTCGATGATTTTCACCATCGAGGAAGAAACCAAAGGGATTCCGCTCCTGCGCGTCCGCGATATGCGAGCGAGCACGGCATCGGACGACTTGGCACAACCGCTCAACTGAAACGCCGTCCGGTACCGCACCGGCATGCGATATTTGCCGCGAACCTTCCCCCATCCGCAATGGCACGACGACTGACGCCGGACGAAGTTGCCGAATTGCTCGCTCGGCTCGACGCCATCGAGCGCGACGAGTCCGCTTCCACGTTCGAGTTGTGCGCTCAGTTGACGCTCGTGCTTCGTACATCCTACGCGCTGGCGACCGACGACGAGCTGCAGAGTTTCGCCAATCTCGCAGCACGGCAGGTGTACGCACACCAAGCGCTTCGTGTGCCTGCGCAGATGGCTGACTCGCTCGAGCGAGTGCGTGCGCGGTTGACGGACATCGAGCGTCGCCGCATCGAGTATCCGCCCGAGCAGCTTCGCCCGATTTTCGATGTGCTGCGAGCGTGGCTTTTCTGGCATAACGAGCCGGAGCGACAGGTCGAATGTGCCGACGTTCCGCTTTCGGCTCCCGACGAATCCGCCGGCGACGTCTTTCGCCTCGTCGTCACCGATCGCACGACGATCCACGACAGCACCGGTAGCGAGATTCCCGTTCTCGTCTGCACACGCGAAGATTCCCGACGGACGCTTCGAGTGCATCTGAACAGGCGATGGCGATCGCTGGCGACGCTCTGCTGGCGTGGCGCTATCGTTCACGTCGTCGGAGCAGCCACGCGACAACCCGACACGCTCGTGTGCACCGACGATACGATCGTGGTTCTCCAGCCCGATCTCTTGCTCGATGTGACCACTGTCGCCGAGTGTTTCACCGGTAGCGTCAACTCGCACCTTTTCGCGCTCTGGCGTTTGCTTCAGCCAATCGAGCTCAAAGAGTCGGCGATCGTCGGAACGATCGTCAACGCGTGTTTCGACGAATTGCTCGCCAATCCTGGGGCAGAAACGGCAGCAGCGATCGACCGTGCCGCACGTGCGCGATACCTCGACGTTTTGGCGGCGCTGAAAAGCGGCGACACCTCGCTCGACGCCATCGCCGATATCGTCGGCAACCATCTGGGAACGATTCGACGCGTCATCGAGCACTTTCACGGTCGGGCGACCACCGAGCCGACGTTCATCGCTCCGCTCTACGGCATTCAGGGTCGGCTCGACGTTCTCTTGCAGGACGAAAGCGACCGATCGGTGTGCAACGTCGTCGAACTCAAATCCGGCTCTCCGCCCCCGATTCAGCAACTGGCATCGTCCAACGGCAAGCACTACACGATCGGAATGCGCCCGAGCCATGCGATGCAAGTCGCCGGCTACAATCTTCTGCTCGATGCGGCAATACCGGGTCGGCAAGGCACGAGCTCGATTCTCTACTCGCAAGCCAGCGACGATCCGCTCCGCAACGCACCGAACGTTCGCGATTTCAAAGCCGACTTTATCGCCATGCGCAATGCCATCGTGGCGACCTACTGGGCGATCGCGCACCGGCGATTCGGTGCGTTCGAAAAATTGGCGACACTCGCTGCCGAGCACATGCCGGAGCTTTATCGCGAGGAACTCCTCCGATGGCAACGAGCCGTCAACGCACTTTCCGAGCAAGAATCGCTCTACGTTCGGGCGTTCGTCGCATTCGCCTTGCGCGAGTGGATCGCAGAGATGCTCGGCAATAGTTTGCGCGGCGGTGGTTTTTCGTCGCTGTGGCAAGTGAGCATCGCCGAAAAAACCGAGCAACTCTCGTCGCTGACGTGGCTCCGTTTCGTTCCGGACGAAAGCGACCTTGCCAACGGATACCTTGCGTTTTCGTTCACCGACCGAACACCGAGCATTTCACCTTTTCGCAGCGGGGACATCGCCGTGCTCTATCCACACTCGGCGCTCGACGGAAAAGGCAACATCATCGGGCAAGTGTACAAGTGCACCGTTCGCCGTATCGGCGACACTGGTGTGGTCGTGAGCTTGCGGAACAAGCTGTTCGACCGCGAGCCGCTGCAGCACGAGCAATTCTGGGCGCTCGATGCCGACGTGCTCTCGGTCGGTGTCGAAAGCATGGTGCGTGCGTGTGCCGATTTTGTGCGACTCCCGACCGAGAAACGGCAGTTGCTGCTCGGCAACACGCCGCCTCGTTCCGAGACGATCGCCGTCGAACGCCCACCGCACATGACCGACACGCAGTACGAGCTGCTGTGCCGAGCGCTCGGTGCGCGTGATTATTTTTTGCTCGAAGGACCGCCGGGCACGGGCAAAACGCGCACGATGCTGCGCACGATGGTCGCTCGCTTGCTCGACGATCCCCGCGAAACGATACTCTGCGCAGCACTGACCAATCGCGCGGTGGACGAAATCTGTTCGGCACTCGCCGAATTCGCCGGTGAAGGACTGCTCGTGCGGATGGGAACGCTCGAAAGCACTGAACATGCCGACATCGCCTTCGCAGCCGCTGCGCGCAGCGAATCGTTCGACGATCTCGCCGAACGCCTCGATCGCGCGCGGATCGTCGTGGCAACGGTGCCGTTCCTCAATGCCAATCCGGCACTGTTCGAATTGAAAGCGTTCAGCACAGCGATCGTTGACGAAGCGGCGCAATTGCTCGAACCTCACCTGCTGGGTGTCGTCTCGCGTGTCGAGCGTTTCATCATGATCGGCGATGCGTGCCAACTGCCCGCGGTCGTGCAACAAGAAGAACGCTGCTCTGCTGCGTCTCACCCGTTGCTCGACGAGATCGAGTTGCGTCGGCTGAACGTTTCGCTCTTCGAGCGACTGCTCCGCATCGCCAAACGAAACGGCTGGCACTGGGCGCATGGCAGACTCACCGAGCAAGCACGGATGCACCGAACGATCGCCGAATATCCCGGACGTGCGTTTTACGGCATCGAATTCGGCACCGTCCATCCGTGGCAGAAGGAGGATTCGGAAATCGCACGCCGCGACGGCATGCCGCTCTGGCTTTGCCGACGGCTCGTGTTCATCGAGACACCGTCGGAACCGCACACCGGCTACAATCGCACCGAAGCCGCTATCGCTGCTGCTTGCGCCGCCAGGCTCGCACGCAGCTTCGGCACCGATGCGCCGCGCACCATCGGCATCGTCACACCTTTTCGCAAACAGATACGCACGATCGTCGCAGAGCTCGGCAAGCTGGCGCGGACAGTGACCGTGGACACAGTCGAACGATTCCAAGGCTCCGAGCGCGATCACATCATCCTGTCGTGCGCAGTCAATGCACCGCACGAGCTGAAGCTCATCGAATCGCCGACCGTGCTCGATGGGCGCACCATCGACCGCAAACTCAACGTCGCGCTCACGCGTGCTCGTCAGCAGGTGATCGTCATCGGCAATGCCGAGATTCTCCGTCGCAGCCCCGCGTATGCGGGACTGGTCGAACACATCCGGCAGCGAGGTGTCGCGCTGTCGTGGTGCGATGCACTCGAAGAGCTTTCGCCCCCGAACACCAACGCAATAGAGGTACCCGCACATGCGCATTCTCGGGATTGACCCTGGCTCGATCGTTTGCGGTTACGGCGTCGTGGACGTTCGCGGCAATCGGTTTTCGCTCGTCGAATACGGCGTCGTCGAAGCGCGGCGCGCCAGCAACGAACTCCCCGATCGCCTTGTTCACATTCACGCGCGCTTGTCGGCAGTGGTCGAGCGCACCCGACCGCATGTGGCGGCGATGGAAGCGCTCTTCTACGCGCGGAACGTGCAATCGCTCTTGAAGCTGGCGCATGCGCGTGGTGTGGCGATGCTCGTTGCAGCGCAGCACAACTTGCCGATCGCCGAATACGCAGCACGGCTGATCAAGCGCAGCATCACCGGCAAAGGAAACGCATCGAAAGAGCAAGTTTCGTTCATGGTCAGAGCGATGCTCGACATCGAGGAAACGCCGGAGTTTCTCGATGCGACCGATGCGCTGGCAGTCGCGATCGCGCATGCCCTGCAAAGCGCACCGCCGCAGTCGTCGAAACGCCGCGCTGGCAGAGTATCGAGTTGGCACGAGTATCTCGAGCGTAATCCCGATCGCATCGTCGGTCGCTAAAGTGTCCGCGTGTAGTCCCGCGCAACGAGCGCGAGTTCTTCCAGCCGCCGATCCACTGCATGCATGAACGTCCCCGGCGGATAGGTGAAATCGGCTAGCATCTCTCCCGCTTCCATGCCGGTCAGTATCGGGATGCCCTCGGTGAAATGACCGATCGCCCAGACGTGGAACAGTCCTTGTTCGGCAGCAGCGATCAGCTCTTCGGGGAGCATCAAATCGGCGACGTTTTGGCGCGGGACGATAACGCCGTGCGAACCGTCGAGTCCGTGTTGCTGACAGATTTCGAAAAAGCCGACGATTTTTTCGTTGACGCCTCCGACCGGCTGAACATCGCCTTTCTGGTTGATGCTACCAGTAACAGCCACAGATTGGCGAAGCGGTACACGTGCCAGCGAGGACAGCAGCGCATAGAGTTCGGCTAAGCTGGCGCTGTCGCCATCTATGCCGCCGTAGTTCTGCTCGAAGCTGATGCTCGCCGATAGCGCCAGCGGGCGACGTTGCCCGAAGTATTCACGGAGCAGTCCGGGTATCGTCAAGACACCTTTGCGATAGATGTTGCCGCCGAGTTGAGCTTCGTGCTCGATGTCGATGATGCCGGCATTGCCTGCGCCGGTCGATGCTGTGATGCGTGCTGGTTTGCCGAACGATACCAAGCCGGTCGAATACACCGTCAGCCCGTTGATTTGACCGATGCGCTCGCCACGCGTTTCGATCATGAGCACACCGCTCAAGATTTGGCTTTTGATCTTGACGTCCTGCAGCTCGGTTCGGCGCCGACGCAGCCGGAGCGCTTCTTCGACGCAGGCACGGTCGAAGTACTTTTTGCGTTGATGTCGCGCCACGAACGACGCTTCGCGAATGACGTCGGAAACGTCGCTGAAGTTGATGGTGATTTTGTTCTTGTCCTCGGCGCGTTCGACCGCCCACTCGATGAGAGCAGCAACGCCCGACGGACGTGCATGGAGGACGTTTTCCTCTTCGACCAACCGCGCGACGAATCGAGCGTAGTTCTGGAGCATTTTTTCGCTGCGATCGGTTTCGTAATCGAACTCGGCAGCAACTTTGAACATTTTGTTGAAATCCTCCTCGAGCGCCGACAGTGTCAGGTACGTTTGGTAGTCGCCGAGCATGATGACCTTGACGTTGACGTCGATCAACTCCGGCTTGAGTGCGATGCCGCCACTGCCGTCGAGTGATTGAATTTCCAGCTTGCCGTAGAGCAGAACGCGCTTGAGCGTTTGCCAAACGTGTGCGTCGGCGAGAACGTCGCTGGCATTGACGATGAGATAGCCACCGTCGGCGCGCAAAACCGCACCGGCTTTGATCATGGTAAAGTCCGTGTGAACCATCCCGCTGCGATCGTATCGGCGCTCGATTGTGCCGAATAGGTTCGTGTACGTCGGGAACGTCTCGATGATGATCGGCGCCGAGAGCAACTGGGAATTGTCCACGATGATGTTGACCGTGTATTCCTTGAGCTTGTCGGCGAGCGTGCGTCCATCGGGCAATTCCGCATCGGTGGAGGAATACTGCGGCGAGAAAATCTCGACATTGGCGATCATGTCGCGTTCGCACTCGCTGAGAAACTCGGCGACTGCTTCTTCGGGGAATCGTGTGCGCAGTTCGTCGAAAGCAGCCGAGACGATGATGCCCGCTGCTTTGCGTGCGTGTTCGAGCAATGCTTGCTCGTAGGCGCGCTGCATTTCGAGACCTTCGTAGCTCATCGTCACCAGCTCTTCGCGCAGTTTCATGTAGGTGCGGACGATGCGTTCGGCTCGTCGCTCGCTGAGCTTGCCTTCGCTGACCAGCCGAGCGATTTCGTCGAGCGTCGTCGGTTTGCCGCGAACGAGTGCCAATAGCTCGTAGCGTGTCGAGCCGTCGGCGTCGCTCACCTGCGCCAGCGTGAACCCATGCGGTGAGATGCGTCGGTTGAACTGTTCGACAAGTGCTGCCTCTTTGGTGCGGAATCGCTGTGCGATCGCACTGCGGCTACGCTGGAAGGATTCTTCGCGGAACAGCTCGGCGATACGTCCTCGCAGAAATTCGATCGTGCTCGCGAGCGCTTTTGCGAACTGTCGTGCCTTCCCGGCACGAAAGCGAAGCAAGCGCGGCATCGCGGGATTGACGAAGTTGTGGACGTAGGCGAAATCGTACAAATCACGTCGTTGCTGTGCGATCGGTTCGAGCACTTGCTTGATCGTCGTCAGTCTTCCCGTCCCCAGCAGACTCATCACGAAAATGTTGAACCCGCGTGATTGGATCGCTGCTCCCATTTTGATCGCTTCGATGGCTCGATGCTGACCGACGATCCCTCGCAGCGGCACGAGTTCTTTCGTCGTTCGGAAGCGAAAAATGCGTTCATCGCATCGCCACCGTAACTGTTCGACAGAAAGCGGCTGGGGAATTCTCGGCGCCATGACTTACATCTGGTTCGTGCGACATCCGGACGCGGCAAAATTGACATTTGTGAGCGGAACTCGCAACCCGCACGCTGCGTTTAGCAACCAGTTTCATCACGCGCACACAGCACAATGACCACTGTCACAATCGCTGCCGAGACACCGATGGAAGTATATTCGCTCACGTCACAGGCAGAACCGACGATGACGCACAAAGAACGAACGGCACTTTTCGAGCGCGAGCTGGTTCCGCACATGGCAGCAGTGCGATCGTTCGCGCTTCGGCTGTGCCGCGATCCGGACGATGCCGACGACCTGGTGCAGGAAACGTATCTGAAAGCGTTCCGCTTTCTCGACAGTTTCTCGCCGGGAACCAATGCCAGAGCGTGGCTGCTGACCATCTGCAAAAACACGTTCATCAACAAGTACCGCAGCGACAAACGGAGCGGCGAGTCGGTCTCCTACGACGAGATCGAAGAGTTCTACGAAAGCTTGCGTCCGGACCAAGTACCATCGAGCGATACTCTCACCGAGCAGTTCGAACGCATGCTCGACGACGACGTTCTCGAAGCACTCGATTCGTTGTCGGACGAATTCCGCACAGTTGTGATTCTCTGCGACATCGAGGACTTTTCCTACGAGGAAGCAGCCGAATTTCTCGGTTGCCCTGTCGGGACCGTTCGATCCCGTTTGCATCGCGCTCGCGCCGCATTAGCCAAGCGCTTGGTGGACTACGCCCGCAAGCGCGGCTTCGACACCGCACAAGCAGCCGAGCGTTTCGACATCGATAACACCGAGGGAGATCGCCAATGAAACTCGACGACAAAGATTTTCTCGTCTCCATCGCCGATGGTCGTGCCAATAGTGAAGAGCTGGAACGCTACCGCCAGCTCTGCCAGCAAGACCCACGCGTCGAAGCCTACGTCGCACTGCTGCGCGCGACACGTCAGCGACTCCGCATCGCAGCACAGCGGCAGTTGGAACGCCAGCCGAGCACGCTGAACATCGCCGACATTCCCCGCCGCTCGGCGAGCACTCCGCTCGTCGAACGGATTGCGCAGCGTTGGATGTGGATCGCTGCGGCTGCAGCTGCGGCAATCGTGCTGCTCGTCGTTGCGCCCTGGAAGCAGCGTCCGGCGGATTTCCGCGCCGAATCTCTTCAGAACTTCGAGTTGATCGTCCAAGGAAAACTCAGTGTCGCAAAAGCGACCCACGACTTCAACGAGCTGGTAGCATTTTTCCGATCGCAAGGTGTTTCCTACCGCCTCGTGGACATTCCGCTCAAAGCGACACTCGTCGGCGGCGTCGTCTCCGAACACAACGGTACAAAGCTCGCGCATTTTGTCTATCAGCGCGGCGATACGCTCATTTACATGTACCAGGCACCGGAGGAACTCTTCGAGCGCGGTATTTTAGCCGTGCCTGCGGCGGTCGAGCCATATGCGCAATCGGGCAAGTGGTACGCCGAAAACGTCGCCCAGCGTTCGTGGATGTTCTGGCGCGTACAATCAGTGTACTGCTCGGTCGTCGCAAGCGTCCCGAAGGATGTTTTAGCAACGTATTTCGTCGAAGGTGCGATATGAAAGCATTTGCAGCAATAGCTCTGGCATCGGCGGTTCTCATCGGTGCGTGCAACCGGTCGAGCGACCGACAACTCCACCAATCTGCACTGGCGAGCGTCCAGCAATCGTTTTCTTCGCAGGCTGCGCCGCCAGCGCCAGCAGGTCCGGCTGATTACATCGTCGATGCCATCGCGGTCGGCAAACCGACAGCAGGCAAGCTCATCGACATCACATGGAAAGATGCCAGCGGTAAAACCGTTCGCCTTTCCGACTACGCAAAAGGCAAGGTCGTGTTTTTGAACTTCTGGGCAACGTGGTGTCCTCCATGCCGCCGCGAAATTCCCGACATCGTAGAGCTCTCGCGCGATATGGCAAGCGACGTGGTTGTCATCGGTGTATCGCTCGACGACGGTGCGGACGCAAAGGCGAAAGTGACCAAGTTCGCGACCGACAAGGGCATCACGTACATCAACATCGTTCCCAGCCCGACACTTTCGACCAAAAGCATAGCCGAAGCCTACACGATCATCGCGCCGATCAACGCGATCCCCACAACGCTGATTTTCGATCGCAACGGCAACCACAAACAAACCATCATCGGCGCCAACACGAAAAGCTATTTCGTCGAAGCGGTCAAGAAGGCGATGTAGCGCAGCTGCCGCCGCGTGAGCAAGACCCTGAAACAAGTTCAGGGTGACAAAGCGAGACGACAAGACCCTGAAACACGTTCAGGGTGACGTGCTTTTGGTGGATGCATAACCGTCTGTCATGCCGAACTTGTTTCGGCATCTCTTTACCGCCGCTTGCGTCATGCTGAACTTGTTTCAGCATCCAAAAGACCCTGAAGCAAGTTCAGGGTGACGTGCGGAGGAGCGAGACCCTGAAACAAGTTCAGGGTGACAAAGCGAGACGACAAGACCCTGAAACACGTTCAGGGTGACGTGCTTTTAGTGGATGCATAACCGTCTGTCATGCCGAACTTGTTTCGGCATCTCTTTACCGCCGCTTGCGTCATGCTGAACTTGTTTCAGCATCCAAAAGACCCTGAAACGAGTTCAGGGTGACAAAGCGAGACGACAAGACCCTGAAACACGTTCAGGGTGACAGGAAACCCAACCCTAAACAGGAAGCGCAATCTCAGGGGTTCGAGAAACGGCATTCTCACACGATTTCTTCCAGTACAAGCGAGCGGCGAGGAAGCGGCGGGGCATCGGCAATCTCGATGCAACGCAGCAACATCTGAGCGCATGCTTCCAATCGCGCGCGGTCGGTGGCATAGAGCGTCGCCAGCGGTTCTCCTTTTTCGATGTGGTCGCCCCGTTGCACGCCAAAGACGACGCCCGCGGCTGGATCGACAGCATCACTTGCACGCTTTCGACCAGCGCCGAGTTCGACCAGCATCAAGCCAATCTGCCGGGTCGCGAAACCAGCGATGTAGCCGCTGCGCGGACTTTCGATGACCAGCGACGACACGCGTTCGTACTGCTTCGACGAAGCTTCCCAATCGCCGCCCTGCAGCCGTACCATCCGGTGGAACACGTCGTGTGCTTGCTGGGAACGCCAAACTTGGTCGGCACGACGGATGCCATCGTCGAGCGTCGAGACAACGCCGGCAAGCTGTAACATCGCACCCGACAAACGCAGCGTCAGCTCGACAATATCGTGAGGACAGGTGGTTCGATCTGCCAACGCGCGCTCGGCTTCGAGGACTTCGACCCAGTTGCCCGCCGATCGTCCGAGCGGATCGTCCATGTCGGTCAAGAGCACCGTAACATCGAGTCCCGCGCGCCGCCCGACAGCGACGAGTGTTCCCGCCAGAAGCCGCGCTTGCTCGAACTGCTGCATGAACGCTCCGCGACCGACCTTGACATCGAGCACCAGTCCGCGCGCTCCTTCGGCGATCTTCTTGCTCAGAATCGAAGCGGTGATCAGTCCGACCGATTCGACGGTACCGGTTTCATCGCGCAGCGCGTAGAGAATGCGATCCGCTGGCGCCAGCCGCTCGCTCTGCGCGAGCATGACGACGCCAAGCGTGCCGAGTTGCCGCTCGATCTCGGCATCGTCCATCACGACGCGAAAACCCACGATGGATTCGAGCTTGTCAACCGTCCCCCCGGTGTGTCCCAAGCCGCGACCGCTCATCATCGGTACGATTGCGCCAGCAGCAGCAGCGATCGGTGCAACCAGGAGCGAGAGCTTGTCGCCGACTCCGCCGGTCGAGTGCTTGTCCACTGCGTATCCGATGTGTCGCCAATCGTAACGCACGCCGCTCCGAGCCATCGCTTCGGTGAGCGCAACCGTTTCGTTCATGTCGAGTCCACGAATGCACGCCGCCATCAAGAATGCAGCGGCTTGTGCCGAAGTTATTGTCCCGGCGACGATGCCTTCGACGAGCGATGCAATTTCCTCGCTACCGAGCGTGCCGCCGTCGCGTTTTTTGCGGAGAAGTTCAGCCGGTATCATCGCTGCAAACGTGTAAATTCGCGCAAAACACGTTGCAAATATGGAGCTTCCGTCGCTGTCGAAAGCGAACGCGCGCTGGATCGTTTCTCTGCACCACAAACGTCATCGCGATTCCGAACGCTGCTTCATTGCCGAGGGCATCCGCACGGTCGAAGAGCTCGCTCGCTCGCGCTACCGTGTGCGGATGCTCGTGTGTACTGCGGCGGCAGCCAGCGAACATGGCGCACTCGTCAGGGCATTTGCCCAGCGTCGCATACCGGTGTACGTCGCCACAGAGAGCGTCTTCGAACGACTGGCAGATACGAAAACACCGCAGGGCGTGCTTGCTATTGTCGAATATCCGGACGAATGCTCGCCTGCCGGCAACATCGTCGCACTCGACGGCATCGCCGATCCCGGCAATGCTGGAACGATCGTGCGCACTGCGTTGTGGTTCGGTTATCGCTGTGTGGTTTTCGGTCGTGGTGCTGTCGATCGGTATCAGCCGAAATTCGTTCGCGCCACGATGGGCGCGCTTTTTCATCTCGACGCGATCGAACAGCCGCTCGATGAATTTCTTGCACGCGTCGGCTCGACGCATCGTATCATCGGCGCAACGACAAGCGGCGGAGAGCCACTGGCTACCTTTCGTCCGCCGAACCGCGCACACGTCCTGGTCATCGGCAGTGAAGCACACGGCGTATCGGCTGGCGTCGAAGCGCTCCTGACCGACCGCGTCACGATCGAAGGCACACGATCGTTCGATTCGCTCAATGCTGCTGTCGCGGCAGGCATCGTGATGTACCACCTTTTCCGCACGCAATGACCATCGTTGTAGCATCGTCCAATCCCGCAAAGGCAACCGAGCTGGAGACGATTCTCCGATCGCTGTTCGATGAACCGGTCGAGATCGTGCTAGCAGCGGATATTCTCGGCAACGAATGGACTGTCGAAGAAAGCGGCACGACGCTCGAAGAAAACGCATACTTGAAGGCGTCGCACGTTTTCGAGCGAGTTTTCCTGCCGACGATCGCCGACGACACGGGATTGGAAGTCGAGGCGCTCGCGGGATTGCCCGGTGTGCGAACAGCTCGGTTCGCCGGCGAAAACGCTACAGCAGTGGACAACAATCGCTTGCTGTTGGAAAAACTCAAGGACGCGACCAATCGGCGTGCGCAATTTCGAACGGTGATTTGCTACCGCGACCGATTCCGGACACTGCTTGCCGAAGGCATCTGCACTGGCACAATTGCCGACTCTCCGCGCGGCAGCGGCGGATTCGGTTACGATCCGTTGTTCGTTCCCGACGGCTACGATCGAACATTCGCCGAAATGGAAGCACACGAGAAAAATCGGCTCTCGCATCGTGCACGAGCATTGCAGTCCCTGGTCGAACGTCTCCGGGAGTTGTGGGCGTGACGATTCATCGGCAATTGGACACACTGGCTGCATCGCTGCGATCGCTCGATGCGACAGCCGCTTTTATGCTCGTTGCCGTTGCTGCTGAAACGACCGGCAGTGCCGATCTCGTCGAAGAGGCGAGCGCGCGATATCTGCAGCGTGCCGGCAATCCGACGAAGCTCTCCGAGGCATTGCTCCAGACGTACCTTTTCGCCGGATTCCCCGCAGCCATCGAAGCGTTCAAAGCCGCTCATCGTGCAGCCGAGCGCGTCGGCGTATCGCTTGCCGCTGCTCCGGTCGAGCAGTACGACGTTGCGCTCTACTCTCGACGCGGCGCTCGGCTGTTCGAGCGTATCTACGGCGAAACGAGCGAGCGGGTCGGTGCACTTCTTGCGTCGTTGTCACCTGCGCTGCACCAGTGGACGATCGTCGAAGGCTATGGGAAAGTTCTCTCGCGACCGGTGCTCGATATCGTCGAACGAGAGCTATGCGCCGTTGCTGCTCTCGTCGCCGGTGGCTGGACTGCGCAGCTCCGCTCGCATCTGAGGGCACTTGCCCGACTCGGTGTCGAGCGCAGCCCTGCCGACGACGCACTGAACGCCGCGGCGCTTGCGACATCGCACGACCGCATTGCGACAGCACGTGAACTTACCAGGGCGATATGGCAATGATCGCGCTCGGTTGGCTGCTGCTTCTGACTGCATTGCTCGCGCCGACTGATCTGTGGTCTCAAACTCCGCAGCAGGTGCGGCGTCCCGATTCACTTCGTCACCGTGAACAGCCCGTCCAACGCTCACCGATACGCGAGCTTCAGGCGGACCTGGATGCGCTGCTCAAAAACAAGGACATCGCTGCTGCCCACGTCGGCGTGTGCGTGCTTTCGACCGAAACGGGCGAATTTCTCTACCGCTACAACGACACGAAAGCGTTCGTGCCGGCATCGTTGACCAAGTTGCTCACTACAGCGGCTGCGCTGGAGCTGCTTGGTGGAGATTTTCGCTTCACCACGCGCGTCTATGCGGATGGTCGCATTCGCCAAGGCGGAGACTTCGAGGGCAACATCATCATCCGCGGCAGCGGCGATCCGACCTGGAGCGAAGCGTTCGGCAATTCCCCCGATTCTGTCTTTGCACGGTGGATCGCAGCGCTCGATTCGCTCGGCATCACGACGATCAAAGGCAACATCGTCTGCGACGACTCGTATTTCGACGAGGTCCGCTACGGACGCGGCTGGATGTGGGACGATTTCGTGATGCCGTATTCTCCGCCAGTGTCGGCGCTGGCAGCATACGACAACTGCGTTCGCATCGCGATCACCGCCGATACGACTATCGGCAAGCAGGCACGCGTCGAGGTCGTTCGAGGAAGCGGAGCGATTCGCGTCGTCAGCAACGTGACGACAGCGAGCGAAGAGCAACCGCTCGACATCGTTCCGATTCGCGACGTCGGATCGGCGACTGTGGAGCTACACGGCACTGTTCCGCGCACCACGAAGGCTACACCGTTCGACATCGAAGTGCCAGTGGACAACCCTGCCAGCTACGTCGGCATGCTGTTCCGCGATGCGCTCGAGCGGCACCGCATCCGTGTGCGCGGCAGTGTGCTCACAGCAGTCGAATGGGGCGAGCCGATCCTCTACAGCCGTTTGCCTGTCCTTACCGAATACGTCTCCCAACCGCTGCGCTCGATCGTCGCCGTGATGAATCGCACCAGTCACAATCTCTGCGCGGAAATGCTCCTGAAAACGATCGGCAAGGAAAGCAGCGGCACGGGGAGCTTCGAAGCTGGAACGGAGTACGTTCGCGCGATGCTCCAGCGGAACGGCTTGCCGAGCGATGAACTGGCGATGAGCGACGGGAGCGGCTTGTCGCGACTCGATTTGTGCACACCGAATCTGATGGCGCGTTTGCTGTGGCACGTCTGGCGAAGTCAGTGGCGCAGCGATTTCGTCGCATCGCTGGCGCGACCGGGCGAACCCGGCACGCTCCGCACGCGGCTCGTCGGAACGATCGCCGAACGAAACGTCGCTGCAAAAACAGGCACGCTCGAAAACGTTTCCAATTTGGCTGGCTACGTCACAACACGCGACGGCGAAGTGCTCTGCGTCGTCGTTATGCTCAACCACTTGCTCTCGCCGGAAGCGATCGCGCGGAACGTGCAAGACCTGGTGTGTATGCGCTTGGCGTCGTTCAGCCGGCGCTGAACCAGTAGCCGATGCCGCGAATCCGAACCACTCCGACGAAAATCAGTATGCCGATCGCTCCGAGCACGATTGCCGCACGAGCAGCACTGCGGCGTGCGTCGCTTGTGCGCAGCATGCGTGGTAACATGTGCGACAAGCCGACAGCAACGAGCATCGTCACGGCATGTTCGAGTTGGATACGCAGCGCTGCCATGTCCCACTCCAGATCGTTTCCTCTCCACACGATCAGCACCGCTCCGAGCAAAAGTTGAAGCGTCAACAGAATCGGCACGCTCCGCACCAGCCAGACGCGAGTTGTGCTCCAACGCTGCGTTCGCAGTGCAACGACGGCTGCAACGAATGCTGCAACGACGGCTGCTGCAACGAGCCAACGAAGATGACCGTGGAGTGACAGAAGGAATTCCATCGCCGCAGCTCCTCTTCGACGGTTGTCTTGCGTTACGATGCCGAAGCACCGACGAATTGGCGATAGGCAGCGGCATCCATGAGACTGTCGAGCTCGGAAGGATTTTCGATTTCGATCTTGATGATCCATCCCTCGCCGTAAGGATCGCGATTGACGATCTCCGGCGAGCTGGCGATTTTCGGATTGACCTCGAGGACCTTCCCGCTACAGGGCGCGTAGAGATCGGCGACCGTTTTGACAGCCTCGATCGTCCCGAACGTCCGACCTTGTTCGATCCTGTCGAGACCGGCGGGTATGTCCACGTACACAATGTCGCCCAATTCACTCTGTGCATGGTCAGTGATGCCGATCCATCCGGTGGTGCCTTCGACGCGAATCCATTCGTGTTCTCGTGTGTAGCGTAGCGTTTCGGGGAAATTCATCAGCTCGAACTCCAGAAGGTGAAATCACTGCGTCAAAAGGACGGCGCGAAAATCAGAAAAAATGCTGCGCAAAACAAACATTTTTTACGCAGCGATTTCGCCCTCTTGACTCGAATGACGCTTAAGCTCCTCGATGTGTTCGAGGATACGCTGTTTCATCGCTTCTTCGACTTCTTGGTGGCTTGTGCCCTTGATCATCTCGCCCAGTTGCGGGCAATACGACGCGTAGCGATTGCCCATGTCGTAGCGGCGGATCAAGATTTCGTAATCGAGCGGATTGGTGCTGGTTGATTTTTGCATCGTCGGGAATCAGTGGTAGTGACTCGACCTCGGACACATAAGACGAATCGGCTGCCGCTACGATTGCTCGACGACGAATCCTGCTCGCCCGTTGGTCGCATCGGCTAATTCGGTGGCGAACGTTTCGAGCGCATCGTCGCGAATGCGAGCGTCGAATTCGACGGCATCGCGGTATTCGGCGTCGAAGTCGAGTGCATGACGGCGCAGTATCGCAATCACAGCATCCACGTCCTGATAGCCGCAGTACACGCGCACCCGCCGATAACGTACAACAGGGATGCGTTCAGCCAGCGCGAGCACTTTCTCGGTCGCTTGTGCATACGCACGCGCGAGCGGTCCGAGTCCGAGCTTTTTACCGCCGAAGTATCGCGTCACGACCACGAGGACATCGCTGAGACGATACTTCTGGATGACGAACAGTATCGGTTTGCCCGCACTGCCGCTGGGTTCGCCGTCGTCCCATGTGCGATACTCCAATCCCCCGGCGCCGAGACGGTATGCGTAGCAATGGTGGGTCGCCGTCGGGAACATCTGCCGTACACGCTCGACCTGGACGAGTGCGTCTTCTTTGCTCACGACGGGAACTGCAGTTGCGATGAATCGCGACTCCTTGACGACCAGTTCCTGTCGCGACTCGCCCGAGAGCGTGTAGTAGAGGATCGTTGTTTCACTCATGGCAAACCCGTCCGATGAACATTGGTATCGTGTGCTATCCCACCTACGGCGGCAGCGGCGTCGTCGCGACCGAACTCGGCACGGCATTGGCACGTCGCGGCTGTCGCGTGCACTTCATCTCGTATGCTGTGCCTTCGCGGCTTGACCGCTTTCAGGAAAACATCAGTTTCCACGAGGTCGAAATACCGAGCTATCCATTGATGGAACACCAGCTCTACACGCTCGCACTGGCAGGCAAAATTATCGACGTGGCTCGGTACGAGCAGCTCGACCTGCTGCACGTTCACTACGCCATTCCCCACGCGGTCAGTGGGTATTTGGCACAGCAGGTGCTCCGGCGCGATGGCATTCGTTTGCCGGTCGTCACGACGCTGCACGGAACCGACATTACACTGGTGGGTCTCGATCCCGGCTTTCATCCGCTTGTCAAATTCTCGATTGAATCGTCGGACGCTGTGACGAGCGTTTCGTCGTACTTACGCGACCGAACGATGCAACTTTTCACCGACCGCAACAGCATCGAGGTGATCCCGAACTTCGTGGACACGACGATTTACGATCGTGCTCGATACGACACATCGGCGCTGCGCAAGCAATTGGCTGGCGATGCGAGCGTGCTGTTGATCCACGTTTCGAATTTCCGTCCCGTCAAGCGCGTCACCGATACGATTCACATTCTCGCGGCTGTTCGTCAGCACGGGCTCGACGTGCGACTGGTACTCGTCGGCGACGGACCCGATCGAGCCGAAGCGGAAAAGCTCTGCCGCTCGCTGAATCTGTGCGATCATGTGCGCTTTGTCGGTAAAGTCATGGCGACTGCCGAGCTGCTGTCGGCTGCGGACATTTTCCTGCTACCCAGTCAAAACGAAAGCTTCGGTTTGGCGGCGCTCGAAGCGCTCAGTTGTGGTACACCTGTCGTCGCATCGAACGTCGGCGGCATTCCCGAAGTGGTTCCACACGGTCAGGCAGGTTATTTGGCAGAACCAGGCGACGTTTCTCGAATGGCACGCTATTGCATCGAGCTTGCGACGAACGCCAAAAAGTGGCAACGCTTCAGCACCGCCGCACGCCGGCATGCAATCGAGAATTTCTCCACCGAGCGCGTCGTTCCACTCTACGAGCGACTCTACCGACAGCTCATCGAGCAAGCTGTGTAATTTGCAGCCACGATCCAGCACGCACAGCCATTGACGATGGCAGCTCGCACAGTCGCACTGCTCCTGGTTTTGACGGTTGCATCGGTGGGGCATACTGCACCGATCGCTTTCCAGAGCGGATTTGTCGAATCCGACGAAGCACTCTACATCGCGCGCATCGGACACTACCGCGTGTACTGCCGCGCTGACGGAATCAGCATCGCCGGGGTTCGCCGACTGGGCGATTCGGTTCGTGTGGAGCGATTCGATCTCGATTTTCCTGCGAAACCATCGGCAATCGAACCTGCTGGGCAGCGACCCGAGCTGTATCGCTTCATCAGCGGGAACACCCAGCGTGACCGTCGCTCCTTTGATGCTGTTCGCTACGTCAGCGTCGCACCAGGTGTGGACCTGCTGGTGCAGTGGACGCCGCACAAGCTCAAATACGACGTCGTCGCTGCATCGGTCCACGCGCTGCATGCGTTCCGCTTTGCGCTTCGCGGTGCACGCGTCGAAGGACTCCGCTCCAGTGGCGCACTTGTCATCGCAACAGATGCCGAACGGTTTCTCGACGACGTACCGACTGCATACCAACCATTGCCCGACGGTACTCTGCGCCGTGTTTCGGTCGCCTACGAGGTCGCCGATCGGTCGAGCTTCGGCTATCGCATCACGAGCGATTACGATCCGACATTGCCGGTCGTCATCGACCCTGCGATCGTGTGGTCAACCTACGTCGGCGGTTCACAGGAAGACGCCGCCGGCGATATTGCAACCGATCCAGCGGGCAACATCTACATCGCCGGCAACTCGCTGAGCATTGATTTCCCCTTGCGGGGCACGACGACCAATCGCGGACGGCAGAATATGGTCATCGCGAAGTTCACTCCCGCGGGGCAACATGTGTGGTCCACATACTTCGGCGGCGAGCGCGACGAAGTCGCCAAAGCGATCGTGTGCGATGGCTCGTCGCTCTATGTCGGCGGTTGGTCGAGCAGTCCCTCGGTCGTTCTCGATCAGCCGCAACCGAATCGTGCGGGTGGTGCATTCGATGCTGTGCTGCTGGTCTTCACCACCGATGGAACGTTCGTTCGCGGAACGTTTCTGGGCGGCAGTCGAGAGGAACTCGTCAATGCACTCGCACTTCGGCGTGACGGCAGCATTATTGCCGTCGGAAGAACCAACAGCAGCGATTTCCCCATCGCACAAGCACAGCAACCGACGAATGCCGGCGACAACGACATTTTCGTCACGGCACTTTCGACGCAAAACCTGCAGATACTCTGGTCCACGTACTACGGCGGCAGTGCTTTCGACGAAGCCTATGGCGTCGCGACAAGTCCGAGCGGCAGCGTCTTCGTCACTGGTGTGACAGTCAGCACCGATTTCCCGACCGCCAATGCATATCAAGCTCGCCCGCCAGCGCTCGACAATGCCTTCGTGCTCTCGCTCAACAGCGCTGGACGCCGAACATGGGCAACCTACCTCGGCGGCAACGACTACGATTTGGGCAATCGCATCGTGTACTGGAACGGCAAACTTTTCATCGCCGGCACGACATCGAGCGACGATTTTCCGATCCTTGGCGACAGCATCGCTCAGCGGACGAAAAGCGGCTACAACGATGCGTTTCTGGCGTGCATCGGCGAAGCTGGAACGCCCATCTGGACGACGTTCTGGGGCGGTCGGCTCGCCGAGTCGGGCTTCAGTGTCCTGGTTCTTCCCAATGGGAACGTCGTTTTAGCAGGCAGTACGTCGTCGCCCGATTTTCCGCGTCGGCGCAGCATACTGTGGTCGTCGCGCGGTAACGACGACGTGTTCGTCGCGCTTTTTCGCGATGGCTACAACGTGTGGTCGGCGACCTTCGGTGGATCGGGCGACGACATTCTGTACGCTGCGGCGCTGCTTCCGACCGGTGACATTGTCGGCGCCGGTGAAACACGCAGTCGTGATTTCGAGCCGCTGGTCAACGCGCAATACCAAGCCAGCCAATCTCCGGCGAATCGAAGCGATTGCTTCCTGTTTCGGTTGTGCACACTCACACCGATCGTCGAGGCATCTTCGCCCAACCGTGTCATCTGCAACGGCAGAAGCATCGAGCTGTGGGCACGCGACAGCAGCGACATTGCCACGATCCGCTGGAACACCGGCAGCACCGCAAAACGCATCGTCGCGACATCGCCGGGCGATTACTGGTTCGTCGCCACATCGAGCAACGGTTGCACGGTGTACAGCGACACCGTTCGTTTGCTTGCTGCTTCGACCGAAGCGGTGCAGCTCGACACGATTGCACCGCGGCGCTCGCTTCGTCTATGCGAGGGCGAGCGTCTTGCACTCGTCGTGCGCAGTCGTTATCGCAGCGTCGTGTGGCTCGACGACCGCGGTGGACTACTTGCAAGCGGCGATACGCTCTGGATCGAATCTGCTGCGACCGTTCGCGCTGTCGTCGAAGACACCAGCGGCTGCATTGTCGAATCGCTCCCGCAGACTGTCACCGTCGCAGCTCGCCCCGCACTCGCCTACCGTCGCTGGACGAGCAACGGCTGGATCGCTCCGACCAGCGACACACTCACCGCATGCACAGGCGATTCCATCACGATCGCAATCGAACGTCCGTCCGGTGCCCAGTGTCGGTGGTCGGATGGATCGAGCGCCTGTCAGCGCACGATTTCGGCGCCCTTGCAACTATCGGCGAACGTGACCGATTCGAACGGCTGCACCTGGCAGATGCCGACACTGACGTTCCGTTTCGACGACCGACAGCGCCCCGTGCTGAGCTCGACCGATACGATCTGCGTCGAGGTACCCTTCACCGTGCGCACCACGGGCGGCAGCACGTCCGTTCGGTGGAACATCGCTGCGGGGCTAATGCTCATTGCGGCGACAGCGGACAGCTCCGAACTGACGCTCGCAGCTTCGACGAGCGGGACGTTCAGCATCCGAGCCTGGTTCGACAGCCCGTGCAGCGATACGACGACTGCCGAGGTGACCGTCGTTTCACCGCCGACCCTTCGTATCGCATCGAGTGCGCAGCGCATCTGCCCCGGCGAAATAGCGACCTTGAGCGCACCATCCGGTTTTGTGCAGTACTGGTGGAATAGCGCGCTGCACGATTCGGTTTTCGTCGTGCAGGATTCGGGATGGTATCGCCTGACCGTCGAGACAGCACATGGTTGCATCGCGCGCGACTCGATCTACATTGCTCTCGCCGAACCCGTGACAGCATCCGAGGCGGTGATCACGTTCGGCACGATCGAGGTCGGGCAAACCGCAACACTGCCGCTCTCGATCTCGAATCCTGCAGACACCAGTGCCCTCGTCAGAGTCACAGTGCAAGATGGGCAAGCGTTCAGTCTCGACGGAAGCACACAGCAACAAGCGGTTATCGAACCGCGCTCGGTGTATGCGACGAACGTTGTGTTTTCGCCGCTGGCTGCAGGAGATTTTTCCGATACGATCTCGATCGAGCAACAGGTGCCGTGTCGGCAGACGCTCCGCGTCGTCGTGCGTGGTACAGCGATTTTGCGCGATCGCCCGATTCCGATCGAATTCGATGTCGGAGACGTCACCGTCTCGCCGCTCGATGGCGCGGTTCGGATTCCGCTCTACGCATGGAGTTCGAGTCTCGATGCGCAGCGGCTCGATACACTCACCATCGAGCTGAGCTACAATCCGACGATGCTCTTGCCGACTGCGATCGAGCCGGGCAGTTTCAGCGGACCTGTGTATGGGGGCGGACGAGGCAAGATTCGTGCGACTGTGCCGCTCGACAGTATCCCCTCGACGCCGCGCACCTATCCGATCGCCGTGCTCGATGCGGCGGTGCTTCTGGGCAATCGCGAAGAAGACAGCATTGCGATCGAAAGTGCGAGTGCATCGCGTGCGCTCGTACCGACGCTCGGTGCGGGAATCGTTCGCTACACCGGTCTGTGTACCGAAGGCGGCGTGCGACTTTTGGGACAGCACGCAGCGAACGTGCTGACGATCGTTCCCAATCCGAGCAGCGGCAGCGAACCGTCCGTGATTATCGTCGCTCCAGAAAACGGGCGTTCTCTCCTGTGCCTCTTCGCATCCGATGGGCGCATTGTGTGGACCCACGAATTCGATGCAAGGGCTGGCGCCATGTACGAATTCACCCTCCCTTCTCTGCCCAGTGGTTTTTACCTCGTCCGCTTCTCAACGGTCTCGGGACTGGCAAAGAGCGAACGCATTGTGGTAGTGCGATAAGAAGCGGGAGTGGGACGTTACCACTTGACAACGAGCGCTATCCGATCGCCGAACGGTATCACGCGCAACTCGGTGCGATCGCCGAGCGTGAACGATGCCATATGACCGCCGACGTAGGCATCCATCGCATTGAATGCATACACTGCAACGAGCCACAGTGCGGCGACATCGCGTTGGTCGCGGTAGAACTCGCGTTCGCGAAGAGCGAGTGTTTTCCGTCCATCGGTCGAATCGTATTGCCAGTAGCGACGATCGGCGTCGAGATAGCGCGTGTTGTTCCAGACGACAATGCCTGCAATCGTCGCGCTCGCGCCGAAAAAGAGCGCCGCTTTCGGTACCGAACCGTAGTAGAGCTGCCCCCAGCCCGGCACGACCAGCGATCGCCACAGCGCACCGATAGGCGTGATGCTGTCGCGCTGGGTCGAATCGGCTTCGGCAGCACTGGCGATGCTCGCCAGCATCACGCTACCGAACAGCAACAACTTCGATTTCAACGAGTGCACCTTTGGGAAGTCCGGATACTTCGACCGTCGAGCGTGCAGGCTTCGATGCGCCGAAATAGCGCTCGTACACAGCGTTCATCTCGGCAAAGTCGTTCATCGAACGAAGGAACACCGTCGTTTTGACGACGTTGTCGAACGTCAGCCCGACCGATTCGAGCAGCGTCGCGATGTTGCGGCAGACGCGATCGGTTTGTTCGGCGATGGTCGTGCCGACGAGATTGCCGCCCGAATCGAGCGCGATTTGCCCGGAGAAGAAAAACAGTTCGCCACTGGCACGAACGATTGGTGAATACGGTCCGATCGGCGTCGGAGCCGACGGGGGTGAAAGCGCTTCTTTCATGGCATCATCCGATGGTGAGCATGTTCACTGACTCGAATCGGCGACGATGAGCACGACTTCGCCTGGCGCGATCATGCCGTACCGCTCGCGAGCGTAGCGTTCGATGAGCACAGTATCGCTGAGGAGTCGCTGCCGATAGGCTCGCAGTGAGTCGAGCCGACCGCGTTCGGTGGCAATGTCGCGATCGAGCTGCGAGTCGGTGCTTTCCAGCGACAGCCGCGTAAGCACACCGTACCGTGAAAACAGTAGCCACGCTGCCAGCCCGGCACAGGCAACAGCGATCCAGAAGCCTGGTCGGCGAAAAATGCGCATCGAGAGTCGTATGTGTCGCACATCGCGAAATTAGCCGCCACCGCCGGCGACGGTTTGTATATTCGCCCGAAACACATCCGACGACCGAGGATGAAACAACGCGACGTGAACATCGAAAAACTTCGCGAGCAATTCCGCGAGTTTCTCCGAACGAAAATGTACCGCAACACGCAGGAACGTTTCCGCGTGCTCGAGCGTGCAGCGGAGTTGGACAGGCACTTCACCGCCGACGAACTCTACGTACACATGAACACCTGCGGAGACAAAATCTCGCGAGCGACGGTGTATTCGACCCTCGATTTGCTCACCCGCTGCAACATCCTCGTCAAGCACCGCTTCCAGGGCGATAGCGCGACGTACGAACTGGCTGCACGCAAGCCGAACCACGATCACCTGATCTGCCGCGACTGCGGGCACATGATCGAGTTCCAAGAAGGAGCGCTGCTGACGCTCCAAGACGAGATCGCTCGCCGGTACGGCATGCGTGCGGTGAGTCACTCGCTCCAGATATTCGCGTCCTGCGGTCAGGGCGACAATTGTCGCTACCGCCGCGAACACGAACTCTCTACCACCACATCGGAGCAGTAGGCGTCACCTATGCCAGAACGCGACTTACTCATCGTCGAATCACCGACCAAAGCCCGGACGATCTCGCGATTCCTCGGTGACCGTTTCACCGTGGAATCGTCGCAAGGACACGTTCGCGACCTTCCCGAAAAAGACGACAATGCCGTCGATGTCCAGAACGGCTTTCAACCTCGCTACGTTCTCATTCCCGGCAAAAAGAAAATCGTCGAGCGCTTGCGATCGCTGGCAGAACGAGCAGCGACGGTCTGGCTGGCGACCGACGAAGACCGCGAAGGCGAAGCGATCGCATGGCACTTGGCAGAAGCACTGCGACTCGACCCGGCAAAGACCAAGCGCATCGTGTTTCACGAAATCACGCGCTCGGCGATCGAACGCGCATTGGCAAGCCCGCGCACCATCGATGAAAACTTGGTCAATGCACAGCAAGCACGTCGCATTCTCGATCGGCTCGTCGGGTACGAATTGTCGCCGGTTCTGTGGCGCAAGGTCAAAGGAGCGCAATCGGCGGGACGTGTGCAATCGGTCGCCGTTCGGCTCATCGTCGAGCGCGAACGCGAGATCGAAGCATTCGTACCGGAATCGAGCTATCGCATTCGCGCCCGCTTCCGCACCGATCGCGATGAACTCGTTCGTGCCGAGCTTGCCGAGCGTCTTGCCGACGCAGAGCAAGTGCGCAGCTTTTTCGAGCGTCTCGTCGGTGCACGCTACACGGTCGAATCGCTCGAAACCAAACCGGGCAAAAAATCGCCACCGGCACCGTTTACGACCTCGACGCTGCAACAAGAAGCCTCGCGCCGCCTCGGTTTGCCGATCGCCAAAACGATGCAACTCGCTCAGCAGCTCTACGAGCAGGGCTACATCACCTACATGCGCACCGACTCGGTGACGCTCAGCGAAGAAGCACTCGCTGCAGCAGAAACGACAATCGAGCGGCTCTTTGGGCGCGACTATCACCAACGCCGGCAATATCAAACCAAAGTCGCCAATGCTCAGGAAGCACACGAAGCGATACGCCCGACCGACCTGTCGCGTCAGACGATCGAAGGAGACATCAGCCAACAAGCGCAGCGACTCTACGAGCTGATCTGGAAGCGAACGATTGCCTCGCAAATGAAAGATGCACAGCTCGAGCGCACCATCGTAACGATTGCTGCCTCGACTGTCGAGCCACGCTTCATCTCCGAAGGAGAAGTAATCACCTTCGATGGATTCTTGCGGCTCTATTCGGTCGAGCGAGACGACGATTCCGACGCCGACGCGGAAGTATCGGCGCTCCTGCCAGCACTTGCCATCGGACAAGCGCTCACAGCCGAACAAATCGTCGCACGCCAGACCTTCACACGTCCGCCTGCGCGATACAACGAAGCGACTCTCGTTCGGAAGCTCGAAGAACTCGGCATCGGTCGTCCCTCGACGTATGCCACCATCGTTGCTCGCATCCAAGAGCGCGGCTACGTCGAACGGAAAAGCAAAGACGGGGTGCCGCGATCGGTGCATGTCGTCCGACTCGACAGCAGCGGCATCAGCGAAGAAACCGAGACCGAAACAGTCGGCAGCGAACGCAACAAGCTTTTCCCCACGCAAGTGGGCGTGCTGGTGACGGACTTTCTGATGCAGCACTTCCCCGATGTGATGGACTACCAATTCACCGCACAAGTCGAGGAGCAATTCGACCAGATCGCACGCGGCGAGCTTCACTGGCAACGGATGCTCGAACAGTTCTACGCCCCCTTCCACTCGAAAGTCGAGCACGTCAGCGAATCCGCTGAAAAAGTCGGGCGCCGTCATCTCGGCACCGATCCCGACACGGGCGAGGATGTGTTCGTCGGTATCAATCGCAATCAGCAACCGTATGCTCAGCGTGGCGAGCGATTCGCGTCGCTGCCGTCGGATGTCCTCATCGAAAACGTCACACTCGACCAAGCGCGGTACTACCTGCAATTTCCTCGCGTGCTCGGCGAGCACGAAGGCGGCATTGTGAGCATAGCAATCGGACGCGGTCCGTACATCGAATGGCGTTCGGGCGACGAGCGTCGCTTTGCGAACGTGCCATCCGATTGCGATCCGCTTCGACTGACGCTCGACGAGGCGATCGAACTCCTCGAACGATCCCAACAAGAGCGCACGGAACGGCTGAAGCAATACCAACCGCGAACGATCGGCACAACCAGCGACGGACGCGAGGTTGCCGTCGGCATCGGTCGTTATGGACCCTACGTGCGCATCGGCGATCAGTTCGTCACGATTCCGAAGGACAAACTCGATTCGATCACCGTCGAAGAAGCGCTTTCGCTGCTGGCAGCCAAACAGGAGCAGGCAGAGCAGCGTGTTTTGCGGCGTTTCGAGGAAAATCCCGATGCGGCAATCATGCAAGGCAAAACAAAGCCGTATCTCAAGGTCGGCTCGCGCGTGTATTGGCTGCCGGACGATTTCGACTACCAGCACGCAACGTTGGAAGACTGTTTAGCGCAAGCGACGCCCGCGCGGCGAACGAGCAAGAGTTCGTCGAAGCGGCGATAATTGTTTCACACTGGCGAGTGGAGGCTCTATGCCGAATTTGCTCTTCGTCAAAAAGTCCATCGGGCAGCTCCAACAGGAAGCTGCCGGTATCGGTGAAACGCACACGCTCAAACGCACGCTCGGTGCGTTCAACTTGGTATTGCTCGGCATCGGTGCGATTATCGGCGCCGGGCTTTTTTCGCTGACGGGAATCGCTGCAGCACATCACGCCGGACCAGCCGTGACGCTGTCGTACGTGTTGGCGGGCATCGGCTGTGCTTTCGCAGCGCTCTGCTACGCCGAGTTCGCCTCGATGATTCCGATCGCCGGCAGCGCGTACACGTACTCCTATGCTACGATGGGCGAACTGATAGCGTGGATTATCGGGTGGGACTTGGTGCTCGAATATGCCGTCGGTGCGGCGACGGTAGCGGTGAGCTGGTCGCGCTACTTTTCGAAACTGCTCGAAAGCTTCGGCGTTCATTTGCCGGCTGTCGTGATGATGTCGCCGTTCGAATATCAGGCGATGCCCGACGGTACGATCGTGCACGGTGTGGTCAATCTACCGGCAGTGCTCGTCATCGTAATCATTTCGCTGCTGTTGATGCGCGGCACGCGCGAATCGGCAACGTTCAACGCACTGATCGTCGCACTCAAGGTCGGCGTCGTCATTACGTTCATCGTGCTCGGTTGGCAATACATCGATCCCGCCAATTACGTCCCGTACATACCACCGAATACCGGCGTATTCGGTCAGTTCGGTTGGTCGGGGATTTTGACCGGCGCAGCAATCGTGTTCTTCGCGTTCATCGGTTTCGATGCCGTCTCGACCGCGGCGCAAGAAGCCCGCAACCCGCAGAAGGACATGCCGATCGGGATCATCGGTTCGCTCGTCATTTGCACGGTGCTGTACGTGTTGTTCGCTCACGTGATGACGGGATTGGAGAACTACAAAAACTTCGCCGGCGAAGCCGCGCCAGTCGCTCGCGCCATAGCGAAGACACCGTATTTGTGGCTCCAGCAGGCGATCATCATCGCGATTCTGGCGGGATTCACGTCGGTGATTTTGGTGATGCTTCTCGGTCAGTCGCGCGTGTTTTACTCGATTTCGAAAGATGGCTTGCTGCCGAAAGTTTTTTCGGATATTCATCCGCGATTTCGGACGCCGTGGAAATCGAACGCGCTGTTTGCTGTTTTCGTCGGCGCATTGGCTGGATTTCTGCCGATCACGATCGTCGGTGAAATGACCAGTATCGGGACGCTCTTTGCTTTCATTCTCGTCAGCTTGGGCGTGCTGATTTTGCGTTACGCGCAGCCGAACGTACAACGAGCATTTCGAACTCCATGGGTACCGTTCGTACCGATTATGGGCGTGCTCACGTGCGCGTTCATGATGTACGGTTTGCCGTGGGATACGTGGCTACGCCTTGTTGTGTGGATGGCGATCGGGCTGGTGATTTATTTCGCCTATGGGGCGAAGCGGAGTTTGCTCCGCAAGGCTGCGTTGTCACAAGGATAAAAGAGGTCACCTATGCACGAGCAACACACGACGGGGGAATTTCGCCGCACCGTGACCCTGCTCGATGCGACGATGGTCGTCGCAGGCATCATGATCGGTTCGGGCATTTTCATCGTCAGCGCTGACATTGCGCGCACGGTCGGCTCTGCCGGATGGCTTTTGGTTGTGTGGGCGATTACAGGCGTCATCACGCTGACCGGTGCACTCAGCTACGGCGAGCTTGCCGGCATGTTTCCGCAGGCGGGCGGTCAGTACATCTACCTGCGCGAGTCGTACGGTCCGCTCGTAGCTTTTCTTTACGGCTGGACGTTTTTCTTGGTCATTCAGACAGGCTCGATTGCTGCAGTGGGTGTGGCATTTGCCAAGTTCACGGCAGTATTGTTTCCGGTGTTCAGCGAGTCGAATGTCATCGTGCGCGTCGGCGATATCGCGGTCAGCATGGCGCATATCCTGGCGATAGCGGTCATCATAGGGCTGACGTGGCTCAACACGCGCGGCATTCGGATCGGTACGCTCGTGCAGAACGTGTTCACGTTCGGCAAGATCGGTTCGCTCGTCCTGCTCATCGTTTTGGCGTTCGTCGGATACAACCATCGGGCGATCGAGCTGAATCTGGCGACGTTCTGGGATGCGCAATCTGTCCGCATCGCTGCCGTCGGAAGCATTCTTGCAACGGCACTATCGGGTATCGGGCTGGTGGTCGCTCTCGCGGTCGCGCAAGTCGGATCGCTGTTTTCGAGCGACGGGTGGAACAACATCACGTTCGCTGCTGGCGAGGTCGTCCGACCGCAGCGAACGATTCCGCTGGCACTGGCACTCGGCGCGATCATGGTGACGGTGCTCTATCTGCTGGTCAACGTTGCATACATCGTAACGCTGCCCGTTCGTGGCGTACCGAATGGTGCCACACCGTTCGAGCAAGGGATTCAGTTTGCCGCAGCCGATCGTGTCGGTGCTGCGGCTGCAGAGGTGATGTTCCCGGGCATCGGTGCACTTTTGATGGCGGTGCTCATCATGATTTCGACCTTCGGCTGCGACAACGGGATGATACTCGCTGGCGCACGGTGCTACTACGCGATGGCGCGCGATGGATTGTTTTTTGCCAGCGTCGGTCGTCTCAACAAATACGGTGCACCTGCCACTGCGTTGTGGGTGCAGGGCGTGTGGGCGAGTTTGCTCTGTCTATCGGGTCGCTACGGCGATTTGCTCGATTACGTCGTGTTCGCAGTGTTGCTGTTTTACGTGTTGACCGTCGTCGGGATTTTCATTCTGCGTCGGAAGCGACCCGACATTCCACGTCCCGTCAAAGCGGTGGGCTATCCACTGCTACCAGCGCTGTATATCGCCGCGGCAGCGTTCATCTCCGTTGTGCTGCTTATCGCCAAGCCCAGCTACACGTATCCCGGCTTGGCGATCGTGCTGGCTGGAGTGCCGGTGTATTACTTGTGGCGTCGCCGGGCAACTACTTAGGCTGCGGGACGCGGAAGTAATACGCCAACCCTACTGCCAACGATGCCGGGCGTGGATTGTTATCGGCGCTGGGAGTGACGTAGTTGTCGCGACTGTATGTGTAGGTGCGATAGTC
This sequence comes from Chlorobiota bacterium, assembly GCA_026415505.1. GTDB lineage: Bacteria > Bacteroidota > Ignavibacteria > Kapaibacteriales > NICIL-2 > NICIL-2. Next base: position 68,655 of record JAOAGY010000033.1, on the reverse strand, counting down.
GCTGTACAACCCACTGACGACCCAGCCAGCCATCACGTAGAGATTGAGATGTCCGACCGGATTTTCCCAGACGGGGAAATTTCCACCCAGTCGCAGCTCGACGAGTGAACCGAGTTCATCGCCGCTTAGTTCGGTTTTGCCACTGGTCACGACGCTGACTTGTCGCCCGCTCCGAGTTTCGGCGCGTCCTTTCGGCGAAAGACCGAGATTGACTCCCAACACAACACCTGCAAGATTGAGATGGGGGAATACATTGACGTAGCTGTATCGCTCGACAATCGCATTGTCGTCGGTGACGTTGCGTTCAGGCATGTTGACGTACGAATACGTTGCATAGCCGAGGTCAAGTCCTATGCCGATGCGACCTCCAGCCTGGAATGGCGCGAAAATCGAGATGCCCAGATCGGGCAGCGGATTGAAGTTGACGTCGGTTTTTCGACCCGTGGCAACAGCAGTATTGACTCCCGCTTTTGCAGCTACAAAAGCACCGATCGACACCTGATATGCCGGTTCTGCGACAGCGGCGGTCGTCGGTGCAGCATCATCGGCAGGACGCAAAGTGCGCTGCGGAATTTGTGCCAGTGCAGCGAGCATCGTCACTGCAAGTGCAAGCAAAACGCGTGTGAGCATGGCATCGAACAAAATAGTGGGACATCGAACGGTTGCAAACATAGCCAGTCGCCTCACCTGCGAAGCTGTGCGTAATTTTGGAACACACACTGGTTCATCCGTTGTTTTTGGACCGCACACAACTTTTGCTTCGCGTATGGCTTCACCGTTTCGAACGACAGTGATGCAGAAAGCCATCGTCGCAGTGACGGGGCTGGTCATGGTGCTGTTTCTCATCGCGCATTTGAGCGGCAATCTGCTCGTTTTTGCCGGACCGGAAGCGATCAACAAGTATGCCGTCGGTCTTCGCGACGTGTCGGCACTTCTGTGGACTGTGCGAGCGGTTTTGCTCGTCAGCTTGGTACTGCACGTGTACTACACGATTCGCTTGCGGTCACTGTCGGCGGCGGCACGTCCGATCGACTATCAACGCCGGCAGTACGAAGCATCCACTTTTGCATCGCGAACAATGCTCGTCTCGGGGCTGATGATTTTCAGCTACGTCGCATTTCATCTTGCGCATTTTACGTGGGGCAAGATTTATCCGCAGTACTACGCAGCGACGTACTTCCTCGAAGGACGAGGACCCGTTCACGATGTGTATTCGATGGTCGTGCGCAGCTTCCAGGAGTGGTGGCTGGCGGCGCTGTACATCGTTGCCGTCACGTTCGTGATGATTCACCTGGTGCACGCGATCCAGAGCGCTCTCCAAACGCTCGGTATCTACCACAAGCGCTACGTTCAGCCGGTTCGCAAAGCGAGTCTTGTGCTGGCGATCGTTTTGTGGATCGGATATGTTTCCATTCCGCTGGCTGCTTTGGCACACGTACTCGAACCGCTTTCGTAACGCTGTCACACATGCTCGGAAACGATACGATGAAACTCGACGCGAAAATTCCGTCAGGTCCGATCGAAGAGAAATGGACGCGCTACCGCAGCGAGGTCAAGCTCGTCAGTCCTGCGAACAAACGCAAATTCAAAATCCTCGTTGTCGGCACTGGGCTTGCCGGCGCCTCGGCAGCCGCGACACTGGCAGAGCTCGGCTACAACGTGCACGTGTTTACCTACCACGACTCTCCGCGCCGTGCGCATTCGATCGCTGCACAAGGTGGGATCAACGCAGCCAAGAATTACCCGAACGATGGCGACAGCGTCTGGCGCCTGTTCTACGATACGATCAAGGGTGGCGACTTCCGCGCACGTGAAGCCAACGTCTATCGCTTGGCAGAAGTGAGCGCCAACATCATCGATCAATGCGTCGCACAGGGTGTCCCCTTCGCGCGCGAGTACAGCGGCTATCTCGACAACCGCTCGTTCGGTGGCGCACAAGTGTCGCGGACGTTTTACGCCCGCGGACAAACCGGTCAGCAATTGCTGCTCGGTGCCTACCAAGCATTGATGCGCATGGTGGATGCACGCCGCATCACGCTGTGGACGCGCGAAGAAATGCTCGACCTCGTTGTCATCGATGGTCATGCGAAGGGCATCATCACGCGGAATTTGGTCACCGGCGAGATTCGTCGTCATGCAGGCGATGCGGTGCTCCTCTGCACCGGCGGCTACAGCAACGTGTTCTTCCTCTCGACGAACGCTAAAAACTCGAACGTCACGGCGACCTATCGTGCGTACAAGCGCGGTGCAGGATTTGCCAACCCGTGCTTTACGCAGATTCACCCGACGTGCATTCCACCGAGCGGCGACTATCAGTCGAAGCTCACCCTCATGAGCGAATCGCTCCGCAACGACGGACGTATCTGGGTCCCGAAAAAAGCCGGCGACAAGCGACCGCCGAACGAAATCCCCGAAGACGAACGCGACTATTACCTCGAACGGCTCTATCCGAGTTACGGGAACTTGAGCCCGCGCGACATTGCTTCGCGTGCTGCAAAACGCGTCTGCGACGAAGGACGCGGCGTCGGTCCCGGCGGACTCGGCGTGTACCTCGATTTCTCCGATGCCATCAAGCGGCTCGGTCGCGATGTCATCGAGCAGCGCTACGGCAACTTGTTCGAGATGTACGAACGCATCACCGGCGAAAATCCCTACGAAGTGCCCATGCGCATCTACCCCGCGCCGCACTACACTATGGGCGGGCTGTGGGTGGACTACAACTTGATGAGCACCATCCCCGGTTTGCATGTGCTCGGCGAGGCGAACTTTTCCGATCACGGTGCCAATCGTCTCGGCGCGTCGGCACTGATGCAAGGACTGGCTGACGGCTACTTCGTCATTCCGTACACGCTCGGACACTATCTGGCATCGTATCCGAAAATGGACGTCTCGACCGATCATCCCGAGTTCGATCGAGTCGAGGAGGAAGTCCGGCAACGCACACAGCGACTGCTCTCGATCGACGGACGGCGGACCGCGATGTCGTTCCATCGCGAACTCGGTAAACTCATGTGGGATTACTGTGGCATGTCGCGCACAGCCGACGGACTCAAACACGCCTTGCAACGTATCCCCGAACTTCGTGCGGAATTCTGGGAGAATCTCGTCGTTCCTGGCAGCGGCGAAGAGCTCAATCAGAATCTCGAATACGCCGGTCGCGTGGCGGACTTTCTGGAATTCGCCGAGCTGATGTGTCGCGATGCTCTTCACCGCGAGGAATCCTGCGGCGGGCATTTCCGCGAGGAATACCAAACACCCGATGGCGAGGCACTCCGCCGAGACGACCAATTCGCCTACGTTGCCGTTTGGGAGTACACCGGACCCGATTCCGAACCGGTGCTCCACAAAGAACCGCTCGTCTTCGAAAATGTCAAACTCACCGTCCGTAGCTACAAGTGATGAAACTGACGTTGCACATCTGGCGCCAAGCTGGACCGACTGCGCCTGGACGATTCGAAACCTACCGACTCGAGAACGTCAGCGAGCACATGAGTTTTTTGGAAATGCTCGATGTGCTCAACGAACAGCTCATCGCCGAAGGCAAAGAGCCGGTCGCCTTCGAGCACGACTGCCGGGAGGGCATTTGCGGTTCGTGCGGGATGGTCATCAATGGGCGCCCGCATGGACCGCGTCATCGCACCACCGCATGTCAGCTCCACATGCGGATGTTCCGCGATGGCGACGAACTGTGGATCGAGCCGTGGCGCGCGAAAGCATTTCCCGTGCTCAAAGATTTGATCGTCGATCGCAGCGCCTTCGATAGGATCATCGCGGCGGGCGGCTACATCAGTTGTCACACCGGAGGCGTTCCCGATGCCAACGCCATCCCGATTCCGAAACCGGCAGCCGATCGCGCGTTCGATGCTGCAGCGTGCATCGGATGTGGTGCATGCGTCGCGGCATGCCCGAATGCCTCGGCGATGCTGTTTGTCGCTGCGAAAGTCGCCCATCTCGGCTCGCTTCCGCAAGGGCAGCCAGAACGCTACCGCCGCGTTCGCCGCATGGTCGAGCAAATGGAAGCCGAGGGATTCGGTCATTGTAGCAATCACTACGAATGCGAAGCGGCGTGCCCGAAAGGTATCAGCATCGAATACATCGCTCAGCTCAATCGCGACCTGCGCCGTGCCGAACTCGTCGGCGACGAAGTCATGCCCTGACGCAAGCGACGGCTTTTTCACTGCGACTTTTCATTGACGCTACGATGTCCCGTTCGACCTCGCCGATACGCAATCCCGAACGCACACCGGACGACGAACTCGATACGTCGCTCCGACCGGGTCGCTTTGCAGAGTTTCGAGGGCAGAAGAAGATTCTCGACAACCTCAAAGTGTACATCGCCGCCGCACGCAAACGCGGCGAAGCACTCGATCACGTGCTCTTCATCGGTCCGCCGGGACTGGGCAAAACGACGCTCAGTTACATCATCGCCAACGAAATGGGCAGCGAGATCAAGGTCACCAGCGGACCGGTGCTCGAAAAACCCGGCGACCTGGCGGGATTGCTGACCAATCTCAACGAGCGGGACATTCTGTTCATCGACGAGATTCATTCTCTCTCGCGCGTCGTCGAGGAGTATCTCTACTCGGCGATGGAAGATTATCGCATTGACATCATGATCGACAGCGGACCAGCGGCGCGTTCGATTCAAATTTCCCTGCCGCGTTTTACGCTGGTCGGTGCAACGACTCGTGCGGGGCTCATCAGCGCACCGCTCCGTTCGCGCTTCGGTATCGTCAACCGTCTCGACTATTACGACGCAGCGGAACTGTTTCACATCGTGATGCGATCGGCTTCGATACTCGGCGTTCCGATCGAAGAAGAGGCAGCGATGGAGATCGCGCGTCGCTCGCGGGGCACTCCGCGGATTGCGAACCGTCTGCTTCGTCGAACGCGCGATTTTGCCGACGTCCATGGCGCCGGCGTCATCACCCGTGAAATCGCACTGATGACGCTCGACGCTCTCGAAGTGGACGAGCACGGACTCGACGAGATGGACAAAGCCATTCTGCTGACGATCATCGAAAAATTCAATGGCGGTCCGGTCGGACTCAATGCGCTCGCCGTCGCTGTCGGCGAGGACGCCGGTACGATCGAAGAAGTTTACGAGCCGTTTTTGATTCGCGAGGGCTTCCTCAATCGCACACCACGCGGACGAGAAGTGACGCCTCTGGCATACAAGCATTTCGGCATCGAGCCGCCGCGTCCTGCGATGCCACTGTTCGGTGGGGAGTAGTGGAACGCTCGCGCATCGTTTTTTTCGACCGCGACGGTATCGTCAATCGACGACTCGTGGACGACTACGTCCGCAGACCCGATCAGTTCGTCTTTTGCGATGGTTTCTTCCCGCTGTTCGAATGGGTGAAGGCGAATGGTTTTCGAGCGATTGTCGTGTCCAATCAGCAAGGGGTCGGCAAAGGCATCATGACAGCCGAGGAACTGGCTGCACTGACCGAGTGGATGCACGAGCAGATTCGAGCGCGATGTGGTGCGACGTTCGACGACGTCTATTACTGCACCGAACTCGACACTCCCGACGCTCGATGCCGCAAGCCGCGTCCGACGATGTTGCTCGATGCGCTCGACAAGTGGCACGGCGATCCGTCGCGCTCGTGGATGATCGGCGATATGCCGAGCGATGTCGAAGCGGGCGTCGCTGCTGGCGTGCGCGCCATATTGGTCGGCGATTATGCACGGAGCGATGCGCCAGGGGCGTATGCGATCGTCTCCAGTCTTGCTGAATGCTTACAGGTACTTCAAACTGCGGCGCTGTAACTCTGCCACTGTCGCTCGGAATCACAGCTCTCCGACACGGTACACCGTAAGTTTGCACGTCGCGTTTCACAACTTGCTTCATCCGATGAACGTCCGCTATCGTGTTTCGTCCCCTGTCCAAGTTCGCACAGATGCAACGGTCTTTTTCCTTTGCGAAGACGAGCCGTATCGCTCGATGCAAAGCGAGGCTATCCGGCAGCTATTCCCCGCCACCGAAGCAGCACTGTCGTCGAGCGATGCCAGCGGGAAGAAAAGCTCGCTCGTCGTGGCGTACTCTCCCGAACGGTCGAGCACTCGCAAAATCGTCGTCGTCGGAGTCGGTCGGAGCGCCGACGTTACGGCGGAAACATTGCGGCGTGCTGCATCGGCTGCCGCTCGCCGACTGAGCAACGGTACGAAGTCGTGCGCATTCGTTCTGCCCGATGGATGTCCACTGTCGCCCGAAGACACTGCATTCGCGATCGTCGAAGGTGCAGTGCTGGGCAGCTACAAATTCACGCGGTACAAAACGAGCGACAACGCAAGCGGGATCGGCGAATACGTCGTCGTCGGCAGCGCTCGCTCTGCAGCGATCTCCAAAGCCGTCGAGCAAGCAGCGATCGTTTGCGAGGGAGTCTATCTGACACGCGACCTTGCGAACATGCCCGGCAACGACCTCTATCCCGAAACACTCGCCGAACACGCCAAGCGTGCCGGCAAAGAAGCCGGCTTCCGCGTGCAGGTTTTCGACAAGCGAAAAATCGAGCAGCTCGGCATGGGCGGCTTGCTGGCGGTCAATCAAGGCAGCGTCCGACCGCCGGTGTTCATCGTCATGGAATGGCGCGGCGGCAGTGCGAAAGAACCGCCCGTCGTTCTCGTCGGCAAAGGCATCACGTTCGATACCGGTGGCATCTCGATAAAACCTGCCGATCGCATGGGCGACATGAAAATGGACATGCACGGAGCCGCAACGGTCATCGGCACGCTCTATGCCGTCGCGAAGCTGAAATTGCCGATCAACGTCGTCGGATTGGTGCCCTCGACCGAGAACATGCCCAGCGGCAGCGCCTACCGTCCGGGCGACGTCATTCGCTTCATGAACGGCAAGACCGCCGAAATCGACAACACCGATGCCGAAGGGCGCTTGATTTTAGCCGACGCACTCACCTATGCCGAGCGATACAAACCGCGCGCCGTCGTGGACATCGCCACATTGACCGGTGCCTGCGTCATCGCGCTCGGACATGTGACGACCGGCTTGATGGGAACCGACCGAGATTTGATCGCACGAATCGAAGCAGCCGCAGCACGCACCAGCGAGTACGTCTGCGAACTGCCACTGCACGAAGAGTATCTCGAACAGATCAAAAGCGACATCGCCGACGTCAAGAACACCGGCGGACGTCCTGCCGGCGCGATCACTGCAGCACTGTTTTTGAAGCACTTCATCGGCGACTATCCGTGGGCACACTTGGACATCGCCGGTACCGGCATGGCACCGAAAGAAGGCGCCTACACACCGAAAGGCGGCACAGGCGTCGGCGTGCGGCTTTTCGTGGATATGCTGCGCAACTGGTAGCGCAGCACGGAGCGCACACTACTCCAGCGCGGTCGGATGGCACGATACGTCAACGTCGCTGTGCCATTGCCGATGCGGAAGCTGTTTACCTACCAGCTTCCCGGCGATCTTCGTGTCGAGCGTGGCGCGCGGGTCATCGTCCCTTTCGGGTCGAAGCACTTGACAGGCATCGTCGTCGAACTCGACGTTCCACCGCATCCCGAAGCCAAGCCGATCGCCGAACTGCTCGACGAAAGCACGCCGGCGATCGTGCCCTCGATTCTGGAGCTGACGCGGTGGATGGCAGACTACTACTTGTGTTCGTGGGGGGAAGCGCTCGCAGCGGCGTTGCCTCGCGAATTGGCACCGCAATCCATCGTCCGTGTCCGCCTCCTTCGCATACCGAATAGCGAAGAGTTCGAACAACTCGAACGCCGAGCACCGAAACGTGCACGGCTGTTGGCGGTGTTGGCACAGCATACGAATCCGGTCACGGTCGGCTACCTGCAACAACAACTCCAGACCGAGAGCATCACCGCGCAACTCGAAGCGCTCGAAAGCGCTGGCTACATCGAAATCGAGCGCTCGATCGAGAAAGAGATGGCGCCGAAAACAGAGCGCTGCTACGTGCCCTCACCGACGCTACTGGAAAGCAGCGAACAACTCGAACGGACACTCGCACAGCTCGAACAGCGCGCACCCAAACAAGCACAAGCTCTGGCTGCCATCGTCGAACACTATACCCGCCACAAGCAGCCGCTACTGCGTCGCGAGGCTGCTGCGGTGTGCAACACGAGCGAGAGCGTTCTTTCGGCGCTCGTCGAGAAAGGGTACGTTCACGCGTCCGCTGTCGAGCTCGATCGAACAGAGAGCGATAGCGGTGCATCGCTCGCCCCCGATCGCAGCGAGCTCGAACTTCCGCTCACCGATGAACAAGCGCACGCCGTCGAGCGCATCGTCGAAGCGATCGGTGCAGAACGACCGAAAACGTTTCTGTTGCACGGTGTGACCGGTAGCGGCAAAACGCTCGTGTACATGCACGCGATCGCCGCTGCACTCGAAGCCGGCAAATCGGCGCTCGTGTTAGTGCCGGAAATTTCGCTGACGCCACAGTTGATCGACCGCTTCACTGGTGCGTTCGGAAGCGGCGTGGTCGCTTTCCACAGCCGCATGAGTGCAGGCGAACGCTACGACGCATGGCGGCTGATTCGTCGCGGTCGGGCACGCGTGGTGCTCGGTCCGAGAAGCGCGCTGTTCGTTCCGCTGAGCGAACTCGGCATCGTCATCGTTGACGAAGAGCACGAGTCGAGCTACAAACAAGAATCGCCCCCACCGCGATACAACGGACGCGATGCCGCGATCGTGCGCGGTCACATCGAGCATGCTGTCGTCGTGCTCGGCTCGGCGACGCCGTCGCTGGAAAGCATGTACAACGCTGCAACCGGTCGCTATCACTTGCTCGAACTCACCTCGCGTGCCGACGGAGCGACACTGCCGCTCATTCGCGTGGTGGATACGATCGATGAACGCAAGCACGGACGCATGCAGGGACGTTTTTCTCGAACGCTCCTCGAAGCAATATGCGCCAGAGTCGAGCGCAAAGAAGGTGTCATCGTTCTCCACAACCGGCGAGGATTTGCACCGCGGCTCGAATGTCCCGAATGCGGACACGTCCCGCAATGTCGCTACTGCAACGTCGCACTGACGTATCACAAGCGAACCAATCAGCTCCGCTGCCACTACTGCGGACGCGCATATCCAGTACCGGAGCACTGCCCCGTCTGCGGCAACCCGACGCTCGAGGCACTCGGCGCCGGCACACAACGCATCGAGGACGAACTGGACGCACTGCTGAAACAGAATTCGCTCCAGGCGGTTATTGCGCGTGTGGACACCGATGCGACGGCGGCAAAAGGTTCGCTGCGCCGCATCCTGCACGATTTCGCAACCGGTCGCGTGGATATTCTCGTCGGCACGCAAATGATCGCCAAAGGTCTCGATATCGGTCGTGTGACGCTCGTCGGTGTGGTCAATGCCGACATGCAACTGTACGTCCCGGACTTTCGTGCGTCGGAGCGGACGTTTCAACTGCTGGTCCAAGTCGCTGGTCGGGCGGGGCGTCGTGCCGATCGTCCGGGCGAGGTGATCATCCAAACGGCTCATCCACAGCACACAGCGATTACGTGCGCACGGTTGTATCGCTACGACCTGTTCTACGCCGACGAGCTTCAGGAACGGCGCGAGGCGAACTATCCTCCGTTTTCGCGCTTGGTGCTGGTGGAATTTTCCGGCAACGACGCACAACAAGTCGAGCAGCATGCCCATGCGTTCGCGCGCTACATGCCGCGCGGAGTCGAAGCGATCACGACACTCGGTCCGGCGCGTCCCAGTGTCGATCGCATCAAAGGCAAATATCGCCGCATCGTGCTCGTCAAAGGAGATCGGCAGCTCGATCCGAATGGCATCGACCTGCGACGCGCTCTCTCGACGGCATGGGCTGCATACAACGAGCGTCACGCGTCATCGGCGGTTCGCATGAGCATTGATGTTGACACACAATCGTCGCTGTGAAAGGATGAATACGTTCGCTGGCATCGTCACCGCACTGATTTTGGGATGTTTCGCCGTCGGGTGCGATGTCATCACCCCACCGTACACGAAAACGATTCAGCGCGACACGACGGCAACCGACACCGGAATGGTACGCTATCGCAAGGTACTCGTCGAAGAGTTCACCGGTGCCCAATGTACCAACTGCCCGCTTGGTCATCGCAAGCTCGCCGATTTGGCTGCTGTCTTCGGCGACAGCATGGTTGTCGTTTCGATTCATGCAGGCGAATTCGCACGCCCCGACTCCCGAAAGGGATACACGGCTGATTTCCGAACGCCCGAAGGCGAAGAACTCAACTCTCGCTTCCGCGTGTTCGCCTATCCTGCGGCGGTCATCGACCGCACCAAAATCGGTGGCGGCACTTCGTATGTCGTCGGCGTTCAGAACTGGGGTAGCGCAATCGCATCCGAGCTGCGCACGCCGACACCGATCGCCATCGAAGCAAGTGCTTTCTGCGATACGACGCGCGGGGAGTTGAGCGTCTCTGTGAAACTGCAGTGCATCGCCGACGTGCCTTATCCTCTCAATGTCGGCTATTACGTCCTCGAAGACAGCATCGTCGCTCCGCAACTCGACAACGGCGTGTTCATCTCCGATTACGTGCATCGCCACGTCTTGAGAGCGGCACCACTCGGCGCATACGGGCAGACGTTGATCGCCAGCACAGCTACGAGCGGCACGAGTTTCGAACGCAGCTACACCTACGATCTGAGCAGTACCGATTGGAATCGTCGCCGGTTGGAAGTCGTCGTGTTCATCGCACGACCAGAGCCGGATTACACCATCGTTCAATGCACAAAAACACATGTCGCGATCACGTCGAAGTAGTCGCTTGTTGCATTTTTGCACTGCACTGGAGGGTTCGCCTAACTGGTATGGCAGCGGTCTTGAAAACCGCCGGGCGATGAGCCTGTGGGGGTTCGAGTCCCCCACCCTCCGCCCCTGTACCTGCCAACTGCACAAGTCTCGCATATTTTGTCCCATTTTTGTTCCACCATTTTCGGAGGTGTTCTCATGAAGCGTTTTGCAGTATCCGCAACAGTTGTTGCTGCCGTGTTGCTATGGTTAAGCGGTTGCAAATCCGGAACCACAAGCCCCAGCGATACCACGCCCGATTACATGCCGATGAAGACCGGCAATTACTGGGTCTATGAGCGGTACGACCTCGACTCTTCCGGAAATCGATCAGGCGGACCCTACACCGACTCGGTCGTCGTGGGTGTCGCAACGCAAGTTGCCGGACGCACAGCCTATCCATACTACACGTACAGCAGCGACAATCCCGGACCCGATACGACGTACTACTCGAAAGATGCCGACGGTAGCATCTGGCAGTACATGTCCTTCTCAGCGGGCACCGAGTTCGGTCTGCCGGAAATTCCTGCCCGCTGGGTCAAAGTCACCAGCACGGGCAGCGAAACGAGCTGGACAGTGCTCGACACGACGTTGATAGTATCAATCCCCAACGTCCCGATCCCGGTAACCGTGCAATTCAAAGCTACGGGTGCCAAGGCAGGAAGCGAGTCGCTCACGCTCGGTGGAAAGAGCTACACTGCGCAGAAGTTCACGCAAACGGTCACGATCAGCGTCTCCGGACTCGCGAACGCAAATCTGACGAATACAACCTCGTTTGTTTCCACTATCGGCAATGCAAAATCTCGCATGACGTACACGGCAACGATACCGGGCAGTCCGAATGAAGCCGGTGGCAGCGAGCAAGTTCTCGTGCGGTGGAAAGTGAACTGACGGCTTTTCGAACCGTTTTCGGCGAGCGCTCGTTCGACTACGGGCGCTCGTTTTTTTTGCGTCGTGCCAGGTAAATGTCGAAGCTTCCCGCTCGATTGCTGACAAAAAGCAAATCCCCACTGGGAAGCACACATGGATCGCGTTCGTCGGCTTGCGAATTGACCAGTGCTAACGGCATAGGAGGAGACCACTGCCCCGCTGTGCGCACAGTCATGAACAGATCGAAACCACCTTTTCCTCCGAAGCCGTTCGAAGCGAAGACGAGGGTATCGCTCCCGACAAAGCACGGTGTGATTTCACTCTCCGGCGATTGCTCGAAGCCATCGAGAGGGTACGGCGTACTCCACTGCGAGCCATTCCACCGGCTCACCCACAAATCCATCGTCAACTCGGAAGAATCCGTGGTCGCTGCAAAGACCAGCAGCCCGCCATCAGGCGACAAAGCCGGGAACATCACGAATCGTTCGGGGAAAGACAGCTCGCCGATCGGCACTGCAGAGCCGAAGTTGCGATAGGGCGACGGTGAACTCACCAACGCGGCATAGGATTGACGCGACCCACGAACCATGCGATGACCGACCCACCGCGAGCCATTGAACGCAGCATAAGGAATCGAATCGCGAACAGTGTCGAGCGGAATCGCTGCACCAGCAAGCAACCTATCGGCAGTGCATCCGCGGCATGCCAGTACTTGCAGCCTGCCACCTCCCGACTGACGTGCGAAGTAGAGCGTCGAGTCTGCTGGCGACCACGATGGAGCAAAATCGTCTGCCTGGCTCGACAGCGACGGTATGCGTACAGGCTCGGACCACTGTCCCCATCCTTTTACCGCCAGAAGCAAGACGAGGACAACGAGTAATTTCGAACTTGAACTCACAGCTTTCGACCACGCATGAATGCGACCATTCGCCGAATAGCTCTCTGTGCTGCGATGCTTTGGACCGTTGGATGCACCGAGCACGATCGCCAACCGATTGCCACGCCGCCGATCGGCAGCGACACACTCTTTACTGTGCCACCTGAATACGCTGGAGCGAGCGTTCGGTTCGCCGACATCGACGGCGATGGCTGGCGTGATGCGCTCGTCGTGGTTCGTTTCACGCTCCGCGGTGGTCGCAACGTGAGTGATTCGCTCATCGTGTATCGCTTCGATCCGCAAGCAGCTCGCCATCTGCGTTCGAGTCAGTATGGCGATTTCGGTTTGTACGATGCAACCGTTTTTCATCACCGATCGGTCGGTTCGCCGATCATCGTCGCATGGCTCGACGGTGGCGGCAACGATGCAGTGACGTACGGCAAGATACTGCTTGTCTGGCGGAGTGGTCGCCTCGAAAAAATCGCCGACGCACCGTGGGGCGATCCGAGTCTGATCGAACTCGATTCGCTGCTCGTGCTCGAAATTCACCAGACGTATTCCGGCACACTGCCGCACGCACAAGCGCTCGAATACGCCGATTCGCTCATCGCAGTGGGTACGACTCTGCCGTACCGAGAGCTGCTCGATCGGCGCATTGTGCAATACCGACAGCAGCTCGATTCGCTCTGGAACGAGCATCGGCGCGGCATCGCCATTGCCTGGGACGACGTAGCGAGCAAAATTATGAGCTACGTCAACCTGGAATCCAAACGAAGCAGTGTCGCGTCGGCAAGGGCTATGTTGTTGCACGAACGTCGGCGGTGGAACAGGCATTTGCCACAGCAGTACCGTCAATTGCTCGACGATTTTACCGAGAGCTTCGGTGAGGAATTTTCGTTCATTCGATAGCGCGGATGCACGTACAGCCCTAATCGCGCCAGCAGGTGCTGCACCGAGACCCGCAAGACACCGAAGCCGTACCGCATGCTTCGCCAGAAATTGATCGACGACGCCTCGTCGAAGTAACGCGTCGGGCACGTGATTTCAGCGATCTCGAAACCGGCAAAGATGATTTGCGAAAGCATTTCGTTGTCGAAAACGAAATCGTCGCTGTTGGCATCGAGACGAATGGTGCGCAAGACGTCGCTGCTGAATGCACGATAGCCGGTGTGGTATTCCGACAGCTTTGCACCGATGAGCACGTTCTGCGCCAGTGTCAGGATGCGATTGGCGATGTACTTGTAGAGCGGCATGCCGCCTTTGCGCGCACCTTTCCCCAGAATACGCGAACCGAGAACGACAGGATAGACACCGCTTGCGATGATGCTCGCCATCGGGAGAATGAGCTTCGGCGTGTACTGGTAATCCGGGTGAAGCATCACGACGATGTCGGCGCCGAGTTCGAGAGCACGCCGGTAGCAGGTTTTCTGGTTTGCTCCGTAGCCGCGGTTGCGCTCGTGAACGACGATGTGGCGAATGCCGATGCGACGTGCCAGTTCGACTGTTCGATCGCGACTGGCATCATCGACCAAGATGACCTCGTCGACGATGTGGTGCGGTATCTCCGCATACGTTCGTTCGAGCGTGCGCTCGGCGTTATAGGCGGGGAGAACGACGACGACCTTTTTGCCATCGAGCATGCAACGAATGGAGAAAGTGAGCGGTGTCGCAAATATCCTGCAATCGAGCAGGCGACACTTTTCGCATTTTTGCACCCCGTAATCGATTCACAACCCTACAGGTCAACAGCATGATCGTCGGAGTCCCCAAAGAGATCAAGGCAAACGAAAACCGTGTCGCGATCACGCCGGGCGGCGTCGAGATGTTCGTTCGCCACGGGCACACAGTGCTTATCGAGTCCTCGGCAGGTGTCGGCAGCGGTTTCGATGACGATGCGTATGCTCGCGCAGGCGCAACGATCGTCAGCACCGCAGCCGAGGTGTATGCCGGCGCGGAAATGATTTTGAAGGTCAAAGAGCCGATCGCATCGGAATACGAGTTGATTCGTCCAGGGCAGGTTGTTTTCACGTATTTCCACGCTGCTGCGTCGCGGGAGCTGACCGAGGCAATGATTCGCTCTCGTTGCATCGGTATCGCATACGAAACTGTGCAGAAAGCCGATGGATCGCTGCCGCTGCTCATCCCGATGAGCGAAGTCGCCGGTCGCATGGCACCGCAAAACGGTGCCAAGTACCTCGAACGCACGATGGGCGGGCGGGGCGTTCTGCTCGGCGGTGTACCGGGAACGCAGCCCGGAACGGTCGTCATTTTGGGTGGTGGAGTCGTCGGGACCAACGCCGCAAAAATCGCAGCTGGCTTCGGCGCTCGTGTGATCATTCTCGATAACAACCTCTACCGGCTCCGGTACCTCGACGACGTCATGCCCAAGAACGTCACGACGATGATGTCCACGCCCGAAAATATCCGCACCGTCATTCGCCAAGCAGACATTCTCATCGGTGCCGTTTTGATACCGGGCGCCAAAGCACCGTACTTGGTCACACGCGACATGCTTCCGACGATGAAAACAGGGGCAGTCATTGTGGACGTGTCCGTCGATCAGGGTGGATGCATCGAAACGACACATCCGACGACGCATGAGAATCCCACGTTCGTTGTCGATGGGGTCGTTCACTACTGCGTTGCGAACATGCCCGGCGCTGTTCCGTTCACCTCGACGATTGCTCTGACGAATGCGACCATCCCCTACGCACTCGAACTCGCCGACAAAGGCTGGCAACGTGCAGTTCGGGAAAATCGGGAGCTATGGTTGGGGTTGAACTTCGTCGATGGACATATCACTTACCGCGCCGTCGCCGAGGCATTCGGTTTGCCCTACACCGATCCGGCAACGCTGCTGTAGCGGCGATCATTCTTCGTCGTCGTGATCCGGAACGCCAGGAGTCACTCGTTTCGTCGGTGCAGTGCTCTGTTGTTTGAGCGTTTCGCGCGGAGTACGAACCGGCGGCGCTTGCTGCTGTCTCCGAGTCGGTACAGGCTCTTCGATTGCTGAATCGGTCGGGATCACCAGCGGCAATACTTGTGGTGTTGGCGGTTGGTAGTGCTCGATCTGTGGCGATGCAAGCTTGCTGGCGGAATAATACGCGATCCCGCCGACAATTGCGGCACCCACTCCGATAGCGATCCACGTACGCGGCGACTTCGGCAGGCGCAGTCTGCGCAACCGTCGGCGCGACGATTCCTCTTTCCGAAGACACGACAGCACTTCCTCCTCGAAGCCTTCGGGCGCTGTCGCGTGCGGCAAGTGCTCCTGCAGCAACCGCCGCAGCAACACCGTTTCTTCGAAACCGATCGGTGCCGTTGCACGCGGCAGTTGACGCTGGATGTCACGCAGTTCGGGGTGCTCGTGATTGTCGGGTTTGTGCTCGCTCATTGCGATTGCTTGCCGTAAAGTTCCTCGTACACATCGCGCAAGAGTTCCTGCAGCATCGTCCGTCCGCGATTGATGCGCGATTTTACCGTGCCGATTTCGATTTTGCACACATCGGCAATCTCTTCGTAGGTCAAGCCTTCGATGTCGCGCAGAACGACTGCTTCGCGATAGACCGTCGGCAGTTTCATGAGCGCTTCCTGGATGCGCTGAGCGACGATGGTCGAATCCACCGCACGATCGGGCATGTAGCTGACATCCGGTACATCGCGTTCGACCTCCTGCCCTTCGTCGTCGGTTTCGACCAGTCTCGTCGTCATGCGACGTTTTCGCTCATCGAGCATCGACAGCGCGACATTTCGCGCAATGGCATAGAGCCACGTTTTCAATCTCGCGCCACGCTGGAACGTCTCGATAAAGCGAAACACGCGAACGAACGTTTCCTGCGCCACGTCCACTGCATCGTCGTAGGAACCGACGAAACGGTACGCGAAGTTGACCAAGTCGTCCTTATAGACTCGCATCAATTCGCGGAAGCCGTCTTCCTTCCGCTCCAAAAGGAGCTCGACGAGCGTTTGCTCGTCCATGCTTGCGCGTCCCATAGACCTGCAAACGGTGAAAAATGTTTCCGAACCGTTGCCAAATTACAGCCCGAGCAGTCCCAACGCTTCCGATAAATGGGTCGCTGGTCGTAGCTCGATGCCGACACCGGCGATGGAAAGCAATGCTGGAACGACCGCTGCCTCGAAACCAAGTTTGGCAGCCTCATTGAGCCGAATATCCATCGCCGCAACTTGCCGTAATTCACCGGTGAGTCCAACTTCGCCAATTGCGACAACACGTTCCTGAATGGCTCGGTTACGCAATGCACCGACGAGAGCGGCACAGACCGAAACATCAGCTCCCGGATCGCGCACAACGAAGCCACCGGCAACATTGACGAACACATCCGAGTGAAGAAAATCCAAGCCAAGACGTCTTTCCAAAACCGCCAAGAGCATTTGCAAGCGCTTGTAGTCGAAACCAGTTGTCACTCTTTGCGATACACCGTACCCACTCTGCATAACCAGCGATTGGATTTCCACAAGCAATGCACGGCTCCCTTCCGCGACTGCTGCGACCGCAGTTCCTGCTGCAGGAGTCGAGCGGTCACTCAAGAACAACGCACTCGGATTGCGCACTTCGATCAACCCATGTTCGCTCATTTCGAACACGCCGATTTCGTTGGTCGAGCCGTAGCGATTCTTGATCGCTCGCAAAATTCGGTATGCATAGTTCCCTTCGCCTTCGAATTGTACGACGACATCGACCATGTGTTCGAGCACCTTCGGTCCTGCGAGCATGCCTTCCTTTGTCACGTGTCCGACAAGCAGCATCGGGATACCGGTTCGCTTGGCGATCTGAACGAGTTGCGCAGCACAGTATCGAACTTGCCCGATGCTCCCCGGCAGCGATTCCAATTCTCGCCCGTAGAGCGTTTGGATCGAATCGACGACGACGACCCCTGGCTGCGAAGCCTCGATTGTCGCTGCGACGTCTTCGACGGCTTGTTCAGCCAGAACCGCAATGCCCCGTCGTTCGATACCGAGCCGATCGGCACGGTATCGCAGCTGTTCGAGAGATTCTTCACCGGTGACATACAAGGGACAGCGTTCGGAAAGGCGTGCGCAGAGCTGAAGCATCAGCGTCGATTTCCCGACCCCCGGATCGCCACCGATGACGATAACCGATCCAGGGACGATGCCACCACCCATGACACGGTCGAATTCTTCGATTCCGGTGCGAAGACGTTCGACAGGCGCTTGCTCCAGGCTATCGAGCAGGACTGGTTGTATTGCAGCATTTGGAGGCTTCTCGTTTCGGTCGGTGCGCTCGATTTCTTCGACGAGTGCTCCCCATGCACCACAAGACGGACATTTACCGAGCCATTTGAGCGAGCGATAGCCACACTCCTGGCAAACGAACACCGAGCGTGTCTTCATGCGGGAATAGTTGAATCATGCGTCGCCGGCGAAAATAGGACGCCTACGACTGGCGCAACGCTTCGGCGCCGCCGACGATTTCGAGCATTTCTTTGGTGATTGCCGCCTGCCGGGCTTTGTTGTATTCCAACTGAAGCGAGGCGATCAAATCACGAGCGTTGGTCGTGGCATTGTCCATCGCGACCATTCGTGCTGCGTGCTCGGCTGCATGCGACTCGAGCAGCGCAGACCAAATCTGGAGGTTGACGTACTGCGGAAGCAACGCTTCCAAAATTTCCGCGCGAGACGGTTCGTAAATGTAATCGCCCGCATCGTGGCGCTGCTGTGTCGGTGCAGTTTCGATCGGGAGAACTTGCTTACGACGTACTTCCTGTCGGAGAATCGAGCGGAACTCGTTGTACACGACGAACACGCGGTCGTACTGACCACTGACGAAGCCATCGGCGACATGCGGCGCAATCTGAAGCACCGTCGAAAAGTCGAGCCGACCGAAGACGTCGGGCAGCGCCAAAACGAGATTGTCGCGCCGACGTTGGAAAAACTGCACAGCACGTTTGCCGACGGCAATGATATGTGTTCGCGATTTGGGGAATTCTTCGCCGAGCTTCCGCTCGATGTAGTATTGCGCTGCCTTGAGCACGTTCGAATTGAATGCCCCGCACAAACCGCGATCGCTCGCAACGACGATGAGCAACACATTCCGCGCTTCAGGGCGCTCCTCGAAAAACGGATGCACGAAGCTGTAGCGTTCCGCCTGCGCCAGATTCTGCAGAATCTCAGCGACCTTCGCTGCATACGGGCGCGCTGCGATGATCGCATTCTGCGCTTTGCGAAGCTTGGCTGCAGCGACCATCCGCATCGCGGAGGTAATCTGCGAGGTGTTCTTGATCGCGACGATACGGCGTCGAATGTCACGTAGTGTTGCCATCGCATGCTCCTACAAGTACTGCCACGAACCGAGAAGGTAGTTGCGCACGTAATCACCGACGGCATCGTCGAGCGATGTCGCCGGCAGCGTCAATCCTCGCTGGCGAAACGCATCCGCCAGCGGCTGCATGTCCGCACAGGTGAAATTCTGGTACTGCCCGCGCAGATCGTCCGGCATCGGAATGTAGACAATCATCGGCTCACGATCGAGCGCTGCAAAAACTGCGCGTGCCAAATCGTTCCACGACCGTGCCAAACCGCTTCCGACGTTGTAAATGCCACGGATTGACTGCTCGCTCCACTGCAAGCGGAGTATGTGCCAGACGATCTCGACGACGTCCTTGACGTACACAAAGTCACGGCGTTGCTCGCCATCGGCATAGTCGGGCGTCGTGCTTTCGAACAGATGCACCTTGCCCGTGCGCTGAATTTGCCCGAACGATTTGTACACCATACTCGCCATCGCTCCCTTGTGGTACTCGTTCGGACCGAACACATTGAAAAATCTCAACCCGCAGACACTGTCCAACGCGTCGTGTTCTTCCACCCAACAATCGAACATGTACTTGCTCATCGCATAGGCATTGAGCGGACGAAGATCGCGCGTTCGCCCGACACTCCAGCCCAATGCCCCATCGCCATAGACCGAGGCGCTGCTTGCATAGACGAACGGGATACCACGCGATAATGCGTATTCAGCAAGCCGAACGCTGTAGCGGTAGTTGTTCTGGGCAAGATACTCCGCATCGCGCTCGGTCGTATCGGTACGGGCGCCGAAGTGCACGATCGCATCGAGCCGACCGAACGCATCGCGTTCGAGTCCGGCGAGAAATTCGTCCGGCGTTGCAAGGTAACGGTAACGCTTGCCGACGAGGTTTTTCCACTTGAGATCACTCCCTAAGCGATCGACGACGATAACATCGCCGATACCTTCGGCATTGAGACGCCACAGCATCGCGCTACCGATGAATCCAGCCCCGCCGGTGAGTGCGATCATCAACTGGCTGCGACGGTACGACGGAATCCTTCGACGAACGTCGCCAGAGCTGCGTCGAGTTTCTCCTTGATATCAGGCGTCAGGTCCTTCGTCGTCGCGATGGCGTCGAGCAGATCGGCATGCGCGCTGTCCAAGAATTCGTACAACTCCTGCTCGAATCGTTGCAGCGACTCGACGGGCAGATCATCGACGTAGCCGTTCGTCGCTGCGTAAATGAGAGCGACTTGTTTTTCGACCGGCACAGGGCTGTACTGCTTTTGCTTCATCAGCTCGACCAGCCGCGCACCGCGTCGGAGCTGTTGTTGTGTGGTTTTGTCGAGATCGGAGCCGAACTTGGCGAACGCTTCGAGCGCGCGGTATTGCGCCAGTTCCAGCTTGAGCGGACCGGCGACCTTTTTCATCGCTTTGATTTGCGCATTGCCGCCAACGCGCGAAACGGAAATCCCGATGTTGAGCGCTGGACGGATACCGGCGTTGAAAAGGCTCGTTTCGAGGTAAATCTGCCCGTCGGTAATCGAAATGACGTTCGTCGGAATGTATGCCGACACGTCGCCGGCTTGGGTTTCGATCACAGGCAATGCCGTCAGCGAGCCGCCCCCGTATTCGTCGCTGAGCTTTGCAGCACGCTCGAGCAAACGGCTGTGCAGGTAGAACACGTCGCCCGGATAGGCTTCACGTCCCGGCGGACGACGCAGCAGAAGAGACACTTGACGATAGGCTGCCGCTTGCTTGGAAAGGTCGTCGTACACAATCAATGCGTGGCGACCGCTGTCGCGGAAATATTCGCCCATCGCCGCCCCGCAGTACGGCGCGATGAACTGGAGCGGTGCAGGGTCCGACGCATTGGCTACCACGACGATCGTGTACTCGAGCGCGCCGTATTGTTCGAGCGTCGCGACGACATTTGCAACGGTCGAGGCTTTCTGCCCGATGGCGACGTAGATGCAGTACACCGGCTTTATCCCGCGTCGCGCTGCTTCTTCGGTGTGCGTGTGCCGCTGGTTGATGATCGTGTCGATTGCGACAGCCGTTTTGCCCGTCTGCCGGTCGCCGATGATCAACTCACGCTGACCGCGCCCGATCGGAATGAGTGCGTCGATGGCTTTGATGCCAGTTTGGAGCGGTTCTTTGACCGGCTGGCGATAAACGACGCCGACTGCTTTCCGTTCGATCGGCAGCGAATGCGGCGTGTCGATCGGACCTTTTCCATCGAGCGGCACTCCGAGCGGATTGACCACACGCCCGAGCAACGCTTCGCCGACCGGCACCGACGCAATGCGCCCCGTGCGACGAACCAGATCGCCTTCCTTGACCAAGCGGTCGTCGCCGAAGAGCACCACACCGACGTTGTCTTCTTCGAGATTGAGTGCGATGCCCATCACGCCGTTGGGAAACTCGATCAGCTCGGACGCCATGCATTTGTTCAAACCGTACACGCGGGCGACGCCGTCGCCGACTTGAAGCACGGTGCCGACTTCTTCGATTTCCGCTTCCAGTTCGAAGCCGGAAAGCTGTTTGCGCAGTATCGCGGAAATTTCTTCGGGACGAACCTCGACCATTGTCACCTACCAGTTGTGCTACACTTGTTTGCCATTGGTTGAAAGAAGCTGCTGGCGAAGCCGCTGGAGCTGACCAGCCAGGCTGGCGTCGAGTCGAACATCGTTGCATTCGACGATCAATCCGCCGAGAATCGCCGGTTCGATGCGGTATTCGACCTGCGGTTTTCCACCGAAACGCGCAGCAACGAACGATTCGATGCGCGCGCGCAGATCGTCGGGGAACTGTGTTGCCGACAGCACGCGTGCCCGCACGATACCGACATGCTCATCGTAGAGCTGCCCGAATTGCTCGGCGATTTGGTCGAGTATGTTTTCGCGACCCTTGATGCAAACGAGCTGAAGAAACGCTGCAACGATGGGATGGACGCGCTCGGCGAAGATCGCAGCGAGGATCGCCTTCTTGCGTTCCGACGCGATCACCGGATTGCGCAGAAACGCACGCAGCGGAGCCGACGATGCAATCGCCGATCGTACCAGTTCGACCGACCGCGCGACGTCGTCGAGTGCACCGGCGTCGGTCGCTGCTTCGAGCAGCGACCGCGCGTAGCGTTTTGCGACACGAACGTTTCGCATTGGCGCCTCGACGTCAGTTGGCTCGTTCCAATTGCGCCAGCGACTGCTCGATCAGGCGGCGATGTTGCTCGCCGTCGAGATGCTGCGCCAGCAGCTTCTGCGTCGCTTGCAGCGCCAATTCGGCGACTTCGCGTTGGAGCGACGCGCGAGCATCGGCGATCATGCGCTCGATTTCGCGTTCCGCTTCGCGGAGCTTGTCCTGTTTGACACGCTCGCCTTCTTCGGCTGCTTTTGCGACGATGCGTTCTGCTTGGTGGCGAGCATCGCGGAGCAGCTCGACCATTTCGGCATGAGCACGTTTGCGCTGCTCGTCGGCATTGGCGAGCAAGCGTTGCGCTTCGGCACGGGCGAGCTCAGCCGAACGCAGCGCGTCGGCAATCGTCTGCTCGCGTCGTTCGAGCGCTGTGCGGAGCGGTTTGTAGCCGAACTTCGCCAGTATCAACAGATACAAGCCGAAATTGACCAGCGTCCAGATTATCAGCCCCGGACTTATCTGCAGCAGTCCATCCATCGTGCACCGGCAAAATGATGTTCGATTCGTTAGCCAGGCGATACCGTCACCAGCGACGGCAAATTATCCTTTGAGCGCCAGGAAAATGCACACGACGAGCGCGAACAGCGCGACACCTTCGATCAGCGCTGCGCCGATGATCATCGTCGTTCGCACATCGCCGGCAGCTTCAGGCTGACGTGCACCTGCTTCGAGCGCTGCTGCTGCCAAGCGCCCGATACCATTGCCGACACCCAATACGGTGATTCCGCAGCCGATTCCCGCTGCGAGCCATGCAAGACCGTAACCGTCCATCGAAACAACTCCGAAAAAAGTTCAACAAAACACTGAATTACGCAGTGGCGTGGTGTTCGTCGTGTTCGTGCGCATGGTCGCCCAGCGCCAAGCCGACGAAGACCGCCGTCAAAATCGTGAAAATGTACGCCTGCAAAAAGCAGACGAGCGTTTCCAACAGGTAGATAAAAATCGAAAATCCGACCGACATCGGCGCAACGAAAATCGAGCGGAAGTAAAAGATCAGTCCGATGAGCGAGAGCAAAATGATGTGCCCCGCCGACATGTTCGCGAACAAACGAACCGTCAAGGCGAAGGGCTTGGTGAACAGTCCGAGAATTTCGATCGGAACCATGATCGGTGCCAAATAGACCGGTGCTCCGCCGAGCAAGTGATGGAGCCAGCCTTTGATGCCGATCTCGCCAATGGCAAGTCCGTTGATGACCAAGAACGCCGTGATCGCCAGTGCTGCAGTCGTGCCGATTGCCCCCGTTGCGGTGTGCATGCCCGGCAGAAGACCGATCAGATTCAACACCAGGATGAACGTAAACAGCCCGACGAAATACGGCATGAACCGCCGCACCAGACGCTCCGAGCGGAGATTGGGTCGCACCACCTCGTCGCGGATATACACCACGATCGCTTCGAGAGCATTTTGGATGCCGCGCGGCGGAGCCAATGGATCGCGACGATACCGCCGTCCGGCGACGAAAAACAGCGTCAGCACGACGAGCATGCCAATCCATTGGAAGACGACCAGGTTCGTCACCGATAGATCGAGCGTCGGAGAGCCGCCATCGGCGGCACGAACGATGTGTCCCTTGACGAGCCGATACGCGCCGGCTTGCTCCATGGTGTGAGTGTTTCGGTAAAAGTGCCACTTGCCACCGTCGTAGAGCACGACCGGCAGCACATCGGACGTCGTGAACGCAATGTTGAGTTCGTGATGATCGCCCAGTTCCTGCAACAAATGCGGAATGACCTGGCTCGGCGGAATGTCCTCCGCGTGAGCGTGCTGTGTCGTCAGTGTATCGCTCGAACTCATGCGTTACCACACTGTAAACGGTACTCGAGGACGCCGATAGCGGCGACGTTTGACCAGTGGCGCCTTAGCTTTTTCGTGACGAGCGTGTAAAAAAAAAGCTTCGAGCACCACCATCACAAAAAACGAGATCATGAGCGCCAGCGCCAGCGCGAGCTTGTGCAGATCGAACAGCGTCACCGCTACTGCGATCAGCACGACCATCGCCACCAGTCGGATCGCCATTGCCGTCAGCACCAGTGCCGTCGCTCGATTGACCGGCAGACGCTGTGCTCGCCGTGCCACCAGCAATCCAGCGGCGATGTTTGCCGCACTGAGCAAAATCCCGACAGCCGCGCTCAGGACGATGTGGCTGGTCTGGCTCAATGTTTCGCTGGTGATTGATCCGACTTTCGCTCGGCTGACCGCTGCCGATCCAATCGCGCGATAGTGCGAACAAATTGCACGATCGCTGCAATCACACCGAACACGAATCCGACGATCGTCCACAGCGGACGCATCTCGGTCGCGTTATCGAGCAACCATCCCAGCCCACCGCCGGCAAGCGCTGTCACCGCAAGCTCGACGCCGAGCGTCGCAAGCGGCGCAAGTTGACGGAGTGCAGTCTTCGACGGTGTCAGCAGCGGTCGGTCGGTCACGCTCGTGCGCTCAAAGAACCTCGTAACAGGTCGCAAAAATATGGCAGCGCGATACCATCCCCCACCTTGGGACCCACAACGCTACACTTTTTCGCCCAGGATACGCATCGGTCGCAACATGACAACTCGCTGAAGGTGGAAGCGCTCGACCGCATACCGCTCCAGGTGTTCACGCATCGCCTCGACCGAATCGGTCACCAGTATCAGCTCGCGATCGGTGGGCGAGATCGTGCCTTCCTCTGCCATCTGATCGAGCAATGTCTCGACTGACGCCCAGTACTGAGTGCCCATGAGCACAACCGGGAATCGCTCTATCTTTCCGGTTTGAATCAGTGTCAGCGCCTCGAACAGCTCGTCGAGCGTACCGATACCGCCGGGCAGAACAACGAAACCGTAGGAATACTTGACCAGCAGCACCTTCCGCACGAAAAAGTACCGCACGGTGATCCACCGATCGAGATATGCGTTCGGCTGCTGCTCGTGCGGCAGTTCGATATTGCAACCGATCGAGCGACCGCCGGCTTCGCGTGCACCGCGATTGGCTGCTTCCATCAAGCCAGGTCCGCCACCTGTCATCACCGTAAAGCCGAGCTCAGCGATCGCTCTGCCCACACGCCGAGCCAGGTCGTAATACGGATGGTCTTCGCCGATGCGCGCCGAACCGAATACCGTGATGCACGGACCGACGAAATGCAGCGCTCGAAAGCCACGCACGAACTCCCACGCAACTCGAAGGATGAATCGCAGCTCCTCCCACCGTCCGTGTGGACCGGTAAGAGCGTAGCGCTCGTCGGTACGAAAAATTCGATCCACCATCGCTAAAAACCGCCTCGCTGGAGTTGTTCGACGATTCGCTCGGCATAGACGTACTCGACATTGCCGTACCCTTCGCCTTCCGGCAGGATGACGAGTTCGCCTTCGGTAGCGACAATGCTCGGATCGTACATCGCATTGCAGAAAATCGTTGCCTCCTCCGGACGGAATTCATTGTCCACATCGGTAATGCTGACGAGCACACCGAGTGGCGTCGGTTTGCGGAATGGCGGTATTCGATCGCCGGACATCAGCAGCCACGGGATGCGTAGTCGGACGACGTATCCCTCGCTTTGTCGTTCTGCATGAATTGCCACGTCGGCGAACGCTTTCATCCGCAGCCGCGTGAGCATGCTGCTATCGCTGACGAGCAGTTTGACCGACGCCGGTTGCGCGTCGAAATTCCCCAGATGGATGCCAATGCCGACAAGCGGCGCGTCGGGACGCCGACGAATCGAGACACCACGCTTTTCGCGGCGCAGCGCTATGCTCGGCAGCGTCGAGTCCGGCATGTACAAATCGAACCACAACTCCAGCCGATCGGCGGGACACGTGTCGCAATATGCCGTGACCACTTCGTCGTCGCGGACGGCAATGGTCAGGTAGAGGTAGCTCGTATCGTAAGCTCCGGCGAGCGTCGTCGAGCAGTCGTCCGGACCGCTCCAGTAGTACGCGCCGCGCTGGACGTAGTCGATGCTCGATGCCTGAGCACGACGGCGATAGCCATGACCCGGTATGACACCGCGCGGATAAATCGGAACGACCGCGCACTTGCGTTCGACGGCGAGATTCCCCGTCAGCGTCGTCGTCACTCGCTCGGCAATTTGCAGTCGCATGTAATCGAGCGAGCGATCGAGCGTGAAACTGCCGACACGCTGCGTTCGATACTCGCTCACCGTCAGCAGGGCAATGCCGTCGAATCGGAACCCCGTGATGCGCCAGTTGAATTGCTGGAGCTTTTCGGTGACGTAGCACACGCCGTATCGCACGACGACACCGACTTCCAACGGCAACTCGACGAAGCGATATTCTTTCCGCGTGACGAGCGTCAGAAAGCCATCGGTATCCACGAACAAGTACACCCACAGGCGTTTGTCTTTCTCAGCTCGGTGGCGAACGACGCATGCCAAGTCGTAATTCCCGTCGCCGGAGAAATCGCCCGCATCCCACGAGTAGAACGTCACGCTTCGAGGATCGGGGAATGCGCTGTCGAGGTCGCCGATGAGTTCGCGGTCGAAATACGATTCGAGCTTCCGGTAGAATTCGTCCCGCGTCATGCCCGATTGCGCCGACGCAATCGCCGACGTGAGCAGTATCGCGACACCGACCGCGACCACGAACACCTTACGCGGATTCATCGGCAAGACGAGCGAGGTTGTCGTCGCTGAGCCGATACAATTGCCACTGAACCAGCCGCTCGGCTCCGATTGTCCGATAGAAGCGATGCGCCGGTTCGTTCCAATCGAGGACGAGCCATTCCATCCGCTGGCAGCCACGTTCGACCGCAATGCGTGCCAAATGTCGCATCATCGCACGTCCGACTCCCCGAAAGCGCCACTGGGGCAATACAAAGATGTCTTCCAGAAACAGCGTCGGCGCTGCGCGGAACGACGAGTACGTTTCGAAAAACATGCAATAGCCGCACGCAGCGCTATCTACCATCGCCAGCAGCGCTTCGTATCGTGGTGGAGTATGCTCGAAGCCGTCGCGATAGAGCCGCTGGCGTGCAGCATCGTCCGGCGGGGAAAGTCGCTCGTACTCTGCCAAGGCGCAAACGAGGCGATAGAATTCCTCGAAGCGTTCTGCAGTGAGCGGCTCGATACGAACAGTGCTCATAGCGATGCGGCGATGTCGTCGGGCACGTCGATCTCCATCATCAGCATCGCCGATGCGATCGTTTTGCCTTGCGCATCGAGCTTGAGCGAGACTGTCCCGCCGCCGCCGAGTGCTCCGTGCAGAATGAAGTTGAGCGCCCACAGATTCGGCAGTTCGTAACGTTCGACCGGACCGGTACAGATGCCCGCGAAATACTCTTGCACTCGCTCGGCGGTCAGGTAATCGCGGAGGATGGGATACCATTCCGCACGATAGGCAATGACGCCGCAATTGGCGGCATCGCCTTTGTCGCCGCTGCGTCCGTGTGCCAGCTTGTAGAGAGGAACGCGTGCCATGATTGCATCGGTTCAGTTGTGGTCCGATTGCAAACTACGATGCAGAACCTCGCCGTAGCAACCGACCGAGCACGATCGGCGTGACCAGCGTCGTCAGCATCACCATGAGCATGATCGCCGAATACTCTTCGGCAGTGACGACACCGATACCCAAACCGACCGACGCAAAGATCAACCCCACTTCCCCTCGCGGCACCATACCCCAACCGACGATCCATCGTCGGACCGATCCCGCAACCGCACCAGCCACCAGCTTTCCGACCACTGCAACGAGCGTGATGAGAAGACCCGCAACGACGACACCGAGCGTACCGAACGTGCGCAAATCCACGCTGAAGCCGGTCATCACGAAGAACATCGGCACGAAAAAGTACGCCAGCGGCTGAATCAACTCCTCGATGTGATGGAGACGATGCCTCTGGAGAATTCCCACCAAGCGAGAGCGATGCGGCTCACCGAGATCGGGCAGAATATCGTGCTCGATTTCCTCGACGATTTGCGGCGCACGGTAGATGTCGAAGTGCACACGATCGAGGATCAATCCAGCACCGAACGCTCCGATGATTGGCGCCAAGTCAGCCAGGTAAGCGACGAACGATGCGAGGAAACAAACCGCTATCGGCACGGCGAATTTCATCGTCGTCGAAGTGCTCAGTCGCGCCATCCATCGCGCCAGCCACGGCGCCAGACGCCCACCGACGACGATCGCACCGACCAAAAAGAGCAACGATTTCCCGATGATGATCGCCACGTCGAGCAGCTCGAACGTCCCGGTCTTGACCAATCCCTGAACGACGGCGAGGATTACCACGCCGAGAACGTCGTCAATGACAGCCGCACCCAAAATGATGCTCGTTTCTTTGCTGCTGGCAACGCCGAGGTCACGGAAGACACGAACAGATATGCCAACCGATGTCGCCGTCAGTGTGGCACCCAAGAAAATGTGCATGTTGGCGCCTCCCTCCGGATAGAGGTACTGCCCCAGAAAGTACCCACCGACGAACGGAAAGAAGACACCGACGGTACCGACGAGTGTCGCTCGCAGTCCGACGCGACGGAACTGTTCGAGATTCGATTCCAAGCCGATTTGGAACAGCAGCACGATCGTGCCGACTTCCGCCAGGAATCGCATGACGACGCTCGTGCGCATCGGCTCCAGCCAGTGGACACCGACGAGCGCAAAACCACTGAGCACGACTCCCGCGAGTATTTCGCCGAGCACCGGCGGTTGACCGATGCGCTCGATCGCGCTACCGATGCGGGCTGCAAGCAGGACGACGACGATCCATCCGAGCGCGATGAAGATTTCCTCCGACCGACTGCCGCCGCTTGCTGCCCACACATCGGCGACGCTGAAACAAAGAGCAATCCCGCAGGCGATCAACCAGCGGAACGCGCGAAAACGAACACTCCGACACATCGCGCATTGCTACGGAATGGTTAGGCGCCGGCGAAAATAGTCCGCCGTTCGTCTCAAGCCTTCTGCCCGTGACACGCGCGGCTCCCAGCCGAGAAGACTGCGTGCACGGCTGATGTCGGGCTGGCGGACTTTCGGATCGTCTTCCGGTAGCGAGCGAAACTCGATCGGACTCGACGAACCGACGAGCGTTCGAATTTCCTCGGCGAGCTGGAGAACCGAGATTTCGTCGGGATTGCCGAGATTGACCGGCTCGACGACGTCGGATTCGAGCAAGCGAACGATACCTTCGACCATGTCGCTGACGTAGCAAATCGAGCGCGTTTGCGAACCGTCGCCGAAGACCGTCAGCGGCTCGCCGCGAAGAGCTTGCGTCATAAAAGCTGGGATCATCCGCCCATCGTCGAGCCGCATCCGCTCGCCATACGTGTTGAAAATGCGTGCGATGCGGGTGTCCAGTCCGTGATAGCGGTGATACGCCATGGTCATCGCTTCGGCAAAGCGCTTGGCTTCGTCGTACACACCGCGCAAGCCGACGGGATTGACGTTTCCCCAATAGCTCTCCGGCTGCGGATGAACGAGTGGATCGCCGTACACCTCGCTGGTGCTGGCGAGCAAAAATCGCGCCCGTTTGGCTTTCGCAAAACCGAGTGCTTTGTGCGTGCCGAGGGAACCGACCTTGAGCGTCTGAATCGGAAACCGCAAGTAGTCCATCGGCGACGCGGGCGATGCAAAATGCAGCACGTAATCGACGTGACCCTCGACGTAGATGAAATTGGTCACGTCGTGGCAGATGAAGTGGAAATTCGGTTTGCCGATCAGGTGTGCGATGTTGTCGGGCGATCCGGTGATGAGGTTGTCCAAACAAATCACGTCGTCGCCTCGCTGGACGAACCGATCGCACAGATGCGAACCGAGAAACCCAGCGCCGCCAGTGATGACAATGCGTGCCACGTCTAATCAGCGATGATTGCGACCATACGAAACACTTGCCGGCTCAGCAGAGCATAGCTGCCGACGAGCAAACACCACGTAAACACGACGGCGAACCAGCCGCGCGAACCCTGCCTGCGACGCAACACATCGAAAAGCGAGACGCGACCACCGGCAAGAACATCGTCCCAACCGATGTTCTGGGGAGCGACCGCTTGCGACACAGCCAATTGGAGAACATACTCGGCACGTCGCATCTGCCGGCGATAGTCGTAGCCCCACAGCGTCAGAAGCAGCAGGTACAACTGGTACTGCGTCGTCGAAAAAAGCTGCCGCTCGTGCGGTTCGATTCCGAACCACAAAAGCGGCAGCCAGAGCATGCCGGCTATTGCGAAGGCAGTCCGTGTGAGCCTACCGAGCAGACGACGTTCGGCGATCCACTCACCGCCGATCAGTTGCTCGGTAGCCGAAGAAAATCGTGGCATCGCAGGATTCGGCGTTATTGCTCAGCCGATTCTGCGGTCTCTTGCTGGCTCGCTGCAGCTTGTGCTTTGCGGCGTTTGCGTTCGGCACGTTTTTCTTTGTTGCGCCAATAGCGCTTGAGGACACGCTCGCGATGCTCGGCGACGAGTTGCTCGATTTCCTCAGGCGAACGCCCCTGCCGTTGGAGAGCGCGTCGGAGCAGCACACCGTCGTAGTGGAAAATGTTGCGGACCGTGTCGCTCATCTGTGCACCGACACCGAGCCAGTAAATCGCTCGCTCGTGATCGACGCTGATCGTCGAGGGCTGCGTCATCGGATTGTAGTACCCGATGCGCTCGATGAAGCGACCGTCGCGCTTTGTGCGAGCATCGACGGCGACAATGTCGTAGAAGGGATCGTGTGTGCGACCACGACGACGCAAACGGAGACGAACCATGACTTGTACAGGACGCAATGGTGAAACATACATCGGCAGTGCGATTTGTCGTAGCTCGTGCATCGACCACGGATGCACGCTTTTCAGCTACCGCGGCAACGAGCCGCGCAGAGCGTCCACGACAGGTGCACTCCCAGTTTCTCAGCGTTTGAAGCCCGTGCCGATCATCGTCGGAAGGTTGCGGAGCTTGACCTTCCCGGTCGTGACGGCACGCATGAGTTTTTGCATTTCTTCGAACTGTTTGAGCAGCCGGTTGACATCCTGAATCGTCGTACCGCTCCCACGAGCGATACGCAAGCGGCGCGAACCGTTGATGATGCGCGGATTGCGACGCTCCTGCGGCGTCATCGAAAGGATCATCGCTTCGATCTTTGTGAACGCGCGATCGTCCAGCTCGATGTTCCGCAGCGCTTTGTCCATGCCGGGCAGCATGCCGAGCAGTTCGCGAACCGATCCCATCCGCCGAATCATGCGCAGTTGCTCGAGGAAATCCTCGAAGTTGAACTCGCGCTTGCGAATTTTCTCTTCGAGTTCGGCTGCTTTTGCCTCGTCGAATTCTTGCTGGGCACGTTCGACGAACGAAACGATATCGCCCATGCCCAAGATGCGCGAGGCGATGCGGTCGGGATGGAACACTTCGAGTGCGTCGAGCTTTTCGCCTGTGCTGACGAACTTGATCGGTTTGCCGACGACGTAGCGGATCGAAAGCGCCGCTCCGCCGCGCGCGTCGCCGTCGAGCTTGCTCAAAACGACTCCGGTCAAGCCGATGCGTTCGTCGAACGTGCGTGCAGTGTTGACGGCGTCTTGACCGGTCATCGCATCGCAGACGAAGAGCACCTCGTGCGGCGAGATCGTCTGGCGAATCGTCGCGACTTCTTGCATCATCGGCTCGTCGATCGCCAGCCGACCGGCGGTGTCAACGATGACGTGCGTTCGGGCGAACTTGCGTGCGTACTGCAACGACTCGCGCGCAATGTTGACCGGCTCGGCGCCTTCCATCGAAAACACCGGCACGTTGATCGTCGAGGCGAGCATTTTGAGTTGTTCGATCGCGGCTGGACGATAGACGTCGGCGGCGACCAGAAGCGGCTGATGCCCTTTTTTCCGCAGCATCGCTGCCAGTTTGGCTGCGAACGTCGTTTTCCCCGATCCTTGCAAACCCACGACCATGACGATCGTCGGTGGCTGCGGTGCATGCACCAGATCGGCTTTGCTGGTGCCCATGATCGAGACCAGCTCGTCGTAGATGATCTTGACGATGAGCTGTTCGGGCAGCACCTTGCCCTTGACTTCGGTTCCGATCGCTTTGGTTTTGACATCCTCGATGAAGCGCCGGACGACGTCCAAATGAACGTCGGCATCGAGCAACGCGCGGCGCACTTCGGCGAGCGCATCGGCGATATTGTCGTCGGTGATGCGTGCCTGACCGCGGAGTCGCTTGATGGCTTCTTCGAGCCGCGATTGGAGACTTTCGAACATGCCGTCAGTGCCTGCAATGCTCAGCAAGGCTGCAAAAATACGGGAGAGCGATTCGAGCCTGGTTTCCTCGAACGAGTCGCCATCACTTTCGGCATCCAAAAGTGTCCGATTATCCCCGCCGAATTCGGTCGAGAAAGTAATTCTGTGCAATAAACGGAGTCTCGCCCTCGGCAGGCTGACGGCGAATGCGACGACCGTCCGGTTGGAGCACACGTGCTTTGACTGTATCGCGCCAGTAAACCTCGAATATCTCGCAGAGCTGGCGAGCGAGTTCGTCGTCCGGCACTTCGAGCATCAACTCGACACGCCGATAGAAATTGCGCGGCATCCAATCGGCGCTACTGATGAAGACGCGTCGCACATCGCCCTGTTCCACAACGATCATGCGCGAATGCTCCAAAAAACGTCCTACGATGCTGCGAACTTCGATGCGGTCGCTGACATTGGGGACGCCGGGTCGGAGACAGCAAATACCACGGACAAGGAGCCGAATCTCTACTCCCGCAATCGAGGCACGATAGAGCGCTCGGATGACATCTGGATCGACGAGCGCATTCAGTTTCGCACTGATGCGACACCGAACACCCTCACCGCAAGCTTTGGTGGCTTCTTCGATCAACGTCAGGATGGTACGTCCGAGATCCATCGGTGCTAAGACGAGCGTTTCGGTACGGATCTGACGCGCATTGGCGGTCAGCATGTTGAACAAAGTGGCGACATCCCGACCGATCGTTTCGCGAGCGGTGAAATAGCCGAAGTCGGTGTACACACGTGCCGTCGTTTGGTTGTAATTCCCCGTTGCCAGGTGCACGTATGTGCGCAGCGTATTCGATTCGCGCCGAACGATCATCAGCGCTTTGGCGTGTACTTTGAGACCGAGCACACCGTAGATAACATGCACACCTGCCTGCTCCAACTGTCGCGCCCAGACGATGTTGTTTTCCTCGTCGAATCTGGCTTTGAGTTCGACGACAGCAGTGACGCTCTTACCGTTCATTGCAGCGGTCTTGAGCGCTTCGATGACGGGCGAATCGCCGCCGGTACGGTAGAGAATGATTTTGATCGCAACGACAGCTGGATCGGTCGCTGCAATCCGGAGGAGTTTGACGACAGTGTTCGAAAACGAATCGAACGGGTGGTGAACGAGGACATCGCGCTGACGGAGCTGCGCAAAAACATGCGCTGCATCGCCTGCGAATTCGGGTGGTATGCGGGTAGTGAACGGCGGATCTTTCAACTGCCGCACATCGAGTTTGAGCAGCACCAACAAATCCGATATGTTCATCGGACGTCGCAGCTCATAGACGTCGTCGCGCTCCAATCCGAGCGATTGCATGATCAGATTCCGCAGCCCAGCGGGCATTTCGGCATCCACTTCGAGCCGGACAGCATCTGCACCCCAATTGCGCATTCGTGTTTGTTCGGCAATTTCGCTGAGCAAGTCTTCGGCTTCGTCCTCGGCAATTTCCAATTCTGCATCGCGCGTGACACGAAAACAATAGCTGTCGCGTATTTCCCACCCGCCGTACAGTATGTCCGCATGAGCTTGAACGACCTCTTCCAGCAACACGAAGGCATACTCGCTTCGGTCGGGGATGCGCAGCAGTCGTGGCAGTACTGGTGGCAATTGGAGTACGCCGACAGCGCGTTCAGAGCGATCCTGGAGCGATCGAAGGACGAACGCGATGTTGATGCTCCGGTTGAGCAAGCGCGGAAACGGATGCCCCGGATCGAGTATCAGTGGCGTAAGTACCGGAAAAACATCGCTGGCGAAATACTGCTCGAAATGCGCACGCTCGGCAGCGGACAAGTGCCGATACGACACAATCCGGATACCTTCGGCTGCGAGTTTCGGCAAGACATCATCCAACAACGCGCGTTCGTGGCGCGCGTAGAGATCGAGCAAGCGTTGACGTATTCGCCGGAGCTGCTCTTGGGGCGAAGTACGATCTGGCGTTGGCTCGACGATCCCCGCTTCGATCTGTTCTTTGAGCGCTGCAACACGAACCATGAAGAATTCATCGAGATTGGACGCTACGATACACAGCAGTTTGAGTCTCTCCAACAATGGATGCGTCGGATCGAGAGCTTCTTCGAGCACCTCCTCCTGAAAATCCAATGCACTCAACTCGCGATTGAAATACAGCGATGGGTCGTGGAGATCGACTGTATCGGTCGCGCGTCCGTTCACCGAGACACTGTTGCGTTTTGTTCGCGTTCGTTTCATCTGTGATCGTTTCCACTGGTGACCATACGTTCGTACTGGCGAGCGTACACCACAATCGCATCGGCAATCGCGCGAGCCAGCTTTTCCTGATACGAAGGCGAACGGAGAAGCCGCTCTTCTTCGCGGTTGGTCAAGAAACCCATCTCGACCAGAACGCTCGGCATCGAAGCATCCACAAGAACGAGAAAGCCAGCGCTTTGCACTCCACGAGAGGAGCACTGCAATCTCCGAGTGATCGAGCTATCGAGCAAGGCAGCACAACGATGACTCAAGTCGAGGAAGCCGCGCTGCGTCACCGATGCCAGAATACGTCGCTCGACATCTGCATCGCGATACCGACTACCGCCATGCTCCAACCGAATCGAAGCATTCTCGCGTGCGGCGACTGCTGCCGCCTCGTCTGTCCGCGCGGGACTGAGCACATAGACCTCCACGCCACGTGCTGGATGCGGCTTCGATGGCGCGGCATTGCAGTGGAGCGAAACGAACAGCTTGCCGCCTGCACGATTGGCGACGGCACTCCGCTCGTGTAACTCGACGAAGCGATCCTCGCTGCGCGTGAGCACAACGCGAACCGACGGCATCAGCCCGCGCACATGCCGAGCGACTTTGTGCACGACTGCGAGAGTAACGTGTTTTTCCAGAGTGCCGCGAACGCCGATTGCACCGACGTCCTTGCCGCCATGCCCCGCATCGAGCACTACACAATCGAACGCCCATGGCGATGGTTGCTGAGACGCCGAAGAAGCTGGCGCGATTTCGAGAATCACACGCTGGCGGTCGCTGTCGAGAAGACGAGCGCTTCGTCGGGCACTACGAAGCCTGAGCCGAATTATCGCACCTTCCTCGTCCTGTTCGACAGCGAAACTGCGCAAGCGAATCCGTCGGAGCGGTTCGAGCATCGCACGACTGCATCGCACGCCAGGAAGCCGTACCGCAAGACGATCACCGGTACGCTCGAGCCTTGCTTGCTCACCATGCAATGGCGCACTGAGGACGAACACAATACGCGTCGTATCGCCCACGATGCGAAGCTCGGTACGAATGACCGACGCTATGGAATCCTGAAGGAGCACAGGAACGCTGCCGAGCGCTGCGAGCAACGGCGAAACCGAACGCACCGACAAGCGGCTTTCGTTCGGTGAACGTTGCAATCGTTCGAGAGATGGACGGCGGAGCAACGGCGGCAGTCCATAGCGTGGTGCTTGCCGAGTTTGTCGCGGTGGGTTCGGCGCGATGACACGAAGTCGGTTCTGTGAACGATCCCACGCGACAAGACCAATATCGCCGAGAATCTGCATGCATTCGTCGAGCGGAACCAGGACCGCATCACCGCGCAACACAGCCGGACGCATACTCTGGACAACGCGACGAGAATTGCTCCACATGACGGACACAAAAAAGCCGGGAGCACTCCATCGAACTCGGGCAGCGGCAACGACGCATTCATCCGGTGGGCGGAACGTACCGAGCACCCGACCGAGCGAACTCAACGCGATATACTTGACGCCTCCGATATTCTGCACGGTGATTCGCTGACGACGCGTGCCGTTTTCGACGAGCAATACCGTCGCAGGCGATGCAGCCTCAGCGGACGCCATTATCAGGAGCAATCCGAGTACAACGAGCTTCATAGCGATCGCTACAGCGTATGTCCGTACCGACCGACGACAACGTATCGTTGAATGTCCGGTCGAGTGTCGCTTTGCAGTGTACCTGCAAGTTTGTAGTAACGTTCGGCTGTCGGTCGCCAGTAGATGCGCCATCGCTCCATCAAATGTTCGATCGGTACACCAGCTTCGGCAAGAATGATGCCACCGGTGTGCCGTAGCGAAAACGGTGTCAGACGGAGTGCGTCATCGTCGGTGCGGATGCCCGCTTCAATCATTCGCTCTTCGATCGCCAAATGCATCGAGCGAATACTGAGGCGTTTGCCTCGTGACCGCTTGCTCAGGCTACGGAAGAGCGGATCGTTCGGTGATGCGTCCGGGTAGAACGCCATGTAACGTTCGACAACGTCCATCACTGGCTGCGGAATCACTGTGCGTTCGACCTTGAGGCGACGCCCTTTTCCCCGAACCCGAGCATACCACATTTTGCCGATGCGTTCGAAATCTCCGATATCGAGATGGTGCAACTCTACCTCCGACAGCCCGGCACCGAGCATCAGCAGTACAAGTGCGCGATCACGACAGTGCTCCTCGTCCTCTCCATCGAGGACACGAAACAAGCAATCGAGCTGCTCGATCGTCAAGGCTCGCCGGTGATGTCGCGACGGACGTTTGCCGCCACTGACCAGCCGTGCAGGATTTTTTGCGAGAATGCCGCTTTCGACGAGGTAATGGCAAAATCGCCGCAATGCCGTCAGATACTGGGACATGGCAACTTCCGTCAAGCCAACCCGACCTGCTTTCAACCGTCGCTTGCGGTGGAGCAAATAGTCGCGATATCGTTCAATGTCTTCCGGCAAGAATCGAAAACGCTTCTCGACGGATGTCGTGTAGTACACGAACTCGCGCAGGCAACGCTTGTACGTCCCAATCGATTGTTGGCTGTAGTCGCGCAGCGAAACAATGAACCGCGCGACATGCTCAGAAATTTCTGACGGTGTCATCTGTACCGGCTCGAAGACATCTCGAGCGCCGGGAACCAAGAGTTCTCGTTTACGTGCCATTGCCGGCTGGTGTTTGTTCGACCACGTCGGCACGAGTTTGCAGCGATGTCGCCCAACGATCGAAGTACATCATCAAGACCGCAGTAACCGGTACCGCGACAATCAATCCGAGCAATCCAAAAAAATGACCGAAGACGAAGAGCGCTGCGATCAACAGCACCGGATGCAATCCGATGCGCTTACCCGTTATGCGTGGGTCGATAACGTAGGTAGCGATGAAGTGCAGTACATTGACGATAACCGTCACGAGCACGATATCCATCACCGGATGCGGAGATTGCGCCAAGATGATCGTTACGATTGCAACGAGGATACTCGCCAACAAACCGACATACGGAATCGGGTTGAGCAGACCGCAAAGTGCACCGAGAAATATGCCGTAAGGAATGCCGGCGATTGCGAATGCTGCCATTGCGAGCATGCCGACAAAACTTGCAGTGATGAGCTGCCCGGTGATATACGCCCGCACAATGCCGCTGATAGCAATCAAGTCTTCGAGTAGTCGCGGCGAACGTTGTTGGAGCACACCTCGAAGTACACGCTTGAAGCGTGGCATATCGGTCAGCATGTAAAATGCCAGGAGCGGCACGAGGATGACATTGACGATGTGCGCGACAATGCCGGCTGCTCCTTCGAGAAACGAGATGACCAGCGAGAACAGATACTGCGAGACTCCTTCCAATCGCGGCACAAGGTAATCCTGTACGAGCGTTCGCACTTGGTCGCTCGGCATACCGAGTGCGCGCAACCAGCGATAGAACTGCCGGCTGTCGAGGAACTGTTGCGCTGCGGTTACCAGCGATGAAATACTTTTGACGAGCTCTTGCAACTGCGACCACACAATCGGCGCGACGAAGGTAGCCACGAGCGTAACGGCACCGATCAACATCGCATTGACAAGGAGTGCCGATACCCACCGTGGAATACGCCAACGCTCAGCGCGGCTCACGATTGGGTCGAGAACATAGGCGATGAAAAAGCCGAGCACGAACGGCGACAGCAGCGCCCCCAAATCGGTCAAAACCCAAATAGCCAATAGCACGTTCAACCACGTCACCATGTGCCGCACCAACTCGGACTGCCGACGGAACGGCACCAGAAATACCATTGCACTACCGTAGAGCAACATCGGCGCCAAGACTCCACTGACCATGCCGGTCACGACGAGAAACGCCGCAATCAACAGGGCACCGAGTGTGATTCCACCGACGACAGAAATACCGCTATTACCCATCCCCATCTCCGCTAAGCTTCACAATCGGAGAGAATCACGCCTCGATCGGCGCAGCACTTTTCTGACAATAGCGGTCGTAGATGTCGGTGAGAAGCTGTGCGATCGTCTCTGGATACTGACCTTCGATTTGGTAGCGGTGGATCATCGCGACCAATTTACCATCGGCTAACAATGCCATCGAGGGAGACGAGGGCGGTTGACCGACAAGATACCGCTCGCGAACATGTTGCGTCGCTTCGACATCCATCCCGGCGAACACTGTGACGAGGTGATCCGGTTTGTTCGTATGGCGCAACGAGAGTGCGACAGCAGGACGTGCACTTCCCGCTGCACATCCGCAGACCGAATTGATTACCAGCAGGGTCGTACCTTGACGCTGAAGCGCTCGGTCAACCTCGTCAGGAGTGTGCAGCTCTTCGAATCCGAGCCGGACCAATTCTTCGCGCATCGGCGCAACAAACAGTGGGTCGTAACGCATGGTTGTACCTTCCACGAGTGTGCATCCAACGCAAAACTACGGCATCGGCTTCTCCATCGAACCGATATTTGCAGTGCGTTCGACCACTGCCGACAGGATATGCTCGTTTCGACTCTTTCGGAAATGCAACAGTGGAGCGATGAAGTGCGTCGCTCCGGCAAGACGATCGGCGTTATTCCGACGATGGGATATCTTCATGACGGTCACCGCTCGCTCATCGAGACCGCAGCGCGCGAATGTGACCTGGTCGTGACGACCGTGTTTGTCAATCCCCTGCAGTTCGGTGCCGGTGAGGACTTCGCACGCTACCCACGCGACTTGGAACGCGACATCCAACTGGCTCATCGAGCAGGAACGCACGTCGTTTTTGCTCCCTCAGGAGACGATATGTACCCGGTCGGCTATGCAACGACAGTGGATGTCGGTCCCATCGGCGAAAAATTCGAGGGTGCATTTCGACCAGGTCATTTTCGCGGCGTTGCAACCGTCGTCGCGAAACTTTTCCACCTGACCAAACCGCATGTGGCGTATTTCGGGCAAAAAGATTACCAACAAACGCTCGTGATTGCCCGGCTCATCGCCGATTTGAATTTCGACATCCGATTGCGCGTACTTCCGACTGTCCGTGAACCCGATGGGTTAGCGATGAGTTCGCGGAACGTTTACCTGCAACCTGACGATCGCCGAAAAGCAAGCATCATTTACCGAACGCTCCGAGCGGCTGAGCAATCCATCCTCGATGGTCAACGCTCGCGTCAACGGATCAATGCCGTCATGTACGAAACGCTCGCGAGTGCAGGCGACATTCGAATTGACTACGCAGCCGCAGCTCGTGCCGAAACGCTCGACGAACCGGAAGAATTTTTCAGCGGCGACAGTGTCGTGCTTTTGGTCGCTGTACGGATCGGTTCGACTCGCCTGATTGACAATCTGCTCGTTCGGGTGCCCTAAGAAGAGGAATCGAGTAGATAAAGCTGGTCACCTTCGACACGAACGGGTACTCGTGCCAAGGGCTGTTGTGGCGGACCCTGTACCACAGTACCATCGCGTTGAAAAATGCCACCGTGACAAGGACAGACGAAGCGATCGCTCTCCGTGTCGTATCGAACGGTGCAAGCGCCATGTGTGCATTGCATATCGAGCGCGATCGGCGAACCACGTTCGATCGTAACGAAATACGTTTTCCCCTCCACAGCAACAATACTGCCATTGGCAGCGACAATTCGATCGAGCGTTCCAAGTCGTACTTTTCGAAAAACGCGACGGACACCACCACCGACTCCGGCAAGAGTCCGCGCACCGAGCCATGCGAGTGTGCCGATCCACAGCGTGTGCAGGGTAACAGCGAGAGCACGACGCCGGGTC
Organism: Chlorobiota bacterium; assembly: GCA_026415505.1. Lineage (GTDB taxonomy): Bacteria > Bacteroidota > Ignavibacteria > Kapaibacteriales > NICIL-2 > NICIL-2. Next base: position 28,530 of record JAOAGY010000033.1, on the reverse strand, counting down.
ATGTGCGACCACTACCAGTAGTACGCGTCTGGCATAGTTCCATCAGCACACCACCAGTCGCCTTGGGATGGATGAACGCAATCAACATATCGTGTGCACCGTTGGTCGGGACACGGTCAATAAGCTGTATGCCTGCATTATCGAGTCGGTCGAGATCGGCGGCGATGTCGTCGGACTCGAACGCTACATGATGGATGCCCTCGCCACGTTTTGCAATGAAACGAGCGATCGGCGAATCGGGCGAGGTCGCTGCAACAAGTTCGATGCGCACCGAGCCGACGGAGAACGAAGCAATTTCGACCTTCTGCTCCGGCACCGTTTCGCGGTGTATCGCCGATGGTCGAAATATCCTCTCGTAGAGAGCGATGCTCGCATCCAAGTCGGCGACAGCGATACCGATGTGCGACAGTTGGCAGATCATGCGTGTTCGCCGGCAGTTGTCGTACTCGGATTGTCGAGCGACAGTAGCATCTGCTCGAGTTCTTCCAATTGTCGGCGTGTATTGACCCCAGCAAACTGGCGCCAATCCGGGTGACACCGAACTTCGATAGGATGACCGTGCTCGGCAGCGATCGCGACAGCGTCGGTCAAGTAGTACTCGCCTTGTGCGTTCTCGTTTCGTACATGAGCCAGAGAGTCGAACAACACTCCCGACTCGGCAGCATAGATACCGGTGTTGATTTCTGCGATCGCTCTTTGATGTTGCTGCAGCTCGCTGTCCTCGACGATAGCCTCGAAGTGTCCGGTGCTGGTGCGGACAATGCGACCGTATCCATCTGGCGATGGCACAACCGTCGAAAGAAGCGTGATGGTAGCGCTCTTGCGGCGGTGATGAGTCAACAATTCAGCAAGCGTTTCAGCGCGAACCAGCGGGACGTCACCGTTGACGATGAGCAGTGTCGCATCGCATTCGCCGAGCAGTGGCTGAACTTGGAGAACAGCATGCCCGGTACCGAGCTGCTCGTTCTGGTATGCCCACTGAACCGATGGATACGATGCTCCAAGGTATGCGATGACATCTTCGTGTTTGTAACCGACGACGACGACGATGCGATCCAGATGGAGAGGCAAAAGAGCGTCCAACACCCATCCGAGGAGCGGCTTGCCTGCCAGAGGCACGAGCACTTTCGGCAAGGACGGTTCGAGCATGCGTTTTCCTTTGCCCGCAGCGAGGACAATCCCGACAGTGCTCATCGGTCAGTCGAGAAGGCGATTGGCAAAGACAGCGTTGCCGATTTCAGTAATGTGATTGTGCTCATCGACGAGCACAACTGTCGGATGATGTCGCCGAGCTTCTTCGTCGGTCATCTCCGCGTAGGTGAGGATGATGATGCGATCGCCAACCTGCCCTTTACGGGCAGCAGCACCGTTGAGGCATACCGTTCCACTGCCGCGCGCACCGGGAATGACGTACGTCTCGAACCGCTCGCCGTTGTTGATGTTGAGGACGCTCACCTGCTCGTAGGGCAGCATGTCGGCAGCTTCCATCAACAGCTCGTCGAGCGTTAGGCTGCCTTCGTAATGGAGGTTGGCGTCAGTGACGGTCGCGCGGTGAACTTTCGATTTGAACATGATCCGTCGCATAGCATGCATCGAGTGCTATTGGCACACCGCAAAGTTACGAGACTATAAACGTCCTGTCGCCAGCTCTATTGCCGCTGCTATCGGCGCAGCGAACGCAACCGATCGCTCGGATCGACCAGCGATGTGATGCGGATGCCGAAATGCTTGTCAATGACGACGACTTCCCCCTCGGCAATTTTTCTGCCATTGACCAGCACATCAACAGGTTCGCTGACGAGCTTGTCGAATTCGACGACCGAACCACGTGACAGGCGAAGGATATCGCGGATCATCATCGTCGTGCGCCCCAATTCGATCGAGAGCACCAGTTGAAGATCGTACAGCAAATCGAGCTTCGGATTGAATTTCTGCCCTGCGTTCGTGTCGGCAGCGCTGGAGGGCTCGACTTCGGAAAACTGCGGTTCAGCGACCGGGATTTTTTCCTCGGTGCCCGTCTGCTCGTGCTCTGGCATATTTTTCAAGAGCGCATCAATGTCTTCTTGCGACATCGCCATGACTGATACTCCGGGTAGATGTGTTACGAACCGTGCAACAATATGTCCTCGGCGCTGAGCACGCGCGTGATGCGGATTGCTTTTTTGTCTTCGACCTTGCCGGGTCTTGCTGCGAACCGCGGTTTGTCGCCGACAGCGACGGTCAGCTCGCCGGTGATACTCGTGTCGAGTTTGATGATATCGCCAACGTCGAGTTCGAGCAATTCTCGCACGGTAATGGTCGCTTTGCCGAGTTCGGCGACCAATTGCATCTCGATCACGCTCAGAAGTTGTTGCAGTACGCGTGTGCTCTCGCTTTCGCGTTCACGCCGGCGTCCCGCGTGGCGTGCTGACAGGGATTCTGTCGAGAGCTGGGCGATGACTTCTTCGAGTGCGAACGTCGGGAAACACAGGTTCATGACGAACGCATTCAATCCGATGCTGACATCGAACGAGACGACGAGCACGATTTCCGATGCTGGTGCGATCTGGACGAAATCAGGCTCGCTCTCGAACCGATTGTAGCGAAAAGTGCACTCCGTCACCGAGCGCCATGCAGCAGATAGATCAGCCAATATGTGCTCGACGACGCCGCGGAGAACAGCTTGTTCGATAGGTGTGAGCGACCGTGGCTTGCGCGATTGTTCGGCAGTACCACCGAGCAATCGCTCGATCAGCGTCAGCGCAAGCGGCGGACTGATTTCGAGGACACCCGATCCATCGGCGCCTTCGATGTCGAATACGTACAGGCAATTGGGATTGGTAACCGACAGGATGTACTCCGAATAGAAGAGCTGATCAACCGACGTCACGTTGACCGTGGCAACGGTCTGAAGCTTGGAAACGAAATAGTAGCTAAGTGTCTCCGCGAAGGTCTCATGGATGTTCTGAATCGTCCGAAGCTGATTTTTCGAAATCCGGTTCGGACGGCGGAAATCGTAACTGACGATGTCCTGACGTAGCTGTTGATGCCCGCCGAGAGCCTCTTCTTGGGCGGCTTGGAGTAAGCTGTCTATTTCCTCTTGGGTCAGAAACTCCGGCATCGCAGTATCACTGGATGACGAACTTTGGAAAATACACGTTGCGAATCTTGACGCCGTCGAGCGCGTTGAAATACGGCTTGAGATCGTTGCGAATGATCAATCGCAGCGAATCGCGTAGCTTGAGATCCTGTAGCTCGTCGAGCGAATAGCTCGATACACGCGCGATGATGCGATCCTGAATCGGGATCATCAATTTTTCTTCGACTTCTTTGGCTTTCTCGGCTGGCGAAACTTCGATGCCGACAGAAACGACAACGATATGCGACGACGACCCGCGAGGATTGATGAACAAGTCGTTTTTCGGTGTGACAATACCCTCGACCTTTTGAACCAGAATTGGACCCGGCTGATCGTCCTCGTCGGTCGTCGAATCGCTGCTCACCGAGGCATGCTCGGTCGGTGTCTGTTGCGAACGATTTTCAGAGCCTGGTGCGAATATCTTCAGTGCAGCCAGGACGATTCCTGCCTGCACGACGATGATGCCGAGAATAATGCCGATCAGAACGGGCAGACGGATGCCTTTCTTCGGCGCTTCCTCGGCAGGTGTGAGTTCTTGCTCGACATCTGCCATCGTCAATCCTCCATGATCTGTTCGTCTTGCAGCTCTATGGAAAAAACGTGCCAGTTTTCCAAAGCAAAGTATCGGCACTCGACAAAGAAACTGTTGCGGTCTGGAAGATGCTGCACTGAAGGAAAGTAAATTTGCTCGAACGTCGCTCTGTGGATATGCACACTGCAGCCATGCCCGGACAATTTCGACTTTCCATTCAGATTGCCGCAATTGTGCTCGTTTGCGTCGTACTTCGCGCACAGAGCGATACCGATGCCATCATCTCCGGCACTGCTCCTGTCCGAAGCTTCCATCTTGTTCCTTCGACGACTCCGACACCGATGCTGCGCTCGGTTGCGGCATATACCGTCGGCACTCCAATGCGGCTTCGTACACTGGGATGGCGACTTCCTACCGATAGCAGCGGCACTGTCGCTGTGCGCTTCGCCTTGCTCGATAGCTTCGGCAATGCGCTCGTTGGAATCCCCGACGAGCAATTTCGCTGGAACCTGCATCTCCGCTCTGCCGACGGAAAAAGAAACAGCTTTGCTGCATCGCCGAAACTTCGCCAGAACATTTGGATCGAGCATTCCTTGCGCCTTGTGTTGTGTCTGGACGCATCATCCAGCACGAGGCGGTATCGTCACCTCATTTGCGCTACGATGGACTCGCTCGGCTGGGCACTCGGTCCGGACGATTCACTGGCAATCGTCCTCGCTGGGACGACGGCTATCGAGGCATTGCCGATGACGCATCATAGCGAACTACCAAGCCTCGGTACATTGTTCGATCGTAGTAGCGACTACACTGGAGTCTCGCGCTTGTACTACTCGATTCTCTGGGCATTGGAGCGATACCGACCTTCGGCAGTCATTGTCGTTACCGGCAGCGACGACTACGCATCGTACGATGTCGTACCTGTGGACCTCATCAGAGTAGCACAACGCTCCGAAACGCCGATTTACTCTGTCACACTCGGTCCGACCGTCGAAGTAGCTCCGTGGGAGGCTATCGGTGCATACACCGGCGGCAAATCGTACCCTTTCTATTCCGACCGCGATAAAGAGGCGTTCGCTCATACACTCATTGAAATCGTTCGCGCCGAACAAATCGCCAGCTCTGTCTCGGTGAAAATTCCTGTCGAGGCTGCTGCCGACATTACACCGGGAACGACGTTATCTCTGGAGTGCAATGGAGACGACGCTTCGTATCTCGATTCGATAACGGTTCTTCCGCCCAGCGTGCTACTACCTGCACGGCAAATCGTCGCGCTGTTCAACAACGGATCGAGCGAACTCGATTCAGCCTACAGACCGCTGCTCGATGCGATTGCCGAAGTGCTCCGAGCGAATCCATCCCAACGCATCGAGCTGATCGGTCACGCTTTCGGTGAAGGCACCGATGAGGCGATGCGATCGCTTTCGGTTGAACGAGTACTCGCAGTCAAGACGGCACTGTCGAGCCGCGGCGTTCAACCCGCCCAACTTCGGATGAAGGCTATCGGCGGACTCAAGCCACTGTATCCAGCACCACAGTCACCGACCGAATACGATCTCGATCGGCGTGTCGAGTTTCGTTGGCTCGACCCATCGCTACTCCCCTACGAGTTGATTGTAGGCTATGCATACCGAGAACGAGATGCTCTTCACCAAGCCGAACAATGGGAAAAACGCGGCTATCGTGCTTACGTCGAAGAAATCATGCTCAGTGGTCATACCGCCTTTCGCGTCAAACTCTGGGGATTCGCAACCGAACACGATGCTCGGTCATCGGCAACGACCATCGCACGGCGATACCGCGTCAATGTCACGATCGAATAGGAGCACCTCGGTGGGACCGCCGAATCGCAAAGACATCGCGCAATGTCCGCAACGTATCCCGAACGGCACGAACACGCGTGCGTTCGTCGTTGTACCACTCGACCGGTATCTGTTCGACCCGAAAGCCGAGCCGCTCGGCAAGGTAGATCATCTCGATATCGAAAGCAAAGCCGTCGATGGTCGCCCGTGAGAAAATTTCGATGGCTGCCTCGGCGGTGCATCCCTTGAACCCGCATTGAGTATCCTCGTAGCCAGGCAGCAACAGCGTCTGCACGAGTTTATTGCCCATGATGCCGATGATCTCGCGATACCACGGCTGGTGCTTTTTGATCGAACCCGGTTCGAGTCGACGGCTACCGATCACGACGTCTGCTCCGCGCTCGAACGCTGCAAGCATTGGCTCGAGCTCCTCGATCGGCGTCGAAAGATCGGCATCGGTAAAAACACGATACCGCCCCCGCGCCAGGAGCATCCCCGTTCGCACGGCGGCACCTTTCCCACGGTTCGTCACGAGCGAATGCACGGCAACCTGCGGCGCAAACGATGCGGCTATTGCTGCCGTGTCGTCGCGCGAACCGTCGTCAACGACAAGAATCTCCCACGAGTACGCTTGGCGACGCACATAGTCGAGTATTCGCTCGAGCGTCGCTGCGATGCGCTCCTGCTCGTTGTACGCTGGAACGATCAACGACACATACGGCTGCTGCTCGTCGCTCCCACCTGCTCTCATGTCATGAACTTTTCTGACCGTCGAGCAGAAGCTGCACGTCGAAGATCAAGCGGCGCAGATCGCTCGCATACGCTTGCTTGCCAGGTTGGAGCATGTACTCGGCTTGCATTTGCTGGAGCTTCGCCAATGCTTCGGTGTAGCGTTTTTGTGCGAGCAATTCCCACACAGGCAGCAACTCCCGCCGCACCGGTATGCGTGGATCGTCGCTTGCGATGGATTGGTACTCGTTCAATGTTCGTTCGGCATCCTTGATCCGACCGAGCAGAACATACGCATCAGCCAGGTACAGATGCGGCGGGTAGTACGGGCTTCGCGCTCCGCTTTCGTAGTCGGCATAGGCTGGATTGTTGATGATGAGCTTGGTGCGTTCGACGATTCGTCTGGCGAAGTCGTGCGCTTTGTCGAGCTGTCCACATGCCCAGTAGAACTCGGCGATATTCTGCATGTCGATGTAATTGATCGGGAATTGCTCTGGCGAGATGACCGCATTCATTCGATCGAGCACAGCGACTGCCCCCGCGCGATCGCGGCGCTCCTGCAGGAGATACGACGTGTAGTAGAGGAACAAACGCCGATACGTGTCGAGGTAATTCCGCGTCGGTTCGTCGTAGTACACCCCACTGTTGTCGAGATTACGGAATTTGAAGCCGTAATGTGGCTCGGTGTACGCAACGTCAGCCGGAATATCGGTCATCAAACATTGCTTCATAATGCTGTCGTTTATAGCCATACCACTGACGTTCGGACGCTGTGGCGCAGGGCATATGCGGTAAGCCATCCCTTCGAGCCGCAAGAAATCTCCCAAGCCGACGAATACATCGCTCCCCGGATACCCGACTGTAACCGAGAAGTAAATCGGTCGCCTAAATCGCGAAGTCTCGATGATGTTGCGGATGAGTTTGTCCTGCACGCGAATCAAATAGACAGGCTGCCCACCTTCGCTCCCGTAGCGCTGACCGGTGAACGTCCATTCCATGTAGCCACGATTGATGTACGCCGTGTCGGTCGTGAATTTGCGAAGGATGTCTCGATCGACCGGCACACGAACGGTTTCCGGCTGACCGATCGAATACGTCAGTGCTTGGTCGCTGTCTTCGTCAGTGCGCAGCATCGAATCAGGAAACGAGATCGGGACTTTCTTGGCGCCCCATGGTTCGAGATTTTTCAACTGATCGATGTACCAGAGCGTGTTGCCCAAGCTCAGGTTCACCACGCGGACGTCGCGTCGAATGCCGGCGACATCCTGCAAGTACCATAGAGGGAACGTGTCGTTGTCGCCGTTGGTGAAAAGAATCGCATCCCGTTCGCAGCTCTGGAGAATGTTGTACGAGTAATCGAACGGCACGTAGTTACCTGCACGCGAATGGATGGGCCACCCGCCGATCGCCATGTTGACGGGAACGGCGATCAACGTTGCCACAGTACCGAGCGACGCTGCTGCTGCGAGCGACAATCGCTTGGCGAGCTGCTCGATGATCGCATACGTACCGACGCCGATCCACAAGCACCATACCATGAACGAGCCGGCATAAAAGTAGTCACGCTCCCGAGGCTGCGGTTCTTGCTGATTCTGTGCGATCGCCGCGAGCACGCCCATCATCAGAAACATCACCAGATAGACGAACCACATCGAGCGACTGGCACGCATGTGGTAGAAAAAGCCGACGAGTCCGACAATGAGCGGCAATGCGAAAAAGCGAACCGGGAAGCGATCGCGATAGCCGCTGTTGAAGTTCTTCATCTCGGCTTCTTTCGTCGAAACGAACGTCCAGCCAGCATCTTGCAGATCGCTGCTTCGCCCGACGAAATTCCACATGAAGTAGCGGATGTACATGTGGTTGATTTGGTACTGCCACAGGTAGTTCAGTTCGCCGGCGTAGTTGAGTCGCTTCAGCTCCGGAATGCTCACGACACGCCCATCCTTGCGCGTGACTTGTTTGGTGGTCGGCTCGTACCACTTGCCGTATTTGCGATAGTTGCTGATTTTCTGCGGGTCCTGCATCTCGTAGCGACGCGGGAACAGAAGCGGTGCTTCGCCGTATTGCTCACGCCCCAAGTACGACACAAGCGCTCGGAAGGTCTTCGGGCTGTTTTCGTTCATCGGTGGATCGGCGTTGGCGCGGAGCAACACGTGCGTGTACGTCGTATAGCCGAGCAACATCAGCAGAAATGCCGTGCACGCCAACTGAAGCACCGGCTTTGCACGCTTGGCACCGTAATAGATGCCATAACCGACAAGTCCGATCGCACCGATCGCAAGCAAGCGAACCCATGTTTCGTTCTCCACGTAGTATTCGCGCAGCTCGTTTTTGAACGGAAGATTCCCCGCAAGCAACGTCGGGACCCACATCAAAATCACCTTGTACACCAAGAAAAACGCAACGAGAGCAACGATGCTGGCGACGATGAAGTTTTTCGTCGAAGCTCGATAGCGACGGAAGTACACCAGATACACGATCGAGAAAATCGCTAGTATCGAGAGCAAGTGAACGCCGGTCGAAAGACCGATCAAGTACGCGATAGCCAGCAGGTATCGCTCGTGCCCGGGGTTGTCCGCCTCTTCGTTCCATCGCATCATCAGGTACACGATGATCTGCACCATCAGCGACGAAGAGGCGTACACTTCCGATTCGACGCCGTTGAACCAGAACGTATCGGAAAAGTTGAGCGCCAATGCCCCGACGAGCGCAGCTCCACAGACAGCTAGTGCATCGGCTGCACTTTCGATGTTCCGCTGGCGGAAATGGACAATGACTTTGACGATCGTCAAGTAGAGCAGCCACACCGTCAGTGCCGATGCAACGACCGACACGAAGTTGATGCGGATGCCCGTATCCCATGCCGGCTGACCGCCGATCGGCAGCAACAGGTGGAACAGCCTTCCCACCGCCAAGAAAAACGGCGCGCCCGGCGGATGCGGCACTTGCTGCCACGCCGCTGCTGCCGAGAATTCACCGCAATCCCAGAACGGTACGGTCGGTTGAACTGTCAGCGAATAGGTGATCAGTGACACCGCCAGTGCAATTGCGGCGAAACTGCGGTGAATCCACTGTGCTGTCTTTTCCATCGAAGAGGACGGTATGTTGAACGTACTGTTTCGCTACAGCGTTGCAATCTACAAAACCTGGCGAACCTCGCACGAGCGTTCGAGCACGTCGAGGAGTTCGACGGTGAGTCCGTCGCACACCGCATAGCCACGTGCGGTCAAGCGCAACTTTGTGCCGTCGCACGTCGCCAATCCTTCTTGCTTCCACCGCTCGATCAGGTCGGCGACGGCACCCGCTATCGAGCAACCATAGAGCCGCTCGACGACGCTCAGCTCGACGCCATCGGCACGCAAGCCGAGAAAAACTGTTTCATTGCGTTGCTCTTCGATCGAAAGCTGCTCGCTCATCGCGATCGGGAACGTCCCATTCATCACCGCTTCGACGTACCGATGCACACTGCGGATGTTGCTCCACCGAACGTTGCGCCAGTGACTGTGTGCCGACGGACCGAAACCGAGATATTCGCCTCGGTGCCAGTAGAGCAAATTGTGCCGGCATTCTCGCCCGGGCTGCGCAAAGTTGGATACCTCGTACTGCCGGTAGCCATGACGTTCGAGCAGCTCGGCGGTGAGCATATAAAGCTCGGCTTCTTGCTCGTCGGCGAGCGGGAGAATCTCTCCGCGCCGCATGCGATGATACAGCGGCGTGTTCGGCTCGTACACCAGGCTGTATGCCGAGATGTGTTCGGGCTGCAGTGCACATGCGCGCTCGATGTTGGCGCGGTGTGTCTCTGTTCGTTGCCCCGGCAGTGCGTACATGATGTCGACGTTGATGTTGTCGAAGCCGGCAGATCGCGCCAGCTCGACTGCTCGCTGGGCATCGCGTGCAGAATGAATGCGCTCGAGGAAGCGCAACTCTCCGTCGTCGAACGACTGCACACCGAAGCTGATGCGATTGACTCCCGAACGCCGATACGCACGGAGTTTGTCGAGAGCAACCGTGCCAGGATTTGCCTCGATCGTCCATTCCAGGTCGCTCGAAAAACGAAACGTTTCATCGAGCTGCCCGACGATACGCTCGAACTGGTCCGGGTCGAGTAGCGACGGCGTACCTCCTCCCCAAAACATCGTTGCCACCTCGACTTCCGATGCATACTCGCTTCGCAGACGTATCTCGTGGCAGAGCGCTTCGACGAAGCGATCCATCGCATCGAGCGAGACGACCGAATAAAAGTCGCAGTACGAGCACTTGTGCTGACAAAAGGGAATGTGAACGTACACGCCGATCCGACGCCGATTCATTGCGGCACCCTCCCGAATCGTTCCCACCGCATCGTGCCGAGCGTCGGACTTTTCGACCACAGCACCAGAACTGGTTTGCCGACGATATCCAGCTCGCTGACGAATCCCCAGTAGCGCGAATCGAAGCTGCTGGCGCGATTGTCGCCGAGAACGTAGTAATGGTCGCGTTCGAACGTGTAGCTCGATCGTGACTGCTCGTCGATCAAAACCAGCCCGCGCGAGACCTCGACCCGATGACCTTCGCGCTCGATGAACGGTTGCCAGTAGTCGATCGCTCGCGCTGTCAGTTCGACTGTCATTCCTTCTGCAGGGACGATGACTTTGCCGCTGTATCGCTGGTCACGGGCAGGACGCACGCGACCCACCGGCTGTCGGGCGACACTATCGCCGACGACCCAGAGCGTATCGCCCGGCAATCCGACGATTCGTTTGACGAAATACTCCGGCTCTGTCGGATACTCGGCGTGATAGGCGAAGCGAAAAACGACAACGTCGCCGCGTCGGGGCTTGCTCCACTGGATGCGAATCGGAGACGATACCACGATGTCGGTGAGCGGAATCACCGGTGGCAGTCCGAGCCAGTAGCTGAGCTTGCTGACCAGCACGACATCTCCTGCCATGAGGGTCGGCTCCATCGAGCCGGTCGGTATCGCGAACACACCGAGGGCAAACGTTCGCACGACGAGCGCAACCAGGAGCGACACTGCCAAAACCGTAACGAGTCGAACGCTTCCACCGGCTGGCGTGCGACGATCGGACTGCAAGGCGCCGCATTCCTTATCGGACGATCGTTCCAAGTCGCGACCAGCGAATTCGTGCAAGGCGTTTTGCCAGCGGTAGTGGATTGCCGTTGAGATCGGTTTTTTCCCAGGACCAATAGACGAACATCGGCGTGCCGACGACGTCGTCTTTGGGAATGAATCCCCAGTAGCGGCTATCGAGCGAATTGTTGCGATTGTCGCCCATGCCGAAAACGTAGTCTCGTTCGACGGTGTACGTGTTCGTCGGTTTGCCGTCGATGTACACTTGCCCCATCCGCAGCTCGGCGTCGTGACCTTCGCGCTCGATGAAAATTTCCCACTCGATAAAATTCGAGCCATCGAGATGAATCACATCGCCTTTTTTCGGAATGCGGAGCGGTCCGTAATTGCTGCGTGTCCAGCCTTTCCCGGGCGGGAAAATGCGCGAGGGGTCGTCCGGTGTCGGCAGAAACTTCGCATGTTCGGGAAACGGCATGAACTCGCCATTGACGAACACGCTATCGTTCCGAATCAGCAGTGTATCGCCAGCAACGGCGATGCACCGCTTGAGGTAGTACATGAACTCTTTGGCTTTGACTTCGTCCCGGTCGCCGGGATAGATGAACACGATGACATCGCCACGGCGCGGATCGCGGAGCGGCGGCAGCTTGTAGTACGGCAGCGGAATGTTGAACAGGGGGATTATCTGCGGCGTCGAGGGACCGAAGATGAATTTGTTGACGAAGAGATTCTCGCCTGCCATCACGGTATTTTCCATCGAACCGGTCGGCACTTCGAACGCCGCGATCGCCAAACCATTGATGACGACGACTACAATGAACGCCCCCGCCAGCGATCGCACCCAAGCGACGACTTTTTGCGGGAATGTCATCTGCTGGTAGCGACGCTTGCGTTCGAGTTTCCGCTGGCGTCGCCATTGCCAAAAGCGCACGATGTATTGCCAGAGTTTGCCGAGCATTGCCTGCCTCGCTATGATTCGTCGTCCAAACTGAGCACCGCCAAGAATGCCTCTTGCGGCACCTCGACGCGTCCGATTTGCTTCATACGTTTTTTGCCTTCTTTTTGTTTTTCGAGCAGCTTCCGCTTGCGCGTCACGTCGCCGCCGTAGCATTTTGCCAACACGTTCTTGCGCAGCGGTGCGATGCTATCGCGCGCGATGATTTTCGATCCAATCGCTGCCTGGATGACGACCTCGAACAAATGACGCGGGATGATCTTTTTGAGCTTCGAGCAGAGGCGACGACCCCATTCGTAGGCTTTCTGACGATGGACGATCGTCGAAAGCGCATCCACAGGATCGCCGTTGAGCAGGATGTCGAGCTTGACCAAATCGCCGGGTTTGTAGTCGCTGTATTCGTAGTCGAGCGATGCATAGCCTCGCGAGATGCTCTTGAGCTTGTCGTAGAAATCGAAGACGACTTCTGCCAGGGGAAGTTCGAACGTCATGTCCACGCGGGTTTGCGTCAGGTAGTGCTGACCCAAGAGCACGCCGCGTCGCTCGATGCACAACTGCATGATCGGTCCGATGTACTCGGTCGGTGTGATGATCTGCGCGCGGATGTAGGGTTCGAGTATTTCGGCGATCTTGACCGGCTCGGGCATCTGCGCGGGGTTTTCGACCCATTGCTCGGTGCCGTCGGTGCGACGAACCAGATAGCGCACGTTCGGGACCGTCGTGACGATCGTTTGATTGAACTCGCGCTCGAGGCGCTCTTGGACGATCTCCATGTGGAGCAATCCCAGAAAGCCGCACCGGAAGCCGAAGCCGAGCGCTGCCGATGTTTCCGGTTCGTAGTGGATCGCCGCATCGTTGAGAGCCAGTTTTTCGAGCGCATCGCGCAAGTCCTCGAAATCGTCGCTGTCGGCAGGATAGATGCCGCTGAAGACCATCGGCTTGACTTCGCGGAAACCAGCGATCGGTTCGCTGCACGGACGCTGAGCGTGGGTGACGGTGTCGCCGACTTTGGTGTCCCGCACACGGCGAATCGAGGCGGTGAAATATCCGACGTTCCCCGCACTGAGCACACCCGTTCGGTGCTGCTCCATGTAGAGAACACCGACTTCGTCCACTTCGTACACTTGCCCGGTCGCCATGAACAGCACCTTGTCTTTTTCGCGCAGCGTGCCGTCGAAAACACGCACGTTGACGACCACGCCGCGATACGGATCGTAGAGCGAATCGTAGATCAGTGCTCGCAGCGGCGCATCCGGATCGCCCTTCGGCGGTGGAATGCGTCGGACGACTGCTTCGAGAATTTCTTCGATACCGATCCCCGCTTTTGCCGATGCCAGGATGATTTCTTCCTCGCGGCAGCCGATGAGGTCCATGATTTGCTGCTTGACATTTTCGATCATCGTCGCAGCGCTCGGCAAATCGATTTTGTTGACGATCGGGATGATTTCCAGTCCGGCATCCACCGCCAAGTAGAGATTCGAGATCGTCTGCGCTTCGACACCTTGGGTGGCGTCCACGACCAACAACGCACCTTCGCATGCGGCAAGCGATCGCGACACTTCGTAGGAAAAGTCCACGTGTCCCGGCGTGTCGATCAGATTGAGCGTGTACGTCTTGCCGTCGCGTGCGGTGTAGTCCATCTGCACCGCGTGGAGCTTGATGGTGATACCGCGCTCTTGTTCGAGCGGATTGTCGTCGAGGATTTGATCGGTGACCATTTCGCGCGCGGTCACGCGTCCGGTTCGCTCCAAGAGGCGATCGGCGAGCGTGGACTTGCCGTGATCGATGTGCGCGATGATGCAGAAATTGCGAATGAGTTCCATCGGTACGGTGATGCCATCGGGTCGTCCTGCAAGGTGGCAAAATTACGCCGCGTGCAAACGCGATCGGAGAGCATGCTCGTATTTTTGCACGCTCGTATCGAAAGCAACATGCTACGAACAACCCCGAACACTCCAATGGACAAGTTGCAAAAAGTCGAACGCATGGTCGTCGAACAAGCGCTGGCGCTCCGCGGCGGCGAACCGATTCCCGAGTTCGGTCCTGGTGATACGGTCACCGTTTCGCTTCGCGTGGTCGAAGGCGACAAAGAGCGCATCCAGAACTTCACCGGCGTCGTCATTGCACGTCGCGGCTCCGGTCCGAACCAAACGTTCCGCGTTCGGAAAATTTCGAACGGTGTCGGTGTCGAGCGCATCTTCCCGCTCTATTCGCCGTTCATCCAAAAAATCACCGTCGAGCGCCGCGGGCATGTCCGCCGCGCCAAACTCTTCTATCTGCGCGGTATGTCCGAGCGGAAGATTCGCAAGAAACTCCACCAGGAATAACCGCACGTCGGTATCAACGTTGTGCGTGGCAAGCCACGATCGGTCGGGGGAGCATCTCCCCCGATTTTTCTTGCTCCCCGTGCGATATTTTTGTGTCGAACAACCGGAAGCCATCCCATGCCCGAACCGAAAAACGGCGGCACGCCGACGCCGGCGACCGCCAAGCCCGCGCCGGAAAAGCTGAAACTCGTCACACAGGCTATCGAGCAAATCGAGCGCCAACACGGCAAAGGCGCGATCCTGCGTTTTTCCGATGCCACACCGGTCCAGATCGAAGCAATTTCGACCGGCTGCCTCTCGCTCGATGCAGCAATTGGCGTCGGCGGCTTTCCGCGCGGACGCATCATCGAAATTTTCGGTCCGGAATCGTCCGGTAAAACGACCGTCTGCTTGCAGGTCATCGCCGAGGCTCAACGGCGCGGCGGCATCGCGGCGATCGTGGACACCGAACACGCGCTCGACATCGGCTACGCACAACGGCTGGGCGTCGATCTCGACACGCTCCTTGTTTCCCAACCGGAGTTCGGCGAGCAAGCGCTCGAAATCGTCGAAACGCTCGTGCGCAGCGGTGCGGTGGATGTCGTCGTCATTGATTCGGTCGCGGCGCTGACACCACGCGTCGAGATCGAAGGCGAAATGGGCGAAGCGCAGATGGGCTCGCAGGCACGCTTGATGAGCCAAGCGATGCGCAAACTGCAAGCCGCGATCGGTCGCTCCAATGCCGTCGTGATTTTCACCAACCAACTGCGCCAAAAAATCGGCGTCGTCTATGGCAACCCCGAAACGACTACTGGCGGCAATGCGCTCAAGTACTACGCATCGGTCCGTATCGACATCCGGCGCAAAGACGTCATCAAAGAAGGCAACGAAATCATCGGCAATCGGGTTCGTGCCAAGATCGTCAAAAACAAGGTCGCGCCACCCTTCCGCGAGTGCGAGTTCGACATCCTCTACAACGAGGGTATCTCGAAAATCGGCGACATGATCGACGTCGGACTCGAACACGGCGTCATCACGCGCAGCGGTTCGTGGCTGACGTACAAAGGCGAGCGCGTCCAGGGACGCGACGCATTGCGGAAACTGCTCCAGGAGAATGCACAACTTCTCGCCGATCTGGAGCGCGATGTTCGCACCAAACTCGGATTGCCGGTCGAACAACCTGCCTCGTAACCGATGACGAGCGGGCATGTCGTCGGGTGGTATCCGACGGGCAGCAGTTTCGGCGACGTGTGCGTCGAGATCGAGCACAACGGGGAACGCACGACGTTTCGGCTCGACAGCGCGACAGCAGAACGACTCGGCATTGCAACCGGCATCGAACTCGACGACGATACACTCGCTGCCATCGAACGACGCCACCGAACGATAGCGCTCGTCGGACGCCTGCACCGCTTTTTGTCGTATCGTCTGCGCTCGTCGGCGGAAGTTATCGAACGTTTACGCCGCGCGGGAGCAAACGCCGACGATATTCGCGACGCGATGGAATTCCTCGGCATTCACGGGTTCATTGACGACGAGCGCTTCGCACGTGCGTTCGTTCGCGATCATGTCCGATTCCGCTCGCTGTCGGCGGCTGCGATTCGGCGCAAGCTCATCGCAAAAGGCGTCGCTGCCGACATCGCCGAGCGCGTTCTACGTCAGGAATATCCGCATGGCGACGAATTCGCGCGTGCACTTGCGGCGGCACGAGCAGCACTGCGACGCTCTGCATCGCTGTCGCCGGAAAAACGCTACCGCCGCATTCGCGACCATCTGATCCGTCGCGGATATTCTTCGTCGGTCGTGCGGCATGTTCTCAGGTCGCTTGCCACTTCAGAGGAATCGTAGTGGAACTGGCTCTGCTCGCAATCGGCGTCTATTGGCTTCGCACGCTCGTGATGGCTTTAGGCGCATGGCGCGAGCGGCGATGCATACTGCCACCATTGGCGGGCGACGAATTGCCCAGCATCAGCGTCGTCGTTCCCGCGCGAAACGAAGAGCACCGCATCGCACGGTGTCTCGATTGGCTTGCCCGACTCGACTATCCCCACGACCGCATGGAAATCATCGTCGTCAACGATCGTTCGACCGACCGAACCGAGGCGATAGTCCGCAGCTATGCCGATCGCATACCGACATTGCGCGTTGTTTCCCTGACCGAGCCACGCCGTGGCAACTTGCAGGGCAAAGCAGGAGCACTCGACGCAGGCATCGCCGTTGCACGCGGCGACATCGTGCTGATGACCGACGCCGATTGTGCCGTCCATCCCGGCTGGGCACGCGCTCACGTGGCGCAGTATCGCGATCTGCAGGTCGGGATGGTTTGCGGCTATACGCTCATCGCCGGCAGCAGCGGCTTCGATCGCTACCAAGCGGTCGAATGGAATGCTACTCACACGATGGCGAGCGCGGGCGTGCACTTCCGGCAGTATTTGGGCTGCTTCGGCAACAACATGTCCATCCGGCGTCGGCTCTATCACATGCTCGGCGGCTACGGTGCCATTCCCTTTTCGGTCACCGAAGATTTAGCCCTGCTCCAAGCCGTCGGCGCGACGGGATGGCGCGTGCGCTATCTCTGCTCGGTCGAGTCGAGCGTCGAGACCGAACCATGCCGCACGCTCGGCGAATACATCCGTCAGCATCAACGGTGGGTGCACGGGGCGCGCGCGCTCGGTTGGCGTGCGTATGCGTTCGTTGCGACGACTGCAGCATATTGGACGGGACTGGTCGCTTCGCTGGTCGGCGGTTTGTGGGAGTGGGCAATAGCGATCGTCATTTCGCGTATCCTCGCCGACGCACTTCTCAACGTTCCACCTCTTGTGCGACTCGGTCGGCAGCACCTGATTCGGTGGATACCGCCGACGACGCTGCTTTTCGGCGTGTTGGAGTTGTCGCTGCCGCTGATGGCGCTGTCGCGCTCGATTCGTTGGAAGGATCAAGTTTTCGTCACCGTCCAGCCACGCACGCGAACGCTCGCTCCGTAAGGCGATGTAAGTTTGCGCCGTTTTTCGATTCGGCGTTCGCACGATGACGACTTCTCAACGCATCACGCGGTATCACCTGCTCGTTTTTCTCGGCTGCTGGCTCGGTGGGATGTTCGACGGCATGGATTCGACGCTGATGACCGTCGTGCTGCCATCGGCGATCGGCGACTTGACCGGCTCGATGTCTCCGGAGAACGTCGGTCATTACGGCTCGCTCGTCGGTTCGATGTTTCTCTTCGGCTGGATGACCGGCGGCATCGTGATGGGAATGATCGGCGATCGTTTGGGGCGCGTTCGTTCGATGATCATCTCGATTTCGCTCTATGCGCTTTTCACTGGCGTTGCGGGGTTGTCGCAGACGTGGTGGCAACTGGGCATCTGTCGGTTTTTGACCGGACTGGGCATCGGTGGCGAGCTTGTGAGTATCACGACGTTTTTGGCTGAGGTTTGGCCCGAACGTTCGCGTGCCGTCGCGATCGGTGTGCTCATCACGTCGTACCAAGCGGGAGTGCTCATTGCTGGCACCATCGTCAAACTCGTCCCCTTTTGGCGGACAGTGTTTTTCATCGGTGCGCTCCCTGCAGTGTTGACGATTTTCCTGCGATTGGCTCTCAGAGAAAGCGACCGCTGGATCGAGAGCAAAGAACATCGAGGCGAAGATTATCGGCTGCTCGCCGAGCTGTTCAGTCGCGAGCATCGGCGGAACGTCGCGGTCGGTGCGACAGCGTTCGGTGCGTTGCTCATCGGTTATTGGGCGTCGCTGTCGTGGATACCGGCGTGGATTCAAACGTTTTTCGTCCCACCCGACGGCAGCTCACAGAGAGCATTGGCGACGATGTGGCAAGGTTTGGCGGCAGTCGTCGGCTGTTCGATTGCCGGTTGGCTTGCCGATCGCATCGGTCGTGTGCCGACGATCGCACTCAGTTTCAGCGGATGTTTCCTTGCGTCCGCGTTGCTGTTTCTGACCAACGAGCGCTTCAGTTCGATCATCTACGCCGAGTCGGCGCTGTTGGGGTTCTTCATTGGGTTGGCGCAAGCGATCATGTACGTGTACTTACCGGAGCTTTTCCCGACGCGAATTCGTGCAACGGCTGTCGGTTTCTGTCTCAATGCTGGGCGCCTGAGTACGGCAGTGGCGGTGTTGTTCGTCGGTGTGATCGTGCAAACGTTGGGTGGATTTGCGCAATCGGCGATGCTGTTTGCGTGTGCGTATCTGGTGGCTGTCGCTGCGACGTTCTGGGCGCGCGAAACCAAGGGGACGCCGCTACCGGCATGAGAGGATTGCGACGCAACGCGTACGAAAAAGCGGCACAGCCCCACTTCGGCTGTGCCGCTTCGTGCAAACGTACAAGTGCTTTTTGCGCGCTCAGAAATTCACCGACTCCCCGTATGCCGTCGCCGCCGATTCCATCACGGCTTCGCTGAGCGTCGGATGGGCATGGATCGTCTTGATGAGCGTGTGCGCCGTCGCCTCCAGCGAGCGTGCGACACCGATTTCTGCGACCAGCTCGGTCACGTCCGGTCCGATCATGTGCGCGCCTAAAATTTCGCCGTACTTGGCATCGATGACCAGCTTGACGAAGCCTTCGGTCTTGCCGATACCCCACGCCTTCCCACTTGCGGTGAACGGGAATTTGCCGATTTTGACCTCGTAGCCTTTCTCGCGTGCTTTCTTTTCGGTCAGACCGATGCTCGCAATCTGCGGCTGGCAATACGTGCAGCCGGGGATGTTGTTGTAGTCGATCGGGTGGACATCCAATCCGGCAATGTGTTCGACGCAGAGAATCCCCTCTGCCGATGCTTTGTGCGCCAGCCACGGCGGACCGGCAACGTCGCCGATCGCATAGACGCCTTCGACATTGGTGCGCATGTAGCTGTCCACTTTGATCCAGCCACGCTCGACCGTAACGCCGACCTCTTCCAAGCCGATGTTTTCGACGTTCCCCTGCACACCGACGGCATTGAGCGCAACATCGGCGTGGAGCGTTTCGCGTTTGCCACTGGAGTCCTCGACGACGACTTCGACGCCATCGCCGACAGTTTTGGCGCTGACGACTTTCGTGCCGGTGCGAATCGTCATGCCTTGCTTTTTGAAGCTCCGTTCGAGTTCTTTGGCGATCTCTTCGTCCTCGTTCGGCACAAGCATCGGCATCATCTCGACGATGGTCACTTTCGTTCCGAACGCGTTGTAGAAGTAGGCAAACTCGACACCGATTGCCCCCGAGCCGATGACGATCATCGTTTGCGGAATGCTCTCGGCGAGCATCGCCTCGGTGCTCGTCCAGACTCGCTTGCGATCGACTTCGATGCCCGGTATCATCCGCGTCCGCGCACCGGTGGCGACGATGATGTGTTTTGCTGTGATACGGTCGGTAACGGTGCCGTTTGCATCGCTGACGTCGAGCGTTCGTGCATCGCGAAGCCGACCGTTACCCTTGACGTGCTGGACTTTGTACTTCTTGAACAAAAACGCCACACCGTTGTTCATGCGATCGGCAACGGCACGGCTTCGGGCGATCACTTTCGCGAAATCCACCGCGACATCGCCGAGCGAAAAACCGTAATCGGGGGCGTGATCGAGAAACTGTTTGTATTCGGCACTCTTGAGCAGCGCTTTCGATGGAATGCACCCCCAATTGAGGCACACGCCACCCAAACGATCGCGTTCGACGCAGATGGTTTTCATTCCGAGTTGCGCCGCTCTGATCGCAGCGACGTATCCCCCCGGACCCGATCCGAGGACAACGACATCGGCAGTGTGAGTGTTCATCGGCATGCTACAGGTGATGGGACAATTCGATCAAGCAGCATCGGCAGTCTGGAGCGCACGCGTGACCATGTGCGCTGCATCTTCGAACGATTCGGCGAGCAAGAAATTCAGCCCGCTCGACCGCAGAATTTCCAGCGCCTCCTTTGCATTGGTGCCTTCGAGCCGCACGATGACCGGCACGGTGACCTCGACCTGCTGGAGCGCTTGAACGATACCGTTGGCGACACGATCGCAGCGAACGATGCCACCGAAAATGTTGATGAGCACCGCTCGCACGTTCGGATCGCTCATCATGATGCGGAATCCGTTGGCGATGCGCTCGACGTTCGCACCACCGCCGACATCGAGGAAGTTCGCCGGCTTGCCGCCAGCGAGCTGAATCAAATCCATCGTCGCCATCGCCAAGCCGGCACCGTTGACCATGCAGCCGACGTTGCCATCGAGCTTGATGTAGCTGAGGTTGTACTTGGCGGCTTCGCGTTCGAGCGGCTCTTCTTCGTCGGTGTCCACAAGATCGAGATACTCCGGATGGCGATAGAGCGCATTGTCGTCGAAGTTGACTTTCGCATCGAGCGCAACGAAACGATCGTCGGCAGTCAAGATGAGCGGGTTGATTTCGAGCAACGAGCAATCGAGCTCCTCGTAAGCGCGGTAGAGCTTTTCGATGAAGTCGAGGAAATTGCGGAACGCTGCGCCCTCCAAGCCCAAACCGAACGCCAAACGACGCCGCACGAAGGGTTGACACCCCATGGTGGGATCGATGTGAACCTGAACGATTTTCTCCGGCGTCTCTTCGGCGACTCGCTCGATTTCGACGCCACCTTCTGTGCTCGCCATGATGACGTTCTGCGAACGGCTCCGGTCGAGCAGAATCGAACAGTAGAACTCCTTTTTGATCGCGGCTCCTTCTTCGATGAGCAGGCGGCGAACGATTTTTCCTTCCGGTCCGGTCTGATGCGTGACGAGTTTTCCGCCGAGCATTTCGCGTGCAGCCAGGTACGCTTTGTGAGCGATGTTGCCGTACTCGTCCGGACGGATGATGACGACACCGCGCAACTCCTTGCCGAAGAGCATGCGCGGCTGGTTGGTGACGGGATCGTAAATGACACCTTTGCCGCGTCCGCCGGCGTGGATTTGCGCTTTGACGACGATCGTGCTCACACCACGCGATTCGAAGTGATGATAGGCGACGATGCCCGCATCCTCGGCGCTGAACACCGGCTTGCCGTCGAGCAAGGGCACATCGAATTGGCGTAGCAGTTGCTTGGCTTGATACTCGTGAATGTTCATCGGTCGCGTGCGATGAGTGGAACTGTTCGTTGTGTTCGCACCGCTGATGCCGAACTTTGCAACCAGCCGAGCACGAACGGCTGCAAAACTACGGCACAGCGGTGCCCAGTCGCATCCATTGGTCCATAACCAGCAACCCCGATTCGTATGCGGTACGCTCTCATCTACGGAACGCTGACACTGATCGCCATCACCTGGCTGACGATTCGTCCACTCGTCCGCGGCGGCGACGAGGAGCTCGGCAGCGCTGCTCGACCGATTCAGATCATGCTCACACCGTCGGTCGAAAATCAGAAAGTGACAACGAGCGCCGATTCGCTCGTGGCATACTTGCATCGCGCCACCGGTTTGCATTTTACCGCTGCGGTGCCGTCGTCGTACATCGTCGTCGTCGAATCGTTCGGCAGCGGCGGTGTGGACATGGCGATCACCAACACGTTCAGCTACGTTCTGGCACACGAGAAATACGGCGCCGAAGCAGCGATGATGGTCGTCCGGCGCGGTGGAGAGACACACTATCGTGGACAGATCATCGCGCACGTCGAAAGCGGCATCCGCCAGCTCGCCGACCTGCAAGGCAAGCGTTTTGCTTTTGTGGACGCTGCCTCGACATCGGGCTACATTCTGCCGAAAGCGCTGCTCGACCGTAACGGCATTCGTCTTGGCGAAACGCTCTTTGCCGGACGCCACGACAACGTCGTGACGATGGTCTATCAGCGACAGGTGGACGCCGGCGCAACGTACTATTCCCCGCCCGATCGACAGACAGGCGAAATTCTCGACGCCCGCGCTCGCGTCGCCGCCCAGTTCCCCGACGTGTTCGAGAAAGTGCGCATCGTTGCACTCACCGACGAAATACCGAACGACCCGATCGTGTTTCGCCGCGGCTTTCCACGTGCGCTGCGGGATACGATCGTGCGGGCGCTGCTCGACTTCCAACGCACGCCGACCGGCAAGCGCATCCTCTACGATGCCTACAGCATCGAAGGATTGGCTCCAGCGACCGACCGCGATTACGACACGCTGCGCCAGTTGATTCGTAATTTCGGCGGGGACCTCAGGGCTCTCCTCCGCAAGCGATAGTTCAAACAATCGGAGCGTGGGATGTACCATTTGACCCACCTGACGATCTCGGAACTGGAACAGCTCCTACGGGACCGCATTGACCCCGTCGAACTGAACAAGGTGATCAGCGCCTACGAAATGGCTGAGAGCGTCCACGAAGGGCAAATGCGTCGCGACGGTTCGCCGTACTTTTTCCACTGCTCGCGTGTGTGCAAAATCCTGATCGAGGAACTCGGCATCACCGATACCGACGTGCTCTGCGCCGCGCTGCTCCACGACGTTCTCGAAGACTCCGACGAGATCACGCGCGACATCATCGCGTACAATTTCGGCGAGTACTGCGCCTACATCGTCGAAACACTGACGAAAGATTTGGAGCGACAAGAGCTCGATCACGACGCCGTCGATCTCGAACACGTCGAACGACTCAAGCATGCCAGCGACGATTGCTTGATCATTCGCTTGGCAGCACGATTGGACAACTTTCGCTGTCTGCAGTTCGATCTCAAGCGCAATCCGATTCGCTATATCAACGAAACGATGGAACGCTACGTTCCGCTCGCCGAAGAACGCGACAATCCGCACTTGCGATACCTGGTCGCCGAACTGCGCAAAGAACAGAACAAGTTCCTCGGCTGACTGCACGCGGTAATTTTGCGCGCTGTTCACTCATCCGCGCCATGCATGACCGTTCCCACTCTTCCGCTGACCGACCTGGAGCGTGTCGCTGTCGCTGCAGCAGAACGCGCCGGCGAGTTGCTCCGCACCAACTTCGATCGCAGCAAACAACTCCGCTTCAAGGAAGGCATTCACAACATCGTCACCGACTCGGACATCGCTTCGGAGCGTCTCATCGTCGAGACGATTCGAGCGTCGTTTCCCGAGCATGCCATCGTCGCCGAAGAAAGCGGGCTGCACGAGGCTCGTTCGCCCTATCGGTGGATCGTGGACCCACTCGACGGCACGGTCAACTTCGCACACGGTGTGCCCATTTTCTCGGTCAGCATCGCCGTCGAGTTCGATGGCACTGTCGTCGTCGGCGTCGTCTATCACCCGATGCTCGGCGAGCTGTTCACTGCGCGGCGCGGCGACGGTGCGTATCTCAACGGTCAGCCGATCGGTGTTTCCGAATGCCGACACCTTGCCGATGCATTTTTGGTGACCGGTTTCCCGTACAACATCGCCTCGTTTCCCGAATACCGCGATTGGCACTTCCCCGCGTTGGTGCGTCGCGGCATTCCGATTCGCCGGCTCGGTTCGTCGGCGCTCGATTTGGCATACGTCGCTGCCGGGCGTTTCGATGGCTTCTGGGAAGTCGGTCTTCATCCGTGGGACATCGCCGCAGGCGTGCTTCTGGTCACCGAGGCAGGCGGACGCGTCACCAGCTACGACGGTTCGCCGCACTCGCTTTCGGCGCGCACGATCGTTGCGACCAACGGCATCATCCACGACGAGTTCATCGCTTTCTTGCAGAGCCAGCCCGATGAAGCGTGACGTCAGCTACATGTCGGGAGCGGGAAATCTGTTCACCGTACTCGATGCCGACGAGCTCGAACCGCGGCTGGTCGCGCAGAACATCGAACGTCTCTGCGATGCTCGGAGTGCGATCGGTCGGCGGACAGAAGGTGTGCTGCTCGTCGCTACAGGTGGCGACCGGCTCCGTGTGTCCTTTTTCAATCCGGATGGTTCGAGCGGCATGATGTGCGGCAACGGGGCGCGATGCGCCGTGCGGTATGCGCTCGACCGCGGCAGTATCGCCCCGTCCGATGCTCTGACGATCGCGCTCGCCGATACGCAGTACACCGCTCGCATCGTCGGCGACACGATCGCTATCGAGTTTCCACCGCCGCGCACCATCGAACGGAACATCACGCTCGACGTCGGCGGTTGCACGCTCTGCGGCGATTACCTCGACGTCGGCTCCGACCATGTCGTTTTCGCCAGCGATCGGCTCGCAGATACGCTTGCTGCGTGTGGTCGAACGCTCGACTTTCTGTGGCTGGCTCCTCGCATTCGCTTCCACGAGCGATTTCCGCGTGGCACGAATGTGAACATGTACCGCTGGGAAGGCGCGACGATCGTTCTTGTGACCTACGAGCGCGGCGTCGAAGCGATCACGGGCGCCTGCGGTACCGGTGCACTGGCAACGGCGGTCGCTGCGTGGCTCCGCGGCGAAACCAACAGCACGACGATCGGTATCGTTCCACCGAGCGGCGAGCGGCTCGACGTCGAGATCGTTGCCGAGGGCGGAGCCATCGCTCGCTTGATTCTGGCGGGACCGGCACGAGAAATCGGACGAGCGACTGTGGAACTAACGGAGACAGTGTAAGGTGGAATTCGCATCGTGGCTCGACGCAGCACGCGAGCATTTCGACGTCATCGTCGCACATCGGCGCTGGTTGCATCGCCACCCGGAGCTGTCGTTCGACGAACACAACACGCGCGACTACATCGCATCGGCGTTGCAGCAATTGGGCATCGAACCGCAGATCGTCGCGCGAACCGGCGTCGTTGCGACGATCGGCTCGGGCGAGCGTTGCGTCGCTCTTCGCGCCGACATCGACGCATTGCCGATCACGGAACGAACTGGGCTTCCGTTCGCGTCCGAATGCAGCGGCGTCATGCATGCCTGCGGGCATGATTGCCACACCGCGATGTTGCTTGGCGCAGCAGCGATCCTCAAAGCACACGAAGAGCTGCTCGGCGGGCGTGTGTTGCTCGTTTTCCAACCTGGCGAGGAAAAAGCTCCCGGCGGTGCGACACTGGTCATCGCCGATGGTGTCTTCGAGCGCTATCGCCCGGAAGCGATTTTCGGTCAGCACGTCTATCCTGACGCACCGACCGGTACGATCGAAATCGCAAGCGGTCCGATCATGGCGAGTGCCGACGAGCTGTACTGGACGCTTCGCGGGAAGGGTACGCACGCAGCACAACCCCACAAGGGCGCCAATCCCATTCGCGCGGCTGCCGAACTGATTTTGCACTTGGAAAGCATCGTCCAGCAGACGCGCAATCCGCTCCATCCGGCGTTGCTCGCAGTGACTGCGATCGAAGGTGGCACAGCTACCAACATCGTCCCCGATTGCGTCCGTATGAAGGGCACGCTCCGCAGTTTCGACGACGAGTGGCGACGAGCTGCGTGGAATCGCATCGTTGCACGGAGCAAGGTGCTCTGCAGTCTCCACGGCGTCGAGTGTACCGTCGAGATCGCCGAAGGCTATCCGCCACTCGTCAACGACGACGCAGCGACTGCCCATGCGCGTTCGGTAGCTGAAAAGCTGCTTGCGCCAACCAATGTCCGCACGTTCGAGCCGAAGCTGTGGGCGGAGGACTTCGCATTCTACGCTCGACGAATGCCTGCTGCGTTCTGGATGCTCGGCTGTCGCCCACCGGAAGTGGACGCGATGCCTGCTCTGCATTCGCCGCTGTTCTCACCCGACGAAAATGCGCTCCCAATCGGCGCGGCGATGCTTGCCTCGACTGCAGCGGCGTGGATCGAGCGTTAGCCGTATTGCGGTTTCGGCGATCGCAGCGTCAGCACGGTGATTTCCGGCGGGATGCCGATGCGAACAGGCGGTCCGACTGTCCCCAAACCGCGATTGACGTAGAGGTACTGCTCCCCATCGCGATAGAGACCTGCCCACTGCTTGTACACCACCTGCGCAACGCTCAATTCGACGCCCAAAAAGTGAATGCCCACCTGCCCGCCGTGCGTGTGACCGCTGAGCATGAGGTCGATCGGTGCTTTGCGGCGAACTTCTTTGTCCCAGAACGTCGGGTCGTGCGCCAGCAGTATCGTCGGAGCACCTGGTTCGACACCGACGAGCGCAGCCGGCAAGTCCGCGAAATTTTGTCCCAAGCCGGTGTTGTCCGTGCCGACGATATAGAGCGTCTCGCCGTGCGTTCGGAGAGCAGCGTTCGCATTGACCAGCAGTGTCAGACCACAGTTCGAAATCACCGATCGCAGGAGCGAGTGATTCTGCGGTGAGTTGTAGTGGTCGTGATTGCCGAGCGATGCGAACACGCCCATATCGGCGCGGAGCCGTTGCAAGTCGCTGCGGATCAGTTCGAGTTCCTTCGGATCGAAGTTGACGAAATCGCCCGTGACAACGAGCACATCCGGCTTGAGCTGTTCGATCAGCGCACGTGCGCGACGGAACGGCTGCGGCGAGCGCCACGAACCGGCGTGAATATCGCTGATCTGCACGATGCGAATGCCGTCGAATGCACGCGGCAACGAACGCAGCGTGATTTCCTCTTCGTAGATCGTCAAATCGTCGGTGTCGAAAAAGCCTTTGCCGACGATGCCGAACGGAACAACGGCACTGCTCCATGCGATCGTCCCGAGTACTTCGCGGCGTCCAGTGTCGGTGTTCGACGGCACTACGGGAGCGCTCCGCTGGCGTAACCATTGACGCGATCGCGCGAAAACTTTTCGCACGGCACGAGCGAGACTGGCGATGATCACGACGACCGCGATGGGGATTTTCGGCAAATACCACAACGTCGAAGCAGCAAAAAGCACGAACATACCTTCTTCGAGCTGGCTGGGACTGATGCGTTTGAACGACACGTACGGCGAGACGACCAGAAACACCGCTGCGAGTATCCACGGCACACGATAGAGCCAGCGATTCCACTGGCGACGGCGGACGAAGCGCTGCCACGCTGCGAGCACGATTGCATCGATGGCAAACAGCATCGCCGCCGACGTCAGAACGAACCACAACCAACGCTTCGGATCCATCGCTTGTGTGCAGCGTTCGATCGGTGAACCAGGCGACGAATACGACGCACGACGACCGGGCAACATTGTAGCGCTACGACCGCGGCACAACGAACACCGCTTCTCCGCGTGCGAGCAGCCGATTGCTTTCGGCATCGCTGATCGAACCTGCGACCGTATGGGCACGATCTTCGCCACCGCGGTACGACGCTTTGACGTGAACGCGCCGGCCGATCGGCACAGGACGCAAGTATTCGACCTGAAGCTGTCGCGTCGGTGCTTTGATCCCCATACCGCTCAAAACCTTCCCCATGATTTCGTCGAGCAGGAGCGCAATGAATCCGCCATGCATAATGCCGAGCGAACCGCTCGTGTATTGCGGAACGGTGAGCCAGCTTTCTGCAGTGCGCTGTCGCTCGTCGTAGAGCGCCGACAGTTGCAAGCTCATCGGATTGTCGCGTCCACAACCAGCGCAGTAGTTGCCGCGTTTGGGACGAATCAAACGAAGATGATCCGGCATCGCACGGGGCGGTACGACGTGACGCTCGCCGTGCCATTCGAGCTGGTACCAATCGCCCCACGGCTCGATCGCATCGGCAAGCGATACGGCAATCGCCGCACCGATGCGCCCCCACTGCCCGTGCGGTGCACGATGGTACAACACACCATCGCTGAATACCAACGATTCCGGGTCGAATGGCACGCTCAGGCTCGGTGCGAAAAACAGCCGCTCGCCATCGAAGCGATCGAACACATACGGCGTGTCCTCCGGTCGCAAAAAGTTCATCTCGACGCCGCACGGCGAGCAGTAGGGATAGTCCGGATGGATGCCGGTATCGTTCGGTCGAAGGTTGGCGAAAAACATGTCTCGAAAGCGTTCGTCTTCGATCGCGATACCGTCGTGGAGCAACTCTCCACGTGCGGTGAGCGCGTAGAAATAGGAGCGCATCGTCACTCGATGAGCAATCGTCGTTGTTCAAAATTGCTGTGTGCTGTGGTGCTGCTGGTCGGCAGCAGCGTTGCATGTCACGAACCATCGAAACCTACGACCATGAAGCCCGAATACACCGTGCACCTGACGCCGTGGGAATACAAAGTCATCGTCGAAAAAGCGACCGATCCACCCGGCGATTACGGCTACACCAATCACTTCGAGCCGGGCACGTATCATTGCCGGGCGTGCGG
>JAOAGY010000028.1 GCA_026415505.1 Chlorobiota bacterium | reverse complement strand
GACATTGCCGACGGCGCGGTGACGGACGCGAAGATTAGCGGTGTATCGTGGACGAAGGTGACGGGTGCTCCGACGAGTTTTCCGCCGAGTGGTACGGCTGGAGGCGACTTGACGGGCAGTTATCCGAATCCAACGATTGCTACCGGCGCAGTGACGAGTGCGAAGATTCTTGATGGGACGATTACTGATGCCGATATCAGCTCTAGTGCAAGCATTGCTGTCAGCAAGCTTGCGCCGAGCAGTACGGACAATTACGTGTTGGCAACGGTGAGCGGTGCGGCACAATGGACCGATCTTTCCACGTTAGTACCGTCGGTCGAGACCGATCCGCAGGTTGGCACGCTCAGCAACGGGCAGGTGGCGTTCTGGAACGGCTCTGCTCTGACCGGCAACAACAATCTCTTTTGGGACAACACCAATTCGCGGCTCGGTATTGGAACGAATACTCCCAGCAGCGCACTCCATATCAACGACGGTAGCATGCTGCTCACAACCAGTACTGCAACAGATGGGTTCGCGATCGAATACGATAGCTCCGATGTCCAGCTTCGGCAGAACGAGAATGCCGAAATACAGTTCCGCACAAACGCTGCTGGTGGCAGCGATACGGTCAGGATGCGTCTGACATCGAACGGATGCTTGCGCTTCTTCGGCAGTGGCGGTCAGTTCCGCATCGAGTTACCGTTCAATGGCAACAACGACGTCGGTCGTATCCGGGCGACAGGATACAGCAGTTGGTCAACACAGCGTGTCAAGACCAACGTTCGTCCGCTCGATGGTGCGCTCGACATGGTGCTCCGGATGCGCGGTGTCCGCTACGACTGGAAGCCCGAGTATGGCGGTCGTGCTGACATCGGATTCATCGTCGAGGAAGTCGCACCGGTATTGCCGGAAGTCGTCGATCGCAACCCGGTAACAGGCGAGTACGAGAGCATGGACTACACGCGCGTCGTTGCGGTGCTGGTCGAAGCGCTCAAAGAAGAACACAAGCGAAACGAGGATCTCCGTACGCAGCTTGCTGAGTTGCGTCAGATGGTCGAGCAACTGGCAGCCGGTCGCCAGGTCATCGGAAGTACCTCGAACATTACCGTTCGTGTCGATGGCGATTGGTTGGGACAGAACGTTCCGAACCCGCATGACGGGACGACGACGATACCGTACTACGTGCCGAGCGGTGTAGGTCGAGCACAACTGACGCTCAGCGATGCGACGGGACGATTGGTGCGGACGATCGAGCTTGCAGCGCGCGAGATGTGGGGCAGTGTGACGCTCGACATGAGTTTGCTGTCGTCGGGCACGTACGAGTACAGTTTGGTGTTCGACGGTCGAGTGGTTGCGACCAAGCAGATGCAGCTTGTCAAGTAATCGACGAGAAGCTCCCTCGATGGTCGGGGCGAGGCAGCAATGCCTCGCCCCGTGTTTGTTCTGTGTGTCATGCCCTGTGTGTCATGCTGAACTTGTTTCAGCATCTCTCCGCACTCCCCGCTTGTCATGCCGAACTCGTTTCGGCATCTTTGGTTGAGACCCTGAACCGAGTTCAGGGTGACTGTGTGGAGGACGAGACCCTGAACCGAGTTCAGGGTGACATGTGAGGCGATGAGACCTCGGGTGATGCCTCAGACATCCACGTATGTCCGCAAGAATTGGTAGTACAACCCCTGCCGCCGGAGCAGCTCATCGTGGGAACCTTCCTCGACAAGCTCGCCGCGATCGAGAACGAGAATCCGCTCGACGTGTTGGAGTGTCGTCATACGGTGAGCGATCGAAATAATCGTCCGTCCTGCGAAATGCTCGTAGAGATTACGCATGATCCGTTCTTCACTCAGTGCATCGAGCGCGCTGCTGGCTTCGTCGAGGATGATCACGCGTGCATCGCTCAAAAACAGTCGTGCCAGAGCGAGCTTGAGTCGCTGTCCACCCGATAGCTGTGCGCCGGAATTTCCGACACGCTGATGGTAGCCCAAGTAAAACCGTTGGATGTCGGCGTGCAGCTCAGCCTGTTGTGCTGCCCAGACGATCTGGTCCATCGTCGCATCGGGTTTAGCGATGGCGATATTCTCGGCAATTGTGCCATCGAAGACGTACGGTTCCTGCGGCAACATCACAACGTGACGACGTACCGCCGCAGGGTGAATCGAGCGCAGTTCGACACCACCGATGGTAATCGAACCCGTGTAGTCATCGTAGAGCCGAACGAGCAATTTTGCCAACGTCGTCTTGCCCGACCCGTTGCGCCCGATGATGCCGACGCGAGACCCTTCGGGAATCGAAACCGAAATGTCGCGAAGCACTGGCGGCGATTGCGGCGAGTAGGCAAAGTGCACGTTGAGCAAGCGAATGTCGGCAGCCGGCGGCAACGGCTGTAAATGCTCGTCGGAACTGACCTCGGGGTCCTGCAGCAACACGTCCCCCAGCCGGGCAAACGTCACACCAAGCTCTGTCAAAACCGTCCACAGTTCGCCGATCGAGCTTGTCGCAGTCAACACGATGCCGAAGATCGTCACGAACGCCACGTATTCCCCCACGCTCATGCTGCCACCGGCAGTGAACCACGCGCCGAACCAATAGATCGCCACTTGACCGAGCACGACAAGCGAGCGGAGAACGATGCTCATTTTCGCTTGCGTCGTCATCGTGCGGTGCACGCTGTTGAGCGCATACTTGTAGATACCGCGCCACTGCCAAAGGCGAGGAAGTTCAGCAACGAGCAGTTTGATATTCGTCATGCCGAGCAGCGTATCCAAGAACGCACCCATCGTGCGGGCGTTCTCGGCGAACACTTTGTTCTGCAATGCTCTCAGGCGCGGTGTAAACAATGCTGTCGTCACTCCGAACATCACGACGACCCCCGTTGCGATCGCTCCTAATCCTGCGTGGTAGAACCAAAGCACCGGCGTCAGCACGAGTACCAATACGACATCGAGCAATGCTTGGACTGTGCCACCGGAGAGCAAGCTGCGGAGTTTGAGGTTTTCTTGGAAACGCTGAATGAAGTCTTCGCGTTTGTGCGCATCGAAGTAACGTTGCCCCAAGTTGATCATCCGCTCGAAGAAGCGCGAAAAAAACTCGTATTCGAACTCGACTCGCGTCTGGGTGAGCAACAATTGCCGCACATACGACAGCACCAGTTGCATCGCGACGATGATGCTCATGGTGACTGCCAGCGCTACCAGCAAGGCGTTGTTGCCGAGCACGAGCACATTGTCAATGATCGTTTGCGTAAAGATCGGCAGCACCAAACTGAGCAGTGCCAACAGCAGCGATGCAAGCAGGATTTCCACAAGCGGTCGCCGGAATCGCTCGGCGATGATTTGTCGCAGCAATTGCTCGAATGTCCGCTGTCGCTGCCGATAGCGCTCGACGACCTCGAGAACGTCCCCGTGCGGTTTCATAGCAGGCGACGGTTCCAAAAGCAGTGCGATCCCGTTCCAACGCGCACAGAACTCGTCACGGCTGAGTTTTTCTTTGCCGACTGCAGGGTCGGCAATCCAAACATGCGCGTCGGTCGCTCGATAGACGACCACGAAATGATTGCCGCGGTAATGCGCGATGATCGGCAGCGGCACCTGGGCAAGGTGATCGTATTTCATGCGAACACCCTCGGCACGGAAGCCGAATCGTTCGGCGACCTTCGCCAGCGTCAGCAGATCGGTGCCGTATGCCCAGACGCCGGCGATCTCGCGGAGCGCTGCTTGGACGTTCTCCATGCCGTAATGCTGGAGAATCATCGCTAAGCAGGTCGTCCCGCACTCGCTCTGATCGCGCTGCTTGAGAAACGGAAAACTCGCCAGTCGAGGAAGACGCATGCGCCGTGTCGTTGTGACCAACCCGCGATTGTTGCCGTCGCGAATCTACGTTCGCCGGACGATCTGGTGTCGTTCAGCACCGGTCGAGATCAAGCTCACGCGTACCTCGCAGTAGTCCTCGATGAGACGCACGAGCTGTCGTGCTTGTGCCGGCAATTCCTCGATTGTGTGGGCAGCGTCGAGCGACGACTGCCACCCTTCGAGTTCGATGTATTCCGGCTCGACGGTATCGAGTGTCCTTGCATCGGCAGGGAAACTTTTGAGCGGTTGATTACCGAGACGGTAGCCCGTGCAGACCTTGAACGATGATAGCTTGCCGAGTACATCGAGTTTGGTCAGCGCCAGCTCCGTGATGCCGTTGATCATGACCGAATAGCGCAGTGCGACCAAATCGAGCCAACCGCAGCGGCGAGCACGACCGGTCGTTGCGCCGTATTCGTTGCCCAATCGGCGGAGCAGCTCGCCTGTTTCGTCGTGCAATTCGGTCGGAAATGGTCCATTGCCGACGCGCGTGGAATACGCTTTTGCCAAGCCGATGATTCGAGCGACCGCTGTCGGTGGAATGCCCAAGCCCGTGCATGCTCCGCCACTGGTGGGGTTGGAGCTTGTCACGAATGGATACGTGCCGTGGTCAACGTCGAGCAAAGCACCCTGGGCACCTTCGGCGAGTATCTGCTTGCCCTCCCGCAGGGCGTTGTGGAGCAGTGCTGATGTGTCGGTGACGAATTCGTCAATGTAGCGATCGAATTCGAGATACTCTGCGACGATCTGCTCGACGTCGAGACGCTCGGCGCCGTAGATTTTTTCGAGCAGTGCGTTTTTCTCGGCTAAGTTGGTGCGGAGTTTTTCTTCGAGCACCCGCCGATCGAGCAAATCCACGACGCGGATGCCCACGCGCGAGTATTTGTCGATGTATGCCGGACCGATCCCGCGTCCGGTCGTACCGATGCCTTGATGCTGTTCGCGTGCTGCATCGAGCAATTTGTGATAGGGCATGATGACGTGCGCCTTGTGGCTGATGAACAGCCGCCCACGAACGGAAATGCCCATTGCGTCGAGCATGGCGATTTCCTGGCGAAGGGCGACCGGATCGAGCACGACGCCATTGCCGATGACACACTGCACGTGCGGGTGAAGAATGCCCGATGGGATCAGATGGAGGACGATCGTTTTGCCTTCGACGACCAGCGTATGTCCTGCATTGGCGCCGCCCTGGTATCGTGCGACGATGTCGGCACGCTCAGCCAAGACGTCAACGATCTTGCCCTTGCCTTCGTCGCCCCACTGTGCACCGACGATGATCGTAACCATCAGCTCCTCTGTGTCAGAGCGTCGGAGACGGTATCGCTGAGCGAAAAAACGCTGTCCAGATGGGTGATCGCCAGCAGCGTGCGCATTTTCTCCGGCACAGCAGCGAGTGTACAACGTCCGCCGCGAGAACGGAGCGTGGCAAGCGCTGCGACGAGCATCCCAATGCCACTGCTGTTGATCAATTCGACCGCAGTGCAATCGAACACGACGTGGGCGACACCTTCCTCGGTCAGAGCTCGGATGCTGTCCGACAGCTCGACACTCGACGGACCACCGAAGAGGTGCGTATCGAGTGTGACGACCGCAGTATCGCCGATGCGTCGAATCTCCATCGCTTATGCTTCTTTGAGTGCGCGGAGAATTTTCGGCTGCCGCCCTTCGGTGCTCTCGACGGGCTCTTTCTTGATGCGCTCGGTGTACCAGACGACGAATGCGCTGGCGATGTAGATGGACGAATACGTACCGGTGATGATACCGACGAGCATCGTGAACGAAAATCCGTGCAGTACCTCGCCGCCGAGTGCAAGCAGTGTCGCCAGAACGAGCACGACCGTCAGCACCGTGTTGATCGTGCGGCTGAGCGTTTCGTTGATCGAAAGATTCATCAGCGGCACCAGTGCCATGCCTTTGTGCCTTTCACGATTCTCGCGGATACGGTCGAAGATGATCACCGTGTCGTTGATCGAAAAACCGACGACGGTCAAGAGCGCAGCCAGCACGCCTTGATTGAATTCGAGGTTGAGGATTTCGAGCTTCTGCCCGATGAGCACGAACGTCAGCGCGACGAAGACGTCGTGGACCAGCGCGACGACCGCCCCCAAGCCGTAGATGAACTCGAAGCGGAAGGCGATGTAGAGCAAAATGCCGACGATCGCCAATAAAACGGCGATGACCGCTTTTGTGCGAAGCTCGCTGCCGATTTTCGGTCCGATGCGGTCTTCTTTGAGCACGGTTACCGACTCGTTGGGGAACACTGCTCGCAGTCCCGCGATGATGCGCGACGAAGCTGATTGTTCTCCCACTCCGCCGACGTCGGGCACGCGGATGAGAAATTCGTTGGCTTTGCCGTAGGATTTGATCTCGGCGTTGTGGAATCCAACTTTTGCGACTGCTGCGCGAACGGCATCTGTATGCTGTTCGGCACTGAACCGGACTGCGACTTCCGTTCCGCCCTGAAAGTCAATGCCGAGCCGCAAACCGCCGAAAAGCAGCAGTAGCAACCCGATCGCGTTGATGACCAGCGAGACGACCAGAAAGATGCGCCGCTTGCCGAGAAAGTCAATGTTCGTTTTGCCGAAAAATTCCATTGCAGATACCGAAAGTGATTGTCGTTAGCTTTGAGTTGCTGGGAGAACTTCGCCGAAACTGATGCGAGCCTGTGGGCTTCGCGACAGCCAGAGATCGATGATCGCGCGCGAAACCATGATACTCGTAAACAGTGTCGTCAGAATACCGATCATCAGCGTCGTCGCGAATCCTTGAATCGGACCGTAGCCGAGAACGAACAAAATCAAGCCCGTCAAAAAGGTCGTCACGTGGGAGTCGATGATCGGTGGCAGTGCATGGCGGAAACCTTCGTCGATGCTGGCACGCAGACTCCGACCACGATGGAGCTCCTCGCGGATGCGTTCGAAAATGATGATGTTGGCGTCCACAGCGATCGCCAGCGTCAGGATAATCCCGGCGATGCCCGGTAGCGAGAGCGTTCCGCCGAAGCCAGCCAGGATGCCGAGGTTGAGCATGACGTTGATGAGCATCGCCAGCACCGCCACGACACCACCGAGGCTGTAGTAGGTCACCATGAACAGCACCACGAGCGCGAATGCGATCAAGCTCGCCGAAATGCCCGAGCGGATCGAGTCTTCGCCAAGCGACGGACCGACGACGCGCTCTTCGATGATCTTGACGGGCGCTTTCAGTGCACCGGCTTTCAAGACGATCTGGAGAAGTTTGGCTTCCTCGACGTTCGCCATTCCTTCGATCTGCGAGCTACCGCCGGTGATTTTGCTGCGCACGACTGGAGCGCTGTACACCTCGCCGTCGAGCACGATCGCAATGCGTTTCCCGATGTTCGCGCCAGTGATTTTCGCCCAGCGCTCGGCGCCGTCGCTGTTCATGTACATGAGCACCATCGGGCGATTGGTCATCTGGTCGAACGTAGCGTAGGCGTCGGTGACGACATCGCCGGTCAGTTCGGGATCGCGCTTGAGGACGTACATGGCGTAGATTCGATTCGGCGAATTGTCGGTGCCACGTTCAGGCTTGGCGCTGAAGGCGATTTCGGCATCAGCGGGCAGCATGCGGCGGATGTCCGGACGTGCCAGCAACGACTGCAACTGTCGCTTGCCGTCTTCGCCCGTCAAAAAGTAAAACTCCGCATCGGCGGGGAGCTTCGGGATAACTTCCTCGGCGATGTCGAACGACTGATACCGCTCGCCGACGAGAATCTGCCCGGTAAACAGCGACAAGAACGGATGCTCGCGGCGGAACTTGGCGATTTTCTCTTCGTCCGACAACCCTGCATAGGGGTCGGTCTTCGCGGCGCTGTCCTTTGTTTTCACCCGCGCCGTATCGGTCGTCGCGGCTTTCGCCGTCGTCGCGGTGGTATCGGTACTGCGAGCTGTGTCGCTCGATGATTTGCCGGCTAAGTAGCGGTCGATGTTCAAAAACGCGTAGAGCACATCGTTACCATGCCGCAGGAGCTTGAATTCCAGCCGTGCGGTGGTTTGGAGCAGTTGGCGCATTTCGCGTTCGTCTTGCACGCCGGGAAGTTCGAGCAGAATGCGCCGCGTGCCTTGTTTTTGGATCGTCGGCTCGGTAACGCCGAATTTGTCTATCCGCTGGCGGATGACCTCCAGCGCCTGGTCGATGGCTTCGCTCACATCACGTTTGAGTCGCTCGATGATGCGCTCTTCGCTGATGTCGCGGACGTCCACCAGTTCGTAGTACGTCACCAGCGACTTGCCTTGCGGACGCGCGATGCGGTCGAAATTGCGCAGAAAAATGTCGAGCACATCCTCGTCGCTCTGTTCGGCTTGTTGCCGCGTGGCTTCGATGACGCGTTCGAACGTTTCGTCAACGGCAGCACGGTCGGCAGCTTCTTCGAGCAGGCGGACCACATCCACTTCGAGCGTGACGTACATGCCGCCTCGTAGGTCCAAGCCGAGTTTCAATGCGCGAAGCTTTTCTTTGCGAAAGTCTTCGCCATTGACCTGATCCCACTGAATTTGCGCAGCGGAATCGAGTGCTTCACGCTCGGCAGCCATTTGCTGCGAGCGCCACGTAGGATACAACAAAAACACTGCCAGTACAACTGGCACGATGACAGTCAGTAGCTTGCTCACTTTCCCTTTCAAGGGTAAGCCTCCGAAAGTTGACCAACGTTGGCAAATGGGATTGCAATTTACTGCACCGATACGCTAATCAGCGGCGAGATGGGCACCGATAGCAGTGTCGGAGAGACCTGAAGCGATCGGCTCGATCTGCTCGATTGCCGCCAGCAGTCCTGCTGCTGTGATGGGAACGACACCCGGTTCGCCGCACACGACACCGGCTGCGATGCTGGCGAGTACAGCCGCCTGGACGATGGTGGCACCGGTGACCATCATCGCTGCCAGCGTTGCAATGACTGTATCGCCAGCGCCTGAAACATCGGCAACATGCCGAGCCTCCGAGGGAATATGGCGGTACTGCCCGTTCCGTTCGACGAGCATCATCCCTCGTGCACCGAGTGTGACGAGGACGTATTCGGCAGTTAGCCGTTCGATCAGCTCGATACCAGCAGAGACGATGGATTCATCGCTGTCGAGCCGAACACCGAGCGCATGTTGAGCTTCTTTTTGGTTCGGTTTGAAGACCGTCACCCCGCGGTAAGCGAAAAAATTCTCCGTCTTCGGGTCAACGAGCACAGGAATACCTCGCTGCTGTGCCCATGCGACGACGCGCTCGATGAGTGCCGGTGTGAGCACACCTTTGTTGTAATCCTCCAAAATCACTGCTGCGACGGTATCGGCACGATCGAGCGCCGAGAGAATGCGCTCTGCTGAATCGTCGGCAATCGGAAGCCGCTGCTCACGATCGAGGCGCAACAGTTGCTGATTGTTGCCGATGACACGAGTTTTGACGGTCGTCGGTCGCGGGTGCTCTTGCACGATGCCGCTGGTTTCGATGCCGAGTTCATCGGCGAGCTCGAGTAGCTCTGCGCCGCTGCTGTCATCACCGACGACGCCGCACAGCACGACTTGGCATCCGAGCATTCGCAGGTTGTGCGCGACGTTGGCTGCACCGCCGAGCCGGTACGTTTCGCGTTCCAATTCGACCACGGGCACCGGCGCTTCCGGCGAAATCCTCGACACCGAGCCGATGTAGTAGTGATCGAGCATCAAATCGCCGACGACAGCGATGCGTTTCGATGGTAGCTCGTGCAGCCACTGCCGACAGCGTTCGACCGAAACTCCGTCCATATCGAATTCGCTCACGGTTCAGACTGCCACATCCGCCTTGATGTGCGGATGGGCGCGATAGTTGACGATGGCGATGCTTTCGTGCGTGAAGTCGTCCAGCGAGCGCACCGACGGATCGAGCCAGAGCACAGGCGGCTCGTAGGGCGTGCGCTCCAATTGCAGCCGCGCCTGTTCGAGATGGTTGCGGTAAAGATGCGCATCGCCGATTGTGTGAATGAACTCGGCAGGTCGCAGCCCGCACACCTGCGCCACCATCGATAGCAACAGCGCATACGAAGCGATATTGAACGGCACGCCCAAGAAAACGTCCGCCGAGCGCTGATAGAGCTGCAACGACAGCGCACCATCGGCGACGTAGAACTGGAACAGCACGTGGCACGGTGCGAGCCGCATCCGATCGAGTTCGCCGACATTCCATGCGCTGACGACCAATCGCCGGCTGTACGGATTGCGCCGAATCTCCTCGACGACAGCCGCCAGTTGGTCGATCGTTCGTCCGTCGGGCGATTCCCACCGCCGCCACTGTTTGCCGTAGATCGGACCCAAATCGCCGCGTTCGTCTGCCCACTCGTCCCAGATCGTCACGCCGTGCTCGTGGAGGTAGGCAACGTTGGTATCGCCGCGCAAAAACCACAGCAGCTCCGTCACGATCGAGCGAATGTGCAGCTTCTTGGTCGTCAGCAGCGGAAAACCTTTCTCCAAGTCGAAGCGCATCTGGTAGCCGAAGATCGAAAGCGTTCCCACGCCGGTGCGATCGTAACGCGGGCGTCCCTGCTCGAGAATCGTGCGAAGCAAGCGGAGGTACTGCTCTTCGTTCGGATTGCAACTGCGGTCGCCGGCAGTCGAATCGGTCGGCTCGATCACGGGCATGGGCGTCGGAATGATTCGTTGCGCTGCTATCGTCGCTGGCGAAATTACGACCGCACAGCACCCTTGCGCACCGTGTGCCTGAGCCAATCCCGGCTATTTTTGCGCCGTGCAACCACCACCAAGCGGAATGCGCGACCAGCTTGCTGCCTATTGTGTGCCGATCGAGGCTGCCGAGTACCGACGTACCGAGCCGGACGATCGCCGCTTCGACGATTTCTTGATCCCGTTCGATCGGTGGGAGGGCAGCGCTCCGATGTTGGCGTTGCTCGGTGTGCCGCAAGACGAAGGCGTTCGCCGCAACGGTGGTAGAATCGGTGCTGCCGAGGCGCCACCGGCAATTCGCCAGGCGCTCGGAAAGCTCGCTGCCAGCATCGGAAGCCGCTCGCTGCCGGACAACGTGCGCGTGCTCGATTGCGGTGTGCTCGCCGTCGAGAACATGTCGCTGGAGGACGTTCATCGTCGCCAAGAGCACGTCGTCGGTCTGTTGCTCGACAGCGGTGCGAGCGTCGTCGTGCTCGGCGGCGGACACGATACCGCTTTGCCCGATGGTCGAGCGATCGGCAAGCGGGCAACCCGACTCGGCATCGTCAATGTGGACGCGCATTTGGACGTCCGTCCCCCAGCGATCGAGGGAAGCCACTCCGGCTCGCCGTTTCGCGAATTGATCGAAGACCCGGCATGCCGTCTCGGCATGCTGATCGAGTTCGGCACGCAGCCGTTTTCCGCGTCGGCGCATCATGTTCGCTACGTGCTCGAACGCGGACACGCGGTGTGGATGCTGGGTGATATTCGCCGCGACACGCTCGACGTTGCGCTCGATCGGGTCGTCGATGCTCTCGACGCGTGCGATGCCGTGCATTTGTCGCTCGATATGGATGCACTGGCTTCGGCGTATGCGCCGGGGGTGAGTGCGCCGGCGAGCGACGGCTTCCGCCCCGACGAAGTCGCTCGTATCGTCGAGCGCATCGCAGCGCTGCCGACCTGTCGCCTTGTGGACATCGTCGAGGTCAATCCGCGCTACGATGCCGACGGTCGCACGGTGCGGCTGGCTGCCTATTTTGCGGCTGTTGCATTGTGGACTTTCGCTCATCGAACCCGATGCCGCTGATACGTTCGGTTTCCGGACTCCGCGCAACGATCACCGATGGCTGCCTTTCGGCTGATCTGGTCGCTCGTCATGTGCGCGCATATGCCGAGATGCAACCGGACGGCGCGATCGCTATCGGTTACGATGGGCGCCTCGGCGGGCGTACAATCGCCGACATTGCGATCGAGGAGCTTTGCGCTGCCGGTCGAAACGTGCTCGATCTCGGATGCGTGCCGACCCCGACGGTGCAAGTCGTCGTCGAACGCAATCGGTT
Source organism: Chlorobiota bacterium (assembly GCA_026415505.1). GTDB lineage: Bacteria > Bacteroidota > Ignavibacteria > Kapaibacteriales > NICIL-2 > NICIL-2. The sequence goes on along the minus strand of JAOAGY010000028.1, from coordinate 16,323 downwards.
GGCGGGAGGCATCGTCGTCACCGCATCGCACAACGGCGCCGAATGGAACGGTTTGAAATTTCTCGATGCCGATGGCGTGTTTCTCGCTCCGCACCGTGCAGAGCAGCTCTGGCAAGCCAGCGATCGCATGCCGATGGTGCCATCGCATGGGCGCGGCACCGTGCGGCAGCACGACGATCCGATCGGCGAGCATCTTGCGGCGATCGAGCGTGTGGATTTCATCGCGGAGCTGCGCTCCAGCGGCACGTTCGGCGGCATGCGCATTACGATCGATGCAGTCAATGCCAGTGGCTCTGTCGCGCTGCCACGACTTGTCGAATGGCTCGGTGCCGAGCCGATACCGATTCACTGCGATGCCAGCGGCGTATTCCCGCATCCGCCGGAACCACTGCCGGAACACTTGCACGACCTGTGCCGAGCGACTGCCGAACGTCGCGCCACGCTCGGTATTGCGTGCGACCCCGATGCCGATCGGCTCGTGCTGGTGCACTCGACAGGCGCGGCGATCGCCGAGGAAAAAACGATCGTGCTCGCTGTCGAGTCCGTCTTGCGTCGTGTGCCGCATGCGACGGTCGTCGTCAATGCCTCGACGACGAGCGAAGTCGAGCGTGTCGCGATGCGCTACGGTGGGAAAGTCGTGCGTTCGGCTGTCGGCGAAATCAACGTCGTCGCAGCGATGCGGTCGAGCGGTGCAGCAATCGGCGGCGAGGGAAGTGGCGGCGTCATTTTGCCTGCGTGTCACTACGGACGGGATTCGCTGGTCGGAACAGCTCTCGTGCTCGCACTCTGCGCTGCACTCAGCCAGGAGCAGTGGGACGAGCGGACGCTCCAGCAACCGCTGGCGATGAGCAAACGCAAGATTGCCTGGAGCGGGGAATTCGAAAAGCTTCGTTCGGCGCTCGCAGCTTCGATCGGCGACGGCGCGCGGCTGTGGGATCGCGATGGCATTCGCTTCGAGTGGGGCGATCGGTGGCTCCACGTTCGTCCGTCCAACACCGAACCGATCGTGCGACTGATCGCCGAATCGCCGAGCCACGAGCAAACCGAATCGTTGCTGGATCGTGCCGAGAGGGTCGTTCGACAGCTCGGGGAGCGCTGAGCCGATGCGATGCCGCGTTGCAGTGCTCGCTTTTGCCGATGCCACGCGCGACGGGCGCACGCTCAATATCTGCCGAACACTCGCAGCGGATTTCGATGTGACACTCTGGAACCTCGCACCTGCGCCGAACGAGCCTGTGGCATGGTCCTGGCGACGGCTCGCTGTGCCGTCGAGGGGACGCATGCTTTGGCGCTGGTTACGCTTTGTCGTCGTGCTGCTGTGGAAGTGTCGGCGCGAGCGCTATCGCCTCGTCTGGGCAGCCGATCTCTACTGCTTGCTGCCTGCTGTGGTGTTGAGATGGCGCAGCGGCGCGCGGCTCGTGTACGACTCGCGCGAACTCTACGGCAGCTTGGCATCGCTGGCGCATCGCCCCATCGCACAGCGATTGCAGTCGTGGTACGAGCGCGCATTGGTGCGGTGGGCTTGTCGCGTCGTCGTCAGCGGCGAGCGCGATGCCGACGAACTTCAGCGCCAATTGCGGTTGCCCGATCGTCCGCTCGTCGTCCTGAACGTTCCGTTTTATGCCGAACCACGGCGAGACGACCGATTGCGTCGGCGTTGCGGTATCGGCACGGGTGAAGCGATCGTGCTCTATCAAGGCGTAGTCGCCGAAGGGCGCGGGTTGTTGCGTGCGGTCGAGATGCTTGCATCGCTTCCACAGGTGCACTTGTGCGTTCTCGGCGATGGGGCGCTGACAAGTGCTGTCGCCGAGTACGCCGAGCAATGCAGTGTCGCCGATCGCGTTCATCTGCTCGGTTCGGTGCCGTACAGCGAGCTGCTCGAATGGACCGCATCGGCTGATGTCGGTTGGTGCTGGATCGAACCGGTGTCGCACAGCTACGAGCTGGCGTTGCCGAACAAACTCTTCGAGTACGCCATGGCGCGGGTGCCGGTCGTCGCAAGCGATCTGCCTGCCATCGCCGAAGTGCTCGAGCGTTTCCCGTTCGGCGAGCCAGTGTCGCCGACAGCGAATGCCGATGAGCTTGCCGAGGCTGTCGCGCGGGTGCTGTCGGCGCCGGAACGCTACCGCCAGTGGGCAGACCGTGCCGCACGAGAATTCTGCTACGAACGTCAGCAGCCGGTGATTTGTCGGCTCGTCGAGGAGTTGTGCCAATGAGCGATGCGATCGCCATCAAAAACATGGTCTGTCGGCGTTGCATCATGGCGGTCGAGAACGTGCTCGCAGAGATGGGAATCGCACCGGTGTCGGTTCGGCTCGGCGAGGCTGTGCTGCCACGTCCGCTCAGCCAACAGGAACGACGCCACCTTGCCGACCGATTGGCACAACTCGGTTTCGAGCTGCTCGACGATCGGCAACGCATCATGGTCGAGCATGCCAAAGCGGCGATCATCGAACTGCTCCGCAGCGGGGACGAAGAACAGCTCGAGCGCGTCGTCTGGTCGAGATATTTGCAACAGAAGCTCGGCGTGCGTTACGCGATGCTGTCGCGACTTTTCTCCCAGGTCGAAGGCAAAACCATCGAACGCTACATCATCGAGCAAAAAATCGAGCTGGTCAAGGAACTCCTCGCCTACGGCGAGCTGAGTCTGACCGAGATCGCATACCGGCTCGGCTATAGCAGCGTGCATCATTTGTCGAGTCAGTTCAAACAGGTGACCGGGATGACCGCAAGCCAATTCCGCTCGCTTCGACAGAAGCCACGCCGCCCGCTCGACCAGGTGTAGCGATGCGCACAGTGGCTCGCGCTGCACAAGCAGGGCGTCGTTTCGTTCAACTTATCGAAAGGACCGTGGGCGATGATACCGAAAGCATTGCTGATCGTCGGTGCTGCAGCACTGGTCATCGTTGTCATCTTGGCAGCCAGCGTACTGGTGGCGCGCCTGCGTTGTCGGCGATTGTTGCGACGGCTCCGCCAGGCGGTGCACGAGCGAAGGCAGAAGGTACTTGCTGTCCAATCGCTCGAACACATGCCGGCACCGGTGCGCCGCTATTTGCAGCGTGCCATCGGCGAGGGACGACCGGCAGAGTGGATCGAAATCCGCGAGGAAGGGCAGTTCCGCTCGTTCGCTTATCCGAAGTGGGGCAAACTCACCGCTCGTGCGACGTACACGGGCACTGTTCCCGGCATGGTGTGGAACGCGCGCGTGTGGTATTCGCCGCTGCGGTGGTACACGATCGAACTGCTCTACGCCGGCGGCAGTGGCTACGGCAGCATGAAGTGGTGGAATCTGCTGACGCTCTTCGATCCGGACGGACCCGAAGCAAGCGAAGCATTGCTCGTGCGCGTGCTGATGGAAACGGTGTGGTTCCCGACGTCGCTGCTGCCGGGAGGTTTGCTCCGATGGGAATCGCTCGACCGCCCCGATGCTGCGCGCGCGGTGCTCAGCGATCACGGCATCACCATCCGAGCTGACTTCTACTTCACTGCCGAAGGCGATGTCGAACGTATCGTCACGCTCGACAAATACCGCGACGCCGACACTGGCTACGAACGCGAGCAATGCACGATGCATTGTTCCGACTGGCGCACGATCGGCGGTGTACGCATCCCGACGAGTGTTCGGTTGGAGTGGAATCTCGAACGCGAAAACTTCGAGTACATGCGCCGACGCATCGTGGACGTTCGCTATCGCTAAAGCGTTTCGATCGAGAGCATGTTCGTGCGGGAGCGCGCCACCAGCGGACGACCGATGGTGAAAAGCACCGTCGAGCCTCTGTCGAAGTACCCTCGTGCGACGAGCAGTTTTTTGATGTGCTCGATTGTTTCGTCGGTCGTGGTGATTTCGTCGAGTTTCATGCCATAGACGCCCCAGTAGAGTCCCACACGTCGCAGCGTCGCCGGCACGGTGCTGACAGCGAGCACGATGCTGCGCGGACGGCGCGAGGCGACAAGTCGTGCCGTTTCTCCCGAATAGCTCAGCGTCGCGATACAGTCGATGCGACGGTTCTCGGCGATGAGCGCTGCTGCTGCGGCAATGGCATCGGTGTTTTCAGTGCTCGCCGAGGGGATGCGCTGATACGTTTCGGCAGGACGGCGCCGGCTGAGCAGCTCACGCTCGGCTTCGGTGCAGATGGTGCGCATCATGGCGACTGCTTCGATCGGATACGCACCGACGCTCGTTTCGGCGCTGAGCATGACGCAATCGGTGCCGTCGAGCACGGCATTGGCGACGTCGCTGGCTTCGGCACGCGTCGGACGCGGATTGGTCACCATGGATTCGAGCATCTGTGTCGCGGTGATGACCGGCTTGCCGTGGGCGTTGCAGAGAGCGATGATGCGCTTTTGCACGAGCGGCACGTGCGCAGCGGGAATTTCGACGCCCAAGTCGCCGCGAGCCACCATGATCGCATCGCTGACGGCGATGATTTCCTCGATGGCAGCGACCGCTTCGGGCTTTTCGATCTTGGCGATGATGCCGATCTCGGCTTTCCGCTGTGCGAGGTATTTGCGGACGTGCTCGATGTCCTTGGCTGAGCGGACAAACGACACGGCGATGTAATCGGCTCCTTCGGCTATTGCGAAATCGAGGTCGCGACGGTCTTTCGTCGTCAAACTGGCTGCCGACACTGCGATGCCAGGCAAGTTGATTCCTTTGCGTGAGCGGAGCAGACCGCCATTGACGACGATCGCTTTGACGAACGGATCGCGCACGTCGGTCACTTTCACCGACAGCAAACCATCGTCGAAGAGAATCGTATCGTCGCGCCGCAGGTCTTTGGCGATCGTGGGATAGTCCACAGGGATAGCGCCGTCGGGCATCGCCAAACGCTTCCGGCGCACGACGGCGGGATCGGCAAGAACGATCTCGCGTCCGGCGATGAGCGAGACGCCATCGCCCAATTCACCGACGCGGAGCTTGGGACCTTGCAAATCCACGACGATCGGGATGTGCGATCCGGTGATGCTCTCGGCAGCGCGGATGGCAGCGATGTACTGCCGATGAACAGCGTGCGAGCCGTGGCTCATGTTCAGGCGAAATGCCGAAGCGCCTGCGCCGATGGCGGCGATGAGCTTTTCTTCGGTGCCGATGGCTGGACCGACGGTGCAGAGGATTTTCGTTTTCGCCGTCAGATTGCGCGCTGTCTTCATGGTCGTGGCTCGTTGCTGGGTGTGGCGAAGTTACCGCTTGGTCGGCAGCAGCGGTGAAAAAACGACGCCGTCGTTTCTATCGCCTCTGCCAGTGCGGGAGAAACTGCTGGAGTGCCATGTTCGACGCCGAAGGTGTGACCGGTACCGCTGACGATGTGCAGATGGCGGTCGGTTGTGCCGAGCAGCGCATGCAGTTCGGCGGCATGGCTCGGCGGTGCAACGATGTCGTGCTCGCCTGCGACGATACACGTCGGCGTTCGGCAGCCTGCGAGCGCTGCGTCGAGCCGAGCGTTGTAGTCGTTTCGCTCGAGGTCGTCGAGATACTCGATGCCGATTGCCAGCGGCTGACCTGTTTCGGGATGGGTGCCCGCTGGTGCTGCGCCGAGCGAACGCCACACGATCAGTTGACGCTCGGACCAGCGCCCGAAGCGACGCGGCGGCGACCACATCGCAAGGCAATCGAGCTCCGTGCACACCAGCGCCAAAAGCAGCGCCCCGCGCGAGTGCCCGAGTCCTGCAAGGCAGGTGCAACGACAGCGAACAATCTCGGCGGCTTTGGCGAGTGCAGCGAGATCGTCGGAAACAGTCGCACGCGCGAAACGCTCGCCCGAAAATCCGTCCGGACCGTAGCCGCTCGAAGGCAAAGCGACGACGAATGCCGCGATGCCGCGTTCGACCAACGATCGCGCAACGATCGGAAAAAATCCCCACCGATGCCATGCGCGAAAACCGTGCACGACGAGTGCAGCACAACTGCCCGCATCGCGAGTCGGGTAATGCTCCACACCGAGCCACGAGCGACCGACGCTGTACCAATCGAGGATCGTTTCCACGGTCAGAGCGCGACGATGCGTTCGGCGATGGTACGAGCATGCTGCTCGCCGGCTAATTCGGTGACGATCGCCAGTGCGAATTCGACGGCAGTGCCTGCGCCGCGGCTGGTGACGATGCGACCGGATTGCACGACGCGATCGGTGCGGTAGTCGTACTCTCGGAGTTGGTCGGCGACCGATGGATGGCTCGTCACTGCGCACGATCGCGGCAGAACGCCGAAATGATGCAGCACCAGCGGCGCGGCGCATATCGCACCGATGAGCGCACCGTCGGCTGCATGGCGGCTGACGATGTGCCGAAGCTCGTCGCTTTGCATGAAACGCTCGACGCCCTCGGTGCCGCCCGGCAGAACGACTGCATCGAACGTTTCGCTCTCGTCGAGGTCGCTCCAGAGAATGTCCGGTGCGATGCGGACGCCGCGCGAGCAGATGACGTTCTCGCTTTCGCCGGCGATGCGAACGCGGAATCCCGCACGCCGGGCGATGTCGACGATGGCGACTGCTTCCAGCTCTTCGGTGCCGTGCGCGATCGGAACGAGTACGGAGATGTCCACGTGGTGGCGTGGTGAGGTTCGACAACTTGCCAAATTACGACCGCAATCGAACAGAGTGCGTTCTGTAATTTGCAATCGAAGGCATCATTGTTCATCGTGCAGCATGGAACGCACACAAACGATCGGCGATGTCGAAGTGGACATCGAGATTTTCACCGAACCGTTTGCCTGCGATGTAGCGCAGTGCAAGGGCGCATGCTGCACGATTCCCGATTGCTACGGTGCGCCGCTCGACGAGGGCGAATACGAGCAGATCCAGCGGTTGCTTCCGACTGTGCTTCCGTTGCTTTCCGAGTCGGCGCAAGCGACGATCGCGCAAAGCGGTTTTGCTGAGCGAGCGCCAGCCGGTGAGTGGACGACGATGACCGTCAACGGTCGCGAATGCGTGTTCGCGATTATCGAGGACGGTATCGCATCCTGTGCGTTTCACCGTTTGTGGGAGGCTGGCATGAGCGACTTCCCCAAGCCGATGTCGTGCCATTTGTTCCCGATTCGTCGGCGGTCGGATACTGGCGCGTTGTATTATGAACGATATGCCGAATGCTCGACTGCTCGGACGCACGGACGGCAACTGGGTCAGAGCGTGTACGAAGCAGTTCGCCCGGCACTCCAGCGCGCTTATGGCGATCGGTGGCTTGTCGAGGCTGATGCCGCTTCTATGTCCATCACTCGATCGGAGGAGCTATGGCGAAGTTGAACCTGGTTCAGCTCCCGAAATTGGAGCAAACCCTCACGCCGCAGCAAATCCAGTATCTGAAGTTGCTCCAACTGCCGACGTTGCAGCTCGAACAATACATCAAGCAGGAACTCGAAGAAAATCCAATGCTCGAAGAGGTCGCCGAAGATGTCGAGCAATCTCAAGGAGGCGAGATGGGCGAGGAGTGGACACGGGGCGATACCAGCGAAGCGGTGCGATTGCTCGCCGAACCTGCCTCTGTCAGCGCCGAGACGATCAATGGCATTGGCGACGAACAGACGGGCACTCCCGATGAGATCGAGTACCAGCCGGAACGTGACGATACACTCGATTACTTTGCCGAACTATGGCGAGAATCCGATTCGTACTCCCAGACGAGCAGCGACGATGACGAGAACGAGCCGTTCATCCAGCGCATTCGTGATGTCCCCAGTCTCGAAGAAGATTTGATCGAACAGCTCGGATTTCTCGACCTCACTCCATCCGAGCGTGTTCTCGCCGAGCAGATCATCGGCAGTCTCGATAGCGATGGCTACTTGCGGCGTCCGCTCGACGAAGTGCTCGAAGGAGCCAACGACCGTATCGCCGAACTCATCTACGAACGAGCGCGGCGTGGAGAACCCAACGACGATTTGTCGCTGCTGACGCTCTCGCAAGCCGAGCGTGTTCTCAGACGCATTCAAGAAGAACTCGATCCGCCCGGCTGTGGCAGCCGCACGCTGCAGGAATGCTTGATCGCTCAGCTTCGCGCCAATCCCGAACGGAGTCAGCACGAACAGCTTGCTCTTCGTGTGCTCAAAGAAGCGTTCGACGATCTGGCGCGTAAACACTACGGCGACATCGCTGTCAAGCTCGGCACAACCGAAGATGAACTCCGCAAAGCAGTCGAGGTTATCCGTCATCTCAATCCCAAGCCCGGAAGCGGACGCGAAACGCTCGGCGATGCTGCATTGACGATCGTCCCGGACTTTCTCGTCGAAAGAGACGAAGAGACGGGCGATTTGATGATCACGCTCAACGAAAGCACATTACCGCGATTGCGTCTGAGCCATGCCTATCAACAGCTCCGCCGTCAAGTGCAGCAGTCGCTCAATCGCGAAACACGGCAGTGGCTCCATCGCAAGCAAGAGGATGCCAAATTCTTGCTCGCTGCACTGCAGCAGCGCAAAGGGACGATGCTCAAAGTCATGACTGCCATCGCACAGTTGCAGCGCCGTTTCTTCGATCAAGGACCGTCGGCATTGCGCCCGCTTATCTACAAGGATGTCGCCGAGGCGACCGGCTTGGATATCTCGACTGTCTGCCGGGTCGTCAACGGCAAGTATGTTCAGACCGACTTCGGCATTTTCGAGCTGCGCTACTTTTTCAGCGAGGGGCTGCCTTCCGACGACGGCGAAGAGGTCTCGACACGAGTCATCAAGGACATCATCCGCAAACTCATCGCCGAGGAACCCAAGAACAACCCCTACAGCGACGACAAAATCAGCAAGGAGCTCAAAAAACTCGGCTACAACGTAGCGCGACGCACCGTCGCCAAATATCGCGAGCAGATGAAAATACCGGTTGCTCGCCTGCGGCGCGAACTGTAGCGGTGCGATAGCGACGATGGCAACGGCATCGGGCTTGACCGCAGCGCAAAACCGCGCCGTGAGCGAACCAGGACCGCTCATCGTCGGCGCCAGCGCAGGATCGGGGAAGACCCGTGTGCTCGTCGAACGATACGTGCGGCTGCTTCTGGAGGGCTGCGACGTCCATCGTATGATCGCGATGACGTTCACTCGCAAAGCGGCTGCTGAGATGCTCGACCGCATCGCACGGCGGCTGGAGCATCTGTTTGCATCGGCGACCGAACCGAATCATCTGCGTTTCCTCCGGACGGTACGGGAGCGATTGGTGAGCGCTCAGATTTCGACTTTCCATGCCTACTGCAGCGAGCTTCTGCGCCGATTCCCCATCGAAGCTGGAATCCCGCCTGTCTTCGGCGAACTCAGTGCTGCCGAGCAGATCGCACTTGTCCGGCGCGCCATACGGACAACGGTCGAGGAATGGATCGCCAGCCACCGACGCAGCGATGTGGCAGAGCTTCTCGTCGTTTTCGGTTCGTATGCCGCGCTCGAACGCACCGTCGAACGCCTGCTCGCCAGTCCGGAGAGGGTCGCCATGTTCCGTGCCGAAGACGAGCGGATGCGGGCTGAGCGCATCGGCAATGCACTGGCGGCGCTGGTCGCCGAGCTTTCCAGTACGTGGAGGGAACTCGAACGCCGCCGCCGCACGGCAGCACTGACAATTCGCTCGAAACGCTCCGATGAGGACATCGAGAACCTGATCGAATCCTTCGCTCGAATCGCTACGACTGGATTTCGTCCGTTCCACTTCGGTGGTGAGTGGGCAGTGGTGGGAGCCGAAGCGATCGAGGGATTCCACACTGCTACCGCGATGCTCCGTTCGCCGTGGAGCAAAGTGGCGACTCCCGCAGAACAGCGCTCGGCACGGCGATCTGCCGAAGTACTTCGAGCATTCATCGCAGCCGATGGTGACCTCGAACGCCGCGCATGGGCTGCAGCGGAACTGACGATCGAAGTGGCTCGACAAGCGCTGAAGCGAATGGACGATGAAAAGACAATCCTGGCGGCATTTGAGCCGGACGACTTGCAGCGGCGTGCTGTCGAGCTGGTCGGTATTCCTGCCATCACTCACCGCCTTCGACGAGAAATCGAGCACATTCTCGTGGACGAATTCCAGGATACCGATCCGCTCGAGTACGACCTGCTCCGCATGCTCGTCCCCTTGCCGGACATTTCCGGCGATGTACCGGAACTGTTCATCGTCGGCGATCCGAAACAGAGCATCTACGGCTTTCGCGGAGCCGACGTCCGTGTTTTCGAGCGAGCACGCCAGGACATCCTTGCCGCCGCTGGCGCCGAGCGAGATGTGCGGTTGCAAACGTCGTTTCGAATGACTCCGACACTTGTGGCGGTCGTCAATACCGTCATGCGCGCGATCATGCCCGAGCGGACGATGGGCTACGCGGTCGGCTACGAAGAACTCTGTACCGCCCGCCAACAGGAAACATGCCCTCCGAGCACGGTTGCTCTGTTGGTCGCTCGCTCTGCGGAGGATGACTGGCTTCCATCGGAAGCTGAATTGGTTGCGCGACACATCGTTCGCATCGTGTCGAGCGAACCGATACTCGTTTGGGACGAAGCGGCAGGCGATGGGCGTCGTGGAGCAATGCGTCCGGCTCGTTACCGCGATATCGCCTTGCTGGCTCGAAAAAGTTCGACGTTCGAATCATACGTGCACTGGCTCCGTACTGCTGGCATTCCTTTCCGTATCGAGAGCGGAAAGGGGTTCTATCAAACGCAAGAAGTGCTCGACGTGCTGGCGTTTCTGCGGGTCGTGCACAATCCCCACGATGACGTTGCACTGGCGACGTTTCTCCGCTCGCCGTTCGTTGGGTTGAGCGATTCGGAACTTGCGCTCGTCGCGACCGCAGAGCCGCGCAATGGAACGTTCTATCAGCGTTTGCTTGCGTTGGTGAAGACGCCGGATTGTCCGCGCCCGGCTGCCGGTGCCGTTGGGCTGTTGGACGAGTTGATTCCTCTTGCTGCCACGATGCCGCCGACACTGGTTGTGCGGATGTTGTTGCGGCGTACCCAGTGGTATCGGCGTGTCGGAGCGTCGCCCCGTGCTCGCCAGATCGAAGCCAACATCGAAAAACTCCTCGATGCAGCCCGACAATTCGAACAGCGAGGATTTCGCAATCTACTCGATTTCGTCGAAGAATTAGCGCAACTTCGTCTTGTCACCGATGCAGAGTCGGAAGCAGCGGTCATCAGCGACGACGATGCCGTCACGTTGATGACGATCCATGCTGCCAAAGGTCTGGAATTCCCGATCGTCTATCTCGTCGGAGCGAGCGACGAAGCTCGTGGCAGGGAGAATACCTTCGTGTGGGCGGAAGAAACCGGTCCGGTGATCTCGACGATCGAAGGTGCAAGAACTGCTGCCGGTCAACTGGCGCGATATTTTGTTCGCCAGCGTGAAGAAGCCGAGGAGCAGCGGCTGCTCTATGTTGCGCTCACGCGGGCGAAAGACCACCTCTTCGTCGCTGGTACATTGCCTGCACCGCGACAGCGGACCGCCGATGCTGGCGAAGCGTCCGTCGGCGAACCGAAAGGTTATTTCGGTGCGATCAGTAGCGCGCTCGGTATCAGTTGGAGTACCGATTTCGGGATTCGTACTCGTCGCATCCAGGACAGGGTTCGGCGCGAACCAGGCGAGCATGGTACGTCGGTGGAAGTCGCCATCGAGATCGTCACGGAACTGCCGTCCAGAAAAGCCGAGCCGACCGTTCTTCCAACGATCAAGCAAAGAGTGCTCGCCGATCCTGTCGCCAGCAGGCTCGATGGGGAGATCGTTTCGGCATCTCAGCTGCTACTCTACGAACGTTCGCCGGAGGAATTCTATCGTGTGTATCGGTGCGGCTTGCCAGCACGCGACGACGACTACCGCCGAGCGCTGGCACCGATCGAGGAGGACGATCGGGTCGTCGGGACGTTGGCAGGGCGAATCATCCATCGCACACTCGAACTTTTGCTGCAACGCGAACAAAAAGACGACGCAGCCATCGAGGAGGCGATCTCACGAGCGCTCGAAGAGCATCGTAGCACGGGATTGTCTCGGCTGCAGGAGCGTGTCGAAAGCGATGTCCGTGCGACACTCGATTTCTTGCGTGCGGAAAACATGCTCGATCGCATCGTCGAAGCTCACATCGAACGTCCGATGATCGTTCCTCTCGGCAACGATTTCTTGCTCGGTATCCCGGACGTGCTCGTTCGTACAGCCGATGGATGGGAAATCTGGGACTGGAAAACCAACCGCCATGACATTCGCTCAGCCGACGAGTGGTTGGCATATTACCGCACCCAGCTCGAAGCCTATGTGCTGCTGTCATCCTTCGTTGCACCGGAGCAGCCATCGTTCACTGTGCGACTGATATTGACTCGCCCGCCGGTCCAAGCAGCGCAGTGTACGTTCGATCGCGCCGATCTGCGTCGTATCGAGCTTCGCATAGCGAATCTCATCGGTGCGATCAAACGAACCGCAGTCGGCAATGGTGTGTGAACGCCGCCAGCGAGAATAGCCCCTGGTGCGTTGTTTGCACGGAAGGTTTGGGGAACTGCCGTCTTTGCCGGCGCTCTGCCAGTCGCTGGCACACCGATATGCCCATTCGTCCGAAAACGAGCGGCGATGCGGCATTGGCACAGTTTTCCTTCCGTTGTGGGCGAGTTCATCGCAGTATGTTCAACCACTCAACAGGAGGTTTGCCATGACACTGGTCAAGTTCAATCCGTTCGAAGGCTTCGACAGCCTCGTTCGCCGAATGAACGAATGGATGAGCGACGTCGAGCGTTCGCTCATGGGCAACGGTGAGGCGACCGTTACGCTGGTGCCGCGCGTGGACATCTCGGAAGACAACGCCAACTTCTACATCAGCGCCGAACTTCCGGGCATCCCGAAAGAAGCTATCAAGGTCAACATCAGCGACGACGGCGTGCTGACCATCAGCGGCGAGAAAAAGCAAGAAGAAAAGCAAGAAGGCAAGAACTTCTACCGCATCGAGCGCCGCTATGGGACGTTCACGCGGTCGTTCACGCTGCCGGAAAACATCAAGCGGGATGCGATCAGCGCGCGGTACGAAAACGGCGTGCTGCACCTGACGTTGCCCAAACAAGAGCCAGCACAACCGAAGGTAACCGAAGTGCCGATCTCGTAACGAGGCGGCACAGGAGGGGACTCCGGGAAAAAGCGGGTGCCGAAAGGTGCCCGCTTTTTTCGTTAGGGTACGATGCGATAGATCATGCGCGGGAACGGAATCACCTCGCGAATGTGCTCGGCGCCGGTGATCCACTTGACGGTGCGTTCGAGTCCCAAGCCGAAGCCGCTGTGGGGGACGCTGCCGTACTTGCGCAGGTCGAGATACCACTGGAACGCATCTTCGGGCAGATTCTCGTGGCGAATGCGTTCGAGCAAGCGGTCGTAGTCGTCCTCGCGCTGGGAACCGCCGATGATTTCGCCGCCGCCTTCTGGCGCGAGCATGTCCATCGCCAACACGACGCGCGGATCGGCGGGATCGCGCTTCATGTAGAACGCTTTGACCTCAGCCGGGTAGCGGTGAATGATGCACGGTTTGTCGAATTGCTCCATGATGGCTTCTTCTTGCGGCGCGCCGAAATCTTCGCCCCAAGGAAAATCGAGCTGCGATTCGGTGCCGTCGGGATTTTTGCGGATGAGCTTGACGCCGCGCTTTTGCAGGTACTCGACCGCTTCGGTGTAGCTCATGCGGTAGAACGGGCGGCGCACTCTTTCGAGTTTGCTCGTGTCGCGCCCCAGAACGGCGAGCTCGCGCTGGCAATTGCGCAGCACCGATTGGACGATATGCTCGACGAGGTCTTCCGCCAGGTCCATCGTATCGTCAAGATCGAAGAATGCCATCTCCGGTTCGACCATCCAGAACTCGGTCAGATGGCGTCGCGTCTTGGAACGCTCGGCGCGGAATGTCGGACCGAACGTATAGACGCGACCGAGCGCCATGGCGCTGGCTTCGGCGTAGAGCTGCCCGGACTGCGACAGATACGCTTTGCCCAAGTCGAAGTATTCGGTTTCGAACAGCGTGCTCGTGCCTTCGCAGGCGTTCGGCGTCAGGATGGGCGAATCGGCGAGCACGAAACCGTTGGCATCGAAAAACTCCCGGATGGCTCGCACGACTGCGGCACGCACGCGCAAGATCGCCCACTGCCGTTGGGAGCGTAGCCACAAGTGGCGATGCTCCATCAAGAACTCGATGCCGTGTTCTTTCGGCGTGATAGGATATTGTTCCGGTGGGATGTGGTAGATCCATAGATCGTTGACATCTATTTCGACGCCACCTGGTGCGCGCTCATCAGCACGAACAGTACCGCGAATGCCAAACGAGGTCTCCTGCACAAGCTGTTTGGCGCGTTCAAATACGTCCTCTGCCACATTAGGTTTGAACAGCACACACTGAACGATGCCTGTACCATCCCGCAGCTTGATGAACTGCAGCTTACCCTTTTCAGTGCGGTCGTACACCCAGCCACGCAATACCACTTCGCTGCCAATATATTCGGACAGGCGCTCGACGTAGATGTACGTTTTATAGTGAGAGTGCATACAATTATTCTAAGGCAAATGAGCAACAGTAGCAGCGAAATTACTGTCGTTTCCATGCAGGACACGCAGAAAGCGCTGCTGGATCAATTCAGGTCACGGCCGGTAGGTATCATGAGAATCGGGAACGTCCAGGATGACAGGAAGTGGAGGTTGGGAAGAACAAAAATGGTCTGCGTGTCTGATGACGCCCAATCTCAACATTGGGACAACCGCGCATCAATTGAATCGCTATTGAATTGGGGTAATTTTCAAATACGATCACGCCTCGACGGTCGTGCCTGTAGCATTCCAGCTATTTTGTGCCCACTGCACCTGAACACTTCCACCCGATGACCCCAACTGCACACTACCAACAATTCCCGCATAGCCGCAGGTGGTATCAATAATATTCCAGGACACCCAGAATAATCCACACAATTCCGCTTCATCATTGAATTCTTTGAGAGTGATTGCAGTCCGTCCCTGTCGCCTTATGGGTTGATGATAATGTAGTGAATCGCATAGGTGTTGTCTATCGCCATTGCTGTCGCTACTGAGAAGGTATCAGCACCTGCGTTGATATTGGTGACCATTGCACCAACGACACCTCCTGAACTACTCCCATATACGGTCACAACTACAACTGCACCAGCTTGGATATCTTGACCCGGTGAAATAGTGAAGTGTGAGCCACTTGTACCAGGTGTGTAGATACCTTTGATAATAGTGCCACCGACGATGGTTGAAACATTTGCCTTCTTGACGACGCCATTGGCAGCAACCGTCAAAACTTGTGTCGGTGTGGCATCAGTTTGAATACCTTCAAAACGGACTGGGTCAGCACTGGCATTGACGTGGAGGGTGTTGGTCGGCGTCGTCGTCCCAATACCAACATTCCCGCTTGCATCAACGCGAACACGCTCGGTGTTGTTTGTGCGAACTGCCAGTGGTTGATTGT
The DNA here is from genome assembly GCA_026415505.1 of Chlorobiota bacterium. GTDB lineage: Bacteria > Bacteroidota > Ignavibacteria > Kapaibacteriales > NICIL-2 > NICIL-2. The sequence goes on along the minus strand of JAOAGY010000028.1, from coordinate 954 downwards.
CTGTCGTTCCTAAAAAGTTCGCCGATGGACTTGTCCCACTATTGCCAGTCAATGACCAAGCATGTACAGATGAAGCATCTAACGTTTGCCATTGGGGCGTCCCAGAACCAGCAGAAACCAAAACTTGACCACTTGTACCAACCCCAGTGTATGCGAGCGTGCTACCATTCGAGTATGCAACCGATCCAGCACTACCTATCGCTGATGTTCCTGTACCGCCACTGGTGACAGGAAGTACACCACTTACTTCAGCAGTAGCCAAATCCACCGCATCACTAACGGAGCCACTTCCTCGGAAGGCATTGGCACGAACAATACCCGTCCCACTGGCCGACAACACCGAACCATTCCCAACACTCAACGTCTGATTCTCATTGACACCGCTCTTGATCGAATCAAACGGCACCGCCGCATGAAGCAGCCCGCCACCAACATACAACGAGTCGATCCGCAAGCTGCTAATGTATGCCGTGTCCCCTCGCATGAACTCAACCAACAACGAGTCAAACCGACCAACACGGCCTCGCACCGTATCAACCGTCACTGTGTCGCTCCACAGGTGACCAACCGTCACCCGCCCAATATCCACCGAATCAAGACTCCACGTCCACTCCGGCGTCTGACCAGAACCCTTGCTCTTGAGCAACTGACCGCTGCTCCCCGCTGAACCATTCGTCTCCAACGGAGCACTCGGACCCGTCAGGTTCACACGATTGGCACGAACAATACCCGTCCCACTGGCCGACAACACCGAACCATTCCCAACACTCAACGTCTGATTCTCATTGACACCGCTCTTGATTGAATCAAACGGCACCGCCGCATGAAGTTTACCAACCAACAACGAATCAAACCGACCAACACGGCCTCGCACCGTATCAACCGTCACCGTGTCGCTCCACAGGTGACCAACCGTCACCCGCCCAATATCCACCGAATCAAGACTCCACGTCC
>JAOAGY010000036.1 GCA_026415505.1 Chlorobiota bacterium | reverse complement strand
CGAAACACCCCACGGGCGCTACGCCGACTGCAAAGTGCTGACGCTCGTTCGATAGCGGCAGTGTAGTTTTGCGTCGCCGAGCGTGCAAGCAAGTCGTATGAAGGCGGCATGGTGGATTGTGATGCTGTCGGTCGCTGCGGTCGCGACTGATCGATCACCGACGGAACATGCAATGGAACTGACCTCTCCTGCATTCGCACATGGCGGGGCGATCCCGCGCACGTACACCTGCGACGGTCGCAACGTTTCGCCGCCGCTCCAGTGGCGCAACGTGCCGGCGTCTGCACGCAGCCTGGTGTTGATCGTGGACGATCCCGATGCACCCGATCCGCGTGCGCCGCGCATGACGTGGGTCCACTGGGTGTTGTTCGACATTCCCCCGACGGCGACCGGACTGCCCGAAGCCGTCGCTTCCGACGCATTGCCGCCGGGCACGCGCGAAGGACTCAACGACTGGAAACGCACCGGCTACGGCGGTCCGTGTCCGCCGATCGGACGGCATCGGTACTTTTTCAAGCTCTACGCGCTCGATACCGTGCTGGAGCTGGAACGCCCGACCAAAGCGCAGGTCGAAGCAGCCATGCGCGGGCACGTTCTGGCAGAAGCAGTGCTCATGGGGACCTACCAGAGGAAGTAGCGACGCCTAATTTCGCAGCCGACACCGAAGGACACTTTTCTATGCGTCGCGACATTTACGCTTGGCACAGCCCGCGACTGGGCAAAACGATGGAAGTGGTCGCCTACGGGCACTACGGGTTTGCGCTGTTGCTCTTCCCGAGTGCTGCCGCCGATTACCTCGAATACGAGCGCTTCTACCTGATCGAAGCGATTCGTCCTTTCATCGAACGCGGCATGGTGAAGGTCTATTCGATCAACAGCATCAATAGCGAAAGCTGGCTCAACAGCCGCATGCATCCTCGCGACAAAGCGATTCGCCATCAGCAGTACAACGCATACGTCGCCGAAGAGGTCGTCCCGTTCATCTGGAACGATTGCCGCGGACGTGTACCGATCGTCACCAGTGGCGTCTCGCTCGGCGCCTACCATGCCGCCAATACGTTTTTCCGCCGCCCGGACCTGTTCGAGGGCACCATCGCTATGAGCGGCACCTACGACCTGTCGTGGTACACCGGCGGCTACTGGGACGAGAACTGCTACTTCAACTCGCCGGAGCATTATCTGCCGAACTTGAACGACGACTATTGGCTGCCGATGCTGCGCGCCAAGCGCCACGTGTACTTCATGACCGGACAGGGTCCCTACGAGCACCCCCAAAGCTCGATTCACATGGGCGAGCTGCTCGGTGCCAAAGGCATTCCCAACTACGTGGACATCTGGGGGCGCGAGTGGATGCACGATTGGCCCACCTGGCGCGCGATGCTGCCATCGGCGCTCGAGCGATGGTTTTCCGACGGAGTGTAAATGCGCATCGCGGTTCCCGACCGACCGATCTTCGCTCCTCTGGCTGCCGGCATCGCCGCCGAGCATAGCGTCGTGTACGTTCCGCAGCCGCACTGCGAGCAACTTCTCCGCACTGCCCGCACCGAACTGGCACTGATTTCGCCGCTCGGTTACGGCAAAGCGCCCTCGCTGAGCGATTACCGAATCGTCGGTACTACGTGCGTGATCGCCGAAGAAGCGCTCGGACTGGCGACCATTCGCTTCCGCAGCGGACTCGACACGCCGCGCACCTATTATGCACCGGAGCCGGACGATTTCCTGACCACCGTCGGGCTGCTGCTGCTTGCCGAGCAACACGAGCTGGAGCTGACGCCTGTTTCTTCCGCCGCCGAAGCCGACACGATCATCGCATGGAACGACGCCGGCGATTTCCCCGATCATCCGGTCGCAATCGACCTGACCGAGGAATGGTGGCTGGCGCTCGAGTGCGGCTTGCCGCTCGGTATCTGGGTTTGCCGTTCCGATCTTGCCGAGGAATTCGATCTGCCGACGCTGACGACACAACTGGCGCGTGCCGAACTCCCCGAGCGCGAGCATCGCGATGGCAGCGGTATCGTGCAATGGCGCTGGGACGACCGCGCGCGCGATGCACTCAAGACGACGCTCGAAATGCTCTACTACCACCGCTACATCGCCGAGATGCCGGCGGTCAACGTGCTGTGACAGCGTTTACCAGGGTAATTGTTTACCGCCGAAGAGCACCACTCCCACCGGCGTCGTCGGCGATGTGATGGCATCGGCGATCTTGCGCGCAGCATCTTCTGGCTCGATGAGTGCGCCTTTCCCGCCGAGCTCGGTTTTGACCCACCCGGGATGAATCCCGATGACTTTGATGCGAGATTGCCTCAGCGCATGTGCAAGATGGACGGTGAACGCATTGAGCGCAGTCTTGGAACTGTTGTAGCCAAAAGTTTTCGTCTCGTATGTGTTCGAGCCAGGTGTCGCATGGAGCTGCAGCGAGGCTAAAATCGTCGAAACGTTGACGATGCGTCCATCGGGACTGCGCTCGAGCAGCGGCAGAAGTAGCTGTGTCAGTTCGACCGGACCGAAAAAGTTGATCTGAAACGTGCGTCGAAGCACGTCCGGCGATATCGTCAAAGTGGTGTTCGTATTCCACTGTTCTGCTTCGAGCATCGTGCCGGCGTTGTTGACGAGGATGTCGAGAACACCGAATCTGGCGGCGATCTCATCGCGCACAGCAGCGAACGTGTTCGGGCGTTCCATATCGAGCACGACTGCGTCGGCAGCGAAGCCTTCCGAACGAAGAGATGCTGCGGCATTCTGTCCGCGATCGAGGTTGCGTGCACCGACCAGGACATGAAATCCTCGCCGGGCGAGCTCGCGAGCGAGCGCAAAACCGACTCCACGATTTGCACCGGTGATGAGTGCGATCGGCATCAGGGTGTGAAGACATGGTGCGACATACACGGAGGAAAGCAACACGAAACTACGCTCGAAAAATTCCGGCGCCGCCGAATTATGTTTGCCATCGAACTACGAAGTCACCGTGTGTGAATCCTGTCGCGATCGTCGAAAGCGCCGCTGAACTGGAACCGCACCAGCGCTACTACTGGCGCTACCAATTTCTCGTCGGCGAGCACGTGCTCGTGCCGATGCTCCGCCGGCGCGGTGCGTTCGCACCGGGCATGCGCGTGTTCGAGTTCGGCTGTGGCGAAGCAGGCGTGCTCGGTGCGTTCGTTCGTGCTGGAGCATCGCGTGGGGTCGGCGCCGACATCTCGGCGTACCGCATCGAGATCGGTCGGCGCATCGCCGCTATGTGCGGGTTGCCGCTCGAGCTCGAAACGCGCGATCTGCTCGGCGAGCCGCTGCCGCCCGACTGGTGCGGCGCGTTCGATCTGGTCCTCGTGCGCGACGTCATCGAACATCTCGACGATACCGCAGCCGCGCTCGACGTCGTGCGCCGGTTGCTCGTCGCTGGTGGGCATGCCCTGGTGACCTTCCCGCCGTACTATTCGCCGTTCGGCGGACATCAGCATTTGCTGCAAACGCGGCTCGGTATGGTGCCGTGGATACATCTGCTGCCGCGGCGGCTGTTCGAGAGCGTCGTCGGTGGAAGCTACCGTCCTGCCGACCGCGAGGAAGTGCGACGACTGCGCACCATTCGGCTGACGATCGAGAAATTCGAACGTGCCGCTGCCGGTGCCGGTTTGGAGATCGTTGCTGCCGACCTCTACCTGCTTCGTCCGGTTTTTCGCTTCAAGTTCGGTTTGCCGACGATCGCGCTGCCCTCGGTGCTGCGTCGGACACCGCTGGCGAACGTCGTGGTGCTGGAAGCGTCGTATGTGCTGCGCTCCAGACGGCAACCGTAGCCTGGCTCGTCCGCCTCGAGCGGAGAAGGTTTTTCCCGTTTGGTTCGCACAGAAAAATTCCGTAGCTTCGCCCTGACGACCACTTCGGCAGCAGCGATGGTAACACTGCGCACACTGAGCATCTGGCTGGCGATTGCGCTCTGCTCGACGACTGTATCGGCGCAGGTGTGGGAGCGGGTCGCGTTGCCGGGACAGTTCGCGCAAGGCTACTACCTCGACGTGTTCTTTCTGCCTTCCAATCCGCAGTACGGCTGGGCGTGCGGCTTCAATGGCTACGTTGTTCGCACAACCAACGGCGGTGCGACCTGGCAAGGCAGCGTCGTTCCCTTCAACGGTCGCGCTGGCGGACATCTCGAATCGGTGCATTTCGTCGATCAGCTCAACGGCTATGCTTCCGGACCGTGTGGCGTATTCCGTTCGACCGATGGTGGTGTGACGTGGACCGACGTTACGCCGACCTTTCCCAACGAAGCGCCGTGGGGATGCTACTTTTTGTCGGCGACGACCGGCGTCGTGCTCGGAGGAGGATGTGTCGGCTCGCAGAATTTTTTCCGCACGACCAACGGCGGGCAATCGTGGTCGCTGTTCCAG
>JAOAGY010000034.1 GCA_026415505.1 Chlorobiota bacterium | reverse complement strand
CTGGAACAGCGACCACGATTGCCCGCCGTTGGTCGTGCGGAAAAAATTCTGCGAGCCGACACATCCTCCTCCGAGCACGACGCCGGTCGTCGCCGACAAAAAGTAGCATCCCCACGGCGCTTCGTTGGGAAAGGTCGGCGTGACGTCGGTCCACGTCACACCACCATCGGTCGAACGGAACACGCCACACGGTCCGGAAGCATAGCCGTTGAGCTGATCGACGAAATGCACCGATTCGAGATGTCCGCCAGCGCGACCGTTGAAGGGAACGACGCTGCCTTGCCAGCTCGCACCGCCGTTGGTCGTGCGAACAACGTAGCCATTGAAGCCGCACGCCCAGCCGTACTGCGGATTGGAAGGCAGAAAGAACACGTCGAGGTAGTAGCCTTGCGCGAACTGTCCCGGCAACACGACCCGCTCCCACACCTGCGCCGATGCAGTCGTCGAGCAGAGCGCAATCGCCAGCCAGATGCTCAGTGTGCGCAGTGTTACCATCGCTGCTGCCGAAGTGGTCGCCGATGGCGAAGCTACGGAATTTTTCCGTGCGAACCAAACAGGAAAAACCGTCTCCGCTCGAGGCAGACGAGCCAGGCTACGGCTGCCCTCTGGAGCGCAGCACATACGACGCTTCCAGCGCCACGACGTTTGCCAGTGGCGTCCGACGCAGCACCGAGGGCAACGCGATCGTCGGCAAACCGAACTTGAAGCGAAAGACCGGACGAAGCAAGTAGAGATCGGCAGCAACGATCTCCAAACCGGCACTGGCAGCAGCACGTTCGAATTTTTCGACCGTCAGTCGAATGCTGCGCAGCCGCCGTACTTCCTCGCGGTCGGCTGGACGGTCGCTTCCACTGACGACGATCTCGAAAACCGGCCGCGGCAGCAGATGGACCCACGGCACCATGCCGAGCCGCGTTTGCAGCAAATGCTGATGACCGCCAAACGGCGAATAGTACGGTGGGAAGGTCACAAGGGCATGTCCGCCAGTGACGAGCAAACGGCGCACGACGTCGAGCGCGGCTGCGGTGTCGTCGAGATGTTCGATGACGTCGCGCACGAGAATCAGGTCGAACGCGCCGCACCAGTCGGGCGGCAGCGGCTCGCCGAGCAGATCGCGCGTTTCGAGTTGGAGCGGCAAGCCGCACACATCGGCGATGCGCCGACCGACCTCGATGCGGTACGCCGAGATGTCGGCGCCGACCCCACGCGATGCTCCGGCACGAACGAACGCACCGAGCACACCGGCTTCGCCGCAGCCGAACTCGAACACGCGCATGCCCGGCGCGAATGCGCCGCGTCGGCGGAGCATCGGCACGAGCACGTGCTCGCCGACGAGAAATTGGTAGCGCCAGTAATAGCGCTGGTGCGGTTCCAGTTCGGCAGCGCTTTCGACGATCGTGACAGGATTCACACGCAGTGATTTTGTCGTTCGATGGCAAACATAATTCGGCGGCGCTGGAATTTTTCGAGATTAGTTTCGTGTTGCTTTGCTCTGTGTATGTCGCACTATGCATTCACAACAGCCTGATGCCAATCGCCCTCGTCACTGGTGCAAATCGTGGACTCGGTTTTGCGCTCGCTCGCGAGCTTGCCCAGCGAGGATTCCACGTCCTGGTCGGTGCACGCAGCCTCGATCGCGGACAGAATGCCGCAGCATCTCTTCGTTCGGAAGGCTTCGCTGCCGACGCAGTCGTGCTCGATATGGAACACCCGAACACGTTCGCTGCTGTGCGTGATGAGATTGCCGCGAAATTCGGTGTTCTCGACATCTTGGTCAACAACGCCGGCACGATGCTCGAAGCCGAACAGTGGAATACGAACACCACTCTGACGATATCGCCAGACGTGCTTCGACGCACGTTTCAGATCAACTTTTTCGGTCCGGTCGAACTGACACAGCTACTTCTACCGCTGCTCGAGCACAGTCCCGATGGTCGCATCGTCAACGTTTCGACGATCTTAGCCTCGCTGCAGCTCCACGCGACACCTGGCTCGAACACATACGAGACAAAAACTTTCGGCTACAACAGTTCCAAGACTGCGCTCAATGCGTTCACCGTCCACCTTGCACATGCGCTGAGGCAATCTCGCATCAAAGTCATCGGGATTCATCCCGGTTGGGTCAAAACCGAGCTTGGCGGGAAAGGCGCACTCATCGAGCCAGAAGATGCTGCGCGCACGATCGCCGATGCCATCACATCACCGACGACGCCCGTGGGGGTGGTGCTCTTCGGCGGCAAGCAATTACCCTGGTAAACGCTGTCACAGCACGTTGACCGCTGGCATCTCGGCGATGTAGCGGTGGTAGTAGAGCATTTCGAGCGTCGTCTTGAGTGCATCGCGCGCGCCCTCGTCCCAGCGCCATTGCACGATACCGCCGCCATCGCGATGCTCGCGCTGGGGTAGCTCGGCACGCGCCAGTTGTGTCGTCAGCGCCGGCAGGTCGAATTCCTCGGCAAGATCGGAACGGCACACCCAGATACCGAGCGGCAAGCCGCACTCGAGCGCCAGCCACCATTCTTCGGTCAGATCGATGGCGACCGGGTGATCGGGGAAATCGCCGGCGTCGTTCCATGCGATGATCGTGTCGGCTTCGGCGGCGGAAGAAACAGGCGTCAACTCCAGCTCGTGTTGCTCTGCCAGCAGCAGCAGTCCGACGGTGGTCAGGAAATCGTCCGGTTCCGGGGCATAATAGGTGCGCGGCGTATCGAGACCGCTGCGGAAACGAATGGTCGCCAGTCCGAGCGCTTCTTCGGCGATCACGCACGTAGTACCGACGATTCGGTAATCGCTCAGTGAAGGCGCTTTGCCGTAACCGAGCGGCGAAATCAGTGCCAGTTCGATGCGGGCAGTGCGGAGGAGTTGCTCGCAGTGCGGCTGCGGAACGTGCACGACGCTATGCTCGGCGGCGATGCCGGCAGCCAAAGGAGCGAAGATCGGTCGGTCGGGAACCGCGATGCGCATTTTACACCCCGCTCGAAAACCATCGCTCGAGCGCCGATGGCAGCATCGCCCGCCAGGTGGGCCAATCGTGCATCCACTCGGGTCCCCAAATGTCCACGTAGTTGGGAATGCCTTTGGCACCGAGCAGCTCGCCCATGCGGATGGAGCTTTCGGGGTGCTCGTAGGGACCCCGTCCGGTCATGAAGTACACGTGACGCTTGGCGCGCAGCATCGGCAGCCAATAGTCGTCGTTCAAGTTCGGCAGATAATGCACCGGCGAGTTGAAGTAGCAGTTCTCGTCCCAGTAGCCACCGGTGTACCACGACAGGTCGTAGGTGCCGCTCATGGCGATGGTGCCCTCGAACAGGTCCGGGCGGCGGAAAAACGTATTGGCGGCATGGTAGGCGCCGAGCGAAACGCCACTGGTGACGATCGGCACACGTCCGCGGCAATCGTTCCAGATGAACGGGACGACCTCTTCGGCGACGTATGCGTTGTACTGCTGATGGCGAATGGCTTTGTCGCGAGGATGCATGCGGCTGTTGAGCCAGCTTTCGCTATTGATGCTGTTGATCGAATAAACCTTCACGATGCCGCGTTCAATGAAAGGACGAATCGCTTCGATCAGGTAGAAGCGTTCGTATTCGAGGTAATCGGCGGCAGCGCTCGGAAAGAGCAACAGCGCAAAGCCGTAGTGTCCATAGGCGACCACTTCCATCGTTTTGCCCAATCGCGGGCTGTGCCAAGCGTAAATGTCGCGACGCATAGAAAAGTGGCTTTCGTTATCGGCTGCGAAATTAGGCGTCGCTACTTCCTCTGGTAGGTCCCCACGAGCACTGCTTCTGCCAGAACGTGCCCGCGCATGGCTGCCTCCACCTGCGCTTTGGTCGGGCGTTCCAACCCCAGCACGGTATCGAGCGCGTAGAGCTTGAAAAAGTACCGATGCCGTCCGATCGGCGGACACGGGCCGCCGTAGCCGGTGCGTTTCCAGTCGTTGAGTCCTTCGCGCGTACCCGGCGGCAATGCGTCGGAAGCGACGGCTTCGGGCAGTCCGGTCGCCGTCGGGGGAATGTCGAACAACACCCAGTGGACCCACGTCATGCGCGGCGCGCGCGGATCGGGCGCATCGGGATCGTCCACGATCAACACCAGGCTGCGTGCGGACTTTGGCACGTTTCGCCACTGGAGCGGCGGCGAAATGTCGCGACCGTCGCAGGTGTACGTGCGCGGGATCGTCCCGCCATGTGCGAATGCAGGAGAGGTCAGTTCCATTGCGTGTTCCGTCGGCGATCGATCAGTCGCGACCGCAGCGACCGACAGCATCGCAATCCACCATGCCGCCTTCATACGACTTGCTTGCACGCTCGGCGACGCAAAACTACACTGCCGCTATCGAACGAGCGTCAGCACTTTGCAGTCGGCGTAGCGCCCGTGGGGTGTTTCGACGATGAGCTGGTACACATAATTGCCCGCAGCCAAGCCGAGCCCGTCGGCATCGAGCTCGACGGCGTATGTCCCTTCGGACAGAAACTCGTCGAGCAGTGTCGCACGCTTGACGCCGCCAATATCCCACACCTCCAACCGCACAGCAGCAGCGGTGCGCATCTCCAACGGAATCGTGGTTCGACCGGTGGCAGGATTCGGCGTGTTTTGTCCGAGTGCGAAATACTCGGCAGCACGCTGTTCCAAGTAGCCGATGCCGAGCGTTCCTTCGCCTTGGACGGCGACTTCCAAAAACGAGCGATATCCGCCCGTTTCCGGATCGGCTTCGAGCGTAGCCAGTTGGTAACTGTAGCCGTCCGAGAAAATATTGTCGCGCGAAGGTGTCAGTGGATCGGGACCTTTCGGGTAAAGATCGGCATGCGCGGCATAGAGCGCATTTTTGGCGTCGTGATCGAACGTCAGTTGCGAAATCGCTGCGTACATGCTGCTGACGTACACCTGAAAATGGATGTGGCATGTGCGTCCGTCGTACCAGCCCGGAAAGATCGTCGTAAAAGCCACCTCGCCGTTGGCGTCGGTGAATTGATAGCCGCGCAAGTACGTTTTGCCGACAGCCGTGTTGTAGCCGGAGTACTCGCCATTGGCGTTGCAGTGCCAGATGTTGACGCGCACGTTCGGCATCGGAGCACAATTGGCGGCACCGATGATGCGCAAGCGGAGATCGAGCCGCACCCCTTGCTGATCTTCGCGGACGTCGCTGCGGAAAAACGTCGGGTTCTCGGATAGATCGAGCGGGAACGGTCCAGCAGTCTCCGTCGGAATCAACACGCAACTGCTTTTCGGCGTAGGAGGCGACTCGTTTGCCAGGGCATTCGATGCCACCAGCGGGAGTACAAGACCGCTTGCCAGGGTTTGCGAAACGAATTGACGGCGATTCATCGGTCGGAACGAATAGGTGAAACAACAAGCGACGGCACTAACACGCCAGGGTACGGCACTGTAACGGGCGCGTCGAGTATTTTTGCTCGCACGGTCACTGTCCACTGCCGATGCAGCCGACGCTTTCGATCTACGTTGCTCCGACGGCGCTCTATGGTGCGGTCGTTTCGACCGGTACCAAAGGGTTGCGGCTCGATGCGGTCGCTGTCGTCCCGCGAAGCGATCCCGGCGAGCTTCCGCTCGAAGTGCTCCGCAACCAAATCGGGTCCGTTGCGTGGTCCGAGCTCGCCCTTGCAGTCGAAAACGCGCAGCCACTGGTGGCAGCATTCCCGATCGAACGCGAACAGAGCGAAGTTGTCGTCCGCGAACAACTCGAACTCGAAATTGTCCAGCAATTTTTGAGCACACCGAGCGAAGGCTACACTGCGGACGTCTATCGTGTCGGTCCCGACGCAGAAGGCAGATTCACCGCCTGTGCGGTATGCTGGCTCCGATCCCACGACCAGATATTCGGAGCAACCGAAGAAGTCTTCGGCATCCAACCGCGCAAGACGCTTGCTGTGCTCGGCGCAGCTGCTGCCTATGCCTACAACTACCCGCAGCACGCATCCAAACGCGTCGGCATCGCGCTGGTCGGCGACAAATTGCTCGATTTTATCGTCATGCACAATGGTGCGTTGCTCTACTGGGCGTGGACTCCAATCGAACGTTCGATCGAGCAGACACTCCAGCGTGCTGTGCGTTCGGCTCTCTTCCACTGTGGCGAGGTAGCCACCATACGCCTTACGGGATCGGCGCTGACTCGCCAATCCTACCAACGACTGGCTATCGCATTCGACGGGCGTCTGTCCGAGCCGATCGCACCGCTCGACGGGTTCAGACTCGTCGAATGCGGTATGAATGCTCACCTCTGCCGCGCCGCTGCTCCATTGGGGCATTTGTTCGCACCAGCATTGGGAGCAGCTATCGCGCCGCTTTATCTCCCTGCCCACTGGACGATCGCGCTGATGACTGACACTGCCGTCTGAGGTTCAATCGCGAAGCGTCACCGTTTCACTGGTCGTCTTGACTGTGAAAATCGGCAGCTTTGCGACAAGATCGCCGTGCCCCAGCTTGCGCAGCACGTAGGGCGGAAAAGCACGAAAGAGAATTCGTACACTGAGCTGTACCGTCGCAGCAGTCTGCAACGCCGTCGCCGGAACCGCGTATCGTGCAATGCGCGATTCGAACGGAGGAATCGTTCGGTCAACGATCGCATCGGCATCGAAGAAAAAGTCTATCGGTCGGCCATGTCGGTATGCAACACCATTGAACAGCGCCAGTGCGGTATCGGGCGGCATCAAACCTCGCTCGACGTACTCGCTGCCTGTGGTGCGCAGATCGCCGTTCGGATCGAGCAGACCGCTTGCCAACAGCGTATCGCCACGCTCGTTGGTTGCGATGAACTCTACCCACAATTGCCGCTCGAAGATTGTCCCGCTGGGGAAATTGTGCCCGACGGTCTGATTGAAAATGTTGACGGCAACTTCTAACGGCTGTGTGCGTGGTGCTACCGACGGCGTCTCGACCGATACAATCAGTGCATTGTCGAGCGCGTACTGAATCAGTTGCATCGTTTCTTCACGCCCGGGGAAATCCGTCAGCGCCACGTCGATGCCTTCCATGATGTGGGAGTGACGCCGCCGCACCGGACCGCCGACTGCGATCGGTGCATAGACCCACTTCATGTGACATGCCTGGCACGGCAGATCGCGCACAGGATAGAGGCTGTTTTTCCATTCGGTGAACGTTTGCTCGACGAGAAGTCCACGGGGATTGACCACGTCGTGACAGCCGGCGCAGACCTCGCTCTGTTCGAAGCGCCGATCATAGACTGAGGCGTGAAAGGTGTTCGGGACGGGATCGATGACACTCCCACTCAAGACGCCGTCAAGCCGAAACTGCGTGATACCATGCCCCGGCACTTGTGCTGCTGCAGCATGGCACGTCACACACGTCACACCGCCCCGAGAGTGAGGCGATAACTCTCCGCGAACGACTCCATCAGGCGCTTCACCCAACAGCGATGCCGCCGGCGAATGGCACGCGATGCAGAATTGACCGAGCCGACCACCGGTGATCTGCTGCCCTTGCTCGTTCATCGCGTGAAAAATCGGGTCCACCACGGCGTAGGCATGCATCGACATTGCCCACTCGCGGTAGTGATCGGGATGGCACGGCTGGCACTGCTCCGGCGGCACGAACACCTGTCGGTAGATCGCCGCGCTATCGGTCCGCGACGCCGGCGCTGGCGTCGGTGCTTCGTGGCAGCCAGCAAGCACTCCGAGTAGAGCCAAAACAAATGCAAAACGCTTCATCACAAACCGTGCAGTGGCGTTCGAGTGCCAAACTAATGCATCCGTGCAGCGTAGAATTTCACTTTTGGGCTTGCTCGACGAGCTGCGCCAAAATCTGCAACGCCTGCAACGGTGTGAGTCGTTCCACGTCGAGATGGCGAAGCTGTTGGCGTATGGGGTCTGGAGCTTGCTCGAAAATCGAAAGCTGGACAGTTTCGGTGCGTGCGATGCGGACGACGGCATCGCCGCTCGGCGAGTGCTGCTCCAAACTGTCGAGAACCTGCTGTGCGCGCTCGATGACCGCTGCGGGCATGCCCGCCATCTGCGCGACGTGAATGCCGAACGAGTGATCGGCGACACCGGGAACGATGCGATGCGGGAACAGCAGCGTCGAACCGACCTCTTTGACTTCGGCTTGGTAGAGCCGAATGCCCTCGTAGTGCCTGGCAAGCTCGGTCAGCTCGCGGTAGTGCGTCGCAAAAAGCGTTTTGGCGCCGATTGTGCGGTAGATGTACTCGACGATCGCCCATGCGATGGCGATACCTTCGCGTGTGGCTGTGCCGCGTCCGACCTCGTCGAGCAGGATGAGACTGTCGTGCGTGGCATTGTTGACGATCGTGGCAGCTTCTTGCATTTCCACCAAAAACGTGCTCTCGCCAGCGCCGAGATTGTCCTGTGCCCCGACGCGCGTGAAAATGCGATCGACCAGCGGAATCTCGGCGCGATCGGCAGGAACGAACGAACCGACGTGCGCCAGCAAGACGATGAGTCCCACTTGCCGCAAGTAGCACGACTT
>JAOAGY010000022.1 GCA_026415505.1 Chlorobiota bacterium | reverse complement strand
CGAGGAAATGTTGCTGTCCATGCACGCACGAAAAAAGTCCGACTCGGTGCCGGCTGGGGGCACCTACCGCACAGTGCGTGCAAAGACCGTGCCGACGGGATGGATCAGGAGTTCAGTTCAGCCTGGATGCGGTGCTGACGGCGGATCGCACGGTTGCGTGCCATGCGCCGTTCGACCGACGGCTTGGTGTAGTACGTGCGCCGCCGATATTCGCGGAGGATACCGCTGCGCTCGAATTTCTTCTTGAAACGGCGCAGCGCGCGGTCGATGGATTCGTTCGGTTGGATAGTAACGCCGATCACGCAGCTATTCCAGCAGACAGTGAAACATTACGACTTGATGTTTTCGACAAGACGTTTTTCTTTGTTCTTTTCGAACAGCACCACCAACAGCGACATGCCGTTGGTGGCGACTTCTTTGGAACGAACCAGTCCGTAGTCGTCCCAGGCTTTGTGGTAGATGACGTCGCCGACGGCATATTCGCTCGCCGGGTCGTACACCTTCGAGTTTTCGCGCTCGATTTTGATGTTGCCTGTCGTTCGCAGTTGCTCGTGTTCGAGCGCATCGAGATTGACAAGCTGGGCATGGCGACTGACGGTGCAGCGTGCCCACTGCATGCGTCCTTGTTCGGTTTCCATCACCTCGCCGATGAGTTCGTGCCGCGTTTCCTTCATTAGGAACGGCGAGTAGATGGTGATGTACTTTCGTGCGCGGCGTCGGCGCTTTTTGACTTCGGCTTCTGCCATCGGAACGCCTGCGAAGTGGTACTGATCTTCGTCTGCAAGGTGCAAAAATACGAATTTTCCCCGCAGAGGCATCGCACGCGGCGGAGAAGAATCCAGCGGGGCGAACTGCTACGACGCCGTTTCGACCAGATCGCTACGCCACCGGAAGCGGTAACCGACGCCTTTGACCGTTTCGATGCAGGGAGCGTACCGACCGAGTTTGTCGCGGATTTTCGAGATGTGGACGTCCACGGTGCGATCGACGACATAGACCGTCTCGCCCCAGATGCGGTTGAGCAGTTGATCGCGCGTGAACACTTTGTCGGGGTTGGCAGCCAAAAATGCGAGCAGCTCGAACTCTTTTTTCGGGAAGAACGTCTCGACGCCGTCCACCCAGACGGTGTAGTTCTGGCGGTGAATTTCGAGCGTGCCGATGCGGAGCACTTCCGGCGCAACGACACGTTCGAGGCGGGCTTGCTCGCTTGTACGGCGGAGCAGCGACTTGACGCGCGCGATCAACACCCGTGGCGAGATCGGTTTGAGCACGTAGTCGTCGGCACCGAGTTCGAGTCCGAGGATTTGGTCGATTTCGCCGGTTCGCGCCGTCAGGAACATGACGGGAATTTTCGCCGTGTCGGGATGCGAGCGGAGCTTTTTGCACAGTTCCAAGCCATCGGTGCCGGGCATCATGATGTCGAGGATGATCAAATCGGGCTGCTGCTGGGCAGCTTTCTCGAAGACCTCGGCGCTGTCGGTCATTCCTACCGCCTTGTAGCCTTCGCGTTCGAGGTTGTAGGTGATCAGGTCAACGATGTCCGGCTCGTCGTCGACGACGAAGATGGTTTTGCGAGTCGAGAGCATTCCTCTGTTCAGAGCAATGGTCGCCTGAGAAACACCCGCGAAAATAGACGGCGATACCAGCGCAAGTGTGTAACGATTCGGTAAACACCGCGCTCGGCTGGGTGCTGCTGCCGATATGCCGATAGGTGCCGAGCGTAGTTTTGTAGCATTGTAACGCTTCCGGCACAGACATGAAAGCAGTTCCGGTTCGTCGCGTGCATATCGTCACGCTCGGTTGCAGCAAAAACACAGTGGACTCGGAAGTCCTTGCCGGTACATTGGCAGCGGCGGGTTTGCAGCTTGCTGCCGATGCCGAAAGCGCCGATGCGATCGTCGTCAATACGTGCGGTTTCATCGAGGCTGCAAAAGAAGAAAGTGTCAACACGATTTTGGAGGCGATCGATCTGAAAAAGTCCGGCACGGTCTCTTGTGTCGTCGTTGCTGGGTGCTTAGCAGCACGCTATGGGGAAGAACTGCGCCGCGAACTGCCGGAAGTCGATCTCATTGTCGGTACCGAACAGTACAGTGCGATCGCGCGATTCCTTTCGCCCGATCTCCGCTATGGGCTGATCGGTGAGCGCGTGATTTCGACACCGTCGCACTATGCCTACGTCAAGATAAGCGAGGGGTGCGATCATCCGTGCTCGTTCTGTGCCATCCCTCTCATGCGAGGACGACACCGAAGCCGACCCGCTGACGAGATCGAGCGCGACGTCCGATCGCTGGTCGCTGCCGGCGTCCGCGAGATTATTCTCATCGGGCAGGACACGACCTATTACGGCTACGATCTGAGTGGCAAGCGAACGATAGCCGATTTGCTCCGGCGATTGCTCGACATCGAAGGTGTCCAGTGGCTCCGCCTACTCTACGCGTATCCATCGCACTTTCCGTTGGAGGTGCTCGATGTGATGCGCGAGCGATCGAATATGTGCAAATACCTCGATATTCCGTTGCAGCATTGTTCGACGGATGTGCTGCGCTCGATGCGGCGTGGGATCACTCGACGAGCGACCGAAGAATTGTTAGCGAAGATTCGCGAACGCGTCCCCGATGTCGCGCTACGGACGACGTTCATCGTCGGTTATCCCGCCGAAACGGACCGTCATTTCGAGGAGCTGTGCCGCTTCGTCGAGGAGCAGCGTTTCGACCGGCTCGGCGTGTTCACGTATTCGCACGAGGAAGGAACCTATGCGGAAATTCTCGGCGATCCAATTCCGCACGAGGTCAAGCTCGAACGTCAAGCCCTGCTGATGGAATTGCAGCGAGACATCTCGCTGGAGCGCAATCAGGCACTGATCGGTCAGCAGGTACGAGCGATCGTTGACGAGGTGTTGCCCAATGGCGAATACCGCTGCCGCACGGAAGCCGATGCTCCCGAAGTCGATGGCGAACTCTACCTTCGTGCCGAGTCGCCTCTCCGTCCTGGGGACATCGTCGTTGCGACCGTGACCGATGCAGCCGAGTATGACCTGTTCGGTATCGCCGACAGGGTGTCCAATCCCATGTTGCCGAGTATATGCGCCGCGTAGCCAGAAGCAGTCTGTTCATGCTGTTGCTGACAGCCAGTGCTCTGGCTGTGCCGCAGGCGGGCGAGGAGCTTGGCGTGGCGACGATGTACGTTCGCGGCGACACTCCCGATTCATGCCGTTTGGACGTGTATGTGGCGGTTCCGTACAGTCTGCTACAATTTGCCGCTGCAGAAAGGTCGTTTCTGGCAACGTACCGTCTCGATGTCACTGTTCGCGACAGTGTGGGGCGTCGTCTGGCGGCGAAATCGCTGGAACGAACACTCAGTCAGCGCGATGCAACGATTGCCCGGGGCGCCAGCGATGCAGCCGACATCACACAAACCGTGTTCACGGTGCCGCCGGGATCGTACCGTGTCGAGATCGTCGTCAGCGATAAACTTTCCAATCGGCAGTGGCGCACCGACCGGCGCGCAGCTATTCCCGACTGGAGTCGCCAGCAGATCGGCGTCAGCGGTGTGCTCATCGTGTCGCGCATCGAGGAACGCAATCGCCGCTACGTCATCACGCCGTATGTCGGCGACGACATTAGCTCCCTCGGCGAGGGATTTTTCGTATTCTTCGAAGCGTACAGCCCGCCATCGCGCCAGTTGTGGGGACGCTGCCGCGTTCTCGACAGTAACCAGTCGGTGTATGCCACGTCCTGGCAGCAGCTCCGTACCGATAGCACGGGGCGTGTTCAACACTTTCTGCGTATCGTGTTGCCGACGGCGAAAATTCCGCAGGGGCAGTATCGCATCGCTGTAGAGGTCGGTACCGATACAAACCGCATCGTTGCGACATCCGAACGACGCATCGAGCTGCGCTACGGCGTTTCCAGCAGCGTTTTTACTGACATCGGTAGAGCGATTCGACAGCTTCGATACATCGCCACGGAAGCTGAAATTGACTCGATGCTCGCCAAACCGACCGATGCAGAACGTCGCGCTGCCTTCGAGCAATTTTGGAAGGAACACGACCCCACACCCGGTACGCTTCGCAACGAAGCGTTCGAGGAATACTACGCCCGTATCGAATACGCCAATCGCAACTTCCGATCGTACACCGAAGGGTGGCTCACCGACATGGGAATGGTGTACATCGTACTCGGCGAGCCATCGAGCGTGGAGCGCCGCATCAATCCTTACGACAATCGCTCGATCATCATCTGGACGTACTCGCGACTCAATCGCCGCTACGTGTTCGTGGACAATACTGGGTTCGGCGACTACCGGCTCTCGCCGACGACGCCGTTTTTCCTGAGCGAAAAGTATCGCTACAGCGGGTTGCAGTAGGTCTCTGCATTATGTGCGACCGGTCGGTGGAGTGCCGACGAGGTGGAGTTTGACCAGCTCGATCGTCCGATCGGTCGAGCGGAGCACTTCGGCACGATACGGTGGAATGTCGAATTGTGCGCCGGTGGGCGGAATAGCGCCTGCCTTTTGCATGATCAAACCGCCGAGTGTGTCGTACTCGTCGCTTTCGGGAAGCGGCACGGGGAGATGTTCGTTGAGATCGGCGATCGTCGTCGCTGCATAGACGATGTAGTCGCTTCGCTGCTGCAGCACGGGCGATCGCTCCTCGTCGTATTCATCGCGAATCTCGCCAACGATTTCTTCGAGAACGTCTTCGAGAGTGACCAATCCAGCAGTGCCACCGAACTCATCGGTGACGATCGCCATGTGGACTTGCTCGTTCTGAAATCGCCGGAGCAAGCGATGCAACGATTCGTCCTCGCTGACCATCATAGCCGGACGAATGATGTCTTCGAGGATGATCAGATTGCGCAGGTGGACCAGCGACAAGAGGTCTTTGGTATAGACGATGCCGACGATGTCGTCGAGCGAGCCGCGATAAACGGGCATGCGCGAATACCCTTCTTCGAGGACGATGTCGAGTATCCGCTCGGTGGGCATGCCGATTTCGAGCGCAACGATGCGCGGACGAGGCACCATGATGTGACGCACCTGCCGACGAGGCAACTCGAAGATGTTCTCGAGCAGTTCGTGTTGCTCGGCGGCGATAATGCCGCTGCGCTGGCTCTCTTCGAGCAAGTAACGAATCTCGTCTGCCGAGTGGAGTTCACTTTCGCGTGCAGGCTGGATGCCGAGCACACGAAGCACGCCCTGTGCCAAACCGTTGAGCACCCAGATAGCAGGCTTGAAAATGATGTAGAACGCACGCATCGGTATCGAGATGGCATAGGCGACACGCTCGCTGTGTTGAATCGCCAGCGATTTGGGTGCAAGCTCGCCGAGCACGATGTGGAGCACGGTAATTGTCGCAAAAGCTACCGGCAGCGACAGACGATGGATAGCATGTTCGGACAGACGGACTCCGACCGTATCGAGGAGTGCTGCGATCATGCGAGCAACGACCGGTTCGCCGATCCATCCCAAACCCAGCGAGGCGAGCGTGATTCCCAGTTGTGTGGCTGAGAGATACCCGTCGAGTTGCCCGATGATCGAACGTACCAAGCGTGCGAGCACGCTTCCTTCGCGTGCTCGGATTTCGACGTGCGATGACCGTATCTTGACCAGCGCGAATTCGGCAGCGACGAAAAAGGCGTTCAATCCGACCAGCGCGATCGTCAACAGCAAATCACCGAACATCGGCACCAGCCACCGGTCTCGATTGTTGGACTCCGATTCGCACAGACATCGAAAGGAGCTGCTCGTCTATACTGCCTCGAAACTACGATACCGTAGAGTGCCGGACGTGATCAGCGCGAGTGCATGCGCGTGAACGTGAGAGGATGGGACCCTGAAACAAGTTCAGGGTGACGCTCGGAAGTGAAAGACCCTGAAACAAGTTCAGGGTGACGTGCTTTGCAGCGTGCCACTGCCTTTTGCCCGTCATGCCGAACTTGTTTCGGCATCTCATTGCACCACTGCCTGTCATGCTGAACTTGTTTCAGCATCCGACAGAGACCCCGAAACAAGTTCGGGGTGACAGTCGGAAGCGAAAGACCCTGAAACAAGTTCAGGGTGACGCTCGGAAGTGAAAGACCCTGAAACAAGTTCAGGGTGACGTGCTTTGCAGCGTGCCACTGCCTTTTGTCCGTCATGCCGAACGTGTTTCGGCATCTCATTGCACCACTGCCTGTCATGCTGAACTTGTTTCAGCATCTCGTCGCACCGCCGCCTGTCATGCTGAACTTGTTTCAGCATCCGACAGAGCCCCCGAAACAAGTTCGGGGTGACAGTCGGAAGTGAAAGACCCTGAACCGAGTTCAGGGTGACGCCTGAGGAGTGGAGACCCTGAACCGAGTTCAGGGTGACGTGCTTTGCAGCGTGCCACTGCCTTTTGCCCGTCATGCTGAACTTGTTTCAGCATCTCATTACACCGCTGCTCGTCATGCCGAGCGAGTTCGGACATCTTGTTCAGTCAGTGTGGCAGGAACACTTGTAGCGAACCAACGAGCCACGCGCCCTGAGCATGCGATTGGTGGAGTCTGATTGCTCCTCTGTGCAACGAGGCGGAGCAGCAAAGAAAGAAACTTCTCGAACTGTACACTGGGCTGAGTGTGACGGTTAGTTTCGCAACGGTCGCCCAGAACGCAAGGGCGAGAGTATGTTTCACCATTTGTTCGATGAGTCATGGCTAATGTCGATCGTCCTTCGAAGTCCTCTCTGGAGGAGTTTTTACCGCCGGTTTTGATACCGTATCGGAAAGGCGGTAAGTGGGGTTTTTGCGATCGTCGTCGCCAGCTTGTGGTACCACCGCAATACGATTTGGTTTGTGTTCCGTGGAATATCAAGCAGATGGGGGAACGGGGGTATTATCCGGTCATGCGCGACGGGCTCTGGGGTTTGGTGGGGATAGATGGCAGGGAAATCGTCCCTGTCGTGTACGATGCTGTCATGGCGGGAGGCTATATGTCGACGAAGGATTGGCAATCTACAGAATATGTTCGTGTCGTGTGGCAAGGGAAATGGGGATTGTACCATGTGGGCAATAGAGAGCTGATCCCACCGATTCATCAGTTCGTCGAGATAGTTTCGTCGCGATTTGTGACAGTCATGGACGACGGCATCGAGAGGATGCATTTGGTAGTTGGAGACAAGGTCGTGTCGGTAAAACATTACGACGCTGTCAAGGAGCTTGGTGGCAATAGAACTGCTGTCAGTGTCGGCGGCAAGTGGGGTTTGCTCGACCCGGAGGGCAAGGAGGTGGTGCCACCGCAGTACGACGAGATCAAGAGTCTCCATAATTGTGTCGCGGTTCGCCTCGGCGACAAGTGGGGGGTGATCGATTGGGAAGGCAGGGAGATCGTGCCGCCACGATACGACCGGATCGAGTCGTTCGCTCAGGGGCGCGTGAAGGTATGTGTCGGCGGCAAATGGGGATTGATCGATCTCGAGGGCAAGGAGGTCGTGTCACCGCAGTACGACGACGTCACGAGTCTTTATAATCGTGCCGCGGTTCGCCTCGGCGACAAGTGGGGGTTGATCGATTGGGAAGGCAGAGAGATCGTGCCTCTGCAATACGACGAGATCAGCTGGATGGATGAAGAGCGTGCCGCGGTGCGTGTCGGCGGCAAGTGGGGATGTATTGATGTCGATGGCAGGGAAGTCGTGCCGCCACGGTACGACGAGGTCGAATTGTTCAATAGAGGGCGAGCGCCTGTTCGTATCGGCGGCAAGTGGGGATTCATCGATGTCGATGGCAAGGAGGTCGTGCCACCACGGTACGACGAGGTCAGGAGTTTCTGTTTGAACGAACGTGCTCCGGTTCGTGTCGGTGGCAGGTGGGGATTCATCGATGTCGATGGTAGGGAGGTCGTGCCGCCACGGTATCAAGTGGTCGGAAGTTTCTACGATGGACGTGCTGAGGTTTATGTCGGTGGCAGGTGGGGATTCATCGATGTCAATGGCAAGGAAGTCGTGCCACCACGGTACGACGAGGTCAAGAGTTTCCACGATGAGCGAGCCGCGGTTCGTGTCGGTCGCAAGTGGGGATTCATCGATGTCGACGGCAAGGAAGTCGTGCCGCCGCAATACGACGAGGCTGAGTCATTCGATAATAATGGGCACGCTGCAGTTTGTATCCGCGGCAAATGGGGGATAATAGACACGCACGGCAACGAGATCGTCCCGATTCAGTTGTTTGATTCCGGGCAATTCACCAAGGCGATTCTGGTCAATTCGGGATTGGTGCCGAAAATTTTGAAGAAATACAAGAGAACCATCAACGTGCCGGAAGAGCAGAGTTCAACAGAGGCTGTTCCGAGTACGACAGCCAGTGACGAGCCCACGCCACCGGCAGACGACACGAACACACGCGATATCGAATCTGGACAATATGGCCATCGCAAGGAACCCAGAGCAGAATACATGGGTGGTAGGTGGGTATTGATCGATCCGGAGACCAAGGAGGTCATGCAAATGCCGCTACGGTACAACGAAATCGAGTCGTTTTCCGAGGGGCGTGCTGCGTTTCGCGTCGGCAACAAGTGGGGATTCATCGATCGGGATGGCAACGAAGTCGTGCCACCACGGTACGACAAGGTCGGATGGTATTCTGAGGGGCGTGCTGCAGTTTGTATCGGTGGCAAGTGGGGATTCATCGATCGGGATGGCAACGAGGTCGTGCCGCTGCGGTACGACGCGGTCTGGAGGTTCTATTTGGGGCATGCACCAGTCGTGGTCGGCAACAAGTGGGGTCTTATCGACACTGAAGGTAAAGAAGTCGTACCACTGTCACATGAAGTCGGTTCACCTTGTGACTTTCACGTGTTCTCTGGTTGTGGATTGCTTATCGTGCAGTACCGCGGACCTCATGGATGGAAGGCTATCGTCTACGATAAAAAGTACAACGTCGTCATACCGCCGATGTACAGCTACATCGAGTTCTACGACGATCTCGGTGTCGGACGGGCGAACGTCGGTGGCAGGGTGCGTCCAGCAGCATTTGCTCATGGAAAGTGGGGAATCATCAATACCAGCGGTAAGCAGATTCTCCCGTTGATCTGCGACATGATAATCACCAGGGGAAAAGACTTCGAGTTGATGCTCGAAGTCGCCGAGGATTTTATTCTCGTCGGGTACGCCGACAGGAGCGGAAGATTGATGCTTCTGCCGAAGTATTGGAGTTATTCTCGGCAGGGCAAGAATCAGTTCAGGGTGAAGGAAGTCGAGTTTTGCTTTACCGATGCTTGGGGGAATGAGTACTACGAGCCATGACGGTACAAGGAGGCATCGGCAGTGGGGCGGCGATGTGCCGCCCCATTTGCGTTTGGGATATGTTTTGCGCGTGTAGTGCTCGCCGATTTGCTGTGCGGTGGTGTGGCGACATGCCTCTTGCCCGTCATGCCGAACTTGTTTCGGCATCTCATTGCACCACTGCCTGTCATGCTGAACTTGTTTCGGCATCTCATCGCACCGCCGCCCGTCATGCTGAACTTGTTTCAGCATCTAACAGAGACCCCGAACCAAGTTCGGGGTGACGCTCGGAAGTGAAAGACCCTGAACCGAGTTCAGGGTGACAAGGTGTACGTGTGGTGTCATGCCTTTTGCCCGTCATGCCGAACTTGTTTCGGCATCTCATCGCACCACTGCCCGTCATGCTGAACTTGTTTCAGCATCTCACAGAGACCCCGAAACGAGTTCAGGGTGACGCGACAATCTCCGCAGCAATGACTTCCGCCCGTGTGACCGAGCGGCGCACTATTTTCGCTCCGGCATCGAACACACACCGCAAACACACAATGCAACAATCCCGCCCGCGAGCGGTCACCACACGCCGTCTGCTCGAGATGAAAGCACAAGGCACCAAAATCGTCTGCCTGACCGCCTACGACGCACTGATGGCGAGCATCTTCGATCAGGCAGGAGTGGATGTCTTGCTCGTCGGCGATTCGCTCGGCAACGTCGTCCAAGGTCACGAAACGACGATCCCCGTCACGCTCGAGGACATCATCTACCACACCAAAGCAGTGCGACGAGGCGCCCACCGTGCGCTCATCGTCGCCGACATGCCGTTCATGAGCTACCAGGTGCATCCCGACGAAGCATTCCGCAACGCCGGGCGCTTGATGAAGGAAGCCGGTGCCGGTGCGGTCAAACTCGAAGGCGGTGAGCGCGTGCTCGAAGCTGTCTCGCGCATGACAGCGGCTGGCATCCCCGTGATGGGACATTTGGGACTGACGCCGCAGAGCATCTACCAATTCGGCTCCTACCAGGCGCGCGGACGCGATGTCGACGAAGCCGAACAAATCTATCGCGATGCTCTCGCGCTCGAACAAGCCGGCGCCTTTGCGATCGTGCTCGAAAAAATTCCCGCTGCACTGGCTCGG
This sequence comes from Chlorobiota bacterium, assembly GCA_026415505.1. Classification (GTDB taxonomy): domain Bacteria; phylum Bacteroidota; class Ignavibacteria; order Kapaibacteriales; family NICIL-2; genus NICIL-2. The sequence goes on along the minus strand of JAOAGY010000022.1, from coordinate 25,414 downwards.
CGGATCACCGAAGCACTCCACATCCCAACGATTGGCATTGGTGCCGGTCCATGGTGCGACGGGCAAATCCTCGTCTATGCCGACATGCTCGGCTTGACGCAGGATTTTCACCCACGATTCGTGCGACGCTACGACAATCTCTACCAGCGAATCACCGACGCCGTTCGCCGTTACAGTGACGATGTCCGTCGTGGCGATTTCCCCAATGAAAGCGAAAGCTATTAGCCTGCTGATCGCTGCGATCGCACTGCTCGGCGGCTGCGAACAAGGCACGCAGTATCGCCGCCCGCAGGACGTAGTCTTCCCCGATTCGAACGTGAGCTACTCGCGCCACGTTGAACCGTTCTTGCACTTGACGTGTACATTCAGCGGATGCCACAGCGCCAGCGATCCCATCCCGCTCGATAGCTACATCGCGCTGTTCCAAACGCCGGGGCTGATCATCGTCGGACAGCCCGAACGCAGCCGTCTTGTGCAAGTGCTCGACGGCACGCTGGCGCATCCGCCGGTGTTCCAAGACAGAATCACCGACAATCACCGCCGCGGCGTCGCACAGTGGATACGCGAAGGTGCACTGAACAATTAGCCGCGTGTGGTATCTTTGCGCCCCGCGCAGGAGTGGCGGAACTGGCAGACGCGCTGGACTCAAAATCCAGTGGAGCTACAAACTCCGTGTGGGTTCGACTCCCACCTCCTGCACATCGCCTCGGTTTTCTTCCCGCCTGCTTTTTGCTCGCCAGCGTTTACCGTAGCACGACGATCGGCACCGCCGCGCGTCCACTGCTCGTGTGCACGATCGCCGCATAGACGCCAGCTCCCAATGCGCTGCAGTCGAGTTCGATGCCGCTGCGGTCGAGGATGAGCGGCACGTGCAATTGCCGTCCGTCGAGAGTCACCAACCGGCATTCGATCGGCAAGGCATCGAGCCGGATGCGCACGCGGTCGGTGGCGGGAATCGGCGAAACAGTCCAGCCGATCGGCGCGAGTTCGTCCTCGACGCCGAGCACGTTCGGTGTCGTACCGCGCAGGAGAATTCGAATGTTCGGCTCGTCGTAATCGTTCGATGCGATCGTCAGTGCTGCGGTGCGCACGCGTGTTTCTTCTTGAGGTGGGTTGTATTCGAGCGTCACCACCAAACTATCGCCGGGACGGAGCCAGATGCCGTCGGGCGAAAGCGGCGGCTCTGTGCCGACCAAACGGAAACCGAGATTCGCCGGCAGCGACGACACCTGCAGTTGTGTAATGCGGAGTGCTGCAGCCGTCCTCGGGCGAATCGTGCGGCGTCGCTGCACCGGTGTGCCGACCGGCGTTGCGCCGAAGTCGATTGTGTCGCGCAGCACATCGATGTGCGGCACCGGACCGACGCGGAAGTCGAAGATTTCGCCCTTGCCGCAATCGCCGTCGAGTGTCCAGACGCGCTTGCCATTGGCAGTGATCCACAGCGAGCCGCTGCCGAGCTGTTGCTGTGTTGCCCACCATGCCAAGCCGTAGCCAGCGGGATTGTCGAAACGGAAGCGGTAGCAGCCGTCGCCCAGACGAAGCTGCGCCGTGTCGGTCACGTTGTCGTCCATGTCGCGACGCTCGGCGATGAGCGCGCCATCGTCGAGACGGTACAGCCGCCATGCCAAACCTTGGTCGCGCGCGTAACGATTGGTTTTGAAAGTCACCACGACCGAATCGCCCGGAATCGTCGGCACATCGGCAAACGTTACGCTCGCACGATCGAAGATCGTTTCTTCGTTGGACTGCCCGTTGACCTCGGCGATGCGAACGCTGAAGCTGCGTACAGCGGGTGTGTCGAGCGTGCCAGCCATCGTCGGCAGTTCGATCGTTGCGGTGTCGCCGAGCCGAAGCGGCGAGAGTGTGCGCCAGGTGAAGCGTTGCAGCGGTCCACCGTCGAAAGCGTATTCGATGCGAAGCTCGGCGATACTGTCGCGTCCGTCGTTACGAACGACCACCAGCGGACGTCCGCACGTCGGATTGATGCGTCGCATCGGCGGTGCGTCGTTCGGCGCTCGGACTGCGACGAGCGTTGCACGTCGGGTCAGTACCGGTCGCCGTGCGTAGAGTACTTGCGCGTTGATCAGGTACGACGACGGATGCGCGTCGAACTGATCGTTGACGAAGGGTTGCATGCGATAGTCGAGCGTCGCTTCCGTGCCGGGGCGTACCAGGTCGGTGATCCAACGCTCCCAGGGATAGACCACGTCGCCCGGACACCAGCCAGCGCGCGACAGCGGCCATGTCCCGTCCTGCGGATAGACAGGATTCCAGCCGCAGTCGTCGCGCCAGAGATGCTGGGAAAATTGCGCAGAGCCGATGGCGATCGTGTGTGTTTTTTCGGCGAACTCGGCGGCGTTGTCGGTGCCGCCGAAACCGTGACCGGTCGTCGTGATGCGGAGCAGGACCATTTCGGCATCGGGCGGTACGCGGAAGCGTTTACCGGTCGTGTAACGGTCGATCGGATCGTCGGCTTTGCCGTAGGGGAACGAGCCGTCGATGAGCTGGTCGAGCGCGAACACCTCGTAGGGTGGTGTGCCCTCGATCGCTTCGAGCCAGACGGTAAAGAGCGCACTTTGCGTCCAGCCTTGATACTGGACGATCAGTTCGGTGCTGTCGCGGAAGAGAAAGCGGTAGTCGGTTACGTCCCACTGCCACGTCCAATTCCACGTCGAGGGACGATTGGCTGCATAGGGCGTGATGAAGCGTGCGATCTCGATGCGTTCGGGAATCGGTGCGCCGGTCGAATCGCGCTGACCGCTTGGACGAGTCACAAAAAATCGCACGGTGTAATCCCACTCGCCCAAACCGCGACCGCATGGGCAATCGAGCCGTGCCATAAGCGTCAGCCGTGCGTAGTTGCGGTCGGCGGGAAGAACGACGGTAGCGCGTTTTTCCGATGGCTGCGCGGGGAAGCGTTCGCTGGTGACGATCGGAATCCGAAGCGTATCGGCGGCCATTGCGAGTGTGCCGCAACACACGACGAGCAGGAGCAACTTTGCCATGTGCGATTTCTCCACGTTGGACAATTCACAAAAAGCTCGATCGCTCGGGCATGCAGCGATTACTGCTGGGTGCGTCGCCGGCGCCAAACTTGCCAGAGCGTTCCAGCAGCCAGCAGCAGCACAACGGCAGTGCTTGCCATGCTGATGGTCTTGCCGCGCTCGAAAGCAGGCGACACGAACCGGAATTCCAGCGTGTGCTCGCCCGGTGGAATCACCACTGCACGGAAGGCAAAATTGGCTTTGTACACCGGCGTTTCGACGCCGTCGATGTATGCCTTCCACGAAACGGGATAATACACCTCGCTGACGAACAGTGCGTTGGTGCCCGTCGCACGCACGCGGTAACGCTGCCAGTGGAACGACCGTTCGACCAATTCTACCTTGGCACCGCTGTCGGGCGGAACAGTCGCTGTGGCGAGCGCTTCTTCGACGAACATCGTATCGCGCGGATCGAAGTCACCCTTGCGCAGGCGTTCGAGAATGTCCACATCGCGCGCACGCACGGCGTGACGCACGAAAAAGGCACGTGGCAGCGCGGCAGGATTGGCGTACACCAGCGCGCCGGTCGTCGAACGGAACACTGGTTCCGATTGCATCATGGGGCGATCGGCGAGGACGTACTTGACGCCGAGCAGATTCCACAAAAACGGATTGGCGATGACCGAGCCGCCGCCGTTGCCGGCTTCGTCCATCAGGTCCTGGTACACCCGCATTTTGGCGGAGTGGTAGCCGTGAATGTTCTCCAGTCCGTAGTACGCAGCGGCGTTCGGCACCGGCAGCGCACCGAAGTCGGCGATGCGATAGACGCTCGTGTCGCGGCGCAGAAAGTCCACGTAGTCGTACCGCTGAAACGTTCGTGCGACGGCGTCGCCTTTGGTGACTTCCATCGGGCGATAACCGACGCGCCACAGGTCGAACGTCGTCAGCGCAGCCAGCAGAAGCAATGCCCAGTGCGGACGAAGCGTGCCGCGTCGCCACAGCCAGATTGCGCCAGTGCCGAGCAGAAGGACGATCCCGCCGGCGATCCAATCGCTGCGCATTTCGCCATAGACGAAGCGTGCCAGCGTGATTTTTACGTCCGCCGAATATTGCGCAAATTGCTGGCTCTGTTGGACGCTTTGCAGGAAACTCGACTCGATGATCGGCGGCACAATCAGTCCCAGCACAAGCCACGCTGCGGCGATCGTCACCAATGTTCGCACCAGCCGATCGGACTGCTCCTCGGCGATGCCGCGCAGACCGTATGCAGCCAGTATCGGCACGGCGAACTGCAGCATCGCCAGTGCCATGCTCGGCGCACGGAATTTGTTGAACAGCGGCACGTGGTAGTAGAACAGGTCGTACAGCAGCGGCATGTTCTTGCCGAACGACAGCACAAGCGAAAAGACACCGAGCACTACCAGAAACTGCACGAACACGTCGCGCCGATAGAGCCACGCTCCGACGATCGCCAGCATCAGCACGAGGATGCCCATGTAGTTGGCGGCATCGGTGAAGGGCATCTGTCCCCAGTATGCCATGATTTTCGTCGTGCGTCCGCCGGTGAGCGGTCCACGGTAGTCGAGTTTGCCGAACCCGTAGTAGCTCGGAATCAGGAAGGTGATCGTCTCTTCGGGCGAAAACGACCAGTTGGTGGCGTATTCGTAATCGTTGCCGTCGAGCTTGTGTTGTTGCGCCGAATCCGGTGCTGTGCGGAGTTTGATCGGCACTGTTCCGCGTGTCGAGTACGGCGTGTATTCGAGCGTGGTCAGATACCGATCGGCAGCCATACCGAACGACAGCGCCGCTGCCAGCGCGAGCACGCCGCCAGCGCGGAGAACACCGACGACGCTTTCGCGACGCAGCAGACGACCGACCAGCTCGAAAAGCAAGTACAGCGCGAACGTGCACACGCCGTAGAAGACCATTTGCAGGTGCGTGGACTCGATGAGCACATGGACAGCGACGATCAGCAGCAGCGCATGGGCGAGATTCCATCGCTCGCGGAGCGATTCGAGTCCGAGCAGAATCCACGGAAACATCGCCAGCGCGACGGGCTTGGTCAGGTGACCGATCATCACCCACACGATGACGAACGTCGAAAACACCGCTGCGATACTAGCCAACAGCGCAACCAGCGGAACGTGATCTTTGCGGCGCAGCAAGACGAAAACGCCGGCGCCGTAGAGCACGTACCAGAACGCGATGCGGGCTGTGTCGCTGCCGAAAACCGATCCGATCGCTTTGGCGATGCCGAAGACGACTACGCTGACCAGGTCCCACCACCGATCTCCGGTGACCAGCAGCGCACCGTAACCAGGCATGCCGCTGAAGATGTACGGCACCCACAGCGGAAATTCTCCGCGTTTGGAAACCTGCTCCAAATACGGTTTGAAGCTTTCCGACGAGAGGCTGTCGGACGAAACGAACGAGCCGCCGAAGATGCCTTTCCACAGAAACACCACCACGAGCACAGCCAGCGTGGCGACAGCGATCAGCGTCGTGCGACGTTCGAGCTTCGGTAGTAATGCCGGAGGAAGAAGCTGTGAGTGCACCGGCGACTTTGTCATGCTGCATTCTCCGTAAGGTGGCAAGCAAAAATACTCGCAGCGCCGGTCCTGATATTTGCAGCAGTGTTCAGTGATGACTTCCGCGAGGTCATAGGTATGAATGCAGCATTGCTTCACTTGGCGGTCAACCATGCACCGTTGTTTTTGATGCTCGTCGCTGCTGCGCTGCTCCTGGCAGCGCTGGTGCGCCGAAACGGTAGCCTGCTCACTGCGGCGCTGTGGATGGTTATCGTCGCCGGTGCCGGTGCCCTCCTCGCGCAACAATCCGGCGAAGCAGCCGAACACCTCCTCGACGGTGTCGCAGGCATCGATTCCCACGCCATCGAAGAGCACGAGGAAAGCGCCACTGCCGCTGTGTTGGCGACGATCGTCACTGCTGGCATCGGCATCGGAACCGCCGTCGGCAGTCGGTGGTGGGGCGAACGCTTCCGGTGGCGTGCAGCCGTGATATTGCTGCTGGCGACGCTCGCTTCCGTTGCACTGATCGGTATCACTGCGCACAAAGGCGGGCTGATTCGCCACGGCGACGAATTGGAAAATCGCTTGCCTGTACCCTCGTCGGAACCGGAGCAGGAATGAATCTTCGCACCGTGTTGCGGTATCTGCTGACGCTGTTCGATCGGCTCGACCTCCAGCGGGAACGTGCCGAGCCTGCCGAGACGATTGCAGCGATCGAGCGCGACGCCGAATTCCGCGGCGTCAATCTCTGGGTGCTCATCTGCGCCGTGCTGGTGGCATCGGTCGGGCTGAACGTCAACTCGACGGCTGTCATCATCGGCGCGATGCTCATTTCGCCGCTGATGGGACCGATCGTCGGCATCGGGGTCAGCTTGGCGACCTACGATCTGGCGTTGCTCAAAAAATCGGCGAAAAATTTCGGCGTCGCGGTCGCGTTCAGTTTGGCGACATCGGCAGTGTACTTTGCGCTTTCGCCACTGAAAGAGCCGCAATCGGAATTGCTGGCGCGTACCAGCCCGACCGTGTGGGACGTGCTCATCGCTTTCTTCGGCGGACTGGCGGGCATCATCGCAGCGACCAGTCGCGAGAAAAAATTCACCGTCATCGCGGGCGTCGCGATCGCCACTGCGCTGATGCCGCCGCTCTGTACCGCTGGCTACGGCATCGCTCGCTTCAGCGGCACGTTTTTCTTCGGAGCGCTGTACCTGTTCACCATCAACGCGGTGTTCATCAGCACTGCTGCATACATCGTCGCCCAGATTCTGCGCTTTCCGAACCGAGACGTCGATGATCCCCTGCGCCGCCGCCGTGTTCATCGCTTGGTGCTCGCCGTCGTCGTGGTGACCATGCTGCCGAGCTTGTACTTGGCATGGCAACTGGTCGAGAGCACGATCGTCCAGCAGCGCGTGCGCGCGTTCGTGCAAAACGAGTTCACCTTGCCGCGCACGACAGTGGTCAACTACTACCTGACCGAGCACGGCGATTCAGCCGTCGTGCATGTGATCGTGGTCGGCGAGCCGCTCGACAGCGTCCAAATCGCAGAACGCAAAGAGCGGCTGGCGACGCAATACGGCTTGCAGCATTATCATCTCGACGTCGTCCAGGGCGGTGCGCCGGCGATTTCGACCGACCGACTCCGCGCTGAGGTGCTGGAGGATTTCTACCGACGCAGCGAGCTGAAACTCCGCTCGATGGAGGACAGCCTTCGTGCGCTCGAACAGGCATTGGTCGCCTATCGAAAGGACGAGCACCTGACCGCGGAACTCGTCGAAGAGGTCACGGTGCTGTATCCGTCGGTGCGTGGCATCGCACTGCGCCAAGCGGTCTTGTTCCATCCGACCGTTGCTACACCCGACACGCTCACGATCGCGCTGGTCGAGATCGAGCGTCCCACCAGCACGACACTGCGGCAATTGGAACGCTGGCTCCGCACCCGCACTCGCCGACCGAATCTCCGCGTCGTGGTCATGTGACCGAATAAGACAAATTCCGATAGGCGAACAGGGGTCGATCGCCCGCGAGCGCATTGCTCCGTAGTTCTACGGAATTTTATTTTGCCTGTTGCAGGGGCAAAACCAGCGCTGTATTTTCGAACCACCAACGAATGCTCGGTCGCTCGAACCGAGCCGGTTTGGCGCCACGATGCTATCCCGCAGAAAGCCCCCTTGCCGGTTTCGGTGCCGGCACGTTCGACACTGGCGATATGTTCCATTTTCGGCTGTAAGAATCATGCTGACTCGCGTTCGACTCATCGGGCTGGTGCTCGTTGCGTGTGCCGTCATGGGAGCACGTGCCCAAAATCCCCAATCGTGGGCGATCAGTTTCGGCGGCGGTATCGTCAACGGCATCAACGAATCGGTCAGCCGACCATTGACCGGGCAGTTCCGCGCAGCGCTGTTGTACGCGACCAGTCGCTCGGTCGCTATCGAGGCGGGCGGCGGTTATGCGCTCTTCGCATCGTCGAAGCTGGAGCGATTCCGGGACTACCGCACCGAAGCGATACCGCTCGACATTCGCGTGCGCTTGACGCCGTTCCAGTTCACCGGTGTCAAGCCGTACATCTATGCGGGGCTGGGGTATGTGTACTACCGCTACGATCCGGCGACGATCGCGCTGGGCGGCTATCGTGACTTTCCGCCCTACGATCGAGCCGAAGATTCCGTCTCCGGCGCAGCGCCGTATGCTCCGCTCGGCATCGGGCTGAACGTCAAGCTCAGCAACCGGTGGATGCTCGACATCGCGCTCGGCGGTCATCCGACGTTCAACGACGATATGAATCCGCTTCACGACGCGCAAAACGACGCCTTCTGGAGCGGTATGCTCAGCTTCATGTACAGCTTCCGCGACGACATCACCGACACCGACGGCGACGGCTTGACCGACCTCGAAGAAGAGCAACTCGGCACCGATCCGCTCAATCCCGACACCGACGGCGACGGCTTGAAAGACGGCGAAGAAGTCAAGGTCTATCGCACCGACCCCAAAAATCCCGACACCGACGGCGATGGCTTGAAAGACGGCGCCGAAGTCAAGCAGCACAAGACCGATCCACTCAAACCCGACACCGATGGCGACGGCTTGAAAGACGGCGAAGAAGTCAACCAATACCGCACCAATCCGCTGGCTCCCGACAGCGATAACGACGGGCTGGGCGACTACGAAGAAGTCATGCAGTACAAAACCAGCCCAATCAAAGCCGACACCGACGGCGATGGACTCAGCGATGGCGAAGAAATCAAGCAGTACAAGACCGATCCACTCAAGACCGATACCGATGGTGACGGCTTGAGCGATGGCGAAGAGGTCAAGCAGTACAAGACCGATCCACTCAAGCCTGACTCCGACGGCGATCGCTTGAGCGACGGCGAAGAAGTCAAGACCTACCGTACCAATCCGCTCGACCGCGACACCGACAAGGGCACGGTGGACGACGGCACGGAAGTGCTTGTGCAGAAGACCAATCCGCTCGATCCGAGCGACGACGTTCCCAAGCCGAAAGAAGAAAAGAAACCCGCGCTCGAAGTCGGCAAGAAAATGATCCTGCGTGGCATCACGTTCAAGAAGAACAGTGCCGAAATTCTCCCGCGGTCATATCCGACGCTCGAAGAGGTGCTCAAAACAATGCAGGATTATCCCGAGATGGAAGTTGAAATTCAAGGTCACGCCTCGAAATCGCGCAACAAACGGCGGAAGGAGTCGCAGGAAGTGCGGCTATCGCAGCAACGCGCCGAATCGGTCCGCATGTGGCTCATCAATCGCGGTATCGCACCGACGCGCTTGATCGCCAAGGGCTACGGAACAAGTGAGCTGATCGATCGCCGTCGCCCGTACAGCTCGGTCAATCAGCGCATCGAGTTTCTGCGGATCAAGTAGTCGTCTGCCAGCAGAGCTCGGCAAATGGGGCATGCCCTCGAGCAGGGTATGCCCCGTTTGCATTCGAGCAACAATATCGAGGCAACGATAATTTCGCTACTCGCCAACGATGTAACACTGTGGGTTTTGTCCGATGCGTGTGCTGGCGGTCATCGTGTGCTGCGCATTTGCGGTTGTCGCCGAATCAGCGACAAGCGATACTACTGTCGCCTTGCCAGCAGCGGATCTGCGGTTCGTGCTGCCGACTGGCGGTACGTTGCAGATCGGGAGCTGGTCGCTGGCGGAGTATTCGACGTCGGATGTGTACAGCTACCAGCTCGACGTTCCCCGCCCTTCGACGTCATCCTCACCGGCGACGGCGCTGAGCGCTACCTACGGAGACTGGCTCCACGTGTTCGTCGCAGCGGTACCGGAGTTCCTCTCGACAACCGAGCTGCTCGGTCGCTTGCTCGATTTGCAGCAGCTTCGCCGTTCCGGTCGCGGCAATGTGCCTGTGATGACGACCTACTCGGCTCAGCCGATGATCGGTCTCATCCCTGCCGAGGAAATCGCAATCGAACTTCGCGACACTACCGCACGCGATTCGATGTTCACGCTCGTAACGTCGGCATCGCGTGGGTCCGACGTTGTCGTCGTCGTTATCCGCAGCCGGCTCGACCCCCGTGCCGATGGATCGCCGAGCGCACACGTGTATCGTCGTCTTTTGGCATCGGTCGAGATGGAACATCTGTTCGACCGCGACACTGTGCACATTGCCAATCCAGCCGGTTGGAATCTCGCAGTGCCGGCAGGATGGAAAAACAAAGTTTCGACACGACTTGGCTCGATGCCGATCGTGCCGCCCTCCGACAACGACACGGTGTGGAATGCCGTTGTGGTGCAGCTCCCCTACGTACAGATCGAGTACCTCGTCGTCCATCGCGCGCTCAGCGATACAGCCGTTGCCGATTACGCTGCGCACATTGCCGAGCGACAGAATCTCCAACCTTGGACGTCGCCGAACGACATCCTACTCTGCGGTGAATCGGGGTGGTGGTATCGGACAGTGCTACCGCGTCGTGGCGATCTTGTGGCGACATGCTATGGCGTCTATGCATTCGGCGGAACGGTTGCAGCAATTCGTCTGACCAGTTGGGAGAAAGACATGCCGCACGTCGAACGATTTTTGCCCGACATTGTCAGGCTACTCGGCGTTCGATGCCGACAGTGAAGAAACAAGCGCTGTCGCAGTGCGGGACGCTCGACGGAGTGTCCTGCTCACGTAATCACGACTCGGAGTCGAAACAATGGAACTCGTCAGCCGCAATCCCGCCACGGGCGAGGTCGTCGCTCGCTATCCTGTCATGAGCGATGCGGAGTTGGATGCCACGCTCGACGCAGTCGGTGCCGCACAGCAATCGTGGCGCTCGATGGCGCTCGACGACCGCATCGGTGCGATCCTTTCGCTTGCCGAGGTGCTCGAACGCCACCGCGACGAAGCAGCGCAACTGGCGGCGATCGAGATGGGCAAACCGGTCGCACAAGGTCGCGCCGAAATCGAAAAGTGCGCGTGGGCATGCCGATCGCTGGCTGAGCAAGCGCCGACGGCACTGTCGCCGATGGATGTGCCGACCGAATTCCGCCGCAGTCGCGTCGTGTTCGATCCGCTCGGGGTGGTGCTGGCAATCATGCCGTGGAATTTTCCTTTCTGGCAGGTCGTCCGCGCCGCCGTGCCCGCCTTGCTGGCAGGCAATGCCGTCGTGGTCAAGCACTCGCCCGAAGTGACCGGCTGCGCGCTGTTGCTCCAGCGGATCGCCGAGCAGGCAGGACTCGGCGAGGTTTATCGAACGATTCGCGCCACGCACGAGCAGGTCGGGCGACTCATCGGCGATCGCCGCATCGCCGCGGTCACGCTCACGGGCAGCACACGTGCCGGACGCATCGTTGCAGCGCGGGCGGGCGAGATGCTCAAAAAAACGGTGCTCGAACTCGGCGGCAGCGATCCGTACATCGTGCTCGCCGATGCCGATCTCGACGCGACCGTCGAAACGTGCGCCGCTGCACGCATGATCAACAGCGGACAAAGCTGCATCGCTGCCAAACGCTTCATCGTCGCCGAAGCCGTCCGAGCGAGGTTCGAAGAAATGCTGCGCGAGCGCTTGCGTCGCTACGAGCCGGGCGACCCGCTCGATGGCAGCACGTCGCTCGGTCCGCTGGCGCGCGGCGATCTTGCCGAGACGCTGGACCGACAAGCGCGCGAAAGCATCCGGCGCGGCGCCCGTATCGTGCTCGGCGGCGGTCCGACCGGTGTGGGTGCGTTCGTTCGCCCGATCGTGCTCGCCGATGTCGTGCCCGGTATGCCGGCGTTCGACGAAGAAACCTTCGGTCCGCTGGCGGCAATCGTATCGGCACGCGACGACGAGGAAGCCATCGCACTGGCGAATCGCTCGCCGTACGGTTTGGGTGCTGCGATTTTCACGCGCGATCTCGACCGCGCCGAACAGCTCGCCCGCCGACTCGACGCCGGTTCGGTGTTCGTCAATGCGCTGGTGCGTTCCGATCCGCGCTTGCCGTTCGGCGGGGTCAAAGATTCCGGCTGGGGACGCGAGCTGTCGCTGTTCGGTGTGCGGGAGTTCGTCAACGTCAAAACGGTCGTGGTCGCATGATCCGGGACAACACACAGTCGGAGCGATGCCGATGGATTGGCACTTGATCGCAGCGATCGTCGTCGGTGCTGGTGCACTCGCGCTGGTTTGGCGCGGTGTGGACGTGCGGTTGGTGCTCATCGGTGCCGGTATCGTGCTGACCTCGCTCGGTGGGGAGCCGCAACGACTGCTCGATGCGTTCTTGCGCGTCATAGGCGATGGCAGCATCGTCGGTCCGATCTGCTCGGCGATGGGCTATGCGTTCGTGCTCCGTGCGATCGGTGCCGATCGCGCGATGGTCGAACTGCTGGCGTTGCCGCTGCGTCGTGTCGGGTGGCTACTGGTGCCCGGCGGGTGCGTCGTTGGTTTTGTCGTCAACATGGCGATCACAAGCCAAACGGCTGCTGCTGCGGCTGTCGGACCGATTCTGGTGCCGATTCTGCAGAGCGCTGGCTACGGTGCGCTGACCAGTGCAGCGGTGCTCGTGGTCGGGTGTTCGACCGGCGGGAATTTGTTCAACCCCGGCGAGCCGGACATCGTCACGATCGCTGCGGCGACTGGCGCGCCGATTCACCAAGCGATCGCAGCCGTCGGCATTCCGCACCTGGTCGGATTCGCCTGTGCCGTGGCGGTGACCACGCTGCTATCGCTCGGCGAACGTCGCGCGCTCGAGCCGCGCGAGCAGCCCGCGCTGCGCCCATCGTTGATGCGTGCGATGTTGGCGCCGTTGCCGATTGTCTTGCTGCTGGTGTTGCTGCCGCAGTGGCGATTGGTTCCGCCGATCGCCGAGCTGTATCCGTCGGGTGTGCCGGTGACGCACGTGATGGTGCCGTGTGCAGTGCTCGCGATCGCGCTCCACCGGCGGCGGGCATCGGAACTGACGCGGCAGTTTTTCGAGGGTCTCGGCTATGGCTTTTCTGCGGTCATTTCGCTGATCATCGCGGCGGCGTGTTTTCTGGAAGGACTCAAAGCGATGGGTGCCATCGAGCATCTGGTCGGTCTGCTCGGCGCAGCATCCGATGCTGCTCCCGTCGTCGCCACATATGCGACGATGGCGCTGGCGGTCATGTCCGGTTCGGGCACGGCGCCGAGCGTGACGTTCTCGAAAGCAGTGCTGCCGACGATGGTCACTGTGGCGGGACTCGATCGTGCCGTCGCACTCGGAGCGCTCGGTGCGATCGGCGCATCGGTCGGACGCTCGATGTCGCCGCTGGCAGCGGTGGTGATTTTTGCCGGACAGTTGACCGATGTTTCGCCGCGGCAGATCGTGCGCCGCACAGCACCGGCAATGCTCGCAGCGAGCATCGGTGCGCTCGCGGCATATTTCCTGACGTCGCACATGTAACGAGGTCCAGCACTGTGGCGCACGTATCGTTTTGGGAACGAGAAGAATTTTTGCGAGCCGATGTGTGCATCGTCGGAGCGGGCATCGTCGGGTTGTCGCTGGCAGCCGAACTGCTCGAACGCGCGCCGACGCTGCGCGTGGTCGTGCTCGAACGAAATACGCTGCCGACCGGTGCCAGCACCAAGAACGCCGGCTTTGCGTGCTACGGTTCGCCGACGGAGCTGTGGCGGGATATCGGTGCGCTCGGCGAGGATGCCGTCTGCCGCCTGGTCGAGCAGCGCAAACGCGGCTTGGAACGCCTTCGCTCTCGGCTCGGCGACGATGCGATCGGCTACGAGCAGTGCGGCGGCTACGAATTGCTCTGGGGCGATCATTCTGCGGTTCTCGACCGGCTCGACCGACTCGATCAGTTGCTGCGCCCGATTTTCGGCAGTGCGTATGCGCTGCTCGCCGATGAACGCATCGCCGAGTTCGGCTTCGGTTCCCAGGTGGAACACCTTGTTGCCTTGCCCCACGAGGGACGCATTCACACCGGACGCATGATGCGCTCGCTGGTGCGCTACGTGGTCGAACGCGGTGCCTCGGTGCACACGGGTTCGCCGGTCGTTCGAATCGAACCGACGGGCGATGGTGCCGACGTCGTCGTCGCTGCTCCGATCGGTGGGGAGCTGCGCTTTTCGGCGCGTGCGGTCGCGGTAGCGACCAATGCACTGGCACCGCAGCTTACGCCGTGCATCGGAGCGCTGCCGGGACGCGGGCAAGTGCTCGTGACGGCGCCGCTCGGCGATCGGTTGCGGTGGAACGGCGTGTTCCACTTCGACGAAGGCTACTACTACTTCCGCAACGTCGGCACGCGAATTCTCTTCGGCGGCGGGCGCAATCTCGACATCGAGGGCGAAACGACCGACCGACTGGCGCTGACCGAGCGTATCCAAGCGACGCTGGAAGAATACCTGCGCACGGTGATCGCACCTGGCATCGAGGTGCACATCGAACAGCGATGGGCGGGCATCATGGGATTCCGGACGCCGTCGCTTCCGGCGGTCGAGTGGTGCAGCGATCGCGTGCTCGGCGTATTCGGCTGCAACGGCATGGGAGTGGCGCTCGGCAGTCTCGTTGCCGCCGACGCAGCCGATCGGCTCGCTGCGTTACTTTTGCACGGGCACGATGGTTAGTGCCTGGCACGTTTCACTACGGAAGCTTGCGGCGATGAAACCGATCATCGCAGTGCGTGTCGCTGCCATCGCATTGGCGCTGTCGAGTATCGGCTGCCCCAGCGACGAGCTGATCAACGCTGCGACCGTTCGATGGCGCCTGCTGGCGGCAGTGACCGACGGCGCAACCACCCGACTGGCTCTCTACGACATGCCCGCTGGCACACTCGTCAGCGACGACGTGTACGCGTCCGCCAATGGCGACATGCTCGACGGGTCGGTTGCGCGCATCGAGCAGTTTCGTTCGATGCTCTTTCTGCTCCAGCCCGATCGGCAGCGCATCGAAGTGCTCGACGCAACGACATTTCGCCGACTGGCACGCATTGCGACGGCGCCGCACGGAGCGCTCGGAATCTGTTTTGCAAACGGCACGACGGCATACACCGCCAACGGCGATTCGACCGTCAGCGTGGTGGATTTGACGACCTTCCAAACGGTGCGCACGATCACGGTCGGTGCAGCAGCGGTTTCGATCGCGGCGCTGGGCAATCGTGTCGCGGTGTGCAATCGCGACGGAGGAACAGTCAGCATCATCGATACGCGGAGCAATACGCTGGCTGCGACGGTGTCGGTGCCGCCGTATCCGGCGTTCGTCGTCGGTGGCAGCGATCCGGTCAAGAGCTTCTGCATCGTTTCGCTCGGCAGCGGCAAGCTCGCCTCCAACGAGGATCGAAGCGCAGCGGTCGCGACCTTCTACGATCCGTTCGCCGATGCCGTCGGTGCGCAAATCGAGCTGACACAATACTCGTCCGATGCCCTCTCGACACTGCCGCGTGCGCTGGTCGCAGGAGGTACCGCCGGGACAGTGTTCGTCGTTCTCGATCAGGAGGTGCAGATGTTCGACCATGTCGGGCAGCGATTGCTCGGCACGGTGCTCGTCGGGGAGTACCGCAATGCAGCGTATGATTTTGCGCGCGACCTGGTGCTCGTGTGGATGCCGACAGAATCCGGGACGACGGTCGTTGCGATCGATCCGCGATCGGGAGCCACGATCGGTCGCACGCAGTTGCCGATTGCGTTCAGCGTAGCAGCGGGATTGTAGCAGCGCAATGGACGCCGAGCATCGAACGCAAACTGCCGACTCGCTCTGGCGCTATCGCTGGGCGATCGCGCTCGCAAGCGGTGCTGCTGTCGGTGCGGCATATCCGCCGACGGTGCTCGGTCCGCTGGCGTGGATCGCGTTCGTGCCGATGCTGGCATTGCTCGATCGTGCGGCTACCGAGGGCAAACGATGGGGTGCGGTGCTATACGTGTTCGGATTCGCATGGCACGGTGCAGCCAATTGGTGGGTGATGAGCTGGCAGCGGGAAACCGATCCGTACTTGATGGTCGCTGGTGCTGTGTTGTGGCTGGTGCATCCGGTGTTCTTGGTGCCGGCGCTGGCGCTCTATGCGCTGCTTCGCCGGCGAGGCATGCCGCTGGGGCGTGCGCTCGTGATGATGGTCGCAGCGTTCGTCGCAGTCGAATGGCTGCATTCGCTCGGCGACTTGAGCTATCCGTGGCTGGCGCTCGGCTACACGCAACTGCGAAGCATCGCATTGGCGCAGATCGCCGATGTCACCGGTGTATGGGGTGTCAGTGCCATTGCGATCGCGCTCGATGCAGTGGTGTACGCCTGGATCGTTCGTGCCCGCAGCGAACGCCATCGCCTGCGCTCGCCGGTGCGTGGGGCGTTGCAACTGGGCGGCTGGATGCTGGCTGTGCTCGGTGTGCCGATGCTCTACGGTGTGCTGCGATTGCTCGAGTACGAACCGGAGCCTTCCCAGCCGCTCCGCATCGCCGTCGTGCAACCGAATATCAACCCCTGGCGCAAGTGGGGATTAGCCGATATGCGTCCGATGCTCGAGCAGCACATTGCGTTGCAGGATTCGCTCCGGCGCACCAGGCGCATCGAGCTGGCGGTCTGGAGCGAAACGGCGCTGCCGGTCAACCTGCTCGATGCCAGCGGGGCAGAGCTTCTGGAGCGAATTCGAACCTGGTGCGATACGACCGGCTGCGCAGTACTGACGGGCTTTGCCGATATCGAGCGATACCAGCCGCTGCGCGCCTACAATGCAGCGGTTCTCGTCGCGCCGCAGCGCGAGCGCGTGGCGGTGCACCGCAAATCGCGACTGACGCCGTTCGGCGAGTACATGCCGTTTTCCGATCTGTTGCCGGATTTGGCGAAAGCGTTGCAGTGGAGCGTCGGTATTTCCAGTTGGGCGAAAGGTCCCGGTCCGGCGGCACTGCCGCTTGTGCGGGGAAGCGATACGCTCGCTCGGCTCGGTGTGATGATTTGCATCGAGAGCATTTATCCCGATTTCGCTGCCGGCTGTGTTCGGCGCGGTGCCGATGTGCTCGTGGTGATCACCAACGACGCGTGGTACGACGGCACACCCGGACCCGATCAGCATTTTGCCATCGCGCAAATGCGCGCGATCGAAACGCGCCGACCGGTGGTGCGGTGCGCCAACAGCGGCATCAGCGGGTTCATCGCGCCGACAGGTGCGGCGATCCAGCGCGTGCCAGCGCGGCGAGCGATCGCGGCGGCAGCGACGATCGTTCCGCAAACCGAACGCACGCTCTATGTTCGTTTCGGCGATTGGCTGCCGCTGGTGATGCTGGTGATTGCTATTGGGACGGTCGCGCAGTGGTGGCACGCGACGACGTCGAGCCGAGACAGTGCTCAGCGATCGAGGTAGCGGATTTGCACAGCGATCATCGTCGAATAGCGAGCGCGTTCGGGTGTGAAGGGACGGTAGAGTGCTTCGTGTCGCTCGATGCGAGGGTCGGGAAAACCTGCTTGGCGCAGTACCGACACAGTACGGCGGAGAGCATCGTCCAATTCCAGCGAGTTGCCGTAGAGAACGATCGCCACGTCGCGCAGGCGGTGGCGATAGCGCGTCGCGAGCCGCTCAGCCTGCTCTGTCGTCAGGTGCCCGGTGGAAAAGAGAAAGTACTCGACCGTCGCCGTGTGTTCGCCATCGGCAGCGCGGCTGAGCGGAGATGTCTCGATGGGAATTTGCTCCTCCGCCCAGACGCGGTTGCCTGATGTGCTTTCGACGTCCAATCGTACACGGAGCGGCAAATCCGTCCGCAAGCGTTCGCTGTGCTGCGCCAGTTCGACGTCGATGCGTAGGGGAAGCCCGCCTGTTCCGCTCCGCAACGCCAGATCGGTCGAATCTTGCCAGAGCCGTATCGTCCACTGTTTGAGTGGTTCGGCGCCGTTGGTTGCCGGTCTCAGCCGTAGCAATGCTGGAACGATGCTGCGCACGGTGTCGAGATGTTCGATTGGTCCGAGCAACGATGAATTCCCTTCGAACTGTACCCGCGAAGCGGTGTCGCGTTCGTCCACTCGTGAGAGGATGCGCAGTCGTTCGGGCGGTATTTTCCAGATCGCCTGGAAATAGCGGGCGATGTAATCGCTGCGGCGCCGCGCTTGTGCTGCCGATTGCTTGTCTATGCCGACGATCGTGAGTGTGTCGTCGCTCTGCCGCAGACGGGTGGCGATGATCGGCAGCAAAGCGTAGTACGCGCCCAGCGGCGATGAGAGTGTCGAGCGCCACACCGTGTCTTCCGCGGACGCGGGGACGATATAGCGGTCGGGGATGCTTGTGCCGCCATCGGTGTAAAGGACAGGCAGCAACGGGAGAACACGCCAACGCCGGTGTTCTTCGATCCGCAATGGCAAGTGTTCGCGATCGCTCTCGATGCCGTAGGCGACAATCGAGGCGCCGAGAGGTAATGACGGGGTCGAAGTCGGCTCTGGTAGCGATTCGCTCGGCGGCAGGGTCGGCAAAGGTAGCGGCTCGAAGGCAAGCCCGACGCCGACGAGAACGCTGTAGATGTACCATTGCTGATCGCGTGCGATTGGATCGAGTGCATAGCGAAAGCTCAGCTCCGGCACGAGCGACCAGCGCTTGGAAGCATCGAGCGGAATGGAAAACCTCATACCGGTGATAAGCGACGCCATCGAGCGGACAGTGCTCGCCAGTGTCGCCGACCGAGTGTTCCGTTCGCGCAAACCGTTCTCGAACGTCCCGCGAGCCGGCTGAACGAGTTCTTCGCGAATATCGCCGTCAGCCTGCTGGATCAGATCGGTACCCGCGCCGATGTACACATCGAGAATGCTCGACGCTCGGATGCCGATATACCCTTCCCACCGCATCGAGTGGAAGCGGCTGGCGAGGCTGTGCTGGATGACCGCTTCAGTCGGGGTATCGGCGACGAGTACAGGTTTGCGTTCCAATGCTCGAAGGATACCGCCGAAGCTGGCTGTCCCGATGCGGATGCCTACCGACAGCGACGAAAGGAGCGGATACTCTCCCCAGAGCATCGCTCCAGCGCCAACGCCGCTCCCATCACGGAACTGAGGACAACACGAGGGCAGCTCGGGCAGCGAAGAAAAATTGGCGATATGCAATGTGACGCCTCCCATCGCCGTAGCGCCGAGCCGAACACTGCCAGACGACGGTGTTTGCTGTGCCACGCAGATACTCGTCAGCACAACACATGCCGTGAAGATACCGATCCAGACCGACCGCCAGATGGATGCTTCGATCATGGCGAGCGAATAACGATCGTACTACTGGTGCCAAATGGCGAGCGGGCTTGCAGGATGTATTGACCCGGCGGTAGATCGAGCACGAATGTTCCCTCGACAGTGCCCACGACGCTTCCCAGCTCAGTATGCCAGCGCTCGATGCCGAGCACATCGAGGCATCGCAGCTCGACAGGCATTTGCTGCTCGACGCGCAGTCGCAGATGCACCGTTCCCTCGCTGGGTTGGGGAGCGACCTGTTCGATAATCGGTGGCGAGCCATCAACGAATAAGCGCGTCGTTCCACCGGCGGTGCAGTAATCGGTGAACACGATCGCTACCGATGTCGGTGCCAATGCCAGCGAGCAATCGTCGAGCCACTGGAAATCCTCGATGCGCAATTGGACGATCGGTGACGTGCCCCAGTAGGTGCCAAAGCGGAGCAGCGCTAACGTATCGTCTCGAAGAAAGCCGCGACCTGTGACCGTCACTATGCGTTCGCCATCGGCGATTGTTCCGCGTCCGAGGGGCGGTTCGGGCAGCAGGGCGGATGCGTTGCACCGAACGGTGAAGCGGTACGGACGTTGCATGGTGCGGAACTGCCGCGGTACCGAGGGCATCCACACGGGGACAGTGATGACGTGACCAGCTTGAGTGACGAGCGTCGGTGGGGCGGACAGCATCGCGCCGCTGTACGGCTCGGCGCAGACGACATCGCCGACGAGCACGCATTCGTAGGGCTGCCCTTCGCTGCTTTCGACAAGCAATCGCAAGCACGTCCGACCAAGTCGCTCGGCACGGAAACCGAACGGATATGCTGAACACGGTGTTTCCTCGGTAAGCGACAATTGCCGAATTGTCAGGAGCTGTACTTGGGAGCTGTCCGGACCGACTGGCTGCAAGCGCACCTGTTGCGGCGTCGTCGAGCATGCGAACCACTGCACCAGCGTATCACGGTACGTGCCGAGCGGGACGTTGCCGAGTCGGATTGTCGCGGGTACGATCAACTGCGGTTGTGTCGCCATCGCTTCGACCCGTAGAGTGCGAACTCCGACGGGAGTTTCGGCGATCAGCGTATCGGCGTGAAGCCCGGGCTCAGTCGGAGCAAACCGTATCCATGCAGTGGCGCATTGTCCGGGGTACACGGTGTCGGGGACATCGCGCACTAACTGGAATGATCGTCCGCTGACGAAATACAGCGAGTCGAACCGGATCGGCTGCGAAGTGTCCGAGCAAATCAACTGCGGCGGACGGAATTCAACTGCTGTACCGCTGCGAGTAGTTGGAACGACGATGGGGACGAAGGCGAACGGCGGCGGTGCGACGATGACGATACCGGATTCGGCGCTCATCGTGCCCTGCCGGTTGCGCACCTGAAAGCGGTAGCGACCGCTCTCCGGCAGCCGCCAGGTAAATTCGGTCGTCGTCAGATGATCCGCTAAAACGGTCCACGTCGTATCGCCCAGCTGTTGAACCGACAAGGTGAGCGAGTCGTTCGGCACTGCACCTATCCACCGAATCCGCAGCGGCAATCCAGCATACTCGATGGTCGTGTCATTGCTGGGTTGGGTGATTTGCAATGCGCTGCTTGTCGGGAGAGCGACGTTGGCTGCTACTGTGACGATGTCCACTCCCGAACAACTGGTGCTGACGATGCGAATGGTACCGACCGTTCGTTCGGGACGGTCAACACGGAGCCGCGCCCAGATTCGAAATTGCTGTCCCATCGGCAACAGGAGCGGTGCGGTGATTTGTCCTTCGACGATCTCGACCGATGGGTCGCTGCTTATCGCCAGCAGCGTAATGTCGGCGTTGAGCGCGGTCAAAACGAATTCTTGCGCCGGCGTGGCACCGGGCGGAAAGGTGCCCAAGTCCCGGTACCTGGGCAATACATCCAGCAGCGGAATTTGTCGCGAGGCGAGCGAGTAGCTGAATTCGGTGCTCGCACTGATGCTCGGCGCGGTGAGCTGGACTGTCCGTATCTGGACGCAGTCGTAAGTGCTCTGCCAGGTCACGCTGCACGGTTGATAACCAGCAGCGACATGTGTTGCCATTCGAAACAGACGAGGCAGTTGGGATGCTGTCGCGCCGCCGAGTACCAGTCCTCCGCTGGCGGTGCACAGATCGCTGAGCGCCGGTGGAATGTCGCGATGAAAAGCGACGACAACCAACCGCGTTCCCGTCGTTTGCAGCACTTGCAGCAGCGAGGCTGGCGGCGACGACAATTTGTGATCGGTGACCAATACGACAGTGCGCGGGAAATGTCCGCGTGCTGCGATCGCGACTGCTCCGAGCAGCGAATCGAGCAGGGCGCGGTACGGAAAGGCAGATTCCAGCCGAGGCAAGCGATTCACACTGGCCAGCAGAGCAGCAGTGTCGGTGCCGATGTCAGCCAAAACGTATGGACGCGAGCCGAAGACGACGATGCCCGCTTCGCTCCCCGGTGCCGCTGCATCGAACCACGAACCGATTGCAGCCGCTGCTGCGCCTCTGATCGAATCGCTCGTCCAATCGAATGCGAAAACCGCTGTCGTCGGTGTTGGCGACGGAAGCGGTGGGCACGTGACGACAGCGGTCGTCTGCCGAACGACGCCGAGACGCTCGGTGACGATGCGATCGAGCTGAGGATCGAGCAGACGAGGATTCCCCTCGGCATCGAACGCATGAACGCGGACGGTCAGTTGTGGGAAGTTCGCTGTAGCGATGTCGCTGACGATCAATTGCTGTGCTCCCACTGGCACACTGCTACCGAGGAGCACTGCCCATACGAGCACGGTCAGCGTAGCGCTCGTTACCGTCGAGAAGAGGCAGTATCTGACTCGGTACGGCATTGCGGTGCTCACAGTGTGCAAAACATGGTGCCGGGCAGGTACATCGTCGGTGCCAAAATTACACTCGTCGCCGAATGCTGCGGTATCTTTGCGCACCCACGTTGAACCGTCCCGATTTCCTCCGGTGTACGATGTCGAGCATCTTCTGGCGCAGTTGAACGAACCGCAACGGCAGGCGGTCACGACAACCGATGGTCCGGTGTTGGTCATCGCCGGCGCTGGCAGCGGCAAAACGCGCGTGTTGACAGCACGCGTTGCATACTTGATCGCCAACGGTATCCCGCCCGAGCGAATCGTCGCGATGACGTTCACCAATAAAGCTGCCGACGAACTTCGCCAGCGGATCGAGCGCTGGTGCGATCGGTGGGCAGCTCGTCGTGTGTGGGCGGGAACGTTTCATTCGATTTTCGCTCGGTTGTTGCGCCGCAATGCCGAGGTGCTCGGTTTTACACCCAACTATGCCATCTACGACGACGAAGATTCGCTGTCGCTCATTCGACGGCTGCTCAAAGAGCAGAACATCCCGCCGAGCGAGTTGTCGCCCCAAGCGGTACGAGGTGCGATCTCGCGCGCCAAAAACGATCTGGTGACACCGGACGAGTACGCACGGCTGGCTACGACTCCACGCGAACGTCGCATCGCGACGGTGTATCAGCTCTACCAGCGTGCTCTGCGCAAAGCCGATGCGATGGATTTCGACGACCTGCTGCTCAATATGATCGACGTGCTGGCAAGCTCCGACGACGTGTTGCACTTGTGCCAGGACTTGTTCCACTACATCCACGTGGACGAATACCAAGACACCAACCGGGCGCAGTACGAGGCGCTCAAACTGCTCGCCGGAGGACATCGTAATCTTTTTGCTGTCGGCGACGATGCGCAGAGTATTTACAGTTGGCGCGGTGCCCGTGTGGAGAACATCTTCGAGTTTCAGCGCGATTTCCCCGACCACGTGCTGATCCGACTGGAGCAGAACTATCGTTCGACGCAGGTCATTCTCGACGCCGCCAACGCGCTCATTGCGCACAATCCCCGACAGATACCGAAATCGCTCTGGACGTCGCAGTCCGGTGGTCAGCCGATTCGTGTCGTCTCGTACTGGGACGAAGCCGAGGAAGCCGCCGGCATTGTCGAGACAATCGCGCAGCTCCGCGACTCGGCAGCGATTAGCGCCTGGTCCGAGGTAGCTGTTCTCTACCGCATCAACGCTCAGTCGCAGCATCTCGAAGACGAGCTTCGTCGAGCCGAGATACCCTATCGCATCATCGGTGGCATTTCGTTCTACAAGCGCAAGGAAATCAAGGATGCGCTTGCCTACATGCGACTGTTGCTCAACCCCAGAGACGACGAAGCGTTTCTGCGTATCATCAACGAACCACCGCGCGGCATCGGTGACGCGACACTTGAACATCTGCGGCGGTGGTCCAGCGCGGAGGGTGTGTCGTTGCTGGAAGCTGCGCTTCGCGCGCGAAGCATCGGTACGATCGCCAAACAGAAACAGCTCGTTCTCGAACAACTCGCGTCGATCGTCACTGTGACGGCGTCGAAACTCGCAACTGTCCCGCTCGGAGAACTCATCCATCACTATCTCGACGCAGTCGGTCTGCTCGGCTACTACAAATCCCAGGCGACCGATGAAGCGCTCGATCGCTACGAGAACATCGCCCGCTTGATCGGGGATGTCACCGAGTACGCCACAGCGGTCGAAGATGGCGGTCAGCAACCGACTCTTGCCGACTACATGCAGCGTGTATCGTTGCTCACCAGCGCCGACGAAACCACCGAGAGCGATGCTGTCCAATTGATGACGCTCCATGCGGCAAAGGGACTGGAATTTCCCGTCGTCATT
Organism: Chlorobiota bacterium; assembly: GCA_026415505.1. GTDB lineage: Bacteria > Bacteroidota > Ignavibacteria > Kapaibacteriales > NICIL-2 > NICIL-2. The sequence continues at coordinate 1,647 of JAOAGY010000022.1, read as the reverse complement.
ATCGCTGGCTTGGTCGAAGGATTGTTGCCCCTCATTCGTGCTGGCAGTACCGATGCCGATCGTCATGAAGAGCGGCGATTGTTCTACGTTGGCTTGACACGAGCGCGAACGCGTGTCGTTCTCACGTATGGGCGCCATCGTTCGACGTTCGGTGTCATGCAGCCGGCGATTGCATCGAGTTTTCTGGGAGAGTTGCCACCGGAGCTGCTCGACGCCGAACGTCCGGAGGATTTCCTCCGAGTGCGCCAGCAGGCTTTCACTGGTAACGTCGCTCCAAGCAGCGCGATAGCCGACCGCCAAAATGGGAAGTCTGCACGGTACCGACGTGGCATGAAAGTAGAGCATCCCCTCTTCGGCATCGGCATTGTCGCCGAGGTCGAAGGAAAGGGCAACGACACCCGGCTGCGCGTCCGATTCGAGACAGCCGGCGATAAGCTCCTCATGGCGCGTTTTGCTCCCCTGCGTGTGCTTGGCTAAGCGACAACACTCGACAAGCGCCAACGGTGCTACTGGATCGGTGTGATTTTTAGGTACGAGCCAGCCTCGACCGTCGTACCGGTCGCATTCGAGCTGTTCTGCGCCCACTGTACTTGCACGTTCCCTCCAGACGATCCCATCTGCACGATGCCGACGATGCGGGCATAGCCGTAGGTGTTGTCTATCGTGCTCCACGAAACTTCGTCGGTGCCGGAAGTGAGCTTGGCGTACACCCAGTGATGCTGATCGTCTTTTTTGAGTTCGGCGTAGAGCTTCATGCTCGCGCTGCTGGGGATGCTCACCCGGATTTTGATACCGCCGTTGCCGCCGGAGATGAACATGTACGCTTCGAACTCGAAAATCTGGTTCGCGCTGGCAGTGTACACCAGCGCGTTGTCGTTTTGATACGTCGTGCTACTGGTGACAGTTTGGTTGCTCGTTTTGCGGATGTAGGTCGTCGTTCCCGTCAGGCTCGACAAGCTCCGCTGTTTGACGACACCGTTGTTGTCAATGACGAGAACGTTCGTTTGAGAGTTATCGCTTTGCAAACCTTGCAGGCGAAGCGGATCGCTGGTAGCGACGACATGCAGCGCGTTCGAGGGCGATGTCGTACCGATGCCGAGCCGTCCGTTGGAGGAAAAAACGAGCGTACTGTCTTTGGTTGCATCGGCATCGTTGGATACGAGCAGAGGATTCGTCGTCGTTGCATTGCCTTCGACATCGAGCCGAGCTGCGGGGCTACTGATCCCGATGCCGACGTTGCCACTGACGTCAATGCGCATGCGTTCGCTGTTATTGGTGCGGATCACCAGCGGCTGATTGTCCGTCGTGCCCAAAAAGTTCGTCGAGGGACTCGTGCCGCTATTGCCCGTCAAACTCCACGCAATGCTCGACACAAGACCGGAGGCAGGGCGTCGCTCAAGATTTCCACTGTTCCAGACGACGAGTTCATTTGCGGTCGAGCTGCTGGGCACATTGGGCAGTGCGATAGTCGTTCCGCTGGCGGTAAGATTGCCACCGATAGTCGTGTTCCCCGATACATTCGCTGTTCCGCTGACATCGAGGGTGGTTGACGGCGATGCCGTACCGATGCCGACGTTACCGGTGCTGGTGATGACCATGCGCTGGGAGTTGTTGGTACGGAAGCGCAGATCGTTCGCGTCGGTCGTG
>JAOAGY010000030.1 GCA_026415505.1 Chlorobiota bacterium | reverse complement strand
TCCGAACAAGCGTCCGCAGTTTCGCTACCGTGACAAAGGCATTCTCGCGACAATCGGACGCGCAAAAGCAGTCGCTGCGTTGCCGCCGGGCATTCGTGTGGATGGGCTGGTGGCGTGGCTGCTCTGGGCTGCTGTTCACATCGCGTTTTTGATTCGGTTCCGCAACCGGTTTGCCGTGCTCAGCGAATGGCTGTGGTACTACCTGACCTATCAGCCCGGCGCACGATTGCTCATCGAGCGGTGAGGGGAGAACTCACTCGGTTTCCTCGCGCAGAACGTTAGCTCCGATCTGCTGCAACGTTTCGCGCACCTGGTGTCTGAGCGTCGTTTCAGCGATAGCACCGCGTGCTTCGAGTGTGATCACGATCCGCAGCTCTGCGCTCTCGCGTTGCAACGGCACCACCACCCCACTGAAGAAATGCGACTGCTGATCCCAGGGGATTTGTGCCGTTAGACGATACTGCTGAACGCGACGCCCCATGCTCGATGATGCCGCCGGCGCAGCAAGGCTCTGCACGCTCGGCATCGCATCCGCTGTGATTTGCTGCGACGTTACCGCTTCAGCGACTGCTGCCAGCTCGGTTGTGTGCGCTGCTGGCTCCGCCACATCGCGCACGATCACTGCTTCCCGCTCGATGCGATCCGGCGCGAGCGATTCACGGAAGTAGGTCCGATCGCCGATGCGCAGCCCGAAGGCGCCTTCGCGCACGCCGTCTGCCAGCGCTGCTTGCAGCACGGCAAAACTTTCCAGCATCGGCATGCTCGGATAGCGCAAGAACGCATCCCAGATGTCGGCGACCGTCTTTTCCGCCTCGTCCGCCCGCATGGCTTTCTGCACCACGCGCTGCGGCGAAATTTTGCCGAGCAACAGGTCTTCCCCCTTCAAGTAGCTCACGACGCGCCCAGCCAGCGTCCGCTCGGCGCCGACCGTGGGCAATCCCATGTCGAACCACTGCACGCCGCCTTCGGCAGCTTTTGCCAAATGCCGATAGGTGCTCATGATGCGGTGCGCGATGCCGCCTTCCAGCTCCTTGATTTTGCCCTCGACCGTGCGGCGGCTTTCGTCCGAGAGCTGCTTCATCAGCGCTTTGTCTTCGCCGATGGCGCGATACGCCAAAAAGCGCTTGACAAGCTGCCGCAAACCGGCAAGTTCGCCCCCGTCAGCCACCAGCACCACGATCGCATTGCGCCAGACGCGAAACGTCTGCCCGCACTTTTCCAAAAGCTCGCGCACGAACGTTTCCGTGTCGTTTGCGGTGCGCATGCGGTCGGGATCGAGCACGGCAAGCTTCAGCTCGCGCGTGTCTGCAACGTCCTGTGGTGTTCGGGGACAAAGCACCACCTGCAGCTCGCGCCCGGCAAGCTTTGCCAAACGATCGCGAAGCTCTTCGGCGATTTGCTCGGGACGAACCGCCTCTTCTTTTTCGACGATGACGCGGTTGAGATTGGGCTTGGTGGAAAAGCGATAGATTCCCTGCTCGGCGTGCACATACCACAGCTCCTCTTCCAGCCGCCGGAGCGCATCGCCGACGATCGCCGGCGGTAGCTCGGGCTGCAACAGCGCCAGCCGCAACCGCTGGATGCCGACTCCTTGCCGCTCGCTGCCGCTGAACGAGCCGAAAAAGATCACCGTCGCCAGTCCCTTGGCGACCTCGAATCGCGCATATTCCGAGCCGAGCTGCCGGTCTATCTGCTCGGCTTTGGCATTGCCGCTTGCGGCGATGTCGCTGGCGATGACGCCCTGATACTCGCTGCCGATGTGGCGCAAGAACTCGCCGCGCACAGCGGGATTTGCCAGGTTCCAATGCGCCGGCAAAATGAGCGGCGCCGAATGGCGCTTCTGATACAACTCGCTGACGAGGTTCGCCAATAGCCGGAGCACACCGCGCGTGCGCTGAAAATCGGGAAACGTGCTCCACCGCTCGAAGAGAACATCAATGATTTCCGGGTGGAACGGATAGGCTTTCATCATGCGGTCGCGATACGCTGGCTCGCGAACTTCCCGCGGCAGGTCGTCGCCGATCTGCTGATACAGCGCCACGAACGCATCGGCGGTGCGCTTGATGTCGCGATCGCTCCCGATGGTCTCGAACAGCCGCCGACGGATGACCTGGTACACCTCCTCGCCTTCGACTGGCGTGCGGATAGTCTCCACGCGCTTGAACACCTGCTGGAGTTCGTGCAGCGACCGCTCGCCCTCTTCGCCATACGGCGCGCTCGATGGTAGCGTCACTACCAACACACACTGCGGCAGCACCTTGACCGTTTCGGTCAGCTCTTGATAGAACGCCACGAGCTGATCGCGGAAGTCGCGCGCTTTGACGGCATACTCGGCGACCTCGTCCATCAGGATGAGCGTCGGTGCTTCGCTCAAGAGTTTGTGCAGCAGGTCTTTCCCCGGCGCGCGGCGCTTCTGGTCGTGATCGGCAAGCAGCTCATAGCGTCCCAATTGCGCCGCCAGCTCGCCCCACGGCGTCTTCCCTTTGAGCGCATCGGCAGCGGTGCCGACGAATGTCGCCACGCGCGCTTCGGGAACGCGGTCGAGTCCGGCGCGCTTGAGTATCTCTGCCACCTCATCGCCCAAGTCGCGCCCATGCGCGACGATGTGATACAGAGCGATCAGGCTGTGCGTTTTGCCGCCGCCGAACGGCGTTTGAATCTGGATGACGCCTTCGCCCGAGTCTTTGCCCGAAAGCCGACCGAGCACGGCAGAGAGCAACTCTACCAGACCTTGCGTCGGATAGGTCTTACGAAAAAACAGCGCCGCATCGCGATATTCGAGCGGACCGCGATCGGCGACGACGTCCGACAGGTCTGCCGCAAAGACCGATTCATCGAGCCGCCCGCGGCGGATGTCTTCGTGCGGCGTAACGACGTGTATCCAGGGTTGTGTGTTCATATGCTAATCCTCAAATGATCCAACGCTCCTTGCCGAGGTGTCGGCAAGCGTGTTGAAATGGGTGATGTTCCGATGTCCGCACCCTTTGCTGGTGGCTTACGCTGTTCATAGAAATGCTTAGTTCTTGTCAAACGTCCTACTACGCGTATCACGATTTTTTATTCGGTTTGCTCTTTCTCAATTAAGGACACGCACGCTGCTTTTGTAATGAACCGGTGTTAGCATACGAGCGAACGTCAATTCGCTTCATACTTCAAGCCGGTCACTCCCAGAACAAGCACAGGAATATCAATATCCGCAACGCCACGATGCTCCAAATCCCAAACGAACTGTTCATAGTATGAAACACCTGTGGACATTTCTTCTGCGAAGCATTTGATCGGCACAATCTCAATGCCCACGTCTATCACTCCCAGTTTATGAAAAATGGTCATCTTTGCACAAACATTGTAGACCATGAAAGCATACTTGCCGAATTGAACCTCGACACCTACCCGGTTCTTGACAAAATCCATCTCCCGAAAAGCTCCTTTAGGTGAAGTATTGGGAGTGAATCCAGGTACATAATACTCGGTGGAATAGTCACACTGAACTTTATGACCTTTCCATCCGCGTAATTTGAACTCTTCTCTAAAAGCCCTGTTCAAATCACGAGGGCTGTAGAGTGTTCTACCAGGCATGGTCTTTTCCCGACTGGTTTTTGTTTTACATTTCGCACTGTCAACGGCAGCAATCACTTGTTTCACTTCTTCAAGTTCTGTTGGATATTGGGAAGTGATAACTTCTTCACCACCATTGAAAGAGTAAATGCCTGCGATGATCATTTGTATTCACCTTGTTGTTGTTCCAATAGCCGCGGCTGGGATGATTCTTTCCATTCGTTAGGAATCTGAGTTACCTTCTCCTTGCCTGTAGGTTGATAAACCGGTTTTCCCATAGGGCGGTATCGAAGCACCCCATTAAAGTAATCCAAAATGCGTTGGCGGGCTATCTCCACATACGCAACTTCTTTCTCGCAACCCATTGCCCGCCGGTTATGCATCAAAGCCGCGATGAGAGCCGAACCAACACCCATGTAGGGGTCAAATACCCAATCGCCTTCATTGGTCAGGGCAAGGACACAGCGCTCAACCAACTCAATAGGGAATTGGCAAGGGTGGATGGTCTTCTCGGGATGGTTGGACTTGACGTTGGGAATATCCCAAACTAAGTCTTCCCAGTCCTGTACCAAGATTTCCCATACATCCGAGGGATTCTTTCCTAAGGGATTCCCGGAGGGCTTACCTTTGTTTGGCCCCTTAAAGTGCCGCTTGCCGGGATATTTTGCTGGCACGCGAACGGCATCCAGATTGAAGATGTAGCGATCGGATTTTGTAAACCATAAAATGGTCTCGTAGCGCCCTGAAAAACGCTTAGAGGCATGTAACCCGTGTCCGAACTTCCAGACAATTCGATTGCGCAACCTCATTCCCAATTCTTTGAAAATCGGATAATACAGAATGTCGAGAGGATAAACCTCTCCGTCTTCGACAAAATTGCCTACTTGCCAACAGATGCTGCCATCTTCTCGCAAGATTCGATAAAGCTGAGTGATCAAGTGCGCCTGCGCTTTCAAATATCGTTCGATTGAAACCCGATTTTCGTATTGTTTACCCAAATTGTAAGGAGGCGAAGTCACAACAAGTGCAACCGAATTATCGGGGACCTGGGCAATGAATTCACCCACATCGCCAGAAAAAAGGACAATCTCAGCATCTGGTCTGAAGCTTGTTTCGATGGACTTATAACGTGGAAGCAACAATGACGCGCTCATAAATTTGACTCCGTTGATATGCCAAAGTAACCGTGAATCAGTCGGTCTCGCATTCCAGCCATTTCTTTCCACGGGATGTCCGGATACGCTCGGCGTAGATGCGAAGGAACGTGGCGAGCAGCTTCGCCAATGATCTCGAATTTTCGGATAACAGCACTGGCTGTTTTGTCGTCTCGATAGAGGTCCTCCAAGCTCATTCCTTCCACAAAACGCTCGATGGCGTCCATTGCTTCGAGGATGTCTCGCAAGAATAGCCGCCAGTCGCGTTTCATAGTTGCACAACCTCGCTGAGAATCCGCTCGCGCAGCTCCGGACGGATTCCGCGCTCCGAAACAACATCCACCTTGCATCGGAGCCGCTCTTCGAGCATATCCGCTAATCTCACAAGGTCAAAGAGCGAAGCGCCATCGAGAAAGCGAACCAGCACATCTATGTCGCTACGGCGGCGCTGCTCGCCGCGAGCATAGGAACCAAACACGCCGACGATCTCAGCCCGGTAGCGCTCACGCGCTTCTTGCTCAAGATCGCGAAGGATCGCCAAAACCTCCGCCAGCGACAACGTGCGCCGCGAGCGCGAATGCTTCATTGTCTTGTCTTTCGTTTGCTCGTTCATGGCTTCCTCGCCGAATTTCAACGTGGCACCTGCGCCTTCCAATCGTAACCGTGATGCGTTCTCAACACTCGAACACTATCACCTCACCGTCACCCTGAACTCGGTTCAGGGTCTCCAAGATGCTGAAACAAGTTCAGCATGACAGGCAGTGGACGTACACTCGACAAAAGCCTGTCACCCTGAACTCGGTTCAGGGTCCGGTCATGTTCACATGTCAAATGTGCCCTGCTGCGGCTGCCCGTAGCGCTTGCGCCCGTAGAGCAAGCCTTGCAGCAGTTGCTTTTCTTTGTCGCCGTCGGGCAGCACTTCGCTGATTGCCTGCGCCACCTGCCAGAAGGCTTCGTTCGCTCCAAAGGTTGCGCTCAAGTGCTCATCGAGCTCTTTGGTGCGACTGCGCTCCCACAGCAGACACGCCCGCTGAAGCGCCTCGATCATCGTCGCGAACTCTTCTTGCTGCGCAAAACGCTCATCGCCCGCGCGTTCCTGCGGCGCCAGGAGCCGAACGAACTCTTTTTCCTTGCGCACCAGCCCGCCCGGTCCCCAATGCTCGGTGAGCTCCACGCCGACGCCCGAAGCCAGCTTGCGCGCCTCGTCGAACGGCACCTTGGCGTGGTTGTAGGTCCAGCGCCAGAGCAGATAAAAGCGCGTCAGCGCATCCACGCCGCCGAGCTGCGCGCTCTGCACAATGCGCTCGAGGGCAAATTCCGCCACCACACGCCGCACATGCTCCAAAAGCTCCGCTACGCCGACCGGCTCGCCGGAGAGTTTCTCGACGCGGACGTATTTGCCGAACGCCTCCACCGCCGGACCGATGGCGCTCATAAAAAAGTCCGCCCCGCGGATGCCTTCGTCCCAAAACTGCGCAAGCTTTGCCCGCACACGCGCTTCGATCTCGCGCCGCACGGTGGGGAACTCGCCGATTTCGTTTGTGGTGCGCTTGCGGCAGACCATGTAGATGCTCGACGCCAGCGCCGCCGACTCCTGCGCCCGAAGGCGCGACCGCATCTCGGTGTGGATGGGCCACGAAGCGGTCATGTACAACCCAGCTTCCAGCAACGCGTTGATGACCGTTTCCCAAGCTTCGGTGGTCTTGTGGGCAAAGACGATGACGGCAATACCGTCGGGCTTGAGCACGCGGGCGATCTCACGGAACGCCTGCGTGAGCATTTCCTCGAAGCGACGTTTGGCTTCTTCCATCCCGCCAGCCTTGCTGGCATCGGCAACCATTTCCTGCGACTTGGGCGTGAGCGGCGTGGCAAAAAGCTCCGGATACAAGTCGCCCAGCGTGCGCTTGAGCCAGACGTAGAAAAAGTCCGAAAGGTCACTGTAGGGCACGTTGTCGTAGTAGGGCGGATCGGTCAGCACCGCGTCGAAGAAGTTGTCCTCCCAGGGCAGCGCCGTGGCGGTGCCGTGGTGGGCGCAGCCAGCGACAGCATTGTTTCCGATGGCGACCAAATGGCTAAGCACTTTCTCGTAGTATTCCCAGCCTGCCTCGCTACTTCCTGTTGAGCCGCTGAACGGGTTCAGCTCTGCATAGTCCCAGAGCATCGGCAGTGCTTGGCGTGAGAACAATTGTTTGATGGCTTCGGATGTGTTCTCCCACCGAGCCAGTACATTGCAAAACGCAGCAGTCATGTCCACCACAAACCCCAAATACGTCACCACCGCTTTGGCGAATTCGGGGTCGGCGCCCTGGGCGCGCATCTCGGCATGGGCGCGGCGCACCGCATCGGCAAAGGTGATCAGCGCCAGTTTCTGCCGGCTGTTGAACAGGTCGCCCCAGCGGGTCATGCCGTAGCGTTGCACACGGAAGCCAAGCGTTTCCACTGCTGGCAGCGGCTCATCCGGCACGGGTTCGATGCCCCAGGATTGGGCAAGGCGGCGCCTTGCCCCTACAAGCGCTTCTTCGGCGGCGCGGTAGGCGTCGAGGTCGCGCGCGGTGGGCAGGCGGTAGCGTTTGCCCTCACCCCCAGCCCCTCTCCCGCGCTGCGGGCGAGGGGTGTGCAGCACCACCGCCATCATGCGCTGGCTTGCTTTGCCCTCGCGGAAGAGGCGGCGGGTGGTTTTGTCGTCAATCGTGCCGCCGCACAAGGGGCAGCGCACGTTGGCGCGGGCGACGGTGCCCTCGTCGGGGTCGAAATCTAACGCTTCGCCGTTTTGCCCGACGATCTCGGCGTCAATGCGCCGGGCGGCGTGGTTGGGCACCAGGCGCAGCGCGACCTGTTTGTTTGCCTTCTTTGCGAGCCACGTTTGGCGCATGAGCGGGATTTCCGCGCCGCAACCCGGGTTCTGGCATGGCAGCGTGCGCGCCCAAATGTAGCCCACTGGGATGGAGCCATCTTCGTCCTTCGGATAGAAGCGCTCCAGCTCGCGGCGGGCTTCCTCGAGCACCCACTCGCCCCACGCTTTGACCGCGACCAGCAGGGGCGAGGCGTTTCGATCGTCTTCGACGTCGAACATGTCGCGTTTCCGTCGGTGCGATGGCGGCAGCGGCACGGTGGCAACAGCGCCGGGTTTGCCGAAGCGCTGCGGCAGTTCGAGCACGGCTTTGCCCAACAGCACCGCAACGGGGTTGATGTCGAGTGCGTGGCTTTCGCATCCGAGGCGCAGGTTTTCCAGGGCGATGTTACAGCCACCGGCAAAACAGTCGAGCACGCGCGGGGCACTTCCGCCGTAAGCCTGGCGGATCAGAGCGCGGGCTTTCTCAAGCAGGATTTCGCTCCATGCATCGCTGCCATTGACCGCTTCCCACGGCGAGATTTGCGCCACAAGACGCAGCAGTTCCTCGCGGCGGTCAGGGTCATCGGGCACGAGCGCCGCCAGCGCCGTAGTACGCGATGCCGCCAGCGGCCGTCGTGCCCACCAGATGTGCAGCGTGGAGATGTGCCCGTGGCGGATATTTTTTTCACGCACGGATTCTTCGGAGACGATGCGCAGCGGGAAGTCCGCTTCGATCAGGCGTGGCGTCATGGTTTTCGATGTTGGAGCGTGTGCAGTGAAGAAACCGACCGCAGGGCGCATGCAATGCGTGTGCACGCTTTCCCACTGCTGCAAATTACAAATTGCACAAATCACAAATTACAAACGAGCGCGCTGCTACGATGAGGGGCGAGAAGTTTCTTTCCAGTCGGTCACGACGTAGCGTACCAGATCGAAGACGGGTTGCGCCTGGAGATTCTGGCTCGGATTTTCGATGGTGTAGAGCTGCGGGGTGGTGGCGGCATGTTCGACGACGTAGAGCCAGTATTCATCGCCGAAGCGTTGCGCCATATACCACTCGTTGGGAGTCAGAGCGATCGAGCCGGTCGTTGCACGGGCTTTGACCTCGATGTAGCGCACCGAGCCATCGGGCGCGGTCGAGCGGATGTCGTAGCCGAGATTTTCTTTGGAGACATCGAGCGGAGTGCGTCCCTGCTGGCGTTCGTAGTCCATCGCCACGCGCATGCCGACGGCTTCGATTTCGGCATCGGAGCGCATCTCCGGCGTCGGCACCTCGTCGGGGACCACACGCGCCACGCCGAGAATAGTCGGGGGAATCCGCAGGAGGCTCGTTCGCAGGCGGATGTCTTTCTCGAGAGCCTCTTTGCGGGCGAGCAGTTTTTGTTTTCGGTGTTGTTCGTTGTTGAGTTCGACATCGGGCAGCGATTCGCCTTTGGCGCGGCGGGTCTCGTAGTCGAGGAGTTTCGATTCCGATTCAGCGATTGCTTGATCGAGCGAGCGCAATCCGTACTTGCGTATGATCTCGGCTTCGCGCTGGCGTTGCTGGAGCAGTTGCTCACGGTAGGGCAAAAGGAGGCGATCGAGGACGAAGGAAGTCAGCTCGTCTTCGGAGGCGGTCGTGGGTTGCGGCATCGGGTTGTCGGTCGGTTTCAGGTCCCACAGCACGCTGCTATCGAGTGCGGTGATGGGGCTGCCGTCGGCAGGCTGATAGAGGCAGAACAGGCGCCGACCGGCGATCCGATCCCAGCCGTCGCGAATCTCGCCGAGGACGAACCAGAGCAGACCGTCGTAGCGACCGCCGGGATCGGCAAAAGTGGCGCCGCGCTGGAGATCGGCGCTGCAGTGGTTCGATATATGCTCGACGATTGCTTCGAGCAGGGGATGTCCGGGCGCGACGAACTCCGCTTGTGCGCGGCGTGCGGCGGTTTTGTCGAAGGCGATTTTGGTGTAGGCAGAATGAACCGGACCGTAGCGGTGTTCGAAGTCTTTCGGGACGTTTCGGAGCCAGGAGGGGATCGAGGCTATGCGCCAGAAGCCATCGGTACGCTGTTGGATGGTAACGTCGAGATACGTGCATGCGCGCTGGACGAAGCTTTCGATGTATTCGGGCACGAGCCGTTGTTCGCGGGCGCGTCGGTCTTCGCCGAGGATGCGGGTGAGGTCGATGTGTCGTGTGGCGAGTGCTTCGAGCGACGCCTGGCGCACTTTCTCGATTGCGTCCTTGTCGGGTACTGCTTCGATGTCTCGGACGATTTCATCCATACTGCGGCGGTTGGCGATAGCATCCACGATGAGGTCTTTGAGGCTTCGCCCTGCCAACACCTGACCGACGACGTCGAAGACGCGATCGGTTCCGTAAGCCTCTCGAATGCGTTCGAGCTTATCGAACAATGCTGTGAGGACCATGCCTTCGCGCGTGTCGCGTGCGACGAGGTTGTAGATGTGCACTTGTTTTTGCTGTCCGTAGCGGTGGATGCGTCCCATGCGTTGTTCGAGCCGATTGGGATTCCACGGCAGGTCGTAGTTGACCATCAGCGAGCAGAACTGCAAATTGATGCCTTCGCCACCGGCTTCGGTGGAGATCATCACTTGGGCGTTGTGGCGAAAGTCGTGTTCGGAGCGGATGCGGTCGTCGAGGTTCATGCCTCCGTGGAGAGTGACCACCGAATAGCCCCAGGCGCGGAGTTTTTCAGCCAGGTAGTCGAGCGTGTCTTTGGATTCGGTGAAGACGAGCATTTTTTCGCCCGTTTGCTGGATGCGCTCGTCGCTGATGACGGCGCGGAGTTCGTTGAGTTTGGTTTCGATTTCTCCGCGTTCAGCCTGGCGTGCCAGGGCGATGAGCTTGTCGAGCTTTTCGATTTCTGCTTGCAGTTCCTCGCGCGTTTCGGCGGCGGTGAGGCGTTCGAGCAGCTCTTGTTCTTTGGCGAGGCGTTCGGCTTCGGGTGCGTCCTCGAGGGCGTCTTCGTCGAATTGCCCTCCTTCCGCCATCCACGTGCCGATCTGGAGCAGTTCTTCGAGTCGTTTTTTGCGGCGTTCGAGCGAGCGGCGCACTGCGCGGACGCTCGATGCCATGCGGCGCTGCAGGATGAGCAGCGCAAAGGCGACGTTGCGTTTGTCGGTCGTCAGCGCTTTGTTGTAGTATTGCTCGACGTATGCGGTCACCTCGTTGTAGAGCTGTTTTTCGGCGTCGTTGAGTCGGTAGATTCGCGTGACGACACGCCGCGGCGGGAAGAGCGGTCGCCCGTGGAAATCCTTGAGGTCTTCTTTGAGTCGGCGCAGCAAGAGCGGGTTGTCGCGGTTCTGGAGCGATTCACCGAGCAGCTCGGCAGTGGCGAACATGCCCGGTTGGAGCAGGTCGAGAAAGAGGCGGAAGTTTTCCGTATCGCCACGGTGCGGCGTGGCGGTCAGGAAAAGCAAAAAGGCGCTCGTTCGGGAGAGCACTTCGCCGAGGCGGTAGCGGTCGGTTTTTTTGATGTCGCGCCCGTAGCTCCAGGCAGCCAGCTTGTGCGCTTCGTCAACGATGACCAGGTCCCAGTGAACGGTTTCGAGGATGTCGCGGACTTCTTTTTGTTTGGCGAAATCCATCGAGGTGATCAGTTGCGGCTGGTCGTTCCAGATGTTGTGCCCCCAGTTGGCATTGACCATGCTGCGATCGGCGATCGCGAAGGTTTCGCCGAAGCGTTCTTTCATTTCGCGCAGCCATTGGTCTTTGAGATGACCGGGCACGACGATGAGCGTGCGTTCGACAAGGCCGCGGTATTTGAGCTCCTTGAGCAGCAAGCCGGTCATGATGGTTTTGCCGGCGCCGGGGTCGTCGGCGAGCAAAAAGCGCAAGGGAGAGCGCTTGAGCATGACGTGATAGACCGCCTCGATCTGGTGCGGCAAGGGGTCCACCTGCGAAATGTTGACCGCCAGCAGCGGATCGAACTGATGGGCGTTGCGAATGCGCTGGGCTTCGACAGCAAGGAAAAACGCTTCCGCGTTGCCGGCGAAATCGCGCTGCTGGAGCGTGACACGGCGCACGCGGGCTACATCCGACGGGTCGAGGCAGCGTTCGTAAAACTGTCTGTGCTCAATGCCGACTGCTTCGATCTTCACACCGTCGCCGATGGGGTGGATGGCGACCACCCGCACCGGTTCAGGCCAGAAGTCGCCGGCGAGCACATCGCCAACGGCAAACGGAAACTCTGTCATGGCATCGGTGTACACGGTGCGACAGTCAACGACAAGCAACGATGGTACGGCAGCGAGTTTCCTTTAGTAGTCGTCGCTGCCGAGCAGCTCGTTTTCGAGCGCATCGGCAGTGATCGTCACTGCCAGAATCGCGTGCAGCAGCGGCAGCGCGCCGGCATCGGCTGAGACTTGCGTTCTGAACAGCACGATCGTTTGGTCGCCCTCGCGCTGCACTGCCCACGCACCGATCTTGGTACGATTGTTCGCTTCGAGCAAGCGTTGCATCAAGCGCGGCGGCAGTTCGCCGCTCGTTTTGTAGGCGATCGAGAGCACATCGCGCACCTCGATTTTGCCGAAGCTCGACGTGCGCGACACCACCCATGCCAATTGCGTGCGGTTGCTGTCGATGCGATTGATGACGCGGTAATCGCCATCTTTGTCGATCGAGTACTTGATCTCCGCCTCGTCGAGCGCTGCTTTGATGCGCGGATCGGGCTTGCCTTTTTCGGCGCCGGACGTTCCCACCTGCGCCCATGCACCGACCGTCGAAACAATAGCCGCAGCAGCAATCGCTGCGAGCATCCGTGGAAATGCGTTCATCGTTCCTCCGATGAATGAGTGAAAAAACATGGCACCGGACGCACGTGCGGCGAACCGGTGCCCGAAACTGCTTGCGTTCTCCGATCGCTACCGCGTCAACTCCAACTGCGCATCTTTGAGCGGCGTTTGGATGACGATCTGCACGGTACGGTTGTAGAACCGCCCTTCGGGCAAGTTGTTGTCGTAGAGCGGATCGTCCTCGCCGACACCGCGCGAGACGAGCGTTTTGACACCGCGTGTGCGTGTCTTGATCGCACGCTCGACCGTCGCAGCGCGGTTCGTCGAGAGCTTCTTGTTGTGTTCGTACATGCCGACGACGTCGGTATGCCCGACCACTTCGACTTCCGACGAGGGGAAACTGCGCGGCAAGACGTACTCGTTCAAAATGCGCTCGTTGCGCGGACCGGCGTCGTAACTATCGAACGGGAAGAGGATGAGGTTGTACTTTTCGAGCGTTTTTTCTTCGCCGTACTCGGCACCGAGCGAGGCGGTCGAGACGTACTTGACCGGAATCGTGATCGGATCGGATTCGCACTCGCGACCGCTGGTGCTGGTGACGATTAGCTTGGCAGTGAACGGCACGAGCGTAGAGACTTTCGGACCGGGCGTTCCGACGCGGCTGGTCGAATCGGGATATTCGCCGTCTTCGTTCTGCCAATCCCATTCGGCGGTCGGTTCGGTCGTGCCTTTGGTAGTGATGGTCTTCCACGACTTGTCACCGCGTTTGATTTCGATGCGACGCTTGGCGACGAGTTTATCCTCGATGCCGTTTTTGAGCACGAACGTCATCGTTTCCGGTTGCGGCACCACTTTGGGGTCTTTGTCCAGGATTGGCTTGATCAATTCCCAGTCTTCCGAGAGAATTTCCACGCGACGATTTTCCTCGATGCCCATCGAATCTTTCATGTTCGAGGGGCGTTTCGGTCTGGTCAGGAAGGTCAGTTTCATGCGGTTTTCGCTGATGCCCCAGATGTCGCGCAGGTAGTTGAACACCTTGCGTGCGCGCGCTTCGGCGAGCTTGAGTCCGCCTTGTTTTTCTTCCGGATTGATGTCGTCGGTCGTGCCGACGATCTCGATGGTCGTGTTCGGGTGCTTCCGCATGCGGTAGCCGAAGATGTTCAGGATGTGGTAGTACTTTTCGAGCGTCCCGCCGGGGATCCGTTCGTCGGTGAAGGTTGCTGTTTGATCGGGGCTGCGGAAGAGAATGTAGCGTTTGGGAATCTCACTGGAGCCGACATCGAAGAACACGTAGTTGAGCAGCGGATAGAGCGTGATCGTCGCGATCTGGCGCATGACCAAACCGCGGAAGTTTTGCATCTCCGGATCGTTGGGATTCTGCTTGGCGTACTGCGATTGAGCGATGTCGGCGTCGAGCACCGGACGCTGCCCCATGCGAATGACGACGTCGTATTCGTCGGGCTTCGATGCTGCATCGCGATCGCGGGTGATTTTCGGTTTGCTGATGCGCTGCGTCACTTTTTTCGAGCCGTACTGCGGATTGGATGCTTCGATCTCCAAGTCAATCGTCACATTGGGGTCTTTGCTCGTGCCGAACGCCTCGTTGCCGAAGACGAAATCTTTGATTTTCTCGGTGAACGTGACGCTATCGCGCACGACGCGTCCGGTGAGCGGATTGCGAATGGTCAGCGTGGCAGGGATGTTCTCGCCGGAGCATTCGTCGACGACTTGCACGCGCACCTGAACAGCGCGGAAGAACGTCGGCACGAACGCCATGAACAAATCGAGTTTACCCTGGTAGCCGGGCAAATCTGTCCGCGTCGAGGCAAAGTACATCACATCGCCCGATGCGGGCATCGAAAGGAAGCTTTCGTCACCTGGTGTGTTCAGTGGAGCCGGAAGATGAACGGGCTTCGACCACGTGTCTTTGCCGTCGGCACCGACGCCGGTTTTTTTGACAAAGTAGAAATCGAGTCCACCGATATTCGGTTTGTGTCCGTTGGAGGCAAAAAAGAGCGTGATGTTATCCGGCGCGATGAACGGCGACCAATCTGTACCCGGTGTGTTGATCGCTGTCAAATTCTGTGCGGGTTTCCATTGGTTGGTTTCTTCGTCGAAGTCGGTGTACCAAATGTCGATGTTTCCTTCACCATTGGGTCCGGGTCGGTTCGAGGCAAAATAGATGCGCGATTTGTCGCTGGTGATAGAGGGTTGAGAATCCCAGAATTCGGAGTTGACTTGCCGACCCAAGTTGCGCGGCTTGCCCCAGCGATCCCCTTCGATGTCCACGATGTAGAGGTCGCAATCGCCGAAACCATCGGGACGGTTGCAGCCGGTGAACACGAGCGTTTGCCGGTCGGCTGCGATCGAGGCGACCCCTTCGTTGTAGATCGTGTTGACGCTCAATTCCAATCCGTAGGTGTGGAGCGTATCGATGTTGAACGGCGGGAAGAAGTTCGTGTCGAGATTTTCCAGTTTTTTTGCCGCCCAGAAGTCGTGGGATGGATCGCCATCCTTGTTCGGTGTACTCCCCGGGCGATCCGACACGAAATAGAGCGTCTTGCCATCGGCGGTTACCGTCGGTGCGTAGTCCAACGACCGTGTATTGACTACCGGACCGAGATTGATGATGCGAATCTTTTTGACTGCCTCCGGACTGGTCAGATCGATGCCCGCATCCTCGTCGCCGTCGGCAATTGTCGCGGCATAGAGGTAGAGCTGAACGGATTTGCGCTCGCTGCTCGATGACGGCGAGCGAACATCGGACGAAGCAAATGCTGCGCCGCCTGTGGTGGCAAGCAGCGTAGCAAGAACTGCGATGGAAAAGAACGTCACCGTGTATCGCGTTTGCATAGTACGTCACCTGATGAAATGAAACATGGACTCGCTCTGCTGAGTCGCCAAATCAATGCCTCGCATTCGACATAGCATAAGCTCTTCGCATCGGCATTGTGTCGGGGAGTGTTCGATGCAGATGCATTCTACCTCCGCTACAACGCCGTCTGCGCTGACGTCGCCACTGAGATTCACCACCGGATCACCGGACGATGATGATCGGGCATCGCTCGATGCCACCGCTTCCAGCGATGACGACAGTATAGACCCCAGCGGGTAATTGCTGTGCTGGCACGATGGCGTTAGTATCGGCACTACTCGACCGCAATCGCACTGCACCACAAATGTCGTAGATGGAGACTGTTACCGGGCTGGTATCGGGCGATGTAGCGACAACGATCGCATCGCGTGCGGCATCGTACCACACACGGCTCGGAATACGGCGTTCGTCGCCGGCAACACTTGCCGAACGAATCGTGAGAAACCGTTTCCACGGCGTCGTAACAAAGCCTGTCAATGCGTACACCGTCACATGCCAATAGTACGTACGCCCCACTTCGAAGTATTGCTGAGGGTTCTGTACAACGAGCACGGTATCGGTGTCGGCGGTCGAATCGAAGACGAGTTCGTAGGTGTCGGTGTCGCTGACGACCTCGATCCAGTAGGAATCGACCTCCTCGCCGACCGATGACCAGCGGAAGCGAATCGGACCGCCATCGAGCGCAACCGTATCGCCAGGCTCGTAGAGCGTCGGCACCTGGAGTGGCAGCGCTACATCGAAACGCATCGCTGCGGAGAAATCGCTCCAGCCGAGCGTCGCATGCCGACCGCGCACGCGCCAGTAGTACGACTGCCGATTCCGCAGCGAGCGGAGAGTGTATGAGGTATCGCGAAGGGTTGTATCATTGACAATCAGCGTTGAAAACGACGAATCGCTCGAGACTTGCAAGTGATAGCGCTGCGCCTGCGGAATGCTTCGCCAGACAAGCTGAACAGCCGTTGTGTCGCCAATGGTCGTCGCATAATCAGGCGAAAGCGGCAGTGGCACGGGCGCGACGTCTTGCGTAAAATCCACCTTCACGTTGACGCCCGAGAGCGTCACCGTCTTCGATGCGACAATACCGGCACCTTGCGCCGTAAGCGTGATCGAACCGGTCAGCCCTGTGACCGGAATCGCATATCCACCCGATGTAGAGGTCACGGCGTAGTAGTTGCCACGCGACGGCGTGATCGTCACGCCAGCGAGTCCCTCGCCGATGTCGTAGAAACCGTTGCCATTGCGGTCGCGATAGACCACGCCGAGGATGTACACCTGGCTTCCCCGACCGAAATCCTGTGTGACGATGTACGGGCCGACCCTCGTCGAGGGATTGTTGTCCTGAACGACCCCGATACCGATTTCGGTGTAGATGACCGAGCCGTCGAAGTTCATGATGTTGCGCCGATGACCGAGCGTTTGTTGGTTGTCGGCGCCCCAATCCACGTTGAAGCCGCAGTGCGCATGCCACATGCTGTTGGCATACGCAAAGACGTTCTCGCCATACGAACTGGCGGTGTAACCAACACGTTGGAGTCGCTGTCCGGGTGTGCTGCCGTCGGAGCCAATGTGGTCTTGAAAGTCGTTGCGCTGCATGTCCTGGCTGTGGAGCCGCGCCGCTTGAATGAGCTGCGGATGGAACGCCAGCGGTGGACGCGCCGGATAACCTTGAAAATCCGATCGCACCTTGTTCAGATCCACGCTGAAATATTGGTACGACTGGCGGACATCCGGATCGGTCGTCGTCGCAAGCCGATCGCCTTCGGCAGGAGGATTGGCGCGCGCACGGTTGATGTATTCGAGCATGAGCTGTTCTTCCGGCGTCGGATCGCCGTGGCTGTAGAGCTGCTGCGCCTGCGGTAGCGCCGGGCGAACGGCGTCGCTACCCGAAGGAACCGCATACGGTGGATTCGGCGCCGGTGCGTGCTGCGCCCACAAGCCGGCAGCAACGACAATACTGACACACGCTGTAACGATCGTCGCTCGCATTGCTTCGATATTGTTTCGGAAACAAGTGCAGGCGTAAAATTACAGCGAAAAAATTTTCTCGCAAAGAACTTTCTTCCGTCGGAGCCGATCGCCCTGCGTGGTAATTTGCAGTCGGTAAGTTTTTTCGTCACGGTCCGGTGCAATGAAGCTTCGGCTCATCTTTCGTTTTGCTTGGACACTGGCGCTTCTGTCGCTGCTGCCGCTTGTCCCTGCACGGGCGCAGCAACAATCGCTGGCAGAGCGACTGCGTGCGCACGTGAAATTTTTAGCGTCGCCGCAATTGGAAGGACGCGAGCCGGGCACTGCAGGCAACGAGCGCGCCGCCGATTACATCGCCGAGCAATTTCGCTTGTTCGGTATCGAGCCACTCGGCACCGACTACTTCCAGCGTTTCCCGATCGCTTCGAGCATCTCGCTGGTGGGCACCAACGAAGTCCGTGTCCGCATGCTGTTGGAGCGACCAGGCATTCCGCGCAGCGCACTCAAACCCGTGCAGATTTCCTGGAAGCCGCTTCAGGACTACGTTCCGCTCGGCATCAGCGATACGGGCACGGTGACAGCACCGGTGGTGTTCTGCGGTTTCGGTCGGCAGCAATCCGGCGGTCCCAGCGATTTCGCCGGCGTCGAGTTGGGGGGCAAAATCGCGGTGATTTTGACCGGCGATCCCGATCACTACAACCCTCACGAGCCGTTCCGCGTCAACTACAGCGAGCTTCGCCGGAAAGCGCTCCGCGCACGGCGAGCCGGCGCACGTGCGGTGGTGTTCGTTCATCCTCAAGGCGATTCGAGCGAAGTGCTCATGCCGCTGCGCTACGACGGACGCGCACCGATCGGTGGCGTGCTGGCGATCCACGTCAAACGCAGCATCGCAGCACGTCTTTTCCCCCGCGAGCAATCGCTGTTCACCCGCGAGCAGGAAATCGTCAAGACCAAAGCGCCGCAGAGTTTCGTGCTGCCCGACGTCGAAATGACCATCCGCGTCGAGCATCGCACCGATAGCACAACGATCGCCAACGTCGTCGGCATCGTGCGCGGCACCGACCCGACACTGCGCGACGAATACATCGCCGTCGGCGCGCACTTCGACCACCTCGGTTGGGGCGACGACAATTCGCTCTACACAGGCGTCGAGCGCCGTATTCATCCCGGCGCCGACGACAACGCATCGGGAACAGCAGGACTGCTCGAACTGGCGCGCGCGATCGCTGCACAGCCGCTGCCACGCTCGGTGGTCTTCTGCGCGTTCAATGCCGAAGAGCGCGGTTTGCTCGGTTCGGCGTACTACACGCGCAATCCCGCCGTGCCGCTCGAAAAAACAGTGGCGATGATCAATCTCGACATGATCGGTCGGCTGCAAGGCAAACGGCTCAACATTCAGGGCGTCGGTTCCTCGCCGCTGTGGAAGCCGCTGGTGGACAGCTTGGCGACCGCCGCTGGCTTCGAACCGAGCTACACCGAGGACGGCATCGGTCCGAGCGACCACGCCTCGTTCTACACGCGCGGTGTGCCGGTGCTGTTTTTCTTCACCGGTTTGCACAGCGATTATCACCGTCCCACCGACACATGGGACAAGCTCGACTACTCGGCGCAGGCGCGCGTGGTGGAACTCGTCCGCCGAACCATCGAGCGCATCGCAGCACTGGCGGAGCGACCAGGCTTCACCAAAGTCGCCTCGTCGGCGCAAGGGCGTATGGGCATGGGCGCAGCAAAAGTGCGCTTCGGTGTCATGCCCGACTATGCCGACCATCCGAAGGGTCTTCGCATCAGCGGTGTCGTGGATGACTCTCCTGCTCAGCGCGCGGGGCTGCGCGATGGTGATGTGATCGTCCAAATCGGCTCGACACCGATTCGCTCGATCTACGACCTCATGGACGTGCTCTCGCGCGCCGAGCCGGGCGAGGAAGCCGACGTCATTGTCTTGCGCGGATCGCAGGAAAACGAACGCGTCACCTTGCACGTCGTCTTCGAAGCGCGTCGCTGACGGCGCTGGTAATTTTGCATCCGTTTCACAATCCGACAGACTGACGATGGCTGGAACCGTCCTTCGCACTGCAACGCCCGAACGCGTCGCCCGCGGTGAACTGGCGTACAAACCCGGACAGTACTGCGTGCGCGATCTGTCGCTTGCCGAGTGGGGACGCCGAGAAATTCACCTTGCCGAAGCGGAGATGCCGGGACTGATGGCGATTCGCGAGCGCTACCGCGACGCAAAGCCACTCGCCGGCGCGCGCATCGCTGGCTGCCTCCACATGACCATCCAGACAGCAGTGCTCATCGAAACGCTCGTCGAGCTTGGCGCCGAAGTCCGCTGGTCATCGTGCAACATTTTCTCGACGCAAGACCACGCCGCCGCCGCGATCGCAGCACGCGGCATTCCGGTCTTTGCCTGGAAAGGCGAGACCGAAGACGAATACCGCTGGTGCATCGAACAGACGCTCTTTTTCGGTTCGCCCGATCGTCCGCTGACGATGATTCTCGACGACGGCGGCGATCTGACCAACCTGGTGCTCGACGAATACCCGGAGCTGGTTCGTCACATCCGCGGCATCACCGAAGAAACCACCACCGGCGTGCGGCGACTCTACGAACGGATGAAAGAAGGTCGGCTCCCCATTCCCGCCATCAACGTCAACGACTCGGTCACCAAATCGAAGTTCGACAACAAGTACGGCTGCCGCGAATCGTGCGTGGATGCGATTCGCCGCGCCACCGACATCATGATCGCTGGCAAGGTCGCTGTCGTCGCTGGCTATGGCGACGTCGGCAAAGGTTCGGCGGCATCGCTCCGCGGTGCCGGTGCGCGCGTCATCGTCACCGAAATCGACCCCATCTGCGCGCTGCAAGCCGTCATGGACGGCTACGAGGTGCGTCGCATGCGCGATGCCGTTCCCGAAGCGGACATCGTTATCACCGCAACGGGCAACTGCGACGTGGTCACGGGCGAGATTTTCATGCTCATGAAAGACAAAACGATCGTCGGCAACATCGGGCACTTCGACAACGAAATCGACATGGAGTGGCTCGAGCGCAACTACGGTCACACGCGCGTGCAGATCAAGCCGCTGGTGGACATGTACAACATCGAGGGCAAAGAGATCATCGTGCTCGCCGAAGGGCGGCTGATGAATCTCGGCTGCGCAACCGGGCATCCGTCATTTGTCATGTCGGCGTCGTTCACCAATCAAACACTGGCGCAAATCGAGCTGTGGAGCAATCCCGGCAAATACGAACCGGGCGTCTATACGCTGCCGAAGCATTTGGACGAAGAGGTCGCTCGGCTCCATCTTGCCAAGCTCGGTGCGCAGCTCGACGTGCTCACACCCAAGCAAGCTGCCTACATCGGCGTTCCGATCGAAGGACCCTACAAGCCGGAGTATTACCGGTATTGAGCACAAGAGCGGAATGCAAGCATGAAGCAGTGGGAAGCCGTAGTTCAGGCGCTGGAGAAGCTCGGTGGCGAAGCGACATTAGCGGAGTTGTATTCTGCTGTCATGGACATCAAAGAGTGCGTGTGGGGGACACGTACCCCAATGGCTTCGATTCGAAGGATTCTTCAGACACGGCACGAATTTGTGCGCATCCGTCCAGGTTTATGGGCACTTCGAGAAAGACGAGGGAAGGACAGCCTGAGATCACGGCAATCCCTTCTTGATGTGCACGCTTACTACCAAGGAATACTCGCATCCATAGGCAAATGGAAAGGACTCGACATATACATTCCACCCAGTGATCGCAGCAAATACTTCGCGCGCCGACCGCTCAAAGAATACACCACGCTCGTTAGAATACCAGCGTGCAGCTATCCCCACTTTGTCAAGATTATGAGCCACGTGGATGTCGTGTGGTTCAATTGCCGCAAGATGCCAGAGAGTTTTTTTGAGATCGAACACACGACCGATTTCCGCGACTCACTTGTGAAATTCGTCGAGTTGCAGGATTTCGCAGCCCGCATGTACATCGTTGCCGATGAGAAGCGCAAAAAACAGTTTGACCGTGTCGCCTCATTCGATGCATTTACCCCGATTCGTGACCGCGTTCAATTCCTCAATTACGAAGAGCTGGGACGTCGGTACGAAGTAGAAGTACAAAAAGCAAGCCTCAGCAACGTTCTTTGAGCTCACTTCCGCCGAAACAGAAGCGACACCGGCACGCCCTCCAGTGGCACAAGCCGCCGGAGCGTGCGCTCGATGAAGCGCTTGTAGTGATCGGGCACCAGGTCCGGAAAGTTCGTGAAAAACACAAACAGCGGTGGTGCCACTCCTGTTTGCGTCACGTAGTTGATTCGCAGGTCGCGTCCGCGCACAGCAGGCGGCGGTGTGCGCTCCAGCTCCGGCAGGAGCAGCTCGTTGAGCTGCGCCGTCGGGATGCGTTGCAAGCGACGCGCTTGGATCTCTTCGGCTTTCTCGATGAGCGTCACCAGCCGCTGTTTGGTCACTGCCGAGGTAAACACGATCGGCGCGAAATCGGCAGTCGGTAGTTCGCTGCGAATGCGCTCGGCATAGAGATCGGCAGTCTTGGAATCTTTTTCGACCGCGTCCCACTTGTTGACGGCGATGACGATGCCTTTCCGCGCCGCGACCACATCGGCGATGATCTGCTTGTCCTGGTGCTCCAGACCGCGCGTCGCATCGAGCACGACGACGGCGACATCGCACCGCTCGATGGCTCGCTGCGTGCGAATGACGCTGTAGAGTTCGACCGACTCGGCGATCGCACTGCGCCGACGCAAGCCGGCAGTATCGACGAGCACGATCTCCCGCCCGTAATACCGCAGGACGCTGTCGACAGCATCGCGCGTTGTGCCGGCGATCGGTGTGACGACCATCCGCTGCTCTCCCAACAGCGCATTGACAATCGAGGATTTGCCGACGTTCGGACGCCCGACGATGGCGATTTTGAGTCGCTCGTCGGTGCTCGGTTGCTGGCTCGGCTCGAGGTAGCTCGTGATCGCATCGAGCAGATCGCCCGTTTGCCGCCCGCTCATCGCCGAAATGCCGAACACCTGATCGAAGCCGAGCCGATACGCATCGGCGATGGCGGCATCGTGCTGGGGATGGTCGCACTTGTTCACCGCGACGATGACAGGCTTCCCAGCGCCGCGCAGAATCGCAGCCACCGATTCGTCGAGCGGCGTGATGCCGCTGCTTGCATCCACAACGAACACGATGACATCCGCCTCTGCAATCGCGATGGCAGCTTGTTCGCGGATCGCACGCTCGAAGACGTCGTCGCTATCGGGAACGATCCCGCCGGTATCCACCAGGTGAAAGTGCACGCCGTTCCACTCGGCATCGCCGTAGAGCCGGTCGCGTGTGACGCCGGGGCGCTCCTCGACGATCGCCTCGCGGCGCTCGAGAATACGATTGAACAGCGTCGATTTGCCGACGTTCGGACGCCCGACGATCGCAACAGTGTTCATCCGGCAGCCCGAAGCTCGTTCAACTTTCGAAGGACCTCGTCGGCATGCCCGTCGGGTCGGACTTTCTCGAACACTGCAGCGATACGTCCATCCGGCGCGATGATGTAGGTCGTGCGCTCGATGCCGTAGTACGTCCGACCGTAGAGCTTTTTCTGCTTCCAGACTTGATACGACTCGGCGATGCGGTGATCGGTATCGGCGACCAACCGGAAGGGCAGGTTGTGCTTGTCGGCGAAGCTTCGGTGCGAGCGAACCGAATCGGGACTGACGCCGATGACGACCGCATCGTGACGAGCCAAACGTTCCATCGCATCGCGGAACTCGCACGCCTGGCGCGTGCACCCGCTGGTGTGGTCTTTTGGATAGAAGTACAGCACGACCCATTTGCCGGCGTAGTCGCCGAGAGCAAGGGGCTGTCCGTCTTGATCGGGAGCTGTAAATTCGGGCGCTTGTTTTCCGATCTCCAGTGGCATGATCGCTCGTGCGTGGTGGTACATCGTTGCGGTGGCATTGCTCGGCGGCTGCCGGTCGGCGCCGACCGAACCGGTGCCTACGGACGAACCGCTCGCCGTTCGCATTGTGACGACGATGCCCGGCAACACCGAAGGATTGCCCGGCATCGCCTATACGTTTCGCGCCGAGCATGCCCGACGCGACGGCACGATCGAGTACCTGTGGGATTTCGACACCGCGCGCGTGCGCACGTCGAGCGACAGCGTCGTTCACACCTTCGACGCCATCGGTTGGTACGGCGTGACCGTCACGGTGTATCGCAACCGAACAGCTATCGGCAGTGCTCAGTTACTGGTCAACATACGCACCCAGCCGCCCGACATACCGATGGTCGCCATCCCGGCGGGACGTTTTCTGCGGGGTTCGACGCGCGTGAGTCAATGGGAACAGCCCGTCGTCGCAGTCACCGTTTCGACGCCTTTGCTGGTGAGCGCCTACGAAATCACGCAAGCTCAATGGGAACGCGTGATGGGCACCAGTCCCGCCTACTACCGCGGCGACGATCTGCCGGTGTCGAACATCACGTGGATGGACGCGGTGGATTTTTGCAATCGTCTTTCGATTCGACTCGGCTTGCAACCGTGTTACAGCATCCGCGGCGATACGGTCGAGTGCGATTGGAATGCCAGCGGATTTCGTCTGCCGACCGAAGCCGAATGGGAGTACGCCGCCCGCGCCGGCACGACGACCGACACCTATGCTGGCGACCTTGCCGATCCTTTCGCTGGATGCTTGGCGAGCGACACACTCGACCCTGTTCTCGATCGCATCGCGTGGTATTGCAAGAACTCCGACGGCATACTCCATCCGATCGGGCAAAAACAGCCGAACGCATGGGGACTTTACGATATGATCGGGAACGTCTCGGAGTTCGTCTGGGATCGAGACAGCGGCACGCAGTATTCGCCATCTGACACACTCGATCCGCGCGGACCGGCGACTGGACTCCTTCGCCATATTCGCGGAGGGAGCTTTCTTGAAGGTGCCCACGAAAACCGTGCAGCTGCGCGAACATCGTCGTTTTATCCGACGCGCCGCAAGGTTGACAGCGGTATTCGCCTTGTGCGGCGGATGCCGTAATGCTTGGCACAATCGTTGCAGCGACGGGGTGAACTCAATACCGACTGCACGGATGCAATGACCACTCGTATCGTCGTTCCGCTCTACCGCGTACCAGCACGGGTTAGAGTCCTTCGCGATCGGCAACCGATCGAGACAGAACCACTGGCGTTGGAGGATTTTTCGAGCGATGAACCGATTGCCGATCGAGACGAGCAGCCGCATGAGGCGCCCGCAACAGTGGAAGTCCCGCCTTCAGAGCCGACATTCACGATCGAACAAGTGCAACAGGAAGTGCAAGCAGCCTACGAGCGCGGTTTTGCCGAAGGACAGGAGGTTGCTTCTGCAATTCTCGAAACGGAATTGAGGACGACAACCGAGCGAGTGCGCAACCTCAGCGACGCAATTGTTCACCTGCAAACGCAGTATGCCGAAGCGATCGCACGATCGGAGACCATCGCGCTCGATCTCGCTGTGACGATCGCCAGGGCGATTCTCGGCTACGAAGCCGAGCACAGCGTCGAATGCATCCTCGCACAAGCGCGGTCGGCATTGGAGCAATACCACGGCAAAGATGCCGTGACGATACGGCTTCATCCCGACTCGCTACGACTGCTCCAGGAGGTGGGGAATCCGATCACTGCTGAGCATAGCTCCCAATCGATCGCTTTCGTTGCCGACAGCTCGGTCGAACCGGGTGGTTGCATCCTGGAAACGGCGCTTGGCACGTTCGATGCTCAGCTTTCGACTCAACTGGCGCGAGCACGTCAATTGCTGGAGCGCCACCAGAGCCGTTCACATTCCGACGAGGTAAGCGATGCGGACTGATCGCATCGTACTTCCCAAGCATGCACTCATCGAGCATGCCGGCACTATTGCGAATGTCATTGGCGTCACAATCGAGAGCATCGGTCCTCAAGCAGCGATCGGCGAGTTACTGCATTTATGCGCACCATCGGGCGAAAAGGTCGCCGAATGTGAAGTGGTAGGCTTTCGCGATCGCCGCATCATCGCGATGGTGCTGGGCGAAACACACCGACTCATGCCCGGCATGAAGCTCGTTGCAACAGGACGCGCGTTGGAAGTCGAACTCGGACCGATGTTGTTGGGTCGTGTTCTCGACGGATTGGGTCGCCCGCTCGATGGCAAGCCCACACCACCAGCAGTCGAAACTCGCACGGTATATGCGACTGCTCCATCGCCGTTGACTCGCCAGCGAATTACATCGCCATTGCAGACTGGAGTTCGCGCTATCGATGGAATGCTCACGCTCGGGAAGGGTCAGCGCATGGGCATTTTCGCTGGGTCGGGTGTCGGCAAATCCACGTTGCTCGGCATGCTCGCGCGTCATACCAGTGCCGATGTCAATGTCATTGCGCTCATCGGCGAACGCGGACGCGAAGTGCGCGAGTTTTTGGAAAAAGACTTAGGACCCGATGGATTGGCACGCTCGGTCGTCGTCTGTGCCACCAGCGATCAGCCAGCGCTCATTCGCATCAAAGCGGCACTGGTCGCCACGACGATTGCCGAATACTTCCGCGATCAAGGACTCGACGTGCTTCTGATGATGGATTCGGTCACCCGGCTCGCGATGGCGCAACGCGAAGTCGGATTGGCTGTCGGCGAGCCACCGACGACGAAGGGTTATACGCCATCGGTTTTCGCCCTTCTCCACAGCGTCATGGAGCGTGCCGGCACATCGGACATCGGCACAATCACGGCACTGTACACCGTGCTCGTCGAGGGCGACGACATGAACGAGCCGATCGCCGACGCAGCACGCGGCATCCTCGACGGACATATCGTTCTGACTCGCAAGCTCGCCCAGCAAGGGCACTACCCCGCCATTGACGTGCTCCAAAGTATCAGCCGTATCATGGACGATATCGTTTCGCCCGATCACCAGCACGCAGCACGCACTATCAAGCACGCAATGGCACTCTATGCCGACGCCGAGGATTTGATCGCTGTCGGCGCATATCAAGCCGGAACCAATCCTGCACTCGATCGAGCCATCGCTTCACGCCCGGCGATTCTCGACTTTTTGCGGCAAGGGAAGGGGGATTATTCGTCGCTCGAACAAACTCTCGCCGTTATGAGGAAACTCGCCGCCGCAGTCTGAACGGAGGTATCGAGCCATATCGGCGCCAGCAGATGCTAATCCTGAACATCGAGGTGGTATGCAGTTTCTCCCAGCCGCAACGACACGGTCGAGCCGACCGGTACCCGCGCACGACCGGTGCCTGTCGAGCGACCGAAGTTGACGAACACGATGGCGTGATCGGCACCGTTGCCCTTGACCTTCATCTGAGGGATTTTTTGACCAGGAATGAACTCGAACGAGACGACGTCGAGCACGCCTTTGTCGGGGTAATCGCGTTCAACTTGCGTTCGTTTCGCGAACCACTCCTGCGCTGATAACGTTATAAGCTGACGCTCCAGGTCGGCATCGCGCACAAAAACGAAATCTACCTGGACAGGAGCGCCGAAGTTTGCGTTGTTTTCCGACTCGACGCCGAGATAGATACTCGATGCACACCCGGCAAAGAGCAACAAGCCGACTGCAAGCCACTTCATAGTATCATCACCTGTCAATAGCTGTGCCAAACTTACGTACGACGCTCGGCAACGACGAATCCGTAAAACTTCGGATTCCAGGTGTAGCGCGCCCGTGCTAAGTTTGTCCGCGTCACCTGGTGCAGCGATTCTGTCGCTTCAGCCGAGTTCCGGCACTGGTTGGCATAGTGCTTGCGCTACAGGCTCAGCACGAGGCTGTTCGATCGCTCGCATCGGCGCAGACTCGTACAACTGCCACAACGGGTCAGGTTATGGAACAATTGCCCACGCCACCCCCGCCGCTCCACTGGTACGACGGGATGTTGTTGCTACCGGAGCATTTCCGCTACAGCTTCAGCCGCAACGACGCATTGACGCACTACCGTGCAATGGTGCTGAACCCATACAGTTGGGGCATACTCCGTCTGCGGTTCAATATGGCTGCACTAACGACAGGGTTCATCGAAGTCTCGCACGTGGAGGGGATCTTCCCCGACGGAACGGTCATTGCCTACTCGGCAACAGACAGCCAGGAACCGCTCCAGTTGGACCTTCGCAGCAGCGCTGAGCAGCTCCGTGAGCGACCCAGTCGCATTTGGCTTGCTCTGGCAGCCAGCGACGAAGAAGAACTTTCAACTGGGTATCGGCGCTATCGGCTTGGTCAACGCGACGTCCTCACGTACGGCGAACACGGACAAGAGTCGAGCGAGGTAACGATTCTCCAACCTCGTGTGCAGCTTGTTTTGGCGGATGCATTGCCCGCGCGACTCGTCGGCATTCCGATCGCAGAAGTCGCATGGGAGCACGAAGGACTCGCATTGACGTCGTACCTTCCTCCACTGTTGCATGTGGAGCTGGATTCGCCGCTGGGCGGAATCATCGAGAGTATCATCCTTCGCCTTCGTGAAAAAGCACAGCAGTTGGTCAACCGTATCAACAATCCACAGCCTGGGATCAGCGAATTGGTCATAGATGAATTCAAGTTCTATGTCGCTTCGCTTACCGCCCAACTGCCATTGCTGGAAACATTGCTTGCCTCGAACACGACGCATCCGTGGGTACTCTTCAACGTACTGGCGCTCGTTGCCGGCAATGTCGCCGCGCTGGGGACAGAACGCATACCGCCACTGTTTCGCCCGTACAACCATAGCGACGTGTACGCCAGTTTCGACCAGCTACGCCGCTATATCCTGCGCATGGTAACAGAGGCAGCCATCGAGACCTACCTCCGAATCCCGTTCCAGCTCGAAGGAACGGTCTTCAAAGCTGAACTCAAACAGCAGTGGCGTGGCAGCACATTCATTGTTGCAGCTCATCCCAAACCTGCCGTGTCTCAATCGGATTTGCAGGGTTGGATTGAACATGCCGTTATCGGCACCGTCAGTTTGCTGCCGAGCTTGAAGCTCCGGCGTGTGTTAGGTGCAGGACGGCGTCTTGTCGAACGCATCCCGGAAGTCGTCGTCAGCCGCGGCACTGTTCTCTACGAGATCATTCTCGACGACGATTGTGCCATCTTCGGCGAACACCTCTGCATCGAGAACCATCTCCGTGAGCGCAGCGACCATGCACCAGCGGAGCTGAGTCTGTACGTCAAAGTCAAGGTGTGAACCGATGCTCGGTCGTTTTGGACAGTCGTTGCTTGTTCGCTGGTTTCGAGAGGTTTTTCTCATAGTTCGGGACATTGCCAGCGACGAAACGTCGGCGACACTCCCGCCGGAGCACATCCAACGCCGATTGGTCGAACACATCGCCGAATACGATCGCCGAGCCACTCGGATCGGCGGAAGCTTTCTCGACGCATATGGAGATGTTCGGTATGCGATGGTCGCCGTTGCCGACGAATTGCTCATTACTACTCCATGGACCCACCAGCTGTGGTGGCAGCAGAATTTGCTCGAAGTGGCCGTCGTGGGGACCTATATCGCTGGCGAAGAATTTTTCAACCGAGCCGTACGCATCATCGGCGAGCGACAAAATGCTCACGCGGTCGAGGTTGCGAAGGTGTACCTTTTGTCACTGTTGCTGGGATTTCGCGGCAAGTGGCGAGGCAGCCAGACAGACACCCCAATCGAACAGCTCACCGCGCAACTCTATGAAGTCGTGTGCAACCGTCCCTATATGCCGGGTGTCGTTACCGTACACATGGCGGGGACATCCGATCTGCGATTATTCAGCGGCGGAGATATCGAATACTTTGCTCCATCGTACCGCCGCTACGTGATGTTGGCAGCTTCGATCGTTGCGACGGTCCTGGCATCCATGGTTGTATGGTTCATCCTGACCGCGCCGCTTCGGCGTGCCGCTGACGAGATCGAAGAATCGCCGGCAATCGTGTTCGGACAGGTTCAGCGGACACCACCGCGGACCCATCCCGAATTAGCTCTCACTATCACGGCATCTGCATCGGGTCCTGCCATCCTACGCCTCTACGATGCGACGCGATGGGAAGTAATCGCCGACACCGCGATTGTACTGGCCGGCGAGGCTCGTATCGCATTGCCACCTCGGCGCACACTCGCACTGATATGCGAAGCAGCAGGCTGCTTCCCTGTTCTCGACACGCTCAGAAGCGACGACACATCGCTCATCCGTCGGACCATTGTACTCGAGCGACTCGCAACGCTGGTCGGGCGTCCCATTGTGCTCGATCGGGTATCATTCGAAGCAGGTAGTGCAGACTTGACAATGCACTCGGAACCATGGCTCGAAGCCCTCTCGCGTGCATTGGGCTCGGACACGTCCCTTGCCATCACGGTGTATGGTTACACCGACTCGAGAGGCAATACCGAGTCGAATCTGCGACTGTCGACGATGCGCGCTGAACGAGTTGTAACGTACCTGATGCAGCATGGCACGCCGCTCGAACGTCTGCGAGCGATTGGGATGGGGTCCCGCAATCCGCGTGCTCCAAATACGACCGATGAGGGGCGCGCTGCGAACCGTCGTGTCGAAGTTGTTTTATCACGTAGGTAACCGATGTCTCCGCTGGTCTTGATTCTGATCGGTTCGATTGCATTCGTCGCGATTGCGGTTGCAGCGATTGCCCTGCTTCGCACACGGATCGCAGTCGCTCGGCGGATAAGCCAGACGAGCGCGGGAGTGTGGAGCGAACTGCGGCAATGGCTGCGGAATCTGTTGCTGTTGGATTTGCGTCGCTCGATGCGAGAGGGAGTCGCTGCACTCCGTCACGCGATCGGTAAGCGAACGTTCCGTTACGATCGCCCGTGGTACGTAATGATCGGTCCAGCCGGCGCTGGCAAGACAGCGATGCTGCGGAGCCTGACCAGTCCGAATCCGATCGCCGACAGCGGCATGCTCAACTGGGGAATTTTTCGTGACGGCGTCGTTCTCGATCTTGCCGGCACCTACAGCATCCCTGCGGACCAACCTGCTTGGTACACCTATCGGCGCCGAGTGTGGAAAGCGTTCCGACGGCTCCTGCTCTATCATCGCGAGCGACGACCGCTCGACGGGATTGTCGTCGTGCTTCCGCTCAGCGACATTGCCCAGTTCGAAGAGGGTCAGCAGCAGCAGGCGCGTCTGCTTGCGGACCGGCTCACCGAGCTCTGCCGTCGAATTGGAATGGTGTTGCCGGTCTATGTAGTCGTCACGCATGCAGACCAGTTGGGCGGCTTCGGTGCGTTTGTAGATGCGCTCCCGGCAGAGCAACGACACTCGATTCTCGGCTGGAATTCGCCTTACGCACCGGAGACACTCTTCGATGATACGTGGGCTGAACAAGCCATCGGCTCAGTGATCGCGCAGCTCGATGCACTCCAATTCGACCTCCTCGGTCGGAGCCGATCACCCGCTACATTGTTCGGACTGCAGCATTCTTTCGAACAAATAATCGAGCCAGTTGGGCAATGGCTCGATGTCCTTTTCAACAGAGACAAGCGCTCTCCTTGGCTGGCACTGCGCGGCATCTACTTTGTCGGCGCAACACCGACTCCTTCCGTACCGACAGAAAGTTCGACGGGTACAACCGCTGACCTATGTTTTGTCGGCGATCTGTTCCGGACAAAAATTTTCCGCGAGCCAGCTGTTGCGCGCCCCAAACGCCGTCACCTGGTCCGACGGAGCTATGCTTCCGTTGCCGCCCACGTCGCAACGGCAGCAATCGTCGTCGGGATGATCACTGCGACAGCAGTCCAGTGGAAAGAACTTCGGCGTCGAGCCGATACTTTGCAGCAGGTCCTCGAACAAATCCGTGACGACCGAAAAAGCTTCCGATACGAACGTGAAAAGCTGCAGAACCCGTACTATTACGCCGACAAAACGCGGCAGTATTTGGCATACTTTGCCACGCTGGAGCACAACAGGCTCTTCTCGTACGGATTACCACCCTCGTGGATCGGTGCACTGCACAACCGTCTTCGCTCGGTCCTGGCGCAAAGCTTGCGCGAGGTCGTCATGACGGGCATGAAGGAGGAATTTCTTCGTCGCGCGCAGTTGATCACCGATCCGAATGCGACGTATTTGCCAGCCGATACGTTGAACTTGCGGCGGTTCGATCTGGCGACGACCCCCGAGTATGTTGCCTTCGCGCGCTACGTTCAAGCAGTCGCCGAATTCGAGTACCATGCGGGATTGTACAACGCGCTGGCAGTCCCCCACCGCGATCAGCGACTGGCAAAGGTGATTGACTACCTCTACCAGGCGCGCATCGAGGACGACGTCGCCCAACTCATCGAGTCCGACTACCGCCTCATGGAACGAGTGCGTGTCGAGCCCGTACTGATAGATCAACTTCGTCAGCGGTTTGCAGAAAAGGCGCTTCGCATGGTCGAGCAATGTACCGAGCACGCCACGCTCGGTAATGCCGTTACGTCATCTGTCGCCGCACTCACGACCGCCTATGCAACAGTACGTTCCAACACCACAGACGACGAAATCGTCGCAGCATTTACGCGACTGGCAGTCTCGCTCGATCGGCTGGCGGCTGCATTGAAGCACCCCAACACCGAATGGATGTCGCGTGAAGTGTTTGTACCCGATGCAACGACGAAAAAACTCCTCGAACGAGTGGCTGTGTCTCGGCTGCTCGGCGGGACGATTCGCGCGGTGTTCGAACGACGAATGGATTCGCTTTTCACCGTCATGCGACTGCAACTGGTCAATACCACCGTTGGGATGCGGAACGAATCATCCGACTCGACCGCGGTCGTTTACCTTCATCCCGAAACCAAGCGATTCCAACTGACACCGCCGATGGAAAAAACCGCTGCCGCCTTCGTCGAATGGCGTAAGCAACCCTTCGCTGTGCTCGACGGGTCACGGCAACAACTCAGCAGTCTGCAAAGCCAACTCGGTCCGTCCCAACACATCATTTGGAACGCGACATCGTTGAAAATCGTCACGCCCACGATCGAAGCATACGTGAAGTTTCTCAACGACCAAATGAACTTATTCCCGACCGAGCTGCAGGTGCCTGCCGAGCGTGTTCTCCAGCGCGGCTTGCAACGGACAATTCAAGACATCGTCGTACGAGCGGCATCGGTGCAGACGATTTCCGGACGCATGGGCGAGGATGATTTCAGCATGGAAGCACAATCTCTCCAGGAAGCCGCCCCCCACCTGATCGCAGCGCTCCGCCAGCTGAGCACAAGTAGCGATGGCAGCGGACACCAACTGGCAACGATCCTGGCGCGGCAGGTTGCTGGTTTGCTGAGCATCATGTCGAGCTGGCTCGCCGAACGATCGCTCTACTCGGTTTCGATTACCGACACCAAACTCTTACAGTGGAAGCCGAATCAATCGGTCCTCTCACTGGCGTTCGATGTTCAGACGACCGAAGAGGCAC
Source organism: Chlorobiota bacterium (assembly GCA_026415505.1). Lineage (GTDB taxonomy): Bacteria > Bacteroidota > Ignavibacteria > Kapaibacteriales > NICIL-2 > NICIL-2. Next base: position 2,231 of record JAOAGY010000030.1, on the reverse strand, counting down.
AAGAGTATCTCGCACGTCAACGTGAACCGATCGAGCAATGGTGCAAGCAGTACGTTTTGCCGTTGTTGAATTTCTACAGCTCTTCTGGAATTGCTCCTCAAGCATCGTTGAGTACGCAAAATAGTTCGACAATACGCCAGTGGATGTTGATTGCCCGAACGCTCGAAGGCTACACAACAAAGGCACCGAACAATTCGCTCGCTAAACTCGAAGAGTTCATCGTGAGTTTGGGAAATATCACACTGCAGACGCCATTGGAACTCCAAAAAGCAGTCATCCAGCGCGGAGCGCACTCGCAGGAAGATTACTTCGCACGAAAAATTCGCGAGATCGCCACCGATATTCGTCGCGGCATTATCGCCAATGCCGACCGCCGCTTTCACGAGGATTACCGCAGCATTTATCAAGCGACGACCGCTATTCAGCGCTATTTCCCCTTCGGTTTATCCAACCAGGACGCCGATCCAGCAACAGTACGCAGTTACCTGACGAGCATTTCGAACGAGCTCGCATTCGCACGATTGCTGACCGCACTCGGTGGCTCGATTCCGGACAATCACTCTCAGATTCTCGCGCAACTGGCGCGGGCACAGGAATTTTTCCGTCCCGTCACCTTCGCATCGGACCCAACCAGCGGAGCATACACGATAACGATGACATATCGAACGAACGCCGCATCGGAACAGAACGCTGCAGCGGTGTACACGAAAGTCTCCGTCCAATCACCGAACGGTCAAGAAACGGGCAAGCTGCTCTTCACTCCCGGTGAGCAGGCGACGTTGCAATGGCGTCCGGGCGACCAACTCAGCGTTGATATTCGCTGGGCGAAGGAATCCGGGATAGTGCCGGTTCAGTGGATCGAAGGCAAGTATCAACTGACAGACCCACGGACAGCTTCGTTTCGCTGGGGAGGGATGTGGTCCCTGCTGAGAATGATAGCCAATCACAGCACCAACGACGCCAGCAGCAAGTTGCGCTTGATGTTTCGTGTTCTGGCATCGGCACCTGTCACTGGCACAACGACCCAAGAACCGACGATGGTGTTGTATTTTGATGTTGACATCAGTCCATCGAGCAGCGACGGGATACTTCAAATCCCGTTCATCGGTACGCTGCCCGCACCGCGATAGAACATGTCGAACGCCCACGATGGTGCTGCAATGCCAGTGATTGATCTCGAGCTTTTGCTCCAGCCGATCAGCGACGACGAACCCGCAGGCAGCGACCAAAGCGCCTCGCCGCAGTACTTGCAGATCACCGAAGCGATGCGCGAAGACGACCCCGCCATTCAGCGCGAGGCATGGGAGGAAGTGCGCACGGCAGATTGGAGCAAGGTCCAGCAGCTCTGTGAGGACATACTCGAAACAAAGTCTAAAGATTTGCAGGTTGCTGTCTGGCTGTGCGAAGCGTTGCTCCGCAATCATGGTCTGGAGGGTTTCAACGATGGATTACAATTGCTCGGCGCACTCTGTGCACAGTATTGGGAGCAGCTCCATCCACAATTGGAGGAGCCGAACATGCTCTATCGCCGCACCAATGTATTGACGAAGTTTTTCGGGAAACTCGACGAGCGGCTGAGACACATTTCGATGACTGCACCACAGAATTCCGAGCTTCGCTCATACCGATGGGGCGATTATCTGGATGCATCGCACATCGATCGGCTCGACGAAGAAGATAAACGCCGAGCGATCGAAGACGGTCGGCCGACAAGCGACATGTTCACTGCGTCCTTGCGCGACACTCCCGACGAATTCTACGCAGCACTGGCTGAACAACTCGACCAGGGAGTATCGCTTCTCGACGACGTGGAAAGCATTGTCCGACAGCAGTGTGAGCAACTCCGCCCATTTCTGGAGGAACCCAGCGATGCAGATTTTTCTCTGGGCAAAAGCAAAGAGGCAGTCGCTTTAGTGCTTCAATTTGTCCAACGAATCTGCAAAGAGCGCGGCATCGGGCAGAGCGTGACAGCAGAGGAAGCAGAACCGGAATCGAGCCAGAACGCCGCGGTGGCGGGGGTACAGGTTGCGGGTGTCGGTGGTGCGCTGCAGAGCCGCGAGGATGCGTATCGTGCACTCGAACGCATCGCAGACTTTCTCGGCACGATCGAGCCACATAGTCCTGTGCCGTACTTGCTACGCCGAGCAGTCAAATGGGGTCGGATGTCGGCGCAGGAGATGCTCCAGGAACTCTACCAGAACGCTCCCGACTTAGAGCAGCTTTATCGCCTT
>JAOAGY010000008.1 GCA_026415505.1 Chlorobiota bacterium | reverse complement strand
GGCTTTGTCAGCTACTCGTGGAACACCGGCGAAACGACGCCGAACATCGTCGTGACGCAATCGGGTACGTACACGGTGACGGTCGTTGACCAAAACGGCTGCTCGAACAACTCGAACAGCATCACGGTGACGGTGCAGAACGTCCCGGCGCCGCAAATTCAAGCGAGCGGTCCGACGACCTTCTGCCAAGGCGGTAGCGTAACGCTCTCGATCACGGGTACCAACATCCAAGGCTACGCGTGGTCGAACGGCGCGACGACAAGCTCGATCACCGTGACAACGAGCGGTTCGTACTGGTGCGAAGTCACCTACAACAACGGCTGCAAAGCGCGGACGGACATCATTCAAGTAACGGTTGTGCCGCGTCCGTCGGTCAGCATCACTGCCAACGGTCCGACGACCTTCTGCGAAGGTGGCTCGGTCGTGCTCGATGCCGGCGCTGGCTTTGCGACCTATGCATGGTCGAACGGTCAGCAAACGGTCGGTACGAACCGGACGCTCACCGTAACGCAAGCAGGTAATTACACGGTAACCGTAACGAACAACATCGGTTGCCAAGCGACCTCGCAACCGGTGACGGTGACGGTCTATCCGAAACCAGCACCGCAAATTCAAGCGAGCGGACCGACGGAATTCTGTGTCGGCAATAGCGTCACGCTCGACGCCGGTGCAGGATACGCCAGCTACAACTGGTCCAACGGCGCGACAACACGCACGATCACGGTGACGACAAGCGGTAGCTACACGGTCACGGTGACCGATCAAAACAACTGCTCCGGTACGTCGCAAGCAGTTGTCGTGACGGTCCACAATCTCCCGGCTAAGCCGACGATTACTCAAACCGGTAGCACGCTGACATCGAGCACCGCTGCGTCCTATCAGTGGATCTACAACGGTCAACCGATCAGCGGCGCCACCGATCGCTCGTACACGCTCGTGCGCGGACGCGATCAATCCGGCTACTATCAAGTCCGCATCCGCGACAACAACGGTTGCGAGAACATCTCCGACTCGCTCTACATCGACATCACACCGGTTGAGATTGCTGGCGACGATTCGAGCATTCGCTTCGTCCCGAACCCGACCAGCGGTGAGCTGCGGATCATCTTCGGCGACGGGACGACTATCGAGAATGCGCGAGTGGTCGTTCGGAATCTCGTCGGACGCGAAATGCTCTCGCTCGAACTCGGTGCCGTCAGTGGTGGCACGACCAAGACGATCGACTTGGGTAACATGCCCAACGGAGTCTATCTGGTCGAGGTCATCCTCTCCGATGGCAGACGCACGATTGGGCGTGTGACGAAGGTTGACTAACCTTCCGAACGCAAGAAAGAGCGTTGGGGCGACCGACACGGTCGCCCCAACGTGTTTTTGGTATCGGCAATCGCCGACATTCTGCTGAAGCTGGCTCACTGCTGCTGCATTTTTGCGCACGATTACCGTTCGATGCTCGATGATTGCATTATTGGCTTTCGGAGTGTTACTGATCGGTTGCTCGGAACGGCAAAGCGAGAGTAAATCCCCGCCATTCGACAGCGCTGCGATCGAGCGTGCCCAGCAAAACGCCACACTGTTTGTGCGTCAGAAACAGCTGAGCATGCGATTTCAGCCGATAACCTACCGTGTGATCGTCCTCCGCTCTCGGCGTCAGCGCGATTCGCTGCTGCGTGCATTCGGAGTCGGTCGTTCGCGGGATAGCGCCAAGGTGCTCGCTACGCTCAATCGGAAGGAGATACGCTTCATTCGCGTCGGTGATTCGGTCGTCGTGCCCGATCGTATCGAAACCGATATGCGGGCGTATGCGGTTTTCCCACAGTTTTATCCACATGCGGTGGATATTTCCAAACTCATCTTGCTGAGCAACAAGTACCAAGCCTATGCCTGTTACGAGCACGGGGAATTGGTGCGCTTTGCCGCCTGTAACACTGGCAGCAAAGGCAAGCCGACGCTGCCGGGCAAATATTACTGCAACTGGAAGCAACGCGAGCGTGTCTCGTCCCTCAATGACGAATGGGTGCTTCCGTTCACGATCAATTTCCACCAATACGCCGGCTGTGCATTCCATGCATTCGAGATGCCGGGGCGTCCTGTTTCGCATGCCTGTGTCCGGCAGTTTCTCGACGATGCCGAGTGGCTTTATCGCTGGGTGCGAACAGGGAACGTGCGCGACTCGATCGGACGATTTTTGCCCGTGGGAACGCCTGTGATAATACTCGACATGTTCGACTATCGCCGCCCGCGCTACGGTCCCTGGATGGACCTTCGCTCCAATCGCGAGCTCATCACCGATTTGCCGCTCGATCCGCTGGCAGTGGAAGAACCGTGGATACCGATTTCGCAAATACCGCACAAGCTCCGCCGCGGACTGCCGAACAAACGTCGGTATCTGGTCGCGCGCGATACGCTGCTGGCGCGGGGGATCATCGATTCGACGTTCCGCTTCCGCGAGTCGGTGGACTACAACGAATTGCGCCGCCTGCGGAAGGCGGCGCAACAATCGAGCCAAACGCGAACCAATCCGATCACGCCCGTCGTGCCGAAACCGTAGCCTACCGTTTGAGCGCCTTCAGCGCCGCGCGGATATTGCCCTCGATGATGCTGCGGCTATCCGGGTCGAGCGGATGGAGCACGATGCCGCTGTTGGTCGTAAAAACTGCTGCCGGATCGAATCGCATCACCAATCCGAGAACGGAATTCGCCGTGACCTCGGCTGGCGGATCCAGCTTGAGTGCGACGTTTGCTGTGACCGTGCTTCGATACGTGAACGAATCCGGTACAGTGCTGCCACGCGTGTACACTTTCCCTTCGATGATGACACTGTAGCGTTCGGGCGGAATGAAGTCCGCAAATGCGGGATTGTTGTAGAGCCGGTCGGCTTCGTCGTTGGAAAGGCGGTGGAATTCGAGCTTCATCCAGCGATATGTGCCGGTCGGTATCGTTGCGCTCGTCACCCTCTGCTGCTGCGCGGTGAAGGTGACGATGAACGGATCGGTCTTGAGGTCTTTCCCGCTGGAATCGCTATCGCTACCGTGCAGTTTGAGACGGCGAACCAATATTCGCACACGTTCGATCTTGATCGAGTCCACAGCAGTGATCCCTTGCGCTGCCGTGCCTTTGTCGAGGAGTGCTGCTTGCCGGACAGTTGACGTGTTCATGTCCGCGTACAATTCGACGCTCGGCGTTGGACTGCTGGTGCTGTCGGTGCAGTGGTGAAAGAGCAGACCAACGGCGGCTACCATCACGCTCGACAGAAGATGGCGTCGCATACGAGCCTCCACTGAGAAGTTGAACAGATACGAAATTCACCGTAAACATACGGTGCGGACCAGCGATCGGTTTTCACGCAAGTGCACCGGCGATTCTCACTCGACCAGCACACGCGGGATGCGTTCGCCGAGCAGGGTCGTCACCTCGTAGGGAATCGTTCCGAGGCGATCGGCAATGTGACGTGCCGTGATGGACTCGCCGCCGCTGGTGCCGATGAGCACGACTTCGTCGCCGACGGCGATGGGATCGTCGCCGACATCGACCATGCATTCGTCCATGCAGATCGCACCGACGATCGGATAGCGTTTGCCGCCGATGATGCACTCGGCTTTTCCGGTGAGCATGCGGCTGTAGCCGTCGCCGTAGCCGATGGGAATCGTCGCGATCGTCGTCGAGCGCTGCGCAATGTAATGCGTGCCGTAGCTGACCGGTTCCCCAGCTCCGACGCGGCGAGTGGCAGTGACAGCGGTCACCAGTCGCAGTGCAGGGCGAAGCTGTGGTGCGATCGTTTCGCCGGGGGCGATACCGTACATCCCGATGCCGATGCGAAGGGCGGTGTAGTACGTCGCCGGATGCTGCAGCGCTGCGCCGGTGTTGGCTGCGTGGACGATCGGGAAACGGTAGCCGCGCTGGGCAAGCCGATCGAGCACCTCGGCAAAACGCCGGTTCTGCTCGGTCGTCATCGTGCAGTCGCGTTCGTCGCTGCGAGCAAAATGCGTGCAGATACCGACCATCTCGATGCCGGTCAGTTGCGCGCACGCATCCACGAGCGCGGGCACTTCCTCCGGCGCCAATCCATCGCGATGCATGCCGGTGTCCACGTACACGTGCAACCTGACACGCTTGTGGTGCGCTGCAGCAGTGCGATCGAGACGATGCACGACATCCAGCGAGCACGCGACAACGTCGAGCGAATGGGCGACGATCGTTTCTGCATCGCTTTCGGTCGGGGTCATCAGCACGACGATCGGTTTGGCGATGCCGGCAGCGCGCAGCGCTGCACCTTCTTCGGCGAACGCAACGCCGAACATGTCCACCAGCGGCTCGATCGCGCTGGCGACAAGCGTCATGCCGTGACCGTAGGCGTTCGCTTTGACGACGGCGATGAGCCGTTGCGTCGGTGCCAGACGACGAAACACCGCAATGTTGTGCTCGAGCGCACTGCGGGAAATCTCGATTCGGGTCGGTCGCATACCGTGGGATTCGATGCTGCACCGCAAAAGTACGGTAAACCGACACGACAACTGTCGTACTTCACGTGCAGTACCACTTCCAGGTAGATCGCTGCTACGCGCTGGAAACGTGTCTCGAATACGTCAGCGCGAAACCTTCCGTGCGAAAAAGCGAATCTCTTCGCCGCGACCGTCGGCTTCGACCGCTGCGAGCAAGTCCTCGTAGCTGACCGATGGCGGCAGCTCCGGTGCGACGCTTCGAATGTAGTTGAGCACGATCTCGGTGCCGTAGTCGCCCGTTGCGGTGTACATGCGCTCGACGGCGAAACCGGCTTCGCTCAACCGTGCTCGAAGTGTCGTCGGAGTGTAGTGGACGTAGTGGTAATACGGATCGAGCCACGCCCAGCCGTCCTGGAGCAATTCCGAGCACAGCGAATCGAAATTCGGCACGATGCCGCAGAACAGTCCGCCCTCGACGAGCGACGCACGAACCTTGCGGAGCGATTCCGCCGGATGCGTCAGATGCTCGAGCACGTGAACCATCGAGATGACCGCACACGAATCCGATTGCACTGCAGAATCGAGAAAATCGGAGTTCGAGACGGGTATGCCGAGCACCATCGTCGCAAAATCCACGCACGATCGCGTCAACTCGATGCCGCGCGGTGTGAATCCACGTGTTCGGACTTCGTCGAGCATTGCACCCCAACCGCAACCGATGTCGAGCCAGATGCCGCCCGGCTGGACGAATCCCAATGCTTCTTCGACGAATGCCGTGCGTCGAAGTTCGGAGTGCGCGATTTCCTCTTCCGAGCCAGGCAAACGCATGTGCGAGCCTTCGTGGGCGTAGTTCTGGTAGAGTGCATAGAGCGCCGCATCGCTCAGTCGCGTGCGCAGATACACCGTCTCGCACTCGACACACTGCACGATGTCGGCAGCGCTACGGACAGCGACAGCCGATGTGCTTCGGCAAAATGGGCAGGCGACCGTTTCGGTGTGAGCTTGTGCAGTCGTCATGGTTGAAACACCTTCGATAGTGATGAAACAGAGCGACTCGGTTGCGCATGGAGTGCGACGCCGTTCCAGCGGTCGGCATAGGGTGGGAGTGGTTCTCCATTGGCGACGATCTCCAGAGTGACGAGACCTCCGCCGCGAGCGCGGTGCTCGAGCATCGTAGCGTACAAGTGCCGTTGCAACGAATCCCATCGGCATCGCAACGGTTGTCGCCCCGGCATCGGTGTCGCATTCAGTGTGCCGTTTCGGAGACGTTCGACCATCCCAGATGCTGCAGCAGCGATTGTCGTCGGATTGATGAGTGCCATGCAGATGCGCTTGCAGTGTTTGGTGTGCCAATAGCATGCACTACAACCATAGGCACGAATCGTCGTGAGAGGCGCTGCCGTGTAGTCACCGATCAAATACTCGCTCGTCGGACCTGCGATGAGAACCGTCGGCTTGCGCCAGAGATTGTGCAGGACATGGTAGAAGACGCTATCGACGACGACACCGGCAGCGCATCGCTGGGCGAGTGCGATCTGTCGGCGGAGAGGCGCACCCGATACGTCGAGCACGCGGTCGGAACGCAGCGGCGCAGGTTCGGTGCCGAGCCAGAGGACGCATGCAGACGGCTCTCGCCGCAGAAATTGTTCGAGCAATTCGCGTTGTCGGAGATAGCTCCGTAATGGGTCTTTGCTCGAGGTCAGGTGAAATGCAACGAGCGGTCCGGGGACTTCTGATGTGAGTTCGTCGGCGTCGCGGTGCTCGTCGTCGGTCGGTGTGTACACGATCCGTTTGCTCGTCAGCCGAATGCCAGCGATGTTTGCCAGGATGTCCATCATCGGCAGAATACCGTAGTACTCGGGCAGTTGGTCAATGATGCAGCGGTAATCCACCACGATGTCGGCATTGGCTTCGCAGCGGAGATCGTCGGGCGAATTGGTAATGACCGCACGATCGATGTCGGGATTGCCGCCGAATACCTCGGTTGCAACCTCCGATGCTGCGACGCTTACCTGCACGTGCGGATACTGCGATTTCAGCTCCCGCGTCACCGCCGTGATCATGAGCGCATCGCCGATCGCGTCGGGCAAACGAATGTGTACCGTCCGCGCTTGTTCGTAGTGGCGTTCCCAAAACAGCGGGTGAAAGCTCGTCAACGGCTGTTGCGGGTTCGTGCGGCGCGGACGCTCCGGCGGGCGATAGCGTTCGGCAACGGCAGTATCCAGTTCGATGTCGCACCGCTGTGCCAGCAGCTGTCGGAGAGCAGCGATGGTGTCGTCCCAACTGCGCACCAAACGAATGTTCTTCCACGGCGCGATGAAGACATGGTGGGACGAATCCTGCCAGAACGCCAAGTCGTGGTTGACCAGCGGCGCAAAGACGATCGTCGGGACACCTGCCATCGCTGCGAAGGTTTTGTGCCACGAGTCTGCTGCGATCACGATGTTGGCACTGGCGAGAATGCGGAATTGTTCGTCGAACGACGTGCTGCGCCGGTCGAGTGCCCAGCCATCGGACGGATACGCTTGCGCTTCGGCTGGCGTGCCGATGACGACAGGTCGAATGCCCGCTCGTCGCAAAAGTTCGAGGAGCGGTTGCCAGTAGTGCGGTGGCACGATGTTGCGTTTGCTGCGAAACATGCCGCTCAAGCTGCCCATCGGTGCGAGCACGACCAGCGGTCGCTCGTGTTCGGTGTCTGGGTGGTACCGCTGCACCCACGCGGGATAAAGCGTCACGCCGCACTGACGCACAATGTCGAGACCGGGCTTCCAGAAGTCGTCTTCCCGAGCGGGCGGTGTTACTCCGCAGCCGAGTACATTTCTGCACTCTCGAACAGCATGCCGGAGAAACATTCCGGCAACGTACTGCTGCTGAGCATCGCGATGACGTGGGATGACGACAACGCGCTCGATTTGCGGGAAACAGTCGAAAAATGCACGTGCAGCAGCGATAGAGTTCGGACAGGTGACCACTGTGATCGGCTCGGAGCAATCCAACGCCGTGCTGAGTGCAAGCAGAAAATCGCCGATGCCGCCGTAGCAGAAGTAGAAGGGCGGACATTCTTCGAGTGTTCGAACGATCGCGCGAATGATCTCTTTGTGACCTGGGATATCGTACCTATCCGGGAGCAAATGGGGCGATAGAAAGCGGTACTTGCCTTCGATGCGATGCGTGTAGAGTTCGAGTAAGCTCGATTCTTCGACGCGCTGTTCGACACTCTTGCCACTGAGCACATCAGCGAGCCAATCGAGCGCCTGATGGTATTTGACGCGGTCGAAACAGATGCGGCGGCGCGTGTGGTGGCGGAAATGCCACGAACTCCAGTGCGGTCCGCCAACGACCTCGATGTGTGGGACGTCGGGACGGCACCACGTCGAATTCGACAGGCACGAAATCCCCGACGATACGCCGACGAACGCATCGCAGAGATTGTACAGCTCGGCATTGAGCCGGAAAGGAAGGTCGCACCACACCACGTCGGGGTACTCTGCTGCAAGCTCGTCGAGGTAGGGTGGGCGATTTTTCGCAGTGAACACGAACACCGGACGCAGTGGTGCCAACCTGCGAACCATGTCGAGCGCATAGCTGCGATCCCACGGGGATTGGTCAGAGAAAAACTCCGTTTCGACCAAAATCCGCAGTCGGTCGGAAGGCAATTGTGCCCACCAGGAGCGTGCACGTTCGACTTCGCGTTCGTTCAAAACGATCACCGGACGCAGCGGCACTGTCAGGGTGCCGTCGTAGGTTGCCAACATCAGTTCGGTCAAGTCGCCGCCGGGGTATTTGTCGTACGCCATGTATGGCGCGGGAACGTAGAAGCGATCCCACGGGCGAGAAGCTCGCAGCTCTTCGATGCGTGCGTCGAGATGCTTTGGATCGCCCGACAGTGCGACGACTTCGTCCACGTCCGGGTTGCCCTCGAGCACGAATGCGTAGCGCTCTGCAATGAACCACACCAGGTGCGCACCAGGATGATCGGCTTTGATTTGTCGGGCGATGATCGTCGCGTTGACGATGTCGCCCAAGCCGTGAAAGATGGCGATGCCGATGAGCTTTTTGCTCGGTTGCGCCGTTGCATTCGATGGCAGTGCAGCTTCGAACGACGGTCGGAGAGGTACGGGCGAAAACGTGCGCTCGACGCGTGCGACGAGTGCGTTCCATCCTCGATCGGTCGAAAAATCTGCCATGTCGAGCTGCCGGTCGGTTAGCAGGTGAAGGTTGCGTCCGTTGCTGTAGAGCGCAAGACCGAACCGCTGTGCCAGATAGCCGAGCGTCTCGATCGTGTAGAGCGAAACGTGTTGTCCGCCGTCGAGCGCGTAGTAAGCCCACTCCGATGGCGGAGGGGGCGGCGACGGCACGAGCACTGTCGAAATCAGAATCGTTCTGCCGATCGCGAGCATGCGCTCGAACTCTTCGAGCGGTCGAACGAAATGTTCGGCAACTTTGAATCCAGTGACCAGATCGGCTGTGCTGCCGCTCCACACGGCGTCTTTGGCGAAGAGATTGTCGGCGTAGCGATCGCTCCAGTAGGCGTCGATTCCCGCATTGCGCAGCAGTCGCACGAGCAATCCGTAACCGGCGCCGTAATCAACGACACGCGCATGGGGAAGTTGCATGCGTTCGAGCAGCGATTCGACGAGTACCGCTGCATAGAGGCTTCGCTCGATCTGACCGGTGTCGGCATCGCCAATCGGCTGGCGATAGGCGCGGTCGAGCCAGTACGGCTCTTCGGTTTGCACCAGGCGGCACTGCGTGCATTGGTAGTAGCCGACGTCGAGCTCGCCGAGCACGCGTGCGGTGAAAAGTTTCGTGGTTGATGCGCCACAAATGCGACAGGGGATCGTCATGGTGTCACCTTCCCGACTGGATACGAGAGTTCACGCGCTACCGGTGGGCGTTCTGCCACTGCAGCGACAGCGCAACGGAGATGCTCGCTGATTTCCTCGATTTGGCTATCGGTGAGAGCAGGATAACTCGGCAAATTGATGCCGCGCAGACCGAGCGACTCGGCGATGCGATGTCGCTCGTAGCGCTGCGAGTACATCGGCATGGTGTGCACGGGATAAAACGTCGGGCGTGTTTCGATACCGTGTCGAGCGAGTTCCGATCGGAGCACGTCGCGATCGTGTGCCGTCGGTGCGAGCACAGAAACCATCCACCACGAGTGCACCACGTTCGGAGCGACGTGCTGAAATTCGAGCGGCGTTCCGGTGAGCAATGCGCGGTACCGTTCGGCGATTTTCCGTTTGCGATCGAGGAACATCGGCGCGTTTTCGAGCTGTGCAAGCCCGATTGCTGCGGCGATGTTGGTCATGCGGTAGTTGTAGCCGACGATGTCGTGCCAGTACTCGCGATAGGGCGCCAACCCTTGCCCTTTGAGTCGGCGAATACGCTCGGCGAGCATATCGTCGTCGGTCGTGACCATGCCGCCTTCGCCGGTCGTGATGGTTTTGTTGCCGTAGAACGAAAACGTCGCGATGTCGCCGAATGTGCCGACGTGTTTGCCGTCGTAAGTGGCTCCGAACGCTTCGGCGCAGTCTTCGACCAAGAAAACGCCGTGCTCGCGTGCCAGCGCGACAAGAGCGTTCATCTCTGCCGGATGCCCGTAGAGGTGCACTGCGATGATTGCCTTGGTTCGTGGACCGATGCGGCGATAAACGTCGTTCGGATCGAGCTGCCACGTTCGTGGATCGGAATCGGCGAACACCGGCGTTGCGCCGCAGTACACGATTGCATTGACCGGTGCGATGTAGGTGAACGTCGGCACGATGACTTCGTCGCCCGGACCGATGCCGAGCGCTGCCAAAGCCACATGGAGCGCGACGGTGCCGTTGCACACACCGATGGCGTGGCGCACACCGACGTATTCGGCGAAACGCTCCTCGAACGCGCCGATGTAGCGACCTTTGCTCGAAATCCAGCCGGAGCGAAGGCAATCGAGAACGTAACGCTCTTCGTTGCCGCACAGCCACGGCTGATACACGGGGATGCGATAGGTGCTGTTCATGTCGGCTCCCAGATGATTTCGCCGGAAGCGACCGACTCGTGACGCTGTCGAATCGAGAATCGCCGGGAGAGCAGTTCAGCCAGCGCAGCATCGACGCCGTCCATCGCTCGATTGCGCAGCAGATTCAGTCGCGTCGTGTACGTCAGCAGCGGCACGATGTCGTCGTGAGGTAGCGCTGTGAGTTTGTCGAGATCGAAAAACAGCTCTTGCGCGTGCCACATGCGCAGGTTCATGACGATCAGCGCGTCGATCATCTCTCCGAACGTGCGCGGAGCGAGCCGATCGCGGAGGATGTTCGGTCCGGTGTTCATAGCTCGACGTCCGTGCGGAAACGACCGTACATTTTGTTTTGCGGACTGGTGATCGCCATGTCGGTCGGGTCGGTCGTCGCCTGTTCGATCCAGCGGTCGATCGTTTCGATGAGTCTGGCTCGTTGTTCGAGAAGCGAAGCGTTTTTCTCTTCCAGCCGCCTGCGTTCGTCGGGAGGCTGCTCGTTGTCGCCGTAGAGCAGCTCTTGGCAATGCCAGAGCTTCAAGTTGACGATGGAGAGCTTGTCGATGAGGGCGCCGAGTGTTTCGGTCGCAAGCGTCCGTGCCATAGCGTCCATGCAGTGGTGAACGTTCGACGGGAAGTGCACTGCAACAATGGTGCCAAGTGATGCCAGAAGAAGCTGGCTCGTACGATTGCGTACTTTTGCACTGCACACGCTTGCGGCGATGCATGCGCGCATTGGTCATCGCAGTTATCGGCGCATACCAGCGCTGGATTTCACCCCTGCTCGGCTCGAATTGTCGCTTCTATCCGACGTGTTCGCAGTACGCGATCGAGGCGGTCGCGCGCTATGGTGTCGTCAAAGGCGGCTGGTTGGCGCTACGACGTCTTCTGCGATGTCACCCGTGGCATCCGGGTGGATTCGACCCTGTTCCATAATCACTCTCGGCTCGAATGGATCGGAATGCACTGGTCGGTATGTTGCTCATTTCGTTGATTGTCGGAATTTGGATGTTCTATTCCTCGATCCGGCAGCATTCGCAGGCACCACCCGAGCGACACACCGACACCACCAGCCAGGTTGCACCGAAAGCGGTCCCCTCGCCCGTGCTCGGACAAGCCAGCCCGGCACTGCCCGAACGAACGATTCGCGTGGTGACCGACAACTACCGCGCAACGATCAGCTCGCTGGGAATGACCATCATGCGCTGGCAATTGCAGCATTACAAAGCGTGGTACGGCGACCCGGTGCAGCTCGTTCAACCCGGCGCGCGCGAAGCGGGCATCACTTTTACGACCCGCCAAGGCGAGAAAATCGGTCCGCGCCAGCAACCGTTCGAATTCGTCAACGCCCCAGCCGACGGCACAATCGTGCTCGACAAGGATTCGAGCTTCACACTCCGTGGCGTGCTCCGCATCGGTGGCGCGACGATCGAGCGCCGCATCACGTTTTTTGGCAACACCTACCACATCGGGATGCGCGTCGTTGTCGAAAATGCCGATTCCCTTTTGCCGCTGACGCGGCGCTGGTACGACATCGGGTGGAACTCCGGTCTGAAGTATCAGGAAGCCAATAGCGTCGAAGAATCGAGCCACTCGACGGCGTTCGCCAGTTTGAACGGTTCGCTCGACGAACTCGACGCAACCGAGTACAACAAGCCCGTCACGGCGCATCAATCCGGCACGGTCGAATACATCGGCACGAAGACGAAATACTTCATGGTCGCCTTGCTCAACGGTCGTTCCGACCGGCAAGCCGAGTATTTCCTCGAGGGCGTCATGTACGGTGCGCCGAACAAGGGGCGTGTGAAGGTCTATTCCGCCAGTTACCGCATGATGTATCGCGGCGGGCGGCAGAGCGATTCGCTGGCGATCTACATCGGACCGCTCGATTACGACATCGTCAAACCTTACGGATTGCAGGCGACGGTCAATTTCGGCTGGCGGTGGATCGTGCGTCCGATCGGCGAATTTTTCATGCTGCCGATCTTCAAGGCGATTCATGCGGTCATCCCCAACTACGGCTTTTCGATCATCGTGTTTTCGATTCTGATGAAGCTGCTGCTCTATCCGCTTTCGCGTGGGCAGATGCAGTCGGCGCTCAAGATGAAAGCGCTCCAACCGGAGATCGAAAAGCTGCGAAAAAAATACGCCGACGATCCCATGACGCTCCAGCGCGAGCAAATGCGATTGTTCTCCGAGTACGGTGTCAATCCGATGGGGGGATGCTTGCCGCTGCTATTGCAGCTGCCGATTCTTTACGCGCTCTATGCAGTGCTGGCAACGAACATCGCCATGCGGCAGGCATCGTTCATACCGGGCTGGATCGACGATCTTTCGGTGCCGGACCATGTCATTCGCTTGCCATTCAGCATTTTCGGCATCGAGGCACTGTCGGGGATGGCGCTCATCATGGGCGCGACGATGTTCATCCAGCAAAAGATGACCATCACCGATCCCAACCAGAAAGCGCTGGTGTATTTGATGCCGATCATGCTCACGCTGATGTTTTCCTACTTGCCGTCGGGGCTGAATCTCTACTACCTGGTGTTCAATCTGCTGGGCATCGTGCAGCAGGTGTGGATGACGAAGTTTTCGAAAAAGCAACTGACGCTGGCTGATCTCAAGCGCATGCCGAAAAAGGAGGGATGGTTGCAAAAGCGATTGCGACTGGCGCAAGAACTGGCGCAGCAACAAGGGCGCACCTTGCCGTTCGACGTGCCGAGCCAAACGAAACAACCGCCGCCGAAGCGCTCCCCGAAAAAGCGGCGGTAGGTGGGATGTGTTCTGCCGACGCGAGTTTGTAATCAGGCGCGAGGAACGAGTGTTCGGCGATGCTGAAACGAGTTCTGCATGACGGGCGATGGTGCGATGGGATGCCGAAACGAGTTCGGCATGACAGGCAGTGGCACGCTGCAAAGCACGTCACCCTGAACTTGTTTCAGGGTCTCTGCTTTTGAGGCTGTCACCCCGAACTCGTTTCGGGGTCTCTGTCAGATGCTGAA
>JAOAGY010000041.1 GCA_026415505.1 Chlorobiota bacterium | reverse complement strand
GCGGCGATAGCGATCCGCACAGTCGCTGCCGGTGCGCATCGAAGGCGCGACTCGATCTGCTCGGCGATGTCCTCGGCGATGCGAGTGTCGAAGAAAGCACGTCCGGCGATGCCGTCGGTGGCGAGATTGTAGCGTTCCAGCAATGCCAGTGCCGTGCGATGTTGATCGGTCGCCGGCAGATAGTCACCGGGTGCGAAAACATTCACGAGCGTCGCTTCCCATGCTGGTTCGTCTGCTGGTAGCGCGATCGGAAGATCGAGCACGACCGTATGCGACGGATCGCACGGAGCGGGCACGTGCCACTGATGCGACCACCGACTGCACTGGTTGGAGTAGCGAACGATGTAGTGTTCTGATGACTGAAGCCAAAGCGTTGCGGCTCCGTCGGCACCGATGGAAACGGTTTCGATGGTCGTTGCCGATGCAACAGTGGCGACACCGTCGAGTCGTTCGGCGGTCGCCGATGGATACACGCGCACGCGCAAAAGCACCGGTCCGCACAGCCGAAACTGGTACAGATCGAAGTTGCCGCACCGGTTCGAGCTGAACACCAGGAGCGAATCCCACACGACCGGCGCAAGGTCGTCGGCAGGCGAGTTGATCGGTTCCGGCAGTGGTTCGGCGTTCGACCACTGCAGCGGCGCCGACTGCACGGCACGGTAGAGGTCGAAATCTCCACGCTCGGTGCGCCGCGCAAAGAGCAGCGTCGTATCGCGCAGCAATGTCGGTGTGATTCTGTCGCCATCGCCAGCGATCGCCAGCCGCTCCGGCGGCGACCAACCCTCGTGCGTTCGACGGCTCAGGTAAAGGTCCTTGCTGCCGGCGCGGTCCGAGCTGAACACGAGCACCGATCCATCGGCAAGCAGCGATGGGTGCGAATCCCACTTCGGCGAATTGACAGCATCGAGCCATCGCGGTTCTGACCACGTGTTGCCGTCGAAGATGCTTTCGGCTAAATCCACGTTCGACGGCGTCCGATTGGCGGGGAAAATCGCCAGCAGCCTGCCATCGCCGAGCGTCGCAATCGAGGGCTTGCCGGCATGCCAGGCGATCGCCGGCGGAATGCGTGCCGGCAACGGCTCGCTCCATGTGCCGTCGGCACGGCGATCGGTCTGCAAGAGCTGCTCGCTGCGAGCGACGCGAAGAAACACGAGCGCGTCGTTCCACCGGCAGCCGGCGATCTCGTCAGCCGATGCGTTGACCGTCGCTCCGAGCGAACCGTCGGGCAGAGCACTCGCACATGCGCCGATCCAGAGCGCCGATGTCACAACGATCGCGATAAACGTGAGTCGTTCCATCGCCGGCAAATTACACCACCTCGGCTCTCGCTGCCAGCTCGCGTTCGTCGGGCGAGAGCAAGCGCCACTGACCCTTTCCCAGATCGCCGAGCGCCAGTGCACCGATCTGCACGCGCACCAATCGCAGAACGTCCGCACCGAGCGCTGCGATCATGCGTCGCAGTTGGCGATTGCGTCCTTCGGTGAGCGTGATGACGAGCCACTGATTGCGTTTGCCCTCGCGAAGAACCGCGGCGCTGGTCGCACGCAACAGCTCGCCGCCGTCGGCAATGCCGATGCAGAGCCGCGCGACGAGTTCGGCGTCGAGTTTCCCGCGAATCTGCACGTGATAAACCTTCGGCACATGGCGATCGGGACGCGTGAGACGGTCTGCCCATGCTGTGTCGGTCGTCAATAGCAGCATCCCTTCGCTGGCTTTGTCGAGACGTCCGACCGGAACGAGATGATGCGATCGCGACAGTTCGACCAGTTCGAACACGGTCGGTTCGCCGCGCTGACTTCGACGCGAGACGACGTAACCACGCGGCTTGTTGAGCATGACGTAGAGATGCTCGCGCGGATGCTGCAGTGGTGTGCCATCGACAGCGATCGCATCGCGGCGAATGTCCACGCGTGCTGTCGGATCGGTAACCCTTCGACCGCCGACAGTGACGTGCCCGCCGACGATGAGTTCGACGGCACGCGAACGCGAGCAGTAGCCGAGCTTCGACAGTGCCCGCGGGAGCGAGACGATGGACGACTTCATCTCCTTGTGCTGACGAGCTGATCGAGGATCGCTGCCAATTGACGTGCAGCGTTGCGGCGTTCGTATCGTGCGATGGCGTCGGGGATAGGTCGAACCAGCGGCTCACCGCGTTCCCACCGGCGATACCAATCGGCGACTGTCCGAGCGCATTCGTCGGTCGTGGCGCAAACGGCGCCGGCGCCGGTTTCCGTCAGCAGCGCTTCGATGGCGCTTCCGTGCGGTGCCAGCGCCAGTACGGGCTTGCCGGCACCGAGATACTCGAACACTTTGCCCGGTACGATGGCGGCGCTGTCGCTCGAGCGATCGACGACCAGCAGTGCGACGTCGCTGGCGAGCACGGCACGGATGCTTTCGTGGTGGGGCACATACGGGACGATTTCGATGCGATCACCGAGTGAGGATGCTTGCAAATCGCGCGCGACGTCGTCGCCGACTCTGCCGACCAAGCGAAGGCGAATGCGCTCCCGGGCGATGGCTCCGGTGGCGACGAGCTGCTCCAGTGCTGCAACGAGAACGCCCGGATTGCGCAAGCCGTAGAGCGAGCCGGTGTACACGATCGTCAGCGCGTCGTTCCGCGTCGGCTCGCACGGCGGATAGTCAGCCGAATCGAAGCCGTTCGGAATGACCGCGAACTTTTCAGCGGGAATGTGGGGATACTTGCCGCGCACGTCGGTGACGATGCCGTCCCACGCAGCGACGATGCGATCGGCGCGTTCCAAACACGAGCGTTCCAAATGTCGGTCGAGCAATCGCGGCAGGAACCAGCGCTTCGGTGTCGTCAAAAAGTCCGTCCACGGATCGCGCAGCTCCATCACCCACGGCAGACGCGACCACCGCTGGAGCGCACGACCGATGAGTGCGCATGTGTACGGCGGGGAAGACGTGTAGATCGCTTCGATGCCGAAACGTTCGATGAGTCGCTTGCCGGCAGGGACTGCATCGAGCAACCATCCGATGCGGGCATCGGGGATGAACAGTGTGGCGCGAATCCACTGCGCCAGACGTTGTCGCCAACTGGTAGGCTGGCGGTCGGTCAGAACGCTGACGTCGATGGCGCTCCGTGTGCCGGTCAAGCGGCGATACAGCGAGTACGGCTCCAGGATGCGTGTTCGTTCGACGTGTACCGACGGCGGTACTTCCGCCAGCAGCGACTCGTCGCGTGCGGGGAATGTCCCTTCGCGCACAGTGAGAACGACCGGCTCCCAGCCCATCGGGGGCAGGTACCGGATCGTTTTCAACACACGCTGAACGCCGGGTCCGCCCGACGGGGGAAAGTAGTACGCCACCACGAGCACGCGGCGCATCGGCTACAGCGGCAAGGTAATCCCGATGCCGAGCACATTGCGGAGCTGTGTCGCTGGACCGCGCGTGCCGTCGTCGCGTGTGAGCACGACGCGCGGATCGTAGGCGACATCGAGCGCGAAACTGGCGCTGAGGAATTTGTTGATGCGGAAGGTGAGCACCGTATTCCAGTTGACCACTTGCGAGGTGAACGCATCGTAGGGTGCGAAAATTGCCAGCTTCGTGTTGAGCAGCACGTTTTCGAATAGCTCGGTGACGATCGTCGCATTGAGCGAGGCACCGATTTGCAGCCGTACCGCTTTGCCCGAATCGGCGCCGAGCGAGCCGTTCTGCAAACGCCGATCGAGCACGAACACGCCGCGTCCGGTCACTCCCATCAGCGTGATGCTCACCGCGCGCGACGGCGCATAGGTGGCTCCCAGACCGAGATTGAGCGTCGCCGGTGCGAACAGCGTCGAGATGAGCGTTTCGGTCGAGTCGGTGGGATAGTGGAAGCCGTCGGTCAGTTGAGTGCGGAAGTCGAGCTGCGCTGCGTAGGCGATGAGCGAATCGGGCGTGCGCACGCCGTAGGTCGAGATGAGAATGAAGCGGTCGTCGCTTTTCCGAAACGGCAAATCACCGATCTTGGTCAAGCCGTAGCCGACGTCGAGTGTGGTTTCCCACCGGCTGCCGGTGCCGTTGTAGAGCGCGCGGTAGCTGAGCAGTCCGGCGAGACCGATCGTGTTCTGTCCGCCGGCAGCCCAATTGCGCAATGCGACTTGGGTCAAATTCAGCGACACGGTGCCTTTGTTGTCCCATGGGGACGACGATTCTTGCGCTGTCGCTGCGACAGTGCTCGAAAGCATCGCTATGACGATTGCACAAACAATCATGCGACGATTGCCGAAGTGGAAAATACTCACGATGTCTGCTCTGTGGATTTGTCGAGCCGACGACGGAGTGCGTTCATCGGTTTGACGATGACGAAAAAGACGACCGCCGCTGTCAGCAGAAAGTTGATTGCCGCGCTGATGACGCGTCCGATGTCGAGCGGACCGAGCATCAAACCGACCGACGGATCGGGCGCCAGGAGCGCGATGAGCGGACGGATGACGCCGTCGGTGATGCTGGTGACCACGCCGTTGAATGCTGCACCGATGATGACCCCGACGGCTAAGTCGACGGCATTGCCCTTGGCGATGAACTCGCGGAATTCAACAAAGACAGCCATGGTGACATCGTAAAGGTTTCACAAGCAACCGCAAAATAACGTGCACGATGAGGCAACCAAGCGTTTTCCCTGTAGATTTGCGGCAAGTGCTGAAAACGTTATGGAGCCGCGGCAATGAAAGTGATCGGATTGCTTTTCGGTATGGAACAGTCGTTCCCGCCTGCCGTCGTCGAACGCATCAACAGTATGCATGTGCCCGACGTGCGTGCTGAGTTCGTCAAGGTCGGTGCTGTTCGCATGGACGACTTGCTCGGCTACGACGTGATACTCGATCGCATCTCGCACGACATTCCGTTCTACCGCTCGATGCTCAAGCTCGCTGCGCTCGGTGGAACGCGTGTGGTGAACAATCCGTTCTGGTGGAGCGCCGACGACAAGTTTTTCAACTACGCGCTCATGCATCGCATCGGTGTGCCGGTGCCGCGAACGGTGATTCTTCCGCACAAAGAGCATCCGCCGGGAACGACGTCCGAATCCATGCGCAACCTGGTCTTCCCGCTCGACTGGGACGCGGTGTTCGAGTACATCGGCTTCCCGGCGTTTTTGAAACCGCACGCCGGGGGCGGCTGGAAACACGTGTACAAAGTGCATTCGCCGGAAGAATTTTTCGCAGCCTACGATCGCACGGGCGATTTGTGCATGGTGCTCCAGCAGGCGATCGAGTTTACCGAGTACTACCGCTGCTACTGCATCGGACGCAAGTGGGTGCGCGTTATGCCCTACGAACCACGCAATCCGCATCACTTGCGATATGTCGCGTCGTGGACACCGACGCTCGAACGGCTCGCGCAGATCGAAGATTTGGCGCTGAAGATTTGCTCGGCATTGGGCTACGACTTCAACACGGTCGAATTCGCTGTCGCCGACGGTGTGCCGTATGCGATCGATTTTCTCAACCCCGCACCCGACGCCGAACGCAGCTCGGTGCAGGACGACAACTTCGAATGGGTGGTGCAGACGACTGCGGAGTTTCTCGTCGAACTGGCGCGGCAAGGGCGACAGCAACCGACCGAGTACGTGTGGAGCGAGTTTATCGGTAAACCGCGGCGTAAACGTTCATGAGCGATCGAAGCGAGCGTCCGCGCCGGGTCATCGTCACCAATCGCAAGGCGCAGCATCTCTACCACATCGTCCATCGCGTCGAAGCGGGAATCGCGCTGCAGGGCACCGAAGTCAAGTCGCTCCGTGCCGGCAAGGTCAATCTCACCGATGCCTATGCGACGTTCCTCGACAAAAACACGCTCGAACTGTGGTTGGTCAATTTGCACATTGCGCCGTACGAGCACGGCTCGTATGCCAACCACAACCCGACGCGTCCGCGCAAACTGTTGTTGCATCGTCGCGAATTGATGCGGCTCCGCTCGATGATCGAAGAAAAAGGCATGACGATCGTGCCGCTGGCGATCTACTTTTCCGGACCCTATGCGAAAGTGGAGCTCGGTGTGGTACGGGGCAAAAAGCTCTACGACCGACGCCAGGACATCAAGGAGCGCGATACTGAGCGGGCGCTGCGACGCGGGGAGATGGAGTGAGAGGGCGGGCAACGGGACTCGAACCCGCGACCCCCAGAGCCACAATCTGGTGCTCTAACCAACTGAGCTATGCCCGCCGTCCGAGCGCGAAAATACGGACTACCGAACCAGCGGCACCTCGCCGAGCACAGAAGCACGAAGCCGCCGCAGATCGCGATCCCCTTGCCGTTCGACGAGCACGAAGTGTTGCAGCGATAATTTGAACACGATCGTGCGCTTGCTGGTGCGCCACAGCTTGAGTTTGCAGTAGATCGAGTCTTGCAGCTCGCGAGGAATGTCGGCACTGTCGGCAGTGATGCGCACGATGCGATAGACGACAATTCCGCCCATACCCATTGCACGCAGCACGATGAACGCTTGCCCGTGGACGAGCATCCGCTCGTCGCCGTCGAGCCGCACGTCGGCAGAACTATCGATTTCGAGCACCAGTCGTCGCATGAGCAACTGCGAGGTATCGCGACCGCGTTCGGCTCTGGGAACAAGGCTCAAGCGCACGCGCAGGATACGTCCGGTTGCTGTATCCACGACAATGGTGCTGCGATCGAGCGCGTTCGACCACACCGCATTCGGAGCGGACGCTGGCACGAGCGCCATTTCTTGATCGTCGCCCTTTCCCAGCGAACGATCGTCGGCTTGCGCTTCGCTCATATGGCTTGCCTCGATGGTCAGCTCGATCGGTTTGGGATTTTCCACGACAGGGTCGGTGATCCCCGACGGATCGGCGCATCCAGCCAGCCAGAAAATTGCCGCGAGCGTCAGTAGTGTCGTTCTCATCGTTGTGCTCATCTAAAAGCGAAACATGACTCCATAGGTAAGCCCGACGTTCGGCGTCCAGTACGGTACCGATTGATAGACGTAGCGCATCAGGGCACCTTCGATACCGAGCATCACCCCGAGCGACGGCGCTGGACGGTACACCACACCGAGCGTCGCTCGTCCGAGCAAACCGAACTCGCTCGCACCGAGACCGATTTGTGCCAGCGGTTCGAAATACCTACCCCACCGCGTGCGGTACTGGTAAGTCGCGGTACCCCACAGCAACGCAGGATAGGCTTCGTAGCGCAACCGTGTGTCCTCGCGATAGCCGTAGAACTGCATCGCGAACGGTTCGCGACCGATCTCGATGCCGACGGCATGGTGGTCGCCGAGCACGTAGGAAAAACCGATTGCGCTCGTGTTGAGCAGGGAGCTGCGGTCGGGTTGCTGGGGAACAGTGACCAGCGATGTCGTCGCCAAACCACGTACCGTCAGACGAAACTGCGGATACTGCTCGATCGGTGGCAGTTCGGGGCGCTCCGGAGCATACGTCACCGCAATATCCGGAGCGGTCGTGTCGGTCGCCGCAATGCGACGCACAACGAGCGGCGGCGATGCAAGGTCGAACTGTGGCAATTCGGCGAGCAGTGGCGGTGCGGGCTGCTGCTGAATCGGTTGCTGCTGGACTGTCGGCATTTGTGGCGGCTGAGGCGATTGGCTGCTCGGCGCTGCGACGGGGACGTACACGGTTTTCGTTCGGTAAACGATCCGCTCGACGACCGTCGGCTGCGCTGTCGTTGCGGGCGACGAAACAGCAGCAGGTTGTCGGGCGGTGACGGTCGCGGCGGTGTCTGGTGGTGATTGGTCGGTCAGCGTCATGCCGAGCCAGGTCAGCGCACCACCCACAAGTGCACTTGCCAGGGGCATCCAGAGCCGCCGGAGCAGACCGAGTCCTGCACCGACGCCTGTGCCGATACCGACGCTTTGGAACACTGCAGCCGTCGTGCTCAGCGGCGGCACGAGTGCAACGAGATCGTTCCGTGCCGCACGACGCAGAGCAAGGAGTTCGCGCATTTCACGACGCAGCTCGGCGTGTGTCGCCAAGGCACCGAAGAGCGGCTCCTCGAGCGTCGGTTCCAATTCGCCGTCGAGGTAAGCCGACAGCCACTCGGAGTATTGTTCGGTGTAGTCCATCGTGCTACCAGGTGATGTTCATGACTCTTCTGTTCGATCGGAGAAGTACGGCGCCAGAATGTGGCGCAGTTTCTGTCGCGCACGGAATGCTCGCACTTTGACCACGTCGGCACTCGTGCCGGTCATCTCGCCGATTTCGGCATACGAAAAACCTTCGTACTCGTGCAACACGAACGCTTCGCGGTACTCGACCGGCAAAAGCTGCAGTGCATGAGCGAGCAATTCTGCCAACTCATCGTTTTCGTATGGGTTGGCGCGCGTGACCATGTGGAATTCTTCCAGCTCGACCGTCGGATGCTGCGAGCGTTTGGTGTTCAGGCACACGTTGCGCGCGATGCGGAGCAGGTATGCCGGCAGATTCGTCATCGTGCGATCGCGATCGGCTGACGTAAAAAAACGCACGAACGTTTCCTGAAATGCATCCTGCGCCGCGGCATCGTCGCCCATGATACGGCGACAATACGCGTACAGTCGCGGCGAATAGCGACGATAAATCTCGGCGAATGCAGCATCGCGCTCGCGCTTCGACAGTTCACCGTCGCACATGCGCCGATACAGCTCGGCATCGCTCAACGCTTCCAACTCGCGCATCGTCTCGACCGGTCGTAGTCGGTGGCAATAACCAAACTACGGCGGCTATCGTTACACCGAAGAAATTTTTGCCTCACCTGTTACCATCGCACATCGGCGGTGTTACTGGAGGCGGTTTCCGAAGTACCGATCCACTGTTGTTTCACCATCCAAGGAGTTTTTGCGATGAAACATCGAACAATGCTCTTTGCCGCAGTCGGCACCATGCTGCTCGCTGCAATCGCCATTGCCGGCGTGCCGAGCAAGCCGCGCGAATTCAGCGCGAAGGGTGACTACACCAACACCCTCGGTCAATACAAAGCGATTCTGAATTGGTGGAAAAGCCAAGTCGAACGCGATACCGATCGCCCGACAGGCTACTACGTGTACCGTGCCTCCGGAGAAACCGAGGACCTCTCGCAGTTCAGCCGTATCGCTACCGTATCGGCATCGAACGATACACTCACAGTCTATACGTACACCGACGAGCCGCTCGAAGCAGGAACGTATTCGTATTTCGTGACTGCCTTCAACAGCGATGGCGAAAGCCCGCGCACGAACATCCGCGTCGTGGTTGTCCCGCCCAACACGCCACCGAACGGATGGCTGCGTTTTGTGACGACTCCACCGACTCAAGGACGCGTCGGGCAACAGTACCGCTATCAGGCGCGCGCTGAATCGCCGATTCAAGGAGTGACGATTCGCTACCAACTCGTTAGCGGTCCGGACGGCATGACCATCGACGAAAGCACCGGACTGCTGACGTGGACACCCCAGCGTGCGGGAACGTACCGCGTTGCTATTAAAGCCACGATCCAAGTAAACGGCATGACCGTCGCCGTCGGGCAGGAGTGGTCGATTGTCGTCGGTGGTGGCGACGATCACGAAGGCTGCATCCTCGTCGAAGGTATCGTCCTCGACACTGCCAATTCCCCGATGTCGTCGGGCGTTGTCGTTGCGTATCGCGCAATCACGCGCGTGACCGACCGAGGCGACAGCCAAACCGTCTGGGTCAATGTTGCTCGTGCGGAAGTCGGCGACCTGGGAACGTTCCACATGCGGCTGCCTGCTGGTCGTTACAAGTTCTTCACCGAAGGACGCGACTATCGAGCCACATGGTACGAAAACAGCACAAACGCCGATGAGGCACGGGTGCTCGAGTTCGAATGCGGTGCTGATTCGACCGTCGAGCTCGTCTTCGTCGTCACACCGCGCGAGCACGAGCAATTCTTCGTCGTCAGCGGGCGTGTGACTTCTGCCGAGACCGGCAACGGCGTAGCAGCATGGGTCAAATTTATGACCACGACCGACAATCATCGCGACGACCACGGTAACGATTGGGGACAGGGAGCAACCTTTACCGCTGAAACCAATGCCGACGGTTACTACGAAATCCGTCTGTCGAATCGCTACACGTACATCGCGCGTGCGATTCCGCGCAGCGACGATTACCTGCCGATCTACTACGACGGCACGACCAACATCGCCGAAGCGACGCGGATAACGCTCACTGGCAATCGTGACGGCATCAACTTCGCACTGCCGACACGTCCAGCACGCAACGGAGGATTCAGCGGGCAAATCACCGATTCGGCGGGCAACGGATTGGCAGGCTGGGCGATCGCCTGCCGCGTGTTGAGCAACAGCAACGAACGTGGCGACCGCATTCGTCGCTTCCGCACGGTCGAAACCGACTCGGAGGGCAACTACAGCTTCACCGGCTTGGAACCGGGCGTGTACGTCGTGCTCGGCGTTCCGCGCTCGCGCGACTATGTGCCGGGCTTCTGCGTGCAGGGCGATTTTGCGACGCTCCGTTGGCGAAATGCCACACGTATCCAAGTCGGCGATGCGATGCTCGACGTTCAATACATCATCAAGCTTCGTGCGCGCACGGGTGAGCGCGGCATCGTGCGACTCGATGGCTGGGTGCGTGGTCGCGGCGGACGTATCAAACTCGGTGGGTCGGAGCAAGGCGATCAACCGGTAGCCGGTGCGCTCGTCGCAGTCCTGACCGATGCAGGCATTGCTGGCTATGCGATTTCGCAGGACGATGGCTACTATGCCATCACCGAGCTGATGCCCGGCACCGGTACGCTCGTCGTCAGTCATCCTGACTACGAATCGGTCGAATCACCGATCGCGATCGCGCCGACTGTTTCGGCACAGTCGCAGGATGCGACGATGGATCCGGCACAGGTGAGCACGGTGACCGACGATACCTTCGGCACTGTGACCATTGCGCCGAACCCAGCATCGAACGTCGTCCGCATCGAACTCGGACAGCTCGTCGGTACTGCCCGCGTCGAGGTGATGACGCTGCTTGGCACGATTGTTGCCCGCTACGACATGAACGCGCCGCAGTTGGAGCTGGCGACCGATGGTCTCAGCGACGGCGTCTATGCGGTGCGGATTACGACGGAAGCGGGAGTGCGCACGGTGCCACTGGTAATCGTGCGCTGACAGAAACGAAGCGTTTCATGGTACCCTCACACGAGGCGCCCCTTCGGGAGAAGGGGCGCTTTGTTTTGTGTCGGCTCCATAATGTCGAGCAGCGTCCGTTCGAGTACGGTGAGCGTATCGAGCGACGTGGTCTTCAGCTCGACGTCGGCGCGATGCAGCAGCTCGATGGCGTGCTCGATCTGCTCGGTGGTGTAGCGCTTGAGTGCCGCCAAATATTCGGGAACGAAAAACGGCGAAATGCCGACAGCACGACCCAGTTCGGCGTGATTGCTCGTGACCGACTGCAGCTCGCCGAGCCGCCACAGGATCGAAAAGTATCGCGCCAGCATCGCGACGATGAGCAAATCTTGCCGCTCGGTGCGCACCATGTAGTGCAGAATTTTCAGTGCACGCGCGACCTGGCGCTCGCCGATGGCTTTTTGCAGCTCGAAAATGTTGTACACGCGCGAGGCACCCGATACAGCGAGCACGTCTTCGATCGCGATGCGTTTGCGTCCGCCGACGAACAGCAGCACCTTGCTGATCTCGTTGGCAAGATCGCGGAGCGATGTCCCGACCTGCACGACCAAGTACTCGGCGACTTCGATCGGGCAGTCGCAGCCGTGCGCTTTGAAGCGGCGAACGATCCATTCGGGAATTTGCCGTTCGTAGAGGCGCGGAAATTCGAGCCACGCGGCGTGTTCGATGAGCGCGTTGTAGGGAAAGCGCAGCTTGGCGAGCTTCGCTTCGGCTTTGGCGCGCTGCTTGGGATTGCTCAGCGCTGCGGCGAGTCCTTTGAGTTCGTCGGGACTGCCATCGCCGGCAGCCAGCAAAACGAGCATCGTCGTCGGCGAGGGCGAGCGCAGATACGACGCCAACAGCGTTTGTTCGGCGCTGTTGCGTTTGCCGAGTGGAATGCGATCGAATCGGCGCACGACGATGAGCCGCTCCGGACCTGCCATCGGGAATGCTTCCGCACGACGGACGAGCTGTTCGGCGGTGATATCCTCGCCGTCGAGCGTCTCGATGTCCACACCAGCGATGCCGCGCTCGCGGGCGATGCCGACGAGCTGTTCGGCGGTTTCTTCGACGAGAAATTCTTCTTCGCCGAACAAAAACACCACGCGCGGAAATTGCTTGGCGCGGAGCAGTGCAGTGGCTGATTCGATGAGCATGACCGGCAGTGCAAAAGCAGAAACAGCGCACCGAAGATAACACCGCGTGCCGATATTTCGCCGCGATTTCGTAAATCGCACTCGGTACGTCGAACCAACATTCGTTGCGGCGATGAGAACGCTTGTGCCGATGGTAGTGGTCGCGACGCTCGTGGCTGCCGGTGCCGACAATCCGCGCTGGGAGCGCTACCTGGAAGCGGCACGCCCGACAGCCGTCACCGTCAAAACACCGATCCCGCCGGTTCTGCTGGCGCCCGGTTACTACGAAACCAATTTTGCCGACATCAACCTCATCGAACCGGAGCAGGACAATTCGCCGATGCAGAACGAATCGAGCATCGCGATCAACCCGCGCAATCCACAGCAGCTCATCGCTTCGGCAGTGGACTACCGTGCCAATCAATCGGCGTGGGTGTACGTGTCGAGCGATGGCGGTCGCACGTGGCGAAATGTGAATCTGGGCAAACCGAACTTGCCACGCTGGACGGCGGGCAACGATCCATCGGTCGCATGGGGACCGGACGGCACCGCCTATGTCGTCTATGGTGCGTTCGATCGCTCCACGCCGCCGACCGGCGAAAACGCTGTCTTGATCGCGCGTTCGACCGATGGCGGCACGACCTGGCAAGCGCACATTCCGATCGTCATCCACACCGGCACGATGACCGCCGACTCGGCGTTCGAGGACAAGTACTACATCTCGGTCGATCATGCCGCCGGCTCGCCGTATCGCGGGCGTATCTACGTGCCGTGGAAGCGCGTCGTCGATCGCGACTCCTCGACGCAGATCGTCGTTACCTGGTCCGACGATCGCGGAACGACGTGGCACGAACCGGTGCGGGTCAGTCCGGTGCTGCCGGGCACGTCGCTCGATACGACGTTCGGACAAAGCTTTCCGCTTGCGGCGACCGGTCCGAACGGCGAAGTGTACGTGGTTTGGAATTCGGGCACGCAGCGCGGTATCGGCTTTGCGCGCTCGACCGACGGCGGGCGCACGTGGTCGCCGCCGCGATTGGTGCAGACGTACCGATGGCTCGGCGAGACACGCTTTACCGGCTCGCAGTACAACCACACGCTCAAAGGCGGGACGCGCGTCGAAACGTATCCATCGCTCGTTGTCGATACCGTCACCGGTTCGCCGCGGCGTGGGTGGCTGTATCTGACGTGGGCAGCCGACCGTGTGCCGAACGTGTACTTTTCGCGCTCGACCGATGGCGGCGCGACGTGGTCGCCGCCGCGCATCATTCACAGCGACACCACCGGC
Source organism: Chlorobiota bacterium (assembly GCA_026415505.1). Classification (GTDB taxonomy): domain Bacteria; phylum Bacteroidota; class Ignavibacteria; order Kapaibacteriales; family NICIL-2; genus NICIL-2. The sequence continues at coordinate 32,966 of JAOAGY010000041.1, read as the reverse complement.
GATCAATTCTGGCAATGGATCGCACTCGACGGCATTAGCGGCGATCTTGCCGTCATGTGGCTCGACAGCCGCGACGACACCGACAATCGCTACTCGCGCGTGTACGTGGCGTATTCGAGCGACGGCGGCGACAGTTGGTGGGAGCGTCCCGTCAGCGACACGAGTTTCGACATTCGGCGCAATCCGTTCACCGGCGGCGGACTCACCGGCGTTTTTGCCGGCGACTACAACGGCTGTGCGTTCTGGAACGGCATCATCTATCCGTCGAGCGTGGACATGCGCCATGCCGAAACGAACATCTTCGACAGCGACGTGTATTCGGCACGCATCGTCGTGCGCGCGCCGGAGCCGGTGCAGAATTTCCGCGCTGCGACGGTAGCCGACGAGCCCCGCCGCATCGAGCTGTCGTGGCGGTCGCCGCGTGCGCGCAGTTTCGGTCAACCGCTCTCGCCAGCCGAGCTCCGCATTCTGCTGCTGCGCAACGATACGCTGATTGCCGAGCTGGATGGTTCGGCAGAAGCGTACACCGACGCCAATCTGCCGCCGTATTCGGTGCACCGATACACAGCGCTTGCTGTCGCCGGTGGCGATACGTCCTCGCCGCGCTGGGCGATCGGTTATGCCGGCGGTGCGCCGCAGCCCGGAGCTGCGACGATCGTCGAAGTGCGCAACGGTCGCTCTGCAGCGCTCGATGCGATCGTGCGTGCCCAGATGCCCACACGCCGTGCCGACGGTGTGACGCCGCTGGTGAACATGGCACAAGTCGCTCTCCTGCTCGACGGCGTCGAACACAGCCGCCACACTGTCGAACCGAGCGATACAGGTGCCGTCGTCGAACTGCCGATCACGGTCCCCGAGCGTGGCTATTGGCGAGTGAGCGTAGCGGTCATCGATCGCGACGGCAACCGCAGCGATACATCGGCTCCGGTGCTGGCATACATCGGACCGGTCGAACCGCGCTACAGCGATGCGTTCGACGAAAGTCGCATGCGGCGCTACATCGTCGGTGGTGGCTGGGCGCTCACCGATGAGTTCGCGCACTCGCAACCGCAAAGCCTGACGGAATCGCCACGCCGCAATTACGCACCCGCAGCGCGCGATACGCTCGTGCTCTTTCCGATTCGCGCCGAACGCGACACGATCGAAATAGCGTTCTACTCGGCAGCATACGTCGAAGAACGCGACAGCGCGCTCGTCGAGCTGACAACCGACGGTCAGCGCTGGAAGCACGTGCTGACGCTCAACCGCGCGATGTACCCCGAATGGAGTGACGGAGTGCGCTCGGATGCTGATTGGAAGCTCATCGTCGCTCGTGCTGCGATTGCTTCGGCTCCCGCGGATGTGACGCTGCGTTTTCGCTTTCGTTCGAACTTGAGCGGGCAGGACGACGGCTGGTACATCGACGACCTTGCCATCAGCGGAGGCGGCTCGCTGGGCGTCGAAGCCGATTCCAGCCAGGTCGTGTGCTTCCCCAATCCCACCACAGGCATCGCGATCGTGTCCGGTATTTCGCCGGCAACGCGTGTGGCGGTGTATTCGATCGCCGGCGAGCGACTGAACGTCCCGATCGAGCATGTCGGAACCAGCGTCGTGCTCGATTTGCGATCGCTCGCACGCGGCGTCTATTTGGTTCGTCTTGACGATCGCGGCAGTGTCCGCATGGTGCGATGTGTCCGTTTCGGAGAGTGACGCCATGGAAACAATCATCGAAGCCGCCACCGATGTGGCGCAATTGACCGACGAAGAACTCGTCGCGGAAATACAGCGACTCAAGCGCGCGCTCAATGCGGTGATACTGGCGCACTACTACCAGTACTCCGAGATTCAAGAGCTGGCGGATTTCGTCGGCGACAGTCTCGAACTTTCCCGCAAAGCGCAGCAGACCGATGCCGACACGATCGTCTTCTGCGGCGTGCACTTTATGGCGGAGACAGCCAAGATTCTCAATCCCACCAAGCGCGTCTTGCTGCCCGATCTGGCTGCGGGCTGTTCGCTCGCCGATAGTGCGCCTGCCGATGAATTCCGGCGCGTGCTCGAACAGCTCCGCGCCGAGTATCCGGGTCTGGTCGCCATCACCTACATCAACTGCAGCGCCGAGGTCAAAGCGCTCAGCGACATCATCTGCACCAGCAGCAATGCCGAGCGCATCATCCGGAGCGTGCCGGAAAACGTGCCGATTCTCTTTTCGCCCGACCGCAATTTGGGCGCGTACTTGCAGCGCAAGACGGGACGGAAAATGTTGCTGTGGAACGGCACCTGTATTGTGCACCAAAGCTTCAGCATTCGGCGCATCGAAGAGCAACTGGCGGAGCATCCCGACGCCGAACTGATCGCCCATCCCGAGTGCGAAGATGCGATCCTGTCGCGTGCACATTTCATCGGCTCGACCAGTGCACTGCTACGGTACACCATCGAATCGCCGCGAACGACGTTCATCGTCGCTACCGAGCCGGGAATCATTCACCAGATGGAGAAAGCCTCGCCGCACAAGCGTTTCATCGCTGCGCTGCCGGAAAAGGAAGGTTGCCGCTGCAGCGAATGCCCCTACATGAAACTCAACACGCTCGAAAAGCTCTACCTGTGCATGCTGCGCGGTGAACCCGAAGTTCGGCTCGACCCGGAATTGATCGAGCGCGCGCGGCGTCCGCTGGAGCGAATGTTGGAACTGTCGCGGTAGTGGGACCTGGGGGATTCGAACCCCCAACCAACGGATTATGAGTCCGCTGCTCTAACCGTTGAGCTAAGGTCCCGACGTCGGCTCACTCGCTGCGGAACAACCCGATGAACAGTCCCAGCCCCACGGCAGCACCACGCGCGGTGATCGCACTGGGTACGTTGTTGACCGTCGTGATCGCGTTTTCCTGCCAGGTGCCCATCGCTGTCACGTTGTATGCGCCCCACGCACGAATCGTGGCATAGCCGCTCAGCGCGTATTCGACCGACAGCGTCGGACGCACCAGCCAAAACGGCGCTGCCAGCGTGCTCGTGACCGCTTGTCCCAGGTTATTGCCGCTGGTCCAATCGGTCGAACTCGGCCCGCTGGTGTGCTCGAAGCTGAGCGAACCCCGACCGAGATACACGCCCGGCGCGACGATGAGTCCGCGCACGATGGGGAAGGCGTAATCGAGCTGGAGCGCTGCGCTCGACAATGCCATGACGGCGCGATGCTGCGAGTTGCCGCTCGTTTCGGTGTGCGAGCTGGAGCCGCTGAGCGCCTCGAAGCCGATGCGCAAATTCCCCACCAAGCTGAGCGTCAAAAACGCACTGACTCCACCGGTGAACATCGGTGAATCGTAGCCGCCGTGCATCGAATACGGCATCACCAAGTTGGCGGTGATGTCCGAGGCGGGGAAGTACCAAAAACCGCCGACGTATCCAGCGCCAATGCCGAAGTACGCCGAACTGGATTTCTTGTCCTGCAATTCCTCGAACGTGATTTCGCCGAGCTGATCGCCGCCTTGCTGCTGCGCACGGGAAGCGGCAGCGGTCACGATGAACAAACCGAAAACGAACGCAAGCAAGCGCATAGAGAATGTCGAGCTGTTGAAACCAGCGCAAACTTACGGCGACGCCAGCCGCACGACCTCGAACACCAGCAGCGACAGATACTCGGTCTCCGGCATCGGTGCATAGATCGGATGACACGGCGACTGCATCCCGCGAGCAACGAGCCGCACGCGGCAACCGGCACGCCGCGATTCGCCGACGACGACATCGGCGAGCATCGCTTGACCGACGTGATGCGAGCAACTGGCAGTGACCAGTATTCCACCGTCGCCGAGCAAGCGAAGGGCACGGCGATTGATCTCGGCGTAACCGCGCAGTGCGCGTTCGACGTGCTGGATGCTTTTGGCGAACGCCGGCGGATCGAGAATGACCATGTCCCACCGCTCGCCGGCTGTTTCTGCCTTGTGGAGGTAGTCGAACACGTCGGCTTCGACGAAGCGGCAACGGTCGGCAACGCCATTGAGTAGCGCGTTTTCGCGCGCGATCTCGATCACGGCTGCGGAGCTGTCCACACCGCATACTTCGACGGCACCGGCGCGAGCGCAATGCAGCGCAAAGCCGCCTTGATGGGTGAAACAATCGAGCACACGTCGCCCGCGAGCCAGCCGTGCCACCAGCTCGTAATTGGCGGCTTGGTCGAGATACAATCCCGTCTTTTGTCCGCCGAGCAAATCCACGACCATCGTGCAGCCAGCCAGCTCCACGCTGAATCGCTCCGGAATGCTGCCCCAGAGCACTTCTTCGCGTCGCGGCAATCCCTCTTTGTCGCGGAGCACCGTATCGTTTTTGGCGACGATGCCGCGCAGCTCCGGCAGCACGTGGCGCAGCGCTTCGACGATTGTTGCCGAGCGAGCATCCATGCCTGCCGACAGGAACTGTACTGCGACGTACTCGCCGTAGCGATCGGCGATGAATCCGGGCAAGAAATCCGCTTCGCCGAAGACCAAACGGTACGCCTGGCGATCGGGGTAGATCGAGCGCCGAAGCCGGAGCGCACGCTCGATGCGCTGGCGGAAAAACGCCGCGTCGGCGTCGCCGTGCCAGGCGAGCAGCCGCACGGCGATTTTGCTCGTCGGATGATAAAAGCCGGTGCCGAGATCGTGCTGGGTAGCCGTTTCGACGCGGACGAGCGTTCCGGCAGCGAGCGCGGGCAACGGCGGCTCGATCTCGTCGCGGTACACCCACAAATGCCCATGCCGCAGCCGACGGTGCGCGCCTGGTTGCAGGCGAATTCGATGAGTTTCATGATGCATGATGCAAAACTACCGTCGAGCTGGCTGCATGCGAGCCTCATGGCGAGTCGCCGCATAGGGTCAGTGTGCCGAGCTACCCGCGCAATGGTGCTCCTGTGCGCTAAGTTTGCACTTAGTCGAACGACTGCTGCATTTTCTGATGCTCGATACGAACGCCACTGCAATCATCGAGCTTCCTGTCGTTGAGCAACCCGTTGAAGGCGTGACCGCAGAACCGGTTCGCCGGACGACCGGACGTGCGCTCTACGTGGAAACCTATGGCTGCCAGATGAACCTCAACGACACCGAAATCGTGCAGGGCATCATGGCACGCCAGGGCTACCGGCTGGCTGATTCGATCGAGGATGCCGACGTCGTGCTTTTGAACACATGCGCCATTCGCGAAAACGCCGAACGCAAAATCCACGAGCGACTCAAACATCTCCGCTACTGGCGCAAACGCAAACCCGATATGGTCGTCGGCGTGCTCGGCTGCATGGCAGAGCGGCTGCGCAAAAGCTTGCTCGGCGAGCAGGGCTTAGTGGACATCGTTGTCGGTCCGGACGAATACCGTCGCTTGCCCGAACTGGTCGAACGTGCATTCGTTGGCGAGCAAGGTATCGCCGTCAAGCTCTCGCGCGTGGAGACCTACGACGACATCACGCCCGTGCGAACGCGCGGCATCAGCGCATGGATTTCGATCATGCGCGGCTGCGACAAATTCTGCACCTTCTGCGTGGTGCCCTTCACGCGGGGACGCGAGCGGTCGCGTCCGCTCGACAGCATCGTGCGCGAAGCCGAACAACTCTGGGAACAAGGCTTCCGCGAAGCGACGCTGCTGGGGCAGAACGTCAACTCGTATCGCGATCCGAACGGGCGCGGCGATTTCGCCGATCTGCTCGCTGCCGTCGCTCGCGCCGTGCCCCAGATGCGTATCCGCTACACGACCTCGCATCCCTACGACATGAGCGACAAACTCATCGAAACGATGGCGGAGTATCCGAACATTTGCCCGTACATCCATCTGCCGGTGCAATCGGGAAGCGACCGTATCCTGCAACTGATGAATCGCCACTACACTGTCGCGCAGTACCTCGACCGCATCGCCAAAATCCGCGCCACCATTCCGCGCTGCGCTCTTTCGACCGACATCATCGTCGGCTTCTGCACCGAAACCGAAGACGACCACCGGCAAACGCTCGAACTGATGCACACGGTGCGCTACGACGGTGCCTACATGTTCAAGTACTCCCCGCGCGAAAACACCAAAGCCTGGAAGATGGGCGACGACGTCCCCGACGAGGTCAAGTCGCGACGCTTGGAAGAAATCATCGCCTTGCAGAATCGCATTTCATGGGAGATCAACCAAACCGAGATCGGCAAAACCTTCGAGGTTCTCGTCGAAGGTCCCAGCAAACGCGATCCCTCGCAGTGGCAAGGGCGCACCGACACCAACAAGGTCGTGATCTTTCCGCACATCGGCACCGAGGCGAGCTACGTCGTCGGTGACACCATCCGCGTGCGCATCGAAAGTGCAACGAGTGCAACGCTGCACGGGAGCGTCGTGGCGTGATGCCCCAGCGAGCGCACGAGCTGTTGCAGCGTGCTCGCCGGATTGGCGTTGTCCGTACCGACCACTTGGGCGACATGGTGCTCACGCTGCCGCTGGCGCGTGTGCTTGGTCGAACCTTCCCTGCGGCTGAGATCGTTCTTATTGCCCACAGCAGAACAGCACCGCTGGTCGAGGGCACGCCGGTCGTTCACCGCTGCGTGTTCGTCGATCGCGTGCCGCTGGAGCATCTGCTCCGGAGCGAACGATTCGATGCGCTCTTTTTCGTGTATCCACGCCCGGAGCACGCGTGGCACGCATGGCGACAGCGCGTGCCGCTCCGCATCGGCTCGGCGTATCGCTGGTGGAGCGTGCTCTACAACGTTCGCATTCCCGATCACCGAAGCCGCGCACTCTATCACGAAGCCGAGTACAACGTCCGCATGCTCGAGCACATCACCGGCGAACGCTACGGCGTCGAGCTCGTACCGCCACCGATCGCCGAGCAAGCGCGCGCCGACGTCGAACGCTTTCTGGCGCGCAGCGGTATCGCTCCGGACGAGCCGTTCGTCGTGCTCCATCCGGGCGGGCGCGGGTCGGCACCGCGCTGGACTAAATTTCCGGAGCTGGCAGTTTTGCTCGCACGCAAGCTGCCGTCGTTTCGCATCGTCGTGACGGGCAACGCTGCCGATGTGCCGCTCGGCGAGGCGATCACGACGGCACTGCCGTCGGCGCTCGATGCGTGCGGCAAACTTTCGCTCGACCAAGCGATTGCGCTGCTCGATCGTGCCCAAGTGGTCGTCGCCAACTCGACCGGTATTCTTCACATCGCGGCAGCATTGGGGCGTCCGGTGGTCGGTCTTTATCCGTCCGAACCGCCGGCACTGAGTCCAGCGCGGTGGGGACCGCTTGCCCAGCGATGCGCCGTGCTTGCAGCACCGACGCTCGATGCGATCGCAGTCGAACACGTCGCCGATGCTGTGTGCGACCTTGTGCAGAATGTCTCGCCGCCGTTGCCGCACGAGCCGACGCACGGCTGACCGATAACGGAATTTCCCTTCCCCCTTTAGGACTTGTAAACAAGTGCCGATAACTCTGTTCGGTGCGCACCCATTACGAGTGTGTCTTCCACGCGTGTTTGCCATGTTCGACCGCACAGCCACACGACGCCGAATCCCGAGCGCTGCGATCGCTACCGGTGCGATTGCGTTCATACTCATCGTCAAACTCCTTGCGGCGCTCATCGAGCTTCCGAATCACGTGCGATTGCTTGCCGATGCAGCCATTGCAGTCGTCGCGCTGGCGATGGCTGGCGTCGGTTGGCTGCGGTACTGTGCTGTGCGGGATCAATTGATGCTTGCGCAAAAGCTCGTTCGAAACAGCCCCGATTGCATGCTCGTCCTGAGTGAGCAGGGAACGATCCTCGATGCGAACGAGCGCTCTCGCGACGTTCTCGGTTACGAGCCGAGCCAGCTCGTCGGTAACCACGTTCGCGCAATCGTCCATCCCGATCATCGCCGTGCGTGTGCGGTGGTGCTGGCGCAGCTTGCAGTAGCACCGATCGGACGGACCGTCCGTGTCGAGTTGCACCTTGTGCACCGCTCCGAGCGAGCATTTCCTGCCGAACTGGCAGCGACACTCGAACCGGTCGGACGCAAGCGATATGTGCTCGTCTCGCTCCGAGACTTGACCGAACGCGCACGCCAGGAACGCAAAGTTCGTCGAGTCCTTCATACGCTCGACCGCATCGTGCGGACGATCCCGCATACCATCCTGATCTACGACATTGACAACAAGCGCTTCGTCTATGCCCGCGTCGGACACAACGACGATCTCGGTTTCGACTCCAAAACTCTTACCTCGACCCCGATCGACGAGCTGAGCGATCGCATCGTGCATCCCGACGATCGCCAAGTGCTCGGCGATGCATTCGCGACCGCAATGACGCTCGGCGATGGCGAGTCGGTGCCATGCATCTATCGTCGAAAGGGCAGCGATGGACAGCTTCAATGGCGGCGCATCCGTATCGCCGTGTTCGAACGCGACTCGAGCGGCACACCCACGCGCTTGCTCATCGTCGGCGAGAACATCACCGAGCTTGTCCAAACACGCACGCGACTCGATCGCATCAGCGACAGACTCCGTATCGCAACCGAAGGCGCCGGTATCGGTGCATGGGAATACGATCTCCATCGTGGCGAATTCATCTGGGATGAACAGACCTACCATTTGCACGAGCTGCCCACTACGCTCGTTGGCAAACGTCTGGTCGCGCGGTGGCGGGGCGGTGTGCATCGACACGATATGCCAGCAGTACTTGCAGCTGCGAAATCGCTGTTGCGAGGACATGCGGAGAAAGTCGAAGTCAGTTACCGCTTCTTTACCGCCACCGGCGAGCGCAAATACTTCCGCGTCGTTGCCAGTGTGCAGACTGATCCGGTTAGCAATGAGCGTATCATCGTCGGTATCGTCATCGACGAGACACAGATTCGGCTGCAGCAGCAACAGCAAGAAAAACTTCAACACCTGCTCGAGGAATCGCAGCGCATGGCACACATGGCAAGCTGGGAAATTGATCCGGTTACTCTGCGCTTGACGTGTAGCAGCGAGCTATGGAATCTTCTTGGTGTAACGCCATCGAACGAGCCGCTGGCACTGAGCGACTACCAACAAAACATTTATCCCGATGATCGCCAGTTATGGCTCTCGACGATCTTCAACTCGATTACCGAGCGAAGGGGGTATGTGCTGCGTTATCGAATTATCCGACGCTCCGACGGTCAGGTGCGCTGGATGCAGTGTCATGGCGAGCCGGTCATCTGCGGAAACAAAGTTGCGTTGCTTCGCGGCACCGTTCAGGACATCACCGAGCAGTACGAGCAGGAGCAAGAACTCATCCGCACTCGCGAAGAAGCGCTCAAAGCCAGCCGTGTCAAAAGCGAGTTCTTGGCGAACATGAGCCACGAAATCCGAACGCCGATGAACGCTATCTTGGGTTTCGCTTCGCTGCTCGATCAAACAGTGACCGATCCGCTCCAGCGCGAGTACATCGCAGCCATTCGCAGCGGTGGACAGACGCTGCTCCAGCTCATCAACGACATCTTGGACCTGTCGAAACTCGAAGCAGGCAAAATGCGACTGCAACCGGAACCGACCGAACTGCAAACGTTCGTCGAAGAAGTGCGAATGTTTCTCCGCGAACGTGCCAGCTCGAAGGGGCTGGAGTTGCGGACAGAACTGGTCGGGACACTGCCGACAGCGGTCGAACTCGACGTCGTTCGCATGCGGCAGATTCTGTTCAATCTCGTCGGCAACGCGATCAAATTCACCGAGCGCGGGCAGGTTACTGTCCGCGTGTTCGGTTCGCCCGATGGCGACGGCACCTGGCGACTGGTCTTCGAGGTGGAAGATACCGGCATCGGGATTCCCGCCGATCAACTCGACGCGATATTCGAAGCGTTCCAGCAAGTCGAGGGACAAAGCACGCGCAAGTACGGCGGCACTGGTTTGGGGCTTTCGATTTGCAAGCGATTGACCGAACTGATGGGCGGCACAATCAGCGTGCGCAGCACCGTCGGCAGCGGTTCGGTGTTCACGGTCGTTCTTCCCTCGGTGCCCGAAGTACATGTCGAGGGCATTCCGACTCGGCAGGCAGCAACGACGCAAACCGTGTCGTTCGATGGTGCGGTCGTTGTCGTCGTTGACGACGTCGAAAGCAATCGCGCTCTGCTGCGGTCGTACTTGGAGCATCACGGTGCGGTGGTCCACGAGGCAGCGGGTGCCGACGATGCCGAGCGCCTTGTCGCGCTGGTACAGCCGGCTGCAGTGTTCACCGACATCCAAATGCCAGGGCGGAGCGGGATCGAGTTGGCGGCAGCGTTGCGTCGAAGCGAGCAATGGAAGAATCTGCCACTTGTCGCAGTGACTGCCTCGCCGCTCTCGTGCGAACAAGATGCTGCGTTGTTCGATGGAGTGATACTCAAGCCTGTGACGCTCGAAACGTTCTTGAGCGTCGCGACCAGCGTGTTGCCCCATCGAACGCTCGATGAACTCACGCAATCGGACGACAGCGCCGACGACGATACCGAGCCACTGAGCGACGAGCATCGGACGGTGCTCCGCACCATCGCCGAATCGGAGTGGCGGCGCGCTGTCGAACGGATGAGCAGTGCCGACATCGAAGCATTCATCGCGGCATTGGAACGCAGCGATGCTTCAAGCTCACGGCGATTGCGCCGATATATCGAGCAAGTCCGCCGTGCCTACGAACAGTTCGACATCGTCGGGTTGCGGCAGCACTTGGAAGACTACCGGCGTTTGGTGATGGATAGCAGCAAAGTTCGTACTTCGGAGATCGAGTCATGACTGATTCGATTCGCCAGACAGTGTTCATCGTTGACGATGTGCCGCAGAACGTTCAAGTTGCTGCGACGGCGCTTCGCAACGAGGGCTACAGCGTCAGCTTTGCCACCAGCGGACCGGAAGCGCTCGAACGAGTTCCGGTGGTGCATCCGGACGTGATTTTGCTCGATGTGATGATGCCCGAGATGAACGGTTTCGAGGTGTGCCAGCAGCTCAAACGTGATCGGCGGTTGGCGTCGATACCGGTCATCTTCCTGACGGCGCTGAACGACAGCGATTCGATCGTGCGCGGCTTTGCCGTCGGTGGTGTGGACTACGTCACCAAGCCGTTCAATACGGCAGAACTGATCGCGCGCGTGCGGACGCACTGCACGCTCTACACGCTGCAACGGTTGCTCGCTGAAAAAAGCGCGATTCTCGACGACCTGGCGCGTTCGCTCGAAGCTCAGGTCGCCCAGCGCACCGAGGCGTTGCAAGCAGCGCTCCGTCGCCAGCAGAACTTCGGACAGATGAGCGCCGCGCTGGTGGCACTGATCAACCACGAATTCCGCACGCCGATGACGGTCATCCAATCGAGCATCGAGATGATGCGCTATGCGCACCGGCTCGATGAGTGCAAGCGAGACGAACTTTGCAATCAAGTCCAGTCACGCATCACCGATAGCCTCGCGGTCATGCAGAAGCATCTTGATTCGATCGCGATGATGATTCAGCTCCACACGGCGCTCATGCACGAAAAACCGCAACTGGTCTCGCCGGCGGAGGTGGTGCGCGAAGTCGCCGTGCAGTGTGCAACAGAGCACAACCGCCGACACCTGCTGCAGTTGAATCTGGAGGGTCTGCCCGATCGAGTGATCATGATGCCGGAAAACTTCCGTGTCGCGCTCAAAAACATCGTCACCAATGCATTCGAGTATTCGCCGCCCGAGTCTTCCGTCACGGTCACATGTACCGCCGACGGATCGTCGCTGACGGTCAGTGTCGAAGACCAAGGTCCCGGCATCGATCCGGACGAGGAAGCATACCTGTACCAGTGGTTCAAGCGTGGCAGGCAGTACGCCACGATCGGTCCTCATCGGGGCTTGGGATTGGGTCTGCCGCTGGCGAAACTCGCTGCCGAAACGATGATGGGCACACTGTGGCACGAGCGCCGTTTCCCGCAGGGAACGCGATTCGTGCTCGATGTCCCCTACGGAGTGGAGCTGGTCACCCCTGACGCCGAATTTGCTCGACCAGTGCACTCGTCGAACGGCCAGGCAGTAGCGGCACGATAACGACCTTGCCGCCGCGACGCCGCACGGTATCGGCACCGACGACGGTCTCCGGCGTGTAATCCCCGCCTTTGACGAGCACGTCAGGCTGAACCAGCTCGATCAGCGTGGCTGGTGTGTCGTCGTCAAAAATCGTCACGAAATCCACCCAGCGGAGTGCATCGAGCACTGCTGCGCGGTCGTCTTCGCCGACGATCGGTCGCGAGGGACCTTTGAGTCGCCGTACCGATGCATCGCTGTTGAGACCGACCACGAGTACATCGCCGAGCGCACGAGCTGCTGCCAAGTACTCGACGTGCCCGCGGTGAAGAATGTCGAAGCAGCCGTTGGTGAACACGATGCGCTTGCCCGCTTCGCGGAGCGGTGCGAGCAGTCGAGCCAGTTCCTCCCACGTGACGATCATCGCCTATGTCGGAGTCGGTGAAACATCGGAGCCGCCGCAGCGTTTCTGCGTCGGTCACAGTCGGATGCGTAGATTACGGACGGCACGGCAAATTCGTTTATGTCGAATCAATCGAGTAGGTACAGCGTGACGTGGCGAGTGTTCGCAGTCGGTTTTCTGTGCGTGTCGGCTCTGTGGGCGCAGAGCAGTGGGCGCCCCTATGACACGAACGCAGTGATCGTCACTCGGCGGCTTTCGAAGGAGCTGTTCGATCGCAACAGCATCCCGTTCATGGAACCGCTGGTGACGACGGTCAATGCTACCAGCAATGCGCGGTTTTTCCGGCAGGCAGCTATTCCACAGTCGCCCGAACGACCGTATGTTCGGTTCGGTGTGCATTCGATGCTCGGATTCGTTCGCGATGATCAACGGGCGTATCGCCCGACGCTGCCGACGCTGGCGCAACCGGTCGAGTACACCAAGTACATCGAGTATCGCAACAACCAGTTTGTTCTTCGCGACACGGTCGGCTTGGCGGTGGATTTGGTCAAGCGTCTTTTTCACAAGAGCGTCGATTCGGGTCACGTGCGCGTGCCGTCGGAAGCGCCGACAGTGTTCGGCTACGCACCGACGACGATCGAGATCGACCGCGAATACTTGCTCTACCTTGTGCGCAACGATCCGGAATTCGCGCCGCTGTATGCTCTGCTGCCGGAAACGACTCGACAGTTGGTCGATAGTTTGTTGCTCAAGTTGCCCTCGGCGCTGTCGCTACCGCCGGGGCAAAACATGCACACGATCGTCGCTGCTGTGCCGCAACTGGAGATCGGCGCATTGTGGGGCACCGAACTTCTGGTGCGCTACATTCCGCCGGTGGTGTTCGATCAAAACATCGGGCGATTTTCGTTCTGGGGAATCGGTCTGCGTCACTCGATTTCGCAGTATTTCCGCGATCCGTTCCTCGATGTCGCCGTGCAGGTCGGATATCAAGGGACGCTGCTGCGCAAATCGGTCGGTGTGACCAATGCTCAGCTCGATGCGCGCGGCGAATTTTTGCTGGCGAACATTCATGCCAGCCGCCGTTTCGACGGCATTGTCGACGTGTACACGGGGATCGGCTACGAACAGCTCGTGGCGCATTCGTCGTATCGCTACACGCTGCCGCAGGAGCTGCAAATTCAACTCGGTTTGCTCAAAGTGTTGCCCGACGGCTCGGTCGTGCGCGATCCCGCCAATGGCTATCCTGGCGACGACGTCGTGCAAGAAAGCACGGCGACGATCACCGTCCGCAACGTCAAGTGGACGATCGGTGTCGCACGCAGCTTCGGTCCGGTGACGTTGTGCCTGGACTACAACGTCGGCACATGGTCGCTGCTGTCACTGGGCGTGGACGTCGAGTTGTGATGCGCCATCCCATCAGTGTAACTCGTACGAAAGCGCTGCCGTCGCATAGCGTCGCAGGATCGTGCCGCCGAAAATCTCGTAGTGCGGACGGTCCAGCAGGTTGAACACGTTGAGCGAAATGCGCATGTCGTCGGTGACGTAGTACCCCGCATTGAGGTTGACCACCGCATAGGCAGGAACGTATCCCTGGAAAAGTCCTGCTACCCAGGTGAAACCATCGGTGTATCGCAGATCGAGGCGCAGGTCGAACTGCCGCGGCTCGACCCACGAAACACCGACGTTGTACCGCCGAGGCGAAGTGTTCGGCACGATCTTTTGCGCCGCGACTTTGTTCTCGATCACGCTGTAACCGAGCCAGGCAGCGTTGCCGCTGAGCATGAGTTTGTCGCTGATGTAATAGCTTGCTCCAAGCTCGACGCCACGCTCGACGACTTCGGCGATGTTCGTCGGTGTGATGATCAGTGCCGGCGTGCCGTCGCGGTCGTAGGCGAGACGGTCGAAGTACGCAGGGTTGATCTTGTTCAGTTCGGCGCGGAGGATCGAGTCGGCTTGCTGATTGCCGTAGCGAACCGGACGGTACACATCGGGTGCCAGTCCGCCGAGCGGCACGGAGATGAAGTTGCGGCGCTGGTTGATGTACGCATCGAGCGTGACAAAAAGCGACCGTCCGATGACGCCCTTGTAGCCGAACTCGTAGGAGACTGCCGATTCGACGCCGATCCGAGGATTGCCGAGATTCCACTGCGGCAGCGACTGCACACCGAGCCGGGCGACGCCTGTCTGAGCGCTAATCATCGAGTCGATGCGTGCGAACGCGACCGGTGCTCCCGCCGGCGAGCGACGGTAGAGGTCAGGGTAACTCGGTCGCAAGAACGAACGATTGACCGTCACGCGGAACGTATGCTCGGCAACCGGTGCCCAGACGATACCGCCTTTGGGCGAAAGTTGCGTGTCGAAAAACGTCGAGCGATCGAGCCGCAGCGCACCGATGAGCCGTAGCGTCGGCAGCAGCGTCACTTCGGCTTGACCGTAGAAGCCGGAAAAGTTGTTGTGCAGCTCGCTGGGGTCTATGATCGCCAGCGCACCGGCGACGGCTGTGCGGACGTGCTCGTAGCTGTGCTGTGCGCCGACGATGAGCCGAAGCCGCTCGTCGAAGAAGGTGTCGTTCCACTGCGCGTCGAGCACGACGACATCGGATTTTTCCGCCGACGTGGCTGCTGCATTGAGCACGATTTGCGGTTCGGGCGTGACGCGGCGCGTCCAGTACGCCTGCACATTGAACCGCTCGCTGTTGTACGCCAGCCGTGCGTAGGGTTTTTCGACGTTCGGGATCAGGATGCGTCCGGTTTGATTGACGAAATACTCGTTGCCATACCGCGAATAGCCAACGTCGGCGACCAGGCGCTCGACCGGCGACAGGTCGTAGTCGAATCGCGCCGTCGTCGAGTAGAGGTACGCGTGGCGGTGTGCGTCGATGAGCGAATCAATGCTCGTGATGCGCCGACCCCAGACGACTTGTCCGGTCACGTCACGTGCCAGACCGGGATATTCGAGTCGTCCGCCGGCAGTCGTATCGCGCGACTGCACCCAGTCTTGGTTCTGAAACGATACGCCTGCGGTGAGTTTGTACGACAAGCGATCGAACGCGCCGGCGTGACGAACGCTGGCGCGGAATGTGCTGAACTCACCGCCAGTAACGGTCGCATACGTGCCGAGCACTTCGCGCGGCGAATACGTCGTGATATTGATTACGCCGTTGTAAGCATTGGCGCCGTAGAGCGCCGAGCCGGGACCGCGAATGACTTCGATCGAGCGAATGTCGCTCATCTGCTGCTGGAGCGAATTCCATTCGAGCAAATTCAGCAGGGGCGTCGAAGGATCGCGTCCGTCGATGAGCACCAGCACACGCCGATTGATCGAGGTGTTGAAACCGCGCGTGTTGACGTTGAAGTCGTTCATGCCCGATTGCACGACGTCCACGCCAGGGAAATGCTCCAGTGTTTTCGGCAATTGTCCGTGCGTCGTCGCGCGTTGAAGGTCTTGCGGCAAGACGACCGAAACGGCAGCCGGTGCATCGGTGATTTTTTCGAGTCGGCGCGACGCACCGTACACGACGACTTCGTTCATCGTGCGTGATTCGATGCCGATCGTGTCGGTAAGCCGTAGTGTCTGTCCATTGGCGATGGAAATGCGGCGTTCGGTGCGCTGATAACCGAGACCGCCGATGACGAGCGTGTACCGACCCGGCGGAACGTTCGCAAAACGATAGGTGCCGTCGGACCGTGCCAGCGTTCGCTGGCGCAATTCCTCGATCGAAACGACAGCGCCGCTGGCTGGCTCGCCGTCGCGCGTCCAGAGCTGTCCTTCGATCGTTTGCGCAAGCGATTCAACGGAGATGAACGCAACGATACTTGCAAGGAGGAACACGATGTGTCGCATGAGAATGCAGAAACGAATGTGAAACATTATCGAGAGCGTTTCGATGACGGTGGAGAAAGGTATCCTGAACGCAGTCGCTTGGAGACTTTGGCGCCGAGCAGCTTTCGGAGCATCGGGCGCATCAAACCAGCGCCGATGACCGCCTGGCGGAAACGGTAGGCATCGTGCAACGAGTAGCGCTGACCGTCGAGCACCCAGTGGAGAAAGATGCCATCGGAGATACCCAGCTCCAGATGGGCGAACGATTCGACGTCCACTGGTGCAAACGCACCTTTTTTGACCAATTGCCGCGCGACTGTTGCGCCGATCTGTCCGAGCGTGCGCTTCATCTGCTGAATGCGTTCGAGAAAGTGTGGATCGTCGCTCCGTAGCGCGTGTGCCCAGAATTCGAGCAGGATCGGTGCGTACTCGGCGTGCTCTTCGTAGAAGGCGATTGCCGTCTCGATGAGCGCATCGGCAGTCGCCAGCGGATCGCCCGCGTGCTCATCGGCTGCGCGTTGCATGGCGGCTTCGTAGGAATCCATCCAGTAGTCGTACACCGCCAAAAACAGCTCGTCTTTAGTCGAGAAGTACTCGTAGATGGTGCCCTTGCCGATGCGGGCTGCTTCGGCGATGTGTTCCATCTTCGTGGCATGGAAGCCGCGCTGGGCGAACACCTTGATTGCTGCGGCGATGATGTGGCTGCGTTTGGCGTTCCATTGCTCGTCGGTCTGCGGTCGGCGTGCCATGTTCGACGTCTGTTGACTGACCAGTCGGTCGGCGAAAATACGACATCGAGCCACATGCCCGATTTTTGCCGTCGCTCACCTCGAACGCAAGCGATGGAGACACTCGACGCATTTGCCCTGCTCGATATGCGCATCGGACGCATCGTGCGTGCCGAACGCTTCCCCGAAGCACGCAAGCCGGCGTACAAACTCTGGATCGATTTCGGCGATCGGCTCGGCGTCAAGACGTCGAGCGCACAAATCACCGAGCGGTACCGACCGGAGGAACTCCTCGGACGCCTGGTCGTGGCAGTGGTCAATTTCCCGCCCAAGCGCATCGCCGGTTTCGTGTCGGAAGTGCTCGTGCTCGGTGTGCCCGACGATCGTGGTGCGGTGGTGCTCCTTCGTCCCGATGCGGATGTGCCGCTCGGGGCGGGGGTGTTTTAGGGAGCGCTGGCGGTCTGAACAAAAACAGTGCGTGGCGGATCGGTGCAAGAATCCGCCACGCACTCGAGAGTGGTTGACCAGCGTCAGCAGGGACGCTCGACGCTGATCGTGATGCGACGATTGACCTTACGTGCTTCTTCCCGTTCCTGCGGGGTCATATCCTTCCGTTCCTTGATCTTCGGTCGTGTGGTGCCATACCCAATCGCACCGATGATCTTGCTGGGCGGAACACCTTGTTCGATGAGCCATTGGCGCACTTTCTTGGCTCGTTTCTCCGAGAGCACTTGGTTGCGCTTGGGGTTGCCTTCTTCGGAAGCATGTCCTTCGATGATGACGCCAAGATTGTCGCACTGCTGCATGTATTCGAGCAGCTTCCGCAGACTGGCAATGGTCGAGGGTTCTTTGAAGTTGAACTCGTCGGTATTGACGATGAACAGAATGTCGGGGAAGTCGATCTTTGTACCAACGACGACACCTGGGCAACCGGGTTTGACTTTGGCTTTTTCGGCATCTTCCTTCGAGGCGAGTCCCTTTTCTGTCGGGCATGGATCGACACAGTCTTCGATCGAGTCTCCATCGGTATCGCGGACGAGCGGATTGGTGCGAAGCTCGGTCACTTCTTTGCCATCGCTACAGCCGTCGCCGTCAGTATCGGCTTTGGTCGGATCGGTCTTGTAGGTAGCGATTTCGTCGCCGTCAGCGAGACCGTCGCTATCGGTGTCGGTCTTGGTCGGGTCTGTTTTGTAAGTGCGAACTTCCTCGCCGTCGGCGAGCTTGTCGCCATCGGTATCGGTACTGAGCGGATTGGTCTTGTACACTGCGACTTCGTCGCCATCGGTGAGCCCGTCGTTGTCGGAGTCGGCTTTGAGTGGGTCGGTTTTGTGGGTGCGGATTTCCTCTCCATCGGTGAGCTTGTCGCCGTCGGAGTCGGCTTTGAGCGGGTCAGTTTTATAGGTGCGAACTTCCTCGCCGTCGCGAAGGCCATCGCCATCGGTATCAGCTTGTGCGGGATTGGTTTTGTAGGTCATGACTTCGTCGCCATCGGCGAGACCATCGCTGTCGGTATCGGTTGCCAGGGGGTTGGTGCCGTACTTGCGAACTTCCTCACCGTCGCTGAGTTTATCGCCATCGGTATCGGGTTTGAGTGGATCGGTCTTGTGAGTAGCGACTTCGTCACCGTCGAGCAATCCGTCGCCGTCGGAGTCGGCTTTGAGCGGGTCGGTCTTGCGAGCGATTTCAGCGCCATCGTTGAGACCATCGCCATCGGTATCGGCAACGGTAAGCTTTGTATGTGTGCCGGTGAGCTCTTCGTAGTCGCTAAGACCATCGCCGTCGGTATCTGCCTTGCGCGGATCGGAGCGTTCGCTGGTTTCGGGCAGTCGGGCAATGCGATCGGCGGTCCAGCCCTTCGGGACGACTCGTGTGCCATTGTACTCGAAGCCATCGGGCAAGCCGTCGCCATCGGTATCGGGGTTGTTCTCGTCGGTACCGATAATCCGCTCCTGGCTATTGGGAATGCCGTCACCGTCGAAATCAGCATTACCGAAGACATAGTAACTCAAGCCGATCCCGATGGTCATGAATGCGTCGTTTTTCCCAGGGGTAACTCCTGGCGGTGCCGGCAGAGTCTGACCGTTGCCATCTTTCATGCTGCCGGGGTTGTAGTCGTCCAACCACGGCGTCGAAGTAAAACGGAACGTCCCGCGCCCGTTGAGCACGAGATCGTCGGTCAAGTACATTTCGAATCCGATGCCGGCTGGAAAGATCAGTCCGCCGTTGAATCCACTTGTCGAGTAGAGACCGGCAGCTTGACCAGGCAACACGCCGACGGTCCCGCCAGGTCCGAGTCCGCCGCCACCGGCAAGACCTGGTCGCACTTGGAAATTCATCAAGCCGACGCCACCGAAGATATACGGGTTGAAGCGTTGACTCGGCAGAAGGTTGATGCACACGAGCAATTCGGGCGAAAAGATGCGGATGTTGTTTCGCCCATCCTCGCCGACCTCGCCGCCAGGTATTCGTGTGCCATTGGGGTAGTA
Organism: Chlorobiota bacterium; assembly: GCA_026415505.1. Classification (GTDB taxonomy): domain Bacteria; phylum Bacteroidota; class Ignavibacteria; order Kapaibacteriales; family NICIL-2; genus NICIL-2. The sequence goes on along the minus strand of JAOAGY010000041.1, from coordinate 13,627 downwards.
GCCGCCTTCGCGAGCGTTCGGACCAGTGCCATAGTAGTCGGTGTACTTGCTGATGGCATTGTCAACGTTGACACGAAAGCGAGGATTGGCGATGTTGAATTGTGCTTGGAGTGCGAGCACCGAGGTTACGTTGTAGCGAATGAATGCGTCGCCACCGAACCACCACGAATTGTCGCTGAACTCGCCGAAGTATTTTGCCAAACCTGCGTTGAAACCGAAGCCCGCGCGTCCGCCATCAACCTGTGCTCGAAGCAACGACGGTCCTGAAAACAGCACTACAGCGAGTAGTAGGCACCGTAGCATCATCGCTCGGCACCGAATCGAACAGGTATCGAGATGGAGCATGTGGAACCTCCAAATGATGAATGAACAAATCACACTCCCCGCAACGAGCGGGGGCAATATCAACGTCGCCAGATTCCCAAGTAGGCAATCAGGTTCCACCCACACTACGCTACGAAAATAGTGCATAGCGTGCGTGGGCGTCCCAGACAACTCCTCGTGTTCCCGATATTTGCCAGTAGTCGTTTCGTCGTCGCACGAACTGTGCATCATCACGGAGCCTCGAAGTATGGCTGATCTGTTCACGAAATGTTATGAATTCACCCGCGCCGACGAGGTCAAGGCGCAGGGTCTCTATCCGTACTTCCGTCCGATCGAGGACAACGAAGGTCCCGTCGTGCGAATCGAGGGACGGAAGGTTATCATGGCTGGTTCGAACAATTATCTTGGTCTGACGGCACATCCGGCGGTCAAGGAAGCTGCGATTCGTGCAATCGAGCACTATGGGACCGGATGTTCCGGCTCACGCTATTTGACCGGCACGATTGACTTGCACAACGAGCTGGAACGCCGCTTAGCCGAGTTTTTAGGGTACGAAGCAGTACTGCTGTTTTCGACCGGTTACCAGACAGCGCTCGGCACGATCAGCGCGCTCGTCGGGAAAGGCGATTATGTTATCAGCGACAAAGAAAACCACGCATCCATCATCAACGGGTGCATGCTGGCAAAAGGCGGTTTTGCACAATTTGTCCGTTACAAGCACAACGATATGGACGACCTCGAAAAGGTCCTCCGCCATATTCCTGCCGATGCCGGCAAGCTCGTCGTTACCGATGGTGTGTTCTCGGTCACAGGGGAAATCGTGGACTTGCCGCGTTTGGTCGAAGTCTCCCATCGGTACGGAGCACGAGTGCTCGTTGACGATGCGCATGCGGTCGGCGTCATCGGTCGGGGTGGACGCGGGACAGCCAGCCACTTCGGTCTGACTGCCGAGACCGATCTGACGATGGGAACATTCTCGAAAACGTTCGCTTCGCTCGGTGGTTTCGTTGCCGGTCCTGAGCGCGTCATCAACTACCTCAAACACCACTCGCCAGCGTTGATTTTCAGTGCATCGCCCACTCCGGCATCGGTTGCAGCGGCACTCGCAGCACTGGAGATTCTGGAGCAACATCCGGAGTTGGTTACACAGCTCATCGCTAATGCCGATTACATGAGGAAGGGGTTGGCGGCGCTCGGTTTCAACGTCTATCATTCGCCGACCGCGATCGTACCTGTCATCGTCGGTGAGGTCGAAACGGCGTTGGTACTCTGGCGCAAGCTGTACGATGGCGGAGTGTTCGTCAATGCGTTCATCCCGCCAGGAGTGCCACCGAACATGAGCATGATGCGGACCAGCTATATGGCGACGCATCAGAAAGAACATCTCGACATCATTCTCGATGTCTTCGAGCGTGCCGGACGAGAGCTCGGGCTCATCGGTGATCGCGCGCCGACGCCGTCCGGTATCGCTGTTCAGTAGTACCACCAATTGGAGTTGCGATGAACTCTCGACTTGCTGTTGCCGTGTGTATGATCGGGCTGGTGTTCTCGCCGGCGATTGCGCAGCAATTTTTGCCCAAAGGAAGTATCTTCGGTGGTGTTCGTGTTGGTTTGGGTGCCAAAGAAAACGCCTTCGACATCGGAGTTGATGGTGAATACGTCTTGACCGGCAAGGACGAGGCGGGACCGGGCATCGTCAACATCGGCGTTTCGCTCGATTTTTCACGCTACAGTAAACAGGTTGCCGATTCGGGAACTGCAACCAAGACGACGATCATCCCCATAACACTTGCGGGCGTGTACCACCTATCTCCGGCGATGGAGGATTCACCCGAAATAGACCCCTACATCATGGCTGGATTCGCTTATCGCTTCCAAACCGTCACGAGCGATCTGAATTCGGGTATTACTCTTTCGTCGTCGCAAAACGATGTGCAGCTTGTCGGTGGACTGGGGGCGTGGTACTTTTTCACACCGAGACTGGCAGCTCACTTGCGTATCGCCTTCGCAGCGTCGTTTCTGACGGTAGGCGTCGTCTATCGCTTTCAGTAGCGGTGAGTGGTGAACTCGCCTGTGGGGGCGTTCGGTTCATCGTCGGGCGAGACTGTCGAATGTATCGAGGCGGGGCAATGATCGCTCCACGTCGGGTTCGGAAGCGCCGACCGGCGAGGCGATGTTGAATCACGCGATCGTGTAATTTTGTTCTGCAGCAAAGAGGGACGCAACGTAGTCGAACGACGGAGTCGGTTGTTGTGCGCATCGTCATCGAACGGCGTGCTGTCCGGCGTGTGTGGATTACCGTGCAGCCGAGCGGGCAAGTTGTCGTGCTCGCCTCGCCGCGATATGCAGAGCGGACGCTGCTACAGTTGGTCGCGAAGCATCGGCAGTGGATCGAACGCCAACGCCAGCGATATCGAACGATGGGGCGCTTGATCGTCAGTCCCGGTGAATTGCTCTATCGCGGCAAGGTGTACCGCATCGTCCAGCGCAAACGGCTCGGCAGCGATGTGCTGCTATATCCCCATCGACGCATTATCGCGAGCGGGGAAAATCTCGACGATCCCGAGATTCAGCGACAGTGGTATCGAAACGAAGCCGAACGCCTTGTTCGTCGCCGCACCCGTCAGCTTGCCGAGCGTTACGGCTTCCACTATGCCGCGGTGAAGATCGGAGACTATCGGAGTGCATGGGGCTATTGTTCTCGCGACGGGGTTATCGCCTTCGATTGGCGCATCGTCAAAGTTCCACCGCAGGTGATGGAGTACTTGATACTGCACGAACTTGTGCACACTGACGTTCCAGACCACAGCTCTCGATTTTGGCGGCAGCTCGAAAGAATATGCCCGGATTATCGTGACGCGATCGAGTGGCTCCGCACATACGGGCGGTGGGTGTAGCACTGCATCTCGGCGTCACCCTCTACCGTAGAGCCAGTGGATGCGTTGTGCTGATCGAACACGTGTTTTTAGCGCTGCGCTATCGCATCGGTCGAGCGTGGGACAATCCCGATTGCTGCTGCCAAACGCCGATAAATTGCCTCGACGCGCTCGCTCTGACCTCGCGCAGCAAAACGCTCGGAAAAACCCTCGGTACGAAATTCCCGCAAAAGGAGCTTCCATGGCACGAGACGTCGCACCCAGCGCTCAGTGCGACTTTCGACAGGATCGGGATCGGATTGTGCGAGGTCGGCGCACACGCGCACCAGTGCCCGTAGTGTGACCGATCGTGTGACCATGTATTGACTGTTGCCCCATGCCTCGTGGAGGACTGCTTGTGCGGCTTTCAAGAAATCGCGAATGATCTCGTAGTAACGGCGCACGTTGTAAGTGCTCTTGCGCAACGGGACGCCGAGTGCATCCATATCCCGCTTGATCCAGCGGTGCAGCTCGGCGTAGAGTTCCGATTGCATGATCCATTTGTCCTTGCGGCTTCGCCCGCCGAGACGATTGATCCGATACCGCAAGGGGCTATCGGGTTCTTCGTAAAGCGAGCGCACGACTTGCGCGGCGATCCACGCATCGGGTTCGACGAAGGTGACCTTTTCGTAGAGGTCGATCAAGTGGCTCCTGTTGATTCGAGTCGGCGTCGAGTTGATGATGACGAACATCTCTGCGGCGAAGTCCTCGCTGCGCCCGTCGAAGACGATGCAAGGAACGACGATCGTCCGCGCTTCGTCGGGGTGTTCGCGCATGTAGAATTCCAGTGCTGCCAAGCGGTGTTGTCCGTCGATGATGAGGTACTTGTCGTGGGGCTCTTCCAGGTTGCCGACATTTTCGTATGGCGCGACCGGCGAAAACCGGAGCCGCTCTGCAGTGAACAACAGGATGGTTCCGGGAATCGGCGGTTGTTGAACAGCGGTTTCGTAGAAATTTTTGATGGCGCGAACTTTCTTTCGTGACAATTCACGCTGGAATGCCGAGTCGCGCCGCTCGATGCTGGCGATGAAAGCTGCAATGTCGTCTTGCTCGGCAAGACGCTCCGGCTGTATGTGGTCGTGGTGGTCGTAATACCGGCTGATGAAGCGAACCTTGCGCAGAATGTCCTCGGCGGGGTAGGCAACAAAGTAGAAAACGGCATCCTTTTGGCGCAGTTGTGTTGCGAGCATCTGATTACTCCACATCTATTCGACCTGCAGCGCCAAAATACAGCGTACGGCGTCAATCGCGACGGTTGTCCGGCTCCGTCGCGGTGCGTCCGCGAGTTCTATTTTTGCCGCCTGTCGAATCTTTCCTGTCCGAACGTCAATGGCATTTTCGATTTCACACATCGTCGCACGACAAATTCTCGATTCGCGCGGTAACCCTACCGTCGAGGTGGATGTTCTGCTCGATGACGGAGCATTCGGGCGAGCTGCCGTACCATCGGGTGCATCTACCGGTTCGCTCGAAGCTATCGAGCTGCGTGACGGCGATAGCACCCGGTATGTCGGCAAAAGCGTTCACGCTGCCGTGCGGAATGTCAACGAACGTATCGCCGAGCATCTGCACGGGATGGACGTCCGCGACCAAGCGCGGATCGATGAAGCAATGATCGAGCTGGACGGAACAACCAATAAATCGCTGCTCGGCGCCAACGCGATACTCGGTGTCTCGTTGGCTGTCGCGCATGCGGCGGCAGCGAGTGCGGGGTTGTCGCTGTATCGGTACCTCGGTGGAGCAGGAGCGCGAATGCTTCCGGTTCCGCTGATGAATATCCTCAACGGTGGTCGTCATGCCGACAACAACGTGGACATCCAAGAGTTCATGATCGCGCCGCTGGGTTTCGAGACATTCAGCGAAGCACTGCGAGCCGGCGTAGAAACATACCACGCCCTGCGGGGTGTGCTCAAGCGTTACGGCTATTCGACCGCCATCGGTGACGAAGGCGGATTCGCGCCGTCGCTTCGCTCCAACGAAGAAGCGCTCGACGTCATCATGGAAGCAATCATCGCAGCCGGCTACACTCCAGGCGACCACATCGCACTCGCGCTCGATGTCGCTGCCAGCGAAATGGCAAATGGCGACCACTATGTTCTCTTCAAGAGCACGCACGAGGAACGCACCAGCGATGACATGATCGCCTGGTATGCGGAGTTGATCGAACGCTACCCCATCCGCTCGATCGAGGATGGCTTGGGCGAACACGATTGGGAAGGCTGGAAACGCTTGACCGAAGCGCTCGGCGAGCGCGTTCAACTTGTCGGCGACGACATTTTCGTGACCAATCCCGATATCCTGTTGCGCGGCATTGACGAAGGCGTTGCCAATGCGATCCTGGTCAAACCGAACCAAATCGGCACGCTCACCGAAACACTCGACACGATCGCATTGGCGCAACGCTATGGCTACAACGTCATCGTGTCGCATCGGTCGGGCGAAACAGAAGATGCCACGATCGCCGATTTGGCGGTCGCGGTCAATGCCGGTCAAATCAAAACCGGAGCACCTGCTCGTAGCGACCGTGTCGCCAAGTACAACCAACTGCTCCGCATCGAAGAAGAACTCGGTGCTGCTGCGCTCTACGCCGGTGCCGAGGCGTTCGAGTGAGTGTCACATTCTCTCCATGATGAACACATGATCGTCTTCGGAACCGACGGCTGGCGCGGGGTCATCGCCCGCGATTACACGTTCGACAATCTTGCGCGCGTTGCGTTGGCAGTTGCCGAGTATGTCCGCAAGCGCGCTTCGTCGCCGAGCGTCGCGATCGGCTACGACACCCGTTTTCTTTCGCGCGCGTTCGCTCAAGAAACTGCGCGGATACTTGCTGCTCGCGGTGTGACGGTCTGGCTCAGTGACCGGGTAGCGACGACGCCACAGGTTTCGCTGGCGACCAAGATGCGAAAAGCCGATGTCGGCATCGTCATCACCGCCTCGCACAATCCCCCCGAGTACAACGGCTTCAAGCTCAAGGGCAACTACGGCGGACCAGCAACGGTCGAAATCGTAGCTGCTGTCGAACGCCAGTTGCGACGAATCGAATCCAAGCCGCTTCGCCTGCCCCGCTTGCGATCGCTGGAGGAATACATAGCCGATCGGACAATCCGCTATTTCGATCCGATGGCATCGTACCAGCGCGTAGTATCGGCGAAGATTTCGCTCGATCGCATACGTGCCGCCGATTGCCGGGTTTTGTTCGATCCGATGTACGGAGCTGGCATGGAGGTGCTCCCGGCGTTCGTCGCATGCGACGCAATCCACAACCAGCCCAATCCTGGCTTCGGGGAGATCGGTCATCCAGAACCAATTGCCGAGTGCTTGCAGCCAGCAGCCGAACGGATGAAAGCGGGCAGCTACGACATCTGCATCGCAACCGACGGCGACGCCGATCGGCTCGGTTTGCTCGATGCAGCCGGTAACTTCGTGGACTCGCACCGCATATTCATGCTGTTGCTGAAGTATCTCTACGAGGACAAACGGCGGAGGGGAATCGTCGTCAAGACCGTCTCGCTCACCTCGATGGTCGAACGCTACTGCCAGCGGCACGGGATCGAGCTTGTCGAAACACCGGTCGGCTTCAAACACACTGCCAAGCTCATGCTCGAACGTCGCGTGCTCATCGGTGGCGAGGAGTCCGGCGGTCTGGGAACGATCCTCCACATTCCGGAGCGGGATGGCATCTTCAATGCCCTGCTCGTGCTCGACATGATGGTCGCTCGCGGCAAGACGCTCGCGGAGTTGGTTGCTGCACTCGACGACGAATTCGGTCCGCATCGCTACCGCCGGCGCGACGTACACGTTACCGAGCAGCAAAAGCAGCGGATTCTCCGTGCGTGTGCGCGAATGCCGAAGGCGATCGCTCGTTACCGCGTCGAACGTGTCGTGACAATTGACGGCTACAAGTTCTTTTTCTCCGACGGTTCGTGGCTGTTGATTCGGGCATCGGGGACAGAGCCGCTGGTGCGTTTCTATGCCGAGTCGTCCAGCCAGGAACGTGCTGACGAACTTGTCGAAGCGGGCATTGCATTGGCGCTTGGTTGACGATGGTCGAAATCGCCTCGCTCGACGATCCGCGGCTCGACGAATACCGTTTTCTGCCGCAACGAAGCGGCAACCTTCGCCCCGGTGAACGCACCATCGTCGAAAGCGAAGTAGTCGTTCGTCGTTTGTTGCAGCATGAGTGGTCGGCGCAGTACGTCGAATCGGCGCTGTTGGTACCTGATGCAGCAGTCCGGTTGGCGCCGCTCCTGGCTCAGCGGGGAGTGCCGCCGGACTGCATTTTCGTTGCACCGTTGTCGCTCATGGAGCGCATCGTCGGGTATCGGCTGCATCGAGGGGTATTTGCGAGCATGCGCGTGCCTGTATCGCCCGTACTGGAGGAGCTGCCGCTACCGGCTGTCGTGTTGGTCGGCGTTAGCAGTTCGACCAATGTCGGCGCGATCGCCCGAAGTGCAGCAGCGTTCGGCATTCGAACGCTCATCTGCGACCGAGCTACGGCGTCGCCATGGCTGCGACGTTCGATTCGCGTTTCGATGGGCGCAGTGTTCGAGCTGATCGTTTACCACGCGATCGAGGAGACGCGCGTGCTCTTGGAACGACTCCGACAGCGAGGCGCACGGCTGGTGGGCGCGGAAGTCGGTGCACCGTCGGTGTACTCGGTGTTCGACTGGAGCGAACGTGATGCGATTGTCTTCGGGAGCGAGGGCAGCGGTCTCGACAAAGCGATGCTGGCGCTCATGGATGCTGCCGTGCGAATACCGATGAGCCGATCGGTCGAATCGCTCAATGTCGCAGCAGCAGCGGCAATCGTACTGGCAAAACACGCTGAGCGCTGCGGGCAATTGTTGGAAGAACGACAATGAGAATCATCGGCGGACAGTGGGGTGGGCGTATCCTGCCAGCTCGTGTGCCAGCCGAGACACGACCGACGCAGGATGCGGTGCGCGAGGCGATTTTCAACATGCTCACGGCTCGCTACGACATCGAGGGAATGCGCGTCCTCGACTTGTATGCTGGCACCGGTGCTTTCGGCATCGAAGCGCTCAGCCGCGGGGCGGAGTTCTGTGCGTTCGTGGACAAATCGCCCAGGGCTGCACGAGCCATCGCCGACAATTGCCAGTCGCTCCAAGTGGAACAGGAGCGCTTCCGTATTGCCTGTTGCGATGCGATCGCGTTCGTCGAGGCAGCCGAGGGCGCCTTCGAGTTGGTATTCGCCGACCCGCCCTACAGAGCCGAACGCGAGGTGTCGGCGATCGTGAGTGTATTCGCAGGTGCTCAGTGCATTGCCGAAAGCGCGGTGCTGATCGTTGAACATGCGCCGAACGTGTTGCTTCCGGTGCCAGCTACTGTCGCAATAGTTGCCCAGCGGCGTTGGGGCGATACTGCGTGCAGTATTCTGCAGCGCCAATAAAAAAGCCTGCTCCCTCTTGTGAGAAAGCAGGCGGAAAAAGTCGTAGTCGGTTGCTTACTTTTTCTTTTTCGGCGGCTCGGGTGTCGGTGCGGTCGCCGATTCTTTCTTTTGCGCTGGAACCGGCTGGATTTTGATGACCGACGGATCGTCGCTACCGTCGAGTCCTTTGACGTTGCCATAGGCAGCGATTTCGAACGGCACGTAGTCAGGATCGTCAATTTTCACGATGATGTTGCCGTTGTAGTAGCCCCGTTCTTTGCCTTCGAAGGTCGCGTTGATTTGGAGCGTGTCGCCGGGATTGATTGTTATCGGGGCGTGCTTGTCAATTTGGATGCCTTTGGTCGGGAAGAGCATCGAAATTGTGTAGGGGCGAGTGTCGTTATTCTTGAGCGTGACACTGGAGCGGGCAACTTCGCCCACTTTGATTTCTGGGAAATTGCAGGCTGTCGGCTGCACTGTGATCGGACGGACGATGTTCGCCTTCAGATACATGATGCGTCCGGTGTTTTGGGGATCGGCGTTCGAGTAAATCGTCAGGTTCTTGAGCAGCTCGCCCGAATTCAATCCGACATTCAGCCCGATACGAAGCTTGGTTGATTTGCCCGGTTCGATGACTTTCGATTCCAACTGCGGCGTCGTACAACCGCAACCGACACGAACGGTATCGATGATGAGCGTTTTGTTACCCGTGTTTTTGAGCGTGACCTCGGTTTCGAGGGTTACCAATTTGAGGGGGTTGTTTTTGACGACGACTTTCCCCCAGTCGTAGGTTTCTCCGCCGACAATTTCGAGTTTCGGCTGGGCAGTAGCAAGGGAAGCAGCGACTGCTGCGATTGCGAGAACAAGCAAGAAGCGTTTCATACTGTGCACGAATCGAAAAGTTGAACATACACCGAAAGGAACGTCATGGTCTATCGGTTGGATTGTCCGCATCAGTATCGCCGACGGTCGAAGAAACTTCGCAGATCGCGGCGCTTGCGATGTTGTGCAGAATTTCCATTTGCTCCGACGATAGCGTCCGGGGGTCTTGCGAGAGATTGGCGAGCACAAGCTCGATGTCCTGGAGTACTTTTTTCACTTTGGGGTCTTTGTGCGCAGTTCGTCGGAGGCGTTGAGCTTCGGCAAGCAATTCTTTAGCGAATTGGCGATGGTCGAGCTGGCGCTCGATCGGCAAGCAGCGCTTGCACGCAAGCTGCTTGTCGGCGGTCGTCGCGATGTAGAGTTGGGATCGTTTCAGAAAGCTTCGTAGATGCTCGTTGGTTGCGGTGCTTGCTGCGCTCGGTGCGGAAGTTACGATCGGCAACGGCGGTAGAGGAAGCGAAACCTGAACCCGTCCATCCTCGGCGGGGGTAGCGCGATAGCCAGCGCCGATGATCGTACCGGCAAGAAATGCGACCACTATACCACCGAATACCAATGCGACGCGCCCAACGGCGAACTGTTCGACCAGTTGCCGCCAGCGCGACTGCCGGCTGTAGCGAGCGTGCTGCCGGAGACGGTGAATAATGCCGTGCTCCAATGCTGTCCAGAATTCGTCGCCCTCGGCAGGAAGCTGCGCTGCAGGGCACTGGCTGAGTGTATCGAGCAATGCGCTCAGCTCGTGGTATTGCCGAGCGCGTGCAGGATCGCCCTTGAGACACTCGTTGAACCGTGCCTGCTCATCTGCCGAAAGTTCGCCGTAGTAGGCGAGCAGCATTTGCTCGGTCAGTTTGTCTCTGATTTTCATTCGTCTGGGCGATGGTGAACTTACGTGTCGTGTTCGTCGGTGTCGTCGCGGTAGAACGAAAGGTGCTTTTGCAAATTGCGCACGGCTCGGAATAGCAGCACCTTCACCGTTCCTTCGGTGTTGTGCATATGCTCGGCGATCTCTTTGATCGGGAGATCGTGATAATGCCGTAGCACAAATGCTACCCGCTGTGCTGGACTGAGCTTGCGTAGCGCTCGCTCGATGTGCTCGCCGATTTCTTGCGAGCTATAGAGCCGCTCCGGATCGAATTCCGCACCGCGACCTCCGGTCATGTACTCTTCGTCGAACGACTCTTGCTCTTTCCGGTGCTGATGGCTTTTCGAGCGTGTCGAATTGATGTAGAGATTGACCGTGATGCGGTGTAGCCACGTGCTCAGTCGTGCATCGCCGCGGAAGCTATCCAAACTTTTCCACGCGCGAATGAATACCTCCTGGACGAGGTCTTCTGCATCGTCGTGATCGCGACATAACTGCAAGGCTAAGTGGTACACCTCGCGTTTGTAGGTACGAACGATGTCCTCGATGACCGTGGGATCTTTTGCAAGGACACGTTCGACCAATTGACGATCGATGTCTGCTAATGATGCAGAACTGCGCGTGCCCATAGACGCAGGGCATCGGTGGATGGTTGACATGCAACGTCGAGGAGCTCTGTGCTCCACGTGCACGCAAAAATAGATTTGGCGTCAGCGCCTGGTGTGTTTCCCCTCCATGGCGAGTGCAGTGCTGTATGCCTCGATAGCGCGATTTTTTGCAAACGAATGCTCGACAATCGGCGGCGGGTAGTCCGGCGTATCGAGCTCCGGTATCCAGCGCCGAACGTACTCGCCGGTGGGATCGAATTTGGCTTGCTGCAAAGCTGGATTGAACACGCGGAAATACGGCGCTGCATCGCAACCGGTCCCGGCAGCCCATTGCCAGTTGCCGTTGTTGCTCGATAGTTCGTAATCGAGCAGCTTCGAGGCAAAGTATGCTTCGCCCCAGCGCCAGTCGATGAGCAAATCTTTGGTCAGAAACGAGGCGACCACCATCCGCACGCGGTTGTGCATCGTGCCGGTCGCGTTGAGCTGGCGCATGCCGGCATCGACGATCGGATAACCAGTGCGCCCCTGGCACCACCGCTCGAAGTCGGCTTCGTCGTTTCGCCATGCGATTGCGTCGTAGGCGGGATGGAACGATCGCTCGACCACATGCGGGAAGTTCGCCAAAATCATCATGAAAAACTCGCGCCAGATGAGCTCTCCGAGCCATGCGTCGGCGCCGGCTTCGATTGCACGACGCACCAACGCTCGAATGCTCACCGTGCCGAATCGCAGATGAACGCTCGCATGCGAGGTGGCGTCGAGAGCTGGATAGTCGCGCCGCTCGCGGTAGTTGAGCAGTCGTTCGGCGTCGAGTTGGATTGCCGGAACGCCCGGCTCGATCGGCGCAAAGCCGATGTCGCCGAGCGTCGGTATCGCAAGCGGTTCGGTTCGCCAGAAGCGATCGTGCAGCGACGATGTATCGCATTCGGCATAGTCGTCGAGAGTCAATCGCGCGCGCCATGCTTTGCTGTACGGCGTATAGACGGTGTACGGCGTGCCGTCGGGCTTGACGATCTCGTCGCGTTCGAAGATGCACTGGTCTTTGTACGTGTGGAACGCGATTCCACGCTCGCGCAGGAAACGTTCGATGCGCCGATCTCGCTCGATTGCTTCCGGTTCGTAGTCGCGATTGGTGTACACTGCCTCGATGCGAAAGCGCTCGACAAGCTGTGCAAAGGCATCGAGCGGTGTGCCGTGCAGCACGACGATGTCACTTCCGGCAGCACGCAGTTGGCTGGACAGACGGCAAATGCACTCGTGGATGAACGCAACGCGCCGGTCGCGCCGATCGTCGAGCTTGTCGAGTATCGTTCGATCGAAGATGAACGCCGGCACAACCGGTTTGCCGCTGTCGAGGGCAGCGCAGAGTCCACGGTTGTCGTCGAGCCGCAAATCGCGACGGAACCAGAACACGACCACCGATTGCTCGTTCATTGGCGACAGATTCATCGAGTGACGACAAGCCGAAAAGCATCCGAGCGAGCCAGAAAGTTCCACAAGCGTTCTTCGGCGGACATTTCCGAAATTCGCAGCGTTGCTCATCACTACCCACGACTGGACGTATGCCGACAGCAGTTGAGCCGTATCGCTCGCAGAATCGCATCCGCATTGTGACGGCGGCGTCGCTGTTCGACGGTCACGATGCGGCGATCAACATCATGCGCCGCATCATGCAGTCGAGCGGTGCGGAAGTGATCCACTTGGGACACAACCGTTCGGTCGCCGAGATCGTCCAGTGCGCGATTCAAGAAGACGTGCAGGCGGTTGCGATCACCTCGTACCAGGGCGGGCACATGGAGTTTTTCACGTACATGTACGACTTGCTCGCCGAGCGTGGCTGCAGGCACATTCGCATTTTCGGCGGCGGTGGCGGAACGATCCTGCCGAACGAAATCGAGCAGCTTCATCGCTACGGCATCGCACGCGTGTATTCTCCCGACGACGGTCGTGCAATGGGGCTGCAAGGGATGATCAACGACGTGCTCGAACAGAGCGACTTCGAAACGCCGGTGACGTTTGCCCCCGACGAGATGGTGCGTGCAGTCGGCGAACGCGACGATCGCGCGATAGCGCAAGCGATATCGGAGTTGGAACGTGGACGCAATACGATCGACTGGAATGCGATTGCGCGCCAGCGGAATCACCCGACGTGTGTGCTCGGCATAACCGGTACCGGTGGGGCAGGGAAATCATCGCTGACCGACGAACTTGTGCGACGCTTTTTGGAAGATTCGCCCGATCGAACGGTCGGCATTTTGTCGGTGGATCCGTCCAAGCGCAAGACGGGCGGAGCATTGCTCGGCGACCGCATCCGCATGAATGCTGCATTCTCGCCGCGTGTGTACATGCGTTCGTTCGCAACGCGACAGGCGAACTTGGCACTGAGTCCCTACGTCCGCGATGCGATCGCGGTGCTCAAGGCAGCAGGCTTCGATCTGATCGTCGTCGAAACAGCAGGCATCGGACAGAGCGATTCGCAGGTGACCGAGATCGCCGACATTGCGCTGTACGTGATGACGCCCGAATACGGCGCTGCGACGCAGCTCGAAAAAATCGACATGATCGACTATGCCGACTTGATCGCCATCAACAAGTTCGACAAGCGCGGCGCGCTCGATGCCTTGCGCGATGTACGCAAGCAATACCA
>JAOAGY010000016.1 GCA_026415505.1 Chlorobiota bacterium | reverse complement strand
ACCCAGCCATTCGGTCGCCCCTTGCGCAATCGAAATACAGCAGTGCAGCGCCAAGAGTGATTTTCCGCTTTCCCCTCGACCGTACAGCCAGGTTAGGTGACCGACCGGAACGACACCCTCGATAATCCATTGCGTTCCACCACCGTTGTTGCTGATGTGCAGCAGCTGGTCGAGTGTCCAGTGACGAATAGCTTTTCCGCTGGCAGCGCCATGCAGGGTGCCATTCGCACCGTAGTTCTGTTTCTGTGCAATCATTGCTGCCCTCCCCGATTGTTCGCGCTCTTTGTCGTCGTCGAAACTGTTGATTGCTCGTACACCTCGATGTCTTTTGGGTTGAATCGCAGGTCACGAATCGGCAGCGGAACAGGACGCAGAACACCGCGACGAACAAGACGCCAGAGCGTAGTACGAGAAATGCGCAAACGCTCGCAAACTTGCTTCGTGGTAAGTAACATGATTGATTTTCGTGATGTTGAACATGTACTATGTGCGACGCCTCGTTCAAGGCGTAGCAGTAGCACCCCTGCCCTCGTGCCGAACGCACAAAGGATGCTCCATTTCTGCTCTTTGAACCCCAGCCGATAGTTAGTACATGTTCAACGTGCGGTAGGAGTAGTCGGCAGGAACCTTGTGAAGGCAGCTCGCACCTTCGGACAGGTTTCGCTAAGACTATTCGTGCACGATTATCGGCTGGCTCCATGCATTAGCGACAAGGCAGCTCGCACCTTGCCCTAATACATTTCGCGGAACCCCTACGATAACAACCGAAGGCAGCAAGCACCTTCGTGCTGCTATCGCCGTGCAGTTCCGTCAAAGAGCAGTAGGGGTACGTGCTAATATACGAAACAGTCGGAAAATTATTGCGGCAGTTTCGGCGACTCGAACGCCCGTTGCAGTTCAGCCCGTAGTTCGGTTTGGTCTTTGTGAATGTACGCCTCGATTGTCGCCCGTGTGTTGCCCGTCACACGGCAAACCGTTTCCAGCGACACGCCCCGTGCAACGAGTACCGACACGAAGGTTCGCTTCGCTGCGTGTGTGCTGATAGCGTCGCACTTCGGTACTTCGCGCACCACCCGTGTTGCCCCTCGATACTCGATAACCTCGACCGGTTCGGTGATACCACACGCCCGCAGCGCCTCTTTCAGTAGTCGGTTCTGGTAGGCGTTACTCCACTGTGGTAGCGTCCAGTCGTAGCGTTCGAGTATTTCCAGCGCTTCAGGTAGCAAAGGCACACGAATAGCCTTGCGTGTCTTTTGTGTGACCAGGACTATTTCCCTGCTGGCGTCGTCGTACATGCTACGCCGAAGCCGCTGCAGGTCACTCCACCGCAGCCCCGTATAGCACTGGAGAACGAACAGGTCGCGCACGACCGCGTGTTTGCCGGTAAGGGGTGCCGTGCGTACACGTTCCAGTTCGTCGAGTCGCAAGTAGGCACGTTCGATTCGGTCGCCTTCGGGTATTCGTAAGGGAACGTCGAGTGCCGATGCATCGCCGAAGCCGTTGAGTCGTGCCCAGCGCAGAAAGGTTCGCAGCCTCTTGAGTACTTTGCGCAGTGTCGAGTTCTGGTAGCCCTCGACGTTTAGCATGTAGTCGAACAGTTCCCGCAGCATCTCTGCTGTTAGCATCTCGTAGGACAGCACCGCACCGCGATACTGTTCGAATCGGCGCAGCATGTCGGCAATTGCCTTGTACACTTTCAGCGTGCCTTCGGTGCAGTCAATTCGCCGTGCCTCGATGTAGCGTTCCAGGTCGGCAACGATAGTGCCCCCGTAGGAACCCCCGACAACAGCACGCAGGATGTTTTCGATGATTTCCGGTGTCGGTGTGATGTGACGCCGTCGCAGTTCGAAGATTCGCACCCTGTACGCATCGGCGATTGCATCGAGTTCGGCATTGATTATCCCTGCACCCGTCACACTGATTTTGAGTCGCTGTCTTTCGGTGTTCCACAGCCGCGTTTCGATAGCTATCCCCGTGGAAAGGCACACACGTTTTTTCGACACGTACACCGCAGCCAAAATGCCGCTGGTTTTCATTTTGGGGTTAGCCAGGTAATAGCGCAGTTTGGGGTATCGTGGCATTGCACTGTTTGCAGTACTGATGATTCAGTGCAAAGATAAGGTACGAAGGGAAAACGTGCGAAATATTCTTTGTAGCCGTAAAACCCAGTATTTATGTGCTGTTACTGTTTCCCTCTGTTGCAGGTATTTTCCCCGTCTAACGTGCAGTTGTAGCCCCGAGAGGACTCGAACCTCCGACACCAGGTTTAGGAAACCTGTGTTCTATCCAGCTGAACTACGGGGCCGTCGCATTCGTTTCGCCGTTCGAGCAGAACGTAGGACGAGCTCGACGTAGCGTTCTTGCACGCGATGCATCTGCGAACGCTCGGCTTCGGTCGTGTCGTTGTAGCCGACCAAGTGCAGCGTCCCATGCACCGCCAACCGTACCAGCTCGTTGCGCAGTGACACACCATATTCGGCTGCTTGCCGCCGTGCCGTATCCACGCTGATGTAGATTTCCCCTTCCAGCGGCGCCTCAGCGAGCGGGAAAGTGATGACGTCGGTCGCCCAGTCGTGGTCGAGAAACTGCGCATTGATCGCGCGGATCGTCTCGTCGTCGCACACGACGACCGTCACACGTGCATCGGCGATGGCTTCGCCGTCGAGTGCCGCTGCGACTGCACGTTCGATCGTTCGCTTCGGCAGCCGCGGCGCATCGCATGCACGCTCGACGACTATCACGCGACCGACAATCGCAACATCTTCGGGCACAACGAATCGCTCGCTACGTTCCATCCGGCTCGACGAGCAATACATGTTCCGCAAGCGATAATTGCATCGCCGCCAACAGCAACGCCGGATCGAGCTGGTCGAGCTTGACGCGCAAAACTTCCAGCGGAATGTCGGCATAGAGTGTGCTGGTCCGACCCGCTCCGACGAGCAAGCACGACGCGCGATCGCGACTGCGCGCCACGAAAAGCACTTCGTCCGGTTCGAGAATCAAAAAGTCGGTACACCCGAAGAGCTGCAAAAATCCCTGTCGCGATTGCACTGCGACGAGCGTCACTTCCCCGCTCGGCGTCGGGACCGCTCGATGAATCGTCACGAGCTGTTCCAGCCCGCCGGTGTCGTTGCGCTGCTCGATGCTCCAACTGGTTTCGTCGGTTTTCAGTTCGCCGCCGAGCACTGTTGCGATGCGTTCGACATCACCGATCGTCAGCGGACACGTCATTGGCAATCGTCTATCGGTACCACTGCGCAAAAGTACGGCAGCTCGGACGTCACTCGCCGATGATCTTCACCAAAACTCGCTTGGGGCGTTGCCCGTCGAATTCGCCGTAGAAAATCTGCTCCCACGGACCGAAGTCGAGCTTGCCATCGGTGACGGCGACGACCACACCGCGCCCCATGATTTCACGCTTGAGATGAGCGTCGGCGTTGTCCTCGCCGGTGTCGTTGTGACGGTAACGTTCGTATGGCTTCTCCGGTGCCAATTGCTCCAGCCACTGTTCGAAGTCGCGATGCAATCCCGGTTCGTCGTCGTTGATGAACACGCTCGCTGTGATGTGCATCGCATTGCACAGAAGCAATCCCTCGCGGATGCCGCTTTCCCGCAGACATTCCTCGACGAGCGGTGTGATGTTGATGAACGCCCGGCGAGTCGGCGTGTTGAACCACAGTTCCTTGCGATAGCTTTTCATTGCAACGCTCGATCGGGTGCAGCGATACCTTTTTCGACGAGCCACCGATACACGCGCGGTTCGAGCCACAACATCGCCAGTGCACAGATCGCACCGGCAATCAAATCCACCACGTAGTGATAGCGCAGATACACCGTCGCCACGATCAAGCTCGAACCGACGATCGTCACCAGCAGACGGATCGGACTCCGCTTTCGCCATGCGAGAACGATCGTCAGCAGCGTCATCATCGTATGTCCGCTCGGAAAACAGTCGCGATTGACGACACGCTCCGGGAATGGCTCGCCCGGTTCGATGCCACCACCTTCGTTGACGAGTGCGCGCAAATACGGCGTCAACCACACACCGGGCAATTCCTGATCGAGCCGAGAAAAATCGTGCAGCGTAAAACGCGGACCGATCGCCGGCAGCGCAAAGTACGCCAGGTACGACACGTAGAATCCGAACACGATCATGCGTCCGAATTCCAGCATAGTTGCTCCACGTCCTTGCCGGAAAAAACTGAGCGCGACGGCGATCGGCAACAGGTAAAACGACACGTAGCAAATCTGCAGGTACTCGGTCAGCAGCGGATGAGCAAATTGGGCTATCCACCGCGTCGGGTCCACACCGAAGAGCGCACGATCCCATGCGATGAGCAGTGCGTCGTAATCGTGTGGATGAAGCGACGGTACCAGCAACTGGCTCTGCTGATACATCGGGTACACCATCGGGATGACGTAGAAAAATCGCAGCAACTGAACGGCACGATGCTCGACCACCTGTGCAAGCCATGCGATTGCAATGATCGCTGTTGCCAGCAATGCATTGGTGACGAGAATCGTTGTCGCTTTCGGTACGATGGGGTAGAACACCAGCGCGAGCAGCGAGTAGATCGCCATGATGCCGAGCGTGTACCAATCGAGTGCTGTGAGCACGCGGCGCAGACGTAGCTGCTCGGTTTCCACCAAGCGGCTGCGCATTTTTTCGAACCGGTTCATATCGCCTCCCCGCCTCGATGCACGACATCGGCGAGCATGCGGAAATCCGCCACCGACAACTCCTCGGCGCGACGATCGAGCAGCGACGCAGGAACGAAGCGCTCCCAATCGGCACCGACGCTCTCTTCGAGATACCGCGCCAGCGCATTGCGCAATTTCTTGCGACGTTGATTGAACGCAGCTTTGACAAGTCGCATCGTTCGCGCCAGCTCCGGTTCGACGAGCGAGCGTCCGTTGCATTCGATCGCAACCACCGACGAAGTCACTTTCGGACGCGGCAAGAATGCTCCCGGCGGCACATCGAAAAGCACGCGTGCGCTCGAAGCAACCAATGCCGTCGCGACCGACAATATGCCGTAGGTTTTCGAGCCGGGTTTGGCGACGATACGTGCGGCGACTTCTTTTTGCACCATCAGCACGATGCGCCGAACGAGTGCTGCTTGCTCGTAGAGCCAAAACACGATCGGACCGGTCAAGTGGTACGGAATATTGCCGACGACCCGGATCGGTCCATCGGGAAGATCGAGCGAGTCGAGCCGAACATCGAGCACATTTGCTTCGACGATGCGCAAACTCGGAGCGTCACCGAATGCAGTGCGCAAATGCTCGACCGCCCGACGATCGACCTCGATCGCCACGACCTGCGCTGCCGGCAGCGTCACAAGGTGGCGTGTCAGCGCACCGGTGCCGGCACCGATTTCGACGACGACATCGCCTTCTGCCGCACCGACCGCTTCGGCGATGCGCCGGGCGACCGAAGAACTGAGCAGAAAATTCTGACTCAATCGGCGACGTGGACTAACGCCGGTCACTGCGAGCGAGTGCATCGGTGAAGGCTTCCGAGAGTTTGCGTTGTTCCTCGGCGAGGAATTCCGAGATCACTTTCACCTCAGCCAGAATCGGCATGAAGTTCGTATCGCCGTTCCACCGCGGGACGATGTGAACATGGACGTGATCGGGCAAACCTGCTCCTGCAGTACGACCGAGATTGGCGCCGACATTGAATCCGTGCGGTTTATGCGTCGCACCGAGCACACGAAGCGAAAGCTGGATCGTTTCCATCAATGCCAACGACTCCGCTTCGGTCAGCTCGACCAAATCGCCGACGTGCCGGTACGGTGCAACGAGCAAATGCCCGCTGTTGTACGGATACCGATTCATCACGACGAAACACAGCGAGCCTCGATACACCACGAGATTTTCTGCATCGCGCTCGGGTGGGTCTTGTGCCGCCGTGCAAAGGAAACAACCGCTATCGCCGCGCTCGCTGGAGAGCGACTGGATGTACTGCGACCGCCACGGTGACCAAAGTTGCTTCACTGCTCGCTCTGAGATTGACCGACCACTTGCCGTTGTTGTGCAATCCGCCGATCGCGCTGCTGTTGCGCCAGTTGCCGCATGTCTTCGACGCGATCGGCTTCGTCGACGATTTCAGTGCCGAGTATCGTCTCGACGACGTCTTCGAGCGTGATGATACCCTCGACGCCGCCGTATTCGTCCACCACAACGAACATGTGTTGCCGCCGTTTCAAGAACTCCTCGAGTGCACGGTCGAGACCGACGTTTTCCGGAATGAACACCACCGGTCGGACGAGCGTTCGCACCGGCTGCGTTCCATGACCGACGAGCGCTTGAACGAGAACATCGCGGGAGAGAACGTACCCGACGACGTTGTCCATGCTCGAACCTTCCCATACCGGAAGGCGCGAGTAGGTCTGCAACTCCGGCAGTCGCGCTGCATCGGCGATCGGCATGTCGGCGTGAAGCGATGCGACGACGTTGCGCGGCGTCATGACGTCTTCGACGCGCACTTCCCTGACACGCATGATGTTCTGCAGAATGCGGACTTCACCCGCTTCGAGCGCACCTTCTTCGACGGCTTCTTCCATGATCGCAGTGAGTTCTTCGGCGACTTGTTCACGTGCTTCCTCCTGGCTGACTCGCCGGCGGTGGATCGCATCGAGTACGCCTTGCACTGCGCCGACGATCGGCGAGCACAGCCGCATCACCGCACGAAACCAGCGCGCAACCGTCAATACGACTGCGTCGGCGACCAAATCGCCGATCACATGAATGGCTGCCTTTCCGACGACAACACCAGCGACGAGCAACACGAGCGCCACCATGCGAGAAATCGGCTCGCTGTACCAAGAGACAACCAGCGACGATGCAGCCGCGACCGACAACGCAATGCTCGTCACATCGAGCAGCATCAGCACGCTCCGCTCAGCCGATCCCAAACGCCGCGCGTCGTAGATCGCATCGAGCAACGTCGGGTGTTCCTCGTGGAGCTGCTCCAGCCGCGTCGAACTGGCTGAGGCTATGACCGCTCGCAGAAACGAAACGAGTGCAGCGGCAATCGCACCGATCCACGCTGCGATCGCGGCAACGACCTGGAACGACCCATCATCGTTCATCGGCAGTGGCAAGCGTCAATTGCGGAACTCTCGATCGACGATCGTGATGCGTCCGGGGTAGGTCATCAGACCGAACTTCGTTCGCACCGTCGGTTTTGCGTCGAGCTTGAGGCGGCTGGTTGAGCCGTTCTTGCCGCCGAGCGCGAGCGCAAGATTGACGAGTTTGTCGTATCCCTGTTTGCCGAAGAATTGGTACAGATCGAGCGAGATGCGAATCGGCACTGTCGTCACCGCCCCACTGGCTGGTACCTCGACTTCGCGATCGAGATTGCCGGTGACGGTCGGCTGATCGTCGATGAGCAAGCGGAACTCCAAACCTGCCAACGTCGCTGGCACAGCGCTTCTGCCTTGCGTCCCATCGTTGGGATTGCGCACTTCGAGTTCGACGATGAAATCAGCGGGGAACTTGTTCGAGCGGAATGCATCGAGCAACTTGAGCCCATCGCTGAGCGGGTTGAAATCGCTCGGCGACGCTTTGTCGGCAATCGGGATTCCGACCAAGCGAAACTGGCGCACTGCACCGAGCTTGAATTGCAGGCGTTGCAAGTTCGTCAGTGCGTCGGAGATTTGTTTGATTTGTGCACAGCCGAGCGGCAGCAAACTCATCAGCAGGAGCGCATACGTCAGCGCACGATACGAACGCATAGCTTCGATTTCGGTTAGTCCACATCGGCTCGCCGCCCGACACCGGACAGCGACCCGACGGCAAATTACGACACAACCGATTTTCGCGCTCGCTGCATGCCGCACTCCCCTTGCGGCGAACTCACGATCAATTCGAAGCGCTGGCGGCTTCCGAAAGTTGACGTTCGAGTTCCTCGGCTTTTCGTCGCTGAATGTTGAGTGTGGTCAGAAGGCGCACTTTCGCGATGAGGAGCTTTTCTTCGATCGGCTTGCTCAAGAAATCGTCGGCACCGCTTTCGATCGCCTTGAGCTGATTGGCGACGTCGTTGAGCGCTGTGACGATCACGACCGGGATTTTCGCCGTCGCAGGATTTTCCCGCAGCCGACGCACTGTTTCGTATCCGTCCATGCGCGGCATCATCACATCGAGCACGATCGCATCGGGCACGCGTTGAGTGACTTTTTCCAGACACTCGATGCCATCATAGGCTTCGGCTGCTTCGAATCCGTTCGATTCGAGATAGCGCCGCAGCAACTTCGTGGTGATGCGATTGTCGTCGACGACCAAAACGAACGGCTTTTCCATAACGAACTCCATCGGTGGTGCAACGATTACACATACGACGTCACAACTGGCGTGCCAAGCACACCGATCAGCTCGTCGGGCGTTGCAATATAGTGGGCGCGACCTGCGCGTTCGGCAGCACCGATCAGTGCCGCAGCCCAGCGTTCGATTCCCAACGAGCACACCCAATGTATCGGCGCAATGCTCCGTTCCTGTAGTCCGTCGTTCGGAAAAACGTGAACGCGTGCGGCACGGAAGCGCGCCGTCTGCTGCTCGTTGCGACGCAGGATCGCTCGCCGAACCTTCGCCTGCAAGCGATGGAGACGCTCGCCGATGACATGTGCCGTCGCTCGCACCGACCGAGCAAGAGTCGGATCGAGCTGTTCGGCGTCGCGCTCGAATTCTTCGAGAGCCGTGCGAACGGTCCGTTCTGTCGCTACAGCACGCTCGATAAGTGCATGGCTGTCGAGCTGCCGAGCCAGCCAGCGATCGAAAACACGCTGGGGCTGGAAAAACACTTCGACATCGTCAGGATATTGCTGCAACAACCGCATCACACGCGGCGGCACAAGTGTCGCCGAACACCGAAGCGACAATTGCGGTTTGGGTACATGCCACCGGTCGTACACCCGCCGCAGTTGGGCGTGATACTGCAACTCAGCCGGACCGAGCACCGTCACGATCGGCGCAAAAAGGCTATCCTGCACGAGCGGTCGCAATGCTGCGCTCGGCGAAAAACGGTCCGGCTCACGGTCGAGCATAGCCAACAGTTCGTCGCGATTCGTCGAGCGTCCGGCGATGCGAAAGCGTTTCTCGTCGTCACGATGAATGCGAAATCGCTGCTGGCTGTCGTGGAAAAACACGTTGACATCGGCTGCCTCGATTTGCGCTGGATAGCCACGCTCGACGAGCACTGCAGTTTGCTCGGCAACGGCAGCGGCAAGTTCACCGGGTGAGCGCAATTCGCGTTCGATCATCGGTCGCATCGCACCGATGCTGCGCAAGACCGACGAACGCACAAACAACACGCCGTGTGCGCTCCAAAACGTGTTGTGCCACTGCAGAAACGCCTCGGACCACGAGCTTCCCGGGCGATAGCACTGCTCGAGTCGCTCGATTGCCGCGTCGGCATGCGGCAGTTTCGCATAAAGCGTTGCGAGCATGCCGAGCTGCTCGGCGATCGCTTCGCCGATCCGACATGCTGCAACGATCGTTTGCTCAGGATAACGGCGGTCGGTCGGACAATCGAGCGTGCGAAGCGTATCGTCCGGCGCGATGATGCCGACCTGCTGCGCCTCGGCAATGTCGTGATCGTTGTCCTCGATCCAAAACACTGGGACGGCATCGCGAAAACGAGCGATTGCGACAATCGTTGCGATCTTGAGCCATGTGTAAAGCGGTCCACCGAGAAAGCCGACCTGCTGACCACTGATGACCACTGCTCCGCCGGCTGAAAGCTTTTCCAGATTGGCTCGCTGCGACGATGTCGGTTCTGCCAGAGCCATTGTCTGCTCGATGGCAGCGATTGCCGACGGCTCGCATCGGCGTTGCTCTCGGCTGCCGGCAAAGAGTGCTTCGAGCCATTCATCGCCGCGCGTGTAATCGCACACCAACGAGGAACTGCCGGAGATTCGACACCACGAAAGATCGAGCATGACTTTGCTGCGTGATTCGACAAACGTCCTTGACGTAACCTGCCGAGCGCTATTGCGCCGGTAGCGATGCCGCTAAATTCGCGTGCTGTTTCACCACTGCAAAGCGTCCCGATGCGATTTTTCAACTACATCGCCAGCCAGTGGATGCCATCGGCGAGCGACCGTTGGTTCCCGAACGTCAATCCTGCCGACACACGCGACATCATCGGCGAGTTTCCGCGTTCGAGTGCAGAGGACGTCGCTCGTGCTGTCGAAGCGGCGCGTGATGCGTTTCGCACCTGGAGCCGCACTCCTGCTCCCCGCCGAGGCGAGATCATCCGCCGTGCGGGCGACATTTTCACTCGGCGCAAGGACGAACTCGCCGCTGTCATGACGCGCGAAATGGGCAAGCCGCTGTTCGAAACGAAAGGCGACATCCAGGAAGCCATCGACACGGCGTACTACAGCGCCACCGAAACTCGGCGGCTTTTCGGCTACAACACACCGAGTGAACTGCCGAACAAACTGAACCTCTCGTTTCGCATGCCGATCGGCGTGTGCGGCATCATCACGGCGTGGAATTTTCCGATCGCGGTGCCGTCGTGGAAGATTTTCCCTGCGCTGGCTGCCGGCAACACGGTCGTGTGGAAGCCATCCGACGACGCGCCGCATTCGGCGGTCGTGTTCGCAGAAATTCTGGAGGAAGCCGGTGTGCCGCCGGGTGTGTTCAACGTCGTCCACGGCGACGCCGAAGCCGGTGCCGCATTGGTCGAGCATCCCGACGTTCGCGTCGTCGCATTCACCGGCTCGACAGCGACCGGAACGCGCATCGCCGAACGCTGCGGCGCTCTCAACAAAAAAGTGTCGCTCGAAATGGGTGGCAAAAACGCCGTCATCATCATGGACGATGCCGATCTCGATCTGGCGCTCGATGGCGTGCTCTGGGGCGCGTTCGGTACGACCGGACAGCGTTGCACAGCGACATCACGGCTTATCTTGCACGCACCGATACACGATCGTTTCCTCGACATGCTTTCGGAGCGTGCTCGCTCGCTGCGCATCGGATCGGGACTGGAAGCGGACACCCAGATGGGACCGGTCATCAATCAACGTCAGTGCGACAAAATCCTCGGCTACATTCGCATCGGTCAGGAAGAGGGCGCTCGGCTGATCATCGGTGGCAATCGCCTCACAAGCGGAAATTTCGCACACGGCTACTTTATCGAGCCGACGATCTTCGCCGGTGTTCAGCCACACATGCGCATTTGGCGGGAAGAAATTTTTGGTCCGGTGCTGTCGGTCGCGCGTGCCGATTCGTTCGAGCATGCCATCGCGCTGGCGAACGATTCGGAATACGGGCTGTCGTCGGCGATCTACACACGGTCGGTCGAGTACGCCTTCGCTGCGATGCGAGACATCGAAGCCGGCATCACATACGTCAACGCTCCGACGATCGGCGCTGAAGCACACATGCCCTTCGGTGGCATCAAGAACACCGGCAATGGACACCGTGAAGGCGGTTGGACGGTGTTCGACATCTTCACCGAATGGAAAACCGTGTACGTGGACTTCAGCGGACGCCTCCAGCGTGCACAGATAGACACCGCCGCGGAGTAGTCACCACGTCGGTCGAAGTCGTCGCAGCAGCTCTCGGCGCGCGCCGAGCGGATCGAGCGTGCCGTAGAGCACCGCTGTGATCGTTTCTTCGACGATGCGCTCGGCGTCGAGAAAGTACGGCGGGGACGGCAGCAGGACCGAACGAAGAGTTTGCTGGTATGCATTGCGCCAGTGCTGCGAGCGCCCGACGAGCGAGTCGAGCGCTGCTCGGGACGGCGGCTGCTGCGCGGGGAATCCTGCATCGGGCACATCGCGGCAGAACGCCGCAGCTAACTCCCATCTGCCGAGAAAGGCAAGGAACTCCTTGGCTTCTCTCCGACGGGCTGATGCTCGCGCAATCGCGAAGCAGTCGCCGCTGAGAATGCTGGAGCCATCGGCTCCACTGCGATGCGGAACGACACCGGCGACGTCGTATGTCGCCAGCACTGCCGAATCGCCGAGCATCCACATGCCGGAAAGCACCGCACCGATCTGACCGCGCCGGAGCCGTTCGTCGAGCTGCCGAGAGGGTTCCACCACCGCATACGGCACGAGCGCAGCAAGCTCGCCGAGCGCCCCGACGAGCGACGAATCGGCTGTCGCAACGATCGGCAGCGAACGGAACAGATGCGCACCTGCTGCCCACAGAAGCGGCAAGTCGCGCTTGAGCACATTGTGGGGATCGCTCGTGCACAGCCCGATGCCGAAGCGTTCGGGCGGCAAGTGAAATGCACGAACGCAAGCGACGAACTCGCTCCACCTGTCGCCATCGCGCATGCCCAACCGGCGATGCACCAGCAGCACGCGCGCATTGACCGTCCACGGAAGCGCATATCGCCGACCATTGACGCGACCGATCGGCGCGAACTCTGTGCGCAGCGCTGCATCGAACGTCGAATCGAGCGGCACCACAGCGGGCGCGAACTCCGCAACCCATTCGGCGCCGAGATGAACGACATCGGGCGGCGAACCGCTCGAAAAGGCGATCTGCAGCTTGGCTTTTCCGTCGGACCATTGCAGCGGCGTCAATTCCACACGGACACCGTAGCGTCGCTCGAATGCGGCAACGATGCGACGGAAAGCTCGCTCTTGCGACGGCTCGCTCCAGAAATGCCACACACGGAGAGTGACGCTCGAATCGTCGCGGCTGCTGCAGCCGATCAGGACGAGTACGCTGGCGAGCAGCACGCGCATTGCCACACTCACTGAGGTCGGCTGGAAGACCATGCAGCAGTGCTCGCCATCGAGCCAGGCGCGGCGGTCGAGTCGCGGTAACGCTCAGGATGGAAGTACGCATCGAGGATCGCTCGTGCAATCGGCGCCGCACGCGTCGCACCGAAGCCGGCATTCTCGACCATCACGCACATGGCGATAGTGGGATTTTCCGCAGGCGCATAGCAGATGAACCAGGAGTGATCTTTGCCGTGGGGATTTTGCGCTGTTCCGGTTTTTCCACACACCGCGACACCATCGACGCGAACGTTCGTCGCAGTTCCGCCGGGTATGTTGCACACGGCGTACATTCCATCTTGCACGACGCGGACGTATCGCGGATCGAGCGGCAGTTTGATGCTACCGTATGCGACTTTTTCGAGCCGACCGGTTTCCTTGTTGTAGATGGCGCGGACGACGTGCGGTTGATAGAGCGTTCCGCCGTTGGCGAGCGTCGCAGCATAGACAGCCATTTGGAGCGGCGTCACACCGAGCTCTCCTTGACCGATTCCCAAATTCACCATGCGACCGTCGAGCAAGCTGCCGGTGATACCGCGTCGTTCGAACCATTTGCGCGAGGGAAGCAAGCCCGATCGCTCGCCGGCGATGTCGATACCGGTCAATTGCCCGAAGCCGAACATCGTGCCGTATTTGTAGAGGTTGTCTATCCCGATGCGCAGACCGAGCCGGTAAAAGAACACGTTGCACGAAACTTGAATCGCGCGGCGCACATCCACTGTGCCGTGCGCACCGTGACATTTGAACGAGCGTCCGCCGAAGGCAAAGCTTCCGGGGCAATGTATCGTCGTGTGCTCGTCGAGCAGTCCTTCGTGGAGCGCAGCCAGCGCCACGAGCATTTTCCAGGTCGAGCCGGGCGGATAAATCGTCTGCATTGCACGATTGAACAGCGGCTTGTTCGGATCGCGCGCCAGTTGTGCGAAATACTCGCCCGCCTTGGGTGTCTCGAAAGGATGGAGATCGTAGTCCGGCTTGCTGACGAAAGCCAGCACTTCGCCGTTGCGCGGATCGAGGACGACGATGGCACCGTGGTCGTCGCCCATCTGCTTTTCGGCGACTTCTTGCAACAGCGCGTCGATGCTCAGGTACAGGTCGGCACCCTCGATCGCTTCGATGTCGCTGCGCCCGTTGTTGAAACGTTCGATCGGCTGCCCCGCCGCATTGACGGCAACGAACTGCACTCCTTTCCGACCGCGCAAAAAGGGCTCGTATGCCGCCTCGAGACCTGTTTTGCCGATGTAGTCGTTGAGCGTGTAGTAGTCGCCTTTGGTAGCGATGTCGCGCTCGTCCACCATCGCGCGGTAGCCGAACAGATGGCTTGCGTGGGCAGTGAGCAGGTAGTGGCGTTTGACGTCGGCGCGAATTTCGATGCCGGGCAGCTCGGCAAGATGCTCTTCGATCGCTGCGACGATCTCCAGCGGCGCATCGCGCACGATCGGCACTTGCTGAAAACGATACGGCAGTGCCTGCCGATAAAGCTGCCGAATTTTCTCCAGCGGCATACCGACCAAACGAGCCAGCAGCGGCAGCGTCGTCGTGTCCACTTCGTGCGGCGTCATCGTGATGCTGAACGCCGGATCGTTGCGCACGATCATCGTGCCGTTGCGGTCGTACATGCAGCCCCGCGAGGGAATCTTCGCGCGCTGCTTGATCGCTTGCATCTCGCTGCGCTGGAGATACTCGGCGCCACGAATGATCTGCAAATACGCCAGCCGCGCGGCAAAGACTCCGATTATCGCAACGATCGCGATGCGGAGAATGCGTCCGGCTAATATCGTGCGGTCTTCGTTTGCCGTGATGCTCATCGGTCGTCAGAGTCGTCGTGCATAGTCGCGCAAGAATGCACGCTCATCGTCGGTGAGCGACGATTCGCCGTGGCGAAAAATTTTTTCGAGCAGCGCATCGGCATATTCTTCGTCGGACGAGTATCCAGCCGGCAAGTGCGAGGGGCACGTTTCCGTGCGGTACATCTCGACGTCTTCGGGTTCTGTCGTCACGACCACCGAACGTTGGAATCGCCGAAATTGCTTGAGTGCCGATCGGTAGTACACGACACCGACCGCTGCGAACGCCAGAGCAGCCGACACGAACCACTGACCGAGCATCACCAAAAACAACGCAGGACGCACGGTCACCGTCATCGCTGTCCAAAGCGCCAAACCGAGGCACGCAATCGCTGCAAGGCTCGCAGAACGTATGCGACGTCCCCCGATATTGTATGCATGATGTCGCGCAACGAGCCAAAAGGTTATCGTCGCAAAGATCGCCAGCGGCGGTATGGGATGCAGCAGGCGATCGAGTCCTGTCACCGTCATAACGAGCATCGTGGCGACATTGCTTGCCATCACCAGCAGCACTGCGAAAAACCAGAACGTCCATCTCCCCAACACGAGGACCAGTCGCGGAACCATCCACACCAGCAGCGCAATGAGCATCGCACCCACAAGCGGCGACGCAGCCACCACGTGCACCGTCAGAAGCCGCCACAGCTGACCACGAGCGATCTGGACGATGTCGAGCATCCACCGATCGGCTCCACCGAGAGCGCTCGCGATCGAACCGATCAGCAGAACAACTGCCACCGCCACTGCATCCGCCTTCGATGTGCGGATGCTGCTACGGAAGCGATGCCAAAATGCGTTCGACATCGTCGAATGTGACGTTTTCGTAGTAGTCTTCGTTGATGGCAATCATCGGTGCGCCGCCGCATGCGCCCATGCACTCGACTTCCTCGATCGAGAAGCGTCCGTCGGGCGTGCGCTCGTTGTTGCCGATGCCGAGTTTTTCGCACAAGCGCTCGAAGAGAACATCGCCGCCACGCAGCATGCACGAAACATTCGTGCAGACTTGGATGTGGTAGCGTCCCATCGGCTTTTTGAAGTACATCGTGTAGAAGCGCGCCACGCCGAGTACGTGCGCATACGGCAGCTCCATGACGTCGGCGACCGTGCGCATGACGTCTTCCGAAAGCCATCCCCATTTTTTTTGCGCCATCCACAGAACGGGCATCAATGCAGCTTTCGGATGAGGATAGAGACTCTTGAGCCGCTCGATCTCGGCAAGCTCGTGTTGGTCGAACGAGAGCGTCCGGTGTTCCTGTTGTTCCATGGGTGCTCATTGCAAAGGTGTGCCGACGCAAAACTACGAACTACCGGCGACGGCTCAGCAGCTTGGCATAGAGCCAAATTTTCGTCGCCAGCCAGAGTTTGTGCGGCGCACGAACACGAAAACGCCGACGGAAGACATCGAAATTCCCCAACTCGATTTTTTCGAGCAAGCGGTAGTAGATGGCGTCCATGATTTCGGCGGGGTAGAGCGTGGCGCGTTCGTCGGGATGGAGTGCGGCGCGTGCGCGGTTGTAGTAGGTGCGTGCCCGCCGCGTCTGAAAACGCATCAGCTCGATGAAGCGATCGTTGTACGTTTCCGCCATCAAGTCCGCTTCGGTATAGTGGAACCGCTCCATTTCGTCGAGCGGGAGATAGATGTAGCCGCGGTCTTTGTCCTCTTTGACGTCACGGATGATGTTGGTCAACTGCAGTGCGTAGCCAAGGTTGATGGCGTATTCCTGGCTTTCGTCGTAGCGATACCCGAAGACGTGAATGCTCATCAGCCCGACGACGCCAGCGACGCTATAGCAGTAGTCTTTCAGTTCGTCGAACGTCGAGTAGCGTCGCTGCACAAGATCGCGCTCGACTCCATCGAGCAGCGTCAACAGGTACTGCTTCGGGATACCGAATCGTTCGACGACGAGCGCCAACGGTCGCACCAGCGGAGCGATCGTGCCTTCGCCGTAGATGGCTTCGATCTGGCGCCGCCACCAGTGCAATTGTTCGCGGCGCAGAGCAATATCGGCGCTGTACGCTTGCGGCGGCGAATCCACGATTTGGTCGACCGTCCGGCAGAAGGCATACAGCGTCGTGATCGCCTGCCGAATCTCGCGCGGCAAAAGCGAAAACGAGTAGTAGAAACTCGTCATCGAGCTGGTCACGAGCGCTTCCATCGTCGGCAGCAAAGCTACGACACGCTCAGCCGAACACCATCGCCCAGACGATGCGCCTGATGTCCCACCAATGCAGCCGTGGTCGCACGGCGAAATTGTCTCCGCGCTGCACGCATCGCTGCCACACAAGACGTGCCGTCGCACACGTCGCGCGAACCTGAAAACGGAGTCGCCCTCCGGGAAGCGACTCGGCAAGCCCAGCACCGCTGCCGAGCAGCCGAGCGCTCATCTGCTCGTAGCAGTTCGAAAGGTGCTGCCGCAGTGCACGGTCGGCGCAGAGCTGTTCCCACCAGGGCGGATGATCGCCGCCGAGCCATTCGAGCGGCACAGTGATGCGATGGCGTTGCC
>JAOAGY010000001.1:0-25000 GCA_026415505.1 Chlorobiota bacterium | reverse complement strand
TCCCAACCGTCTCCGCGTCGTCGTCCTACGCAAAGACGGTCCGCCATTGGTTTCCATCGGCGTCGCCTATCGCGTCGGTAGCGCCGACGAAACTCCTGACAAAACCGGCTACGCACACTTGTTCGAACACTTGATGTTCGACAACATCGCTCGCGTCGACGGCAAAAGCTTCGACGAGATCGTCACCGATGCCGGCGGCTCCAGCAACGCCTACACGATGTTCGACTGGACGTACTACCACATGACGCTGCCGCTCCAGGCATGGCAACTGGGACTGGAACTGGAAGCCGAGCGCATGAGCGGCTTTACGATCTCGCAACGAGCGCTCGATGTCCAGCGCAACGTCGTCATCGAAGAGATCGCCGAAAACGTCTTCAATCAGCCCTATGGCACTGCCCGCATGCTCCTGGCACAGGCAGCATTCTCACCCGATGGTTGCTACGCCTGGGACATCTACGGCTCGATCGAGCATCTGCGCTCGATGACGCTCGACGATGCACGCTCGTGGTACGAACGCTACTACCGCCCCGACAACGCAGTGCTCGCTGTCGTCGGTGCGTTCGACTCGACCGCCGAGATCGTCGAGTTCATCGTCGAACGCTTCGCATCGCTGCCGACCTCCTCGCCGCACAACAACGGCTCGTGCCGCTGCATTCCACGGAACGAGCGTTTGATCGAACGCGATACCAGTCTGCCAGCCGATATGCTCATCTGTGCGTACCATTTTCCCGGCATCGAGGATCAACACACCTGCGCTGTCGCGGAAATCCTCGCTGCAGTGCTCAGTGCAGGACGTTCCTCGCCCGTGGCGCGCCAGTTCGTGTACGACCAGCAACTGGCGCACAACGCTGCAACGAGCGCCGACATTCGCGTGCGCGGCTCGCTGATGGAATTCTCGGCATTGGCACGCACCAAATCCGTCACCGCCGAGCAACTCTACGACCAATGGCAGAATCTTCTGGCAGCGACGTTCGATTCACCGCTCGATCCGATTCACCTCGAACGCACACGCAACAAGATTCGACGCCGCTACGCACAAGCATTCCAAACGACCGAAGGCTTGGCGGAAATGCTCGCGCTGGCAACGATGCTCTTCGACGATCCGGAGCGTCCCTGGCGCGAACTCGATATGCTCCTGGCAGTCACCGACGAAGAGATTCACCAGCTCGCGCGATCGCTTTTTGCCGGTCCTCCTGCAGTCGTTCAATTTTCGACGTCACAGTGATGCAGCGGTACATCTTCGGCAGTGGAAACGTCCATGCGGCACTGCTGCTGCTCCGACTGTGGACCGGCGCGATGATGCTCTACCACGGCGGACTCAAGCTGTTCAGCGGCATGGATCGCTTCGTCGAAACTGTCGCGACCAAACTCGGTTTGCCGCCGCTGATGGCGTGGATTGCCGCACTGGCGGAGCTCGGTGGCGGCGCGTTGGTGCTGATCGGATTTCTCGCGCGACCGGCTGCAGTCACCATCGCCGTCACGATGAGTGTCGCTGCATTCGGTGCCCATGCGACCGATCCATGGCAACGCAAAGAATTCGCGCTGTGCTATTTCGTCTCCAGTCTCGCCATCGCGGTGGCAGGTGCGGGACGATACAGCTTCGATGCTCGCATCGAACGACGATTGAACACGTAACCACTACCGACGACATCGTCACATGAAACGCATCGCCATTGGCGCCGACCACGCCGGCTACGCAGCGAAACAAGCACTGGCGGAACATCTCTGCCAGCGTGGCTACCAGGTGCACGATCTCGGCACGTTCAGCGACGAATCGGTGGACTATCCCGACTTTGCCGTCACCGTCGCGCGCTGTGTCGCCAGCGGCGAAGACGAGCTGGGGATTTTGCTCTGTGGCAGCGGTATCGGCGTTTCCATCGTTGCCAACAAAGTCACTGGCATCCGTGCTGCGAACTGCTGCTCACCAGAGATGGCACGTCTGGCGCGTCAGCACAACGATGCCAACGTTCTCTGCATGGGAGCGCGACTCCATCCGACCGACCAACTCATCGCGATCTCCGATGCTTTCTTGGAGGCGACATTCGAAGGCGGACGTCACAGGCGCCGCGTCGAAAAAATCCACTCACTGACAGGACGATAACGATGAATCTGGCTGCAACGATAGACCACACCTTGCTCCGACCGGAACAGAGCACGCGCCCGCGCATCGAGCAACTCTGTCGCGAGGCGATCGAATACGGCTTTGCATCCGTGTGCGTTCTTCCGCGCTGGGTACCGCTTGCTGTCGAGATGCTCGCTGGGACACCGATTCCGGTGTGCTCGGTCGTCGGTTTTCCGCTCGGCGGGAATTTGCCGCACACCAAACGCGCCGAAGCCGCGCACGTGCTCGACGTCGGTGCGCGCGAATTGGACATGGTGCTCGACATCGCCGCGCTCAAAAGCGGCGACGATGCTGCGGTGCTCGGCGACATCGTCGGCGTCGTCACGCTTGCTCACGAACGCGGTGCGATCGTCAAAGTCATCGTCGAATGCGGCGCACTCGACGAAGCGGAAAAAATTCGTGCAGCAGAGCTGGTCAGTCGCGCTGGCGCCGATTTCATCAAGACCTCGACCGGGTTCGGCTACGGCGGCGCAACGATCGAGGATGTTCGACTGTTGCGCTCGCACGTCGCACCGTCGGTGAAGGTGAAAGCCTCCGGCGGCATCCGCACACGCGAGCAAGCGCTCGCTTTGCTCGACGCCGGCGCCGATCGGCTCGGCACGAGCGCTGGCGTGGCAATCGTCACCGGTAACGTCGCACAGACCGCCGCGTACTGATGCACACGCACGACCACAACCATTACCACGCCGATCTGCGCTCGCTGGCGATCGCGATCGTGACGACACTGGCAATTGCGGTGGTGCAATTGATCGGCAGCATCGTGTCCTCGTCGCTGGCGTTGCTGTCCGACAGTGCACACATGGCAGTGGACCTTTCCTCGCTCCTCATCGCATACGTGAGCTTGCGCTTGGCGCAGCGCCGAACCGAGCAGCATCGTTTTACGTTCGGCTGGCGTCGCGTGGAAATTTTGGCAGCACTGGCAAACGGCATCGCACTGCTGGTAATCTGCACGTTCATCGCCATCGAAGCTATCGAACGACTCGGCAGCCCCCGCACGGTTCAGACGACGCCGATGCTCATAGCGGCAACGATCGGTCTGCTCGCCAACGGCATCGCGTGGTACGTCCTTCGCGACTCGACCCATTTGACCACACAGAGTGCGTACCTTCATGTGCTCAACGATCTGCTCTCGTCGGTGGTCGTCATCGTCGGCGGTGTCGTCATGCGTCTGACCGGCTGGCATCTGCTCGACCCGCTGCTGTCGCTGGCGATTACGTTCCTGATCGCACGCAGTGGAATCGGCATCGTGCGCCGTGCAGTCGTGATCCTGATGGAATCGGCTCCCGATCATGCGGTCGTCGAATCGGTACGGCGTGCGTTGCACGAGCATCCGCACGTGGACGATGTTCACGATGTACACGTCTGGCAGCTCGGAGCTACGTCGCATGCGATGAGCGCCCACATCGTCGTCAGCGACGACGCCGATCGCGACCGCACGCTCAGCGAACTGCACGGCATGCTCGGAGAGCGATTCGGTATCCGACACGCAACGCTGCAAGTCGAGGGCAAGCCGTTCGCCGAATCGCACGGCTGCTGCGGCTGCGAACACACCGATCCATTCGACACGACCGATGATCGTTCCCATTCTGCGCACTGATTCTCGCTACGACGATCTCCCCTTGCCGCAGTACGCAACGGCTGGTTCTGCGGGCATGGATCTTTGTGCTGCTATCGGCGAGCCGCTCGTAATCGAGCCGAAAAGTATCGTGCTGGTTCCTACCGCTCTTGCGATCGCTTTGCCGCCGGGTTACGAAGCACAAGTTCGCTCGCGCAGTGGGCTGGCGTACCGGCATGGCATTTTTTGCTTGAACTCGCCAGGGACGATCGACAGCGACTACCGCGGCGAAATCAAAGTCATCCTTGCCAACTTCGGTTCGGCACCGTTCATTATCGAGCGCGGTATGCGGATTGCGCAACTGGTCGTCGCTCGTTACGAACGCATCGAGTGGCGCGTCGTGGATGCACTCCCGGACACTGCTCGCGGCACAGGTGGCTTCGGCAGCACAGGATGAGGCGACACTTTCCCCGAAAAACGCGGCGCCCCTGCGGCAAGTTGCCGAGGGGCGCCGTGCTTTGTCGCTTGCTCGCGAGCTGTCCGTTCTCATGGTAGCGCTCCGAGCAAGCACATCGCTCCGCGTTCAATTACTTTTGGCGCGGATCGCGGGGGTCTTCCCAGATGATGCTCCAGCCACCACCGACGACCGTTTGCATTTGCTCGGCGGTCAGGAGCTCCAGCCCAACATTGCGGCTGTCCATGAGGACCTCCTGCAATAAAGTGGAACATACACTCCTTCCCCAACCCTTACAGGTTGTAGGAATTTCTCTGACAAACTTACGAAAGAAATTCCTACGATGCAAGAAAAAATTTCATCGCATGCAAAAAATTTTTTCCCGCTCAGCGGATCGTTGTGAGGCGAAGATCGAGCGCTGTGCCGTCGGTGGTATCGGTCGTGATGCCAAGCATGCGAGCGATGGTCGGAACGATGTCCGCAGGACTTGTCGGACGATCGAGACGCTGCGGCTCGATACCAGCGCCGAAGAATACCAGCGGCACCCAACGGTCGTAGTCGTACAGTGTCCCGTGCTGCGCCGGTGTCGAGCCGAATATCCAGTGCGGACGCGGATAGATTGCGACGTCACCGCAACGGCTGGGTCGGTAACTTCTGCGAATCAAACCGAGAGCACCTGTATCCGACCCATGCTCGAGAGCCGAACGCGTCAGTGCGATACCGACACCGCGCTGCTCGGAAAGCCACCGTACTAGTGAGGATGCGACGCTGTCTGGCGAGCAACCGTATCGCCGTATCGCTGCTGTATCGAGCCACAACCAGGGAGGAAAAAACTGCCGCACCAGTCGTACCGAATCGAGCGGCGAACCGAGCCTCGCTTGCCACCGCGCCAGCCATTGCGACAGCGTATCGGCTGTGATGCGACCGGCATCGAGTCCGCGCTGGCGCTCCAGCTCCGGAATACTCGCAGCACCGTGATCGCTGGTCAGTACGAGCACGTAGCGATTGCGTCCGATGCGCCGATCGAGCGTGTCGAGAAACTCCGCCAGGATGCGATCGCACGCGACGAGCAACTCTGCGTACTCGCGACTATCGTGCCCGAAAAGGTGTCCCACCAAGTCGGTCGTCGAAACGCTGATGCAGAGCAAATCGGGGATCGTGTCGGCACCGAGATTTTCGGCGCGGATGCACTCTTCGGCAGCGCGGAAGAGCCATTCGACCGCGTGCGGCACGAGAGCGAATGCGCGCCAGAACTGCTCGCTGGCGGTATCGCTCGGTAGTCGGTGAGGGAAGTATTGCTGTCCGCCCGGGAAACGT
This sequence comes from Chlorobiota bacterium, assembly GCA_026415505.1. Lineage (GTDB taxonomy): Bacteria > Bacteroidota > Ignavibacteria > Kapaibacteriales > NICIL-2 > NICIL-2. The sequence continues at coordinate 19,552 of JAOAGY010000001.1, read as the reverse complement.
CCTTCCCACGGCAGGCTATCTGCCGGTGCCGTCGGCGGCAAGCGTTTCTCCCACACACTACCCGCAAAGCGAGCGGGCGACTGTTCGGCATTGAAGCGCTGCACCCACGCCGGCGGAGCGGGATAGTACGACGAGCTGCCGAGCCCGACATGCGGCACGAGCCAGAATGCACCGCTGGGCTGATGCCCGCCGAGAAAAATCGCTCCACGGTCTTTGTGCGAAAAGCTCCACACCTTGCTGCGCCGATCGGCACGACGGAGATAGTCGCCGAGCGTCGGCACAAGTAACAGCCGCGGCGACGGTTGTTCGAGCAACGTATCGTCTGTCGCATAGAGTGCTCGATCGCCGACGACGAAATCGTTGTCCACGATGCCGTGTCGAGCGGGATTGCATCCGGTAGCGATCGTCGCATGTCCGGCAGCGGTGACCGTCGTCGCATAATCGAACATGCATCGCGAAGCGACGGCGCCTTCGCGCAGCAGTCGCACGAAACCGCGCTCGCCGAGCCACGGACGAACCGCCTCGATTCGATCGCCGCGCATCTGATCGTAGCACAGCAACACCACCAGCCGCGGCTGCGCTGCGGCAATCGCACATGCTACCGAGAACACAACGAGCATTCGCATGGGTCCTTTCCGTAAAGTGCGTTGCAAAGTTCGGACGCAGCGACACGATCGCCGCGTTACGAACAAAAAACTCACCGAGCGCGGCTCGGTGAGTCTTCATGTGCGGAAGGCGGGACTTGAACCCGCACGCCTTTCGGCGCCACCCCCTCAAGATGGTGCGTCTGCCAATTCCGCCACTTCCGCACAAACAATGTTCACTGCAAAAATACGGTGCTCGCCGCTACGATGCCGCAACTTCCGCCAGTTGTATCTGCGGCATGCCGTTGCCAGCCGTAACACCGAAATACGACCGGAGCGATTCGACCAAATCGAGTCGCTCCCAGGGAAACTCATCGCGCCCGAAATGACCGTACACCGACGTGGCACGGTAGATCGGCTTGAGCAAATCGAAGCGCTCGATGATACCACGCGGCGTCAAATCCACATTGCTGCGAACGAACTCTTCGATCGCTGCTGCCGGGACGATGCCTGTGCCATGGGTGTTGACCATGATCGAGACCGGCTCGGCGACACCGATCGCATAGCCGAGCTGAATGGTGCACTCGCTGGCCAAACCGGCTGCGACAATGTTTTTTGCCAAGTGGCGTGCAGCATACGCTGCCGAACGATCCACTTTCGTCGGGTCTTTGCCGCTGAAAGCACCACCACCGTGCGGCGCACGTCCGCCGTAGGTATCCACGATGATTTTGCGACCGGTCAACCCCGTGTCGCCGTGTGGTCCGCCGATGACGAATTTGCCCGTCGGATTGATGTGGTAGCGCGTCGTTTCGTCGAGCAAATGTCGCGGCACGATCGGTTCGATGACGTACTGGCGAATGTCCTCCTCGATCCGGGACCGCGAAACGTCGGGCTCGTGCTGCGTCGAAACGACGATCGCCGCAACACCGACGATTTCGCCGCTGTCGCTGTAGCGAAGCGTCACTTGGCATTTTGCGTCGGGACGCAAGTAGGGCATCAACTGGGGCTGCCGTTTGCGAATCTCCGCCAGCCGCCGCACGATCGCATGCGCGAGCATGATCGGCGCTGGCATCAGCGCACTGGTCTCGGTGCAGGCATAGCCGAACATGATGCCTTGATCGCCCGCGCCGCCGCTATCGACACCGATGGCGATGTCCGGCGATTGCTTGTTGATGACGTTGATGATGGCGCACGAATCGGCATCGAAGCGATACTCGGCTTTCGTGTAACCGATGTCCCGAATGACACCGCGGACCAACTCCGGCAGGTCGATGTACATGTCGGTGGTAATCTCTCCCCCGACGACGATCATGCCCGTCGTTGCAAAGCACTCGCACGCGACCCGCCCGTCGGGATCATCGGCGAGGACGGCGTCAAGCACAGCATCGGAGACTTGATCGCAAATTTTGTCGGGATGACCTTCGGAGACCGATTCGGAAGTAAACAGATACGTCGCCATCGCTTGCGAGAGTGTTTGCAGTTCGCTGCGCAAAGTTACGGCTCTAATTGAGCGACATCGGCGCCAATCGTACCGCCGACTCTTGGAACAGCAGGTGATGAAAGGTCGGGCGCAAGTAGTTGACCAGCGGGAACGACGAAATCGTCCGCAACAGCTCGCTCATGTTTTTGACGCGGAAAAATACCCACAGCTTCTGCCGATCGCTCGACACGGCAAAATGCGTCACTGTCCCCGACTGCATCAAGCGGAGCAACACCTCGTGCTGCTCGGGTATCCGTTGCATCATCGCATCGTCGAAGTCAGCGATGTCGAACTCGACCAAAAACAGTTCTTGTGTGTCCATAGCTGGTGCTCGTCGGAAAAAAACGTGTGAGCAGAAGACGCACGTCGCACAGCGAGATTGCTGCGATGGCGGCAAAAGTACTACGACCGGCAGCTATTTTTGCACGCGATGAATCGCCTTGTGGCTGCATTGCTTTTGGTGCTCTACATCGGCACGGCAACCGAACTGCCCCAGTTGGCGAAAGTGCCGATGCTCGTGCTGCACTTTCTCGAGCACGCCGAACGCGACCACCTCACGCTCGGCGAGTTTCTGCACGAGCACTACATGCGAGGCGACGTGTACGATGCCGATCGCGCGCGCGATTTGCAGCTTCCGTTCAAGGTCGAATTGCCCGGCGCATGGTCCATCGCTGCGAGCGTTCCGCCGCAGCCGTCGGCTGACCTGCACCAGTTCGCCTCTCCGCTGGAGCGATCGTTCCTTCGAGACATTCCTCTCCTTGCCGGCATAAAAACGAGCATCTGGCATCCGCCCGCCGCATAAGCAGCAACGCTTCTTTTCGGCTTTTCCCTTTCGCTATTGTTCAACCACTGCAAGCGATGCACGATGATCGGTGCTATCATCGGTCTGGCATTGCGGTGGCGCGGTGCTGTGCTGGCTGCCGTTGCGGTGATGGCCATCGTCGGCGGTTGGAATTTGGTGCACCTGCCCATCGACGCTGTGCCGGACATCACCAACAATCAAGTGCAGGTGATCACCGTATCGCCTGCATTGGGAGCGCCCGACGTGGAGCGCTTCATCACCTTTCCCATCGAACAAGCCTGCAGCAACATTGCCGGTCTGATCGAGCTACGGAGCTTTTCGCGGTTCGGGCTGTCGGTCATTACGCTCGTGTTCGAGGACAACGTGGACACCTACTGGGCGCGGCAGCAAATCAACGAGCGACTGGGGACAGTACGCCTTCAGCTACCCGCCGGCACCGGCATTCCGGAGCTTGCGCCGGTGACGACCGGCTTGGGCGAGATTCTGCAGTACGTCGTCCGACCGAAGGCGGGCTACGAGAGTCGCTACTCGCTCGACGAGCTGCGCACGATTCAGGATTGGATCGTGCGTCGCCAGTTGCTCGGCACTCCTGGTGTGGCGGACGTCGCCAGTTTCGGCGGGCTGCTGCGGCAGTACGAAATCGCCGTCCGCCCCGATCGGCTCGCGGCGCTCGGTCTGACGATCGCCGACGTCGCCGCCGCAATCGAGCGCAACAGCGGCAATGCCGGCGGTGCTTACATCGAACGCGGTCCGACGGTACAGTTCATTCGCACCGAAGGATTCATCGGCTCGATCGGCGACATCGAACACATCCCCATCGCAACACGCGGTGGCGTTCCCGTGCTCGTGCGCGACGTTGCCGAAGTCCGTCGCGGCGCGGCGATTCGCTACGGCGCAATGTGCTACAACGACGCCGGTGAAGTCGCCGGTGCGGTCGTCATGATGCTCAAAGGCGAGAACTCCTCGGCTGTCGTGCAGCGTGTCAAAGAGCGGCTCGCCGAAATCGAACGCACACTGCCCGAAGGCGTCACGATCGAGCCATTTCTCGACCGCACCAAGATGGTCACTTCGACAGTAGCAACCGTTCGCACGAACTTGCTCGAAGGTGCGGCGATCGTCGTGCTTGTCCTGGTGCTGCTTTTGGGCAATCTACGCGCCGCGCTCGTTGTGGCGTCGGTCATTCCGCTCTCCTTTCTGTTTGCTGCCACACTGATGCGCGCTACCGGTGTCAGCGGCAACTTGATGAGCTTGGGCGCACTCGATTTCGGATTGCTTGTCGATGGTGCCGTGATCATCGTCGAAGCGGTGCTGCATCGCCTCCAGCACGTGCTACGGCGATCCGAGCAGACCGCGATTCTTCCCCTTGTCGAGCAAACTGCATCGCGCCTGATGCGCGCGGCAGTGTTCGGGCAGCTCATCATCCTGATCGTGTACGTGCCAGTGCTGACGCTCGAAGGCATCGAAGGAAAAATGTTCCGCCCGATGGCACTCGTGCTCATTTACGCGCTCGGCGGTGCATTCCTGCTTTCGATGACGTATGTACCGGCGATCGTATCGCTGGTCTTTGCGCGGTACCGACCGCCCGAACGGACATTCGCCGATCGCCTCGTCGGAGCGCTCGAACGGCTTTACCGTCCGGCGCTGCATTGGGCACTGCGCACGCCGGTGCCGGTTGCCGTCGGAAGTATGGTGCTCTTCGGTGCTGCGGTGTACGTACTGACCACGCTCGGCGGCGAGTTCATTCCGAAACTCGAAGAGGGCGACTTCGCCGTCGATACGCGTCTGCTGACCGGCAGCAGCTTGCGCTCGACCGTCGAAGCGACGCAGCGGTGCGCCCGTGTCTTGCTCGATGATTTTCCGGAAGTCGAAAAGGTCGTCACCAAGATCGGCAGCGCCGAAATCCCGACCGACCCGATGCCGATCGAAGCATCTGACATGATGGTGATTCTCAAACCGAAGCGCCAGTGGACGAGCGCGTCGAGCTACGACGAACTCGCCGAAAAAATGCATGCACGACTGACCGAGGCAATGCCGGGCATCACGTTCGGCTTTCAATTCCCCGTGCAGATGCGCTTCAACGAACTGATGACCGGTGCACGGCAAGACGTCGTGTGCAAAATCTTCGGCGACGATCTCGACACGCTCGCTGCCGTTGCCGATCGGCTCGCACGGCTGGTCGCTACTATCGAAGGCGTCCGGGACATTTACCGCGAGCGGATGCTCGGCATGCCGCAGATCGTCGTTCACTACGACCGCCAGCGGCTGGCTCGCTACGGTATCGGCATCGAGGACGCCAATCGCACGATCAGCGCTGCGTTTGCCGGTGCGCCGGTGGGCACTTTCTATGACGGCGAGCGTCGCTTCGATGTCGTCGTCCGTCTCGATAGCGCCGTGCGCAACGACGTAGCGACTCTCCGCACGCTGCCGCTGCGTGCACCGGATGGCTCGACCGTTCCGCTCGAAGCAGTCGCCGACATTGTGGAGACGTTCGGACCGAACCAAATTCAGCGGGAATCGGCACGACGTCGCATCGTTGTCGGATTCAACGTGCGCGGGCGCGACGTCGAATCGGTCGTGAGCGATGTTCAGCGTGTCGTCGAGCGCTCGCTGCGGCTGCCACCAGGCTACGAGATACGCTACGGCGGGACGTTCGAGAATCTCCAGCACGCACGCGCACGGTTGTCGGTGAGTGTTCCACTGGCAATCGCGGGCATTTTCGTGTTGCTCTATGCAGCGTTCCGGTCGGTTCGCCACGGTCTGCTGATTCTTTCGGCGGTGCCGCTGGCAGCGATCGGCGGCGTTGCATCGCTTGCGCTGCGCGGGCTGCACTTCAGCGTGTCGGCTGGTGTGGGATTCATTGCGCTCTTCGGCGTGGCAGTGCTCAACGGTGTCGTGCTCGTCAGCGAATTCAATCGTCGCCGATCGAGCGAACATCTGCTCCGCGCGGTGCTCGAAGGAACGCGCGTGCGATTTCGCCCCGTTCTGTTGACCGCTGCTGTCGCTTCGCTCGGTTTCTTGCCGATGGCAGCCAGCACCAGTCCCGGCGCCGAAGTCCAGCGCCCGCTGGCGACGGTTGTCATCGGCGGGCTGGTCAGTGCCACACTGCTGACGCTCGTCGTCCTGCCGGTGCTGTACGTCGCGATCGAACGTCGCGCCGGTACTCGGCGCGTTCTGCGCACCGGCATCGCTGCCATCGTGCTAATGTTGCCCGGCATCGCTGCCACTGCCCAAGAACCGATCACGCTGGATCGTGCACTGGCACGACTCGATTCGGTGCATCCCGACCGGCTGCGCTGGCAAGCGACAGTGCGCCAATACGACGCCGAACGCGATGGCTGGCTCCAGCTCGATCCGCTCCAGGTGACGTATGAATACGGCAAGTACAACACCGAAGCTAACGACTCGCGGATCGCTGCAGCGATGAGCTTTCAACTTCCGCAGGTGCACTCGGCGCGGCGCAGTACGCTCGAGCATCGCTATCTGCAAGCGGTCTGGGGCGACCGGTGGAATCGCGTCGTTCGACGTGCCGAACTGATCCGCACGGCGTACCAGGTGCGCTATTGGCAAGAGCTGCTCGCGGTGCTCGCCCGTGCCGATTCGCTCTTGACGCACGCCGAAGCGGTGGCAAGCGCTCAGCTCGAGCGCGGCGCTGCGACCCGATCGCAGCGTGCCAGCATCGCGCTCCAGCATGCGACGATTGACGCCGATCGCAACGCTGCAGCAATTCAGCACCGCACCGCACTGGCGACGTTCAACCGCTATCTCGGGTACGACACGATAGCGGTCGTGCCGGTGCTCGATTCACTGCCGATCGGCAGCGTTTCGCTTCTGGATGTATCCGGACAGCATCCGCTCGTCGAGCAGGCTCGGCAGCGCAGCGAAGAACAACGCGCACTCCGCGACGGCACCTACGCTGCGATGCTCCCGACGATCGCGCTCGGCTACAGCAGCACGACACTCATCGGCTATCAGAACGTCAGCGGCATCGAACGCTACTTCGGTCCCGACACGCGTTTCGGCTACGTTACGCTCGGCGCGAGCATACCGCTGCCGACGCCGTGGTCGCTGGCGCAGCTTCGTGCGGCTGACGAGCGCGCAGAGGCAGCCCAGTGGGAGTTCCGCACCGCCGTGTGGGAGCTCGAACTCCAGCGACTTCGCGCGCGGCAGCAACTCGATCGCGCTTTGTCGTTGCGGCGCCAGTTGGAACGCACCGCTGTTCCCGCTGCCGCCGACATTCTCGCCAGCGCCGATGCGGAATTGAACGCCGGCGCCGTGAATTTTCTCGAATGGCTCGTCGCCGTTCAAAACGCATTGGCTGTGCGACGCGCATACCTGGACGCCATCGCACAGTGGAACGACGCAGTGCTCGATGTTCAACTTCTCGGACAATGACCATGCGCAAGATTGTTCTCGCACTGTCGCTGCTCGTGCTCTCGTGCAGCGATCGGCGCTCCGGCGATAGCGGCGAGCGCTCGGCTGCTGCCAGCGATAGTCTCGTCGCAGTGACCGCCCAGCAAGCTCGCAATGCGGGCATCGTGCTCGGTGCTCCACGCGAAGGAACGCTATCGGAGCGCATCACGCTCCGCGGAACGATCGAACTACCACCGCAGAATCGCATCACGCTCACGTTCCCGATCGGCGGGGTCGTGCGCACGATCGCCGTGTTGCCCGGTCAGTACGTGCGGCGCGGGCAGACGATCGCCACCATCGAGGGGATGCAGTTGGTCGAACTGCAAGAGCAATACCTTTCGACGCGCGTCGCCGCCGAGCAAGCCGACCGCGAGTACCAGCGTCAACGCGCGCTCGCCGAGTCGAAAGCGACGAGCGACCGCGTACTGCGCGAAGCAGAAGCACTCGCCCGCCAACGTCGCATCGCACTCGTTGCACTCGCCGAACGACTGCGCCTTGTCGGTCTCGATCCCGATCGCATGAGCGACACGACGATCGCTGGTGCCGTCGTGCTGCGTTCGCCTGCCGACGGGTACGTCGCCAGCGTCAACGTCTCGACAGGACAAACGATCGCAGCCGATTATCCCATCGTCGAGCTGGTCGATGTGCGCGATGTGCATTTGGTGCTCCGCGCGTTCCAGCGCGAGCTGCCGCTTTTGCGCCCTGGACAGCGTGTGATCGCCGCTGTCGGCGATCGCCCCGACGATCGGTATGCCGCCGAAATCGTCACCATCGGACACACGTTCGATTCCTCGCGCAGTGTCGAGGTGCACTGTCACTTCGAGCGCTACGACCACGAGCGGCTGCGCCCGGGCATGTATGCGAGCGCCGAGGTCACCATCGAGCATCCGCGTGGCTACGTCCTCGGCAGCGATGCCGTCGTCGCATGGGACAACCGCCGCTACGTTTTCGCGCCGTCCGACGGCGGCTATCGCACGATCGAGGTCTCTGTTCGCGCCGAACGTGCCGACTCGGTGCTCGTCGTGCCGGTCGGCATGTCGGCGTTGCCCGAACGAATCGTCGTGCGCGGTGCGTACTGGTTGCTGATGAAGCTCAAGAACACCGGCGAGGAAGAGTAGCGCTGCGTTACTTTCGCACTGGCGAAACGACGAACGGAGTCCGAACATGGCAGAGGTCGGATTGCTCGTGCTGGCTGCAGCGATCGGTGCAGCGGTCGCGGGGCTTGCCGTGCGGTCATTGCTGGCGCCGAAGCTCACGGCAGCGCAGGCAGAAGCAAGCAGCTATCGCGAGCGCCTTGTGCAGCTCGAACAGCAGCTCGCCGCCGAGCGCGAGAGCTATCGCGCCGAACTCGAGGCAAAGGAACAGCACGTAGCGGAACTGTTGCAGGAATGCTCGCGCTTTCGCGCCGAATCGGAGCATCTTCGCGCGCGACTCGACGAAGACCGCCAGCACCGCGAAGAGTTGCAACGGCAGTTGCGACTGGAGTTCGAACAAATGGCGACGCGCATTCTGCAGGAACGCAGCTCGGCGCTCAAAGAGCAGAGCACCGAATCGCTCGAGAAGCTGCTCGCACCGCTGCGCGAACGCATCGCGGCGTTCGAGGAAAAAGTCGAGCGCGCCTACACCGAGCATACCAAAGGCACAGCAGCACTGCGCGAGCAACTGGCGCACCTGTTCCAGCTCAACACGCGCCTGACCGAGCAAGCCGACACGCTGGCAACCGCACTCCGCGGCGACAAGCGCGTGCAGGGTTCGTGGGGCGAAGTCCAACTGGAACGCTTGCTCGAACTGTCGGGTTTGCAGCGCGGCGTCGAATACGAGCTGCAAGTGACCGCTCGCACCGACGACGGCGAGCGGATTCGTCCCGATGCGATCGTCTATTTGCCCGAAGGCAAGCACTTGGTCGTGGATGCAAAAGTCTCGCTCAGCGCCTATGCCGCCATGGTCGAAGCCGGCGACGACAGCACGCGCGAGCAGCACCTGCGGCAGCATGTCGCCGCCGTGCGCAGCCATATCGAGCGTTTGAGCGCCAAGGAGTATTTCGCCGCCGACGGGATTCACTCGCCGGAATTCGTGCTGCTGTTCATGCCGATCGAAGCGGCGCTGGCGGCTGCGCTCCATGCCGATCGCGAGCTGTACACGTATGCCTGGGAACGTCGGATCGTGCTGACCAGCCCGACGACGCTTTTGGCGACGCTCCGAACGGTCGCCAGCGTGTGGAAGCACGAACGCCACAACCGCACAGCGCTCGAGATCGCCGAAGAAGCCGGCAAGCTCTACGATAAACTTGCCGGCTCGCTCGACAATCTGCTCAAGCTCGGCGATGTGCTCGATCGCACCAAGCGAGACTACGAAGAGGCGATGCGCCGCTTGTGCACCGGACCGGGCAACGTCGTCACGCGGGCGCAGCGTTTGGTCGAACTCGGTGCGAAAGCCAAGAAAGAAATCGACCGCCGCTTGCTCGATCGCGCGCGGGATAACGATTCGTAGATGAGAATGCCGGTTCGAGGATATGCCGACGGATCTCGCTGCCGGTCGTCTCCAGAACCTTTCGAGGACTTTTCGCTCGCAACACCAGGCTTACAGTTCTACCTCGATCCCTGCAAGCCAGAGTCGTTCAGCCGCGGGGAAGAATTCCGCACCGTTGCCGCTCCACGCAAAGAGGCGATTGAACATGTTGTTGACCTGCAGACGGAACCGAAGCGCTCGCACACCGACCACCTCGCCGAGCGTATAGCTGAGTTGCCCATTGGCGACGAAGTAGGGTTCGACGCGGTTGTCGCTGTACGAAGCAACACGCGGCGATCGTTGCAAATACTCGCCGAGCCGTGTGCCGAAATTGTCCGTGAATTGCTCGCCGACATAGCGACCCGACATGCGAAGCTCGAATCCATGCCACTGTAGGTTCACCGCGACGTTCGCCATGACGTCGGGGAATCCCGCGACGGGATTTCCTCCCAAGTCGAGCTGCGCACCGTCGGCAGTCTGGTACACATACTCGATGATGCGATTACGGCTGAGTGTCGCATTCCCGCTGATAGTAACGCTCAAGTCATCCCACCGAAGCAGCGTCCATGCTCCCGACAGCTCCACTCCGAGGTGCCGCGTGCGCGGAGCATTGCCTTCGATCGGCGCTCCCCAGATGTCGCGCTGACCGTTCCGCACCAACTCGTCGAAAAACTCCATCCAGTACAGCGTCGCTGACGCGCGGGCGCTGGCACTGCGCCAGTTCCAGCCGATTTCGATGTCGAGCAAACGTTCCGGCTTCACCAGCGGACGCGAGAAATCGTATCGCACGACGCCACCGCTGGTATCGGCAGCGAATGCGGGTGTGTATCCGGTGTACGATTCGGATGCCCGGTAGAGACTGTTCGCTCGCGGTTCGCGCGATGTATATGCAACCGTTGCATAGAAGCTGTGTTCGTGCAGGGGCGTCCAGCGCAGACCGAGCCGAGGATTGAAGAACGTGTACCACACATTGAAGATCGTACCGCTGCCGCGAACAGTATCGCCGGTCGTTGCGATGTACGTCGTGTAGATGTCGCCTGCTCGTTCGTTGCCGATCGCATAGCGCGTGCGCACGAGTTGCGCTTCGGCGCTGACCAAAAGATCGGTAGCCAGTTGGTATTGCTCCCGCGCGAAGATCGAGTAGATGTCTCGCACGCCGTCGTAGGAATAGAACTTGTAGTCGGGATCGTAATTCGGGGGCAAATTTTCAGCGTAGCGGATTTTTCCCCAGTGCTCCGACCGATGCCACCGCAACTCTGCGCCGACGAGCAATTCGCCTCCGTCATGTTGCCAGACAAGGCGCGGTATCCATCCCCCGTGCCGATTGCCGACAAACGCCCGAATGATGGTGTTCGTCGGATTCGGCGCAGAGTCGCGTGTGGTGAATGGCTTGACCAAGCGCAGCATTTGCGCATCCGCCCACGAGCCATCGAAATCGAAAAAGCCATCGCCGGTGTAGTAGAACAGCGAACTTTTCAGCGACACCGTTTCAGTCAATTGAAAATCGCTGAGCAGCTCGTAATGTGGCTGCGAGAAGTTTTCCAACTCCTGCGGGCGTCGTATCGCTGCATATCCGATAGCCGTATCGCTCGTCGTGGCGTATTCCCAGTAGCTGTAGTTGAGACGACGTCGCACGGGATCGGTGATGTAGTGCTTCGGCAGTCCGGTGTACGCCAGCCCATCGGCTAGTGGCGCCCCGAATATGTTGAGCTGGTGCGACGAGTGCTCATCGAATCGAACGACGCTGACAAAGTAGCTCGGCAAATCCGTCCAGGCAATATCGCGGTAACCGCGCGAACGAATGCGCGACAGTCGTGCATAGACCCCGTATTGCTCACCGATCAACCCACTGGAGAATTCGACGCTGTAGCGTTCGACATCGTTTGCTGGTGCGGTCACATCCGGCGGCACCTGGCTGCGCCCACCTGCGCGGTATTCTTGCACACCGATCGACATGCTCCCGCGGATGAATCGCTCGCGTGCAGGATTGACCGTTACCATGTTGATCGAACCACCGATCGCCGGCGAACCGTAGTTGGACAGCCCGGCACCGCGTTGCACTTGAATTTCGTCGAGGCTCGATGCCAAATCGGGCATGTCGATCCAGTACACGTTGTGATCTTCGGGATCGTTCTGCGGAATCCCGTTGACCAGCACAGCAATACGCCGTTGGTCGAAGCCACGCATGTTGAGGTACGAGTAACCGATACCGTTGCCGTTCTCGCTGTAAAACAGCGTCGAAGGCAGTTCCGACAGCAAAGTCGGCAGATCGAACACCGTGTGCTGTTGACGAATCTCGCTGCGATCGAGCTGACTCCACGTCGCTGGCGAGCGTCCTTCGATCGCACGCGTTGTGGTAACGGTGACCACCGGCGCGTGGTAAGTACGCAAAACAGTGTCCGGCTGGTCGGTTCGGGCAGCAAAGCAAGGAACGAGTGTTGCGCTGAGCGCAACGATACCGAGGAAGGAACGCATAGAGCATCACGATAAAGGTTGAACATCTCGCGATGCTCCGCTTCGAGGTAGGGATGAACGTCGCAGCCGGTAGCAGCCGCACTACGGACGTTCAGACGATCTCCGTTTCCCTACGCCGGTATTATCCGGATCAGGTACTGAGAGTGTGTTCTCAGCCGCATGCTTTTTTGCATGCAGCACCTCTAACGGAGCGTTGCAAAATTACGCATCGAGCGTGCTTGTTCGGCGTGTAGCCGACGGCACGTTCTGTAGTTTCGCAGCGTTGCAATGCATTCACACCGAATATCGAACTCTCATGAGAAAACTATGGCTGGCGATGGTGTGTGCTTGTTGTGCACTGGCTGCGCACAATCAATGGGACTTCCGCATTCAAGGTCGAATTCCCGTCGTATTGCCCGCAGTCGAAACGCCACACTATCGGTGTCCTGCCGTCGAACTCCGAATCGTGCGCGTCGAGCCGCAGTGGTACGAACCCGGTCGTGTGGCTATCAAGCTCCGTTCGACCTCCGGTGCGGCTACTCAAGCGACGATTTCTTCCAGCGTTCGCAGCGTACTGCTGCAGTTCGGGCTTCGTGCTCTCGTTCCCTTCATCGAGCCGAATCTCGCACCGAGCATCCAGTCGAGCGGCTTCGGCTTGGAGCGAGTCGTCATCGCGACGTTCGATCCGGGTTTCGATCCCTTCGATGTTGCCGCTGCACTCGCCGAGCTTCCCGACGTCGAATACGCAACACCGCTCTACATTCGGCGACTGTTGGTACAGCCGAACGATCCGCAGTTTGCTCAGCAAGCCGCCCTGCAACGGCTTCAGCTCCCTGCAGCGTGGGACATTACAACGGGCTCCGCCGATGTCACAATCGCGATCATAGACTCAGGCACCGACTACGAACACGAGGACTTGGCAGCGAACCTGTGGACCAATCCGGGCGAGACAGGAACCGATGCACAAGGACGCGACAAACGAACCAACCGCATTGACGACGACGGCAATGGCAAGATTGACGATTGGCGCGGATGGGATTTTGTCGGCGACATCACGCGAAGTCAGTATTTGACCAGCGGCACGACGCGCGAGGACAGCGACCCGAAAGTGTATCCACCCGTTCTGCCGATGCCGGAGACGATGCAACATGGCACATGCGTCGCTGGCACTGCCGATGCGACCACGAACAACGGACGAGGAATCGCTTCACCGGCTGGCTATCGGTGCCGTTACATCCCGATCAAATGCGGCTCGGACGATACGTCGCTTGCCAACTCGATTCTGCGTGGCTACGATGCGATCCTTTATGCTGCGCGGCTTGGTGCGAGCGTCATCAATTGCTCGTGGGGTGGACCGGGCGGTTCGCCACTGGAGCAACAGGTCATCGATCAAGCACGAGCGCTCGGTTCATTTATCGTCGTCGCAGCAGGCAACGAAGGACTCGATCTCGATCGACAGCCGTACTATCCGGCATGCTACCGAGGTGTATTCACCGTCGGAGCGAGCAACTCTACCAATGATCGCGTCGCATCGTTTTCGAACTATGGCACTGCCGTCGCGGCATTCGCTCCCGGCGTCGGCATTCGTACCACTGCACCCGACAACGCCTACACAACTGTTGACGGGACCTCGTTCGCATGTCCGCTCGCAGCCGGTATTGCCGCACTTGTTCGATCGCTTCATCCCACGTGGACAGCCGATCAAATTGCAGCCCAGCTCCGGTACTCGTGCGACCCGCTCAGCGGCATCACTGCTGCAAACCGACCACGCTACTACGGACGCATCAATGCGTACCGCGCTCTTGCCTACAATCGCGATTTCACCAGTGGTCCCAGTTATCCTGGCGTCCAGCTCGTCGGTGCGAGCATAGATTCCGGCACAGCGATCACGAGTACGGGAGAGCACCGGCTCAACTTGCGCATTCGCAATCTACTCGCACCGGCACAATCGGTCCGGCTCGCTCTGAGCGTATCGAGCAACGCAACCGTAGCCGAAACATCTCTTTCGACAGCACAAGTCGGAACGCTCGAAGAACGAATGCTTTCGACAAGCATTCGCCTGACCGAACCAGCGTATTTCGCTACTGACACCGTCCAGATCACCGTGACCATCACCGCCGACAGCACCATCGAGTTTGCAACGGTTCGATTTCCTGTGTCGCTGCCGACCTCGAACACGTACACGCGGTATCTATCGGGATCGACGGCGACCTTTACCGCAGTCGCTGTTCGGGGACTATCGGGCGTCTGGGCGATCGGCAGAACACCGCTCGGTCGCGCACTCGTCTATCGCTCATCGGGCAATGTCACCGATACGACCTCGATCAGCGGCACACCGACCGCGCTCGGCATCGCCTCGAACTCGGTCGTCTGCGTTGGGACTGGCAATGGTCACATCTGGCGCACCAGCAACAGCGGCACGTCCTGGCGCGACATACCCGTAACGTCTATCACCAACAGTGTGCAAGGCATCGTGTTTTTCGATGCGAGCACGGGCGTGTGCATCGGTCAACCGTCGGGCACTTCGTGGCGAGTGGGGCGTACCAGCGACGGTGGCGCAAGCTGGCAAGCAGCCGAATCGCTTCCAGCACCACAAAGCGGCGAAACGACTTCTTGGGCGGCTACCGCATCGCTCGGCGATACGCTCTGGGTCGGAACGAGCAACGCTCGCATTCTCCGAAGCACCAATCGCGGCGTGACGTGGACCTCGGCACTTGTAGCATCGTCGGGGACGATCGCGACTGTTACGTTCAGCACGAGTACGCTGGGCTACTGTGCCGTCCGCCCATCGGGCGGACAAGCAGCGACAGTCTATCGCACCACCGATGGAGGTATGACGTGGACACCGGTCGGCATGCCGTGGACATCGTCGGCGCTCGTACTCCGATCGCTCTACGCACCCGCGCGTTCACGCTACCTATTGGCGGTATGTGCAGGGAGCCAGGTGCTTCGATCTGCCGACAGCGGTGCTACGTGGGAACCTGTCCTGACGACCAATGGGGGAAGTGTCGATGTGGCATCTGGTATCACGAGCGGACAGTACGCAACGCTCTCCATGGCAGGACAGACCGTCGCATCGTTGCGCGTTTCGATCGCCGAGGATGTGCCCGTTCTCCGCACTACTCCGAGTGACACGCTCGACGTCGGCATTGCTCGACTCGACTCTACTGCAACGGCACAACTGACACTGACGAACATCGGAAGCGCGCCACTACAAGTGACCAGCGCAACCATCGAGCCGCTGCTTGCGACAACGGGTGAGTTCCGGATCGAGAGCAATCTTCCGCTGACCGTCGAGCCACAAAGTTCCCGCACACTGACGATCTCGTTTCGCCCGACAGCGTCGGGTCAACGATCGGCGCGATTGACGCTCGAAAGCAATGCCGATCCAGCAAGCCGATCGATCATTCTGCGCGGTGTCGGTATGTCTCCTTTGTCGGTAGAGGAACCGATCCCTCGGTGCATTGCATCCCAGAGCGGAGACATAGTCAGGGTCGAATGCGCTTGTCCTGTCTTGTCGCGTTTATCGGTGTGGCGCAGCGACGGTGCACTTGTCCTCGTACAATCTGCTCTCGCGAGCCAATTCCCGTCGTTCGATCTTTCGCCGCTTCCGAGCGGTGCCTACTTCTACCGCATCGAGTGCGGCGAGAGAATCTACGGTTGCGGAACTCTCATCGTAGTTCACTAACCCTGCAGATGCACCATGGCAACGTTCGGAATCGAAAGCAACGGACGGATCGAGAACACCGCCGTGTACTACAACGGCGAGCAACTGACTGGGCTGCGCAGTGTATTGCTCAACTTGTCCGAAGACGGCACGTTCGATGCACTCGTCAGCTACCGCGGTGACGACGGTCAGCTCTACACCCGCAATCCGTTCAGCGATTATCTCGACCATGTTCGGACAATGCCTCCATCGTTCACCGAAGAAGAAGCGCGTTCGATGCGGCTATTGATCATCGAAAGCGACGGTACAATCGAGCACACGATGGTGTATCTCGACGATCAACCTCTCGATGGCATCGTACAACTTTTCGTCAATATCAGCATTGCCGAGGACGAACCGTCGGGGAAAGGTTTTTCGCTCTTGCGTATGCGCCGCAGCGAAGTACCAGAGCGTGCGGAGTTCCGCGCCGAAATCACATTCCGCGAACCCGATGGGAAGCTGACGACCGAAAACGTCTTTTGACAGCGTCGAGAACGTGAACGCTCGCCCCACTGCCAACGGATTGGCGTGCACGACGAAAGCAGCTTGCTCGTCATGTGTGGCGGTGTTTCTCTTTGTTCGGTGAGATGAAACGTCATCTTTTCTTCCGGTGGTTTGCCGTTGCCACGATCGTTGCGGCTCTGCTTGCACTCGTCGCAGCAGATGCTCTTGCACAGCGGCGAGGCAGTTCGTTCGGCGGATCGCGCGGTTCGAGTCGTAGCTTCAGCGTACCACGGACGCCATCGAGTTCATTCGGGAGAAGCCGCTCCTCTTCGATACAGCGCACATCGCCGCCAGCCTCGTTCGGAGGCACACGCTCGATGCCGGCACCTTCACCTTTTACTGCACCGCGTTCTTCGATGGCGCCTCGTGCACTTGGTACACCACTGGGTTCAGCAGAAAGTTATCGGCGTTCCTACGGCATTCCTCGCCGGGAGGAAGTCCGCACGATACCGACACCAGAAGGTCAGCGGAACGTCGTCGTTCATTCCTACGGTGGCTATGGCGACGGACTGTTGATGGGGTACTTGATGGGACGGACATCGTGGCTGTGGCTGACTCCCTTCCATCCGGCGTTTTACTACTCACAACCGTACTACGTGCCGCGCCCGGATGGCACAGTCGAGTATTATCCGCCCACCTTCTCGCTTGCGAAGCTGTTGTTCGTGCTGATCGTCGTTGCTGCGATCGGATTCGTCGTGTGGGTAATCGTTCGCAATCGCCGGTTGCAGCGTGGACAGATAGCCGGCAGCGATGGTATGTCACGCTCGTCGTTCGGCGGCTAAGATTTGAGCCAGAAACGGATCGTCGTGCCTTTCCCAAGCTCACTGTGCAAGTGGAAGGGAGCGCGGTGTGCTTCGAGAATATGCTTGACGATTGCCAGTCCCAAACCGCTTCCTCCGACTGCTCGCGAACGTGCAGCATCGGTGCGATAGAATCGCTCGAACACGCGCGCGTGATGTTCAGGCGCTATGCCGATCCCGGTGTCTTCGACACTGACGGCAACGCGACTGTCTTCGCGTTCGATGCGCACGGTTACCGAGCCGGAGGGGACGTTGTACTTGATCGCGTTCGAAATCAGGTTCGCCAGTACTTGTCCGATTCGTTCGCGATCGCCATAGACGAGTTGCTCGGTTGGGGCAACGATGGCGAGTGCGACATCGTGTTGGCGAGCCTGCTGTTCGAACTGCTGGACGATGTTCCGCACAAGATCGACGATGTCGAAGTACCGAAAACTCATGCGCATTTCGCCCGACTCGATACGTGCAATCTCGATCAGATCCGCCAGCAGGGTCGAAAGCCGCTGAAGGTTCGCGTGCGCTTTTTCGAGGAAACTCCGAGCCACCGATGGATCGTCCACAGCACCATCGAGCAGTGTTTCGAGATACCCTTCCAGCGCGAACAGCGGTGTACGCAGCTCGTGCGAGACATTCGCCAAAAACTGGGAGCGCACCTTTTGCAGGTGTTCGACCGATTGCTGAATCGCGTCGAGGTGTTCAGACACACGCTCGATTGCGCGCGCAATGTCGTCGAACTGACCCGTGGCGTACCGGCGCACAGCAACGCGTTGTCCCATCGCCAATGCCGAGAGCACTGATGATAATTCCTCCAACGGCGCCTGGAATTGGCGCTGCAACCATTGCTCGACAGCAAGTCGTACTGCTATCGTAACTCCAAGACCGGCGATTCCCCACACACCCCATAACTCGACCTCGGCACCGAGCCAGAACAACAGGCTGCCGCTGGCGATCCACACGATCGCCACAACCACAGTAGCGAGCGCTACCGAACGAGCGATGAACGACCAACGACGAAACATCGGGCTGCAAACTTAGGGCACAGGTATTAGGTAACCGTAATTTTGCAGCCGAATGTATCATCGCAACTTGATTCCATGTTCGAACCACAACGCGACCGACTTCGACATTGCCGTCAGCGCATCGAGCAACTCGGGAGGTTTCTTTGACGTTCCCGCCAAACGCACCGAACGCGAGCAACTTCGCACCCGCACCGAAGAACCAGGTTTCTGGGAGGACACCGCTGCGGCTCAAGCGACGATGCGACGAATCGCCGAACTGGACGAATTCATCGAGCAGTGGGAATCGCTCGAGCGTCGGGCAGACGACGTCGCAGCGCTTCTCGATTTAGCAGACGAAGCTGCTGACGAATCACTCGAACCGGAACTCGACAGCGAGCTAACTGAACTGGAACGCTCCCTCGATCGTGTCGAGCTGGAAACGCTGCTCGGAGACGAGAGCGATCGGCTCGGCGCTATTGTGGACATCAATGCCGGCGCTGGCGGGACCGAGGCGCAAGATTGGGCTGAAATGCTGATGCGTATGTACACCCGCTGGGCAGAACGCCGTGGTTATCGAGTCAGCCTGGCAGACCTTGTCGAAGGCGAAGTCGCCGGGATAAAATCAGCCACACTCGAAATCGAGGGTCCCTTCGCATACGGTTACCTCAAAGGTGAAAGCGGTGTGCATCGGTTGGTTCGTATCTCGCCATTCGATAGCAACGCACGTCGGCATACGTCCTTTGCCTCGGTGTTCGTCTATCCCCTCGTGGATGACACCATCACTGTGGATATCAACCCCGCCGACATCGAGATGGAAACGTTCCGCTCTGGCGGCAAAGGCGGACAGAACGTCAACAAAGTCGAGACTGCGGTTCGACTGCGCCACATCCCGACGGGCATCGTCGTCAGTTGCCAGCAAGAGCGTTCGCAGCACCAGAACCGCCAGCGTGCGCTGCGCATGCTGAAAGCGAAGCTCTACCAACGCGAACTTGAACAACGCATGCAGGAGCAAGCAGCGCTCGAAAGCCAGAAGAAGAAAATCGAGTGGGGGAGCCAGATCCGCTCATATGTGTTCCAGCCGTACACGATGGTCAACGACCACCGCACCGAACTGAAAAAAACCGACGTGCATGCCGTCATGGACGGCGACCTGGACGACTTTATCAAGGCGTACTTGCTGCAGAACGTAGAGCAGGGATAGAGCCTGCGGTGAACTTCCAGGGCGACGAGTACATCGTCACGCTCACCTTCCCGTTCATGTGCCGTGACACTGCAGGAATCGGCGACTACTACGAATTGCATCCCCTGG
>JAOAGY010000014.1 GCA_026415505.1 Chlorobiota bacterium | reverse complement strand
CTGAACGGCTCTCCTCTCAGCCCGGCTACACCGAGCTCCCCGTGTGCGATTGGTAAACAACGAGCAGGTTTAGCGCCGATTATAGGCCGTTGGGGAAAGTTGTCAACTTCGCGGCCGGCGGTCGGCGGAGCCGCTGCGCTGCGATTAGGACACCTACCGTTTGCCAAATCCGGCCGGTGGGCATATAATGGCCATGTGATCGGGGCGTAGCGCAGACCGGTAGCGCGCTTGGTTCGGGTCCAAGAGGTCGGAGGTTCAAGTCCTCTCGCCCCGACAGCGTCTGAAACTTCTCTCACTTCCCCGGAGTTCCCCGGAGACCCCAAGTGTCCGAGGAACTCCGGGGACCTTTTTTTCCCGGTGCCCCTCTGCCCGACCCGGCAGACAGGCGTTTGACCCTGTGGACCATCCCGCCGTCGAGATCGGCCGGCCACCGCGCAGCCGGCCGGTTTGCAGAGCCGCCGCGCTGCGGGTATAACGCCCCCCGAAACAGAGGACGTCGAGAGGAGATGCAGCCATGCCCGACTTTAGCTCGCCACTAGTTCGCCTGTATCCTCCGCCCGCCGAGGAGACGCCGCTGCGCGGCCTCTACCTGGCCCACGACCTGCGTCGGCGGCTGGCGGCCGACCCCGACCGCCCCTACGTCTACACCAACTACGTGATGAGCCTCGACGGCCGCATCGCGGTGGCCCAGCCGGGCCGGGCCGACATGGTGCTGCCCAAGACCATCGCCAACGAGCGGGATTGGCGGCTGTTCCAGGAGTTGGCAGTGCAGGCGGACGTCATCCTGACCAGCGGCCGCTACCTGCGCCAATACGCCGAGGGCCGCGGCCAGGAGATCCTGCAGGTGTACAACGACCCCCGTTTCGCCGACCTGAAGGAGTGGCGGCTGGCTCGCGGGCTGCCTCCGCATCCGGCCTTCGCCGTGGTCAGCGCCAGCCTGGAGTTCCCCATCCCCCCGGCGCTGGTGCAGGAGGGACGCCCCGTCATCGTCGCCCCCCCCGAGGAGGCGGACCCGGCCCGCGTGGAGGCGCTGCGGGCGCAGCTGGGCACGGTGGTGATCGCCGGCCGGCGCCGCGTCGAGGGCCGTCCCCTGGTGGAGCACCTGTTCCGGCTGGGCTACCGCCTGATCTACAACGCCACCGGCCCCCAGGTGATGCACCTGCTGCTGGCGGACGACATGCTGGACCGCATGTACCTGACGGTGGTCAGCCGGCTGGTGGGAGGCGATCCCTTTGCGCCCCTGGTGCAGGGACCTCTGCTCTCCCCCGCCGTCGGCCTGCGGCTACACAGCCTCTACTGGGACAGCCACGCGCTGGACGGCGACGGCCAGCTCTTCCTGTGCTACGACCGGGAGCGGTGATCCAGGGGGGGTGCCAAAAGCAGCAGGGCCAGCAGCGCGGCGCGCTGGGGCAGGCTGGGGAGGTAGACGAACTCGTGGGCCGCGTGCGCGCCGTCGCCCACCGGCCCCAAGCCGTCCAGGGTGGCGGTGTACTGGCTGGCGGTGTTGCCATCGGACGCGCCGCCGGCTGTGGTGTGGTCCAGGGTTAGGCCCAGCTCCTGCGCCGCCTGCTGAGCGACCTGCCATAGCCGCTGGTTGCGAGGGGTGAACTCCAGGGGCGGCGTGGACTTGAGCAGCCGCGCCTGCACCGTCGCGCCCGGCAAGGTCGGCTGCAGGCCCAGGATGGCGTCGGCCACCCGGCGGCCGTCCTCGGCCGTGGGCACGCGGACATCCACCTGCGCGGTGGCCTCGGCGGCCACCACGTTAGGCCGGGTGCCCCCATGTACCACGCCCACGTTGACCGTCACCCCGCGGGCAGGGTCGTTGAGGGCGAACAGCTTCTGCACCGCGTAGGACAGCTCCAAGATGGCGCTTACCCCCTCCTGGGGGGCCAGGCCGGCGTGGGCCGCCTTGCCCGTGACGACGATCTCGAAGCCCATCACCCCCTTGCGCGCGGTCTTCAGCCGGCCGTCGGGGCCATAGGCCGGCTCCAACACCAGGACCCGGTCAGCGATGCGGGCCAGGCGCGCCACCGTTGCCCGCGAGTCGGGGCTCCCGATCTCCTCGTCGGAGTTGAAGAGCACCACGGGGGTAACCTGCGGCTCCAGGCCGAGGTCATGCAGGGCCTGCAGGGCAAAGAGGGCCAGCACGAGCCCTCCTTTCATGTCGAACGCGCCGGGGCCAGCCAGGCGTTCCTGGTCCACCCGCAGGGGCATGTCGGCCAGGGTGCCCACGGGCCACACGGTGTCGGTGTGGCCGATGAGCACCTGGAGCGGCGCCCCGCAGCGCCGTCGAGCCGGCCGGGCCAACAACACGCCGCCGCTGCGCCGACCGGCATAGCGCCGCGATGCGTAGCCGGCCGCAGCCAACTGCTCGGCCAGAAGGTCGAAGACAGGGCCTTGGGTTTCCGGCGCCAGGGAGGGGGACTCGATGCTCACCAGCTGCGCCAGCAGGTCGGTCATAGCGGGCAGCCGGTCGGTGAGGTAGTGGAGAAGAGAGGCGGAAGCCACAGAGGTTAGAGGGCAGGGGGCAGAAGTCGGGGGTCAGAGGTCAGCGGGCAGAGGTCAGAGCATCTTGGTCTCTTGCACCAGGTGGTCCACCACGGCGCGCAGGGCGGCCTCGCGGTTGGCGTCGCCGCCGTGCTGTTGGTACACCCGAAGTTGGCGGTCGGCGCTGGTGCCGTACTCCAGGATGCGGTAGATCACCTCGATCTCCTCGCGGCTGCCCAGCTCCTCGATCTGCTCGTCCACCAGCCACAGCAGCTCGCGGATGAGCTGGCGGGCCGGCACCTCCTCCTCCTTGCCGAAGTCAATCAGCTTGCCATCCAGGCCGTAGCGCAGTGCGCGCCACTTGTTCTCGGCGATGAAGTCGCGGCGGTAGATGCGGAAGGTCATGTTCTTCTTGCGCAGGTCCCACATCCAGGCCACGATGGCCTGCATCAGCGCGGCTACCGCCACCGCCTCGTCTACCCGGGTGCAGATATCGGAGACGCGGAACTCCAGGGTGGGGAAGCTGTAGTGGGGCCGCACGTCCCACCAGATCTTCGAGCCGTCGGGAATGCAGCCGGTGTTCACCAGCCGCTGCACGAAGCGCTCGAACGCAGCCCAGGAGGGGAAGCTCTCGGGCAGGCCGGTGCGGGGGAAGTCCTCGAACACCACCGAGCGGTAGGACTTCAACCCCGTGTTGCGGCCAGCCCAGAAGGGTGAGCTGGTGGTCAGGGTGAGCAGGTGCGGCAGCATGTAGCGCACGGTGTTCATGCAGTCAATGGCGAAGTCGCGGTCCTCCACCCCGATGTGCACGTGCATGCCGAAGATGAGCAGCGACCGCGCCAACAGTTGCATGTCGCGCACGACGTTTTGGTAGTGCTCGTCGGGATAGATCGGCTGGTCTTGCCATCGCGCGAACGGATGGGTCGAAGCAGCACCGATGAGCAGTCCGTTTTGTTTGGCGATGTGGGCGATGATCGAACGAATTTTGACCAGTTCGAAGTGCGCTTCTTGGATGTTGCGACAGACGCCTGTGCCGATTTCGAGCATCGAGCCGTGCATTTCGGGCTTGACGTGCTCGTGCAAGACAGTTCGCCCTTTCGAGATGAGTTCCATGTCGATATGCGAGCGCAAATCGAACGTCTGCGGATCGAGAACCATGTACTCTTCCTCGATCCCCACAGTCAGCGAGGGTGGGTCGCTCGGATTGGATGCTTTGATGTGCGCTGCAAAAGCGTCGGTCGCTTTCATGTCCCTGCCACCAATGGTATCGCGATGGCGAATTTACAGCAATGCATCAGCCGATACGTCGAATCGTTCGGTAATGCTTCCGCGCAAAACCGATACGGTCGTAATTTCGATGGCATACCAACGTTACCACGGGCGCACGCGATGGAACAGCAACCGATTCTGCTCTCGGTCGAAGAAATCGCGCTCAAGCTCAAAGAAGCCGCTCAGTTCATCGGTCAGCGTGTGGTCAATCGCGACGAGGTCATCGAGCAAGCGTTCTGCGCGTTGCTCACCGGCGAGCACATGCTCCTGCAAAGCCGCACCGGCGTCGGCAAAACGCTGCTGGCAGAGCAAATTTTTGCCATGTTCGACGGCGCGCGCATTTTCCGCATCCAAGCCAGCAAAGAACAGCAGCCCGATTCGTACTTCGGCGGACTCGATCTGGAACTGCTCAAACGCGGCATCCTCAAGCACAACACCGAAGGCTCGCTCGTCGAAAGCGAGTTCGGTTTCATCGACGAAATCTTCGACGCCAACGATTTCACCCTGCGCGCACTGCTATCGCTCCTCAACGAGCGGCGGCTGATCAGAGGCACACACCATCAGCCAGCACGCATCCACACGGTCATCGCTGCGACGAATTATCTGCGCGTGAGCGAAGTCACCGAAGCGATTCTCGATCGCTTCCTCTACAAGGCGCTCATTCTGCCGGACAAGGAACCCTACGTGCAGTTCAAGATCGCCCAGAAGTACCTGGTGCACGGCGGCAAACCCGCCGAACCGCCGCGCAAGATTCCGTTCGCCGAACTCAAGTACATGCACACGATCATCACGGGCAACAACCCGAACGTGACGATCACGATTCGCCCGGAAGACTTGTATTTCGCCAACTTGGTGATTCGCCATTTCGAACATTTGCGCAATCGCGCGCTCCGCGAGTCGCATCGCGGTCGCTCCGCCGACGAGTACCGTGAGTTCTACATTTCGCCGCGAACACAAGCAAAGTCGCTCGATCTGCTTCGGGCGTTGGCATTGCTGCGCGCGCGCACGCATGTCACGCACGAAGACATCAGCAAGCTCTACTTCATCTTCGCCACCGTGGGCGTGCCGGAAGAAATCGCGCTGTTCAAAAAGTCGTTCGAGACGATCGAAAATTCGCTGACATCGTCGAACGGATTCGAGCAAATCGCCACGCTGCTGGCATTCGAGACGCTGTTGCAGCACATTCGGCAAGACCGCAGCATTCTCGAGCAACCGCTCGGCGAGCTTGCGACAACGCCGATTCGGCGCACGTTCATCGAGTGGTTCAAGGAAACCTTCGGTGGCGTGGACAAAACAGTCGCACACAACCGCCGACAGCTCGAACAGTTCATCGCCGATTTCCAACCCGCAACGGAAGAAATCCGCGAGCTGAAACTCGCCGTCGAGCGCTTGATGACACGCGTGTTTCAGGAAATCGAGCGTGACCAGGCACGCGAGGCAGAACGCCGCAAACGTCGCGAGGAAATCAGTGCCGGTCAACCCTCGGATTGAGCGACCCCGACCAGCGCAGCAGGTATCTCGGCACTATCCGTCTGCGGTTCGACGAGCCGATCGCCTTCCCACTGGCATCCTTCCCATCGTGCAATGACGACCGTCGCCAGGCAATTGCCCAGGAGATTGACCGACGTCCGCGCCATGTCCATGAACTCGTCCACGCCAAAGATGACGGCGACGCCGACCGCAACCAGCGCTGGATCCATGAACGACAATGCTGTCGCCAGCAACACAACAAGGGATGCCCGCGGAACGGCAGCGACACCTTTCGAGGTGACCATCAGCGCCAGCATCATCATGATTTGCTGACCGATGCCGAACGGCTGACCGGTAGTGGTTTCGATCGCTTGAGCCAAGAACACCGATGCCATCGCCAGATAGAGCGTCGTTCCGTCGAGATTGAACGAGTACCCCAGCGGCATGACGAATCCGACGATGCGACGAGGGACACCGAGCTGCTCCATGTTTTCCATCGCTTTCGGCAGCGCGCTCTCGCTGCTGGTGGTGACGAACGCCAAAAGAAACGGCTCGCGAACCGCTTCGACGAATGCTCGCAACGGTAGCCGCACAATGAACGCAACTGCACCGAAGACGACCACGACGAACACGACAAGCGCACCGTAGAGCGACAGCACAAGCGCACCAAGATTGACTAACACGCCCAAGCCTTGGTGCCCGATCGCATATGCCATCGCTGCTCCGATACCGATCGGCGCAAAACGCATGACGAGCTCGGTGAAACGGAACATCACCTGCGCCAGCGACTCGCACCACTCGACGATGCGCCGCGCTTTGTCGCCGGCGGCTGCAGTCGCAAGTCCGAAGACGGTCGAAAAAGCGACGATCTGGAGAATGTCCCCTTTTGCCATGCTCTCGACAATCGAAGCGGGGAAAATGTGAATCAAAATCTCGACGAGTGTCTTCGGTTTGGCAGTTGGCAGCATCTCCGTAGAGTGACCATCGGCAACTAAGACCAATCCAGCTCCCGGCTGCGTGATATTGACCACCAGCAGTCCGATGAGCAGCGCCAACGTGGTCACGATCTCGAAGTACACCAGCGAGCGAATGCCGATGCGACCGACCGCTTTGAGCGAGCCGCTACCGGCGATGCCCGCGACCACCGAGCCGAAAACCAGGGGCGCGATGATGCTTTTGATGAGGTTGAGAAAAATCTCCCGCAAAAACTTCAGCTCGGTCGCAAACGCCGGTGTAACAACACCGAGCAACGTCCCAAGCGCCAGCCCGACGAAAATCTGCTGTGTGATGCTCGGCTTCCACCACCGACGTCGCTGCGCCATGGCGGTGAAGTGTTACGAAATGTACTGCTGAAGCCGCTCGAGGATCATCCGCTTTGGAACAGCACCGACGATCGTGTCGACGAGTTTTCCCCCTTTGAAAATCAACAGCGCCGGTATCGAACGCACGCCGTACTCCATTGGAATGCGAGGATTGCTGTCGACGTCCATCTTGGCGATCTTGACCTTGCCGTTGAGTTCTTCCGCCAGTTCGTCGATAATCGGTGCGATCTGGCGGCACGGTCCGCACCATGCTGCCCAAAAATCAATGAGCACCGGCACGGGCGACTGCAGAACTTCGCCTTCGAACGTATCGTCGGTCAAGTGGACAGGTTGCACGGAGACTTCCATCGTGAGAGTGAGACTCGGTTTGTGAACGTGCAAAAATACGCCGCGCAATTTCCGCATGCGTCGGTACTGCATCTTTGCAAAGCGAACCGACTGTCTCTTATTCCCTGCTCGACGATGAGGAATCTGCTCCGTCGCTTGCCGCTGCGCTGGCGACTGACGTTGTGGTACAGCGTGCTCGTCACGATTGCACTCGCTGCATTCGGTGGTGCGCTCTATCGCACAGTGTCGACGAGTCTCTACAAAAACCTCGATGCCTCGCTCAGCCGGGTGGCGACGTCGCTCGACTACATCGTCAAACAAAAGCAACAAGAGTCGCGGCGACCGTTGCGCATACCGCGCCGGCGGCGAAGCCCGGTACTGCCGTTCGACATCGCACCTGCTCCGGCAGATACGCTCCGCAGCGACTCGACTGCCGACGAACCGGACATCGTCTGGATGGCGATCTACGAGCACATGCTTCTCAACACACGAACGTTCGTCATCCAAATCGCCGACACATCGGGAACGATTCTCTGGCATTCGCTGCCGAGCCGCGATACACTGCCGATGTTCGCCGAACTGGTGCGCAACGATCAACTGCCGCCGCCGTATCCTCTGCTGAAAACAGTGCATGTCGGAAGCGAGCATTACCGTGTTGCAGCCGTTCGATCGCCGACGGTCGAAATCGTGGTCGGTTATCCGCTGACGGAAATCGAACAAACACTCGGCGAACTCTTCGCGACGC
Organism: Chlorobiota bacterium; assembly: GCA_026415505.1. GTDB lineage: Bacteria > Bacteroidota > Ignavibacteria > Kapaibacteriales > NICIL-2 > NICIL-2. The sequence continues at coordinate 34,307 of JAOAGY010000014.1, read as the reverse complement.
TCAAGATCGGCTTGCCGCTTGTGCTCGTCGTAGCGGTCCTCGGTGGATACTGGCTGGCGCGGTACTCGTTGCGACAAGTGGACGTGCTCACCAAGACAGCGCAGGACATCACAGCACGTCACCTGAACGTGCGACTGCCGATGCCGCCGGTCAACGACGAAATCGCTCGACTGACAGCGACGCTCAACGACATGATCGCCCGGCTGGAACAATCCTTCCAGCAAATCCAGCAGTTCACCAGCGATGCGTCGCACGAACTGCGCACACCGCTGGCGATTCTCATCGGCGAGCTGGAACTGATGCTCCGCCGTCCGCACACGGTCGAGGAATATCAAGCGGCGCTTGCCAGTGCGCTCGAAGAAGTCGTGCGACTGTCGAAAGTCGTCGAAGGATTGCTGGAACTATCGCGCGCCGAATCCGGGCAGGTCGAGATCGAGCACGAGCTTGTGGACTTGAGCCAGCTCATTGCCGACGTGTGCGAGGACTTCGAGCTTCTCGCCGCCGAGCACGACCTTCGGCTCGACTGCGACATTCCCCAATTTGTGCGTATCGTCGGCGATCGAGCGCGGCTGCGGCAAGTGCTCATCAATTTGCTCGACAACGCCGTCAAGTACACGCCCGCCGGCGGAACGATTCGCGTCTCGGTAGCCGTCGAGCAGCCGTGGGTTCATCTGAGAATCAGCGATACGGGCATCGGCATACCTGCCGAGGACATCCCGTTCATTTTCGATCGCTTCTACCGCGTGGACAAAGCTCGCTCGCGCAAGGTCGGCGGCACCGGTCTCGGTTTGGCAATCGTGCGCTGGATCGTCGAAGCACACGGCGGTAGCATCAACGTCGAAAGCACCGAGGGTGTCGGCACGACGTTCCATCTTCGCTTGCCGCTCGTTCCGCCGACGACCGATGTTCAACGAACCGTCACTCATAGCCATGCTCAATCTTCGTGAAATGCTCGCCGAGAGCCGCGCAGCGATCGAGCGACGATGCGCGACTGCTCCGCGCATCGGAATCGTGCTCGGCACTGGTTTGCAGCGTATCGCCGATCGTTGCACGATCGAATGCACGATTCCGTATGCCGAGATTCCGCACATGCCGCGTTCGACCGCACCGACTCATCGTGGGCAACTCCACATCGGCTCGTGGTCGGGTGTGCCGGTTGCCATCATGCAAGGCAGGGTCCACTACTACGAAGGCTACACGATGCAGCAGGTCACCTACGGCGTTCGGTTGATGGCGGCACTCGGCATTCACACGCTCGTTTTGACCAATGCAGCCGGCGCGCTCAATCCGCTGTTTCGGCGCGGCGACATCATGCTCATCGCCGACCACATCAATCTCATGGGCGACAGTCCTTTGATCGGTCCCAACGACGACACGCTCGGCGACCGCTTTCCGGACATGAGCGATGCATACACCGCATCGCTGCGAGAGCTGGCACGAGAGGTCGCTCTCGACGAACGCATACTGCTGCGCGAGGGAGTGCTCGTCGCTGTTCACGGACCGAACCTGGAAACACGCGCCGAATATCGCTTTCTGCGCACGATCGGCGCCGATGCCGTCGGCATGAGCACAGTACCGGAGGTCATCGCTGCCGTTCACAGTAGGCTTCGTGTGCTCGCCTTCTCGATCTTGACCGACGAATGTTTCCCCGACGCGCTCCAGCCCGTCTCTGCAGAAGAGATCATCGCCGCTGCCGACCGCGCAGCACCGAAGCTGGAACGTCTCCTGGCAGCGCTTCTGCCACGCGTCGATCGTCAAGCCAATCCGACACTGTGAGGCAATGTTGACAGCGTTTCATCGAGGCGGAGCGAAACAAAACAGCGGCGACGAGTGTTTCTGGCGTGCAGAAATGCAGCATGTCTGCTGATACGGTACCTTTTGCAGGAACTTTCCGAAAACTGGCACAGTATTCGCCGCCGGTTTTTTCGGAGCCGCACCATCACAACGAACGGAGGCAAACGATGAAAAAGGTCGCTCTCGCCGTCGTCGGCGCTGGCAACATTGCACAAAGCGTGCATCTTCCGATCCTTCGCCGCTTACCCACCGTCGAGCTGGTCGCTGTCTGCGATCGCAATTACTCGAAAGCACGAGCCGTCGCCGAGCGCTTCGGTATTCCTCGCGCAGTTCGCTCGATCGAAGAACTGCTCTCGCTGCCGCTCGACGCTGTGGACATCTGCACCAGCACCGATACCCACGCCGACATCGTTGGTGCGTGCATCGAAGCGGGTCTGGACGTTTTCGTCGAGCGTCCGCTCGCACGCAGTAGCGACGAAGCAGCACTCCTGGCAGAAAAAGCACGATCGCGCGGCGTCAAACTGATGGTCGGCATGAATCACCGTTTTCGCAACGACGTCGTGCTGATGAAAAACTACATCGAGCAAGAGCAGCTCGGACGCGTCTATTACGCCAAAGCTGGCTGGCTCAAACCACACAGCGGCGACGGACGTTTGCGGATGCTCGCCGAACAACACGGGCGCGGTGTCCTCTTCGAACTGGGGCTGGTGATGGTGGATTTGGTTCTGTATCTGTTCCGCTCGACGACCGTCCGGTCGGTCTCGGCATCGCTGTTCTACAACACCCATCCGACGATCGAGGACGTCGCCATCGCCACGATCAATTTCGCCGATGGCAGCGTCGCTTCGATCGAAACCAGTTGGTCGCTCGTTCGTCCCGACGACCTTTTCTACTGCAACGTGTACGGCAAACACGGCAGCGCTTTCATCAATCCGTTCAAGGTCGTTCGCCAGCTCGACGGCGGTATGTCGGTTCACGCACCTACTCGCCACACGTCCAAAGTCGAAGAGTACGCTCGTTCGTACGAAGCAGAGCTGAAGCATTTCGTCGCCGGCGTACAAGGTCTTGTGCCGATTGTCTCCACTGCCGACGAAGCCGTCGAACGCATGCTCGTGGTGGAAGCGCTCTATCAATCGGCACTGCAACATTCCGAAGTGCACATCGCATCGGGCGACTGTGTGACGGCATAATGCGTTCGGTGTTCGCCGGAATCGTCCGGTCTGCACCGACGGATTCGACAAAGCCCCGCACCCGGAGAACCCCTCTCGAGCGATCGCTGCCGAATGCGGCGGTCGCTCGGTTTTTTTTATGTGTTGCGGCACTAATTTTGGGCGTGTTTCACCGTTTCTCTGGAGAGTCGCCATGACGACAGTGGCTCGGTGCATCCTTGCAGCCCTTCTGGCTTCCTCGCTCGCCCTCGCCGACACGGGACGTCCGAACAAAGCACGAACCGATACGCTCGACGGAAAGATCGTCATCGAGCTTTACACCAAGGGCAAGCTCGACACAGTCATCGTGCTCGACAAACAGAACACACGCAAAACACCAGCGCCACGCCTCGACACACGCACTCGCACGACCGATACGACCGTAGAACGATTCGAGCGATATCGCCGACAAGCCGAACGCAACGCACTCGATGCAGGGCGCTACGCACGCCTGGCTGAGCAGTTCGCACGCCGAGCAGAGCGACTCGCACGGGAGCTGGAAAAGTACGACGACATGTTCTCGTCGGCAGAGCGACTGTTCCCGCCGGCTGTCCCGGACATTCCTCCAATGCCCGACATTCCCGACATCGACACCCTCGATGGTGGTCAGATCGAACGCAGCCTGAGCTTCTATTGGGAGCTACTCGACAAGCAACTCGAGCAGCTCGAATCGTTGACCCAACGCGACACGGCAGCGTTCGAACAGAATCGGCGCCTTACCGAGCGACTGACGGAACAGATGCAACGTTCGCTCGAGGCGTACAGAAACTCCACCGAGCATTTGCAGCGCTTTTCCGAGCAGCTCCGCAAAATGGTGGACTCGCTCGCTCCGCAACTGGAACGACTCCAGCAGTTGCTCGAGCGTCAGCGCCGTCGGCTCGACCGCTGAGCGACGGATGAAACACGCTGCAGATTTCCTCGTCCTCGGCAGCGGCATTGCCGGCTTGTACTTCGCACTCCGCGCCTCCGAGCACGGTAGCGTCGTCGTTTTGACCAAAAAGCAACGCGCCGAATCGAACACCAACTACGCACAAGGCGGCATCAGCGCAGCGATCGGACCGGACGATTCGCCGCAATCGCATCTGGAAGACACTCTCCGCGCTGGAGCAGGTTTGTGCCATCGCGATGCGGTCGAGCTGATGGTCAATCGTGCGCCGCAGGTTATCGAAGAACTCGAACGCATCGGAGTCGAATTCACGCGCCGAGATTCCACGCTCGACCTCGGTCGCGAGGGAGGGCACAGTCGCAACCGCATCGTTCATGCTCGCGACGCGACAGGACGCGCCATCGAACGCGCATTGCTCGATGCGATCGCACAACGACCGTCGGTGCGCATCGTCGAGAACGCCCTCGCGGTCGAATTGATGACCGAGCATCACCTTCGCCGCAGCGCCAGCGAGCAGCCCACCTGCTTCGGTGTCTACGCACTCACCGATGCAGGACGCATCGAGCAATTTTTTGCACGCGCAACGCTGCTGGCGACGGGTGGCTGCGGGCAGGTGTACGCACACACGACCAATCCGCCGATCGCTACAGGCGATGGCATCGCGATGGCATACCGGGCGGGTGCAGCCATCGCGAACATGGAGTTCATCCAGTTTCACCCGACAGCGCTGTACGAACCCGACAGAACAGGACCAGCATTTCTCATCAGCGAAGCGGTGCGCGGTGCCGGCGCGGTGCTGCGCAACACCACCGGCGAACGATTCATGCTCCGCTACGACGAACGCGCCGAGCTGGCACCGCGTGACATCGTCGCACGCGCCATCGACCATGAACTGAAAACGCGCGGCGATCGCTATGTCTGGCTCGATCTGCGACACCTGGACGAATCCAGCGTCCGCGAGCGATTCCCGACGATCGTCGCTGCGTGCGCCGACCGCGGTATTCGTCTTCCGCACGATATGATCCCCGTCGTTCCGGCAGCGCACTATTGCTGCGGAGGCGTGCTGACCGACCTCGATGCGCGAACGACGATTCGGCGCTTGTATGCCTGCGGGGAAGTCGCATGCACCGGCGTCCATGGCGCCAATCGTCTGGCGAGCAATTCGCTGCTCGAAGGCGTCGTTTTTGCTCAACAAGCCATCGAAGCGATCCTCGCCGATCCTCCGCCGCCGATCGGCTCGGAGTTCGAGAAAATTCCGCCTTGGGACGACAGCGGCACACAGAATGCCGACGAATGGGTGCTCGTCTCGCACGACCGCGAGGAACTCCAAGCGGTCATGTGGGATTACGTCGGCATCGTTCGTTCGACGCTACGACTCCAGCGCGCACTGCGGCGGATCGAGTTGCTCCGGGACGAGATCGAAGATTTCTACCGGCGCACGAAACTGACAGCCGAGTTGATCGAACTGCGGAATCTGACGACGGTAGCATGGCTCATCGCCCGTAGCGCGATGCATCGCAAGGAAAGCCGCGGGCTGCACACGATGAGCGATTATCCCGACACCGACGACCGCCACTGGCGCTGCGACACGGTCATCATTGCCGATCGCATCGAGTGCCGCCCTGTTCGGTAGCTGGTAGTCCCGCGATTTTCTAAGTTTGCACGTCGCCTTGCGACCGTGCCGTGCGGTCGGAGGCTTTTGTGTGTCACCACTTGCGGGAGAATTCGCCTATGCAGTACGACGTCCAGCACATCAAGAACGTCGCGTTGCTCGGTCATACCGGCTCGGGCAAAACGACGCTTGCCGAAGCGATGCTGTTCGAGGCTGGCGCCATCTCGCGGCGCGGCAGCGTCGAAGAGCGCAACACCGTCTCGGACTACACCGACATCGAGCACGAACGCGGCAGCTCGGTCTTCACCACGCTCATGCATCTGGACTGGCGCGGCTACAAAATCAACCTGCTCGACACACCCGGCTACGACGACTTTTGCGGCGAGATCATCACTGCTCTCCGCGTTGCCGATACCGGCGTTCTCGTTCTCAATGCAGCCAGCGGCGTCGAAGTCGGCACAGAACTCATCTGGCGCTACACCGAGCAATTTTCCACGCCAATGATTCTCGCTGTCAACAAGCTCGATCACGAAAACGCCGACTTCGAACGCACCGTCGAGCAAGCACGCGAGCGCTTCGGTCGTGCCGTCACCGTCGTGCAGTATCCGCTTCGGCAAGGACCCGGCTTCGATGCCATCGTGGATGTGCTGAAAATGACGCTCTACCAATTCCCACCGCAAGGCGGCAAGCCGCAAAAGCTCCCGATCCCCGACAGCGAGCGCGAACGCGCCGAGCGACTCCACAACGAACTCATCGAAGCGATCGCCGAAAACGACGAAACACTCATGGATCGCTACTTCGAGAAAGGCTCGCTCGACGAAGACGAAATGCGCCTCGGTCTGAAAACCGCGATGATTCGTCGGCAGCTTTTCCCTGTCTTCTGCGTGTCGGCGAAAAACAACATGGGCAGCGGTCGCATCCTCGGCTTCATCGACAACGTCGCACCGAGCGCCAACGAATTGCCGACTCCTGTGCTCGATACCAGCGGCAAACCGATTCCGTGCGATCCGGCGGGACCGGTGGTGCTGTTCGTCTTCAAAGCTATCAGCGAACCGAACGTCGGCGACATGTCGTTTTTCAAGGTGTATTCGGGCACTCTCCGTCCGGGCACGACTTTGGTCAACGCCCAGACGGGAACAGCCGAAACGATCGGTCACATTTACGTCGTGGACGGGAAAAAACGCAGCGAGGTCAGCGAGCTCGCCGCCGGCGATCTCGGTGCGGTCGTCAAGCTCAAGAACACGCACGTCAACAATACGCTCCGCGAAAAAGGAAGCGACGTCGTTGTGCCACCGATCGAATTTCCAAAGCCGAAAATCCGCGTCGCTGTCGAGCCAGTCAACAAGGGCGACGAAGAAAAAGTCGGCAATGCGCTCCACCAATTGCACGAGGAAGACCCCACACTCATCGTCGAGCACTCGCAGGAACTCAAGCAAACGATCCTCTACGCACAAGGCGAGCTGCATTTAGCAGTCGCCAAATGGCGCTTGCAGAATCGCTACAAAGTGGACGTTCGCTTCGTCGAACCGCGCATTCCGTATCGCGAGACGATCCAGAAACCGGCACGCGCGCAGTATCGCCACAAGAAACAAACCGGTGGCGCCGGTCAGTTCGCCGAAGTGCATATGCTCGTCGAACCGTGGACCGAGGGCATGCCGCTTCCCAACGGTCTGACCGTTCGCGCAACGGAAGAATACGACCTCCCGTGGGGCGGCAAGTTGGTGTTTTTGAACTGCATCGTCGGCGGTGTCATCGACGCACGCTTTATGCCGGCGATCGTCAAGGGCATCATGGAAAAAATGAGCGCAGCGCCGCTGACAGGCAGTCCTGCACGCGACATTCGCGTGTCGGTGTACGATGGCAAGATGCACCCGGTCGATTCCAACGAAGCTGCCTTCAAGACCGCCGGTATGATGGCGTTCAAGGAAGCTTTTTTGCAAGCCGATCCGAAGCTATTGGAGCCGATCTACAACGTCACGATCACCGTTCCGGACGAATACATGGGCGACGTGATGAGCGATCTACCGGCGCGGCGGGCAGTGATTCTGGGGATGGATTCCGACGGTCACTACCAGAAAATCTACGCTCGCATGCCACTGGCAGAGCTCGATCGGTACTCGACCGCACTTCGTTCGATGACGCAAGGTCGCGCCATCTACACCGCCGAATTCGCCGAATACCAGCCCGTTCCACCGCACGTTCAGCAGAAGCTCGTGCAGGAATACCAAGCTCAGCTACACGGCGAAGAAGTGTAGCCGCTGCTAATTGGCGCGAATCGGATCGCGAGTGCTTTCGGCGGCGTGGCGCAGTGCCGCGAGCAGTTGGTGTGTCTGCAGCCGGAGCAATCGTTGCGTTGCTTCCGGGCGGATGCAGAGCGCCAGTCCTTCGGCTTCGGCATGCGTGATGACACGCGTACCGCTTCCTTCGGGCAACAACATCCACGAGCGGCGAGCGACGATGCCACGTCCGACGGACTTCCATTGCAACGTCCGGGTCGGACGCTCGGCGACGATCTCGCTATGGAAACGAATGCCACTGGCTTTCCAACAGAAGCGCATCGGATTGATCATCGGCTGGGCTTTGAGCACACGCACCGCGAGATTCCACTGGTGCCAGCGTTCGACGCGCCGAAGCAAATTCCACACGCGATGCGGTGGCGCTGCGATGAAAAGCTCATCGCTTGCTTCCATGCGGCATGGTTGAAGACTCATGGGTCCTCGGGTCGAGAAGAAGAACGAAAAAACGTCTGTCAGCAGATGTGAACTACACGAGCAGGTAACCGATCGTAGCGGGATTCCGGGCAGGGTAGCACAAAAGAGCAATTCAAACGCAGCGATAACGACGAACGCATGCTGAACGTAGTGTTGTATTTTGGCACTGGCGATTGTTTCACGTTTGCAGAACGGTCATGGTCACAAGGGCGAAGCTCCTGCAGTGTTTGATAGTTGCGCTGGCGACAGCAAATGTGCTCATGGCGCAAGCATCGGGCATCAAAATCGGCGCGACACTGCCGAATTGGAAATATGCTGCCGATTCGTCGGCGAATTTGACGACCGGCAACTTGGCAAACTTCACCATCGCGGCGGTGCAAGAATTCCCTCTCGGTGGAATTTTTTCGATTCAACTGGAGCCGACCTACAGCGTCCGCACGACGACGACCGACATCATGAGCAGTTTGCTGGCGCAGTATGCACCGGATTCACTGCCGTCGAACATGCCACAGACGCTCGAGTTCGAGCACCAAATCACCTCGCTCGAGATTCCCATTTTGCTCAAAGTCGCCACCGGTACGAGCGGCATCCGTGCCTACTTTTTCGCTGGTCCGAACGTGCGCATTCAGCTATCGGCAACGACGTCGCTCCGAACCGATACGACTGGCATGAACGGTTCGATCCCGCTCGACGTCAAGCCGAAGGCACGCACGACTGTCGCTGCCGCTGACATCGGTGCTGGATTGGAAATACCGCTCGGCATTTTCAGTCTCGTTGCCGATGCACGCTACACATTTCCGCTGTCGGACATGTCGTCGCTCGAAGCGTTCGGCAATCGGCTCGGCACGCTCAACTCCAACGACATTCGCATCTTCGCCGGCATCATGTTCCGGTGGTAAAACGTCGCTATGAATTCGATTTCACAACATTACAAACGGTGGCGTCAGCGTACCGATCAGTATTCGAAAGCGCTCGATCAATTGCGTCGATTCGTCGAACGAGGCAAACTCAACGAGTTCGAGCAACAGGGATTGATCAAAGCATTCGAGTACACATTCGAACTTGCGTGGAACGCTCTCAAGGATTTTCTCCAAGCACAAGGAGAAACGAATATTCGTGGCAGCCGCGATGCGATACGACTTGCTTTCAAGCGAGGATTGATCGAAAACGGCGCGGTATGGATGGAAATGGTCGAGAGCCGAATCTTGACAGCGCACACATACGACGAGGCTCTTGCTGAACGAGTAGCGTCGGACATCGTCACGAAATATTATCCCCAATTCATCCAACTGATGAAGCAATTCGAACTCTTGCGTGCCGAGGACAATGAATGAGTTCGGGCTGGACGAAAAAACCCTCGCGCTGATTCGGGAAACTTTGGAGAAATACCCAGCGATCCGACGTGCGATACTGTACGGCTCGCGCGCCCGCGGAACTCACCGCCACAACTCCGACATCGACATAGCACTCGACGGTGGTTCCGACCTCGATCTCAGCGTTCTCTATCGCGTCATGGGCGAATTCGACGAACTGCCGATACCCTACACAATAGACGTGGTCTTATTGTCGCTCGTCTCGAACCGCGCATTCCGCGACGAAATCGAGCGCGAAGGAAAGGCTTTCTATTGTCGCCGCTGCAGCAACGAACAGTCACAGATGGCTCACCGCAACGACTCCGCCCCTCACTCGAACTTGAACGACGCGATCGCACGATCGAAAACAGGCTTGTAAACAGACTCTTCCTGCTTGTTCCAGGTCAGGAACACGCGGTAGAGCTTGTTGTCCTTGACCGCCAAATAGACGTGCCGTTCGATGCCTTTCTGCGGCGAATAAACAAACAGCACCGCATCGGTACCGCCGAGCTTGACTTTGCGCGGTTCGCCGCCACCGAACGAGGAGCGATTGTCGCTGGCGATCTTGTCGAGCTTCGATTGCTTCGATGCATCGAGAATATCCACGCGAATCGTGCAATCGAGGCGACTACCGAGATACTCCGACCCACCGATCGCACCTTGCGCCTTGATGCCCTTGACGCGGAAGTTGTCCGGTATTTCGATGCTGTACCCATCGCCGCGCGTTCGCACGAACGTTGCCGAGGGCGGCTCGGGACCTTTCGGCGTCGTGTCCGCACGAGGAGCTGCTTGCACTTGCGGCAAGACGACCGATTGCAGAATGCGCTCGGTCGCAGGCTTGTAGTATTCGAACGTACCGCCGAACGCCGCAAATTCGATCGTCGTGATGAAGCTGTCTTTGGCAGCGTACACTTTGAAGCCCTCGAACGTCCCATCCGGCGCATCGAACTTGTACGAAAGCTTCGTCGCTTGTACGCCGGCGATCGTTGCCGGTTCTTGCTTGTAGGCTTCCTCGGCAAACACTTTGTCCTCCTTGATGAATTGGTCGAGCGGAGTGGTGGTCTTCACCACGCGCATTTCGAGCTTCGCCGCCGAGGGACCTTCGCCGTACTCGATGAAGCGCTGCTCTGCACCGGCGATCGAAATGGCGTAGAATTGCTCGCCGGCGACCGCGCGATGCGACCAATTGGCGGGATATTCGATCGAGAAATTTCGAACCGGATCGGTATAACGTTCCCACCGTTCGATAGGCACCGGCTCTGCTTTTTTGCTGCAACCGACGACCCAGACGACAATCAAACTGGCAGCGACAAGCCCGCGCATAGAGCATTTTCGAGAACGTTGGACACAGTCGGGCGCGAATCTACGGATTCGCACCGATTGGTATCGCTGCCCTCCTCGCCTTGCTCGCCGAACACGTCAGCGCAACAACTGCCACAGCGCCGTCGCGATCAAAATCGCACCGACGATTGCGGCAGTGCTGCCCCAGAGCCAGAATTGTTCGAGCATCGCATAGCGCTCGCTTTCGGGCAGTCGGGCTAAAAACGCATCGAGGTCGAGTCGCATTGCTTCCTGTCTTCCGGTGTTGTTCGGCTGGAGTATCGGACGTTTTCGCGCGAACTTCACAGCCGGCATCGGTCGTAACTTTGCCGCATGCGAAACCGAGCACCTGTGCTCGTGTGTTGTTAGGCAAGCCAGTCACCCAACGCTTGTGTGTCGTATGTCCGACGTTCTCACCTCGACCGTTTCGTTTGCGCTCAGCCAAGAGCAGGAGCAAATTCGCCAGCTCGCACGCGACTTTGCCGAGTCCGAGATTCGCCCCCACGTGGCGTACTACGACGAAACACAGGAATTCCCTCACGAGATTTTCCGCAAGCTCGGCGAGATCGGCTTTCTGGGTATTTTGATTCCGCCCGAATACGGCGGCGCAGGCTTGGGCGCCATCGAGTGCGCAATCATCGTCGAAGAAATTGCGCGCGTGTGTCCGGCTGTGGCGCTCGGTGTCGCCGCGCACAACGGTTTGTGTACGTACCACATCTATCGCTTCGGCAGCGACGAATTGCGCAGCAAGTACGTCGTGCCGCTCGCGCGCGGCGAGACGCTCGGCGCGTGGGGGCTGACCGAACCCGGCTCCGGCTCCGATGCCGGCGCGATGCGGACTGTCGCTATCCGCCAAGGCGATCACTACATCATCCGCGGCAGCAAAAATTTCATCACGCACGGCAACGTCGGTTCGATCGCGGTCGTCATGGCATTGACCGATCCCGACAAAGGCAAGCGTGGCATCAGCGCATTCGTCGTCGATAAAACGATGCCTGGCTTCTACGCCAGCAAAAAGGAGAACAAAGTCGGCATGCGCTGCAGCGACACCGCCTCGCTGGCGTTCGACGACGTGCGCGTGCCGGCATCGAATCGGCTCGGCGACGAAGGCGAAGGCTTTCAGCAGGCGCTGGCGATACTCGATGGCGGGCGCATCACGATCGCTGCACTCTCGGTCGGCTTGGCGCAAGGCGCTTTCGAAGCAGCGATGCGCTACGCCCAAGAGCGCGTGCAGTTCGGCAAACCGATCGTCGAACATCAAGGCGTCGCGATGAAGCTGGCGCGGATGAACATGGAAATCGAAGCAGCTCGTCTGCTCACCTACCGCGCCGCATGGCTACGCGACCAAGGCAAACCGTTCCGCCGCGAAGCATCGCAAGCCAAACTCTTCGCCAGCGAAGTCGCCGTCCGCACTGCCGAGGATGCCGTGCAAATCCACGGTGGCTACGGCTACATCAAAGAATACCCCGTCGAGAAATACTGGCGGGATTCGAAGCTGCTCACCATCGGCGAAGGTACCAGCGAAATTCAACGCATGGTGATCGCGCGAAGTCTGCTGGGGAAAGTTTGAGCTTCGCACGCTACGCCTGCAACCGCACGCGCGCGAAGCGACGCTTGCCGACCTTGACGACGTACTCACCCGCATCGCCCAGCGTGGCGTGCAAATCGCCGATGCGTTCCCCTTCGACATAAACGCCGCCGCCGGCGATGAGCCGACGTGCTTCGCTTTTCGACGGAACCAGACCCGCAGCGACGAGCACCTCGACGAGCGGCACCGGTGGAATCAGCCGAAGCTCGATTGTTTCGATCTGGTCGGGCAGTTGCTTATGGCGGAACATGCGATCGAATTCTTCGCGTGCCGAACGCGCGGCTTCTTCGCCGTGGTAGCGTGCGACCAGCCGTTCGGCGACGAGCGCCTTTGCATCGCGTGGATGCAGCGTGCCAGCGCGGAGCCCTTCCTCCATCGCACGTGCTTCGTCAGCCGAAGCGAACGTCGCGTAGCGGTAGTAACGCACGATGAGTTCGTCGGGAATGGACATCGCCTTGCCGAACATCTCGCGAGGTGGATCGAGCAATGCGATGTAGTTGCCGAGCGATTTGCTCATTTTTTGCACACCGTCGGTGCCTTCCAAAAGCGGCATCAACACGATGGCTTGCGGTGGCTGACCGGCGTGCTTTTGCAGCTCGCGAGCGAGCAGAAAATTGAAGCGCTGATCGGTACCGCCGATTTCGATATCGGCACGGACTTGCACCGAATCGATGCCTTGCGCCAACGGGTAGAGAAATTCGTGCAGTGCGATCGGCTGCTCGCGTTCGAATCGCTCGTGGAAATCGTCGCGCTCGAGCATCTGCGAGACGGTCACCTGCGAAGCCACTCGAATGACGTCGGCAAATGTCATCGCCGCCAGCCACTCGGAGTTGTGCCGAATTTCCGCTCGAGAAACATCGAGCACGATGCCGACCTGTTCGAGATAGCTGCGCGCGTTTTCTTGCGTCTCCTCCATCGTCAGTGCCGGTCGTGTTTTCGAGCGCCCGCTCGGATCGCCGATCATCGCCGTAAAGTCGCCGATGATGAAAATCACCCGATGACCGAGTTCCTGGAATTGCCGCAACTTTTCGAGCACGACGGCATGACCGATGTGCAAATCCGGTCGCGATGGATCGCACCCTAACTTGACGCGCAGCGGCGTTCCCGTTTGCACCGACCGTTCGAGCTTGGCAAGGAATTCATCCTCGGGCAGTATCTCGGCAACGCCGTCGGAAAGAATGCGCCATTGCTCTCGTGCCGAAAGCATCATCGTTGCAGCCACTGTAGGTTCAACATGTGCTCGTGCGGGGACTCGACTGCACCTCTTCGTGTCGCTTGCGCAGTAGCTCGCGCTGCTGGAGGCGTTGCTGCCGACGAATCTCGGCTGCTTCGAAGCGACGTTGTTCCTCCGGTGTGCGCGGCTCGATCGGCGGCACCGGCAGCGGCTTGCCGTATTGGTCGATGGCAACGAACGTCAGATACGCCGTCGCGACATGCGCAGTCGAGCCGTTGATCGGGTCCTCGCGGAGAACCTTGACGCCGACTTCCATCGAGGTACGAAAAGCACGATTGACCATCGCATAAATCCGCACGACGTGACCGAGCTTGATCGGCTCGAAAAAGCTGATGCTATCGACCGATGCCGTCACGCACACGCGACCGCTGTGCTTCATCGCCGCCAATGCTGCGGCGATGTCCACCCAATGCATCAAGCGTCCGCCGAGCAAGTTGCCCAGGTAGTTCGTGTCGTTGGGCAGCACCAGTTCGGTCATTTCGATGGCTGATTCGGAGGGGCATTTGGGCTGCATGATTCGAAAACGCGGAGTGAATTCCGGCTGCAAAGCTACGGCTCTTCGCCTGCGCCGAGTCGGGCGATGACGTCTTCGAGCTGCAACGACCGCGAGCCTTTGACGAGCACGACATCGCCGCTGCTGGCGATCCGGCGAACGAGCACTGCTGCATCGGCTGTGGACGGTGCACTGTAGGCAGCGACGCGACCATCGAGCAGTGCGAGCGCACGCGTCATTGCTTCGCCGACCGCGATGATCGCATCGGCTCGTTGGGCAGCATAGCCGACGATTGCGCGATGCTCGGCTTCTGTCGCCTCTCCCAGCTCGCGCATATCGCCGAGGAGTGCGATGCGCCGTCCAGCGGTCGGATACGCTGCCAGCGTATCGAGCGCACATCGCATCGAAGCAGGATTGGCGTTGTAGCAATCGTTCAAAATCACGATGCCATCGCCAGTGCGTTGCACGATCATGCGCGCGTAGCCATGACCGGCGTCGGGTCGGTACGACGCAAGCGCTTCTGCGATCGCCGGTGCATCCATGCCGAGACTGGCTGCCACTGCGGCTGCGGCAATTGCACAACGTGCGGCAGCGAAACCCGGCTGCTGAATGCGCACTTCGGCTCGCCTGCCGCCCGTTTCGATCGTCACCAGCGGAAAGAGCGTTGTGCTTTCGAACCGAACGCTCGCCCGCACATCGGCTCCATCGCTCGTGCCGAACGTTACGACCCTACCGAGCGCAGCGGCATAGCGACGGAGCCGCTCGTCGTCGAGATTGACGCATGCGATGCCACCGGTAGCTTGCAACCACTCGAAGAGTGCCGTTTCTTCTCGCTCGACGCCATCGAGATCGCCAAAAAACTCCAGATGCTCCTCGGCGATCGCCGTAACGATCCCGTGCGTCGGTTCTGCGATGCGACACAGCGCAGCGATCTCGCCGGGGTGATTCGTTCCAATCTCGACGACGGCAACAGTGTGATGAGCAGCGATGTGAAGCAGCGTCAGTGGAACGCCGACGGCGTTGTTCCAATTGCCCGGCGTTTTGTGCACCAAGTAGCACGATGCCAGGACATGTGCTGCCATGTCTTTGGTCGTTGTCTTGCCGACCGCACCGGCAACGGCGACCACGGGAATTCCACAGCGCCGCCGATGGTAGCGCGCCAGCATGCCGAGCGCATCGAGCGTCGAACGAACCCACAGCGTCGGTGTATCGCCGATGTCGAGCTTGCCGCGCCGGGATACATCGAGCACCAATGCAGCCGCTCCGCGTTCGATCGCGACGCGCGCGTAATCGTGTCCATCGAAGCGCTCGCCGCTGAGCGCAACGAAAAGTTCGCCAGGCTGGAGCGTGCGCGTATCGGTCGAAACACCGCCGACAGCAAGCGACGAAACGTTCTCGGTGGCTTCCGGACAGATCGCGGCAATCAGCTCTTCGGCGGTAAAGTGTGCCATCGGTGCCAAAGTCATCGTGCGATGTGCAAAACTACTCGTCATCGAGCCCTTGAGTTTTCCGACAAGCTGCCGATAACACCGAGCGAACACGTCACACGATCGTTGCCATGCCCGAGCACGACGACACGAATCGATACCTGGTCAGTTATGCCGACATGGTGACGCTTCTGGTGGGTGTGTTCGTGGTTCTTTCGACAACGTTTCGAGCCGATGCGGATCGGTACCGCGAGCTTGCACGCGCAGCAGCGGCGCTCTTCGGCACGGCGCACAGCAGCGACACGAATTCGCGCGGCAGTATGCCGATCGAAGCAGCACTTGCTCGGCTGTCGCCGACCGACGTCGAGCACGACAGCACGACATTCCGCTGCATCCTGGCAGACGAAGTGCTCTTCGAGCGCGGATCGAGCCGGCTCAGCGACGATGCCGAACGTGCGCTGGCAGACCTTGCATCGGTGCTTCGCAGCGGCAGTGCCGCGATCACCGTGGACGGTCACACCGACGCAGTTCCGCCGCGCAATGGGCTGACGAACCTTGCGCTCTCCGCCGAACGTGCTGCCGTTGTCGCCTCTGCACTGGCTCGCAACGGCGTTCCCGAACGCCGACTCGTCGTGCGTGGATTCGGCGCGAGCAAGCCGATCGCTGCCGATTCTGCATCGCCGAAAAATCGTCGTGTCGAAATTCTGATCGCTTTCGATCACTGACAACGAATCTCCACAACCACGGATGGTGTTTCCGATGGATACCGCAACACTGCCTTCTGCGCCGATGACGGCAACGACATCGCAGAGCATCCGCAAGCTCGCCACAGAGCAGTTCGGCGAAATCTTGATCGAGGAACGGCACATTTTCACGTTCCCCGACGGGCTGCTCGGATTCGAGGACCTTCGCCAGTTCATCATCGTTCGCGACGAGCGAACCGAACCTGTGCGATGGCTGCTTTCGGTCGAACATCCGGAACTGAGTTTTCCGGTCATCAGCCCGTTTTTCCTCGTCGCCGACTACTCGCCAGGCAAGGAATACTGCGACTTTCAGCGTTACACACCGCTTGCCATTCTGACGCTCGGCGCCGGCGGTGCGACTGCGAACCTGAAAGCGCCCGTGATTCTCGATGTCCGCCAGCAGCGCGGCATGCAAATCATCATTCCATCGGACAAGTACTCGACGGCTCACCCCATCGGTGTTCAACAACAAACGACGACGTAACCTATGCTCGTACTCTCACGCAAAATCGGCGAAGTCATCACGATCGGCAATTCGATCAAAATCACCATCTTGAGCTACGATCGCGGCATCGTCCGCGTCGGGATCGAGGCACCGAAAGACGTTCCCGTTCACCGCAAAGAGGTCTATGACCGCATCATCGAGCTCAACCGTCAAGCCGCCGGCGCTACACCGGACACGCTCAAGCAAGCGATCGGTTGTCTGCAGCAGAATGCACCGAAACAACCGAGCAAAGAAACGACACCGTTGTAACGCACCACGGAAGCCATGAAAGATGCTCCCCATGTCTTGATCGTCGACGACAACACGTGGATGCAACGTATCGTCGCCAAGATCGTCGCCAGCTATGGCTGGGAGCCGATCATCGCCCGCGACGGTTACGAAGGCATCGCACTCGCTGTGGAGCATCTTCCCGATGCGGTGATCCTCGACCTGATCATGCCCGATTTGACAGGGATGCAGGTGCTGCGTCTGCTCAAACGGTTGCCCGCGACGGCGGATATTCCGGTGCTCATCTTGAGCGTGGCGACCGAAGTCGAGCTGCTCATGGACGCCATGAAATGCGGTGCCGCAGGATTCATTCGCAAACCGTTTACCCGCTCGACGATTTACGAAAAGCTCTATCCCCTTCTCGGCTCCTTGCCGAGCACCGACGAGCA
This sequence comes from Chlorobiota bacterium, assembly GCA_026415505.1. Taxonomy (GTDB): domain Bacteria; phylum Bacteroidota; class Ignavibacteria; order Kapaibacteriales; family NICIL-2; genus NICIL-2. The sequence continues at coordinate 16,778 of JAOAGY010000014.1, read as the reverse complement.
ACACCATCGAACGAGCGATCGAACGTCAGCACCTCCCGCCGATACCGAGCAGCGAACTCTCCCGGCGCAGCCCCCCATCGCGCGATACCAGCAAATGCCCTCGACTCGCGACGAAGAAGAACTCCGTCGTTGGCTCGATTCGATTTGACCGCTCACCACGGCGTCCATCGCACCGCCGCAATCGGGAGAACGACCTGCGAAGCAATCGCTACCCCGGCATCGAGTGCGACGGCACTGTTCGCAAGACGCAGTCCGATCGCCAGCATCGTCTGATACGGGCGTGCCAGATCGCTATTCCACAGCTCGGCGAGAACGTGGAGATCGTCGCGCGAGGGGACCTGAACGTCCAACCCCAGACCGAAGCCGACGGCATTCGGCGCATAGCGCATCGTCACCGAGCCGAACGTTCCGGCGTAGATGTCGTAGGTATCGCGGCTGGAGAGGTTGTAGAACGTCATCACCGTCAGTCGCGATCGAACGCGCGTGAACGTCCCGGCAAGCCACACATGCTGCAGACGGTTCGGCGCATTGACCCACGCAAGATTGCCACCGACAGCAACAGACAAGTGCCCGTCGAGTTGCTGATAGTCGGCTTGAAGCACGGTCGCTTTGACGTCGAGCACGCTCAGTTGATGGCTCGATGGAATCGCCGGCACGATGCTCCGCAGTGCCATGATGCTGACGACGTCTCCCACACCGGCGGCGACGCCGAGTGTCATGAGCTCCAAACTCATCAGGCTGTGATCGTCGCCTATCGGCTCGGCAGTCGGCATCAAGAGCGATTGCCAACTGTGGCGGTAACTGCGGCTGAGCGGTCGGATTTCGGCAATCTGATCGAGGTCTATCGTCGCCGTGCCGATAGCTGTTCGCACTCGTATCGCTTCGATGCTGTCGCGCTGGGTTCGTCCGAGAAGTTCACCGCGGACTTGGTCACCGGTCGTCAGTCGTACGACAACGAGAGTTCCGATCCACTCGTCGGGGATTTCGACTGCCGCTGCATGCACGACAGCGCAGCAAACGAGCACGATCGCCGCTGCTTTCATGCACCGGGCACATCGAGCGTTGCGAACATCTCCAGCACCGCGTCGAGACTCATCGTGCCGCGGTCGCCTTTGCCGTGCTCGCGCAATGCGACGGTGCCGCTTTCCTCCTCCTTGCGCCCGACGATGAGCGCGAACGGGATTTTCTGTTGCTCGCTTTCGGCGATCTTGCGCTGAACTTTTTCGGAGCGCTCGTCGACGAACACACGGTATCCTTTTTCGTCCAACAGCGCACCGATGCGGCGTGCATACGCCAGTTGCGCATCGGTGATCGGCAGAACGCTCACCTGTACGGGCGCCAGCCAGAACGGGAAATTGCCGGCGAAGTGCTCGATCAAAATGCCAATGAAGCGTTCCATCGAGCCGAATGGTGCACGATGAATGATCACCGGGCGATGCTTGGCATTGTCCGAGCCGGTGTATTCGAGCTGAAAGCGTTCGGGCATGACGTAGTCCACTTGCACCGTGCCGAGCTGCCAACGACGACCGATCGCATCGCGAACGATGAAGTCGATTTTCGGTCCGTAGAACGCTGCCTCGCCGATGCCGATGGTGTAATCGAGTCCCATTTCGTCGGCGACTTCCTGGATTTCGCGCTGCGCACGTTCCCACAGTGCAATATCGCCGCCGTACTTGTCGGCATTGTCGTCGCGGAACGACAGCCGCGTCGAAACCTCCATGCCGAACGTGCGGAAGACGAGCTGTGTCAGCTCGATGACGCTTTTGACCTCGTCTTTGAGCTGTTCCGGTGTGCAGTAGATGTGCGCGTCGTCCTGCGTAAAACCGCGCACACGCACCAAGCCGGTCAGTTCGCCGGATTGCTCGTAGCGATAGACCGTGCCGAATTCCGCCAGTCGCAACGGCAAGTCACGGTACGAGCGCGGTTGGCTGGCGTAAATCTGGTGGTGGTGCGGGCAGTTCATCGGTTTGAGCAAGTACTCTTCGTCTTCGACCGTCATCGGCGGGAACTGCGAGTCGGCGTAGTACGGATAGTGCCCGCTGGTTTTGTACAGTTCGAGATTGCCCAAATGCGGCGTGATGACTTCTTGGTAGCCGCGCTTTTTCTGTTCCGACCGCAAGAATGCTTCCAAGCGACGGCGAATAATCGTACCGTTGGGGAGCCAAATCGGCAAGCCGCTCCCGACAGCCGGTGTGATGAGGAAAATGTTCAGCTCGCGACCCAAACGGCGGTGGTCGCGGCGTTCGGCTTCCTGGCGCTGACGCAAAAATTCGTCGAGCATTTCCTTTTTGGGGAAGGAAATGCCGTAGATGCGCGTCAGTTGTTTGCGCCGATGGTCGCCGCGCCAATATGCACCGGCGACCGAAAGCAACTTCGGATACTTCAGGTAGCCGGTCGTTGGGACGTGCGTACCGCGACAGAGATCGGTGAAATTGCCTTGGCGGTAGAACGTGATCGGTTCGCCGCGCAGCTCTTCGAGTAGTTCGAGTTTGTATTCGTCGCCTTTGCGGCGGTAGTACTCGACGGCGTCTTCCCAGGCGATTTCGATGCGCTCGTAGGGATTGTCGGCTTTGACCAGCTCGCGCATTTTCTCTTCGATGCGCGGGAAGTCGTCGCTCGAAATCGTGGCGCCTTCGGGCAAGTCCACGTCGTAGTAGAACCCGTTTTCGATCGGCGGACCGATACCGAATTTGATGCCGGGATAGAGCGCTTCGAGTGCTTCCGCCATCAGGTGCGCTGTCGAGTGCCAGAAGATGCGCTTGCCTTCGTCGTCGTTCCAGGTGAGGATGCGGACCGTCGCGTCCTCGGTGATCGGTCGCGACAGGTCGTACACCGTACCGTTGACGACGATGCCGAGCGCAGCGCGCGCCAAGCCTTCGCCGATCGAACGGGCGATTTCCATGCCGGTCGTGCCCGGCGGAAATTCTCGCTGCGATCCGTCCGGAAAAGTGATGATCATCGTCGAATCGAAAGTGGTGTGCCTTGCACCGCTCGATATGCGAGCGGAACGATTCAAAATTACGCCCGGAGCGTCGGGCTCTCCGCTTGCCGATGCTTCAGTCACCCTCTGCCTGGAGCTGTTGCAATGCTGCTTCGGTCGTCGGATAGAACTCGAAGAGCCACTCCATTTGCGAGATGCGGAAAAGATTGCGCACTGTTTCGCGGACACCGACCAGGATGACCGGGATTTTGTGGTCGCGCAATTGGCGGTACGCCAGCAGAAGCGCGCTCAAGCCGCTGCTGTCGGCATACTCGATGCGCGACAGGTCAACGATCAATGCAGCAATCGTCGGCTGGCAGAGTATCAGCAGCTCCGCTTTGATGTCGGGCGCGGTGCTCGAATCCAAGCGCGGCTCTTTGAGTGTGAAGATGACGATGTTGTCGTCGTGTTCGACGGTGAATTTCATTGTTCGCCCCCGCAGCGGTGGAACATACGGCTCGAACGTGCCCGCACAGGCACGCGGCAAATATAGCCATCGTCACTCAGTCGAGCGCAATACGATCGAGTATCTCCCCAGCGACCCGCTCGCCGAGCGCCGAAGCGGCTGCAATGCTGAAGTCGTAGTGCGTTCCGCTCCATCGCTCGGCAGCGAGAATGTCGGCGAGCAATTCATCGAGCGTGCGATAATCGCGCGGCAGCAAACCGCGTTCGACGTGCGTGCGATCGGTGATGCGTTCGATTTGCGGATACGGCTGAGCGAATGCGTCTTGAAGTATCCGTATCGCCGCAGTCGCAACGAGCGCATGATCGGAGACGTACTCCGGCGTCGGTGGCGATTCGAGCGGCGGACGGTAGCGCGAGTCGAGATACGCTACGATGAACGTCTGCGGACGCATGATGGGATAGCGGTACTTGGCTTTCCACGCCAGCACGTAGCCGTCGTGCATGGCAAGTCCGAGCCGAAGATAGAGCACCGCTCCGAATCCCATGCGATAGGGTCCGGTGCGTATCAGTTGCGTGGCGATGCGCATCAGATGACCGGGGAAGGTGGGTGCGCGTCCGAACGGATCGGACCAGTAGCGGGCACCGTCGAGCTGGAGCTCGGTCGCTTGCGCCATTTGCCGGTGCACCGCATCGGCAGCAGCATAGAACGCGCTCGATGGATCGGTCGAATACGCCGGTGGCGGCGGCACACTCGAATCGCTGCAGGCGAGCATACGCACCGATGTCCACTGCGGCAAAAGCGGCACCGATCCGAGATCGGGCGAGGTCGGTTTCCACACCCCCGGTATCGGCGGCAGCTCGTAGTCCGGCGGGAAAAGATTTGCCCACGCGCCGTTCCCGCCATCGGTGCGGGCAATTTCGAGGATGCGACGTGCCAATGCTTTCCCGTATGCGACCGACCGTTCGAGCATCGCCGTATCGCGTTCGGCGAGCCATCGCTCGGCAATGTTTGCTGCTTCGAGCGAGTCGATGCGGCGCTGTGCAGTGCTCGACGGTGGCAACATTCCCCGCAGAAGCTCGGCGATCGCACTGTTGGCAACGAGCGCCCAGTGGAATCGTTTGCCGGAGGTGTCGGGACGCGGCAATTCCGACAGACCAGCCACGCGCCCTTCGAGCGATGGATAGCCCGGCATTCCCCACACGAGCGATTGATAGAGCGCAATCCCCATGTACGCATAGACGCGCGCTGCGATCGGATCGGCGAAGCTCGGTTGTTGCTCGATGCACGCTGTGGCACAGTCGTACCACGTCGTGGCGAGTAAATCGGTATCGAACCGCGCACCGTCGTAGGCAGTCGGGAATGGATCGGGCACGACAACAGGATCGTTGCAGCCGACCGCCGCTACGATCGCAAGTGCGATCACGATCGAACGCACATGATTCATCGCAATCCTCTGCCGATGGTGAAGCTGGGGACATCCTCTGTCGGTCACACGCGCTTCCATCGCCATTCGTCATTATCGGCGCATGCGTCGCAGTGCTTGAACCGGCGGTGAAACTATTTCCCTGCACGTGGCGTTTTAGCGCTCGACTCTCCCGATGAACACGATGCGGCTTGCTTCACTTCTGGCGATCACCACCCTTCTGCTGGCGGCAACAGCACATGCACAATTTGCACGCCTCGAAGGTGCCATTTACGACACCGAACGCTCACCGATCGTCGGCGCGACGATCAAGCTCCCGCAAATCAAGCGCGGCACGGTCTCGCGCAGCGATGGAACGTTCGCAATCGCCAACATTCCGGCAGGGACTTATCGCGTCGAAATTTCGGCAATCGGCTACGCCCCCTACACGACGACAGTCACAGTTGCTGCGGGCAAAACCGAACGACTGCGCATTGTGCTGCGCCAATCGAGCATCGAAGCCGATGCAGTCGAAGTCACTGCATCGCGGCGCATGCAAGAGCAAACCGACACCCGCACAAGTGTCATCACGGTCGATCCGCGCGAAGCCAAGTACAAAGCCGGCGGCATCGAGGACGTTTTCCGCACGCTGCAGAATCTGCCCGGAGTGACTGCACCGAGCGATTTTTCTTCGCAGCTCGTCGTGCGCGGATCGGGACCGGATCAGAACCTCATTTTGCTCGACAACATCGAGCTGTTCAATCCCTACCGGCTCTACGGTTTCATTTCGCTGTTCAACCCGGAAACGATTAGCAGTATCACTTTGCTGACGGGCGGCTTTCCGGCACAGTACACCGATCGTCTCTCGGCAGTGCTCGATGTGCGCAATCGCGACGGATACACCGGCAATGGTTATTTCGCCGGCAAACTCAACGTCAGCATCACCAACGCGAACATCATCACCGAAGGAGCTCTCCCTTTCTGGAACGGCGCGTGGCTTCTTTCGACGCGGCGAACGTACTACGACCTCATCGTCGGTCCGATCGTGCGCGCCACTGGTGCTGTCGATGGCGACGTCGCATTCCCGAATTTCCGCGACCTGCAGTTGAAGGTGACGCTCTTCCCTGCCCAGGGACACAAGCTGACGGCGAACGTTCTGACCAGTCGCGACAACACCGAATTCACATCGGGGGTCAATCGCCAAAGTGCCGATTCCATCAGCCTGGTTGACCGCAGCTACAACGACGCATACGGCATCGCATGGCAGTGGACGCCCTCGCGGCGCTTTGTGGCGAACGTCGGGCTGTCGTACTACGCCAACTACGGTGCCAACAGCTTCGGCGGGGTCGGCGGTTCGGCGCTGTTGAACTCGAATCCGAACGGTGGAACACTGAGCAAATCCGACTTCGAGCGCTTGCAGGACTCGTTGCGCCGAGCTGGTGTGGATGTGCCGACGCTCTTCAGTGTGCGTGGGGAAACAGGCTTTCGCTTCCAAAAAACCTCGCTCAAGGTGGACAACATTTGGCAGCTCGACTCGCTCCACGCGCTCGAATTCGGTTTGCAGCAGGATTGGCTCTACACGGGCATCGTGGCGTACTTGGATTTCGACCCACGATTGAAAGCCATTCGTGCTGCAAATCCAACGGCGCCGCCGCTGCCGGAGTCGCTCCAAGACGGGATCGACTACATCCGCAGCGGTCTGTATGCGCAGGATCGCTGGCGCGCACTCGATCGGCTCACGCTCACGATCGGTGCACGGCTGGATTATTTCGCGCTCATCGGCAAAACGTACCTGGCACCGCGCCTTTCTGCATCGTATGCCCTCACGCCGCAAACGACGCTCCGCGCTTCGTGGGGCGTGTACTATCAATCGCCCGGCTACGAAAAGCTGTTCGATCAGCAGGTATTTCTCGATTTGACCGGCGACAACGTCCGCTCGCTCAGAGCCGAACGTGCGATCCACAACATCGTCGGCATCGAGCATCAGTTCGACCGGCGGTGGCTCGCCCGCATCGAAGGCTACTACAAAGGCTTCAGCGATTTGATTCTGCCGAAAGTCGTGCAAGGAACGGTCTGGAAGGTCGAAAAAATTCCCGGCTTGCCCGACTCGGTCTATCGCACGCGCAATGGCTGGACCGAACCAGTGGCGACGATCGGCGACGCGCTGACGACGATCCCAGTCAACAGCGCCACTGGCGAGTCGTTCGGCATCGAGCTGTTCTTGCAGAAGTTTCCCGATCCGGGCAATCGCGGATTCTACGGCTGGATCGCCTATTCATTTGCGTTCGCCAATCGCTACCGCGACGGCTTGGTGATACCGTTCAATTTCGACCGGCGCCACACGCTGAGCATCGTCGGCGGCTACCGCATCTCGGAGAAGCTCGACGTCAGCTTCACGTTCACCTATGGCTCCGGTTTTCCGTGGACGTATCCGGTGGGCATCCGTCCGCGCATCGTGCAGGTACGCGATACAGTCACAGGACAAACGGTCGCCAAACTCGACACGGACTGGCGGGGCGTCGTTTTCGACGTCGATCGCGGCGGGCTGGCGAACATCAATCGCGGACGTCTGCCGGACTACCATCGGCTCGATGTACGCGTGACAACGTACACCGATTGGTTCGGGTGGAAGTGGAGCTGGTATCTCGACATCATCAACGTGTACAACCGGCAGAACGTCGTCGGTGTGTTCTACCGCGTCGATCGTGAGACGCTTCAGCTCGTCGAGCGCCGTTCGACGATGCTGCCGATCCTACCGACGATTGGTTTCAGCGTGACGTTTTAGGGAGCGGCAGTCAGCGCGAGCTGTCCGCATGCTGCCGCGATGTCCACACCGCTCGAACTCCGCACCATCGTGGGAATTCCCTGGCGACGCAGTGCAGCAACAAACTCGGCGATACGCTCGCGCGGCGTCGGACGCAGCTCGGCAGCCAGACCGGTCGGGTTGGTGAAATCTATCGGGTGAAACGGTATGACGTTCACTTTCGAGGGCACACGGCGCGCGATCTTGACCAAGCGCCGAATGTCGGCATCGGTGTCGTTGAGACCGTCGAAGAGGATGTACTCGTAGGTCACGGCGCGCCCGGTAGCGCGATAGTAGCGTTCCATCGCGGCAAGCAATGTTTCCAAGTCCCAGCGCCGCGCAATCGGCATCAAGCGCCGGCGCAGATTGTCGGTCGTCGCGTGGAGCGAGAGCGCAAGCTTGATCGCGATGCTTTCTTGTGCCAATCGCTCGATCGCCGGCACGATGCCGGCTGTCGAAAGCGTGATGTGGCGCGGCGCGACGAGCGGCTGCTGTCCCCACGTCATCAGCCGAACAGCACGCACGACGGCGTCGTAGTTGAGCAGCGGCTCGCCCATACCCATGAACACGACGTTCGTAATGCGCTCGCCGAGCACACGTTCGGCTGCGAGAATTTGCCCGACGATTTCTGCCGTTTCGAGATTGCGCCGAAGTTTGAGCGATGCCGTCGCGCAGAACGCGCAACCGAGCGGGCATCCTGCCTGCGTCGAAATGCACAGCGTTCGCCGACTGCGTCCGTCGCGCATCTCCCGCGGGATGAGCACCGACTCGACACGGTTTCCGTCGAGCAGCTCGAAGAGCATTTTCACCGTGCCGTCGCTCGAACGCGTGTGCGTCACGAGCTTTAGCGGCATCGTCACGAACCGCTCGGCGCATTGCTGCCGCAGCACAAGTGGCAACGTGGTCATTTCCATCGGATCGAGCCGTCGCTCGGCGTAGTAGCCGTGTAGAATTTGTTCGGCGCGATAGCGCGGCTGCCCCCACTCGACCATCAGTGCTTGGAGTTCTTCCGGCAAAAAATTGCCGAGCAGCAAACGCCCACCGAGCGTTTCTGGGTTCAACCTTCGCATTTTTGCCTGACCGAGTTCGAGCATGCGGCGTGTGCGGTAGTGCCACTCCGATACAACAACGAAGAGGACGCACGCAAATTACACGCCCAGCCTACGCTCGGCATAGGCGTTCACCCTGTGGGCACACGTTCGATGCAACGACAGCACACCTCGCTTTGGGCATTGGCATGGAAGCGTCTCCGGCGAAATCGTGGCGCACTCGTCGGACTGGTGATCCTCGTTGTCCTCGTTGCGCTCGCTGTCGCTGCACCGCTCGTCGCACCGATGGACCCGACCGTCCAAGTGCTCGAGTACGCCATCAAGCCGGCGATGTTTCGAGGAAACGTTCTGCTGCGGAAAAATCCCGTTCATCCGGACCGACCGACGATCCTCGCCATCGAATCGTACCGCATCGTCGGCGATTCTGTCGAATACACCGACCTGCTCGGTCGCACGTTTCGCGTGCATCGCTCGCAGCTCTGGGGCGACAGTCCCAAGTCGTGGCACGCCCAGCCGCTCTACATTCTCGGCACCGATCATTTCGGGCGCGACGTTTTCAGTCGGCTCGTCTATGGCGCACGCGTTGCGCTGCTGGTGGGGCTGATCGCCGAATCACTGGCGATCGTCATCGGGATCGTCGTCGGTGCGCTCGCGGGTTATTTCCGCGGATGGGTGGACGATGCGTTGATGTGGCTGACCAACGTCGTCTGGTCGTTCCCGACGGTGTTGCTGGTCATCGCTCTCAGCGTCATTCTCGGACAAGGTTTGTGGCAGACGTTCGTTGCGATCGGACTGTCGAGCTGGGTGGACATCGCACGCATCGTTCGCGGTCAATTTCTTGCGCTGCGGAACGTCGAGTTCGTGCAAGCGGCGCGGGCGCTCGGTTTCGGTTCGTGGCGCATCATGCTTCGGCATCTGTTGCCGAACACGCTCGGACCGATCGTCGTCGTCGGTACCGCCGGTTTTGCCACGGCAATCATCTTGGAAGCGAGCCTGAGCTTTTTGGGGCTCGGCATCCAACCGCCGACGCCATCGTGGGGACGCATGATTCAGGACGGACGCGGTTATCTCTACGTCGGCGAAGGATTGGGATTGGTGCTCTATCCCTCGATCGCGATCGCACTGGCGGTCTATGCGATCAACCTCTTCGGGGACGGTTTGCGCGATGCGCTCGATCCACGAACCACCCAACGGGGCGAGTAAGCCGGCACTACCGAGGGCACCGTCTTCGTCTTTGCAATTCCGTTGACCCCGACGGGTTCCACCATCGAATCGAGCGACAATGGACGAACAAAAACCCTTTCACAAACGAATGCAAGACGTGGTCAACGCGTACATCAAGCAAGAACAGCGCGCACACATCGAACAAAGCGAAGAGGCTGAAACGAGCCAGCAGAGCGGTTCGCCTGCGGCTGCGACGACCGAAAGCGCCGACGAGATCGGAGTGCTCCGAGAGCGCGTCGCCGCATTGGAAGAGCAGCTCCGCGCCGTCGAACGCGAGCGCGACGAACTGCGCGACAAGTACGTTCGCACACTCGCCGAAATGGACAATCTCCGCAAGCGGACCGAACGCGAAAAAGAGCAACTGGTTCTCTTTGCCACCGAGCGCCTCTTTTCGCGCTTGGTCGAATTGCTCGACGATCTCCATGCTGCCGTCGAAGCCGGCAAGCAGTCGCGCGACTACGACGCAATGCTCGGCGGTCTGGAAATGATCGCTGCGAAAGCACACAAGCTCTACGAAGAACACGGCGTCCGTCCGCTCGAAGCGCGGAGTGGTGAGCCGTTCAACGTCGAGCTGCACGAAGCGCTCGTGCACGTGCCGCACCCGGAATTACCCGAAGGCACGATCGTGCAGCAGGTTCAGCGCGGCTACCTGTTCAAGGATCGCGTGCTGCGGCATGCGCGAGTGGTGACGTCCGCTGGCGCTCGAGCAGGCGACGGTACCGCGACGAACGATTCGCAACAATCCGACTCGTAAGCGATGGCAAAACGCGACTACTACGACGTTCTCGGTGTCAGCCGATCGGCGACGCTCGACGAAATCAAAAGCGCCTATCGAAAGCTGGCGATGCAGTATCACCCGGACCGCAATCCGGGCAACAAGGAAGCCGAAGAAAAGTTCAAGGAGATCACCGAAGCATACGAAGTGCTCAGCGACGAAGAAAAGCGTCGCCGCTACGACCAGTTCGGTCATGCCGGAATGCGTGCCGGTCAGGACTTCCATCAGTACACCTCGATGGACGACATTTTCAGTGCGTTCGGCGACATTTTCGGTGGCTCGTTGTTCGAAGAGTTGTTCGGCGGTGGGCGTCGTCGCAGTGCGCAGCGTTCCCCGCGACCGCAAGGCGAGCGCGGAGCCGATCTGCACATTCGATTGCCCCTGTCGTTGGAAGAAATCGCCAATGGCACGGAAAAAACCCTCAAGGTCAAGCGCTATCTCCCCTGCAGCACGTGCAGCGGAACTGGCTCGCGTAGCGGCACCGGTGGCTATGCAACCTGCCCGACGTGCAATGGCTCTGGGCAAATCAGCCAGGTGAGCCGCTCGATGTTCGGGCAGTTCGTCAACATTACGACGTGCCCGACATGCAGTGGGACAGGCACGATCCTGCGCGATCCGTGTCCGACATGTAACGGCGAAGGTCGCACGATGGGCGAAGACACTGTGCGCGTGGCGATTCCTGCCGGTATCTACGAAGGCATGGAATTCCGACTTCGTGGCAAAGGTCATGCAGGACGCCGCGGCGGACCGCCCGGCGATTTGATCGTCGAGATCGAGGAAAAAGAGCATCCCTATTTCCGCCGCGACGGCAACGACGTCGTGTACAACTTGGTCATCTCCTTCCCCGATGCAGTGCTCGGCGGCGAAGTCGAGGTACCGACGCTCGACGGAACAGCGCTGCTGACAATCAAACCAGGCACGCAGCCCGGCACTGTTCTCCGCATGCGAGGAAAAGGCTTGCCGGTGTACAACAGCACCGAGCGTGGCGATCAGCTCGTCGTCGTCAACGTGTACGTGCCGACGAAAGTCAACGGACACGAACGCGACCTGCTCCGCCAATTGGCAGAAAGCGAAAACATCGCACCGAAAAAGCGACGGAAAGAGAACAAAGACACCGGCTTTTTCGGCAAATTCCGGAGCAGCTTTTCGTTCTAATTTTTCGGGGCGCGGAGCTGGCTCAGCAATTCCTCGAAATCGCTGTCGTCGAGGTAATACCGCTCGCCGCAGTACTGACACACCAACTCGTTTTGCCCGCACGCGCGCATCTCGAGCAGCTCTTGCTCCCCGATGCTGAGCAGCATTTCCTTGAAGCGTTCTTTCGAGCAGCGGCAGAAAAAGTCCATGGGGGTCGAACTGAAGATTTCGGCGTCGCCGGGGAGCGTTTGTCGCGCGATTTCTTCGGCAGTGTAGCCTGCCTTGACGAGTTCGCAGAGCGTGCCGATGTTTTGCAGAAAGTCGTAGATGTAGCGGAGCTGCTCGCGGCGAGCGCCCGGCAATGCTTGCACGAGAATACCGGCAGCACACTCGATGCGTTGGTGATCGTCGAGCGTGACATCCAAACGCACACCGGTCGGGATTTGCTCGGATTGCCAGAAATAGTGCGCTAAATCGGTCGTGATATTGCCTGCTCGAAGCTCCACGATGCCGACGATCGGCTCGGCTTTGTTGTAGAGAATTTTTCGCACCTGCAAAATCCCGGTTCCGAGTGCCGACGAGCATCCATCGGCAGCCGATGCGTATTCGACAAAGCCGCGCACTTCGCCGATTTGGAGCGCTTCGGCGTACACAGTTCGAATGAACCCGTCGCCTTTTGCTTCGACGATGATGCGTTCTTCGCCCTTGAGAAACGATGCCATCATCGAAGCCGCCGAAAGCGCGCGTGCAAGCAATACTGCACCGACCGGCTCCAGCCTGTGTCGTTGCTGTGCATGTTGCGCACACGTCGTCGAGACGACAACGGCAGCACGAACGGTTCCTTCGGCAGCCATTGCGTGAACGACACGGTCGCGCATGCGGAATTTCTGTTTCAGTGCGGAAAGATCGGTCATCGGAACACGTGGTGGCGGTGAATCTGCAAGCAAAGGCGAACGAAGCGCCGATTTATTGCCGCAAAAAAAATTTCGGCGACCGTCAAATGTTTTGCCGGTTTCTGCGTCTTATGGCGTGCGCGTTTCATGGTACCCTCACACAGGCGCAGCTTCCATCACCGACTGCCATGCGGCAGGGAAGTTGCGCTTCTTTTACGGGGGCACTCCCCGGCTCCTACCGCGATGTAGGAGCGACATCACCACCACCGCAGCGCCGCTTTCGCACGAAAGCGGCGCTGTTGTTTATGCCCCACAGCGTCGCACTGGCGATCGCTGCGCCGAAAAGCCAGCCTGCGATAACATCGCCGGGATAGTGCACACCGACATACACACGCGAAAAACCGACGACGGCAGCCGCACTCCACCACACCAGCCACCACTGCCGATAGTATCGGGTCAACACGAGCGCGACAGCAGCCATGTTGACAGCATGCGACGAAGGAAACGATGGACCCTCTGGACACGGAATGCGCAACACGACATGAGGAATCTGCCGGCACGGTCGCTGGCGTTCGACGAGCGGTTTGACGATGCGATTGGTCACCGGATCGGCGATCGCAACGGAAACGATCATCGCCACGGCGCACCACCGCCCGCTGCGTCCGCCTCTGACGACGAGCCACACGATACCGATCGCAAAGAGCGGGATCCACGTGCGGAACGATGTAACCAGCGGCATTGCAGCATCCAAGAACGCCGCATTCATGCCGGCGTTTATGGCTTCGAACAATCGTGTATCGCCGGCTGCCAGCAATCCGAGCAATTCGTTCATGTCGCGTGCGGGCTAATTTCGCTCGCGGCAAACATACACAGCGCTATGGTATCTCCGCGACAGTGGCTTTCTCGACCGCGCATCGTCGCTGGTGCGATGAGCGGCACCTCGCTCGACGGCGTGGATGCAGCGGTCGTGCGTTTGGCAAAGCATCGCGACCGCATCGCAATCGACCTGCTCGGCACCGCATGCATCGAATTTCCGCGACAGTTTCGCCAGGCACTCCTTCGCGCGACCGAAGAGCCACTCCGCGTCGCAGAACTCGCCGATCTCGGTTGCGTCCTGATGCACTACTACAATCGCGCGCTCGCCGACGCCATCGCCTGCAGCGGAGCGAAAGCAGAGGCGATCGGCATACACGGACAAACGCTTTGGCATCAGCCGGAGTCGCACGAGAGTTTCGGCATCGAATGCCGAACGACCTTCCAGCTCGCTACCCCAGCAATCGTTGCTGCGACATTCGGTGTGCCGGTCGTCAGCGATTTCCGCACTGCAGACGTTGCGCTCGGCGGGCACGGTGCACCGCTCGTGCCGATTCTCGATTGGGAATTGCTCCGCGACCCGACGCATTGTATCGTTGCGCTCAATATCGGCGGAATCGCGAACGTGACGGTGATTCCCCCGAAGGCGACGGTCGAGAGCATTTGTGCGTTCGATACCGGTCCCGGCAATGTGTGGATAGATGCTGCGATGCACCGCTATTGGGGAAAGCGCTACGACGATGGCGGGAGAACTGCTGCAGCAGGCACGCTCATCACACCGCTTGCCGAGCGACTGCGCACGATCGAATTCATCGCTGCGCCACCGCCGAAATCCACAGGACGAGAGCTTTTCTCACGCCATACGCTCGAAGAGTTGCTCGCACCGCTCGATCGAGCCATGGTTCCTGCCGAAGACATCGTCGCGACACTCACATGGTTTACCGCGTGGAGCATCGCCGAAAACATTCGCCGCTATGCAACCGATCGCACAACGATCGTCGTTTCGGGCGGCGGTGCCAACAATGCTACGCTGCTTTCGATGCTCGAAAGAGAACTCCCCGGAGCACGAATCGTTCGGCTGTCGGACTACTGCGGGATTCCCGAAAGCGCAAAGGAAGCCGTACTGATGGCATACCTTGCGTACCGCACGCTCGGCGGTCTTGCGTCGAGTGTCGTATCGGTCACCGGTGCGCATCGCTCTGCGGTGCTCGGTTCGATCACTCCCCCACCCTAAAAAAGGAAGCGGGAGCGTTTTTGTCGCTCCCGCTTTCGCACAAAAGAAGCGTCGCTGTTATCGAACGATCACCAGCGGTGTCGAGAGGCGATAGCTACCGCTCCGCAACACGCAGCGATAAACGCCTGCTGCAACATCGCCGATGCTGGCATCGAGCTTTTGTTCGCTGCCGCTGCTGATACCGCTCCACAGCGTGCCGAGCGAGCGACCGCTCATATCCACAAGTTCGACGGTCACCGATGCAGCGTGCGGTGTCGTCACCACAAGCGTGACGTTGTCGCTGGCAGGTTGCGGATCGATGCGGAGCCGATAGCCCGCAGCAATCGCGTCGTCTTCGACCGATGCAACGGCTATCACCGATGCGTTCGACTCGACGGTGCCGCAACTGTTCGTGATACGGACTTTATATGTGCCGGCATCATTAGCGCTGACATTGGTAATCGTGTAGGTATTGCTCGTCGCTCCTGGGATCGGTTGGTCGTTTTTGTACCATTGATATTGCAGCGTCGGGCTGCCGCTTGCTTGGACAGTGAGCTGATACGAACGACCGATCGCTGCCGTATCGGATGCTGTCGGCTGTTGGGTGATGGTCGGCGCTACAAGAACGGTTACTGTAGCAGTATCGCTGCTCACATCGCCACAGTCGCTGCTAATGCGGCAATAGACTCGAGCACCATCCATCGCTTGATTTGCTGTTGCAGAAATCGAACTGCGCGTTTCACCAGGAACAGCAGTACCGTTGACATACCACTGATAACGAACGTTGAGTCCACCACTGACCGCCACGCTCATCGAGGCTTGCTGTCCGCTGCAGACCGTAACAGCCTGAGGTTGCTGTGTAATTGTCGGTGCTGGAATCACGGTAATTCGCGCCAGTGCCGTTTGTGGATTGACGCCAGTTCCATTCGTGACGCTAACGATGACGGTATAATCACCGGCTTCGGCAGCACTGATGTTGGTTATCGTGAGCGAGTTTGTCGTCGTTCCGCTGTACTTTCCACCATCGCTGAGCGGTTGATTCTGGAACAACCACTGATAGCCGAATTGCCCGTTCGGATAATCAGTCGTTGCTTGCACTGTGAGTGTCACCGTCTGCCCCTCGCAGACCGTAGCGTCTTGTGGCGGTTGCACGATCGTGATCTTGTACTCTGTCGCCATCGCCGTGCTGCTCAAAGCAACGAGCACACAAAAAGACACAAGACCGAATCCAACTGCCGCTACCGCCGAGCGGACAAGCATAGCAAAGCGATTCATGGTACGCCGACTAATAGTTGAACATGATGGAGAAAGCTGATAGGCATCTTGAACGTCAATCTCTCTGACTGGTCCTGCACCATCCAAGACCGACGCAAGAGAAACTTGTCGCAATCGAATCATGGCTACAACATCACACATTGATGATGAGACATTGGGCAGACACGCCTGACACTCGACAGTCAACCTTCGGCAACACACTGCAAGCGAGTGTTGAATCTACCCGTTCCGAAAATACAAACTACCGCAACAAAAACCAAAGAAAATTTTTCAACAACCACAATCTCCACGCAAGAGCTACACAGTGGCTGCAGAGCCGGCTTCTGTAAGCAGAATTTAGCGACACACCAGGCGCTCTTTTTTCTCGCTCACAAGTTACAAAAAACGCGGCAGGAAGTTAGCACCTCCTGCCGCGTCTTGACCAAGCATATTCGCTCCTTTACCGCACGATGGTAAGGGGGACCGAGAGGCGATAGCGACCGCTTTCGAGCACGCACCGATACACGCCCGATGCCAACTCGGTCGCTCCGAACTGCACCTGGTGCATGCCACTGCCGCCCACGACACCTCGCCAGACAACCATCACCCGGCGCCCACTGCCATCGTACAACACTCCCTCCACACTCGACCCCACCGGTCCGCCAATGCTCACTATCCCCACATCCCCGACCGGCTGCGGCTGCACCGTCAAACGATAACCCGCCGCCAACGCCTCCTCCTCGACACTCGACAACACCACATCCACGTCGCTCGACGTCACCGTCCCACACTCGTTGCTCACCTCCACCACATACCGACCCGCATCACTGCT
>JAOAGY010000025.1 GCA_026415505.1 Chlorobiota bacterium | reverse complement strand
ATACTATATCGCGGTGATGGAGGGAACTACAGGCAATGTTGGTATCGGCCCAAGTGCAATTACTGGTCCTCAAGCACGGCTCCATGTTGATGGCGGTGCGATCGCTGTAACTAATAGTGGCACGCCTCCTGGTGGAGGTGTAGGGCTGGGATTTGGAAGCATTACTGGCAATTATCGGTGGATTCAGAGCCACGACGGTCAGCCTCTTTCTATCAATCCGCTTGGTAATAACGTCGGCATCGGGACAACCACACCGAGTACAGAGCTGCATGTCGCACAGGACAACTCCCTAACCGGCGGCGGACAACTCATAGTTTCCGGTCGAACTAATCAGAATAAGCAAACGGTCATTGGGTTCAACGTCACGGGAAATTACGGACAAATTCAAGCTGTGGAGCAAAGCGTAGCGGTGCGTCCCCTTGCACTTAACCCCGCCGGTGGTAATGTCGGGATTGGAATAACAACACCGGCAGCGCTTTTGCATGTTGCCGGGGACGCTTTGGTCAATACGAATTTGACGGTCAATGGTAACACACAGCTCGGCGATGCTACAAGCGACAACGTTACGTTCACCGCGCGGGTGAATTCGCACATTCATCCTTCGACGGATGCGACATACGATCTGGGGTCGAGTACGCTGCGTTGGAAGGATGGATGGTTCAGTGGGACGGTGACGTCACAGAATGCGACGGTGACGAGCTTGACGCCGGGGTCGGTGGTGTTTGCGGGTACTGGCGGCGCATTGAGTCAGAACAACGCGAACTTTTTCTGGGACAACACCGGTAGCCAGCTCGGTTTGGGGACGAACAGTCCGGGTGCGCGACTCGATGTACGCCCCACTGCTTCGCAGTTAGGCGTGCGTATTCGTGCGGCGAGTTCATCGACTACCAATCCCCTTCGCATCGAGGATAATAGCGGGCAATACCGTTGGCGCATTGATCAAAATTTTGACATGTACGTGACAAATTCCAGCGGTACTGACATCGGTGTTTGGAAGAACTCAGGCGACGTCGGCATCGGGACAAATGCACCTGCAACACGGCTGCACCTGAACAACAGCAGCAGTGCCGCTGTTACTGAACGTTTCACAAACACCGCGGTTACTACGGGATTCGATGTCGGCATCACCAGCACCGGCACTGCTGAACTCCGTCATCGAAATGATTTTCCCATCGAGGTGTACGTCAACAATACCCGTGCGCTTCGCATCGAGCCGACATCGAGCACGACTAACCAGGTGCCGAACATCATCGGTGGTGATGCGACAAATGATGTGGACAACGGTTACGAAGGCGGGTTTATCGGCGGAGGTAGCGGTCACTTTATCGGCAACGATTTCGCCGTTATAGCCGGTGGGCAGAACAATACTGTCAACGGTTCGACTTCTGCGATCGTCGCTGGCTCTGCAAACGAGGTAAACTCCAGCAACTCCTTCATCGGTGCCGGGTCCGAAAACGTTGTCGGCGGCGATTTCTCAGCAATCGTTTCAGGTACCAACAATGGTGCCTCAGGAAACTATTCGTTCGTTGGATCGGGTGATTTCAATTTTGCTTCTGGAAACTATGCAGGTATCCTCGGTGGAGAGGACAATGTCGCCAGCGGCAATGGTTCGATGGCGGTAGGTGCGGGCTTGCGTGCAGAGTCGTATCGTGAAGTCGTCGTCGGGTCGTATAACACACAGGCAACGTCACCGAATGCTACGACATGGGTCGCAACCGATCGGCTCTTTGTTGTCGGTAACGGGCAAAGCGACGCAACGCGGTCTGATGCACTGATTATCTGGAAAAACGGTGCCGCACAGTTTTTCGGAAACGTCACGCTCGGCGATGCCACAAGCGACAACGTCACGTTCACCGCGCGGGTGAGTTCGCACATTCATCCTTCGACGGGTGCGACATACGATCTGGGGGCGAGCACGCTGCGTTGGAAGGATGGATGGTTCAGTGGGACGGTGACGTCACAGAATGCGACGGTGACGAGCTTGACGCCGGGGTCGGTGGTGTTTGCGGGTACTGGTGGTGTATTGAGCCAGAACAACGCGAACTTTTTCTGGGACAACACCAACGTGCGGCTCGGCATCGGCACTAATACACCGAGTGCAAATCTTCATGTGATCGGCAATGCGACGATCACGAGTAACACGTCGGTCGGTGGAAATTTGAATGTCAGCGGTGGTGCCACGATTGGAGCCGGATTGACTGTCTCCAGTGGTGGTGCGACGATCACGGGTAATACGAGTACCAGTGGAAATCTTTTTGCTGGCGGTAATTTGAGTGTCAACGGGAATACGACACTCGGCAGTGCGGCTGCAAATCAAGTGACCATCAATGCTGCAACAGTTGCAGTGCCGAATATTCCCAGCAGTTCGACGGCAACGCAAGTTGTCGTATGGAACTCGAACAATCTCGAGCGCCGTGCAGCCAGCGGTCTTATTTCGACGTATGCGTGGATGCTCGGTGGAAACGCCATCACAAATCCCGCGACGGAGTGGCTCGGCACGACGACGACGCAGCCGCTTGTCTTTCGCACCAACAGCACGCAGATTCTCCAGTTGAACACCAATGGGAGCATCCAACGCGATGGTAGCGGCAGTACGCGCGGAACGAACGCTAACGATTTCCAAATGAGCCGTAGCGTCACGACACAGGTTGCAAGCGGTTCAGCCGCAACGATCGCCGGTGGTGTCAACAATACCGCAAGCGGCGTTCAAAGTTTTATCGGT
This sequence comes from Chlorobiota bacterium, assembly GCA_026415505.1. Classification (GTDB taxonomy): domain Bacteria; phylum Bacteroidota; class Ignavibacteria; order Kapaibacteriales; family NICIL-2; genus NICIL-2. The sequence goes on along the minus strand of JAOAGY010000025.1, from coordinate 3,033 downwards.
GCGGGAGATGGCAATACGGCATCGAATACCAATGCTGCCGTTGTTGCGGGAACGAATAATGTCGCCAGTGGTGCACAAAGTGCGATTCTCGGCGGCGAGAACAACCAGGCAATCGGCCAACATAGTGTCGTTAGTGGTGGTCAAGGCAACGTCGCTGCCGGACCGTATTCGGCAATCGCTGGTGGTTTCAATCTCCGAGTTGGTAATCGGAGCTTCGGCTTTAGCGGGCAAACGTCAGGTTCGCTGACCGACTTGAGCGGCAATAGCAACATTGCTGCCTTTGCGGATGTGGACCTGTGGCTGTATGCGGTGAGAAACCAAGCAAGTCAGTTGCGCTTCTACGAACGCTCCGGTGCTGGTGGAAACAACTACACTGCTTTCCAAGCGCAGGATCAATCAAGCGACATCGTGTACACTCTCCCTGCAGCGATCACCGCTGGCGGTGTTCTCCAAACTGATGCTAGCGGGAATCTTTCGTGGGTGGCACCGTCAGCGTACGGTTGGCAGCTCAACGGAAACAGCATTACATCCGCCTGGAATGGTACGACCGGCTCGTTCCTCGGTACGACGAATACACAGCCGCTGGTGATTGCGACGACAAACACGAGCACGCCGCAGCCGATTCAATTGTGGACGAACAATGCCGAACGTATGCGGATTACTGAATCGGGTATCGTCCGAATCCAAAATCAAGCAACTGGTGGTACGACAGAGTTTCACGTGCGTCCAGGCAACGGGAACAAGACTCAAATGATTCTCCAATTTGGAAGCAACCAGATTGGGACCGATCTTTTGCAGTGGCAAAATGAGATCGGCACAGTGATTGGACGTATTGACGCTGCAGGGAATTTGGCGATCGGTACGTCAGTGGCAGCAGCATTTCTCCATGTCGTCGCGAACTCTCCATCACCGGCTGCAAGATTTGAGGGTGCTTCAGGAGGTCCCGCACTCATGGTGGGAACAAACGGCGATGGTATTAGTGAAATTCTCCACAATACGATTTCCGTCAATCCACCGAACATCGGTGGCAATAGCAGTGCGACGCTTACCGTTACGATCACGGGTGTAAATACTGGCGACCGCGTTTTCTTGACGCCGCCGAGCGATTTGGAAGATGAGCTTGTCTTCCAAGGTGCAACCGTAACGGGTGCGAATACAGTGACGATCAAGATTCGTAACGTGAGCGGTGGTGCGGTGGATGGTAGTGCACGTAACTGGAACTATCTGGTCATCAAACCATAGCGCGATCGGAGCGATGAAACGCAGCAAGAAGCGACACCGAATGTTCCAGCGAATTCTGCAGCTTGTCGCGGTGGCTGCTCTGGTGAGCACTGGCGCGGCAAGTCAGGATCGCGCACCCCAAGGATGGTGGCAGCAGGAGGACGCCCGCTACCGAACGAGCGTCCAGCCGTTGCCCTATGGTTTGGAATCGGTGCTGCAGTTGTCTCCGAAGCAATTCGAGGAAACTCTCTGCGACGGGCGCCGCGTGCCGAATATCGGATTGATGGCACAGGATGTCTTGCCGATCGTTCCCGAAGCGGTGCGTCCACCGTCGGGACAGTGTCAACACTGGGCGCTCGACTATTCGCGACTCGTGCCGGTGCTCATTGCGGCGATTCAGCAGCAACAAGAGCAGATCGCCGAACTTCGCCGAGAGATCGAGCAACTCCGTAGCAACGCAGCACCGACGGCTGGTTCGCCGATTCCGCCTGTTCGTGTCGATGGCGATTGGTTGGGACAGAACGTTCCGAACCCGCATGACGGGACGACGACGATACCGTACTACGTGCCGAGCGGTGTAGGTCGAGCGCAACTGACGCTCAGCGATGCGACGGGGCGGTTGGTGCGGACGATCGAGCTTGCAGCGCGCGAGGTGTGGGGCAGTGTGACGCTCGACATGGGTTTGCTGTCGTCGGGCACGTACGAGTACAGTTTGGTGTTCGACGGTCGAGTGGTTGCGACCAAGCAGATGCAGCTTGTCAAGTAATTGACGAGAAGCCCCCTCGATGGTCGGGGCGAGGCAGCAATGCCTCGCCCCATGTTTTTTCTGTGTGTCATGCCCTGTGTGTCATGCTGAACTTGTTTCAGCATCTCTCCGCACTCCCCGCTTGTCATGCCGAACTTGTTTCGGCATCTCTGGTTGAGACCCTGAACCAAGTTCAGGGTGACGGCAAGGGGGATAAGACCCTGAACCGAGTTCAGGGTGACAGCGGGGGAACAGGACCTTGAACCGAGTTCACGGTAACAGGGCGCAGGGAATGAGACCCCGAGGCGAGTTCGTGCGCGAGACGATGAGTGCTCAAAAATGAGGATGAGGAGAACCGGAAACGGTAACGAGTACGGAACGGTAAATGCTTAGCGCTATGCTTCTTGTACCTTGCGGCGCTTTTTGATACTGCGATTTGGCACAGTTATTTCGGAGTGTGCTACAGACTCCACGCGTAGTGGATGAAAGATGTTGCATCATTCACAGGTAGCACAATGAAACGAGAGCGTCTGTTTCTGGTTGGTATCGTCGCAGCAATGATTACTGCTGCGACAACTGCTTCCGCGCAGGTTGGAAGCCTCATCAACTACGGCGCAATCATCAAGGATTCGTTGCGCCTGGAAAACTCCGGCGCTTTTGTGCGCCTACCATCGAATGGCTCGATTCGCTGGGATACACCGCCAGCAAATGTTGGCGCACTCCAGTCAGCATCCCTGACAAGTAATCGTACCTGGACGCTACCAGACGAAACGGGCACGCTGTTGACGACGGCGACGACGTTCGGTGGTGACGTCAGTGGTCCGTACAACAACCTGCAACTTGGCAGCGGTGTTGTGGGCACAAGTGAGCTTGCCGACGGCGCAGTGACGAGTGCGAAGATAGCCGATGGGACGATCGCGACGGCAGACATTGCCGACGGCGCGGTGACGGACGCGAAGATTAGCGGTGTATCGTGGACGAAGGTGACGGGTGCTCCGACGAGTTTTCCGCCGAGTGGTACGGCTGGAGGCGACTTGACGGGCAGTTATCCGAATCCAACGATTGCT
>JAOAGY010000005.1 GCA_026415505.1 Chlorobiota bacterium | reverse complement strand
TCCTCGTGCAGGTCGCGAAACGTGCTTGAAATAAACACCCGCAGTTCATTGCGTTGTCCCATCGGGATGGCTCCGTTGTACTCGGCAAAAATAGGGCGCACTTCGTCGCTGCGACTCCGTCACGTACACGTCACCCTGAACGTGTTTCAGGGTCTTCGTCGTTCGGTTGTCACCCTGAACTTGTTTCAGGGTCTTTCGAGATGCCGAAACAAGTTCGGCATGACGGGCGGCGGTGCAATGCGATGGGATGCTGAAACAAGTTCAGCATGACACAGAAACACAGCCCGTCACCCTGAACGTGTTTCAGGGTCCTCGTCATTCGGTTGTCACCCTGAACGTGTTTCAGGGTCTCTCTGCAAGAGATGCCGAAACAAGTTCGGCATGACGGGCGGCAGTGCAATGCGATGGGATGCTGAAACAAGTTCGGCATGACCAGCAGACGATGGCAGGAGAGCACCGTCAACAGTAGCACCGTGCGCGGCGATCACCGTCGCGCGCCGATGGTTTCGTAACATTGCACCGTAAGTGCCACGATTTTCACGGGCAACATCGGTGTCGCTATTCGGTCCAGAGAGTACATTCGCCCGGCGTGCTCGGCAGCTTGATGCCGACGATGCGCTGGCGTCGTTTCGTGATGAATTCGTTTTCCCGCAGCACGACGGGAAGCCGTGTGCATACTTTGCGGGCAATTCGCTCGGATTGATGCCGAAAGCCGCGCGCGCAGCACTCGATGAAGTGCTGGCTGAATGGGGACAGCTCGGCGTCGAAGGACACATGCAGGCTCGCATACCGTGGTATCGCTACCACGAAGACCTTGCGCCGATGCTTGCTGAGCTGGTCGGTGCCGGACCGCACGAAGTAGTCGCGATGAACAGCTTGACGGTCAATCTCCACCTGATGCTCGCCAGTTTTTATCGTCCGCAGGGCAAGCGACGGAAGATTATGCTCTTGCCTGCAGAATTCCCGAGCGACCGTTACGCTGCAGAAAGCCATGTGCGGTGGCACGGTCTGGATCGCGATGAATGCATCGTAGAATTGCCGATTGACGACTCGCTCCGAGTTTCGACCGAGGCGATCCTCGATGCGATCGAATCGCTCGGCGAGGAGCTGGCGCTCGTGCACATGAGTGCGGTGCATTACCTGAGCGGACAGCTACTCGACATCGAAGCGATCACCAGAGCTGCTCACCGCGTCGGTGCCATCGCCGGCTGGGATTTGGCGCATGCGATCGGCAACGTCCCGCTGAGACTGCACGACTGGAACGCCGATTATGCCGTGTGGTGCTCGTACAAGTATCTGAACTCCTCGCCGGGCGGTGTCGGTGGTGCGTTCGTCCACGAGCGCCATGCTCGAAATCCGGCGCTCCTGCGGTTGGCGGGATGGTGGGGAAACGATCCGGCGACGCGCTTTACGATGCCCCAGTGGTTCGAGCCGGTGCCGAGCGCCGATAGTTGGCAATTGAGCAATGCGCCGGTGCTGGCTTTGGCGGTGCATCGTGTTGCGCTGGATCAATTCCACCGTGCTGGCATCGAGCGACTGCGAGAAAAAAGCATACGGCTGACGGGTTTTGTCGAAGAGGTACTCGATGCACTTGCGGCGGCATATCCGGCGCTGGGCATCGAGATCGTTACGCCGCGATCGCCGCAAGAACGCGGTGCACAGCTTTCGGTTCGATTCGCCGACGGACGCGCAGTGCAGCAGTATCTGCTCGCTGGCGGTGTGGTGACCGATTGGCGCGAGCCGAATATCGTGCGGATAGCGCCGGCACCGCTTTACACCTCGTATGCGGACGTGCTGCGCCTTGCATGCGCAGTCGAAGCCTTTGCCGAACGTTTCATCGGCGAGCCAAGCACCTATGAACAGCAGCGATGACCGCCACACTCCATGGGCGTTGCTCTACACGACCAGTACGCTCTGGGAAGCGGAAGTTGTGCGCGGGTATTTGGAGTCGCGCGGTGTCGAAGCGGTCGTGTTGTCGCAAGTGGACACGATGCGGGCACTGACGGTCGGGGCGCTGGCGATCGCGAAAGTGTACGTGCCGGCGTCGGCGCTGGTGCGTGCTGAACGGTTGTTGGCGGAGTATCAGCGGGAGAGAGCGCGCTGAGGCGCTGAAAAAGAGCGTTCTCGTACCGTGCAGATAGGTATTTGTGATGCGTTGTGTATTTTTGACACGGCAACCGTGAACGGCGAAAAGGTTATCCTTGATTCGGCGGGGTATGAAAGCGTCATGGATATTTGTCGCCGTAAGTTTCGGCGTTGCAGTCGGGCAAGTGCCGACGAGCTACCGTCCCATAGCGGTGGGTGCTCAGAAACTGGTCGCATGTACGGATGGACACGTCTATGGTTGGGGGTACAACGAATACGCCATCGCTGGCGGACAAGACCCGTACAAGTGGCACGAACAGCTCCATGTGTACGCGCCGCAACCCGTCGTCGGTCTCAAAGACATTGTGCAGGTTGCATACGGATTCGGGGAGAAGGATTACGGTGTACCTCCCATCCCTGAATATTCGCGGTTTTCCCTGGCACTCGAACGAAGCGGTGTACTCTGGGGTTGGGGATTCGCGCCGTGGGAAGGACAGCTGGCGGAAGTAGCTGGCACACTCGTACCGGAGCGGATTGCTGCCTCGTTGACCGACATTGTGCAGGTCGATGCTCAGACACATGTACTCGCACTACGCCGCGATGGTACTGTGTGGGGATGGGGTACGAATTATTACGGTGAACTGAGCGGTTCCATTGCCCAAGAGAAGACGGGTACTCCGACACGAATCATGGGAATAGACAGTGTCATCGAAATTCGTGCTGGAAGGGGATTCTCCGTTGCTGTTCGCCATGATGGGAGTCTATGGTGGTGGGGCACTCCGCCTATATCGAAGGTTACTCGCTGGTATCCCGAACGAATCGAAGCAATCAGCGACGCCCTCTCTGTCAGCATCGGTTATGATGTGTTGTACATTCTTCGCCGTGATGGAACGGTATGGCGATTCGGCATTACCGACAGCTCACACACCGCGCCTGAACGTATCGAGGGGTTGAGCGATATCTTCGCTATTGCAGGGAGTGGTTCCCATCTTCTGGCGATACGCCGAGACAGTACGCTGTGGGCGTGGGGCAGCAATGAGTACGGTGAGCTCGGTATCGGAAGCGACTCCGGATATGCCTCTATAGCAGTACGGGTGCCGTTGGACAAAGTAATTGCGGTAGCCGTCGGGAAAGGGCTGAGCTTTGCTGTCCAGCAGGATGGTACGGTATGGAGTTGGGGAACGGGTGATTTGGGACTGGGGCAGGAGATTCCAAAAACCCCGATCCCGCTGCGTATCAATGTCTGCACAGAAAGCAACGTGGCTGAATCCACCGTCGAGCCATCGCTCCGTATAACCCCGACACTGTCGAGCGACGGAATCTTTGAAGTCAGCGGCACTGAGCAGCTTGTCGAGGTGGTCGTTAGCTCGGTAACGGGGCAGACTCACTATCGCACTCGGCTCGACTACCTGCCAGCGACAGTCAATCTTTCTCACTATCCCCGCGGCGTCTATGCTGTCGTTCTTCGCTCTCTGCGGCAGACAGTCAGACAACTGATCGCCAGACAATAATCAGTGCATGTTTTACATTCGGAGGATCTACAATGTCGAGTCGCTTGCTGCTTGTCGTTATCGTCGCTGGTGCTATGGCTTTGCGTGTCGGGGCACAGAATCCATGCGGCGAACGATCGTTGGTGTACAAGTTGCGATGGCCTGACCGCCATCCGCCGGTTTCGATCTATATGCCATACGATGTGTTGGTCGGTTACATTGCCCTCGATTCGATTATCAATTGGGCGACGACAAAGGAACGGCAGCGCGAGGTCGTAGCATTCTTGGGGCGCCGCACTGCGTTCGACGACACTCTCAAAAAGATCGTCCGTTCGATGTACGCAATGGGCGACTACGATCCGATGCTGTACGAAGCGACACTCTGGGACTTTCGATATCCCCAGATGCCTCCGTATGCGATCCGCGAGTATGCGATGGATGCGGTCAATCGGTCATGGGGTTCCGATACTGCAGGACGTGCACTCGATGTGGCGCTCCTCCGTGCGCACTACATCGTGCATGTTGCGGTTTCCGATACGGTCCATGTTCACGTTCCTTTCAACATCAACGGTGGGATCAGTCGTGTCGTTGTGGTAACCTGTCGGGTTCTCGATGTCGTCAAAGGAAATGTGTTCCCCTCCTGTGATCCTTCGTTCCGACACACGGCACCGGTTCGGGAAACAACCTTGCCGAACAAGCTTCTCCGTCCTCTGTCGAACGACCGATGCCTGCAGTTTAGCTACATACCTGAGCTACCGTTGTCCGGACAGGGCTGTGTTCCGTTTCTTGGCGATGTATTCGGCGATACAATAGTGCCGGGACGTCAGTACATGGTTTTTCTCACCTATACACGACTGTGTCGCGGACAAGATTCGAGCGGTGATTATTGGGAGTTGTTGCCGATTGCCATTGACCTACCGACGGCCAGCGAGTACGAGTTCCGTCGCAGCGTTGCGGCATACGAGATCGTCAACGATGGTAGCCAGGCGCTCGTTCGCATACCGAACGATGAGTTCGGGTGGGGAACGCAGGTCCCGCTTGCTACCTTCGAGCAGCGCTTACGGGAGCGGATCGCCCAGATCAGAAGCTGGTAGGCGGTGAGCGGGTTTTCTTCTGGTGCGTGGGACGTGTGATCCCGCGCCCTGCTGATCGGGTTTCAGCATCCCATCGCACTGCCGCCCGTCATGCCGAACTCGTTTCGGCATCTCATTGCACCACCGCCTGTCATGCTGAACTTGTTTCAGCATCTCACAGAGACCCCGAAACAAGTTCGGGGTGACGGACAATGGGGAAAAGACCCTGAACAAGTTCAGGGTGACGTGGTGTGCATGTGGCAACATGCCTTTTGCTCGTCATGCCGAACTTGTTTCGGCATCTCATTGCACCACCACCTGTCATGCTGAACTTGTTTCAGCATCTCACAGAGACCCCGAAACAAGTTCGGGGTGACGCTCGGAAGTGAAAGACCCTGAAACGAGTTCGGGGTGACGGACGATGGGGAAAAGACCCTGAACCAAGTTCAGGGTGACGTGCTATTGCGATGCGTGCATCAGCCGCCCGTCATGCCGAGCGGCGTTTTGGCATCTGCGGTCTGCGCGTCGAGCCATCAAAAAATGCAGTTGCCTACCGCCAATAGTCCATCCGGGAGCTTGCTGCCAGCGTAATTTTCTCGCTGGAAGTGCTGCGCAGAGTTCGAAAAGACTTGTGCAGCATGATCGGCTGTGGTTGTTGTTACTGTCGAGTCGCTTGCGATGGATGGCGCCTTCGAAACGACGCAATTGATCAACTTCGGCTTGGCGCTGGCGCTCGGTTTGCTCGTCGGTATGGAGCGCGAGGTTTCCAAGCGTGTTCATCACACCTCGATTGGCGGCATTCGAACGTTCCCTTTGAGCAGTGTCATCGGGTATTTGGTCGGGCTGCTCAGCGGGCAGTGGGGTGGTATGATCGCAGCAGCCGGTATCGTCGGTATCGCCGGCATCGCGGTCGTTGCCGGCATCCGCGGACGTACACCGGGGATCACAACCGAACTGGCGTTGTTGCTGACAGGTGTGGTCGGCGTTGCGCTGGGTAGCGGTTACGTCGTTCCAGCGTTGTTGAGTGCTGTCGTCGGCACATTGCTCCTCTCGCGGAAGGTGCAGCTCCATCGCTGGGTCGAATCGCTCACCGCCGAGGATGTGCGTGCAATCGTCACATTCGCGATTGTCGCCGCAGTCGTGTTGCCGCTGTTGCCCGACATACCACTCGGTCCAGACGGTGTACTCAATCCACGCAAAGTCTGGATGGTCGTTGTGCTCGTGACAGCGATCAATGTAGCGGGGTATGTGTCAGCCAAATATGTCCAAGCACGCCACAGTGTGATCTTGAGTGCTGTGCTGGGTAGTTTGGTGTCTTCGACGGCAGTAACGTGGTCGCTGGCGACTCAAAGCCGTCATGATCCGAGCCGATCGCGGTTTTACGGCATCGGCATCGCGGTGGCATCGTGCATCATGTTCGTCCGAGTTGGCTTCTATGCTGCCGTCTTCAATCGAACGCTGATAGGGCAGTTGCTGCCGGTGCTGATCGTCAGTGCAGGCGCCGGTGGAGTAGTCTTGTGGCTGATGGTACGCCGCGCGACCGAAGAATCGGTGAGCACCGAGTCGCGGTTATCGCAGATGCCGGGCAATCCGGCGCGCTTGCGGTCGGCGCTCTTGTTCGGCGCATTCTATGCGACTATCGCTGCTGCAGCCGTCCTACTGCGGAGATGGCTCGGAGACACAGCAGTCATCGCTCTCGGTGTCGTCAGTGGATTGGCTGATCTCGACGCGATCACGATAGCAACCAGCACGCAAGTTTCTGCAGGGTTGTTGACACTGTCGGATGCCGAGCTGATCGTCATTGCAGCGATGCTTTCCAATACGGTCGTCAAAGCTGCGATTGCACTGGTGCGGGGCGATCGGCAGGTTCGCATCATCGCGATGGCGTCCTTGGGAGCAATGGCGCTCGTGCTTGCTGCGGCAATGCTCCGTAGCTTTGTGCGATTCTAACCTTCCGCGCTCATCCGTGCATGAGAACCTTTCTGGTGTGGATCGGTTCGAAAACGATCGCGTTCCTCGGTCATTTCGGCAGCATGCTCGTTCTACTGTGGCGTGTTCTTCGGTATGTGCCGCATGCTATTCGCGATCGGCATTTAGTTTTCCAACAAATGGCACTCGTCGGAGCCGATTCGCTGCCGCTGGTCGTGCTGGTCGGTTCGTTCACGGGAGCGATCGCCGCCTTGCAAGCGACGAACTTGTTCGCTAAGTTCAACCTTATCGCGATCGCTCGTCCGTACATCGGTGGTTCGATTGCAACAGTTGTGTTCACAGAGCTCACGCCCGTGTTGACAGCGCTCGTCATCGCCGGTCGTGTCGGTGGTGCGATCGCAGCGCAGATAGGAACGATGGCGGTCTCCGAGCAACTCGATGCGCTCGAAATGATGGCGATTGACCGCAATCGCTACTTGGGAATGCCGCGCGTGTTGGCGGCGCTGACGATGATGCCTGTGCTGGCGGTGTTCTCGAACGTTGTCGCGCTCGTCGGAGCATTCGTTCTGACGGCACTCAAATTCGACTTTTCGGCAGCAATGTTTTTCGATTCCATCGTGCGTTTTTTCCGCACCAGCGAAGTAACAATCGGCTTGATAAAATCGCTCGTATTCGGGGGTACAACCTCGCTCGTCGGTTGCTACGTCGGCATGCAGACACGCGGCGGTGCCGAGGGTGTCGGCAACAGCACAGTCCGCGCATTCACCATCTCGGCAGCAGCAATACTGGTGCTGGACGCACTCTTCGGGTATGTCGTGTAGTTAAACCTTTCAGCGGGACGCAGCGTCGAATGCGCGTGTTACCGTAGCATGTCGGTGGGGTTACTGCCGTCGGCGTGCCCGGCAGGCATCGGGCAGCTCGGTGACATCAACGCCAACAACTGTGGAGTTTCCAATGGGTGCACTCGATCGGTACAGCGGTCCGTGGGACGAACATCGTGCCGGGCATTTGCTCCGGCGAACGACGTTTCTCAGCGCTCGGCGCTTTGTCGAGCAAATCATCCGGTTGGGGCTCGATGGTGCGATCGAACAATTGCTCGCCGATCAACCACCGCCTGACCCGCCACTCGATCCGGCAACGGGGCAAACGTGGGTGAACAATACGACGCCGCAACAAAACGACGCACAATATCGCCTCTACGTCAAAGGGTGGTGGCTGGAGCAGATGTTTCGGACCGATCGTCTCTCGATTGTCGAGAAAATGACGCTGATGTGGCACAATTTCTTTGCTACCGAAGCCGATACCATCGCCGATTCACGCCTGCAGTATCACCACAACGCAACGCTACGACGCTACGCACTCGGCAACCTGAAAGACTTGACCTATCACGTGACGGTCGATCCAGGAATGTTGCGGTATCTCAACGGCGATCAGAACACTGCACAGAAGCCCAACGAGAACTATGCACGCGAACTGCAGGAGCTATTCACGATCGGCAAAGGCTTCGAACGCGCGCCAGGGGACTACACCAACTACACCGAACATGACGTTCAACAAGCAGCACGTGTACTGACCGGCTGGCGTGTTCAGCGTCAGGGCGATCCCAGCACGAGCGTGTTCACGGCGGCTCTCCACGACAAGGGCGACAAACAGTTTTCCGCAGCATACGGCAATCGCGTCATCACCGGCAGGACAGGTGCAACGGCAGGGCAAGCTGAATTGAACGATCTGCTGGACATGATCTTTTCACAAGAAGAGACGGCGCGATTCTTCGTGCGGAAGCTCTACCGGTGGTTCGTCTATTATCAGATTGACGAACGCATCGAACGCGATATCATCGAACCGCTGGCAGCACTGCTTCGGCAGTCGAACTACGATGTCAAGCCTGTGCTCAGGGTTTTGCTCAGCAGTGAGCACTTCTACGACGACCAAAACATCGGCGCGATGATCAAAAGCCCGCTCGATTTCATCGCCAATGTGATGACAACCGCCGATTTTGTCATACCGACGAACCTGCAGGACAAAGCTCGGCTGCTGAACGCATTGGTTTCCGTCGCCGCGGCGCTGCAACAAAATCCAATGGATCCTCCCAGTGTTGCGGGCTGGCCGGCATACTACCAGTCCCCAGACTACTACCGGCTGTGGATCAACAGCGCTACGCTGCCGACACGTTACGCATTCACCGATGCGATCGTGTTCGGAAGTCGCCAATTGCCGCGTGCACTCACGCTCGATGTGTTGGCGTTCGCTGAGCGCGTCAGCAGTGCCCCCGGTGACTATGCTCAGCTCATCGCCGATCTGGAACGCGAGCTTATGCCGGCATATCCCCTTACCGATGACCAACGCGACTACCTGGCTCGTTCCGTTCTCATGGCTGGCGGTCAGGTGTACGAGTGGGGGCAAATATGGGCAGCGTACAAAGCCAATCCGAACGATCAAGCCGCACGTGGTGCTGCCCAGTTGCGATTGCAGAACCTGCTGCGTACGATGTTCCGCATGGCTGAATACCAATTGATGTAACATCACTGGAGTACCTTCGATGAAGCGCCGCGATTTTCTCAAAGCCAGTTCGCCCCTGATCGCACTGCCGCTTGTGCTCGGTGGTTTTCCGATCCGTGCGCTCGGTCGCGCGCGAGCGCTCGATCCGCTGTGGCAACTGCTCAGTGCAAGCGATCGAGTGCTCGTGCTCATTCAACTCAATGGCGGTAACGATGGCATCAATACGGTCGTCCCGCTCGATCAGCTCAGCGCGTACAATCAGCTCCGTCCGCAGATTGCTCTGCCAGAATCGAAGTTGCTCCGGATCACCGACGAGGCAGCACTCCATCCGGCGATGAGCAATATTCAGCGAATGTTCGCCGACGGCATGGTCGCAATCGTCCAGGGTGTAGCGTATCCGAATACGAACCTGTCGCATTTCCGCTCGACCGACATTTGGATGACTGCCTCCGACTACGATCAATACCTTTCGACCGGTTGGATGGGACGATACCTCGATACGCTGTACCCGAACTATCCCACCGGCTATCCCAATGACAATGCACCCGATCCACCGGCGGTACAGATCGGCGCCGTCATGGCGCTCGCTTTGCAAGGACCGCTTGCTTCGATGGGATTGGCACTTCAAGACCCACAGACGTTCTACGACATCATCAACGGCACCAAAAACAGCGTCAGCAGTGGCATCCCCGATACACAACCCGGGCACGAACTGGCATATCTCCGCCAAGTCGAAATTTCGTCGCAGCAGTACTCGAACAGTATCAAGGCAGCAGCCGACAAGGCACAGAACAAAGCGACTTATCCGAGCAACAATACGCTCGCCGATCAACTCAAGATCGTTGCACGGCTGATTGCCGGTGGCTTGCAGAGTCGCGTCTATGTGGTTTCGATCGGTGGCTTCGACACTCATGCATCGCAAGTGGACACGACCGACACGACGCAAGGCACACACGCAACATTGCTGGGACGATTGTCGGATGCTGTCGCAGCATTTTTCGACGATCTCCGCCAGCTCGGTATTCAGGATCGTGTAGTCGCGATGACATTCTCCGAGTTCGGTCGTCGCGTTGCATCGAATGCCAGCAATGGAACCGACCACGGAACCGCCGCGCCGATGTTCGTCTTCGGTACGCAGGTTGTGCCCGGAATTCGGGGGACAAATCCGAGCCTCACTGACCTGGACAGCAACGGCAATCTCAAGATGCAATACGATTTTCGGCAGGTGTACAGCTCGATTCTGGCACAGTGGTACGGCGCCGATAACCAGACGCTCCGCCAAGTCATGCTCAAGGATTTTTCGACAATCCCCATTATCCGTACGAGCACGACCTCTGTTTCCGATGAGCGACTCTCGGCAGACAGCGGGCTTCGGATCGCTCCGAATCCTGTCGCACCGGCGCAAATGGTGCGCATCTGGTTTTCTCTTTCGGCACCGTCTCACGTCGAGATCGAGTTTCACGATGTCAACGGGCGCTCTCTCGGTCGTACTGATGTGGGGTATCTGCCCGCCGGACCGCAAGAGCAAAGTCTTCGGACACCACAGTCGTCGTCTGGGATGTTGACGTGCACGGTGCGCGCAGGTGCACAAATTCTTCGCGGAACGGTTCTGGTGCAGTAAGTGCACAAATACGCCGTCGGCACAGTGGACAAGCGTCGAGGCGAGGCAGGGGTGTCTCGCCTCGGCTGTTTACAACAGCAAGTCGTGCACTACAGCAGGCGACCTTCTGTGTTCCGATTTCCTGACAGTGGAGCAGCAGTGTCAAGCGACCTTTACAATCCCTGCAGCCAATTCGTCGGCAAAGTGTAGCGCGAGACCTCCGGGAGGTCACAATGGACTCTCATCGCCACTGCTTATTTGTCCTCCCGGCAGCTGCGCAGCGGCGGCAGACGCTTTAGAAAACCCTCGTTGTAGAGGGTACCGGCAGCTCGGCAGTCGCTCGCTTTCATCGAGAACCTTCTTACTGCACATCGTTCGTTTGTGCTGGCACGTCTATTGAACTATGATGCCCGCAGAACACCGACAGGTGTACCATGAAGCACTGCGTTACGTTATCGGCTGTCATCGGTGCGATCGTCACAACTGCTGCGAATGCTCAGCAGCTCGATGCCAAGCGCGTCTTCGAACGTTGCGCACCGTCAGTGGTGTACATCGAGACACCCTATGGACTGGGCGCCGGGTTTTTCGTCAACAGCGAGTACATCGTCACCAATAAGCACGTCATCCAACGCGACCCAACTGCCGACGCCGAAGACTTGAGCTACAGCTACGCATACTACACAGCCAACGAGATCACAGTCGAATTGCGGTCGGGGCAAACGTTGCGCGTCGTCGAAGTCAATGCTTTCCGCAACCACCCGACCACTGACGTGGCAGTGCTCCGGGTACGCGGCTATCGTGGCATTGCTCTTCCGTTGCTCCCGACGGTAGCCGACGTTGGCGAGCAGGTTGTCGCGATCGGTCATCCGCTCGGCTCGAAGTGGACACAAACCAGCGGGACGATCTCGAACAATTCCTACGAGACATTCGTGCAACTCAACGTCGCGCTCGATCCCGGTAACAGCGGTGGACCGATTCTCAACGCGTGGGGGCAGGTTGTCGGTGTGGTCCAAGGAGGGATCCACAGCAGTAGAACCGCTGATTTCGGCATTCGCTCCGATGTTTTGCTCGACCTGTTGACGTCCTACGGCATTCGATACTCCACCGAACCGATTACCGCACCGACGACGACCGAACTCGACCAGCAACTACGCCAATTGAAAGAAGAACGCAGCGCCCTCACCGCCGAACGAATCGAGTTCGAGCGTGAACGCACAGAGTTCGAAACGAAGATGGCACAAGCTCGCCCGCTGCTGGACGAGTACGACCGAAAGCTCGCCCATCTGACCGAGCTCCAAAGTGATCTCGACCGGCGCGAGAGCGATCTTCTCGAACGCCAACGTCGGCTCGACGTGCGCGAACGCGAACTGCGCGAGAAAGAACTCCGCATCGCGGAAAAACTCGGCGAACATTTTTCGCTCGATCTGGTGATGCTTCCCGCATACGACATCGAACAGGAACAGTTCATCCCGCTCCGTGCTGCAGCCGGGTTGTACTACCGCTTCGGCTTCGTGCGCAATTATTACGGCGAAGTCGAGAGCGCCGACAAATTCGGTGTGATGGTGACCCGTCAGCTTTCGCCGGTCGGGTGGGTGCAGGACGAAGTGACGGTCGCGATCGAGTTCAGCAGCTTGGTGCGCTTTACTGTCGGCGCCATCGTGCAGGAGCCGGACCAGCAGCGCCGTGCCGTCGTTCCGCCCCCGCAGCCGCGCTATACAGCAAGCCTGCTGCTCGATTTCATGCCGAGCAGCCCGTGGTTTTTCGGGCTGGGCATCAATGCCCAAACCGATCATCGCTTTCAATGGAGGACAATCGCACCGGGCATAGCGCTCGGTTACGAGTTCAATTTCTTTCGTTGGTAGGTTTCACTATTCGGAGGTTTTGCCATGGTCCGTCTCCATTCGCGCTTTGTCGGCTCAGTGCTCGCAATGGCACTGTTGGCTGCTGCCACCACGACAGTATTGCGGTCGGAGAGAGCGCCGCAATCGTCGGAGTCATCGTCCGATGAGACGGTGTACGTGACCAATACCGGCGTCCGGTATCACCGCGACGGCTGCAAGTGGCTCTATCGGAGTCGTCGTCCGATGACGCTTCGTCAGGCGGAAGAAGCCGGCTATACACCCTGCAAAGTATGCATCGGCGTCCGTTACCAGCTCGATACGACGTACAAAAACAAAAAGCCCAAGATGCACTGATAAAGCACGGTGTACGTTTTTACAGTTGCGCAATAGGCACTTATGCGTAAGCAGTACACGTAAGCGATAACGATAGAATATGCCAGTTCCACCATCTCGGACAGAAGAAATGCATCGAGCACCGACATAGTTCGCACTCGACGATCGGAGCGACACCGGTCGCTGCCGAGACAAACCGAACAACGCAGTGTGGGTCAGGAGTCGTTGTGTGTTTTGTTTGTAATATGTCAAACTTTTTTGTGATGTTAGGCATGGAACACATTCTCCTCCTTAGTTGCGGCACGTCCCCGCAAGTGGTCACTGAAACTCTCTGGGCACTGGCTACCTACCGCAAGATCGTCTGCACGCACTGCTACATTTTGACGACACCCACCGGATATACTCTGCTTCAACAATCGAGCTTCCACAAGGGATGGAAGCGATTGTCGCAGAGCATCGGACATCCATTGCCGCCCTCGCTACCGCTCGACAGCGTCTCGATCATCGAGGATTTCGATACCAACGGATTCGCCGATCGTGCACTGGAGCTGGTTCATCGTTTGACGAGCTCTCCCGAAACGACGCTGCACGTCGCACTCGCCGGTGGACGCAAGCACATGAGCGTTCTGCTCGGCTTTGCTCTCTCCTTGCTGGGACGCCCGCAAGACCGGCTCTATCACGTTTTGGCATCCGACGACTACATCGCCAGCGGTGCATATTTCCCGGGTGAGATGCACGACAGCCAGTCGGTACAGCTCGTCGAAATACCCTACGTTCGTTTGCGATTGCGGCTGCACGATTTGTTCGACGGCAATGCAAGTCTAACATACAGCACACTGGTCGCCACCATGCAACAAGAGCTCGATCTGATGAGTGCGCCGCCAACGATCATGCTCGATGTGCCGTGCAAGCGCCTGTGTATCGGGAACTACTATTGCATTAGTCTCAGCCTGCTCGAGTGCGCAGTGTATGCGTGGGCTGCCTCTGCAGCGCAACCGATCGCCTGGGGCAAGCATCTGACCGATGCCGAATGGCAGCGATTTGTCAAAATCTACCGCGGCGTGCAAAAGCTCCACCGCCACAACAGAAATCATTTGCCCAGCACTCCGCAGACAGAGACGGTCGGGTGGCTCTGCAAGCCGATCTCGAACATCAAGCGCAAACTCCGCAAAACAATGCCCAAAGCGTTCGCAGAGCGGTTTCAGCTCAATACCGAAGGTCCATACGGGAGGAAACATCTCGTTGCGCCACCGAACGTAGAGATCATCGTTCCCGAAGGCTGCTAATCGCCGACCCGCCGAGAAAAAGTGTCGGGACGACGGCTGCGCGTCGTCCCGATACTTTTTGGGATGCTGAAACGAGTTCGGCATGACGAGCGGATGGTGCAAGAGAGATGCTGAACCAAGTTCAGCATGACGACGGAAGACAATCACAACACACTACGTCACCCTGAACTTGTTTTAGGGTCTCTTTCTCTCCCCCACTGTCACCCTGAACTTGTTTCAGGGTCTTTGATGAGATGCTGAACCAAGTTCAGCATGACGAGTGGACAGTGCGAGGGAGATACTCAAACGAGTTCAGCATAACGTGAAGAAAACGCATTGCGGCAAGGCATGGCACGCTGCTTGCGGAAAGAGAGCGGAACGGAACACTCGATTGCCACGGATGGCACAACCACGCGCTCTGCCAGGCAGCTCTGCTGCTCTGTCTCCCAACCTCGATGCATTTCTCGGCACGGTAGATCGCTACCGCGATTTGGCGCTCGTTGTCGGCATCCTGGGTGTGCTTGGCTTGCTGATCGTGCCGCTGCCACCGTTCATGCTCGATTTGCTGCTGGGACTCAACATCGCGCTCTCGGTGCTCATTTTGATGGTGGTGGTGTACATCACCTCGCCGCTCGACATCAGCACGTTCCCCACGATACTGCTGGTGGCGACGCTGTTTCGGCTCGGCATGAACATTGCTTCGACGCGGTTGATTCTGAGCGAAGCATCGGCGGGCAAGATCATTCACGCCTTCGGGACGTTCGTCGTCAGCGGCAATTTCGTCGTCGGCGTCGTGGTGTTTTTGATTCTGCTGGTGATCAACTTCGTCGTGATCATCAAAGGTTCGACGCGCATCGCCGAAGTCGCTGCACGCTTCACGCTCGACGCGTTGCCCGGCAAGCAAATGAGCATCGATGCCGATTTGAATGCCGGCTTCATCGACGAAAAGGAAGCGCGCCGCCGCCGCGAACAGCTCCAGCGCGAAGCCGAGTTCTACGGCGCCATGGACGGTGCATCGAAGTTCGTCAAAGGCGACGCGATCGCCGGACTGGTCATCACGGGCATCAACATCCTGGGCGGGTTCGCCATCGGTGTGCTTCAGCGCGGCATGGACATCGGTGCAGCGCTGAAAACGTACACGATCCTGACCATCGGCGATGGCTTGGTCTCGCAAGTGCCGGCGTTGCTCGTCTCGGTCGCTGCGGGATTGATCATCTCGCGGACCAGCTCGGCGACCTCGCTCGACAAAGACCTGAGCAGGCAATTGACCGGCAAAGCGCGTCCGCTATTGGTCGTCGCAGCAGTTGCCTTCTGTATCGGATTGTTGCCTGGATTCCCGTTGCTCCCGTTTGCGCTGCTGGCGCTGTCGATCGGCAGTGTCGGTTTGATCCGACGTCGCCAGCAACAAGCTGCCGAGCGCGAAAAACTCCGCGAAGAACTCACCCAAGCCGAAACAGCCAAAAAACCGGCTGAACAACCAATCGAGGAATTGATCAAAGTCGATCCGGTCGAGGTCGAAATCGGGCTGAACCTGTTGCCGTTGGCTGACGAGCAACACGGCGGGGACTTGTTCCGCCGCATTGCCAATATTCGCCGACAACTGGCAAGCGACCTCGGCGTCATCCTGCCACCGGTGCGCGTGCGGGACAATCTCTCGCTCGAACCCGACGAATACGTCGTCAAGCTGCGCGGCAACATCGTCGCACGCAACCGGCTCTACGTCGGGATGCTGCTGGCGATGAATCCCGGCAATGCCGACGGCACGCTCAGTGGCATCGAGGTTCAAGAGCCGGTGTTCGGACTGCCGGCGACGTGGATACCGCTCCACGAACGCGAGAATGCCGAATTGGCCGGCTATACCGTCGTCGAACCGGCGACCGTGCTGGCGACGCACCTGTCGGAAATCCTCCGCCGCAATGCCGACAAATTGCTCACGCGACAAGACGTGCGACAGCTCATCGAGGCGCTCAAGAAAGACTACCCCGCACTCGTCGAGGAAATCACACCCGATACGCTCCCGCTGGGGACCGTGCAAAAAGTGCTGCAAAATCTCTTGCGCGAGCAAATCCCGATTCGCGATCTGCCGACGATACTGGAAGCTCTGCTCGAATACGTCAAGGTCACCAAAAACACCGACGTGCTGACCGAGTACGTGCGCCACCACCTGGGCGAAACGATCAAACGAATGTTCCAGGACGCCAGCGGCGTCGTCCACGCTGCTGCGCTCGATCCAGCGATCGAGAACCTGCTGACAACGACGCTCCAGAACAATCCATCGGCGCAATCGAGTCCGACGCTCGGTTTGTCGCCGGACTTGGTGCGTTCAGTCCTCCGGAGCGTTGGCAATGCGCTCGACCAATTGACGATGATGGGCTATCAACCGCTGATCATCTGTTCGGCGCCGGTGCGACCGTACCTCTATCGCTTGCTGCGGTCACAGTATCCGATTGCCAGCGTGATCAGCTACAGCGAGTTGCCGCCCGAAACCGATGTGGACATCGTCACACGCATTGCGCTCCAGGAACACGCCGACGCCGTCGCTGCATGAGAACGGCTGGCGATGACGCGGTGCTCAGGGAGCTTCCGTTTCCTCCCATTGCCGCTCGTCGAAGATGAGCTGGCGGCACAGCTCGCGACCCCGCTCTTCGATCGTGTAAAGCGGAACGATCTTCGAAGCGTGGACGATCGCCAAATCGAGACCGGCTTCGACGGCGTAATGCAAAAACACGGAGTTGAGGATGTGCCGGATGCGCGGAGCTAAACCGAACGAGCAATTGCTGATCCCCAGAATCGTTGCCGCGCGCGGCATCCGCTCTTTGATGAGTCGGATCGCATCGAGCGTCGCGATGGCGCTTTGGCGCAAGTCCTCTTGACCCGAACCGAGCGGGAACGTCAGCGGATCGAAGATGAGGTCCTCCTCGCGCAGACCGTGAACCTCGACGGCATGATTGCGAATGCGCTCGGCGATGGCGACTTTTTTCTCGGTCGTGTAGGCTTGCCCTTCTTCGTCGATCGAAAGCGCCACGACCGCAGCACCGAAGCGTTTCGCCAGTCGCAAAATCGCATCTGCCTTGCGCGTGCCTTCTTCGAAGTTGATCGAGTTGATGATGGCTCTTCCGCCGTAGAGTTTGAGCGCAGTTTCGAGAACACCGACTTCGGTCGAATCGAACATGAGCGGGATCGTGACCAATGTGCGGAAGCGACGAACCACTTCTGCCATGTCGCGGCGTTCGTCGCGCCCGACGTAAGCGACGCAGACGTCGAGAATGTGCGCACCTTCGCGGATTTGCTCTTTAGCCATCTCGACCATGGCGTCGTATTTCTCGGCAAGCAGCAGCTCGCGGAATTGTTTCGAACCGTTCGCATTGCAGCGCTCGCCGACGAGCACCGGCGGATTGTCGATGTGCAGCGGCACGCTGGTGTAAAGCGAACTGACGCTCGGAACCAGCTCGACGCTTCGTTGTCGCTGCTGCACGCGCTCGCGGACCGCCGGTTGTGCGTTGTACGCAGCCAGCCATTCTGCCAGCACGCGTATGTGCTCGTGCGTGGTGCCGCAGCATCCACCGACGATGCGAACACCGAATTCTTCGACGTAGCGCTTCGTCCAGTGGAGCAATTCGTCGGGTGTCAGATGGTAGTGCGCACGACCGGCGATGTTTTCGGGCAGTCCTGCGTTCGGCATCACGAACACCGGTTTGGGCGACGTCTGTGCCAAGTACCGAATGTGCTCCTCCATCTCTTTCGGACCGGTTGCGCAATTCATGCCGAAGGCGACGACGCTGCGGTACGGCTCGAACGTCGTCAGCGCTGCCGCGATGTCGGTTCCCATGAGCATCGTGCCAGTCGTCTCGATCGTGACGCTGACGATGATGGGAATCGTCTGTGCGCGCCAATCGGGCTGCGAGGAACGTTGCCATTCGGCGATCGCACGTTCTGCACCGGCAATAGCGGCTTTGACCTGGAGCGGGTCCTGACACGTTTCGATGCAGAGCAGATCGGCGCCACCGTCGATCAATCCGCGCGCTTGGAGGTAGAACGCTTCTTCTGCTTGGTCGAACTCGATATGACCGAGCGACGGGAGCTTCGTGCCGGGTCCCATCGAGCCAGCGACAAACCGCCGCCGCTGGGGAGTGCAATAAGCATCGGCGACCGACCGTGCGAGTTCGGCAGCGACACGCGACAGCTCGTAGGAACGCTCGGCGATACCGTATTCGGCAAGTACGATCGCCGACGAACCGAACGAGTTCGTTTCGATGACGTCGGCTCCTGCGTCGAGGTACGCCCGATGAATCTCGGCGATCACGTCGGGACGCGTCACACAGAGCAGCTCGTTACAACCTTCGTATTGTTTCCCGCCGAAGTCGTCGGCGCCGAGGTTGTAACGTTGGATTGTCGTTCCCATCGCGCCATCGAACAGGATGACGCGCTGAGCAAGTGCATCGAGGAAAGGATTCGTGTTCATCGGGCAAAACAGTATCCGGACACCGAGTACAAAATTCACTCGCGGTACCGTTTCGGTGTCTTGCTCTTCTTCCCCATGTCACCCCGAACTTGTTTCGGGGTCTCATTTCTTCCGTCGTCACCCTGAACGTGTTTCAGGGTCTCAAAAAGATGCCGAAACAAGTTCGGCATGACAAGCAGTGCAAGAGATGCTGAACCAAGTTCAGCATGACAGCAAAGGGCATGTCACCACACACCACGTCACCCTGAACTCGGTTCAGGGTCTCAAAAAAAAGATGCTGAAACAAGTTCAGCATGACAGGCGGGAAGGGCATACACACAACCACAGCACGTCACCCCGAACTTGTTTCGGGGTCTCATCCTCCTCGTCGTCACCCCGAGCGGGTCTCCGCATTCCTTGTCACCCTGAACTTGTTTCAGGGTCTTTCCTTGCTACGCCTACTGCAGCCGCAGGCGCTGACCGGCGCGGAGCTTGTCCGGATCGAGCGCTTTGTTCTTGGCGATGATGTGCTCGACGTCCACACCGAACCGCCGTGCGATCGAGTAGAGCGTATCGCCCGGACGAACAGTGTACCACTTCGGCAGCCGATTGACCGTGCGCGGCATCGCACGAGCACTGCCTTTCCCCTGCGGTTCGACGTAGAGCGTCAATTCCTGACCTGCTTTGAGGATACCACCAGCCAACGATGGATTCCAGCGAATCACATCGGCTTGACGGACGCCGTAGAGTGCTGCGATGGTGCCGATGCTTTCGCCACGACGGACCCGGTGCGTGACTTTCTGCGCCAGTGGTGAACCAGCCGAGCGTTCCTGCGCACGTGCTGCGACATTCGGCGATGCCGGGACCTTCAACACCTGTCCGGCAACCAATCGTGTACGCCGCAGCCGATTGATCCGGCGAAGTTCGGCGATCGTCGTGCCGTAGTCATCGGCGATCTGCGCGAGAGTCTCGCCACGGCGGACGCGATGAGTGGTGTAGAGCGGCGCTCGCTGCTCGGGCTGTGCCACTTGCGTGGGCGATGGCGATACCGTCGTCGGCTCGCCAGCGGCTGGCGAGATAGCAGTGTCGCCCCCTGCCGCCGTCTCGGACGGCGCAGCGGCGGCGGATGCATCGGTGTTTTCGGCAACCGTCGTCGAACGATCGGCAGGCGAGAGCGGTACGCGGATCACTTGTCCCCTGCGCAAACGTGTCCGCGGCGAAAGACCGTTCAACTCCGCCAGCTCGGCAAGCGGGACGTCGTAACGACTGGCGATCTGTGCGAGCGTTTCGCCGCGCTGCACTGCATGCGTCACCCATGGCTGCTTTTCTTCGGGCGTGAGCATCGCAAGCCGCACGGAGAATTCTTGCGCACGTCCGACCGGAATGCGGAGCGTGTAGCTTTGGTTCGGCGGCGTCGTGTTGCGGACCAATTCCGGATTGAGCGCCTTGAGCGTGTCGAGTGTAGTCGCGGCGCACTGCGCAGCAGCACTCAAGCTGACCGGCTCGGTAACGGTGACCGTGTCATAGACCCACTCGGGTTCGGGTGCGATCTCCTCCTTGCGAAAGCCGTAGGCTTCGGCTTGCATGGCAACGAGCGTGGCAGCAATGTACATCGGCACGTATCCGCGCGTTTCGCGTGGCAAGAGGTCCCGGATTTGCCAGTAGTTGGGATTGTCCAAGCCCGATTGCTTGATCGCACGACGAACGCAGTTGATGCCGCAGTTGTAGGCTGCCAGTGCCAGATGCCAATCGCCGAGCTCTTGGTAGAGGTCGCGCAAGTGCCGCATTGCTGCTCGCGTGGATTTTTCTGGATCGCGACGCTCGTCGTACCACTGCGTCACGCGGAGCTGATAGAGCGAGCCGGTGGATTCGATGAATTGCCACAGACCGACCGCCTTCGCACGCGAGACGGCGTTCGGATCGAGACCGCTTTCGATGATCGCCAAGTGGATGAGTTCCTCCGGTACGCCCTCTTCGCGCGCAATCCGACGAAACAGCGGGAAAAAGCGATTCATCCGCGCCAGCACTCGCTTGAAAAACGTCCGACCGCGCTCGGTGTTGGTCAAAAACGCGATCGCGTTGTTGACGTATTCGTTTTGCACCAGCGGCACTGTCGTCGAAAGCGTTCCGCTGGTCGGTACGACGCCCGCAACAGGCGACTGCACAATCTCGACCGCCTGGAAGAGCCGATCGCGCATGACAAAGAGCGGCGAGCTGACCTCCAGCTCGTCGATGGGACGGATGAAGTTTTCGTAGTCTTCGATGATGGACTGTGCCAGGTCCGAATAGTCCTCGTTGCGCTCGATGCCGGGCGTGCTGGCGAGTTGATTGAGCACGTCCATCGCCGACTCGAAGAGCTTGGCGGCTTTTGCCGTATCGCGACGTTCGATGGATGCCAGACCGCGCAAGTAGTATTGGCGTGCGCGTTCCAGCTCGCGCGCGATCTCGTCACCGGCGGCACCGGCATTGTCGAGGACAGAGTATTCGTCCGGTAGAGCTGCTTTCGGTTGGCAACACGATTCGCCCTTGGCGATGTGCTGGGACGGCTGCGATGCCTGCACTGGAACGAGCGCAAGCATTGCAGTCGTCACTGCCACCAGCAGACACGCTGCCCATCCCTGCATGGGTCCTCCGTGCATGTTGTGGTACGAATGCCACACCGGTCGCTGCTGCGGGTAACGGCCGGCACGGCAATATACGACATCGGCGCCCAAAATCAGCTACAAAAAAATATCGGCAGCTATTGTGTGCACTTTTGCAACCGGTTGCACCGATTGCACTGACGATGTCGCTGGTCGAACTTCTCGCGCGATACGACGCTGTGCTGCGCCCTGCGGTGGTGAGATTTTTTCCGCCTCGCCTGGCGGTGGCGCTGTATTCGTGGGCGCGGCAATTCGCTCTACGCATGCTCGCCGACTCACCACCGCCGATGACGTTGGTTCCTCCGCCGTCCTTGGAGCGGCGGCTGTGGGGGATTCGGTTCCGAGCACCGCTGTTCAATGCTGCGGGCATGTTCAAGCACGGCGAAGGATACACGCTCGCCTATCGTCAAGGAGCAGGCGCCTACCTTGCCGGCACGACAACGTCCGAGCCACGGATGGGGAACATCCGGCGCGGCATTGCATTGCCGTTTGTGCCGTATCCTCGCAGCGGTGCCGCGTCGAATTGGCTGGGGCTGCCCAATCCCGGTCACCGTGCCGTCGCGGCGCGCATCGCTCGACTCGAACGCTACGAGGCATTCCCGATCGGTGCCAGTGTAGCGCTCGATCCCGGCGAATGCTCACCGGATGCAATCGAACGACTCATCGAAGGACTGTGGCTGTACCACCAGGCGAGAACGGATTTTTTCGAACTCAACGAAAGCTGCCCCAACACGGGCGACGATCGCGTAGGCATGGACGCTCTTGCCGAACGTTTGCATATCATCGCCGAGCGCTTCGTCCGTCCGAGCCGAGCACCAGTGCTGGTGAAAATTTCTGCCGACACCGAACCGGAGGTCGTCGAGCAGCTCGTGCCGCTGCTGATCCGACTCGGTTATGCCGGCATCACGATCGGCAACACTTCGACCCATTACGCCCGGCACCGCACAGCCATCGCACCGGCAGAACGGCGCGCTTACGACTACTTTGTGCGGACATTCGGCGGTGGCATCAGCGGCGCGCCGCTTTGTGCGAGCGTGTCGGAAGCGGTGCGCACAGCTCGTCGTGCTGCGGAGGCGGCTGGCGGAGAATTCCACGTCATCGCTGTCGGGGGTATCGCATCGGCAAACGACGTGCGTGCGGCGCTCGATGCCGGTGCTACCCTCGCGCAGTGGTACACGGGCTATTTCGACCGTTTCGCCCGCGATGGGCATCGCGTGTACGAGCGAGTGTGGGAGCACCTGTGCATGCAAGATCCTGAAACGAGTTCAGGGTGACGAGCGAGGGGACGAGACCCTGAAACGAGTTCAGGGTGACGACAAGCGAGGACGAGACCCCGAAACAAGTTCGGTGTGACAGGCTGTGCTGTGGTGTGTGTATGCCCTTCCCGTTCCGTCATGCTGAACTTGGTTCAGCATCTCTTGCACTCCTTGCCTGTCATGCCGAACTTGTTTCGGCATCTTGTTCGAGACCCTGAAACAAGTTCAGGGTGACGAGCGAGGGGACGAGACCCTGAAACGAGTTCAGGGTGACGACAAGCGAGGACGAGACCCCGAAACAAGTTCGGGGTGACAGGCTGTGGTGTGTGTATGCCCTTCCCGTTCCGTCATGCTGAACTTGGTTCAGCATCTCTTGCACTCCTTGTCTGTCATGCCGAACTTGTTTCGGCATCTTGTTCGAGACCCTGAAACAAGTTCAGGGTGACGAGCGAGGGGACGAGACCTGAAACGAGTTCAGGGTGACGACAAGCGAGGATGAGACCCCGAAACAAGTTCGGGGTGACAGGCTGTGGTGTGTGTATGCCCTTCCCGCCCGTCATGCTGAACTTGGTTCAGCATCTCTTGCACTCCTTGTCTGTCATGCCGAACTTGTTTCGGCATCTTGTTCGAGACCCTGAAACAAGTTCAGGGTGACTTGGCGGAAGGTGGAGACTCTGAAACGAGTTCAGAGTGACGTGATTCCCCGAGCGCAGTGCCTATGCTTGTATGCTGTGCATCTACAACAGCAGATCGAGCACTCGTGCGATCGTCGCTCGCAGTTCCTTGCGATGCACAATCATATCCACGAATCCGTGCTCGAGCTGGAACTCGGCGCTCTGAAAGCCTTCCGGGAGTTTTTTGCGGATAGTTTGCTCGATGACTCGCGGTCCAGCAAAACCGATGAGGGCGCCTGGCTCGGCGATATTGACATCGCCGAGCATTGCATACGAAGCGCTCACGCCTCCTGTTGTCGGATCGGTTAGGACGGAGATGTAGGGAATTTTCTCCGCCGCGAGTTCGGTCAATGCAGCGCTCGTTTTTGCCATCTGCATGAGCGAGAATGCCGCTTCTTGCATCCGTGCTCCGCCCGAAGCGGAAATGACAATCAGCGGAATGCGCTCTCGGAGCGAGCGGTGTACTGCACGCACGAATTTTTCACCGACGACCGATCCCATCGAACCGCCGATAAAAGCGAAGTTCATGCACCCAAACGAGACCCGACGCCCAGCAATGGTGCCATGACCGATCGTGAGGGCATCGCTGGAACCGAAGCGACGGTAGGCATCCCGAAGCCGGTCGGTGTACGGCTTTGTATCGGTAAACTCCAGCGGGTCGGACGAACGTATCGTCGTGTCGGTTTCGACGAACGTACCCTCGTCGAAGAGAAGCTTGACGTACTGCGGTGTCCCAATGCGGAAGTGATAGTTACATTTGGGGCAAGTGTAGGCGTTTTCTTCGAGCTGCTTTTTGTAGATGATCTCGCCGCAACGATCGCACTTGGTCCAGAGACCGTCGGGCATTTCGCGCGGCGATGTTTCCTGGATGTTTTTCGTTTTGCGTTGGAACCACGGCATCGTTGGTGCCAGAAACGGTGGAGATTCTCACAGAAACGACGAGCTACTCGCCACAGCGAGTGCCGACGACCGAATATCTGCTGGCGACAAACGCCACATCGGTAAACGAGGCGTTGCCCGCACGCGTCGCTGCTGTGCCGTGAAAATCGCTGAACGCAGCCGATTGGTTGATCCAAACCGGACCGCTGAAATTGAACGCCACAGGTGCACCAGCAGCCAGCAGCGCTTCTTCTGCGGCACTTTGGAGCGAACCATCGGTGGTGTACACCAACGTGCTAAGAACACCACAGCGACGAACAGAGCTAGTCATTTCCTCCAGCCCGTGTTCGAACGACGCAACGGGAACGACGAACGCAATCGGACCGAACCACTCATGCTCGTACTGAGCACGCAGTCGAGTATCGCCGCGAAGCACGAGCGGTGTTGCTGTCCGCGCATTCGGATACTCGGGCTGGACGATCGGAGCGCTGTCGCGCAAGATGGGCACGCCAAGCGTCCGTGCCCGCTCAATGCGATCGAGCGTCGCTGGACTTTGGATCGCGCCGAGTGTACCTGGACCGACTTTCTCGTTTTGGACGAGTGCGTCAATGGCAGAAACACACCGCGCGATGAATTCCTCCAGCGGTACAGTACGCCCGCTGGAACGCTCAGCGACACCCGCGGCAGGAACGAAGATGTTTTGTGGAGCCGTGCACATCTGGCTCGAATAGAGGCAAATGCTGAAAGCGAGATTCTCCAGCGCGGCATCGAGCGACTCGACGCTTTCGACCAGAACGGGATTGACGCCGGACTTTTCCGTAAAACAGACGATGCCATGCTCGGCGCAAAAACGCTCCAGTTGGTCGCCGAAGGCTGCCGAGCCGGTGTAATCTACCGTTCCGACGCCATCGGTACCGACAAGCGCTTGTGTCATCGGTTCGTAGGGTGTCGGGACAGCAAGTTGCACAAGGTGTGGATTGAATCCCAGCCGATCGAGTGCCTGCTGGAGCGCTCCAACGACGAGGGCGATCGGATAAACCACTTTCGGGTGTGCCTTGGCGATGGTCGCCGCACCGGTAACCAGACTGGCAAACATGCCGGGCACGCTATTCCAGACAGGGAATGTCGAACAGCCGATCGTGACGTTCACCCCACGAGGACGAATGCGATAACGTTTCGAGAGTCGTACGGTGGCTTTGCCGAGTGGCTTGACCCAGTCGGCGCTCGTAGCAAAAGCCTCTTGCGTCCACACACCGGCGGCGATCGCTTCGAGTGCCCGGTCGAAGGCGTGAGGTCCAGACGCCTGGAACGCCATCACGAATCCTTGTCCAGTCGTGTGCTGGGTCGCATGAGCCAACTCGAAAAATATCGCAGCCGATTGCTGGAGCGCTTCGACGAGTACGGCGGCGCGTTCCCACGGCGTCAGTGCTGACCACGCGCGCTGAGCACGCTGCGCATTGGCGACGAGGACATCCGGGCTGTGCACTGGATACGAGATACCGAGTGCGAAACCATAGGGCGACTCCTCTTCGCCGTGCCACGACTGTGCCTGATCATGGAGCAAGCGATCGAACGGCTTACCGAGCTGTGCATCGAAACGCGCTTTCCCATCGGCTGCAGCCGATTCGCCATAAACTTTGCCGCTGGGTACTTCCGCCCAATGTGCGAAAAATGTCCGCGATCGCCAGGCTTCGATTGCCTGCTCGATCGTGGCTCGATGCTTTTCGACAAGATCAGCCTGTGACGCCATAGTTTCTGCGTACTTACCGGTTGGTGTGTCGATCGTTCGACTGCAAATTACGGCGGTTGCAATCGAGAGGTCATCGAAAGACCCTGAAACAAGTTCAGGGTGACAACGAGGAGGATGAGACCCCGAAACAAGTTCGGGGTGACAACTGGGGGATGAGACCCCGAAACAAGTTCGAGGTGACGTGCTGTGGTTGTGTGTGTGTGCCCTTTGCCTGTCATGCTGAACTTGTTTCAGCATCTCTCCACACTCCTTGCCCGTCATGCCGAACTTGTTTCGGCATCTCGTGAAGACCCTGAAACAAGTTCAGGGTGACGGTGAGGCGAAAAGACCCCGAAACAAGTTCGGGGTGACGTGCTGTGGTTGTGTGTGCCCTTTGCCTGTCATGCTGAACTTGTTTCAGCATCTCTCCACACTCCTTGCCCGTCATGCCGAACTTATTTCGGCACTTCCTCTATTTTCGCTGCGCATGTCGTCATGGCTCGATCGCATCACCGCCCGGCACATTCTTTGGCTGTGCATCGCCAGCGCAGCAGCACGGCTGGTGTTCGTTGTGGCGTTTCGACCGGCGATCCCGGCAGCAGAGGATTTCGCCATCGCCCAGCATCTTGCTGCCGGCGACGGTTTTTCCATCTACGACCGCGGACCGACGAGCATCAAAGGTCCGCTCTATCCGGCATTCTTGGCGCTGTGGCTGTGGTTGTTCGGCGATCGTGGCGGACTGGTCGCCGCTGCTGTGGTGCAGCATCTGGCAATGGCAGCGATGCCGTGGATTCTCTACCAGCTCGGCACGGCGATCGGGCGCAAGCGTCTGGGCAGCGGAGCGGCGATTCTTTTTGCCCTGCATCCGTCGTACTTCTACCATCCCACCGTTGCAGAGAACACTGCGTGGGTGG
>JAOAGY010000029.1 GCA_026415505.1 Chlorobiota bacterium | reverse complement strand
CTGCTGGCTTATGCCTTCGGAGGTTCGAATCCTTCCCCGCCCACGCTTTTGGTAGGCGGGAGTAACTCAGTTGGTAGAGTCACAGCCTTCCAAGCTGTTGGTCGCGGGTTCGAGTCCCGTCTCCCGCTCTTCGGTCGCGCTCGGTGCGCGGGAGTAGCTCAGTGGTAGAGCATCACTTTCCCAAACTGAGGGCCGCGGGTTCGATCCCCGTCTCCCGCTCTGCGACACCGACACGCCGTGGTGGTGTGTCGCACTGCCGTGTGCTGACGTAGCTCAGTTGGTAGAGCACTTCCTTGGTAAGGAAGAGGTCGGCGGTTCAATCCCGCTCGTCAGCTCGCGACAGGGGTGTAGCTCAATTGGTAGAGCAGCGGTCTCCAAAACCGCCGGTTGTGGGTTCGAGTCCTGCCACCCCTGCAGACGTTTAGCACTATCGGTGCCGATATGATCGCCAAAATCAAAGGCTATTTCAGCGACGTCGCCAAAGAAATGCGCAAAGTGTCCTGGCCGACACGCCAGCAACTGCGCGAGTCCACCGTTGTGGTGACCGTTACGTGCCTGCTCATTTCCGCCTTCGTTTGGTTGGTGGATTTGGCTATGAGCTTCGTCATGCAACAACTCTATTGAACCGATCGGCTCCAGTCATGACTCATCCGACGACCGAACAACAAACCACACCGCGGTGGTACGTCATTCGCACGTACACCGGGCACGAGCGGCGCGTCCAGAAAGCCATCGAGCAAGAGATCAAGCACCGTCATCTCCAAGAGCGCATTCTGCGTATCGTCGTGCCGGAAGAGACCGTCTATGAAATCCGCGGCGGCAAGCGCCGTGAAAAACGGCGTAATTTTCTCCCCGGCTATGTCTTGATCGAAGCGGTGCTCGACAAAAAACTCCAGGACATTATCCTGAGCATTACGGGGGTGTCGGGATTCCTCGGCGTCAATGACCGGCTCGGTCCGCAGCCACTCAAAACCGAGGAAGTCGAGCGCATTTTGGCGCGGATCGAAGAGCGGAAGGATGTCGCCACGATCGAGAATGCCTATCAGGTCGGCGATCCTGTTCGCATCATTGACGGTCCGTTCAAAGGATTCGCGGGCACCGTCACTGAAGTCAACAACGAAAAACAAAAACTCAAAGTCGAGGTGGCGATTCTGGGACGGAAAACGCCCGTCGAACTCGACTTTGCTCAAGTCGAAATCGAACGACCTGAATAGTTCAACGCACACAACCGAGCTATGGCAAAGAAAGTTGTCGGTACGTTCAAGCTCCAACTCAAAGCTGGCGAAGCCACGATGGCACCGCCGGTCGGTCCGGCATTTGGTCAGCGTGGTCTCAACGGTGCGGAATTCGTCAAGCAATTCAACGCTCGTACCGCCAAGCAGCAGGGTACGATCGTGCCGGTTGTCGTCACGTTTTATGCCGACAAATCGTTCTCGTTCGTCGTCAAGTCACCGCCAGCATCGGTGCTGATTGCCAAAGCCGCTGGCGTCGAAAAAGGATCGGGTCAGCCGAACCGGAACAAGGTCGGCAAAGTAACCCGTGCACAACTGGAAGAGATTGCCAAAATCAAAATGAGCGATCTCAACTGCGATTCGATTGAATCGGCAGTTTCGATGATCGCAGGAACTGCCCGCAGTATGGGCATTGTCGTCGAAGATTGACCGGAATGTTTCACCACTGATGTGCCAGATGTTCGGCGCGTCGCACGAACATCGCTCGAAGCACACACGGAGGCTCTATGTCGTCAAAACACGGCAAACGCTATCGCGCGATCGCCAGTAAGATCGATCCCGCAAAAGAATACTCCTTCCGCGAGGCGGTTGAACTGGTCAAACAGACCGCCACCGCGAAGTTCGATGAATCGTTTGATGTTGCCATTCGCTTGGGCGTTGATCCGCGCAAAGCCGATCAGCTCGTGCGCGGAACCGTCGCGCTGCCGCACGGGACGGGCAAAAGCGTGCGCGTGTTGGTTCTGGCTAAGCCACCGAAGGACCAAGAAGCACTCGACGCCGGCGCCGATTATGCCGGACTTGCAGAATTCGTCGAGAAAATTCAAAACGGTTGGACCGACGTGGACGTCATCATCGCCACACCGGACGTGATGGGCGAGATCGGTCGGCTGGGACGTATCCTCGGTCCGCGCGGCTTGATGCCGAATCCGAAAAGCGGGACGGTAACGTTCGACGTTGCCAAAGCAGTCTCGGAGGTCAAAGCCGGCAAGATCGAATACCGTGTCGATAAAGCAGGTATCGTTCATGCTGCAGTCGGAAAATGCTCGTTCTCTGCCGAGAAGCTTGCCGACAATATCGCGGCACTGTATCAGAGCATTCTCCGTGCCAAGCCGGCGACCGCGAAAGGCAAATACATCAAAAGTATCGCATTCAGCTCGACGATGGGTCCGAGCGTGCGTGTCGCTGATGCGACGATGCCCGCCGCGCCCGGATCGGCTACATAACATCGAAAGCTATTACGCACTCGCGTTGGCATCGAGCAGTGATGTGGACACTGCGACTGTGCCAGCACGTCACAATACCAGGTTTCACTGTGGACCGCTTCCATGGCAACTCGCGAACAAAAAGCGAAGGTCGTTGCCGATGTCGCCGAAATGATCGCCCAGTCGTCGGCACTGTACTTTGTGGACTTTGCTACAATGACAGTGGCAGATGATTGGGAATTGCGGCGATCGCTAAAAGGCAAGGGCGCGCGTTACCGTGTCGTCAAAAACACGTTGCTGTTGCGTGCGCTGGAGCAGACTGACCAGCCTCGTTTCGACGAGCGTAAGCTCTTCGGGCAAACGGCTGTGGTCTTTGCTCCCAAAGCCGATCCCATCGGTCCGGCGAAATTGCTCAAGGAATATGCCGGCAAACACGATGGGAAGCCTCGTCTCAAGTTGGCAATCGTCGAAGGAGCCGTCTTCGATGGTTCCCAACTGGCGACCATCGCGTCGCTACCGACGCGCGAAGAAATCATCGCGGCGATCCTGGGTAGCTTGACTGCTCCGGCATCGGGCATCGTCGGCACGATCAACTCGGTCATCGGCGGCTTGGCATCGGTCATCGAAGAAGTCGCCAAAAAGAAAGCAGCATAATTTGTCGAACCATTTTTCGGAGAATCCTCATGTCCGCAATCGTCGAAGAACTTGTTGAAAAGATCAGTAACCTCACGCTCGCCGAAGCTGCTGAGCTCAAAAAAGCGCTCGAAGACAAGTTCGGCGTCACTGCCGCAGCACCGATGATGATGGCTGCAGCCCCGGCTGCAGGCGCTGCTGCCGCTGCCCCGGCTGAAGAAGAAAAAACGACGTTCGACGTCGAACTGACCGAAGCCGGTGGGCAAAAGCTCAACGTCATCAAAGTCATCCGCGAGATCACCAGTTTGGGTCTCAAGGAAGCCAAAGACCTCGTCGAAGGTGCGCCGAAGATCGTCAAAGAAGGCGTCTCCAAAGAAGAAGCCGAAGCGATCAAGAAAAAGCTCGAAGAAGCTGGCGCAAAGGTCACTCTCAAGTAATGCATCTTCCCGCACGGTGCATGCAGCCGCGCGGCTGCATGCACCACTGTGTGGGTTTCGCTGCGGTGGATGTCAATCGCGCGAAACCGTCAACAACCGAATCGTTACGATCGCGAACGTGCTGCCTGGGTCGGTGGCAAGCGTTCCGATTCGGTGCTCTCACTGGTCCCACCGGATGGGAGCTGCTACTGACGGTTGTCACCGAGTCATCCCCGTACGATCGGGGGTTTCTCGACCGCTGTCGTGATGTTCGCTTCACGCGGCAGCACTCGAGAAACCCTTTCCTGTTTCACGTATCGTTTGTCCGAGAACGATGAAAAAATCCAAACGCACCAAAGAGCTGCTCAGCAACGAACCGATCCGTCTTCGAGAGCGGGTCTCGTTCGCGCGGGTACCGAGCCGGCAGCTCTACGACGATCTACTCGATGTCCAAATTCGTTCCTACGAGGAGTTCCTCCAAGAAGATGTGCCGCCCGAACAACGCAAACCCGTTGGGCTGCAGAAAGCATTCTTGGTCAATTTCCCCGTGGAGGACAATCAAGGTATCCTGCAAGTAGATTTCCTCGGTTACACCATCGAACGTCCACGCTACACCGAGGAAGAATGCCGCGAACGAGAGTTGACATACGCCAAAACGCTCAAAGCTAAACTCCGACTGTCGAGCAAGGCAGACCCGACGTCGGAGGACTACATCGAAGCGATCGAGCAAGAAGTGTACATGGGGACGATTCCAGCGATGACTCCGCGCGGCACATTCATCATCAACGGTGCCGAGCGCGTGGTCGTTTCTCAGATTCACCGCTCTCCGGGTGTGTTCTTCGATGAAACGATTCATGCCAACGGCATGAAGCTACACTCGGCGCGTATCATCCCGTTCAAAGGATCGTGGATCGAGTTCACGACCGACATCAACAACCTGTTGTACGCCTACATAGACCGCAAAAAGAAATTCCTCGCGACGACATTCCTGCGAGCGCTTCGAAAGCCAGACGGGAAACCGTTTTGCTCGACCGACGAGGAAATTCTCGCGCTGTTCGATGTTACCGAAAAAATCGCTGTCAGTAAACTCGACGAAAAACACATCGGGCGCATCATTGCCACCGATACGATCGATTTTACGACAGGGGAAGTTGTCGCCCAGCGAAACCAAGTCCTCGACGAGGAAATAGTCGCTGCGCTCAAAAGGTCGCGCGTCAAGGAGGTGGTGCTGTTCACCTACACCGACCCCAACGACGAGCCGATCATCAAACGCACGCTCGAAAAAGACACAACCCGCACCCACGAGGATGCGCTCGAGACCATCTATCGCCAGATACGTGCCAGCGAGCCGCCAGACATGGAAGCAGCGTGGCATGTTATTCTGCGGATTTGTTTCGACGACAAGCGCTACGATATCGGCGAGGTCGGGCGCTTCCGCATCAATCGGAAACTGGAGCCGATCTACAAAGAGTTGGGTATCGAGCCACCACCGCTGGAAACGACAGTCTTGACCAACGAGGATTTGGTCGCTACGGTACGCTATCTACTCGGTGTCCACGAGGGCAAGTACCCGATCGACGACGTTGATCACCTCTCCAACCGCCGTGTCCGCAGCGTCGGCGAGCAACTGGCAGCGATCTACATGACCGGCATCACGCGACTGGCACGCGGGATGAAGGACAAACTCACCGTCCAGGATCTCGACGAACTCTCGCCGGCAGCGTTGACCAACGCACGTGCTGTCACGAGCGTCGTCAATCAGTTTTTCGGCACCAATCAACTCTCCCAGTTCATGGATCAAACCAATCCGCTGGCGGAGTTGACCCATAAACGTCGTGTGTCGGCGCTCGGTCCGGGTGGACTAACGCGCGAACGTGCTGGCTTCGAAGTGCGCGACGTACACTATACGCACTACGGACGACTTTGCCCGATCGAGACGCCCGAAGGTCCCAATATCGGACTGATCTCCTCGCTTGCGATGCATGCTCGCATCAACCGTTTCGGTTTCATCGAGACACCGTATCGGAAAGTCAAAAACGGCAGAGTGACCGACGAGATCGAATATCTCTCCGCCGAAAGCGAAGAAGGGAAAGTTATTGCGCCGGCTTCGACTCCGCTCGATGACAAGGGAACGATCATCGGTCCGCGCGTTCGTGCTCGCCGCAGCGGGGACTACGTGACCGTTCGCCCTGAAGAAGTCGAGTACATGGACATCACCACCGACCAAATCATCTCGCCGGCTGCATCGTTGATTCCGTTCCTCGAGCACGACGACGCCAACCGTGCATTGATGGGATCGAACATGCAACGGCAGGCGGTCCCGCTGCTCCGTCCAGAAGCACCGTTTGTCGGCACCGGCATGGAAGCACGCGTTGCCCGCGATGCACGCGCACTGCTGGTCGCCGAAGATGACGGCGTCGTCGAATACGTCTCCGGTGAATGCATCCGCATTCGTTACGACGATCCGCGCAGCGAGGAAGAAAAGCTCGTCTCGTTCGATGGCGATCGTGTCGTAACGTATCCGCTGCTCAGTTTCTTCCGAACGAATCAGGATACGTGCGTTTGCCAGCGTCCCATCGTTCAGGTCGGCGATCGCGTCCGTCGCGGGATGCCGATTGCCGATGGTGCGTGTACCGATCGCGGAGAATTGGCGCTTGGGCGAAACGTCCTGGTTGCGTTCATGCCGTGGCGCGGGTACAACTTCGAAGACGCGATTATCGTCAGCGAGCGGCTTGTCGCCGAGGATGTCTTCACCTCGATTCACATCGAGGAATTCACCTCGCTCGTGCGCGATACCAAGCGCGGCGAGGAAGAATTCACGCGCGATATTCCCAGCATGAGCGAAGACATGGTCAAAGACCTCGACGAGCATGGCATTGTCCGCGTCGGCACCAAAGTCAAAGAAGGCGACATTCTCATCGGCAAAGTCACGCCGAAGGGCGAAGTGGATCCGACGCCGGAGGAAAAACTCTTGCGCGCAATCTTCGGTGACCGTGCCGGTGAGGTCAAGGATGCATCGCTGAAAGCACCGCCTGGGTTGCGCGGAACGGTCATCAACACAAAACTCTTCCAGCGCCGCTTCATCACCACCGATGCCGAATATCGCGCCGAAGAAAAACGCCGCCGCGATGCCGTCGATCGCCAAGAGCAAGAAGACCTCCGCCAGCTCGATCTCGACTGCATCGAACGACTGGCGACGCTGCTCGATGGTCAGCAGAGCACCGGTGTCTCGACAATCGACGGCAAGCGCGTGTACATGAGCGGCACCAAGATCACACGTCAGAATCTCCGCGACAAGTACGAAAAAGGCGACATGCCCCTCGATCAGCTCGATCTGACCCACCCCTGGGTCGCCGACGAGCGCATCATGTCGCTGGTGCGGAAACTGATGGAAAACTACATGGTGCGTCGGAACGAAATCCACGCTCATGCTCGCATCATGCGCAACCGCGCAAGCCTCGGAGACGAACTCCAAAGCGGGGTGCTCGCGATGGCGAAGGTGTTCGTCGCGAAAAAGCGCAAGCTCCAGGTTGGCGACAAAATGGCTGGACGTCACGGTAACAAAGGGATCGTCTCGAAAATCGTTCCGATCGAAGACATGCCCTTTTTGCCGGACGGGACCCCCGTGGACATGATCCTCAATCCACTGGGTGTGCCCTCGCGGATGAACTTGGGACAGCTCTACGAAACCGCTCTCGGCTGGGCTGCCTCGAAGCTCGGCTTGTACTTCGCTTCGCCGGTCTTCGACGGTGCGACGTGGGAGCAAGTCGGTGACTACCTCGAAAAAGCAGGCTTACCGCGCGACGGAAAAACCGTCCTCTACGACGGGCGCACCGGCGAACCGTTCGAGCACAAAGTCACCGTCGGCGTCATCTACATGATGAAGCTGTCGCACATGGTCGAGGACAAAATCCACGCACGCTCGGTCGGACCCTACTCGCTCATCACTCAGCAGCCGCTCGGCGGCAAAGCGCAGTTCGGCGGTCAGCGGCTCGGCGAAATGGAAGTCTGGGCGCTGGAAGCCTACGGCGCGTCGGCGACGTTGCAGGAAATGCTCACCGTCAAATCCGACGACGTCAACGGGCGCTCGAAGATGTACGAGGCTATCGTCAAGGGCTTCAACGCACCGCAGCCCAATTTGCCCGAAGCATTCATGGTCCTTGTCCGCGAATTACAGGGCTTGTGCCTGGATGTGCGGCTCGACGGTCAACGCATCGAAGAACGAATCAGCTAACAATCGGAGGTCTCAAGCAATGGCACGTGTCCAAACCGTTCAGATTCCCTACGGCGGGTTTCGAGCACTCGAAATCCGGTTGGCTTCGCCCGACGACATCTTGAAACGATCGCACGGCGAAGTGACCAAACCCGAGACGATCAACTACCGCTCGTTCCGTCCCGAACGCGATGGATTGTTCTGCGAAAAAATCTTCGGACCGATCCGCGACTGGGAATGCGCCTGCGGCAAGTACAAACGCATCCGCTACAAGGGCATTGTCTGCGATCGGTGCGGTGTCGAAGTCAGCGAAAAAACCGTCCGTCGCGAGCGATTCGGTCACATCACGCTTGCGGTGCCGATCGTCCACGTATGGTTTTTCCGCTCGCACCCATCCAAGATCAGCGGCTTGCTCGGTATGCCGCTCAAGGACGTCGAGCGCATCGTGTACTACGAGTCATACGTGGTTGTTCAACCCGGCTCCACCGGTCTGCAGCCGAATACACTGTTGACCGAAGAAGAGCTTCAGCGGATCAAGGACAGCTTGCCGCGACAAGAACTGGAGCTCGACGACGACGATCCGCGCAAGTTCATCGCGCTCAGCGGCGGGGAAGCGATCAAAGAATTGCTCCGCCGTGTCAATCCGGACAAAGAGTACCTCAAACTCCGCAACGAATTGCGCGAGGAGACATCGCAGCAACGACGCAAAGAAATCAGCAAGCGGCTCCGTGTGCTGGATATGTTCCGTTCCAAACCCGGTCGTGAACCGAACAATCCCGAGTGGATGGTCATCGACATTCTGCCGGTCATTCCACCCGAACTGCGTCCACTACTGCCGCTCGACGGGGGGCGCTTTGCCTCCAGCGACATCAACGATCTCTATCGCCGCATCATCATCCGCAACAACCGCCTCAAACGGCTTGTGGACATCAAAGCGCCCGATGTCATTTTGCGGAACGAGAAACGCATGATGCAAGAAGCCATCGACTCGCTGTTCGACAACTCGCGACGAACAGCACGAACCGACGCACAACGTCCGCTCAAGTCGTTGGCTGATTCTCTCCGCGGGAAAACGGGTCGCTTCCGTCAGAACTTGCTCGGCAAGCGCGTGGATTACTCAGGACGTTCGGTTATCGTTGTCGGTCCCGA
Source organism: Chlorobiota bacterium (assembly GCA_026415505.1). GTDB lineage: Bacteria > Bacteroidota > Ignavibacteria > Kapaibacteriales > NICIL-2 > NICIL-2. Next base: position 4,174 of record JAOAGY010000029.1, on the reverse strand, counting down.
ACTCAAACTCCACGAATGCGGTTTGCCCAAAGACATGGCGGTGGAGCTGTTCAAGCCGTTCATTGTGCGTAAGCTCATCGAACGGGGCTACACCAAAACCGTCAAAACCGGCAAGCGTATCGTGGACCGCAAGACCGATGCTGTTTGGGACATCCTCGAAAAGGTCATTGACGGTCATCCCGTCCTGCTCAACCGTGCTCCGACGCTGCACCGGCTCGGTATTCAAGCGTTTCAGCCGCGCTTGGTCGAAGGCAAGGCGATCCAGCTCCATCCGCTCGTCTGTACGGCATTCAACGCCGACTTCGACGGCGACCAGATGGCTGTCCACGTTCCCTTGAGCCACGAAGCGCAACTGGAAGCGTTGCTGCTGATGCTCGCGCCGCACAACATCGTGCACACCCAAAACGGCGAACCGATCGCTGTCCCCTCGCAAGACATGGTGCTCGGTGTGTACTACTTGACGAAAGTTCGGCGCGGCGCTCGCGGTGAGGGTAAATATTTCAGCTCGCCGGAGGAAGTCATCATCGCCTACAACAACAAGCGCATTGACCTTCATGCGCTGATCAAGGTGCGCATCGGTGGCGAGCTTATCGAAACCTCGACCGGACGCGTGCTGTTCAACCGGATCGTGCCGCCGGAGCTTGGTTTCATCAACGAGCTCCTGACAAAGAAACGCCTCAAACAGCTCATTGGCCAGTGCTTCCGTGCTGTGGGATTGGCGCGCACGACGGAGTTCCTCGACCAGCTCAAGGAGCTCGGTTTCCACTATGCGATGCAAGGTGGCTTGTCGGTTTCGATTGCCGACTTGGTCGTGCCCTCGATCAAGGATGAAATTGTCGCCAAGACACAAGAAGAAGTGGACAAGATTCGCTGGTATTACGAAAACGGTATCATCTCCAACGGCGAGCGGTACAACAAGACCATTGACCAATGGAGCAACGCTACCAATCGCATCGCCGACAAACTCTATGCCGAGCTGTCGAGCGATCAGGATGGCTTCAACACGTTCTGGATGATGCTCGATTCACAAGCACGTGGTTCGAAAGAGCAGATTCGCCAGCTTGCCGGTATGCGCGGTCTGATGGCAAAGCCACAGAAGTCGTTGACCGGCTCGACGGGCGAACTCATCGAAACGCCGATCATCTCGAACTTCCGCGACGGGCTGACGATTCTCGAATACTTCATCTCGACGCACGGCGCGCGAAAAGGTCTTGCTGATACCGCGCTCAAGACAGCCGATGCAGGATACTTGACGCGGCGTCTGCACGATGTCGCTCAAGACGTGGTCGTGACGATGGACGACTGCGGCACCATCAGAGGAATCGAAATGCGGGCGCTCAAGGATGGCGAGGACGTCAAAGAACCGCTCAGCGAACGCATCCTCGGACGGGTCGCGCTGCAAGACGTGCTCCATCCGATCACCGGTGCCGTCATTGTCGCTAAAGGTGAACTCATCGACGAAGACAAAGCGGCAGCAGTCGAGGAAGCTTCGATCGAATCGGTGCTCATCCGAACGGTGCTCACCTGCGAGGCTCGGCATGGTGTCTGCGCCAAATGCTACGGACGAAATTTGGCGACCGGCAAACTCGTTGACGTCGGCGAAGCTGTCGGAACGATCGCATCCCAATCCATCGGCGAGCCGGGCACGCAGCTCACGCTCCGAACGTTCCACACCGGTGGTACGGCACTTCTGGTAACCTCGCAATCGTCTGTCGGGGCGAAAGCCAGCGGCACCGTCAAGTTCGAGAATATCCGCACGATCAGCTACCTCGACGAAGAAGAACGCGACGTCGAAGTGGTCGTCAGTCGCGCCGGCATCATCAAGATCATTGAGCCGCTGGCAAATCGCGAGCTGGCGTATCATGACGTCACCTACGGTGCGATCCTGCGTGTCCACGATGGGCAACGAGTCGAAAAGGGTCAGTTGCTCTTCGAATGGGACCCCTACAATGCCGTCATCCTGACCGAGAAAGCCGGTCGGATTCGTTATCGCGATCTCATCTTGAACGTCACCTACAAGGAAGAAAACGACGAGCAAACCGGGCACATCACCAAGATCGCCATTCAGTCGGCAGATAAAACCAAGTTTCCCGCTATCGAGGTCATCGACGACGCCGGCAACGTGCTCGCTCGCTATGACGTCCCCGTTCGTGCGCAAATCCTCGTCGAGGACGGCGAGAGCGTCGGTATCGGGGCACGCTTGGTCAAGATGCCGCGCGATCTGGGTCGTACCACAGGCGACATCACGGGCGGTTTGCCGCGCGTGACCGAGCTTTTCGAAGCACGCACACCGCGCAATGCTGCAATCGTTGCCGAAATCGATGGCATCGTCAGCAAAGACCCCAAACCCAAACGCGGCAATATCATCCTCTACGTGACCAGCCTCGATGGCTCGACGCGCAAAGAATACGCCGTGCCTGTCGGTCGGTACATTCTGGTGCAAGATGGCGACTTAGTGCGCGCTGGCGATCGCTTGACCGATGGTCCAGTTGATCCGCACAGCATTCTTGCGATCAAAGGAATGACGGCAGTCGCAGAGTACCTGGTCAACGAAATCCAGGAAGTCTATCGCATGCAGGGCGTCAAGATCAGCGACAAGCACATCGAGATCATTGTGCGCCAAATGCTTCAGAAAGTCGAAATCCTCGATCCAGGCGATAGCGACTTCCTCGAAGGCGATCACATTGACCGGACGACATTTCTCGACGAAAACAACCGCCTCAAAGAATGCGTCGTGGTCACTGATCGTGGCGATTCGCGCACAGTCAAGGTCGGTGAGGTCATTCCGCGTGCTCGCTTGCGCGAGCTGAATGCCGAACTGAAGCGGAAAGGCAAAGAACCTATCAAAGCACGACGTGCTGCACCAGCGACTGCGCGTCCGATTCTCAAGGGCATCACCGATCAAGCGCTCGAAACGGAATCCTGGCTGTCGGCAGCATCGTTCCAGGAGACCACCCGTGTGCTTTCCGATGCAGCTGCACAAGCGAAAGTGGATCATCTACGCGGACTCAAGGAGAACATCATCTTGGGTCAAACGATCCCCGCAGGAACAGGCTTGCGCAAGTACAACGATCTGCTCGTCGAAAGCCAGGTGGGCAACATCTTCGGCGAGGATGCGCTCCCACCGCCACCACAGCCTGCAGCGCGCGAAACCGTCAATGGAGTCCAGGTCCGACGAGCTACGCCTTCCTAATGCTGCTGGTGTAGCAATCGTTCGAACGGTCCCACTTGTCGGGCGCCTTGTACTCACCGGTGCAAGGCGCTCTGCTTTCGAACCGGCGGAGCTGCAACAAGGCCGATGGCATTGTCGCTCGATGACCGTTCACCAGTGCGTTAGAAAGTTTCGGAGTAGCGCAGAGAGCTACCAGGCACACAAATCATCGCCCACCTTCGTATTTTACGGAGGAACATTGTAACAGTGGAGGCTCTCCCATGCGGAGCATGTGCCTTTTCTTGTGTGTGCTGCTGGCAGGTGGCGCGGTGCAGGCGCAAGACAGCAGCGATGTGCTGTGGGCGAAGTATGCGTACGAGCCGGTGTGGGCCTATCTTGCACCGGACGATGACGGATATTTCAAGCAGCTTGGGGTGTACTGGCACTGGAGCGATTCGGTGTTGATCGTATCGGACCTTGTGCGGTGGGAGCATCGGGTGTTTGAGATTGATGTGCGGCGAGGAGTAGCGGTGCGGGAGGTGGAGGAGCTGCGGGGGAAGGGAGTGCTGGCGGTGTTGCCGGACACGCCGATCGTGTACACGCGAGTGCCGTACTTTGGGAAGGCGGACTATCGGACGGGGCGGTTGTTGGACACGTTGCGGGATGTGCCGCCGCAGGGGTTGTTGGACGTCGTGGTGTGTCCGTTGCGTCGTCAGTTGTTGGGGTGGGAGGAGGTAGTAGGCAATGGTGTGAGCAGTTCGGGTGCGGCGAGGTTGTTGTTGTACTCGTTGGACTCGATGCGGTTGGTGGACACGATCCCGATCCCGCGGCATTTGCCGTACGGGTTACAAGCGGGGGTACCGCGGGGGGAGCAGCATTACTTGGAGTTGTATTGGTATCGTTATGCGAATTATGGGGAGGCGAGGTCACCGGGTTTGCTGTGGACCGACGATGGGAGATACCTTCATTTGGTTTTGGAGGAGCATTGGCAGTCCATTGGTCCGGATGGAATCACGCAGGATA
>JAOAGY010000038.1 GCA_026415505.1 Chlorobiota bacterium | reverse complement strand
TCCTCGTGCAGGTCGCGAAACGTGCTTGAAATAAACACCCGCAGTTCATTGCGTTGTCCCATCGGGATGGCTCCGTTGTACTCGGCAAAAATAGGGCGCACTTCGTCGCTGCGACTCCGTCACGTACACGTCACCCTGAACTCGTTTCAGGGTCTTGGTGAGACGCCGAAACAAGTTCGGCATGACAGGCAGGGAAGCGCACACGCACAAGCCTGTCACCCTGAACTTGTTTCAGGGTCCTCGTCGTTCGGTTGTCACCCTGAACTTGTTTCAGGGTCTCGAACAAGATGCCGAAACGAGTTCGGCATGACGGGCGGCAGTGCAATGCGATGGGATGCTGAAACAAGTTCAGCATGACACAGAAACGCAGCCCGTCACCCTGAACGTGTTTCAGGGTCATTGGTGAGATGCCGAAACAAGTTCGGCATGACAGGCAGGGAAGCGCACACGCACAAGCCTGTCACCCTGAACTTGGTTCAGGGTCCTCGTCGTTCGGTTGTCACCCTGAACTTGTTTCAGGGTCTCGAACAAGATGCCGAACCAAGTTCGGCATGACAGGCGGCAGTGCAATGCGATGAGATGCTGAAACAAGTTCGGCATGGCGGGCAAGTATAGCACGCACGACGGGGGAAAGAGGCAGCTAGATGCTCGGGCAGCAGTAGATGAATTTGCCAGCTTGTTCGTTTGTTTGCAAAAGTTTTTTGTGTTGAGCTTATGCAGCTTCGACTCTCGTTCGGCTTTACGTATGGCGATCTCTGCACCCCCACGAGCTTGCGGCGATTGCACAGGCAGTGGGGGCAGTATTTCAGCGAGCGGGACCCCGATGGCTATTCCCTCTACAGCGCTCTCTGTGCGGGTGCTGCAGTATCTCCACCGCAACACAGTGCCATCCTCATGCGCGCTGCCGAAGCGGTCGAACGCTTCGTCGTCGAGCTGTTCGGCATCGAACGCGAACATGCGGCATTGGCAGAGCGCATCGAACGCGAACGCCGTGTGGCTGCATTGCGTAGCGACTTTCTCAAGCGTGCTGCCCTCCGTCACAAACAGCTCGACACATCCGACCAGCGTTGGCAACAGTTGCAAGCCGACTATGCGCACATTCGGCAAGCGCTCGCCCAGCTCGATTGGAGCGACGAGGAAGGCGCCATTGCCGATGCAGTGCACCTGTTGCAGCGTGCGAGCAGCGGCGCCGATGCCGCGCTTCCGCCCGACCGTGCCGCCGCGATGCTCGCTGCGCTCGAAGAATATCTCCTGGTTCGCCGTGCTGTCGCACCCGACACGCTCGCCGGTTGGCTTGTGAGCTGGACTCCGCGAAAGACGGATTTCGCCAACCTCGTCGAAGCCGATCGGACACCACTTGCCGACGGTATCGAAGCATGGCACGGTCGTCACCACCGCCGCCGTGACGGCTTTGCGTTGACCGACACGCGCGCGCCACTGCGAGAAGTCATGGGACAGATCGACTACTGCATGATCTGCCACGAACGGCAGAAAGATTCCTGCTCGAAAGGCTTTCGCGAACCCGACGGCGCGTACAAACGCAATCCGCTCGGTGTGCGGCTGACCGGCTGCCCGCTCGACGAGCATATCAGCGAAATGCACGCCCTCAAAGCGCGCGGACATGCATTGGCTGCGCTGGCGATGGTGACGATCAACAACCCGCTCTGCGCGGGCACCGGTCACCGCATCTGCAACGACTGCATGAAAGGCTGCATCTTCCAAAAGCAAGAGCCGGTCAACATCCCGCAGATCGAAACCTCGGTGCTCACCGACGTGCTCGGTTTGCCGTGGGGCGTGGAAATCTACGACCTGCTCACCCGCTGGAATCCGCTGCGTCTGGAGCGTCCGTATGCGTTGCCCTACAACGGGCGCAAGGTCTTGGTGGTCGGCATGGGACCGGCGGGATACACGCTGGCGCTCTACCTGCTCAACGAAGGATTCGGTGTCGTCGGCATAGACGGACTCAAGGTCGAGCCGCTACCGGCGGCGTGGATCGGCGACCGCACCACGCCACCGCAGCCGATTCGGGATTGGTCGGAGCTGGTCGAATCGCTGGGCGAGCGCATCCCGCGCGGCTTCGGCGGCGTCAGCGAATACGGCATCACGGTACGCTGGGACAAAAACTTCCTGACGCTGCTGCAATTGATCCTGCAGCGGCGGCGCAATTTTCTTCTGCTCGACGGCGTTCGCTTCGGCGGCACGATCACGCTCGACGACGCCTGGCAGCTCGGTTTCGACCATGTCGCGCTCTGCACCGGCGCCGGACGCACGACGATCATCAGTGTCGAAAACAACTTGGCGCGCGGCGTCCGCAAGGCGTCGGATTTTCTCATGTCGCTCCAATTGACCGGTGCTGCCCAGCGCGACAGCTTCGCCAATCTTCAACTGCGACTGCCGGCGATCGTCATCGGTGGCGGGTTGACGGGCATAGACACTGCCACCGAAGCACTGGCGTACTATCCGGTGCAGGTCGAGCGGTTCTATCGTCGTGCCGAACGACTCATCGCCGCATGGGGTGCCGAGCGTTTCTGGTCGCAGTTCAGTCCGGACGAGCGTCCCATCGCCGAAGAATTCTACGCCCACGGCAAGGCAATCGCGAGCGAGCGTGCGCGTGCCCAGCAGTGCGGCGAGACACCCGATTTTCTGCCGCTCCTTCGGCAGTGGGGCGGTGTCAAGCTCGTCTATCGCAAGCGGTGGCAGGATTCGCCTGCGTATCGGCTCAACCACGAGGAAATCGAAAAGGCACTCGAAGAAGGCATCGAGCTGGTCGAGTGTCTCGATCCGCGACGCTTCGTGCTCGACACCGACCGCCATGTTCGTGCGGTCGTCTTCGAGCGGATCGCCTACGATGGCGAGCGCTACGCGTCCAGCGGCGAATACGTCGAACTGCCGGCGCGCAGCGTCATCATCGCTGCCGGCACGCAGCCGAACATCACCTACGAACGCGAATATCCCGGCACGTTCGAACTCGACAGCAGCGGGCGCTACTACCGTGCCTATGAGGTAGTGTGGGAAGCGGCAGAGGACAACGCCCCGACCGTCCCGGCTTCCTACGGCGATTATTCCCCCGTGTCCGAAAGCCGCCCGTAGCCTTTGTAGCGATCGAGCCGAGCGTTGTAGAACACGATGTTCATGGTTTCGTCGCGGAGCGTTCCGCCGGATGGGGAGTAGTAGAACGTTCCCACTCGATCGGTCTTGGTACGAGTCGGGCGCCCGTGCTCGTCCACGTAAAAACGCACCGTGTAATAGCCCAGTTCGAACGGTGCTGTCTCGATCTGACGGAGAAGATTATCGGGCGAGTACACGTAGAGATCGGCATCCATCGCCTTACCACTCAGAACTGTCAGTGGGAATGTCGGGTATCGGTGATGTGCTCCTCGGCTGTCTGAAGTGCCGCGCCGAGCATTGGCAAAACGTCGCGCAGCCGAAGTCGCCGATAGTCAACGGTTACAGCGCGCAGCCAGCGTATCGCGATCGCACGATAGGGAGCCAGCAGTTCAGGTTGCTGGCGGGCAAGAGTACGTATGCTTTCGCGCAGCAGCCGTCGCAACCGATTCCGACCGACAGCGGTCGGACAGACCGTGCGAGAAACCATCAGGGCAAGAGCAATCGGTTCTTGCGCCTCTCGATCGCCGAGGAGGATCGTTTGCACTGTGCCGCTGGGATCGCGAAAACGTCTGCCACTGCGCAGCAGGTGGAGCATCGCCGACCGTCCGCGCAACGAGACAATGCGAAGATGTTCTACCAGTGGCGTTCGTCGCTGACGGTGAGTTTGTGACGTCCTTTGGCGCGCCGTGCGGCAAGCACTTTGCGCCCGTTTTTGGTTGCCATTCGAGCGCGAAAACCATGCGTGGCACGACGGCGACGACGACTGGGCTGATAGGTTCGTTTCATTGGACGACGGTGCGAGTATATTCATACAGCCAGAATAGCATCACTTGCAAAAATACCACCACCCGCCACCAGCCGGGCAATTCGGGGCGAGCATTGGTGTTATCCTTTCGGCACCTCCAGCGGTCGCTCGCGGTGGTACAGTAGCCAGTCGCCGTTTTCGCCGAGTGCCTCTTTGCCGAGTTCGAAGAGCAGGTGTTTTGCTGTGTGGTGACTGCCTTTCGCAAGGGCGTCTGCGATGCGTCGCTCGGCACGGTGGAACAAATCAGCCATGTACGTACTGGCTTTGATGTGACCGTGCAAACCGATTTTTTCGATGTAGCCCACAAGCAAGCCCGCGACAACGGGCAGCAATCCCATCGGGATGATGATGACATACGTATCGGTAACGGTCAACTGTACCACAGCCAACACGAAAGCAGCAACGAACGAGCGATTGATCAACCGTTCCAAGCGCTGGAGCCGCTGCTGTTCGCGGATGCGTATCCGTGCAAAGTAGCCGCGTTGTGACTCGACCCATTGGCGATAGCTGTACTCCAACCGTTCCATCATGCTGCCGGGCAGATGCTCGGTGGTAGTGCTATGGCTATGGAGTTCGATCGTCGCCGCATTGAGTGCGTAGCGTATCCAGTCCAGTTCGGATTTCTGCTTGCGCAGGTAATGCTCGCCGACCATCTGTTCGATGCCAGCCAAATGCCAGTAGAGTTGCACGCGCATTCCTTCGGCGACGGCGCGATAATCGAGGTATTTTGCTTGGTAGCGCCGCCGATACGCCGTGCGGTACCATGCCCACGCCACCGCGAAGAGCAACACATAGCCGACAAGCCCGATTTTGCCAGTCCAGTGATGCAAATGCCCATACACATCGAACGCTGTAGCTGCCACGAAGACGATCGCGAACAAACCAATGAACGCTCGTCGAGTACGGTGCTGATAGAGACCAGCGAGACGATCGGCTGCAGTAAAACGCCGGCAGAACTGCTCCAGGGGAGGACTTTCAATCTCGGAGTGGGGCAAAATGCTTCGCGTGGCGCACTGCGAAGGATCGCTTGTCGCGTGCCATTCGAGAACGTCGCGATTGTACTCATCCAGCAACGTGAATAGGCGTTCGTAGTGCTCCGGCGATGGACCGCTCCGCGGGTACTCGATGGTGCATGTGCCGGCATTATCTGGCACAACGGGCGAGGAACGACGCGGTGTGATGACGTGGTAGAGCACGCCGACTTCGGCTGCATCGAGCGGATCGCTGGCTGATGCCTCGAAGTCGCTGCCGCCATTCAACCGAGCATGGACTGCGAAGTGCGTTCCTCCCGGCGACGGACTATCGGCGCCATCCCAAAGCGCGAGCATGATGTGGCTATAGCGCGCCACATAGAGGCTGGCTTGGATATACTGCAACTCTCGCATCCGTGGGTCGGCAAGATCGTCGAGCCGGAGTTCTTCGCTCATCGGGGCGAGGACACTTCCAATCGCACGCCGACTAAGCCGCTCGAACTCTTCGACCGATGCCGCGTCGGTGAAATCGAGACGGTAATACTCGACAGGCATCGGAAGAACAACGCACAACCCGACGCCGAGCTCCATTGCGACACGAGCGGTGAGCCGGTCGGCACCGTCGGCGAGCGAACTGAGCAGCAGCAGCGGTGTGGAGCGATAGCGCTCTCGCAATTCGGTGAAGATCACACGCAGGCGATCGGCGATGATCGGTTCATCGTCTGCTCGGAGGTCGCGATGACCAGTGACACCGATCAGGAGCGGAAGGCAGGCGTCGCAATCGAATGTGGAGCTGCTGGTGTCGGTATGCATAACGTATCCACTATCGTGTGAACAAAAATAGAGGCTCACCGAACGGTAACAACAACGATCGTTCAGCATGACAGAGCAAGGAGCGTGTGAGATGCTGAACCAAGTTCAGCATGACAGGCAGGGAAGCGCACACGCACAAGCCCGTCACCCTGAACGTGTTTCAGGGTCTCTCTGCAAGAGATGCCGAAACGAGTTCGGCATGACAGGCAGGCAACGCGATGAGACGCCGAGCCGTGTTCGCCATGACAGGCGGGGAGGCGAAGAATGCAAACGGTCATTCCTGTTGCAGCGAGCGCATCTTCTCCTCGATCGGCGCAATCTTCGGATGCTCGGGATTGAGCTCCCGCAGTTTCTCGATCGCTTTTTTGTAGTGCGCCTGTGCTGCTTGACGATCGCCGCATTTGGCAGCAAGATCGCCCAGCGTGACAAGGAGCGTCGCGTTCGATACTTCCCCAGTCAAAGCAACATCCAACTGGC
>JAOAGY010000011.1 GCA_026415505.1 Chlorobiota bacterium | reverse complement strand
GAACATAGACGTTCGCAACAACGTCTTCGCCAATCGCATGTACGGAGCGTCCGGCTCGAAGTCGTATGCATTGTATGTGGCGACCACTCCGAGCACAATTCCACTATCAGCGCTCGACTACAACAATTACGACGTCTCCGGTACGAGCCAAGGTGTGCTCGCATATGCCAATGGTGCTGATGTAACCAGCCTTGCCGCACTCCGCACCGCGATCGGACGTGACCAGAACTCGCAAACTGTTGCGGTCAATTTTGTTGATACGACACTGGCAACAGCCGATGTGCACTTGGATCGGCAGTATCCCACACTGCTTGGTACCAATGCTGTTGGTACAGCAGTGACAACCGATTACGATGGAGAAACGCGCACGCGTTACACAATGGGTGCTGATGAAGTCAAGATCAACGTCACGATTACCCAGCAGCCACAAAATACCGTCGTCTGCGATGGTGGAACCCTGACGCTTTCGGTCTCGGCGACAGCAGCCTACAACGACAACATCAGCGGGCGTGTCGCGCCGACGTTGACGTATCAGTGGTACAAAGGCAGCACACCGATTCCCGGAGCTACAAATGCAGTGTACGTCAACCCGTCGGTGACACTGACCGATGCCGGTACGTACAGCGTTCGAGTGTACGCCAGCCCGATCGATTCGGCGGTCTCCGGTTCGGTCACCGTGACGGTGCATCCGCTGACCTCGATTACACAACAGCCGACATCGGTCACATTGTGCCAAGGCAGTCCATTCAGTTTCAGCGTGACCGCAAATGGTGCGACGTTGACCTATCAGTGGCAGCGTTTTGTGGGCGGTTCGTGGACAAACATTAGTGGTGCGACCAATGCGACGTATTCTACCGCCAGTGCGACACCGAGCGACTCAGGCGATTACCGCGTTGTCGTTAGCGGCGCCTGCGGAACGGCAACATCCAACACTGTTACTGCAAACGTCCGCCGCACGACAGCGATTACATCGCAACCAGTAGCGACACCGTCGTCGCTCTGCTTAGGGCAGTCGTTCACGATTACAGTGACAGCGAATGGTCACAATCTGACCTACCAGTGGCGGCGCGGTGGCAACAATATCGCTGGTGCGACGAACGCGACGTACACGGTAACATCAGCCACAAGTGCTGACTTCGGCACCTACGATGTCGTCGTCACTGGTACATGCGGCACCGTGACGTCGAACCCAGTCACTGTCACGCAAATTCCGCCGACGATTATCACGCAACAGCCGACTGCGACGCCGTCGTCGATCTGCTTGGGTGGGACATTCACGCTTTCGGTGCAGGCGAGTGGCGCCAACCTCACCTATCAATGGCGCCGCGGCGGAACGCCGATCAGCGGAGCGACACAGAATACATACACAAAAACCAACGCCCAGGCGAGCGACTTTGCCACCTACGATGTCGTCGTCACTGGTACATGCGGCTCAGTGACGTCGAATCCGGTCACGGTCACGCAAATTCCCAATACAGCCATCACCACACAGCCTTCGCCACCGCAGCCGCTCTGTGTGGGACAAGCGATCACAATTGGCGGCACGCAAGTCGTCGGTGGTTCGCTGCAATATCAATGGCAATTCCGCCCGAACAACACCGCAAGCTGGACGAACATCAGCGGTGCAACAAGCCTGGTGTACTCGAAAGCAAGTGCCGTTGCCAGTGACAGTGGGAACTACCGGCTTGTTGTGAGTGGCGCCTGTGGGAGCGATACGTCGGTATCCGTCACGGTGACTGTCAATCAGCCGCATTCGATTACGCAGCAGCCGCAGTGGTCGCCTTCTTCGACGGTCTGCACTGGCTTGAGCGCAACGATCACGGTCGGCTATAGCGGCACTGTCACGATCTTCCAGTGGCAGTACTCCCCGGCAGGACAGAACAACTGGTCGAACGTCGGGACCAACAGCCCGACTCTCACACTCAATCCTGTGCAGATGAGCCATGCTGGCGACTATCGCGTGATACTCACCGGTCCCTGCGCTGCGCAAGTGACGAGCAACATCGCAACGCTGACGGTGCAGCAAAATGCCGAGTTCACAGCGCATCCACAACCGCAAACACTGTGTGCGGGCGGCTCGTTCACTCTTTCGGTGCAAACGATCGGCACTGTCGTTAGCTACCAATGGCAGCGCCTGGTGGGGACGACGTGGACAAACATCGCCGGTGCAACGAGCAGTACGTACACCAAGACGAACGCTACCGTCGCCGATAGCGGGCAGTACCGTTTGCTCATCGTCGGCAATTGCACGACGACACCGATTCCGTCCAATCCAGCGCTGGTGACCGTGCAGTCGCCGTTTACGATTACATCGCAGCCGTCGTGGCCCAGCACACCGGTCAACGTCGGACAAACAGTGACGCTGACGGTCGGCTACACCGGCACAGCGAACTTCCAGTGGCAGCGCGATCAATTCCGCAACGGCAACTGGGTCAACGTCGGGACCAACTCGAACGTGTACCAATTCACCGTGACAAGCGTTGCCGATTCGGGTAACTTCCGCTGCATCGTATCGGGTCCGTGCGGACCAGCCGCACAGACGACCAACATCGTGAGCATCTACACGTGCTCGCCACCGACGATTGCCCAACAGCCGCAAGCACCGCAACCGCTCTGTCCCGGACAATCGTTCACGCTCGCTGTGCAAGCGACCATCCAACAGGGCTTGACGCTCTTCTACCAGTGGCAGATTGACCCAACACGCTCAGGCAACTGGACGAATATCGCCGGTGCAACGAGCAATACCTACACGCGCACCAGCGCAACGACCGGTGACGATGGCAACTACCGCGTTGCAATCACCAGCTCCTGCACCAACGACCCGACGTACTCGCAAACGGTATCGGTTGTTGTGCGGCAGCCGATCACGATCACTGCTCATCCGTCGAACCAAACGGTCTGCGAAGGGCAGAACGTGACGTTCACTGTCGCCGCGTCCGGTACGCAGCCGTCGTATCAGTGGTTCTTCGGCAATGCACCGATCAATCCGGGCACGAACCCGACGGCAACGACGGCAACGCTGCAACTGACCAACGTGCAGCCGTCGCAAGCAGGGCAATATCGCTGCTTGGTCATGGGTCCCTGCACGCCGAATGGTGTGTACTCGAATCCAGCAACGCTCACCGTCAACGAACTGGTGCGCATCGCGGTGCATCCGCAGTCGCAGACGGTCTGCACGGGCAATCCACTGGTGCTCAGTGTCAACGCGACCGGTGCTGGCTTGACGTACCAGTGGCGCTTCAACGGCAATCCGATCGTCGGCGCGACGAATGCGACGTACACCGTCGCCAATCCCACTCCTGCCAATGCCGGCACGTACACGGTCGTCGTCAGTGGTACGTGCAATAGCGTGACGAGCAATGCTGCCGTCGTAACGGTCAATACCAGCGCGACGATTCAGCAGCATCCGCAATCGCAGACCGTTTGCCCGGGTACGACGGTGAGCTTCAGCGTACAGATCAACACCGATGCGACGATGCCGACGTATCAATGGCAGAAAAACGGCGTGAACATAACGGGCAACAACACCGCAACCTCGCCGACGCTCGTGCTGAGTGCAGTGACAGCCAACGACGCAGGGCAGTATCGCTGTATCGTGACGACCCCATGCCAACCAAACGGTATCGCCTCGCAAGCAGCCACGCTGACGATCAATCCGCTGACGCAAATCACACAGCAGCCGTCGTCGCAAACGGTCTGCGAACAAAGTGCGTTCAGCTTCGTCGTCGGGGCAGTCGGAGCGAATCTGCAAGTGCAGTGGTACAAGAACAACAACGCGATCCCCGGAGCGACAGGCTTCGCACTGACGTTCAGTTCGGTGCAACCGAGCGACGCAGGCACCTATTACGCAATCGTGACCGGTAGCTGCGGCGATCCGCAACGCTCGCAAGATGCCGTGCTCACCGTTCGTCCGATCATTCGCATCACGAGCAGTCCGCTGCAAAATCAAACGGTCTGCGAAGGTGCAACGGTCATGTACTCGGTGACGGTCACCGGCGACGGACCGAGCTATCAATGGCGAAAGAACGGTCAGCCGATCACCGGGAATCCCACTGCGCAAAGCTCGACACTCGTGCTCACTAACGTCACCGCCGCCGATGCTGGCAGCTACGACTGCCGCATTGTCGGCACGTGCTCGCCGAACGGAGTGACGACGAACGCTGCGACACTGGCGGTCAATCCGCTCGTGCGCATCACGCAACAGCCGCAGAACACGACTGTCTGCATCGGCTCGCCGGTGCAACTGTCGGTCGTCGCCAGCGGTGCGGGTTTGCAGTATCAGTGGTACCGCAACGGTCAACCGATCGTCGGTGCGACATCGTCGGTGCTGACGATCCCCAGCGCGAGCGTTGCCGATTCTGCCAATTACGACGTGCTCATTGGCGGTACATGCTCGCAGCTCCGCTCGAACGTCGCCACACTGTCGGTCGAGCAACCGCTGGTGATTACCGATCAGCCGCAGTCGGTCGTGGCGTGTGTCGGTTCGCCTGTTGTCGTGCAGTTCAAGACGCTCGGGACCGTCAAAGGCTATCAGTGGTACAAAGACGGTCAGCCGCTCGCCGGTCAGAACGGTCCTGTGCTGAACATTCCGAGTGCGCTGCCGACATCGGCTGGCACGTACTGGTGCGTCGTGACAGGCAGCCAAGTTTGCGGTACACCGAGTGTGACGACGCAGCAATTCGTCGTCAACGTAGCGATCCCGACCCAGATCACGCGGAATCCGACCGATCAACTCGTTGCGTTCGGCGCGACAGTAACGGTCGAAGTCGAAGCATCGGGGACGGGTCTCGGCACATACGGCAGCCTGGTCTATCGCTGGTACAAAGGCGGTCAGGAACTAGTGGACGGTCCGCGGATCAGCGGTGCAGCGACATCGCGCTTGACGATTCGCGACATCCGCTCATCCGATCTCGGCGAGGATTACTACGTCGTCGTCGCTGGTGTGTGCGGTCAGGTTCGTTCGCCGAACTTCGCGATCATCGTGCCGTCGGTCGTCATCACCGAGCAGCCGCAATCGCAAAGAGTCTGCGCTGGTCAGCCGGTGCGACTCAGCGTGCAGTATGTGCCGAATCATCCATCGGTGCAACAAGTCACGCTGCAGTGGATGCGCAACGGTCAACCGCTCAGTGACGGCGGTACCATCACCGGCGCACGAACGGGTACGCTTCGAATTTCCGCAGCGACTGCTGCTGACGAGGGCGACTACACGGTCATGATAACGGTGCAGCCAGGCGGCAGTCAGGTCACTTCGCAGGTCGCACGTGTGACGGTCCTTCGAGCTCCGACTATCACGCGGCAGCCGCAGATCGGCACGCTCTGCGATGGGCAACCCTTCCAGGTCAGCATCGAAGCCAATGGCAGCGATCTCGCCTATCAGTGGCAGCTCGATGGGCAAGACGTGCCGGGTGCAACGACGGCAACGGTGAGTGTGCCACAGGCGACGATGCAGCTCGACGGTCGAGTGGTGCGGTGCATCGTCCGGAACGAATGCGGCGAAGTGACGTCGCAAGAGATCACCCTGAACGTCCAGTCGCCGCCGGTCATCACGCAGCAACCGCCGCAATCGGTTTCGATCGAAGCGGGTGGCAGACTCGAGCTGAGTGTCGTAGCACAAGGCACAGGGCTTCGCTATCAATGGCGCAAGGACGGTCAAGACATTCCGGGTGCGACGGGCAGCACGTACAGCAAGCCCAACGCGCAAGGCTCCGATGCCGGCACGTATGAAGTTGTCGTCAGCAATGATTGCGGCTCGGTAACATCGCGGCGTGTCGGCGTCTCGATCCTCTCGACTGCGGACGAAGAGTCGAGCACCGGTGGTGCCTGGATAGCTGTCGAGCCGATGCCGATCACCAGCGATGCAACGATCCGCTACGCTGTCCCATCGGCAGGGAAAGCGACGATCGCGCTCTACGACATGGCGGGCAAGAAGCGCGCGGTACTGTTCGACGGCTATGCCGGAATCGGCGAGAGTACGGTACGGCTGTCGGTGCAGTCGCTCGATCTGCCGTCGGGCACGTACACGCTCGAACTACAATCGGGAAGCGGTGCAGCAGTGCGCACTCTGATCGTCGTCGTCCGCTAAACGATTCGTTCGATTGTCGCTATACGACCGAGCGGCGTGAAACAATCGCGCCGCTCGTCGTATTATTGCACCGAATCAATGGTCAAACAGCGACGATGGTACGATATCTGGCTGCAGCGTGCGCCGTACTGCTTGTTGCGTCGAATACTCCAGCGTGGGCACTCCCGCAATTCAGCCTGCTGACGGGCAATCGCTGCATCAACTGTCATGTGAACGTTCAAGGCGGTGGTCTGCGCAACGATCTCGGTTGGTACGCGATGGAAAGCGTCGGGATCGTGCGCTACGAGGACATCGGGCTGTCGTCGCTCAAGCCGGTGTTTTCGACGAATACGTTCCTCGACGATCGCCTCACGGTCGGTGTGGATTTTCGGTTGCAGAGTTCGCGGTCGCTGCGCGATACATCGTCGGAGCGGCGCATCTTTCCGATGCAGGGTGCATTCTACGCGTCGTACAAACCTGCCGATTGGCTGCTCGTCGAGGGTACGTACAATCTCGGTCGGCGTGTGTACGCTTATGCCGGGCAGCAGTCGTGGTCGGCAAGTGTCGCGATTCAACCGAGCCTGGAGTATCCGCAGCTCCGCGTCGGATTTTTTCAGCCCTCGATCGGCTATCGTTTCGACGATCACACGATGCTCGTGCGACGAATTCCCGCGGGCAGCCAAGACTACCTCTTCGCGCCGAATTGGGCGGAGTGGGGCGCTGAACTCAATTACTACCGGCTGGAGTGGCTCACGCTGACCGCCGGCGTGGCGACACTCAGTAGCTTACGCGGCGCGACACTGACCGATACCGACGGCAACACACGACCGCTTATTCGCGAGCCTTCGCGTCCGGCAGCAATCGGACGGGTGCTTCTTTCGCCGAAGTTTTTTCGCGAGCGCCTGGTCGTCAATCTCGGTAGCTCGACGCTGCAGCAAGGGGATTTTTCGCTGTGGAATGTTTTCGGTGGCATCGGTTATGCCGACGTCGTGGCAATTACCCTCGAAACGATGCGTCAGCAGACAACCGGCGTTCGCACAATCAGTGCCACCAGTGCAGAACTGATGGTGCACGTCGCTGAGCCAGTGTACTTCTGCGCACGTGCCGAACATGGCGAAACCGTCACCGGTGGTGTCTCGCTGCGGCAAGAGCAGTACCTGCTCGGAGCGCAAATTTTCGTTCTGCCGTTCGTCGAGCTGCGCCCTGAATATCGCATCGTGGATTTGCCGCTCTATCGCTTGAATCGCTGGACAGTGCAGTTGCACGTGTTTTACTGACCGTCGGAGGTGTGAAATGCTCGCCAAAGTGCTCATAATTGCCTCGCTGGTGTTGACGCTGGCGACAGTCGGCTGGTGGGTACGTGATTCGCTCGATTACGGCAAACCGCTGGTGCTCAGCAAAACAGCGCGCGAAGTGGTTATCGTCGAGCGCGACGAACTCTTCGGTCGAGAAATCGAGCATCTGCAGTTGGAACCCGGATATTGGCTTGGGCTGTTCGATGCTGCTCCGCCGTTCGGTGCTGTACCGCTGTGCGTGGTGTGGCTGGCGGTCGGTGCGATCGGCTGGCGGCTATCAAAGCGATCGAAAACTTCTGTTTCACAATCATCGCAGAGCGAACAATGATGCGCCGAATTGGATTATTGCTCACCGTTGCGGTTGCATTGGGATGGGCAGACGACAAAACGTTCGTCTTGACGAATGCAGGCAAATACCGCAATCAAGCTCAGTTTACGAGCACCGCACCGTTGGAAACAATCGTCGGGACCGCCGATCGGCTTTCCGGGGAATTCACGTTGGACGTCAAAGAGTTCAAGCGCGCGAGCGGAACAATCACGGTCGAAGTACGCTCGATGAAAACAGGCAATGCTTCGCGCGATAGTCACATGTACGGCAGCGACTGGCTCGATGCCGAACGTTACCCGACGATCACATTTCGCCTCAAGCGGCTCGACAATCCAGTAGTGACGCGGGAAGGGGAACGCGTGGTGGTCAAAGCCACTGCGATCGGTGATTTTACGCTGCACGGTGTAACGAAAGAAATCGCTGCACCGGTGACGATCACCTACCTGGAGCGCTCCGATAAAACGCGCGCAATCGCCGACGGCGATCTTGTACTGGTGCAGGCGGGCTTCAACGTACCCTTGCAACACTTCGGTATCAAAGGCAAAGGCACTATCATCGGCAGCCGTGTTGGTGAAGTCATCAATGTGGAAACGACGCTGTTTGCTGTCACGAAGTGAGTTTGTGTTTCACTAACCAAAGGATGTCCGCAATGAGTGCTCAATGCAATCGGCGTGAATTTCTGCTCGAGGTAGCCGCTGGTATTGGTGCAGCGCTTTCCAGCAGTGCACTTGCAACGTTGCTTTCGAGTTGCGAAAGTGACGTGACAAAACCCGCCACGACAGGCCAGCAAGTTACCTTCGATGTGTCAAGCGAACCAGCGCTTGCAACAATTGGTGGAGTTGTCAAGCGTACGTTCGGCTCGAACAATGGCGGAATGCCAGTGTTCATCGTGCGCACCGGCGAAACGGAATTTCTCGTGCTGTCGTCGAGCTGCTCGCACGATGGATACGAGGTGAATTTACCATCCCAGGCAGGCGGCAAGCTCGTGTGTCCAGCCCATGGAGCTGAGTACGACCCGATGACAGGCAATCAAACGAAGCCACCAGCGGGGAGAAGTTCGACTGGTCC
>JAOAGY010000031.1 GCA_026415505.1 Chlorobiota bacterium | reverse complement strand
TCTCCGCTCCGATCGCCTTCCAACTCCTGGAGAACTTGATCGACGACGCGCAGGATCGTATCGCGTGTGACTGCTCGAACGCCGTCGTGATAGAGCATGCGTTCGAACTTCTGCGCGATCACTTGGATGTCTTTGTCGTCGAGAAAAACAATGAGCGCTTCGATGGGGATCGTCTGCAGCGGGAGCGGTGTCGAGGCGTCGTTGAAAAACGCAAAGACCGGATCGAGAAGCTCGATGAATTCCGTCGTCGAAAGATCGAGAATGTAGTCGTCGTCGATCTGCTTGACCAGACGCTCGAACTCGAAAATCGGCATGATGTGCGTGCTCGATGCATCGAGCGAGCGTTCGCTCATCCAGCGCTGGAAGCCGTCGCGGAAGTAACGATAATCGGCAAAGTACCCCAACCGCAGCAGAATCTCGCAAATGGGTTTTGTCGGTTCGCCGCGATAGACGAACCACTTGAGCGTCACTCGTGGGCGAATGCGATAGTTGAGCACGCTCTTGACCGCTGCATCGAGCAACGAGAACGCATGCTTACGATCGAAGCGTGCATGCCGACGCAGGTAGTCTTCCACTTGCGACCATAAGCTCCGGAAAAGCGGATCGTTCGGATCGATCGGCAAGTTCGACTGACGCTGGATGCGGTCTTGGTAGAGCAACCACTCGACCTCTGCGCGCACAAACTCTTTGTAGGCTGGATCGAGCGTCGGGTGATCGAGCACTTCGAGCACGTACAGCCCCCTGCTGGGACTGGGCAGGAGCATCTCGGCGAGTCGAAGTTTGGTGCTTTCGATTTCGGCTTCGAACATATCCCCGACGGGAAAAGGTTACGCAATCGTTACGCGCTGCAACTTACAAAATGCAGCATGCTCATCGGCTATCGAAGTTCGACGTAGGTCGTGCCCCAGTCGGTCTGCCCGCTTTCGCCGAGTCGAAACGACGCCACCAGCGGATGATCGCTCAAGTAGCCATGGATCGCCTCGCGAAGCTGTCCGGTACCGCTACCGTGGACGATCGCCAGTCGCAGAACGCCGCCGAGTACAGCATCGTTGAGCGCGTGCTCGACACTGCGAATCGCATCCTGCACACGCATGCCGCGGACGTCGAGCGTCGTGGGCGCATCCAGCTTCATCGGACGACGAGCGCCACTGGTCACGGTGGATTCGTCAGCCGACTCGACACGCCGCACTTTCTCGGTCGGCACTTTCACGCGAACCGAACCGATTTCGATCACCGCATACTTCGAGGTCAACTCGACGACCTTTCCTCGCCGTTGGGTATCGAGCAGTTCGGCGATGTCCCCAACAGCAAGTTCGCTCGACGCCGGCGAATCGGACGCTCGCGCGGGGACGACGGACTCGAGCGTCTGCTCCAGCGACCGGAGCTGCTGCCGCGCCGCTTCCTGCGACTGCTCCTGTGCGCGTTGACGAATGCGTCGCAACTCCTCTTTCGTTTGCGCGACCAGTTGCTGCGCTTCGCTCCGCGCTGCGTCCATGAGCGCGGTGTACTTGGCTTTGAATTGCTCGAACTTTTCTTCGTAGCGTTTGCGGAGCTGCTCGGCTTCGAGTTGTTTTCGCGCAGCATCGGCAGCGCGCTGTTCCATCTCGGCACGCAAACGTTCGAGCTGTTGGATGCTCGATTCGATTCGTTCGTGTTCGGTGCCGACGTATTGGCGCGCACGTTCGATCACCTCGCCCGGCAACTGCAGTGCGCGCGCTAATTCGAGCGCATAGGAATTCCCGGGCACACCAGCCAGAAACCGATACGTCGGAACGAGCTTGTCGGTGTCGAATTCCATCGAAGCGTTGAGCAAACCATCGCGACCGAGCGCATACGTTTTCAGCGTGAATTGGTGCGTCGTTGCGACGATGTAGCCGCCGCGATCGAGAATGCTGTCGATGATCGCAGCAGCCAACGCGCTGCCTTCGGTCGGATCGGTGCCGGCACAGATTTCGTCCACGATGACGAGCGTTGCGGCATCGCACATGCTCAGGATGTCGCGCAGACGCACAAGCTGCGAGGAAAACGTCGAAAGGTTGCTCTCGATGCTTTGGTGGTCGCCGATCGCTGCCATGATCGTCACGGGTGTGACGGTCATTTCGCCGATGGGGTAAATGCCAGCCAATGCCATCGCTGTCGCCACGCCGATCGTTTTGATGGCGATGGATTTGCCGCCGGCGTTCGGTCCGCTGACCAAGTAGCCACGGCGCTGCCGATCGAAAGCGACGCTCAGCGGCACGACGCCGTCGTATCCTTTGCCGACGACGAGCAGCGGATGGCGAACGTTTCGCAACTCGATTGTTCCGTCGCTGGCGATACGTGGGCGATGGCAGCGGTACTGCTCGGCGAATATCGCACGTGCGCGGAGCGAATCGAGCAGTGTCAGCGCAGCATCGGCTTCGGCGATCCGATCGGCATGCGAACCGACCTCGGCGGTGAGCGTTCGCAGAATCTCGATCACTTCTCGCTCTTCGGCACTGCGGAGTTCGGCAAGTTCGTTGTTGAGCTCGAACACTTCGCTCGGTTCGAAAAACACGGTCGCACCGCTCTGCGAGATACCGTGAATGATGCCCGGCAGCGAGCGTTTGTACTCGACCTTGAGCGGCACGACCAAGCGACCGTCGCGTTGGGTGTAGAACTCGTCCTGGAGCAGGTCTTCGTCGCCGAGACGTTGCACGATGCGACGGAGCTTCGAACGGAGCCGTCCGCTGACGTCGGCGATCGCCGATCGAATGCGCTGCAACTGGGGAGAGGCGTCGTCGCGAACAGCACCGGTCGGATCGATCGCGTCGCGGATATGACGCTCCAGCAATCGAAGGTCCACGAGCGATTCAGCGATCCCGGCAAGATGCGGAAACTCGTCGCGGTGCTCGGTAAGAAAGTGACGCACCCTGCGGCTGACGCCGAGCAACTCGACGATGGCGAGCAGCTCCGTTGCGGTCAGATACGCACCGGCAATCGTCGCGCGGTGGAGCAAGCGCTGCGGGTCGTCGGTCCGTTCGAGCGGTAGGTCGTCGCCTCGGCTGCGCACCGCGAGTATTTCCGCGATCGCTGCATGTGCCGACTCGATCGCATGCGGATCGAGCATCGGACGAAGCATACGAACTGCTTCCGCCGCACGCTCGGTGAGCGCCAGCGGTGCGATCAGGTCGAGAACTTTTCCGAATTCCAGCTCGTCGAGCGCCGCTTCTGCCAAAGCAGAACGCAACGAGGAAAGGTCAGTCAATTCGGTCATCGCACGTGCTGACGAATCGTTTCGTGTTGCAATATCGCACTGCGCCGGTGGAGTACAGCCCGCCATAAACGCTGCGGCAGGCGCCATATTTTTGCGCACCACGACGTGCATCACGATCGCATGCAGAAACGCACCGATCCATTCGAGCAGGTCGTTCGGCGCATCCGCACGACCGAATGGTATCGCGCACTCGAATCCCGCATCGAAACCGCTCGAGACATTTCGCTCAAAACGCTCCACGGCTCGCTGGGAAGTTTCGTTCTGGCAGCGCTCTATCCCTCGCTCCAGCGGCAGATCGTCGTGCTCACCAGTACCGACGACGTCGAGCGCTGGGTGCACGACCTGCGACAACTCGGCATCGGCGCGCACTCTTGCCTTCCTGCCCGGCAGCGTCGAACCGATCCCGAACACGGTCGGTTCGTACCGGCTCTCGATGCGCTCTCGGCGTATTGGCAAGAACGCACCACTGTGCTCGTCGTCGCGCCGGAAACGTGGCAGCTTCAGCTTCCGTCGCCGGAATGGCTCGCAGAAAACGCGCTGACCATCCGCAGCGGCGACCAGTTGTCGTTCGACGATTTCAGCCAGTACTTGGTGCTCGGCGGTTTCCACCGCACCGATTACGTCGCCGAACCAGGGGAAGTCTCGATCCGCGGCGGCATCGTGGATTTTTTCCCGCTCGGTTGGACGCTTCCACTGCGGCTGGAATTTTTCGGCGACACGATCGAATCGGTTCGCGAGTTCGATCCTGCCTCGCAACGGAGCGTTCGCCAGCTCGACGAGGCGTTCGTACTGGCGGCATTTCCGCGCGACGAATCGTTGTTCTCCGCCACGATCGAACGCTACATCGAACCGAATGCGGTCGTGGTCGTCGAGCACCCCGACGACATCGCAGCCAGATTCGACGAGCTCGGCATCGCGCCGCAGTTGGACTCTCGCACACGGCTTTCGCTCAACCCCATCGGCAAAGCCGACATCACGCTTCAATCGTCGCCGCAGCCCGCATGCCGATCGGCGGTGGGCGTGCTCTACGACATGCTGCTCGAGCTGGAGCAAGCCGGCTCGCTCGTTGTCGTCTGTGCCGATAGCGCCATCCACATCGAGCGCTTGGAGACGCTGCTGCGCTCGCTTTCCGAACAACGCCCAGAGGGTGAACGCATCCGACTCGACCGCATCGTCTGGTGCCCACGAACGCCCGATGCAGGCTTTCTCTTGCTGCGCGACGGCGTCGCTATAGTCACCGAACACGAAGTTTTCGAGCGTCGCCGAGCAATCAGCGACCGACCGAGCCGACCGAAACTGACGCTGCGGCAATTGCAACAGCTCCGCCGCGGCGATTACCTGGTGCACATCGACAAAGGCATTTGCCAGTTCGACGGTCTCGAAACGATCGAGATCAGCGGTCACAAGCAAGAGTGCGTGCGGCTGCTCTTCGCCGATGGCGACGTCGTCTATTTGCACCTCAACTACATCAACAAGCTCGAACGCTACTCGGCTGCCGACGGACAACCGCCGGCGCTGAGCAAACTCGGCACGCGCGAATGGGAACGCAAAAAAGCACGCGTCAAAAGCAAGCTCAAGGACATCGCGCGCGACTTGATCAAGCTCTACGCACAGCGAAAAGCAGCACCAGGCTTTGCCTTCCCGCCCGATACGGTCTGGCAAACCGAAATGGAAGCCTCGTTCATGTACGAGGACACACCCGACCAAGCACGCGCCACACAAGAGGTCAAACGCGACATGGAATCGCCGACACCGATGGACCGGCTTGTCTGCGGTGACGTCGGTTTCGGTAAAACCGAGATCGCCATTCGCGCAGCGTTCAAAGCAGTGCAAGCCGGCAAACAAGTCGCAGTACTTGTGCCGACCACGATACTGGCGCGGCAACACTACCAGACGTTCAGCGAGCGTTTGAGCCGCTATCCCGTCCGCATCGAAATGCTCTCGCGCTTGCGCAGCACGAGCGAGCAGAACGCAATTCTGCGCGATCTTGCCGACGGCAAAGTGGACATCGTCATCGGCACGCACCGTTTGCTCTCCAACGACGTGCGACTCCGCGATCTCGGTTTGCTCATCATCGACGAGGAGCAACGCTTCGGCGTCGCTGCCAAAGAAAAGCTCCGCCAATTGCGCGTCAACGTGGATACGCTGACGCTGACGGCGACGCCGATTCCGCGCACGCTGAACTTCTCGCTCATGGGCGCACGCGATTTGAGCATCATCGAAACGCCACCGCGCAATCGGCTGCCCGTCGAAACCGAAGTGCTCGAATGGGAAGACGACGTGCTCCGCAGCGCGATCACGCGCGAACTCGAACGCGGCGGTCAAATTTTCGTCGTCAGCGATTCGATCGAAGGCATTCCAGCGATCGAGCAACGTTTGCTGGGGCTGGTGCCGACACTTCGCATCGGCGTGGCTCACGGGCAACTTGCACCATCGGCACTCGAGCGTGTCGTCGAGCGCTTTTTGGAGCGCAAATACGACGTGCTGCTGGCGACGAAGATCGTCGAAAACGGTTTGGATATGCCGAACGTCAACACGATCGTCATCGTCAATGCCGAACGTTTCGGTCTTGCCGAGCTGTATCAATTGCGCGGTCGTGTCGGGCGTTCGAATCGTCAGGCGTACTGCTACTTGGTCGTCGGTTCGCTGCGCTCGCTCAATCGTCAAGCGCTGGAGCGTCTTCGCGCCATCGAGGAATTCACCGAGCTGGGAAGCGGCTTTCAGCTCGCATTGCGCGACATGGAAATTCGCGGCGCGGGGAACATCTTCGGCGCCGAGCAGAGCGGTTACATCAACGAACTTGGATTCGAGACCTACCATCGCATCCTCGACGAAGCAGTGCAAGAACTGCGCACCGAAGAGTTCGCCGAACTCTTCCCCGATCGCGAACGCACGTTCGTCAACGAGAGCATCACGATCGATCTGCCGACCGATGCGCTGCTGCCGGCGACGTACATTCCGCACGACACCGATCGGTTCGAGTGGTACAAACGGCTTTACCGCTGCTCGTCAGCCGATGAGCTGGAACGCATCGGCGAGGAATTGCGCGATCGCTACGGACCACTACCGGAAGAAGCCGCGCAGTTGCTTTTCGGCGTTCGCTTGCGCATACTCGGTTCCAAGCTCGGCGCCGACCGTATCCGCATCGAAGGTTCGCTCATGAGCATCGAACTGCCGCGATCGGCGCCGCCATGGTACTACGAGCAGGTCTTCCCCGCATTGGTCGCAGCGGCAGCCGAACTGGCTGGTGCGCGATTCCGTCAAGTCGGCAAACTCGCCGTGCTCGACGTTCCCATCGCGTCATCGGCGCAAGCCATCGAGCTTCTGCAGCGCTTGCTCGACGCTGTCGAGCAGCTCCGCCACACGACGACTGCGCCGGCGGCTAAAACATCTCGGTGAGGTTGTACTCGTGCAGTTTGCGGTAGAGCGTGCGTTCGCTGATGCCGAGCGCACGTGCAGCACTGCGGCGACTGCCGTTGAACCGCTTGAGCGCAGCGACGATCAAGCGACGTTCCATTTCGTCGAGGCGAAAATCGTCCGGGTCGCGGCTGAAAACGTCGTCGTCCTCTCTTTTGGCGGGAATCGCCGTTTGAAGTTGCGACATTCGCTCGGCGAGCGTCGCGATCGCAGCGCGCACAGCGGACATTTCCGCCCGCAGCTCCAACAGCGTGTGATAGACCAGCGCTAAGTCCAACGGCTGCCCTTCGCGTTGCGCAGCCGAGTGCAGAACGAGTGCACGTGTCGGTTCGGGGAGTTCGTCCCGCTGGAGATAGCGCCGCACATCGTCGGCAGTGATGCGCCGTCCGTGTCCGATCGTCACGAGTGTTTCGACGAGGTTGCGCAGCTCGCGAACGTTGCCCCGCCAGCTATGCTGCTGCAACACTGCAAGTGCGTCGTCTTCGATGCCTTCGTAGGTTGCCCCGATGCGCTCGGCGACTTTCGTCGCGTAGTACTCGACCAGCAGCGGAATATCTTCCGGTCGCTTGCGCAGCGGCGGCAAATGAAGATGCACCGCATTGAGACGGTAGTAGAGGTCCTCGCGGAACGTCCCCTGCCGGACTTCGTATGCCAAGTCGCGATTGGTGGCAGCGATGATGCGAACGTCCACCTTGATGACTTTCGTCGAACCGAGCCGAGTGAACTCGCCCGTTTCGAGCACGCGCAGCAATTTCACTTGCGTGCCGATCGGCATTTCTCCGATTTCGTCGAGAAAGATCGTACCACCATCGGCAACTTCGAAAAATCCTTTGCGTTGTTCGATAGCACCAGTGAACGCGCCTTTCTCGTGACCGAAAAGCTCTGATTCGAGCAGCGTCTCCGGAATCGCACCGCAATTGACGCTGATGAACGGTGCTTTCCGTCGCGGACTCAAGCCGTGGATGGCGCGCGCAAAGACGTCCTTGCCCGTGCCGGTTTCGCCCGTGATGAGGACCGTCAGATCGGTCGGTGCGACCTGGAGCAGTTGCTCGATCGCTTCTTTGATCAGCGGCGATTCGCCGATGATGCCGTAGCGTAGTTGCAGCAGTCGCAGTGCAGCCGAAGTCCTTTCGCCGTTCATTGCTCGCGTGGGGAATCGGGTTTGGTCGAATACTCGTTCCAGCCGCCCAAGTAAATGAACACGTGCTCGAAGCCGATCGAAACGAGTACGTCGGAAAGCTTGTGACTCAGCTCGCAATTTCCACCGCCGCAGTACGTAACCACAGGGCGGCGTTTGTCGAGCGAGTAGAGCATCTGCATCGTCTGGTTGCGATAGTTCGGGTCCAGCTCGAACAGTTGAATGTCCACGTTGATCGCACGTGGGATATGCCCGCCGTCGTATTCGTCTTTGCGCCGTGCGTCCATGAAAAGCACGTCTTCGTTGCGGAGCATCATGCGCACTTGGTCGTAAGTGACAGCGCGCACTTTGCCGTGATCGTCAGCCGGTGGCACAAGGTCGTTTTTAGGTGGCAGTCGTGGCTGGGTCGTCTGTTGCTGTATCGCAGCGGTTGCTTTGGTGCTGTCGCGTTTCGGCGTCGCAGCGCTTTGCATCGGCGGCGGTTGCTGCAGAGAAGATACGTCGCTTGTCGC
Source organism: Chlorobiota bacterium (assembly GCA_026415505.1). Lineage (GTDB taxonomy): Bacteria > Bacteroidota > Ignavibacteria > Kapaibacteriales > NICIL-2 > NICIL-2. The sequence continues at coordinate 74,107 of JAOAGY010000031.1, read as the reverse complement.
GCTGCTATCGGCATGCTTCGACAGCACCTGCATCAATGCATCGGTACTGGCGGTGTCCACAGTGCGCGGCTGGCGTATCCAGGGCAAGGGCTTGACCGAGAACGCAGCGTTGTAGATCACACCGAGCACGATCGCCAAAGCGACAATCACGGCGGCATCGCGCAGATTCGATTTCATCATCGCTGGACCTGTCAGAATTTGCGAACTGCTTTCAAAATTGCGTAGGCGCGGTTGATCTCTTGCGCACGGCGAGCCGCCTGGCGTTGCTCGTGTTCTGGTGCTCGCGCGAAGCGATCCGGATGCACTTTGCCGATCGCGCGCCGGTACGCAGCTTTGATTTCGTCGTTCGATGCCGACGGCGTCACACCGAGCGTGCGGTATGCCCACTCGACGATGCCCATCGTTCGTGGTGGGGGCGACTGTTGCGGACGTGGCGAGTCGAGTTCCTCGATGATGCGGCGAAGCTCGTCGTCGTCGGCATCGAGCGGTTCCGATGCTCGACTTGTGCGGTCGTTGAACTCGGCGCGAAGAATCCGTGCGATGCGCTCGAAGATGCCCATACTACGTGCGACGATGAACGACGGTCGTACTGGCTTGATCGCTCGGCATGACGAGAACGTCGTGAATGCTCACATGCGGCGGTCGCGTCGCGCAAAAGAGCGCGACCTCGGCGACGTCTCGTCCTGTCAGCGGCGTCATGCCTGCATAGACGGATGCAGCACGCTCGGTATTTCCGTGAAAGCGCACCAGCGAAAATTCCGTTTCGACCATGCCAGGATCGATGTTCGTCACACGAATGCCGCTGCCGCACAGATCGAGCTGCATCGCCTCGCTAATGGCACGGACAGCGTGCTTGGTCGCGCAATAAACGTTCCCGTTCGGATAAACTTGGCGTCCGGCGATCGAGCCGATGTTGATGATCATGCCGCGTCGGCGCTCGACCATTGGCGGCAGCACGACACGGAGCACGTTGAGCAAACCGACCAGGTTCGTTTGGATCATCTCGTCCCAGTCCTCGAACGAACCTTCGTGGATCGGCGCCAATCCGCGTGCCAAACCTGCATTGTTGATGACGATGTCGATCGAGCGCCACCCTTCGGGCAACTGCCCGAGCGTCCGGCGCACGGCATCGCGATCGCGAACGTCGCACTGTAGCGGCAACACGCGGACACCGTGTCGTTGTTCGATCGTAGCACGAAGTTCGTCGAGTCGTTCGCTGCGACGAGCGACAGCGATGATGTTCGAACCTGCTTCGGCGAACACCTCGGCGCAGGCTCGACCGATGCCGCTCGATGCACCGGTGACGAGTGTGATCGTTTGGTCGAGTGGTCGCATAGCTTTCGCTGATGGTTCTGCGGACGCCGAAAATACAGCCACGCTGCGCGCTCGGCGGTATCTTTGCGGCGTTGACCAATCAGCGCTGAATACTGTGTCGAAGGCATTCCGTCTGGAAATTCCGTCGTTTCGCTTCCCTGAACCGATCGTCACGGCGACGAGCCGTGGCGCGCGTATCGTGCTCGTGCCGATGCCGACAGCGACGACCGTTTCGATCGGGGTCTTCGTGCGCGAAGGCACAGCGACCGAGCCTGTATCCGGCATGACGACACTGGCAGCGGCGATGCTCACGCGCGGAACGAGCCGTCGCAGCGAAGCCGAGCTTGCCACCGCGATCGACGTGCTCGGTGCCTCACAGCAGACGAGCACCTCGCTGACCAACTTCGGTATGGGCATCGTCGGTTTGCCGGACCACGTCGAGCGCTTGATCGAACTCCTTGCCGAGTGCATCCTCGAACCTGCGTTCGATGCCGACGAATTCGAGCGGGTGCGCCAGCAGAAGCTCTCGTCGTTTCCGCTCGTGCTGGCTGATTCGAGCTACCGCGCACGGCGAATCTTCCAGAAGCTGCGCTACGGCGATCACCCCGCCAGCAGACCACCGAACGGCACTCCAACGACCATCGCTGCTATCGAACTCGATGCTCTGCGCTCGTGGTACGAACGATTGCTCGACAGCAGCGGATGGCTGATCCTGATGATCGGACGTTTCGATGTCGAGCGAATCTGCGCTGCAGTCCAGCAGCGTTTCGAACGTCTCGGCAGAGAAACCAAAGAGGCAATACCACCACCGCCGGAGCCGCCGCCAGCCATCGGCATCGGACGCGGTTTGTTCACCGAGCAAGTCGAGCTGCGCGTCGGACACAGTGCCGTTCCGTACACCAGCGACGACTATGCCGCGGCGTTGCTCATTTCGACGGCGTTCGCCGGGCACTTTCGTTCGCGCATCAATTTCGTTCTTCGCGAACGCGAAGGTCTCACCTACGGCGCGTTCGGCGGATTGACAGCCACCAAGCGCAGCGGCACGTTCGCCATCGCGACGAGCACCACTCCGGACAACGTGCTGCGTGCGATGGAACTGCTCCGCAGCGAGTGGCACCGCTTGGCATCCGAACCGTTGACCGAGGACGAATTGCACCAAGCACGGCAGTACCTTTTCGGCAGTTTTTGGCGAAGCGTCGAAACGCCCGATGCCATTGCAGCCATGGCGATCGAGCTGGTGCTCCACGATTTGCCGAGCGATTTCTACGACCGTTTGCTTGCACGCATCGGAACGCTCGCCACGACCGATCTTCTCCCGGTCCAACAACGCGTCTTCGATCCCCGTCGGCTGATCGTCGCAGCAGTCGGCGACGTCGAGCGGTTGCGAGGCGATCTGGCGCCGCTGGGCGAGCTGCGCGAAGTTTTCCTCGAAGAAGAGCAACAATAAATTCGGCGCCGATGTGTCAACGTCCCCGTTGTTTCAACCACCGACGAATCGAGGCATGAGTTCCGACATCGAACAGCTCCGCGAGCTTCAGTCCGCGATCGCGCGCGTGCGCAGCGAAGTCGCCAAAGTGATCATCGGTCAAGAGCGCACGATCGAGCAATTGCTCATTTCGCTCTTTGCGCGGGGACACTGTTTGCTCGTCGGTGTGCCGGGATTGGCAAAAACGCTCATCGTACGCACGATCGCCGATACACTCGATCTGAAGTTCTCGCGCATTCAATTCACACCCGACTTGATGCCGAGTGACATCACCGGCACCGAAGTCATCGAGGAAAACGTCTCGACCGGTGCCAAGCAATTTCGCTTCGTGCGCGGTCCGATCTTCGCCAACATCGTGCTCGCCGACGAAATCAACCGCACGCCGCCGAAAACGCAAGCAGCGTTGCTCGAAGCGATGCAAGAACATCGCGTCACTGCTGCGGGCACGACGTACACGCTCGACGAGCCGTTTTTTGTTCTCGCCACGCAAAATCCGATCGAACAAGAAGGCACCTATCCGCTTCCCGAAGCGCAGCTCGACCGGTTCATGTTCATGCTCGAACTCGACTATCCTTCGTTCGACGAAGAAGTGCGCATCGTCCAGACGACGACACTCGAAACGATGCCGACGGTCGAGAAAGTGCTCCATGCCGACGACATCGTTCGCTTCCAGAACTTCGTTCGTCGTGTGCCAGTTGCCGACAACGTCGTCGGCTACGCTGTGCGCTTGGTGCAGGCAACGCGACCGCAGACGACGCAACTGGACATCGTCCGCCGCTATGTGAGCTACGGTGCGGGTCCGCGGGCATCGCAGTACCTGATTCTGGGTGCGAAAACACGCGCAGCACTGGACGGACGCTTCACGCCCGAAATCGCCGACATCGAAGCGATCGCCGCATCGGTGCTTCGCCATCGGATCGTGCTCAATTTCCAAGCCGAAGCAGAAAACGTCACAGCAACGCAATTGGTCAATGAGCTTTTGGCATCGCTCGACTGACGGTTCGCTGCGCCAGGGTGCTGCATCGCTGGTTATCGCGCTGGTGCTGGCAATGGCGACGATCGAACGACGACCGCTTCTGCGCGAGCCGATTCCGGTGGTGCAAGCTGTCGATCGTCAGCAGCCGATGCGACCGCCGATGCTGCGCTTCGATCCGCGTTGGAATTGACGCGGCGATTCGATACCGCACGTTCGAGCACGAGTGCCGGTTCAGTTCAGCTTCGCTTGCAGATTCAGTAGCGCCAGCGCTGCGGGATGATAGCTCGGATCGAGCATCAGCGCTGTGTAGTACTCGTGGAGGGCACGCAGCCATTTGCCGCGACGCTCGTGGAGACGCCCCAAGTTGTAGTGCGCGTAATGCCGCAGTTGGTAACGCGGCGCAGCGATCGCTTTTTCGAACCACTCTTCGGCTTCGTCGAAGCGACGGAGCTCCATCAGATAGACGCCGATATCGTTGTAGGGATTGCCGTAGCTGGGGTCGAGTTCGATGGCGCGCAAACATTCGGCGATCGCATCGGTGTACTTGCCCAAGTACGAATACGCCCATCCCAAGAACGTGTGAGCTTCCGGAGTCGGATGCAACTGGATGCTCTGGCGGTACAGCTCGATCGCTTCTGCCACACGTCCTTCGCGATGCAGGCGATAGGCTTCGTGACACACTTCGATCGCGCGCATTTGCTCTGCGTCGGTCGGATAGCGATGCTCCATCGGAACAGGTGCAATGTTCGACATTGTCGCTCGGTGTAGCGGAGCATCCGTACTCGTCGAGGAGATTCCCTTCGCGTGTGCTCGTCCGGTGAGCGCTACAGCGTCTGCTGCAGCGAGCGTTGTGTCGCCCTTCCGTTGGTCAATCGAAAAACGTCCACGCAACGCTCAGCGTAATATGTCGGTCAAGTTGCGGAAAAGTTGAGAGCGTCGCATAGTACGACGACAGAATGTTCCCCATCGCGAGCTTGACGACAGCATTGCCGAGCTCAGCCGACAGTGCGATCGTTGCACCATCGAACGCCGCCGGCAGAACATCGTCGCCCGGCACGAATGCCCACGACTGCGGAACGAAGCGATCGGCACGTGTCGCAGTGCGCGTGCGAACGAACATCTCGCCGACGAGACGATTTCTGCCGATGCGGTACTCGTAACCGATCGAAAGCGTCGCATAGAGGAGCGGCAGGCTGCGTGCACCCTCGAAACTCAGCACGACCCACGGCTCGATGCGGAATCCAGCGATAACGAGCGAGGAACCGATCGTTGCACCGCCTTCGATCGCCGCATCGGACCTGTTGCGATAGGTGACCCCGACGATCGTATCGCTGCGCAGAATCGGCTGTGCGACGATCGCATCGGTGCGACGGCGGAGGTACGCTGTCACTTCGATACGAGCGAGCGAGTCACCGCTGCGCACGCGCACCATTGCCAACTGAACACGCTCCGGACCGACGTTCCCTTCGACTTGCGACGGCATGCGGAGGCTCGATGCAACATCGAGCGAAATCGCTGCACCCGCCGCCGTGAAATCGAGCCCTGCACCGGCGATGGGATATGCCGTGCCATTGCGGAGCATCGCCCGAACGCCACCGCGGACGACGAGCGCCGATGCGCTCTGCCAGCGCAGGTATCCGAACGGCACCACTTGCCACGCATCGAGCTGGGCTGTGTAGTCCGATTGCGTGCCGCGGTCGAGCGTCGCTTCGATGCCGGCGATCATCGCGATGGATTCGTCGAATCGCTCTTCCCATCGCGCGTGCGCGGCAAGCATACGCGTAAGCCATCGCACATGCGCCGACGAGTCCGCACCGAGCGCCAACTGCGGCGAACGATAGACGTTCCACTCTTCGTTGCGGAAACCGGCACTGGCTGTGAGAACTCGCTGCGGACCGGCGCGATCGGTCACGAGCAATTGCAACTCGTGGCGAAACAGGCGTTGATCGAGCCGCTCGTACTCGACGATCGCTGTACGTTCATTTGTCGGATCGTCCGAGAGTGCAGTATTGACGCCGCCTCCCGTTCCCATGCCCCAATTGCTGAAGCGATGCACGAGCGAAATGTTCGTCCGTGGCGACGGTTTCCATCGCACCAGCGCGCGTGTGTTCCATGCGTCGAGCCATTGATTGTCGTAGCGACCCGGACCGGTGAGCCGGCGAAATCCGAGCGTCGCATTGACGTTCGGCGCAACGTTCTGCGACAACACTCCATCGGTAGCGATGAAATCGTAGGCGGACTGGCAGTACCACACGCGCGTATATGGTGTGCCGACATCGTACCAGGGCTGCTGGAACCAGTACGCTGTCCCGCCGTTTGCACCGGCGATCACCGCAGCATCGGCACCGACGAGAACATCGAGTCGTTCCATGAACTCCGGCATCGCCAGCGCCGGCGGAAACGCGCCGACAGCAGCGCTCGTGGCAACGATGCCATCGGTGACGGCAACGCCATCGCGCGGGCGTTCGCCCAGCACCAGCGGCGGATTCCACTCGCCGAGCGATCCGGTCGAAAGAACGTAGGCAGGCAGCCGCCACTGGAGCACGTCTTCCAGTGTTCGGTACGGCACGTGTGCGATGCTCGCTCTGGTAAGCGAGCGGTACGGCTCGATCGTACCGAGTGCGCTCGGAGCACCGTGGTACGGAAGCGGCGCAACGAGCGAATCGGTTGCGGTGGTGTCGCGCTGGCTCGCTGCAAGAGCACACGAGAGCATCCCCGCAAAGATTGCCACTGCAGCCCAACGGTCAGTTGCAAGCATCATCGCTGCTGTTACCGGTTGGGTCACTGCTCAAGCCGAGTTCGATCCACCACAGGCGTCCCCGCAGCATCTGGCGCACGCGCTGTTCCAGGAGCGAGTCCAGATCGGCACCGTGCACTGCCGACCGCGGCTTCGGTAGCGACCGACATCGCAGCATCCATCGAAACGCCGACGGAATGCTGTCGCGATGGACGGCGAGCGCGAGGCGTTCGTATGCACGGAATTCTGCAGCGCTCCATCCGTAGCGATTGAGTTGCGACGCAAGCTCTCGCTGCACGCGCCGATAGATGCGCTCGGCACGCTCGCATGTATCGCCGGCTGCGCTCAGGGACGAATGCAGCATCGCGATACAGCTATCGCACACCGCTGCGAACACCATCCAATCGCCCAGTGTCGGTGCATTCGATGCCGAATCGCTTCGCACGAGCGTTCGTTCCGACAGCGGCGGCAAGTCACGCTGCGCCGTAATCATCAGCGGCTGCAACGCTCGCCGGAGCACCAGCAGCAGCACCAACGTTGCCGCCAGCAGCAAGAACAGCACCACGGCGACTGCATTGCGGAAATAGCCTCTGCCGACTCCCCACCAGCGCACGACGACACCTTCAGGCAGGTTCGCAAGTGGACGAATCGGCAAAGAGCGCCTCGACGAAAGCGATCGGATCGAACGGTTGCAAATCGCCGATGCGTTCACCGACACCGACGTAGCGAACCGGCAGATGCATCTGATCGGCGATAGCCAGCACGACGCCGCCTTTTGCTGTACCGTCGAGCTTGGTGACGATGAGTCCCGTCAGCGGTGCGACTTTGGCGAACTCGCGCGCTTGAACGAGGGCATTCTGTCCGGTCGTCGCATCGAGCACCAACCATACATCGTGCGGTGCATCGGGAACGACTTTTTTGATCACGCGCGAAATTTTCTCCAGCTCTTGCATCAATCCGCCTTTGGTGTGGAGCCGTCCAGCGGTATCGATCAAGCATACGTCCTTCCCACGCGCAACGGCAGCTTTGACCGTATCGAACGCCACCGCTGCGGGATCGGCGCCGCGCTGTTGCTGGACAAGCTCGACACCGGCACGCTCTGCCCACGTGGCGAGCTGTTCGTTGGCAGCAGCACGAAACGTGTCGGCTGCACCGATGATGACGCTTTTGCCTTCCGACTGAAAGTTGTGCGCGAGCTTGCCGACGGTGGTCGTTTTCCCGACGCCATTGACTCCGACGATCATCACGACATACGGCTTCGGCAGTTCGGCACGCGGCGGATTCGATTGGCTGGTCGCAAGCAACCGTTCGGCGATCTCGGCTTTGATCGCATCGAGCACGGCGTCGGGATCGTCGCTGGGAAGTTGTTTCGCACGGCGTCGCAATCCGTCGAGAATACGCTCTGTCGTCGCGACACCGACATCGGCGAGCAAGAGCGCTTCTTCGAGTTCCGCAAGCAACGCTTCGTCGAGCTTTCGACCGCGCAGCAACGAACCGAGCCGACCGAGAATCGCCGTCCGTGTTTTCGCCAAACCTTCCGTCAGACGATCGAGCGAGAGCGCATCGCTGACCTTCTGCGCAGCCGAACGAACCTTTGCTTTGAGACTGTCGAAGAAACCCACTGCACTATGCGAGATTAGTTGGACAACCTGTCTCGACGAACGAGCTGCCGAAGACGTGCAGCATAGACCGCCAGCGACCACGCCAGCAACACAGTGCTCGCCAGCGCCAGCCATTCGATCGCTGCCCTCGGCACACCTGCGATCGCAGCGAGCAAGACGATTCCGATGCTCGTCGCTGCTGCTTTCCCGATCGGCAGCGAGGGCGGCACATGTCCGATGCGTGGTCGCAGCACAACGCTACCGGCGACGATGAGAACATCGCGCGCTACGATTGCCACGACGTACCACGACGGTAGCGCCTGGCGCACCAGCAATGCCAGTGCAACGGCAGCAGCCAATACTTTGTCGGCGAGCGGATCGAGGATGCGTCCCAGTTCGGATTCGACCCCGTAGCGCCGGGCGATTATGCCATCGAGCGCATCGCTGGCGAGCGCAACGACGCCGAGCACCAGCGCAAGTGTCGCACGATCGGTGCTAATCGCCCAGACCAGCGGCACGACCAGCAACAGTCGCGCTGCCGAGACGAGATTCGGTACATGCTGCATCGGCGTTGCCTGCAGTGGAACGTGTTCGGAACCACTCCACGGTTCGACGTATTCCGTCCTCGAACGATGTCGGCGGTGTCCAAGCGAGCGCCGCAGCGAGCGACGACGGCGACAGTGCGATTCTCGCGTGCTCGGTCCGCGACGGACCGAACCGAGGCGCGAATTCAGCGCCGCTGGCTTCGACAACGGTGCGATAGACATCGAGGACGCTCCGCTCGACACCGGTCCCGACGTTGAACGTCCCGGCGATCGGTGCATCGAGCAACAGCGTGTTCAACTCGGCGACATCGCCCACAAACACGTAATCGCGCGTGTGAGTACCGTCGCCGAAAATCGTCGGCTGCTGACCGCTCGAAAGTTTCGTCGCGCAAACCGCCACGAGATTGCCTTCGCCATAGACGCGCTGACGCGGTCCGTACACATTGCCGTAGCGGAGCACGATCGCTCGCAACGTCGGGTGCTGTGCCGCTATCGTCGCGATGAAATGTTCGGCAGCCAACTTCGAGGCACCGTAGGGATCGAGCGGCGCAAGAGGATGATTTTCCGTGTACGGCAAACGATCGCTTTCGGCGTAAAGAACTCCCGTCGAAGCGAAGATGAACCGACGCACACCGGATTCGATTGCCGCGCGGAGAAGATTGACAGTGCCGACGACGTTCACCGACGCATATTCGACCGGCTCGCGAAACGACTCCGGCACACTGATGAGCGCAGCATGATGATTGACGACGTCGAATCGTTCCGCTGCGAGGAAATCACCGAGAGTACGGTCACGAATGTCCATCTCGACCAGGCGCACACCGTCGGGCACGTTCTGGCGCGAGCCAGCAACGAGCGTATCCATCGCCACCACGTGATGACCAGCGTTGCGGTATGCCTCGGCAATGTGCGATCCGATAAAGCCTGCGCCGCCAGTGACCAGGACCTTCACTGGTTCTCCTCCAAAAGGTGCTGCGTTCGGAGTGCGCGCGCGCCGATATCGGTGCGGTAGTACACGTTCTCGAACCGAATGCACTGGACCGCACGATAACAACGCTCGATGGCATCAGCCAGCGTCGGTGCGTGCGAGGTCACATCGAGCACACGACCGCCGGCTGTGATCAACGTGCCCGCTGCATCGCGTGCGGTACCGGCATGATAGACGCGCGCCAGTTGCTGTGCCTTCTCGATACCGCTGATGGGGAAACCCGTTTCGTATTTGCCTGGATAGCCTTTGCTCGCCAGTACGACGGTACAGCTCCAGCCGTCGGCAACCTTGACGATCGCGCTGCGATCCAAACGCCCACGTGCAGCGCTGTAGAGCAACCGTGCGAAATCTCCGCGGAAGACTTCCAGCACCGATTGCGTTTCGGGATCGCCGAAGCGGACGTTGTACTCGACGACGTACGGTTTGCCATCGGCGATCATCAGTCCGACGTAGAGACAACCGACGAACGGCGCATTCTCGCTGACCATGCCTTGCAATGTCGGCGCGACGATACGCTGCTCGATTTGTTCGAGCAGGCTCGCAGTGACGATCGGCGCCGGTGCATACGCGCCCATGCCACCGGTGTTCGGACCGCGATCGCCGTCGTAGAGCCGCTTGTGATCTTGCGCCGGCGCAAGGAGCGTGTATTGCATCCCATCGCAGATCGCAAAGACGGACGCCTCTTCGCCGCAGAGGAAGTCTTCGATCACGACACGTTTGCCGGCGTCGCCGTATCCACCGCTGAACATGCGGTCGAGTGCAGCCAATGCTTCGTCGCGCGTGCTGGCGACGACGACTCCTTTTCCCGCCGCCAAGCCATCGGCTTTGACGACGAGCGGCAGTTCGTGCGTGGTGACGTATTCTCGTGCCTCGTCGGCTTCGTCGGCGGTGAAGCTTTCCCATCGCGCCGTCGGAATGCCGTAGCGTTCCATGAATCGCTTGGCGTACCATTTCGACGATTCCAATCGCGCTGCCGCCTGCGACGGTCCGAACACTGGGATTTCTTCAAGCCGCAGACGATCGGCAACACCGGCAGCCAGCGGCGCTTCTGGACCGACGACGACCAAGTCGATCTCGTTGTCGCGACAGAACGTCACCAGCGAATCGGTATCGAGCGGATTGTCGAAGCCAGTCGGCTGCGCAAGCTCGAAAATGCCGGGATTGCCAGGAATCGCCCACAACGTCGGTTTCGACGGGGACTCGGCGAGCGCTCGCACGAGCGCATGCTCGCGTCCACCGGAACCGATCACGACGATACGCATGACGGGTGCCTAAAATGGAACTTCGTCGTTCGAATCGAAATCGCTGTCGGCGAAGGGATCGCTCGCCGGCGATGCCGACAGCGGCTCGATTTTCCACACATCGAGACTGGTGAAGTATATCGGCTCGCCGTCGCGCCCCTGTACTTCGCGCCCGCTGAGCGAGAACGTCACTTTCAATTCGGAGCCGACCGTGTAGCCTTCGATGAGCAAGCAACGATCCTGTTTGAGCGTGAATTTCACCTGCTGCACGTACATGCCGTCTTGGATGCTCAAGACGAACTCGCGTTTGCGGAATCTCTCGGTCACCTGTTGTTCTGGGAACACTTTGTAGAGCGTTCCGACCGCTTCGTATGGCATAGGATCACCTGGTCGAGTTTTGTGGAACCCATTGTTCGAGCACGAGGGGGAATTCAGCGACGACCGCATCGAGCTTTTCGACGTCGCGTCCGCCGGCTGTCGCCAGTGTGGGACGCCCGCCGCCTTTGCCGCCGAGCTGTTCGGCGACGCGGGAGACGAGCTTGCCGGCGTGATACTGCGATGCCAAGTCGTCGGTGACGACGCACACGAGCTGCGCTTTTCCATCGAAGACCGCTGCGAGCAAACCGACACCACCGCTTTTCATGCGTTGGCGGAGCGCTTCGGCGATAGCGCGCAGTTGCTCGGCATCGGCAGCTTCGACGCGCGAAGCGACAACGCGCACTCCGCCGACCATCGCTGCACCGCTGAGCAATTGCGGAATCAGCGTCGCCAGCTTCTGCTCCAACCGCACTTTCTCCAACTCGCGTTCGAGCGAGCGCAGTCGGTCGGCGAGCTGGCTTTTCTGTTGCGCTTCTTCCTCGAACTGGCGGCGCATCCGCTCGACGTATTCGACGTATCCGCTGCCGGTCACTGCTTCGATCCGACGCACACCTGCAGCGATCGCCGATTCGTCGGTGAGTGCAAAGAGTCCGATCTCGCTCGTGTTGCGAACGTGCGTCCCACCGCAGAACTCCGCCGAAAAGGTTTCGTCCACGATGACCACGCGCACGATGTCGCCGTACTTGTCGCCGAAGAACATTTTCACACCGGGAATGCGGCGAGCTTCGTCGATCGGAAGCACACGCGTTTCGACGGGTATGCGCTGAAGGATTTTTTCGTTGACGATGCGTTCGATCTCGGCTCGCTGGTCGTCGCTGACTTTGGCAAAGTGCGAAAAGTCGAAGCGCAGACGGTCGGGCGCTACCAGCGAACCGCTCTGTTTGACGTGCTCGCCGAGAACGCGCCGCAGCGCTTCGTGCACAAGATGCGTGGCAGTGTGATTCCGCTGAATGCTCCACCGCCGCTCGGCATCGACGCGCGCGATCGCCGTACGACCGACGAGCGAACGCGGCACCTCGGTATCGCAGACATGGACGATCGCCTCGCCGATACGCTGAACGTCGGTGACGCGAAACGTTACGCCATCGGCTTCGATCGTGCCGGTATCGCTGACCTGCCCGCCGGATTCGACGTAGAACGGCGTCGCATCGAGCACGATCGCGTTGTCTTCGACAGCGACGATGCGACTTTCGGATTCGAGGGTGTCGTAGCCGACGAACTGGCTTTCGACCTCGTAGGAGCGGACGACGACCTCGGCATGGTGGCGCTTTTGCGCTTGCCGCGATCGCTCGCGTTGCTCTGCCATGCACCGATCGAACCCCGCACGATCGACGGTCAATCCTTCTTCGCGCGCCATCAGTTCGGTCAGATCGAGCGGAAAGCCGAACGAGTCGTAGAGCAGGAACGCATCCTCGCCGCGTATCGTCGTTTCACCGCGCGCTTTCGTCTGAGCAGCGATCGCAGCGAAGCGTTCGATGCCGCGATCGAGTGTCGCCAGAAACATTTCCTCTTCGGCTCGGACGACTCGTTCGATCGTCGTGCGGTGCTGACGCAATTCGGGGAACGGCTCGCCCATGATGTCGGCGAGAACTTCGACCAAACGATACAACACCGGCTGGTCGAAACCGAGATTGCGAGCGTACCGCACGGCACGGCGGAGAATACGCCGCAGCACGTAGCCACGCCCTTCATTGCCAGGCAGTGCTCCATCGGCGATGGCGAACGACAACGCACGAATGTGGTCAGCCATCACGCGCATCGCCACACCGTCGGGCGAACGGAGATCGCGCTCGTAGCGTTTGCCGGAAAGCTCCTCGATGCGTGCGATGAGCGGCACGAACAAATCGGTGTCGTAGTTGGAGTCCTTCCCTTGCAAAACAGCGGTGATGCGCTCCAGACCCATGCCCGTGTCCACGTGTTTGCGCGGCAATTCTTCGAGCGTGCCGTCGGAGGAGCGATTGTACTGGATGAACACGTTGTTCCAGATTTCGATGACCTCTTGCGTGCCGGCATTGACGAGCACGCGACCGTTTGCACTGGGTGTGCGGTCGTAGTGGATTTCGGTGCACGGACCGCATGGTCCGGTTTCGCCCATTTCCCAGAAGTTGTCCTTGTCGCCGAAACGCAAGATGCGATCGTCGGGCAGATGCCGCCGCCAAAGCTCGAACGATTCATCGTCGGTATGGTGAACGGTCGCGTAGAGCCTCTCCGGCGGCAGTTTCCACACAGCAGTCAACAATTCCCACGCCCACGCAATGGCTTCGGCTTTGTAGTAGTCGCCGAACGACCAGTTGCCGAGCATTTCGAAAAACGTGTGGTGATAGGTGTCGTAGCCGACTTCTTCGAGATCGTTGTGCTTGCCGCTGACGCGAATGCACTTTTGCGTGTTGACTGCGCGCGTGTAGTCACGCGTACCGGTTCCCAAAAACACGTCCTTGAACTGGTTCATCCCGGCATTGGTGAACAGCAGCGTCGGGTCGCCGTGCGGAATGACGGGACTCGACGGCACGATGCGGTGACCGCGCGCTGCGAAAAATTCCAGAAACGACGTTCGTATTTCGCTCGAGAGCATCGCTAATTTTCGGTAATCAGTGTGGAACAGCGGCTGTGTCGAACAGTCGCGGCAGAACTTCTTCCCACGCCGATCGGAGCTGGTCGAGCGACCATTCCCCGACGTCTTCGATCGAGAGCCGATCGCCTCCCGTCGTGCCGAGCGCCCGTGCAGGGACGTTGTGGCGATCGCATATCTGCTCGAACGTCTGGACTGACTCCGGCGGCACACTGACGATCACGCGCGATTGCGCCTCGCCGAAGAGATTGCCCAGCGTCGGAACGAACGGCAACCGAATGTGCGCACCGACATTCCCTGCTATCGCCGCCTCGGCGAGCGCGATGCCCAATCCGCCTTCGGCTGTGTCGTGCGCCGAGCGAACAGCACCGCAGCGTATCGCTTCCAGCAATGCTTTTTGCAAACGCACTTCGCGCTCCGGATCGAACGGCGGCGCCGAGCCGAGCGGTTCGCCCGTCAGAACGACCACCACCTCGCTGCCGTCGAGACGATCGCTTTGCCATCCGAGCAAGTACACTCGATCGCCCTCGCACTGGAAGCCCGATGGCGTTATGTGGTCGAGCGATTCGACGATGCCGAGCATACCGATCGTCGGCGTCGGGTAGATCGCGTGCGACTGCGATTCGTTGTAGAAGCTCACGTTCCCGCCGGTGACGGGCGTGCCGAGCATGCGGCACATTTCCCCCATGCCGAGCACTGCTTGGCGGAACTGCCAGTACACTTCGGGATCGTAAGGATTGCCGAAGTTCAAGCAGTTGGTGATGGCGACCGGCTCGGCACCGGCACACACGCAGTTGCGTGCGGCTTCGGCAACGGCGATCATCGCACCGACGTGCGGATCGAGATAGACGTAGCGACTGTTGCAATCGGTCGTCAGCGCGAGCGCTTTGCCCGGCAGCTCCTTGATGCGCACGATCGCTGCATCGCACGAACGTTCGATCGTGTTCGTGCCGACGTGGCGATCGTACTGCTCGTACACCCACCGTTTCGAGGCGATCGTCGGACGCGAGAGCAATTCGAGGAGCAACGCAGCCGGGTCGCGATCGGAATGCATGCGCTCGAACGCTGCTTGATCGAACGACCGCGTGCGCTCCAGATACGCCGCTTGTTTCCACTCGCGCTCATAGACGGGTGCTCCTCCGCCGACGACGAGTGCATCGGCAGGAACACAGGCGACACACTCGCCGTGCCGCCAAAAGCGAAGCATACCATCTGCGGTGACGACGCCGATCTCGACGAGTGGAACGTCCCACTTTCGGCAGATTTCTTCGGCGATTGCTTCCTTGCCGCGCTCGACGACAACGAGCATTCGTTCTTGCGATTCGCTCAGCAAAATTTCGTAGGCGCTCATGTCGGCTTCGCGCAGCGGCACACGATCGAGATCTATGTCCATCCCCACACCGCCTTTGGCGCTCATTTCGCTGGTCGAACAGGTGATGCCTGCAGCGCCCATGTCTTGCATGCCGACAACGCAGCCAGATTCGATCAATTCGAGCGCCGCTTCGAGCAAAAGTTTTTCCGCGAACGGATCGCCGACCTGAACGGTCGGACGCATGTCGTCGGTGTGTTCGTCGAATTCGCGCGACGCCAGCAGCGATGCACCGTGAATGCCGTCGCGACCGGTGCTCGATCCCATGATCATAACCGGATTGCCGACGCCGCGTGCGACCGACGACACGATGCGATCGGTACGAACCAATCCGACCGCCATCGCATTGACGAGCGGATTGTCGTTGTAGCATGTGTCGAAGTACACTTCGCCGCCGACGGTCGGCACACCGAACGAATTGCCGTAGTCGCCGATGCCGCGCACGACACCGCGCACGAGATATTTCGTTCGTGGCAGATCGGGATCACCGAAGCGTAGCGAGTCGAGTGCAGCGATCGGACGCGCGCCCATCGTGAATATGTCGCGCAGAATGCCGCCGACACCCGTCGCTGCGCCCTGATACGGTTCGACAGCCGAGGGATGGTTGTGCGATTCGATCTTGAAAGCGACGGCATAGCCATCGCCGAGCGCGACGAGTCCGGCGTTCTCCTTTCCTGCCTCGACGAGCAAGCGTCCCCCGCTCCGCGGCAGTGTCTTGAGCATCAGCAGGGAGTTTTTGTACGAGCAATGCTCGCTCCACATGACGCTGAACATTCCCAACTCGGTGTACGTCGGCACACGACCGAGCAGCTCGACGATGCGGGCGTATTCCTGGCTGGTCAACCCCAGCTCGATCGCTAACGTTTCGGTGACGGGAATTTCCGAGCGGAGCTCGGGGATTGTCTGCACAACCTGTTGCGGTTCCATCGAAGGCGAACGTGATTTGAGTCTGCGCCCAACCCGTATAGGCGAGGCAGCGGCTGCAAAAATACCGCAGTGCCGCCGCTAATAGGCGACGGCACGATCGAACTGCTCGCGTGTCAGCACGGGGATAGGCGGCAAGCCGCTGGCACGGAGTTGTGCAGCAATCGGCGCAAGTGTATCGCTCGTAAAACGTTCGAACCAGCGCCCCGCTTCGGCGACTTTGCCGGCGTACTCTTCGATAAGCCGCATCTGCTCGTCCGACGGCGCGCCAGGGTACGACGCGATGGCACCGTAGAGATCAGCCAGCTTTTCGCGGAGTTGCGGTTCGGTATCGGCGAAAAGCGATGCCTTTCGTGCAACGAGCGTGTAGTACGCCGAATCGAGTCGCTCGGCAGCGGCACGCATCCTTGCTGCCAGCGGACCGCCGACACCGGCAGCGCGTGCACGGAGCGAGTCGCGCAGCGTCAGTATCCGCTCGACGACGAACGCAGTTTCTTCGATCAGCCCGTAGAGGCGCATCGAGGCTGCAAAGTTCGCGCGTCGTTCTGCCAGTGTCAGCCCAGCGCTGGTGTCGTGGAGAATGCGCAGCTCCGAGGTCACGACACGATCGCCTTTGCTGATACGCACGGTATAGGTGCCCGGCAGTACCGTCGGTCCGAACGAGCCACCGCCAGGATTCGGCGATCGCGCCACACGCGGTGGGTTCGTTCGCATTCCCCAGCCGATGCGGTTGATGCCTTTTCGCTTGCCTGGTGGAACGGTCGCGATGACTTTCCCCGTCGAGTCGAGAATCTCGATGCGCATGTCGCCGATCAGATGTCGCGAGCGCAGGTAGTAAGCGAACTGCGCTTCGTCGCTCGGCGAGGGCGCAACGTAATTGTCCGAACCGCTGAATTCCTGAAAGCCGCTTTCGAATCGCTGCACCGTCGGGCGCACCGGCAGCATGACGATTTCGCTGTCGAGCATCGTCGGTCGAAGCGAGCGAAGCGGTGTGATGTCGTCGAGGATGTAGGCACCTCTGCCGTGCGTTGCGACGATCAAATCGTGCTCGCGCGGATGGATTTGAACGTCGCGCACCGGCGCGGCAGGAATCGCCTTGAAGCGGGCGAAGCTCTTGCCACCGTCGAGCGAGACGAACAATCCGAGTTCGGTGCCGACAAACAGCAGGTTCGGATTGACCGGGTCCTGACGAACCACGTGCGCAAAACCGCGAACGCTGTCGGTCGAAAGCCGTTGCCACGAGCGCCCCAAGTCCGTCGTGCGATAGACGTAGGGCGTCATGTCTCCGCGCGTGTGGTTGTCGAACGTGACAAAGCACGTCCGCACGTCGTGACGGCTCGGTTCGACACAACTGACCCAGGTTCCTTCCGGCAGCGAGCGCGGCAAACGAGAGCGAAGATTCGTCCATGTCTTGCCGCCGTCGGTCGTCAGTTGCAGATTGCCGTCGTCGGTTCCGACCCAGACGATGCGTTCGTCGAGCGGCGAATCGGCGATGGTGTAAATCGTGCAGTGGTTTTCGGCACTGGTGTTGTCGCGTGTGACGCCCCCGCTTTCCTGCGGATTGTACTTGGTCGAGTCGTTGGTGGTCAGATCGGGCGAGAGCCGCTGCCATGTTGCGCCGTGATCGGTCGAGCGATGCAGGTACTGCGAGCCGATGTAGAGGTAGCGTGGGTTAGCGTTGCTGACGACGATCGGTGTGTTCCAGTTGAAGCGGAGCTTCGGCTCGTTCGCACCGGCACGCGGCTGGATCGAGCGGGTTTCGTTTGTGCGAAGATTGCGCCGCACTGCTTCACCACCTTGCGATTCGAAGTAGATGAACTCCGGACGCACACGATCCCGCACGACGGCGAAACCATCGCCCCACCCGGTCGGCTGCCAGTCGCAGTTGGTGATTGCACCGCCGCGCACGCGATGCGGCGCCATCCACGAGCCGTTGTCCTGCAAGCCGCCCATGATGTTGTAGGGATCGTCGAAGTCGTAGCTGATCCGGTAGAACTGCGACAGCGGCAGATTCCGGAACATGCGCCACGTCTGCCCGCGATCGAAACTCTCGTAGACGCCGCCGTCGGTACCGATGAGCAAGTGCTGCGGGTTGAGCGGATCGATCCAGAATGCGTGATGGTCGGGATGCAGCGCACCACCGTAGGAAAACGTGTTGAAGGTTTTGCCTCCATCGTCGCTGATGGCGAGCTGGAACGTCAGCCGATAGACGCGATCGGGATCGTATGGGTCGAGCGCCATCGCGGAAAAGTAGAACGGGCGCGCCGTGACATTGACTGCCGACGAGCGACGCTCCCAGTGCTCTCCGCGATCAGTGGAGCGATAGAGCGCGCTTTCTTTCGCTTCGACCATCGCATAGACGATCGCCGGATTGGACGGTGCAATCGCCAGCACGATGCGCCCTAAATCGCCGCTGGGCAAATCGGTCGTCAGCTTTCGCCACGTCGTCCCGCCGTCGGTGGATTTGTACAAGCCGCTCCCCGGACCGCCCGACGAAAACGAGTACGCTTTGCGGCGGAATTGCCACATTGCTGCATAGACGATGCGTGGATCGGCGGGGTCTACCACAACATCGGCACAGCCGGTTTTGTCGTCCACGTAGAGCACGCGCTCGAATGTTTTGCCGCCATCGGTCGAGCGATACAAACCGCGATGCGGCGAATCGCTCCAGAGCGCACCGAGCGCTGCGACGAAAATGCGGTCGGGGTTTTTCGGATCGAGTGCGATCTTGGCGATGCGTTCGACGCTGTCGAATCCGACTTTCTTCCACGTCTTGCCGCCATCGTCGGTACGAAAGAGCCCACAACCGATCGAGACACTGTTGCGCACGTTCGATTCGCCCGTACCGACCCAGAGCACCGAATCGCGATGACGCGGATCGAGCGCCATTGCACCGATGGACTGGCATTCCTGTTTGTCGAAGATCGGCTCGAACGTCATACCGCCGTCGCGCGATTTGAACACACCGCCAGCAGCCGAACCGACGTAAATCACCAGTCGCCGGTCGTTGGGATGGAGCGAATCGAGCGGCACGTACACCGCTTCGATCGCCGTGATGCGTCCGGAACTCGTCGCCGGACCGACGGCACGCGGCGACAGGTTACCGAAAACCGCAGGCGTCAGCGTTTGTGCCGTCGCCGACACCGCGACAGCAATCAACAGTGCAGAAGCAGAACGTTTCATCATCGTCGTGTCGTTGGTTTCACTTGGCAGGCGGGGCGAACAACGTAGCATCGAGCGGCTCATCGAGCCCGTACTGCTCGACCAGTATCGTCCCGCTCGATGTTTCGAGTACGGTCGGCAGCATCACACCCTCGATGCGTTGGTAGTTGCCGAACGTTGCGCTCCACTGAACGGCTTCGCCGCCGATTTCCGCTTCGGCAGTGACTTTGACGAGCAAGCCGAGATCGGGATCGAGATAGTACGTCCAGACCGAGCCGTCGCTGTGGCGGCTGCGGAGCTTGTCGCAGTCGGAGTCATCGAGTTCCTCGGTCCCGATGTATTCGAGCGTTTTTCGTCGCTGGAGATCGAGCAAATCGTTGCGCCACACATGCGCCATCGCACCGAGTCGCCACAGAGCTGCTTTGTTGATGGGCTGTGGCACGAGCGATTGCGTCCAGGGCTGAATGCTCCAGCCGCTGGTTCCATCGGTCCATGTGGTGGCGACGATTCCCGGCTGGAGCGTCAGTTCCGTGCGCACTTTGTCGCCGGCGAACCACGCACGGAAGCTGCGTTTCCACGAGCCATCGGCGCTGCTCATTTTGCCGACAAGACTCAACGAGCGCAGGCGCTCCAGTTTCGTCGCATCGCCGAGCGCACGAGTGTAACGCGCGACGATGCGTTCGACGTCTTGCGACCACAATGCCGACGCTGCAGCGATCAGCAGAATAAGCACACGCATGCGTTTTTCAGCAGGTTGTTCGACACGATTTGCCGCCGCCGAGCATGTACGGATGGCTACGCCGATTGTTGCACTACCGCATCCGGAGCTTGTCGGCGACAGTGAGAATGCATTCGACGTAATCGCGGCTGTTGTTGTAGTGGAACAGTGCCGCTTCTTGTTCGGAGCGCTCGTCGCCCCAGCCGTTGGCACGAAGATAGTTTGCGACGCTCGCAATCGCATCGGCTGTATCGAACAAATCTGTGCGACCGTCGCCGTTGCCATCGCGCGCCCATCGGCGGTAGCTGGTCGGGATGAACTGCGGCAGACCGAAGGCACCCGCCCACGAACCGCGAAGTTCGAGCACGTCGAGCGTCGAGTCGCGTGCAAGATCGGCGAGCGTTACAAGTTGATCGAGCGCCCACGCAGCTTTGCGTCGCGAACGCACCTCGACGAGCGAATCGAGCATTGCCAGTCGCCGTTCGTCGGCGATGGTATCTCGGTAACTGCGCTGATTGGCGCGAATGTTTTCCGGTTGATCGGCTGTCGCCAGCGTCGCATAGACGCTCCACACGTGGTGGCGTCCCGTGTGGCGACCGAACTTCGTTTCGACCCACAGCACAGCCGTGATGATTTCCGGCGGCACACCGTAGAGACGAGCGACGCTATCGAGCACGACACGGTTGGAGTCCATGAACACACGGCATGCACGGATGGATGCCTCGCTCCAATTCGGCGAATAATCCACCTTCCGCAAAAAGCCCGTCACGTTGATGGCGAGCATTTCGGGGATGAACGTCGTGTTGGGATGATGGAACGCCGTGGCAAGAAATGCTGAATCCACGCCGCGCTCGAGCAAGCGATAGACCGTCGGTGCGAAGCGTTCGTCGGCGCCGGCGAGTATCGCGCGCGTGCGTTCCATGCGCTCTCGTACCACAGGATCGAGCGTCGAACACGTCGAAAGTGCGAGTGTCGCGACTATTGCGACGAGAGTACCGGCGATGCGCCGACTACTGTTTTGCACCGCCATTGGCGATCGGCGTTTCGATGGTGATTTGGACGGTGCGGCAGTACGAGCGACCTTCCGGTGTCGCGTTGTCGTAGAGCAGTTCGTCGCTGCCCTTGGGAACGATCGTCACCGCCGCATCGGGCAGCCCGAGCGCACGCTGCACTTCCACGCACCGTCGCCGCGCCAACTCGCGATTGTAGTCC
This sequence comes from Chlorobiota bacterium, assembly GCA_026415505.1. Taxonomy (GTDB): domain Bacteria; phylum Bacteroidota; class Ignavibacteria; order Kapaibacteriales; family NICIL-2; genus NICIL-2. Next base: position 52,887 of record JAOAGY010000031.1, on the reverse strand, counting down.
GGATCGCCGCTGCGGTCGGCATAGCCGGCGATGACGACTTTCGATTGCGGCTGTATGCGCGATTTGACTTCCGAGAGCAACTCGCGATGCGCCGGTGTCAAGTCGGCTTTGTTGAAGTCGAACACGATCAGCGAGAATCGGTCAATGCGTTTGTCGTCGCGTTGTTCGAAGCGCTTTTGGCGAACGGTCAATTGCTCGACGTCGAGTTGCAGCGATTTGTCCATCGTTTGTCCGGTGCGGTCGCGAACCGTGTAGGTCACCGTCACGGGCTTGTCCATTCTCGGATACGGCTGCTCGGTGACGTTCCAGCGATACGGCTCTGGATCGGACTGCCCTTGGAGCGTGCGGATCGTTTTGCCCTCCTGTTCGATCGTCGCTTTCCAGGCGACCAGCCCCGCTTCCGATTGCACACGTGGGACGAACTCGACCAGCGGCGGATTGGCACTGACGCTGACGTTCGAGATCGTCACCGGACGCAGTATCTCCGGCTTGCTCGCGACAAGCTCGGCACGGCGATTTTCCTCTTGACCTTCCGGCGTTGTGTTGTTCGACGGCGACGCGGGAAGATTGCGCGCTCTGATGGCGATACGGCTCGGCTCGATACCCCAGACGCGAACCAAGTAGTCTCGAACTGCCGCTGCGCGTGCCTGCGACAGCGCCAGATTACCTGCTTCCGGACCGACGTTGGCATTTGTGCCGATCACGGTGAGTTTGGCATCGGGATAGCGTCGCAGGCGGCTACCGACGATGTTGAGCAAGTGGCGATAAATGTCGAGAGTCGCCGGCGGCAGACGCTTTTCGTCGAAGCTTGCTGTATCGGCAGGCTCGATCAATTGCAAACGGCTCAGCTCGAGCGTCGAGCTTGCTTCGGGGAAGAACACCTGTGGCAAGAGCGGGAAGCTTTCTTCGACCTCGGTCTCTTCGATGACGACGCGTGCCACGCTATCGAGCGGCGATCCGCTGGCATCGAGCGGACGAACTGCAACGTCGAGCGTCAGCAATGCTGCTCGCGGCACGCGGCGTTCGTAGCGCTCGGTAACGGTCGTCGTCGAGTACACGAGCAGTTGTTCGCCTTGTTTTTCCTCACGGCGAGTGGTCGTGCTTTCGGCTGCGATGCGCGTGATTTCTTCCCGTTCCAAGCCGATGACCGCGATCGTGCTGGTATCGCGCACGTACACCGTGTCGAAAAAGTAGCGTGGGGGCGGTGGCGGATAGAGCGCATATCGAACGGCTGCACCGATCGCGATCGGCGCAATTTGCCATTGAACGTCGCGCGTGACGGGCGTCAGCGGATAGTAGTAGCGCAGCTCTGGCGTGACCGTCAGCTCGTCGCTGAGCGGAAAATCGACACCCGCCGAAAAACTCAAGTGGAACTGCGCGCGGTAGAGGTTGCCGACAGCACCGCTCACACGATTGCGCGTGCGCGAGGAGTCGGGAAGGTAAAACACGTAATCCGGCTGCGTCAGCGTTTCGAGCTGGCGGAACGAGTTGTCGAGCAGATACGACATGCGCACTCCGATTCCCACTCTCACCCGCCGAAAGAGCACACCGCCGATGATCGGTTCTGCCGTCAATGCCGGGAACGTCGTGAAGAGTTCGTGTATTGCTTCGACGGTTGTCGTTTGGTTGGAACCGCCGATCTCGGCTGTGTTGCCGATCGTTTCGTTGCGGAACAGTCTCCCACTCAGTGGCGCATAGCCGGCACGAAATTCGACGGTGACGACATCGCCGAGCGGATAGGTCGCCAGCACACCGATAGAGCCGACACCGCCGGTGCCTGTCGTATAGTTCGGTCCGCAGCGGAAGGCGTTCGGCAACGATTGGAAATCTGCCGATTGAATGTTGTTCTGGTACGCAGCCCAGCCGCCGACGTACAACCATGGTTTGCGCGGCAGCGGCTGAGCGCTCAGTGTCGCTACCGCCACGGCCGTGAAGACTACAACTGCAATCGAGCTCATCGAACGCCACACGTCGGAGACACAATCGGAGCAAAAATACCAGCCCCTGGCATTGCTGGAGCAATTGCGAAAAGCGCACCCTTTCGGACGAAGCGTTCAGAGGCAGTTATTTGGCGATGACCAAAAACGTGCGATATGTGCCGATCGGTGTCGTCACCGTCACGACGGCAACGCCGCTGGACATCCCCAGCAGCGGTATCGGGATGGTCCACGTCGGACTCGGCGAAAGCTCCGTTCGATACCGCAGAAGCGATTCACCACTGAGCGAGGTCAGCTCGACGACATACGTCCCTGCGACGACGTTCCGCAGCATAACGACCGCTTCGCTCGATGCGGGATTCGGCTGCACCTCGACGCTCGTCGCCGTCTGACTCACGACGATCTCCCGCGGGAAGCAGTACGCTCCGAGCGTCAGCACGCCGTTACGCACTTGGACGATCGGCTGCTTGAGTACGTCTCGCACGACGAGCGATGCGATGATCACCGAGTCGCGGAACAGTCGCGATGCCAAGCCCGTTCCGGTGATCGCGCCGAGAAGTTGCGGTTCGACGGTGCGGAGCGTTATGCCTTCACGCACGATGCGTATCGTGTACCACCCATCGCTTGCAATCGTGGCATCGAGCAATCGCCCCGGTGCGATGCTGCGAAGGTCGAACATTCTGCCGTTGATGCGAACGGTGTACTCGATCGTTGCGTCAATGATCGAATCCTGCGGATTGACGAGCTCCAGCGTGATGGGAATCGTAACGTCGCTTCCGATCGTGCCGTGAGTATCGACGACCTTGGCGATCGTCGTGACCCGTTTGTCGTACGACGACAGCACGATCGGCTGTACATACGTCCACGGACACGGGAGCAGGACGTCCAGCTCGACACGAACGACAGCAGTGTCGGGCACCTGCGGCGAGTACTTGAGATGAATGTTGAGGCGCTCGCCGACGCGGAGCACGGCACCAGCGACACTGGCGATCGTCCGTCCATCGATATCGAGTCGCGCGATGCGCAAGTCAGGGTAGTACGGCGTGATGCGGACCGCCGAGAGCGTCAATGGTTCGTCGTCGGTGTTGACGAAATAGATCGTCTGCTCTGGGTAGTCGAGCAATGTTTCGCGATTGAGGAACTGGTTGTCGCCACCGCCACTCATCGAGACGGGATTGAACTCGGTCGTGAACGGCTGCGACGCTCCGGGGCATCCGATGCTGTCATAGACGGTCACGGTAAACGTACCGGGTTGCGACACAGCGATCGTCGGGGTTGTCTCGCCTGTGCTCCACTCGTAGCGAGCGAAACCAGGCGTTGCGCGGAGCTCGATCGTCGTGCCTGCGCAGAACTTCGTCGGACCGCTGATGGTCGGTCGAGGCGTTGTATTCGCCCTGATGAGCTGCGGAGGCGAGGTATTGACGCAGCCGTTGCTATCGGTGACCGTGACAGTGTACGTACCGGCTTGCTGATCGCTGATCGTGATGCGGCGGTTGGTCGAGCCGTTCGACCACATGTAGCTTGTGTAGCCGGCACCGGCATCGAGCGTGGTCGTTTCGCCCGGACACAGATGCTGCCGACCTACGACGGCGATAACCGGCTGCGGCAGAGGATGAACGCGAACGGAAGCTTCCGCAGCATAATCGCATCCTTTGCCGCGATCGCGCACCACGAGCGACACACGCGAGACGCCGCTGCTGTCCCAACGAATGCGCACAACGTTGCTTGTGGCGTCACCGAGAATCGTTCCACCTGCGCCTTCGATCTGCCACTGATAGTCGAACAAACGATTGAACACTGTGCCGAAAATGATCGTCTTGCCTTGACAGATTTCCGGAGGAAGGGCAAATTCAGCGATCGGCGGCTCGGTCACGGTAACGGTCATCGTCGCGCGTTGCGTGCAGCCTTGCGCATCGCGGACGGTCAATCGGTACACACGCGATGCCGGCGGAACGATGAATTGAGCAATTGCCGTTCGATCGAACGTGTCGCTGACCGGACGCCCGCGATCGTCGAAGGCTTCCCATGTGAATTGGTACGGGGGCACACCTCCGCTGACGAGTGCCGAATCGCCCAGACGAATTTCCTTGCCGAAGCAGATCGAAGTATCGCGCAGCGTCACCGTCATGGCAGGCTTGACACGCACCAGAACGCTATCGGTGCGCACACATCCTTTCGCATCGCTGACGGTGCAATAGTACATCGTCGTGGTCGAGGGAAAGAGCGTCGGATTCGGCACATCGGTTGAACTGATACCCGTCGTCGGCGACCATGCGACACGATAGGGCGGCGTTCCGCCTTGTGCCAACGGATTGGCACCGACTTGGATCGGTTCGCCAGCGCAGATTTCCACCGAGCGGCGCTGAAGAGCGAGCACGATCGGCTGCGTAACAGTGATGCGAGCGGTGTCGTATGCATCGCAGCCGCGATCGTCGGTCACGTGCAACACGACGGTCAACTGCTGCACGCGCTCGGCGCGGAAGGTAGGATTCGACGAGGTGACATTGAGTGCGTTCGGCGGAAGACCCAGCCACTCGTAGCGATACGGCTGCTGCCCCCCGTATGCCGTCGGAGAACCACCGAGCACGACATCCTGCCCGACACATACCTCGACAGCACCGCCAGCGGCGATGCGCGGAGGAACGAACATCAGCAGCAGAACAGTGTCGCGTCCGATCGCTCCGTCCGCATCGGTCACGGTCAGAATGTATCGCTGATTGGAACGGAGCGCCGTCAGTATCGGATTCGGCGAGGTCGGGTCGCTCAGTCCGAGTGGTGGGTCCCATTGGTACCGATACGGCGCACGTCCGCCGAGTGCAGTCGGCGAACCACCGAGTTGTGCTGTCTGTCCTTGACAAAGTGTGAGGGTATCCTTCCCGGCATCCACGACAATCTGCGCGTACATCGCATTCCACGATGCCAGCACGCAGATCAAAGCGGCTATCGTCCGCATGGCGTGCCCGGGAATTGTTTTTCTGACCTTGTGTGGCAGCATAAATCGTGCCAGCAGCCGATGAAGGGTACACCGCGTCCAATCCTTGCGCAAACATACGCACCACCGCAAAACACAGTTTTACGCGTGCAGCAAAGCGCATTCAGCGGCGAGGCAAATGGTCAGTATTGGCACGATCGCTGCTGCTTACTACCGATTATCGGCACGCAAACAAGAAACTACAGCGACACCGATTCAATCGGCACATGAGCGTGTTCGGAAAATCTGTCCCAGCACACGAGAACGGTGGTCGAAGATTCGTTCCAACTGCCGACGCACCCAGAGGGCATGCGCAATGTCCCCTATCCATCCGAGCGGCAGACAGTAGAGCACCTCGTCCTCGATCACTGTCGAGCGCTCATCGAGCGGCGTGAACGTGTGTGTATGGTGCCAGAACGAGTACGGTCCTCGGAGTTGTACGTCCACAAAACACCGCGGCGGTTCGTATCGCGCAATGTAGGTGGTCCAACGCCACGGCAGTCCTCCGATGCGAATGCGGTAGTCGATCAATGCTCCTTCCTTCATCGCGATCGGTTGCGGGGTGAGTATCTGGAATCCCAGCTCCGGCGGTGTGATGGTGTCGAGGTTTTCCGGTCGAGCAAAAAACGCGAACACCTCCTCGATGGAATGTTCGACGCATTGTTTCCGGTAGAGCCGATGCATAAATTGACTATAGCGATCATGAACCCATGCGGTAACGATAGCTCATCATTGTCCAGTTCCAGTCGCATTGGCTCTCGTCGCATGAGCATCGCTCGATAGACACGAGCATTCACACGCTCATCAGACAATGGCACCTCTACCGAGCGGAGAACTCGTTCGGCTATCGAGCAGACAGCCTACGGTTGCTCGCTGACTCTCCAGCCGTACTGCTGCTCGTAGTAGCGACGATATTCGCCCGACCGAACCGACTCCACCCACGCGCGGTTGTCGAGATACCACCGCACCGTTCGCTCCAAACCATCCTCGAACGTCACCGACGGAGTCCAGCCCAACTCCCGCTCTGCTTTCGTGCAGTCGATCGCATAGCGCCGGTCGTGTCCCGGACGATCGGGCACATGCCGAATGAGTCGCTCCGACTTGCCGAGAAGACGCACGATCGCCCGCACCACGTCGAGATTGCAGCGCTCGGAACGACCACCGAAGTTGTACGTCTCGCCGATGCGCCCGCGCTCGTAGGCTGCGACCAAACCGCGGCAGTGATCGCCGACGTAAATCCAATCGCGCACCTGCTGACCGTCGCCATAGACCGGCAGTGGCTGTTCTTCGATCGCATTGGCGATCATCAGCGGAATGAGCTTTTCGGGAAATTGATACGGTCCGTAGTTGTTCGAACAGCGCGTGACGACAGCCGGCACACCGTAGGTATGCACGAACGCCCGCACCAAACAATCGGCTGCTGCCTTCGACGCTGCGTAGGGCGAGTTCGGTCGCAACGGCGATTCTTCCGTGAACGGCGGATCGTCCGGTCCGAGCGTGCCGTACACTTCATCGGTCGAGACGTGAACGAAACGCTCGATGCCGTGGGCGCGCGCTGCTTCGAGCAGCACGAGCGTACCGCGCACGTTCGTTTCGACGAACGGCTCCGCCGACAGAATCGAGCGATCGACGTGACTTTCCGCTGCGCAATGGATGATGCCACGAACGTCGTATTCCCGCAACACACGCGCAACGGTCTCGGCGTCCTCGATTCTGCCGTGAACGAACGTGTATCGTGGATCGCTTTCGACGTCGCGAAGATTTTCGAGATTGCCCGCATAGGTGAGCGCGTCGAGATTGACCACCCGCCAACCGCGATGAGCGAGAATCCACCGAATCAAATTGCTGCCGATGAAACCGGCGCCACCGGTGACCAAAACCGTCGTCATCGGCTGCGTCCCCCGTCGAATCGGAACAGCGCGCGGAAGACATGACCGGCGACTTGCGGATTTTCCTTCAATCGTCGCAGCGAGTAGCCGTACCAATCCTCGCCGTAGGGAACGTAAATGCGCACCGGATAGCCACGCCGAATCAATTCGTCGCGCTTGCGTTCGCGCACGCCGAGCAGCATCTGGAATTCGTAGCGATCGCGTTCCAACTGGCGCTCGGCGATGAGTCGCTCGGCATCGGCGATGAGCACGTCGTCGTGCGTGGCGATGCGGACGGTCATTCCCAGCTCGACGATGAGCCGGAGCAATGCGCGGTAGTTGGCGCGAATGCCCTCGCGGTCTTTGATGGCGATCGATGCATCCTCGTTGTAGATGCCTTTGCACAAGCGAATGTCGGCGCGGTACGGCGCAAGTCGGCGAACGTCGCTCTCGCTGCGGTAGAGATACGCCTGGATCACCACGCCGATATTGTCGTAGCCGCTTTCGCGCATGGCGCAGTAGAGATCGAGCGTCGCGGTCGTGTACGGCGAATTCTCCATGTCCAACCGCACGAACAGTCCGTGCGAGCGTGCTCGGTCGAGTATGCGTCGCAGGTTTTGCTCTGCCAGATCGCGATCGAACGCCAATCCGATCGACGTCAGCTTGAGCGACAAATACGCCGGCAGGCGATGCTCGGCGATCGCATCGAGCGTCGCCAGCGCTTGCTGCGTTTCGCGCTCGGCATGATCGGCGGTCTCGACGAATTCACCGAGCGCGTCGATGGTGGCAGTTGCGCCGAGATGCGCCAAGTTCTGCACGACACGAACAGCATCGTCGAGCGTCGTCCCGGCAATGTAACGCCATGCGACTCGGCGAACGATCGGTTTGGGAATCAGCGGTAGCGAACGCGCAACGAGCGCATCGAGCACACTCATGGGGCAATGGTAGGATGGAACGTCGGGTGCAAAATTAGCCGGCACCGATAGCGACACCCGTCGGCAAGCAGCGCTGCACGATCGCGCGGATGCGTTCCTGCACGACCTCGATCGGTTCGGTCGCATCGAGCAACACGACACGCGACGGCTCGCGTGCGGCGATGGCGCGATAGCCGCTGCGCACACGCTCGAAAAACGCATGCGGCGAATCCTCCATGCGATCGGTTGCGTTCGGACCTCGCTCCCCACGACGCATCATCGCCGTCGGCACATCGAGATCGAGCACGAACGTCACCGTCGGCACGACGTCTTCGATGGCATAACCGATCACGCGTCGCACCATCTCCAAATCGAGCTGCCGTCCATAGCCTTGATAAGCCAGCGTCGAATCAGCGTAGCGATCGCAGATGACGATCTCGCCGGCTGCGAGCGCCGGACGGATGACCTCTTCGACCAATTGCCGACGCGCTGCACAGAACAAGAACAGCTCGGCGACCGGTGCGATACGCTGACCGGCATCGAGCAAAACACCGCGAATCGCCTCCGAAAGCGGTGTCGCTCCCGGCTCGCGCAACACGCGCACCGTGTAGCGTTGCTTTCGGAGCCACTCGGCGAGCATCGCCACGTGCGTGGATTTGCCCGAACCGTCTATGCCTTCGAACGTGATGAGCATGCTAATCGTCGGCAGTTCGTCCGTGCAAAAGTACCACGAACTCGCCACGCAGCGGAATCGTCCCACCGAGCGCTGCGGCGAGCGTCCCGAGCGTGCCGCGGTAGAACGATTCGTGCACTTTGGTCAGCTCGCGTGCAATCGCACAGCGACGCTCCGAACCGCACGTGGCGATCAAATCGGCGAGCGTGCGTACGATGCGATGCGGCGATTCGTAGAGGATGACCGTCTGCTCGATCGTCGCAACGCGCTCGAAAAACGCGCGGCGCCCCTTCTTGTGCGGTGGAAATCCCATGAACGTGAACGCATGCACTGGCAGCCCGCTGGCAATGAGCGCTGCGAGCGCAGCATTGGCACCGGGCAACGGCACCACGCGCACCCCACGCTCGATAGCACATTCGACCAAGCGATAGCCCGGATCGCTCACCAGCGGCGTTCCCGCTTCGCTGCATAGCGCCAGCGACTTGCCGGCGACGACTTCTTCGACGAGCTCTGCGCATCGCTGGCGTTCGTTGTGCTCGTGGTACGCAACGACACGGCGGGCGGCAATCCCGTACATCGCAAGCAGCCGACCCAGCGAGCGAGTATCTTCCGCTGCGACGATGTCGGCACTGGCGAGAACGCGAAGCGCTCGAAGCGTGATGTCCTCGCGATTGCCGATCGGCGTGGGAACCAGATACAGTGCGGGTTCCAACGCCGCAGGCGACAGCTCGATCTTCATTGCTGCTCTCGCCGACGCTGAAAGAATTCCTGTAGAAGCTCTTGCGCTCGATCGGCGAGGACGCCACCGCGCACCTTCGCACGATGATTGAGCCGCCGATCGGCAGTGAGCGTGTAGAGCGTCTCGCACGCACCGGCTTTCGGATCGTGCGCACCGAAGACGACTCGTTCGATGCGTGCAAGCACAATCGCACCGGCACACATTGGGCACGGTTCGAGCGTGACGTACAGCGTGCAGCCATCGAGCAATTTGGAGTCGAGTCGTCGCATTGCGTCGGCAATGGCGAGCTGTTCGGCATGGGCAGTCGCCATGCGCAGCTCCTCGGTGCGATTGTGCGCCGCACCGATGATCGCGCCGTCGCGGACGACGACACAGCCGACCGGCACTTCTCCTTTCTGCGCCGCCGAGCGCGCCAATTCGAGCGCTGCCAGCATGTAGCGTTCGTCGTCGTTTGCCAGCCGCATGTGCAAATGTCCGATGATGCGCCGATTGGCTTCGAAGATCGGATAGCGCTCCAACTCGCTGGGCGTAACCCATGCGTATTCGTCCCAAATTGCCGGTCGAATCTCGCCTCGCCAGGATCGCACCAGATAGTAGCGCACGTGGAATTGCCCGCCATCGTCGTAGCGATGCTCGACCGTCGTCAGGAGCTCGATGTCGCCAGCTTCGACTCTCAATTCTTCGCGCAACTCGCGGCGAAGTGCATCGGCTGCATCCTCGCCTGCTTCGATTTTGCCGCCGGGGAATTCCCATGTGCCTTCGTAGCGGGTGTCTCGGCGCCGACGACCGATGAGCATACGACCGTTTTCGACGAGCACACCGACGACGACCTCCTGCATCGCTCAGAGCTGAACGGTTTCACCCGGCGCTGGATTGCTGACGCTCGACCATCCGAGCGAGCCAAGACGTTCGGCGAGCAGATGCTGCGCCTGCGGTTCGCCGTGCACCAGAAACAAATGTTTGGCAGTGTCACGGAGCGGCGCAAGGTACTGCACGAGTTCTTCCTGATCGGCGTGTGCCGAGAGCGAATGGAGCGTCTCGACCGCAGCACGCACACGGAATTCTTCGCCGAGGATACGCACTCGTTCGGCACCGTCTGCCAAGCGACGACCGAGCGTGTGCTCTGCCATGAAGCCGAGCAGCAGAACTGTCGTCGTCGGGTCTTCGATGTTGTTCCGCAAGTGATGCAAGATGCGTCCGCTTTCGCACATGCCCGACGCCGAAACGATGACCATCGGTCCGGGTTTGCCATTGAGCGCTTTCGATTCGTCGGCGCTGCGCGTGTATCGAAGCGTTTCAAAACCGAACGGATCGAGATCGGCGAGCATCGCGCGGCGCACCGCGTCGTTGAAGCATTCCGGGTGCATGCGATAGACGTGCGTCGCACTCGACGACAGCGGCGAATCCACGACGATCGGCACTTCGGGCAGCTCGCCGAGATTGTGCAGGTGATTGAGGTAGTACACGACGCTTTGCGTCCGCCCGACGCTGAATGCCGGTATGATGAGTTTTCCGCGCAGACTGACGATCCGTTGCACGAGCGTGCGAAGGACGTCGAGAGTTTTCTCCTGTGGCTCGTGAAGCTTGCCGCCGTAGGTGGATTCGCTGACGACGTAATCGGCGTGCGGTGGAGTATCCGGCGGACGAAGCAACACAGGCAGAGGACGCCCGACATCGCCGGTGAAGAACAATCGAATCGTGCGGTCGCCCTCGGTCAACCAAAGCATGACTCCGGCTGAACCGAGAATATGCCCGGCATCGTAGAACGCAGCTTCGATGCCGGGCAGCACGATGAATCGCCGCCGATACGGAACAGCGTGGAACAGCTCCATCGTCGCTGCGACGTCGTCGAGATCGTAGAGCGGTTCGGCAGCGTCTTTGCCGTGTTTGCGCAAGAACTGCGCATCGCTGGCTTGGATGTGAGCGCTGTCGGCGAGCATGATCGCACAGAGGTCGCGCGTCGCTGCCGTCGCATAGATCAGTCCCCGGAATCCGCGTTTGACGAGCGTCGGCAAATTCCCCGAATGGTCGATGTGCGCATGCGACAGCAGCACTGCATCCACCGAGCGCGGATCGAGCGGCATGGTGCGATTGCGCTCGTATGCTTCGGCACGGCGTCCTTGGTACAGCCCGCAATCGAGCAGCACACGATAGCCGTTGCACTCGACCAGATGCATCGAGCCGGTGACCGTCTGCGCAGCGCCGAGAAAGGTGATTTTCACTGCTGCTACCTGCCCTCGATTGCCGCTTCATAAACCGAGGCATTGCTCGGATCGAGCAGCCGCAGCATATCGAGCACGCGCTTGTTGCGTGTCGCACGGAAGACTTCGCACAGCTCGTTCATCTTGGCATCGAAGAACAACCGCAGCACGTAGCTCGATTGCGTCAGTTCCCGTTTGAATGCGACCATTCGTTCCAGCACTCGCTCGATGGCAGCGCGTGCGCTATCGGGCTCGGTGGCAAAGCGGTTCATGCCGTCGTAGTGGTAGTCGAAAACGAGTTTGCGAAACGGCTCGAAACGTGGATTGAGCAGCTCGGTCACCAGCGAAATGCGCGTCAGCTCGCCCGGCTCTTGCACGATTTGCGAATAGCCCGGCGCATTGTTCGATGCGCCGAGCAGACACAACTCCTGCGCACGCTGGAAATACGGCGTGCCCGCCAAGTACTCGTAGGAATCGGCATCGAAACCGAGCGCGATGAAGTTGTAAAAGTCGATCAGCGTCGAGAACGGATCGAAGCGCAGCGATTGGAAGGTCAACTGCTGATTGAGTGTGTACGGGAACGTCCATTGCTGATCGAGCACGCGCAGAATCGGCGAGGTCCGCCCGCTGTCGAGATTGATGCTCGACGAGTAGAGCAAGCGCGCTGTGTAGCGACGCGTGGCAAGATTGCCGCCAGTGACGTAGATCGTCAGCTCGATGGGAATTTTCGGTCCCTGCCACTGCTTGCCTGTGAAGCTCTGCTGCCGCAGATAGGTGAGCACGTCGGCTTGCATCGTCGAAACATCTTGCCGAAGTTCGGGAGCGAGCATCGAGACATCCACGACGACACGCGGTTCGAATTCTTGCGCATGGGCAGCCGTCGCAAGCACAGCAACGATTGCAACCATCAGGCGATGTATTTTCGGCATGGCGTTCTGCGCAGGATGAAGTGTACCATGAAACGCACACCAAATATACTCCGCGCTTGTGTTATCGCTGCTCTGGTCGCCACCCCGTCACGAACGCAAACGCTCGTCGGTACGCCAGCGATACTTCCCACCGCAGCAGGACGGAGCACGCTCGTTCCCTTTGCAATCGCTGCGACGCCAGCGCTGCTGCGGAAGGAAGATTCGTCGAGCGTCGCAGGGTGGGTTGTTCCCTCGCGGTGGGGCTTGGCTGAACTGCGCACGATGCATGCACTGGTTCACCTTCGCAGCGACCGATGGTCCTCCGCCGTGGCAATCGCCTCACTGACGATGGAACGCTACACCGAGCTTGCCGCCAGCGGACTCTGTGCCATCGAACTCACCGATCGTCTCGCTTTGGGAATCACGTTCGAATACACGTTCGCTCGTGCGCGCGGCTTCGCTGCCGAGCATGCGATCGCTGTCAACGCTCACGCGCTCTTCGTACTCGACTCGGCGACGACGATTGCGATAGCAGCCACGAACCTTGCACAGATGCGGCGCGCTGGCTCGCAGTCGGGATCGAATGCGCGCCTGCGCATTGGGATCGGACGAACGCTCGGCAGTGACGTTGCGTTCGATGCCGATGTCGTCGTGCCGATCGGCTCGGCAGTTTCGCTGACGACTGCTGTGCGGTGGGACGCATTCGAATGGCTCGGCTTTCGCATCGCGTATGCGACCGTTCCGCAGACTGCCGATCTTTCGCTGCGGCTGCTCGCCTTCGACCCTATCGCAGTGCTCGCGACGCTGCAATATCACACAGCACTCGGCATCGGTCCCACGGTCGGCGTGCAATACCGATGGTAAGACTTTCTCCACTGCTCGTTCTGGCAGCGACGACCGCTGCCATCGCACAGGATGCATTGCTGGAGCAAATAACCGGCGAAACGGTCCCGACACCCGACCTCGATCGCATCGAGTACTACAGCGCAAATCCGATCTTGCTCGATTCGGCGACAACAGAGCAACTGACCGAACTGCCGTTCATCACACGCAGCACTGCGCGGCGTATCGTCAGTGCAATGCGCACGCGGAAGCCACAAACCATCGCGCAGCTCTGCGATGCGATCGAATGCACCGACGAACAACGCTACGTTCTCGAGCGCTGCGTGCGTATCGGTAGCGGTCCGATCGTCGGATTCCCCGTCAGCGTTCGTTCGCGGGCGATGCTGTGGGCAACGCCACCGCGTGCCGCCGGCGACGGACGGATGCGCGGCTTGCCGCACGAACTCTACACGCGAGCATTTGCAGCAGTCGGGGCGACGAACATCTCGCTACTTTCCAACAAAGACGCTGGCGAACCGCTGCTGGCTGACTTTGCCTCGCTTTCGATCGGCTCGCAGATCGGCAGCACGCGCGTTGTCGTCGGCGACTACACTGCCCAGTGGGGCATGGGACTGGTCGCATGGCGTCCGTTCGGCGCGCGGAAAGGCACCGACGTCGTCGGTCCCTGCACCGAGACCGGACGCGGCATCGAGCAGTATCGTTCGGCGCTCGAATACCGCTTTTTTCGTGGCATCGCCGTCCAGCATCCGATCTCGCTCGACGATTCGACTGCTGTGGTCGTTCGGGCTGGCTATTCCGCTGTGCCGCGCAGCGCATCGCTCGATACGCTCGCTGGGACGATCGCTTCTTTTGCGACCGACGGCTATCATCGAACCCCGACGGAAATCGCACGACGTCACAACGTCACCGAACGAGCGGCGATCGGCGCAGTCGAATACCGCAGCAGCGCGCTAACAATCGGTGCAGGGATGCTCGCACTCGACTACCCTCTGCCGGTCGCGAGCACTTCGACACTGGTGATGCCTGCCCAGCGCGGCATGTTCGGCTCGCTGCATGCTTCATATCGCACCGAGCCGATCGCTATCGCCGGCGAGATCGCGCGCGACTATGCCAGCAACCTCGCCACGCGCATCGGAGCCGAGTACCGATTCGATCGCACGACGATCGCGCTGAGCGCGCGGTGGTACGCACCCGAATTTCGTGCGCCTTTCGGATACAACTTCGGCGAGTCTTCGCAGCCGACCAACGAAACGGGCATGTATCTGGGACTCCGCACGCGCATCGGTCGGAATGTGCAGTATCTCGGTTATGCAGACGTGTATCGCCACGTCGCGGCGATCGGCGCATTGCCGCGACTGCGGCGCGGTCTCGATCTGTTCAACGAAGTTCGCATCCGGCTGGACAACGCAACGATCCTTTTTGTGCGTTTCCGGCAAGAGCACCGCACCGACGATCGCTCGGGCGAGGCGGGAACGGTCGCCGAAGAGATTCTCCGCACGACGCTCCGCTGCGAAATGCAGCACACGACCGAAAGCGGAATCGTCGCACGTTTTCGCATCGAGGGAGTCTGGCGCGTGCCGACCGAATCGCCGCAACCACGTACCGAACGCGGCGTGGCAGCTTTTGGGGAACTGAGCGTGCCGATCGCTCAGAGTGCGAGCATCGGCGCAAGAGCGACAACGTATCGGACCGATTCGTTCGCGTCGGCGGTGTACACATTCGAACAACTGGCACCGGGCTTGCTCGTGAGTGTGCCGCTCTACGGTGCCGGCAGTCGGTGGTTCGTTTTCGCACGCTGGCATCTGCTCGATCGGCTCACGCTTTGGCTACGCTACGGCACGACCGAGAGACTCGATACCGAGACGCTCGGCAGCGGTACGACCGAGATAAGCGGCAATCGCGACACTCGCGCGTACATTCAGCTCGACCTGCGACTCTGACGCCACGCCAAAACGAACGATATTTTCGCGCAGTCACATTTCGGCATGTCTATGGATCGGTGGCGTGCGCTCGTCGGCTTGTGTTGTCTTCTGCTCGGTTGCTCATCGAAAGATCGATACTACGCGGTTCACCCTACCGAACTGGTCGAAGCGGTCTATGCCAGCGGGACGCTTCGTGCCGCCGATGAATACCGGGTGTTTTCGCCGGTGCAAGGAATTCTTGCTCGCTTGCATGTGTCGGTCGGCGACAGCATCGAGCAGGGCGCGTTACTGTTCGAAGTAAAATCCGACGATCCGCTCGTCAGGCTTCGCAGCGCAGAGGAGTCGCTTCGATATGCCCAGCAAATGGCTGATACGCTTTCTTCCCCTCAACTGGCGGAACTGCGCGCTCAGCAAGAAAGCGCACGCGCCCGGTACGAACTCGATTCGTCGTACTTCGAGCGCATCCGTCGTGCGTACGACGCCGGTGCGATTCCGGCAGCCGATTACGAGCGCGCACGTGCAACCATGATCGCCTCGCGCACAGCTTTCATAGCAGCTCGCGAGCGTTATCGGTCTGCTGTCGTCAATGCCCGCAACCAGCTCCAGCAAGCATTGCGGCAGTACGAATTAGCGCGCACGTCGCTGGAAAACTTCCGCGTCACCGCTATCGTCAGTGGGCGGGTGTTGGCACGCTATCGGAACGTGGGCGAGCTGCTCACGTCGCAGACTGCAGTGCTCGCGATCGGTCGGAGTGGGGAGCGTTACCTCGACCTCTACTGCGACATTGCCGATGCACACCGTCTTCGCGAAGGGCAAGACGTTCTCTACACACTCGATGCCTATCCCGATAGCATTTTCACAGCAACGGTGACGACCATTTATCCAGCCATCGACGCTGCCACGCAATCCATCCATTTGGAAGCTCGGTGTGCGACCGCACCGCCACGATTGCTCACCGATATTCCCATTCAAGCGAATATCATCGTCGCACAACGCCACCACGCGCTCGCTGTGCCGCGACATGCCGTGTTTCCGGACACGACCGTCGTGCTCCGAAGCGGCGAGCGTCGGAAGGTGACGCTCGGCATTCGCTCGCTGGAATACGTAGAAATCACCGCCGGTCTTCGCGATGGCGACCAAGTCCTCCTTCCCTGAGTGCGCATGAAATCGAGCTGGATTGTCTATGCACGAATCGTCGGCACGCATCTTCGTTCGCGACGGAGGCAAACGATACTGTCGGCGCTCGGCGTGACGCTCGGTATCGCCTTCTACGTGGCAATGGTCAGTTTTATGACCGGTGTCAACCGGTTTCTCGAAGACATCATGCTGAGCGCGACACCGCACGTCCGGCTCTACAACGACGTCGTGCTCGACTCGGTCAGTATCGCCGAGCGTTGGTTCGGCAGATCGGCGACCGTTCTGCTGCACCACCCCAAAGCAGCACAACGAAGCCGCGCGATCCGCAATGCACCGGAGATCATCGCAGCATTGCGCCGGCAGCAGGACGTCGTCGGCGTCTCGCCCCGCGTGACTGCACAGATGTACTACACGCAAGGAATCACCGAAATACCGGGCACTCTGGTCGGCGTGGACTTGATCGAAGAAAACAAGCTCTTCGCCCTTTCGAGCAAGGTTACCGAAGGCACGCTGCAAGCAGTGCTGACGACCGACGACGGGATTATGATCGGCGGCGGGCTGGCTGACAAACTCAACGTTCGCGTCGGCGATCGCATTCCGATCACGTTGCCATCGGGCGTTCGACGATCAATGACGATCGCTGCGGTGATGCGCTTCGGCATCGCACAAATAGACAATGCCCAAGCGTACACGACGCTGAAGACTGTTCAACGTCTGCTGGGAAAAGATCGGCGCTACATCACCGACATTTACATCAAACTGCGCGATCGCAACCAGGCACCACAACTGGCGGCACTCTTCGCACGACTCTACGACTGCACCGCCGAAGATTGGCAAACGTTCAACGCGACGATACTCGTCAGCTTCACCATCCGCAACATTCTCACCTACGCCGTCTCGATTTCGATGCTGACCGTTGCCGGCTTCGGCATCTACAACATCTTGACGATGATGATTCTCGAAAAGCTCAAAGACATCGCCATCCTCAAAGCGATGGGCTTCAGTCCCGGAGACATTCGCGCGATCGTGCTCGGTCAGTCACTGGCGATCGGCATCGCTGGCGGTGCAGTCGGCATGATGCTGGGGTTTCTCATGTCGCTGGGAATCTCGCGTGTGCCGTTCCGCAACGAGTTCCTGCCAGGCATGGAGTACTTGCCGGTGGATTTTTCACCGATCCACTACATCGTCGCGATCACTTTTGCACTCGCTGCGGCAGCGGTCGCCGGTATTTTCCCGGCGCGTCGAGCCGCGCGCATCGATCCAGTTGCGATTCTCCGCGGATGATCTCATGGCAATACTTTCCGCAACCGACATCGTCAAGTATTTCACCGAGCCGGTTCGTTTCCAGGTGTTGCGCGGCATCTCGCTCAGTGTCGAAAAAGGCGAGTTCGTTTCGATCGTCGGCAAATCCGGTTGCGGCAAATCGACGCTCCTCTACGTGCTTTCGACGCTCGACACCGACTACGAGGGAACGCTCGTCATCGCCGATACGCTGCTGACCGGACGCGACCAAGAGTTTTTAGCGCGGTTCCGCGGTGAGCACATCGGTTTCATCTTTCAGTTTCACTTCCTGTTGCAGGAGTTCACCATACTCGACAACGTCATGCTTCCGGCGCTCAAACTCGGCAAAGAGCCACAAGCGACGATCCACACACGCGCAATGGATTTGCTCCATCGCATGGGTATCGCCGAGTACGCACACCGCCCGGCAAAGCAACTTTCAGGAGGACAACAACAGCGTGCTGCGATCGCGCGAGCGCTCATCAACCAGCCGACGATGGTCATCGGCGACGAACCGACAGGTAACCTCGATTCGGAGAACACTGCGATAGTGCTGGATTTGCTCGAAGCGATTTGCCACGAGATGGGACAAACCGTCGTCATCGTCACGCACGATACCGAAGTCGCTGCCCGCAGCGATCGCATCTTGACGATGGCTGATGGGAAAATCGTCGGCGAGCACCGTACCCGCTAAGTCCGCAATGCAGACGGCAGCTCGGCATGCAAGAAACGAAATCCCGCATCGAGCAAGCGCGCTGGTATCGCTCGTGTGCTGTCGGTGAGAGTGCTTGCCATTTCGCCGAGCGCCAATCGCAGAACTGGCTCCGGCACGCGACCCCACACCGGACGCCGATGCAGACGTGCCAACGTCCGCATAAAATCTGCCATCGTCGCGGGCTGGGGTGCGGTAACGTTGACGGCACCAGCGATCGTCTCGTGCTCGACGAGCCATTCGACAGCACCGACGACATCACGCAGAGCGATCCACGATAGCCACTGCTGTCCGCTACCGGGAACGATCGCACCGAACGCTTTGACGATCGGCTCGACTTTGCCGAGCATGCCGCCACCACGACCAATCACCACGCCGAGTCGTAATCGCACAACGCGGCAGTACCGCTCGGCTTCCTGTGCAGTCGCCTCCCACTCGGCGCAAAGGTCGGACAAAAAACCGTCGCCCTTGGCAGAGTCTTCGGTGAGAAGCTCGTCGCTTCGATTGCCGTAGTAACCGACCGCCGACGCATTGACGAGTACTCGCGGTCGAGCGCGTGAGGAAGCGATCGCTTGGGCGATGCGTTGCGTCGGCTCGATGCGACTTGATCGCAGCAGTGCTTTGCGTCGCTTGGTCCAGCGCCCTGCGGCAATGTTTTCGCCGACGAGATTGACGACCGCATCGGCTTCGGCGATCGCACGATCGATCTCGTTCCACGTTGCCGACTCGACGCCGCCGCCGAACAATGTTCTGGCGCGTTCGATGCTTCGGACGAGAGCAATCGTGCGCGCGCCACGGCTCCGGAAACGCTCGGCGACAGCGCGTCCGACGAATCCTGTCGCACCGGCGATGACGATCGTTGCCATAGCGGGAGTGATCCGGTGGTTTACCGAGCCTGTAACACAACGCGTTTGCGGTAGGTTTCGTCGGTACCGACGCGCACTTCGATGACGTAGTCACCGGCGGGCATTGCTCTGCCTTTGTCGTCGCGTCCGTCCCATTCGATCTCGTACACACCTGGTCGCTGCTCGGTGTCGAGCAATCGGCGCACGATGAGCGCTGCCGTCGAATACACGACCGCTTGCACGCGTGCGGTTTGCTTGACGCGGTAGCTCAGGCGTGGCGAGACGTCTTCGGTCAACCCCAAAAACGACCCGATCGCACTCATGGGGATGCTGACGGCGCCGCTTTGCCCGGTGCGCCAGACGGGCATCGCTGTTGCGCTGGCGATGGCGATTTGGCGCTGGACGATCTCGCGCGGATCGGGTCGAAGCGTGCGTTCTGCGAGCGTCATGTTGCGGAGTGCTGCTTGCCAGGGAGACTCCAGCTCGGACTTGCGGCGAACGATCTCGAAATCGCTCATGATGCGTTGGACATCGAGCGCAAGCCGCACCGACGGTGGAAGCGCCAATTGCAATGCACGAATGTAGAGCGAGTCTTGCTCGGGGAGGTACGCACCGACTTTGCCGCCCGGTAGCGTGTCGGGTTTTGCAACCGGCTGCTGGCGCTGCTGAAGCACCGATGTCGGCGATTGTTCCGGTGGAATCAGTGGTGGCTGCACTTGCTGCGCTGGAGCGACGGCGACGAGCACTGCGGCTGTCGCAACGAGCAGCAATCGTTGATACAAACGACCCGCACACATGGCGTTTGCCGATTACTCGGCGTCACCGAAAAGTCGCCGCCGTTCGTCCTCGCTGAGAAGCTCTCCGAGTGTGATCTTCGAAGGATTGGTCGGACGTTGTTCGCGCGTGCGACCCGGCGACGGTGACGACGGAGCACTGCTACTGCCCTCACGCGGAGGACCGAACAGTTCTTCTTCCGGCTCGACGCGCGGCGCGACGATGAACGATTCGGTATCGGGAACGACTTCGACGACCGTGACTGTAACGATATCGCCCGGTGAATACGGGATGCGCTTACCTTTGAGCACCGAGCGCATCTGCGAGCGCGGCATAAATGCATCCACTTCACCACCGATCGTCAAAAGGACACCCGGACCGCTCACACTGCGCACGACGCCGGTCGTCGGGAAACCAGGAGGGTATTTCGCCCGTAGCGACGGCCACGGATTTTCTGCTGTACGACGAAGCGACAATTCGATCTGTTCTCGCTCAGGATGTACCGCCATTACCACGACTTCGACTTCTTGACCTTCCTGCAGCACCTCGTGCGGATCTGGGATGCGCCGCGTCCATGAAAGCTCGCCCACTCTCAACAAGCCTTCCAGTCCCGGCTCCAATTCGATGAATGCACCGAACGGCATGATTCGACGAACAATCCCGCGGTATCGCTCTCCCGCACGGTAGCGCTCGGCGACAGTTTGCCACGGCGACGGTTCGAGCGCTTTCATGCTCAGCGAGATTTTATCGTGTTCGGCATCAACCTCGACGATCTGCGCACGAACTTTATCGCCGCGTTTGAATTGTGCCGACAGATTCGATATCGGCTGGTGCGACACGCGCGAGATGTGCACGAGTCCATCGAAGCCACCGATATCCACGAACAATCCAAAACTCTGCACCGATGTGACGGTTCCCTCAACGACATCGCCTACTTTGATGCGACTGTAGAACTCGTTACGCAGTATGGGTCGGCGAGTGACGATGAACGTGATACGTCCGGTTTCGTCTTTGACGATCTCGGCAATGTGAACGGGGATGTCCGTACCGACGACTGCCTGAAGGTCTTCGTTGCTCGGGCTTTTCTTGAGGAAAAACTGGGAGGCAGGCAAAAACATCTTGATGCCCTCGAACACCACTCGCAAACCGCCACGAATGCGTTGGGCTACGTGGACGGTGATCGCCTCGCCACGCTCCATGATGCCTTGGAGCTTGGCAAGCAACTCGTCGGTGACGACGACCGGTGCTGGCTTTTCCTCCGGCTGAGGAAGCTCGATTTTCTGGAATGGCTGAGCTTCCGTTACTGAAGTGGATACAGCAATCGTTTCACCGCTGGAGGACGGCTGCTCGGCATTCGACGGGGGTTTCTGTTCGTGGTCGGCAGCTTGCCCTAAAGATTCCGCTTCAGCATACTCTGCAACATGTGGTTGAGCCGCTGTGGCTGAGTCGTTGCTCGCCGCTGGAACGGTGGGAGCTTGGTCGGTTGATTGTGCGTCATCGTGTTGCTGGGCAACTGCACCAGCGTCGGGACGGAGTTCCTGTTCACTCATGTCGGATCGAGCCGTATGGTTCGAATGTATCGCAGTGCGCATCTTGCTGGATGCGGGCTGCGAATATACGACGATTATTTTAGCTCAGACGATAAAGCCTTTCGTAGTCCTCGCGACGAGAATCGGTGAGGACATGCTCGAACATGCGTGTTCCCTCTCTATGAGCAGGAACGACGAGTGTAGCGAAGGCAGCATCGAGCGCGAGCCAGCGATGCTCGGCGTGTTCGCTCAACGTCGGTTCTGCATCGCTCGACACAACTGCACCGAAGGCAACAGGAATCTCCAGCGCATCGCGTGCACGATCGTAGAACATCCCTATCACCGGCAACGCCCACCACTGAAGAACATTGAGACGAACTTCCTCGCTCAGCTCTCGATGTGCCGCAGCAAGCATGGTTTCGCCATCGCACACAGTACCCGTGATACACTGCCACAGTCCAGGATACTGCTGGTCGTCGTCACGGCGGCGAAGGAGCAAATGTTGCCACCCATCGGCAGCGAGCCGCGCTACGTGGACTTGTACCAACGTTGATACAATGCTTGCCACGTTGTATCCTCGACCAATGGCTCGATGGTCGAAGCAGGTACCGATTGGGGGAAAATTTTTGTCAGCTCGACTTGCGACAGACGTCGCCATGAACCGGGGCTGATACCGTCGAGCGTGATCATCCCGATGCGGTACCGATCCATCGCGATGACCTCTATGCCGGCGTTCTTGAGGATGCGGTAAAGATCACGAGCGCTCGCGCTGACCGTTACGATCGAGAGCCACGCATAGCGTTTGGTCTTTCGCATCAACTCGACTTGTGCGGCGCTTTCGTCGGCTGTCCCCAATGCCTGCAATTCGGCGAGCACCTTCGAGAGGGTGCGCTTGGCAGGGGCTTTGTTGACCTTGACGTGATACTCTTTCTCCATCAAGTCGAACAGGCTTTTGCCGGGAACGCGCTGTTCGGCATCGTTGGTAACGACGACGAGTCCACCGACGCTTTTCGGCAGCGGACCGAGCGGAATGAACCAATCGCGTTTCTTCATCAAGAAGTTGAACACGTGGCGGCTGTTCGGTTCGCGTGCACCGGCATAGTGGCGGGGTTTGTTGAGGACAATGTAGATGTTGCGCGGTGTGTGGTGGAGCAGCAAGCCATCCACACGAACGGTATCGTACAGCAGCCGCACTGTGTATGTCGGCTCGCGAACGATGCGATCGTTGACCGTAACGACATGGTCCTTGATTGCCTGCTTTGCGAGTTTGCGCGAGCAGTAGAGCAATCGAACCAACGCCCGAACCACGGTCGTCGGACGCGGTGTCAGCCGGTTGCGATCGGCTGGCTCGATGAACGGGGTGCGGCGACGAAAACGTCCGCGTTGACGCGGTTCGAATCCGCGATCGCGACGGAACGGGCGATCGTGACGCTGATAGTGTGAGCGCCTGCGATCCCGATATTCCTCCTCATACCCCGCTGCTGGCGGCTGCCTGTAATCCCACGGCGACCGACGCCACTGCTGACGCGGCTCCGGTGGAAAGAACCGGCGCTGATCGTCTGCCGGCGGTACGGGCGGTTCATTCGGATTGACACTCAACACCGACCGAACGATACGGCGACGCGGCGGACGGTAAGCTGACCGCTCTTCCGGTTGTTCATGCCCATTTTCTGGCATATCCGTCTCGCTGTACTCTTGCATGTTGTCCATCTGTCCTCCAAAGCAGAAAGGTACGACATTTCGACGAAACCCTCCGCAAACCCCACGCATTTCTGAGGCAATGCGGTTGCGAACGCGCTGCAGTCGCAGGGAAGTCCATAGCACGCCGTGCGGTGGTGCGACAGTGACATTCCCCTGCCTTTCGGGTCCGGCTGAAGCGATATGACTTCGCGTCGGACACTCGACAGTAAGAGCACGTGTTCGCCTACTTTCGCGGAGAACAACGATTGTGCCAAACGATTATTGTTGCGAGGGCACTTCTTCCCATACACCCATGCGCGCAAATTTTTCGTGCCGACGTCGCACCAACTCGTCCGGCGGGATCGCACGCAACGGCGGTAGTTCCTCCAAGAGCACCTGCCGCATCGTGCGGAACATCGTCTCCGGATCGCGATGCGCACCGCCGATCGGTTCTGGCACGACACGATCGATGATACCGTGACGGAGCAAATCGTGCGCGCACAACTGGAGCGCTTCGGCTGCTTGCTCTTTGTAGTCCCAACTGCGCCAGAGAATCGACGAACACGACTCCGGTGCGATGACCGAATACCATGCGTTTTCGAGCATCAGGATGCGATCGCCCACGCCGATACCGAGCGCACCGCCCGAGGCTCCTTCGCCGATGATGACCACGACGATCGGCACGCGCAGCTTTGCCATGACGAACAGATTGCGGGCGATCGCTTCGGCTTGCCCGCGCTCTTCGGCTTCGATGCCGGGAAATGCACCCGGTGTGTCGAGAAACGTGACGATGGGACGATCGAACTTTTCCGCCAGCTCGAACAGCCGGCGCGCTTTGCGGTAGCCTTCGGGATTGGGCATGCCGAAGTTGCGCAGAACGTTCGTTTTCGTGTCGCGCCCTTTCTGATGACCGACGACGACGACCTTGTGCTCGCCAATGCGCGCCAAGCCGCCGACGATCGCCGGATCGTCGCGATAGCATCGGTCGCCGTGAAGCTCGATGAACTCGTCGAACGAATGCGCCAGGTAGTCGAGCGTGTAGGGACGTTCCGGATGACGCGCCAACTGCACACGCTGCCACCGCGTGAGCTTCGAATAAATCTCGCTGCGGAGTTCCTCGATGCGTCGCTCCAGGTCGGCGATCTGATCGTCGAGATCGAGCGAGCCTGCCAGCGACTTCATCTCGGCGACTTTCTTTTCGAGTTCCAGAATCGGTTTTTCGAAATCGAGAACGTAACTCATTGCTCACGTGCGCGACGGTACATACTGCGAACGAGAATTTCCACATCGAGCGACGGACTGTATTCGGTCACGTAGTACTCGTTGAGCCGTGCGATGAGTGCATCGGTGCGGAGCGGTTCCGGCACGAGCATCGGCAAACTGAACAGCCCCGGACGAATGCCGACATAGTGCGACACCTGGCGCGGATACAATCCGACGACCGATCGCCGCCCGACCAACACACTCCACCACCGGTCCAGCCACGACCGTAGAGACCGCCGCTTCAAAATTACCACCGTCCAACCGAGCACGAGCACGATCGCTGCCACGACGACATCGGCGATGCGCTTGAGCAGCCGATAGCGCAGTCGCAACAGCGGCGGTAGCTCCAGCCGCCGAATCCCGACATCGGCGACGATGCGCTGCGCGTGAAGTTCGACGTCGTCGTAGGCAAAAAAGAATCGCACTCGCCGCGGTGCCAGTGCCGACAGCGTCGCGATCACCTCGCTGCGCGGAATGCTCCGATCGGTGACGATGACTTCCGATACCGCGTGCTGCTCGACGAGCCGCTCGATGTAGTCCCAATAGCCGACGATCGGATAACCGGCGAAGCGTTCGTCGGCGGTCGGCTCGACAGCGACGATCCCGACCACGGCAATCGGTGCAGCATGTTCCGACATCGCCTCGACGATGCGTCGTGCAGCATCGGTTGTTCCGACCACCAATGCACGTCGCTGCACGCGCTCGGCATAGCCGCGCTGACGATACCTCAAGGCAAAGCGTACCGCACCGGAAACGACCATCGCCAGCCCCACCGTCATGAGCACGACGCCACGACTGAACGCGTATTCCTTCCAATAGTACGTCAGCGAGGACAGCACGAAAAACGCCGCCATGTACCCCATGACGACATTGCGGACGCGGTAGGTGTACTCGAAGTACTCGCCGACAGCGATCATGCACACCGCAACGACGGCACTGAGCACAATGAAAACGGTCGGATATGCGTAGGACTGGAACGCCAACGGCTGACCGAATCGAATCGTCGTCGCCACCAGCAGCATCGCGTTCGCAATCGCAAGATCGGCGAGCAGCAACGCCAGTCCCTGCCGATACTGCGCCAGATGGGCGATTGCCTCGCGCAGCCGAATCCCTGCACGCAACAGCAGCAGAAACCACCGCTGCGAGCTGTAATGTTTGCGCGCAAATGTCACCATCGCATCGTAAAACACACGCACGTCGTTGATGCGACTGCGTCGCGTGCTCTCGCCTTTGAAATGGACGATGCTCGTCGTCGGCACATATGCGGTGCGGTAGCCCGCTTTCGCCATGCGGTAGCACAGGTCCAAATCTTCGCCGTACATGAAGTAGTCCGGATCGAAACCGCCGATGGCGCGAAGCTGCTCGGTGCGGCAGAACATGAACGCTCCCATGACCGCGTCCACGTAGTACGTCTCGTCCGGATCGCGGAAGGATTGGTTGTACCGAGCAAACAGCGGCGATCGCGGAAACAACGCTTGCAGACCGAAGAGCTTCGAAAACGCAGCCCATGGCGTCGGGAAACCTCGCCGGCACTGTTCCTGGAAGGTTCCATCGGCGTTGAGCAATTTGCAGCCGCAGATGCCGACTTCCGGATGGGCGTCCATGTAGCGCAGCATTTCCTCGATGGTGTTTTCCGCCACGATCGTGTCCGGATTGAGCAAGAGCGTATAGCGTCCGCGTGCGCGCTCGATGCCGATGTTGTTGGCGCGTCCGAACCCGATGTTCTCGCCGAGCGGGATGAACTCGACCCACGGAAAAAGCGGCTGGAGCAGCTCGACCGTGCCATCGTGCGATGCGTTGTCCACGACGATGACTTCCAAGCGATGTCGTTTGCGGAGCCGCTCGATGGATTCGAGGCATTGCCGCAGATACTGCCGCACGTTGTAGCTGACGATGACGATCGTCACCTCGACCGGCTCCATCACAGCTTGCCCACCAGAGCGAGCAGTTTGAGTTTCCAGACGATCCATGCTGCTTCGTACACGATCGAGCGACTCATCTTCGAGACGCCATCGGTGCGGTCAACGAAAACGATGCTGATCTCCTCGATGCGAGCGCCCAATCGCCATGCGCGAAAGTTCATCTCGATCTGGAACGCGTAGCCGTTCGAGTGAATCGCACCGAGATCGATGCGACGGAGGAGATCGGCGCGAAATGCTTTGAATCCGCCCGTTGCATCCTTGATCGGCATTCCCGTGATCAGTCGCGTGTAGAGATTGGCTGCGTAACTGAGCACCAGGCGGCTCATCGGCCAATTGACGACGTTGACACCGCTGACGTACCGCGAGCCGATCGCAAGGTCGGCACGGTCGAGTGCGGCGATCAGACGCTGAAGGTCTTCGGGATTGTGCGAAAAATCGGCGTCCATCTGACAAACGATCTCGTAGCCGCGCTCGAGCGCCCACGCAAAACCCTGACAGTACGCCGTTCCCAGCCCCATCTTGCCGGGACGTTCCAAAAGCGACACACGCGCGTCGCCTGCAGCAATTGCGCGCACGACGTCCGCTGTACCGTCGGGCGAGTTATCGTCAACGACCAGCACGTCGATCGCCGGCATGACGCGATGAACCGCTTCGATGAGTCGCGCGATGTTGCCGCGCTCGTTGTACGTGGGAATGACGACGATTGCTCGTTGCATGCGATTCGATTCGGTGTATCACGCGATTCCGTGACCGCGCAGCATCACGACGATCGTGCGGACGATGATCTCGACATCGAGCCGCAGGGACATGTTCTCGATGTAGTAGAAATCGTCCTGCAAGCGCGAGCGAATTTCTTGGATCATGTCCGGCAACACGCGGCGCTCGCGACGAACCTGCCACCAGCCAGTGATGCCCGGTCGAACGACGTGACGGCGCGTGTAGTACGGCACCGCTTGTGCGAACTGCTCGACCAAGCCGACCTGCTCCGGACGCGGTCCGACCAAGCTCATGTCGCCTTTGAGCACGTTCCAGAACTGCGGAATTTCGTCGAGATACAAGCGGCGAATGATCGCTCCCACTCTCGTCACGCGAGGATCGTTGAGCTGTGTCCATGTGCCGTCCCACCGACCGTGCGTCATCGAGCGGAACTTGTAGAGCTTGAACGGACGATTGCCCCGTCCGACGCGCCACTGCGTAAAGAGCACCGGTCCGGGCGAATCGAGTTTGATCGCCACCGCGATCAGAACCCACAGCGGCATACCGAGCAGAAGCACCGCTGCACTGACGACAACGTCGAGCGTGCGTTTGACGAGCGCTTGCCACGGCTTGAGCAAGTGCGGGGATATTTCGATGAGCGGCACACCGTAGAGCGACAACGCCCGCACCGTCCCCATGACGACGTGGTACAGGTCCGGCACGATCATCACGCTGGCTCCGTGCTCGTGTGCGATGCCCGCGTATTCGAGCAACCGATCGTGATCGGCATGGCGAAACGCCATGATGCACACCGCTGGCGCGAGCCGATCGAGAACATCGGCAAGCTCGCCGAGTGTACCGACGACCAGAACATCGTCAGCGACAGCGGTCGCATCGTCGCTCACAGCACCGATGACAGCGTAGCCATAGCTCGTGTGGCGATTCGATTGCGCCACGAACTCTCCGAGTCCCTCGCCGTCGCCGATCAAGAGCGTCGGAAAAACGATCACCCCTTCGGAACGCAACCGCATCTGCAAGCGGCGCACGCCGTACCGCGCTGCGATCGCCAAGACTGCAAACAGAAGCGTATAGACGACCAACTTGAAGCTGAACCAACCGCTATCGAGCACAATCGCCACAATGGGGATCGTACCGCCGACCGCTGCCACTTTCAACACTGCGAACGCTTCGTCGAACGGCGACCGCACGAGCCAATTGCGGTACAATCCGCCGAGCCAGAACATGCCCACCCAATACGCAAGTGCGACGACGAGCACGCTCCAGAAAAATTCGGTGCCGCCCACAACGAACGGCGCTTCGCGGCGTCGGAGCAGGTAAAACACTGCAACCGTCAGCACGATCGCCACCACATCGGCACCGAGCTGAAAAAGCACCGGACTCGTTCGCGCCAGCCTCGTCCGCAATGGATGCTCGCGTTTGGTTGCCGACGCAGTCGGTCCCAGTTCGAGCGTGCGTTGATGGAGCGGTTCGGCGGTGGCCATTACCTCGTCCGGAGAAAGTTGACCAGCGACAGAATCGAGATGACCAACCCGGCCAAACCACCGGCGATGCCGATATACGCACTGAGCCGCTGAATCTGCGCACCGATCGGTTCGTCCGGCGGATGCGGCACATAGATACGATCGCCCGATTCGACGACGGTTTCATCGATCGGCATCCAAACGCCGGTGCGTCCTTTGATGACGCGCTCGCGCCCGCGGTCGGCGAGTTCGGTGCGCCCACCGGCACGCGCAATGTAGTACTCGGCATCCTTGCCGGGAACGTATTCGACGTAGCCAGCTTTGTTGACCTGCCCATAGACGAGCACTGTGTGGGGCGATGGCGGTACGACGATCACATCGCCATCGGCGAGCACGACGTTGTCGTCATCGCTGCCGCGCTCGAAGCATGCACGGAAATCGCACGCAACGACCGGACGCCGCGCCAGCTCGTCAATGAAAAAGCGCAGCGTATCCTCGATGACGAGATTGGTGTACTGCAACCGGCGCAACCGCTCCAACTGCGGATTCGGCGGTATCAGGCTGCTTTCGGCGTGGTCGTTCGGTTGGCGGCGCAGAATGTACGCCAGATGCAATGCCGCACGTTCGGTAAATCCGCCTGCTTCTTCGATCGCCTCGCGCAACCGCGTTTTTCTCTGCACGATCGGATAGGCACCCGGTCGCCTCACTTCTCCGACGATGCGCACGCTGCCGGTTTCGGTCGGCTCGGGGCGCACACGCTCGACGAGCACGACCGCGCCCGGTTGCAACGGCATGTCTTCAGAGAGCAAATTGAGCTGTGCATCGGCGCGGACCGGAATGCGTTCTCCACCTTGCACGAGCCAGATAGTACCGCTTTCGGGCAAGAGCGCACCGCCGAGCTTGAGCAAAAACGAGAGCCGATCGCCCTGCCGAAAAATCGTCGTGCGCGGGCGCGCCACCGCACCTTGGATCGTGATGCGCGGCTGCTCGACGGCAGGCTCGCGCGGAACGAACACCACGTCGCCTTCGCGTAGGTAGAGATTGGCTGCACTTTCCGGCTCGAGCAATGCACGCTCGCCATCGACGACGTCGGTTGTGCCGTCGCTATGGCGCACCAGAATCGAGCGCAGCGACGACGGCGGCAGGAACTCGTAATCGCGCCAGAGCAACTGTTCGTCGCGCGTTAGGTCGGCAATCTGCCCGAAGGCGCGTTGCACCGCACGCTGCACCTCCGGCTCGGTTCGTTGCTGCGTCGTGCCTTGCATCGCCAGCCGCAGCAGCGTCAGCAGTCGCATCGAAGCAGGCACAGGATACACACCCGGAAAAAGCACGTTCCCCTGCACCGTCACGTACACCGTGCGCGGACGCCGCAAGCCGGCGTACACCGGAATGTTCGGCGTGCGTTGACGGTAGAGCGCGACGATCGTATCGCGCAGCGCGGCGAGCGTCTTACCACTGGCAGAAATCATACCGATTCGCGGCAGCGCGATTGTGTTTTCGGGCGTGATGACCGCGTAGTCTTCTTGCGCCAACGCATCGAGCTTCTGAATGACCAACACATCGCCCGGGCCGACGCGATACTGCTTGGGATCGACCACATTGTCCGACGGCGTTTGCTCGACACGAAGCGGCGATTCTTGTTGCGGTCGTGTCAGTTGTTGCGGCAGCGTGCCAACGTCCCCTGCCGGGAAACCAGCCACCTGCGCTCGACTGCTCGCCACAATAGCGACAGCCAGCAGGACTGCCAGTGTTGTTCTCACACACATCGGCATCAGTAGTACAACCATCGAAACACACAAAAATACCCGCGGCTCACCGGCGGCGCCGATCGAGGGTGAATATGCGGTCAGCGACGATCTCGGCGATGCGCTCGGCAGCACGACCGTCCCACAGTGGCGGGATGCGCCGATTGCGTGGCGGCGAGCACAGCACTTCCTCGATCGCTGCGGCAATGCGCTCCCGCACGGGCGGCACAAGCACATTCGTGCCGTATTCGAGCGTGCTCGGTCGTTCGGTCGTCGTCCGCAGTGTAATGCACGGCACACCGAGCACGGTGGTTTCCTCTTGAATGCCGCCGGAATCGGTCAGCACGAGTGCGGCATCGCGGACGAGTGCGACAAAATGAACGTACCGCAGCGGTTCGATCAACCGAAGGTGCGGCGTGCGTTCGACGACTCCGGCAAGCTGAAATCGCTCGATGTTCTGCCGTGTGCGCGGATGAATCGGAAAAACGACCGGCAAGCGATGCGAGAGTTCGCCGAGCACTTCGAGCAGCATCGCCAGTTGCTCCGGATCGTCCACGTTGCTGGGGCGATGAAGCGTGACGACCGCGTACTGTCGGCGCCGAAGTCCCAGCTCGCCGACAATCGTGCACTGCTCGACGCGCGGCATCGCAGCCATCAGCGAATCGATCATCGTGTTGCCGACGAAAAAAATGCGATCGTCCGGCACACCCTCGCGCCGGAGATTGTCCACGCCGCTCTGTTCGGTACAGAAGTGCCAGTCGCAGATCGCATCGGTTGCGATGCGGTTGATTTCTTCGGGCATCGTGCGGTCGAAGCTCCGCAACCCTGCTTCGACGTGCGCGGTCGGAATTCCGAGCTTGACCGCGACGAGACTGCACGCGATGGTCGAATTGACATCACCGACGACGACGACCAGATCGGGCTTCCACTCGGCGCATACCGGTTCGAACGCGAGCATGATGCGTGCGGTTTGTTCGGCGTGCGAGCCGCTACCGACGCCTAAGTAAAATCGCGGCTCGGGCAGATCGAGGTCCTCGAAAAACGCCTGACTCATCGCGTAGTCGTAGTGCTGCCCGGTGTGGCATATCGCATGCTCGATGCGATCGCTGTACCGCCCCAGCGCGCGTTCGATCGGAGCGACCTTCATGAAGTTCGGGCGTGCGCCGACGACCGACAGTACGCGCCGCTTCATCGCGCACTCCAGCGATAGTTCACTCCGACTCGCAGCGGCAGAAGCAATCCGAGCTGGTCGCCCGTGGTGCATTCGATTTCAGCGAACCATCCGATCGCACCATCGAGAATGCCGCGCACACCGAGTCCCCAGAACACCGCCACCGCTCGTGCTGGATGCCATCGAAGCGGCGACGTGCTGTCACGTTCGACCTCGTGACGGTAGCGTTCGCCGAGCGTCGCGCCGGTACCGAGCCGCAGATACGGCGCCGTCGCTGTGCCCGCGTACCACACGAATGAGCAGCGCACGATCCAACCGCGGTAATCGTCGAGCAGTGCGACCGACGAGGCACTCGGCTGGACGTATTCGGCTCCCACAGCGAAAGCCATCGGCAGATCGAACAGAGGCGACATCGGCATCGAGTACACACCGAGTTCAGCTCCCGCGCTCATGCCTCGCCAGAGACCGTCGTTGAACAAGCGCGGCGCCGAGGGAGCCGAGCCGATCCACGCGCCGAGGCTCCCCTGACCGCGAGCGCAGACGACGAGCACCACCACAAAAGCGAGCTGCTTCATCACTTGCTCTGCGTTCGCTGGAGTTGTTCCATGTATCGCTCAATGAGCTGCTCGTAGTCTTTGGTGTAGCCCAACTGCGATTGGCGCAGGAAATCGCGGTAACGCTGGAGTTGTTCGATCGCCTTCAGTCGCAGTTCCGACGGGCTTTGGCGGGCGACGTCTTCGCCGGGGCGCGACTCGCGGGTTTTCTCGTAATCGCGTTCGTGCATCGAGCGGGATGCATCGAGCAAGCGCGAGAGGATCCGATCCATGCGGCGGCGCGTTTCGGGCGTAATGGTGCCGCTCTTCATGTCGGTGAGCACTTCGCGCATGTCGTCGGCGATGCGATCGAGATCGCCGAGCGCTTTGCGTTTGCCGCCGACTTCTTTTTCCTCGCGGGCGAGTTCTTCGATGGACTTCATCACGCGCCCTTGCTGTGCGGCGATGCGACCGAGCTGCTCGCGCTGTTCTTGCGAAAGCTGCCCTTCGGCGCCGAGTTGCTGCATGGCGTTGTTGATTTGCTGCTGCATACCTGCCGCTTCCATCAGCCGTTGCATGAAGCTGGCGCCCGGTTGCATGCCGCCGGGGCGCATTTGATTGCTATCGCCCTCGCCTTCGCCCTCGCCGGGGTTGTTGCCGTTTAGTTGTTCGAGCATCGCCTGCATTTGGTTCATAGCGCGATTCATCGAGCCCATCGCCGATTGTTGCATTTGGCAGGCACCGAAGGAATTGCGTTGCTCGAGCGTGCGTTGGGCGTCTTGCATCTGGCGGAGTGCCTGACCCAGCTCGCGCGCCATTTCGGGAGTGACAGCAGTCGTCTGCTTCGAAAGCGCATCGAGCCGCCGCGCCAGGTTCATGAGCTGTTCGCGGAGTTGCTGCTGGCGCTGCGTCGCGCGGTTCATCATCGCCGAGTTGGGATCCAAGCGCTGCGTCTCGTTTGCCAATTGCTCTTGCTCTTTCGACAGCTCCGCCAAATCCTGCAAGGCTTGCTGCATCTGGCGTGCGATCTGACGCATTTCGTTTTTGCGCATTTCCTGTTTGGCGCGCTGCATCGCTTGTGCGAAGCGTTGCATCCGCTCGGCGCTGCGTTGCATGTGCTGGCGAGCACGGTCGAAATCGCCCTGCTGGAGCGATTGCTCGCTCTGTTCCATCGAGCGCTCGGACTGTTCCTGCTGGAGTTGCTCTGCTGCTTGGCGGAGCTGATCCTGGACGTTCTTTCGCTGGTCGAGTTTGGCGTCTTGCGACAGTTGCTCCAGCGAGCGGAACTCTTCCTGCAGGCGCTCCATCTCGCGTTGGAGCTGCTCTTGCTGGCGCGCAAGCTGCTCGCGTGCAGCTTTGTCGTTGGGGTTGGTGTTCTGCGTTTGCTGCTCGAGCTGGCGTTGTTGCTCGGCGAGCTGTTCGGCGCGACGCTGAAGTTCGTCCATCTTCTGCTGCGCTTGGATACGCTTGAGCAGCTCGATGGCGCGCTCGACGTTCTTGCGGAACTGCTCTTCGTCGAAGCGGAAGTTACGCATGGCTCGCTCGATGTCTTGCGGCGTCAGTTGTTGCATCGCACGCTGCATTTCTTCGATGGCGCGGCGCAGCTCTTCGGAATCGACCTGTTGCAAGAGCTTCTGCAGTTCGAGATACTTCTGCAGCGTCTCCGGCGAGATGGCTTTGTGTTCTTCGAGCATGCGCGTCATTTCCTCGAGCTTGCGCTGGGCTTCTTGCAACTTCTGCTGGAGCTGCTCTTGCTGCCGAAGCGCGTTCTCGAGCGATTTTTCCGTTTGCCAGTTCGGTTGCTGCTGTTTCATCAGCTCGCGCTGGATTTCGTCCATCGATCGCGCCAACTCTTCGGCTTTGCGCTTGACTTCTTCGAGTTGCTGCTGTGTCGAACGCTGCGCTTGTTGTGCTGAGCGGAAGACTTCCTCCAGCGACGGCAGCCGCACACGGAGCGTCGCCGTGCGCGCACTCTTGGGACCGCTGACGACGTCGTTGTCGAAGACTTCAAGGTAGAACTCGTACTTGTCCTGCGGAGAAATGCCGAGCAAGTTCAGATTCCACGCATAGGGCACGTCGAGCGTACCGGCAGCAAGCGACGGCAGCGGAATGTCTGTCGAACGCCAATCGCGCTCCGGCTCGGCGTATCGTGACTCGACCAAGCGACTTTTGAGCACTAGCCGCGAAAAACCGTAGTCGTCGCCGATGGTCACGCGAATCGGGAGCACAGCGTCGCGTCCGACGGTCGCATCCTGCGTCGGCTCGACCAGTGCGATGGTCGGCGGCGCATCGCTTTCGACTCTGGCGGTATAGCGAATCGGATCGGGCGTCGTGCGTCCGGCACTGTCACGAAGCTCGATCCACCATGTGCCGCTGCGGGAAAGCACAAAGCTTCCTTCGGCGCGTTCGCCGTCGGCGCGAAGCGGAATGCGGAGCGTATCGCGTGCAGCAGCGCTGTCGCCGAGCGGTACGTACACGATGCTGCCCCCGACGATCGGTTTGTTGGCGAGCACGCGCAGCATCGCACGCGAACCGCGCAGTGCGACGATGTCGGCACCGGTTTCGTCGAGCAGGATCGCCGGACGGCGCGCGTAGGCGGGCTGTTCGATGCGGAGTTGGAACGAACGCACCATCGGATAATCGCTGACGACGATGCGCCCGATGTTGGATCGAATTTCTTCGTCGTACCACTGCGCAGCGGCGTAGAACTCGATCGTGCTTTTGAGCGCCGGAAGATCGAGAATGTAACGGCTGCCCGTATCGTGGCGCAGCGGATAGTAATCGGGGCGTTCCTGTTGCTCTTCGCGGACGTAGAGTTTGACATCGAGCGGAACGACACCGCCGATGTCCACGCTGATCCGCACCGGCGCATTGCGCAACACTTCTGCCGAGGTCGGTTCGACGCGGAGCGTAAACGGCGGCGGCGGAACGAAACGCTCGTACCAATGCGCAATGCGATACGCGGCATCGCCGAGCGGTGGGATCGCGACGATTGCGCCGACCAACCCGAGTATCAGCAACAGCAAAACGAGCAGACGCCGCCGATGCTCGCTGCCGATGATGACGTCGAAACTGCGATCGGCGACAGCGCGCTCGACCTCGGCGAAGGCTGCCAGCGCCAGCTCGTGCGAACCGGTGAGCGTTTTGTCCGGCTGGACAAGTTGCAGCGCATTGAGCAAGCGGTCGCGCACGTCCGCATACGCATCACCGACGCGGCGAGCGATACTCTCGAGCGTCGGGCGTTGCGATGAAAACACCCGAAGCCACAACGTTCGAAGTGGAAGCAGCACGACAGCACCGAGCGTCGCTACTGCCCATATCGCCGCCAGAACCGTTCGGAACGGAATTCCACCGTGGGCGAGCGATTCGACGGCAGCAGCAACGAGCGCGACGGCGGCACTCGTTGCAACGGCTGCCACCAGATCGCGTCCGACCAGAACGAGCGTTTCTTTGCGGCGCGTCGCCCGCAAGCGACGCATGATCGAATCATAGGCGTTCATTGGCGGCTACGGCAGTGCTTGCTGTTGACCGAGCACATAGACGACGATGTTCGTGCCCATCTTGAGTGCGGCTTCGCGGCGTTCGGGCGGATCGTGATGCACGTCCGGATCAGCCCATCCGTCGCTCGGATTGGATTCGTAGGTGTAGAACACGCAGAGCCGGTTGCCACAGAACAGCCCGAAACCTTGGGGCGGTTTGCCGTCGTGCTCGTGGATTTTCGGCGGACCGTACGGGAAGTGAAAGTGGCAGTGATAGATCGGATGCGAAAACGGAAGCTCGACGAACTCTTGCTCGGGAAACACTTTTTTCATCTCGCGACGAATGTAGGGGTCGAGTCCGTAGTCGTCGTCAATGTAGAGGAATCCGCCGCTTTCGAGGTACGCACGCAGCCGTCGCGCTTCGGCATCGGTGAAGCTGACGTTGCCGTGCCCGGTCAAAAACAGCATCGGGTAGAGGAAAATGTTGTCGCTGGCGATATCGACGTACTCGTAGCGCGGTTCGACGGCGATGTTGGTGTTTTGGCGAACGTATTGGAGCAAGTTCACCTCAGCCGAGGGGTCGTTGTACCAATCGCCACCGCCGCTGTACTTGAGCCGCGCGATGCGGAAACTGCTTTGCTGCTGGCTGGACTGTTGCTGCGTGACGATGCCTGGTATTTGTGCCCACACTGCAGCAACACCGAGTGCCAGCCATCCGACAAGCGTGATTACGAGGTGCATTGCGATGCGTGTTCGACGTGTGCCGATTGTACTGCGCTGCGCCAAGTAACGACCAGCACCTTTTTTTGTTGCTCTTCGAACCAGGGAGCGCCGACCAAGCGCAGCGGTTTTTCGACGATCGTCGCATCGGGGAATGCCGATCGAGCGTCGGCGATTTCAGCGGCGAGATCGCCGCCTTTGAGCAGCAGGTGCATCCCGTCGGGCTTGACTAGCGGACGCGTCCATTCCAGCAGCGTGCGCGTATCGGCGACAGCTCGCGCCAGAACGACGTCGAACGAAGCGCGCAATGACGGCTTCTGCTCGGCGAGTTCTTCGACGCGTGCGCAGATGGCTTCGACGAAGCGATGCCCGGTATGTTTGGCGAGCATTTCCGCTGTGCGGAGTTTTTTGCGCACCGAATCGACCAGCACCATGCGCAAATCCGGACGCGCAATAATCAGCGGAATGCCCGGCAACCCGCCACCGGTGCCGACGTCAATGCAGCGCGCTTTCGGCGGTATTTCGACCACCGTCAGAATCGCCAGCGAATGGAGAATGTGCCGCTCGAGAAGATGCTCGACGTCTTTGCGCGAGACGAGATTGATGCGTTCGTTCCAGTAGCGCAGCTCGCGTTCGTAGCGCTCGATCGCACGCAGTTGATCGTGATCGAGAACGATACCGTTGGAAGAGCAGATGGTCCAGAATGCAGCCAAGTCCACGCGCTGCGATGCCTCCGTAAGTTTGCACTCGAACAAAAATACACGAGACGATGAGCCAGCCACAGCCACCGATTTTTTCGGTCATCCTGACGACGTACAACCGCGCCTGGTGTATCGAGCGGGCGATCGAATCGGTGTTGGCACAGACCGAGCCGAGCTGGGAGCTCGTCATCGTCGACGACGGCAGCACCGACGAGACGCGACACATCGTCCGGCGGTATCTGCGCTTGCCCCATCGGATACGGCTGATCGTGCAGAGCAATCAGGGTACCGGTGCGGCACGGCAGGCTGGCATCGAGCAGGCACGCGGGTATTTTGTGACGTTCCTCGATTCCGACGACGAATACTTGCCCGATCATTTGCTCGTCCGCAAGGCGTACATCGTCGAGTACCGCGACTACGACTTTTTCCACGGTGGCGTGCTCGTCGAAGGCGATCCCTACGTGCCGGACCGCAACGATCCGACCAAACTCATCCACATCGAACGCTGCGTCGTCGGCGGGACATTCGTCGTCCGGCGCACGGTCGCACTGCAACTCGGTTTTGCGCCGCTCCGCTATGCCGACGATGCGGACTTTTTCGAGCGTGCCGTCGCCAGCGGTGTTCGTCCGTTTCGCGTACCGATCGCGACCTACCGCTACAATCGCACCAGCCCCGATTCGCTCTGCACGCAGATGGCAGCGAAGCTGGCTGCGACTCGGTGACATCACTTTCGACCGTTTCCCATGAGCGACAATACGACACCCGTTCGCCCGCGCCTTCCCGACAACGACGTCGTGTTCGTCGTCAAAAATCCGCACCGACCGGGCATGCTCGGCAAACTCTGCACGGTCATCGGCGAAGAAGGCGGACTCATCGGCGACACGCGGGCAGTCTTTATCGGACACGACCACATCATCCGCGAAATCACCGTCTCGGTTTACGATGCTCCGCACCTGGGCGCCATCGAACGGGCGATTCGCGAGCGGACGCAAGCCGAGATTCTCGACATCAAGGATGTCGTTTTCGAGCAGCATCGCGGCGGCAAGATCGCCATCGTGCGCACCAAATCCGCGACGACTGTCGGCGAACTGCGCAACCTCTACACGCCCGGCGTCGCACGCGTGAGCAAAGCCGTTCAGCACGATCCCGAACTGGCATACGAGTACACCATGCTCGGCAACACGATCGGGATTTTCACCAACGGCACGCGCGTTTTGGGTCTGGGCGACATCGGACCGCTGGCATCGTTGCCGGTGATGGAAGGCAAAGCGATGCTCTACCATCAATTCGTCGGACTCGGCGCGATGCCGATTCTGGTGGACACGCGCGATCCCGACGAGTTCGTTTCGATCGTCGAGAAAACCTCGGTCGGTTTTGCAGGCGTTCACCTCGAAGACATTCGCACGCCGGATTGCTTCTTCATCGAGGAAGAGCTCATCCGGCGGCTACGCAAACCGGTGATGCACGACGACCAACACGGAACGGCGACGGTACTGCTGGCAGCGGTCATCAACGCGCTCAAAAAAGTCGGGCGCTACGGCGACGATCGGCTGGTGTTTTCGCAAATCGGACTCGGTGCTGCCGGCTACGCGATCGCCAAATTGCTGCGCGAATACGGCTATCGCGTCATCGCCTACGATCCGAGCACCGAAGCATGCGCGCACGCCGCTCGTGCCGGTGTCGAGATCGTCTCGTTCGACGATGCCGTTGCTGCCGACGTCGTCATCGCCACGACGGGCAAAGTCGGACTCATCACGCGCGAGATGATTCGTCCGGGACAGATCGTCTTTGCGCTGTCGAACCCCGTGCCGGAAATCCTGCCCGAAGAGGCACTCGATGCAGGAGCAGCATTCGCCGCCGACGGCAAATCGGTCAACAATGCGCTGGCGTTTCCGGGGTTGTTCAAAGCAGCCGTCGAGATGCGCGCCGATTCGATCACCAGTGCGATGAAAATCGCCGCAGCCGAAGCGATCGCTGAGCTGGCAGAGCCCGACGAACTCGTTCCCAGCCCCTTCAATCCGCTCGTGCACAGCAGCGTCGTCGCGCGTGTTCGGGAAGTGGCAGAAAAATTCCTTCACCCAACCGAATAGTCCGACATCAAAAAGAATTGTGCGCCCTGGACGACTTACCGCATAGCGACATGCCACAACAAGATGCACGCGAACGCCAGCACGATCGCAGCACCGATACGACGCACCAATACGAGTTGGCGGAGCGAGAACTGTTCACGATGGCGGACGATAAACGCCACCACAACTCCGAGCCATGCGAACGTTCCCAATGAGAATCCCGCAGCTATCGCACCTTTCCCCAGCACGCTGATATTCCCCTCGGGAGACACAGCCGACAGCACCGCGGTCAGCGACGCCGCCAGCGAAGGAAGAAATGTCGGATTGACCAAATTGGCTATAGCTGTTGCGACAGCCGATGCGATCGTTTTTGGTATCGAGCGTCCCATCTCCTCGCGAAGCTCCGACGAGCGCTGGTAAACGCTCGATCGTGCCAGCCTGATAGCATATGTCACCAGCATCGCGACGACGACGATTTCTCCCACGAGCGCGATAAGTGGATGATGGTCGAGCGTTGAACGCACCAGCACGACGAGAGCCGACGAGGCGAACAGCACACCGAGCGCGATCACTCCATCAGCGACCGAAGCGCCGGCTGCAGCCCACAGACCATGCCTGACGCCCCCACGGAGCGCAGACGCTATCACCGTCACCGCGACTGGTCCCGGCGGCAGCGCCAACACGAAACCGAGGAGAGCACCAAGCATGAGCAAAACCATTCACGCCAGCAAAAACAATGATGAATGTCACGAAAATATCGTAGCTACCTACGAGGTGTGCTTCGACGCGATGTGTGTCGGAGAAATTCCGATATTTGCCGTGCGACGTATTCATACCGACAATGGAGCACACCCGACTGGCACAACAGCAGAGTGCAGCCACGCATCAGGCTCGGTCGCCGGGAGCGACGCGAATTCGTGTCCTGGTTGCCGATGCCGATCCGATCGTTCGCGACGCTGTGGAGTTATACAGCAACGCGACGCCAGGGCTGGAAGCTATTGCTGCTGCATCGCCAGCGGAAGCATCCAAATTGCTCGCCAGTGAGTCGTTCGATGCGATCGTGCTCGATGCTAATTTCGACGATGCGGAAACAATTTTCCGCCGCCTACCCAGCGAAGCAATGCCTGCGGTCGTATTGTTGGTACCGTTGACCGAACCGGACGCGGTCGAGCGATGTGCGACGGTCGAATATCAACTCGTCTTGACAAAGCCCATCTACATGCCAGCTCTGCACCGTGCCATTGCACTCTGTGTTCGCTGTCGCTGGCTCGACAAGCAGCTCCGCACCGAGCAGCACCACGAGCAGGCACGTCGAGAGCTGGCACGCCAGCTCGATCTTTTCGCTGAGCAAATCCGTCAGCTCGAACGCAAGCTCGCGGATTCCGACAGGCGATTCCGGCTGGCAATCCACGACCTGCAAAATCCGCTGTCGAACGTTTATGCATTGCTCAACGACTTGAATCAGCGGCGCGAGCAACTTCCGCCACTGGCTCAAGAAGCAATCGCGCTGTGTTTGCAATCGGTCGAAACAATGCGGGCGCTCGTCGAGGACCTCCTCAGCGCCAGCCAACTCGACCATGAACAAGCACTCACGTATCGTTCCATCGAGGTCGCACCATTGCTGCGGGCAGTCGCGCGGAGTTTCGCTGCTGCTGCTGAACGGAAGAATATCTGGATCAACGTCCTGGTCCCCGATACTTTGCCGCCTCTTCGGGCAGATGAGTTCAAACTCCGCACAGCGCTCGACAATCTGGTCAGCAATGCGATCAAATATACCCCGCCGGGTGGTTCCGTCAATCTCGAAGCCGAGCTATGCGGTTCGACGATGATCCTGCGGGTTCGCGATACAGGGGTTGGACTTTCGGCTGACGACATTGCCGCAGCGTTCCAGGAATTCGGGCGTCTGTCGTCGGTGCCGACCGGCGGCGAGCCGAGCACGGGATTGGGACTCTATATCGTGCGCCGTATCGCAGAGCTGCACGGAGGCTCCGTCAGTGCCAGTAGCGAGGGTAAAGGGCGCGGGGCAACGTTTACGATCGAGCTACCGCTGGAATCACCGCGACCGAGCGATTCAGGGACCGTGCAGTAGCTCCAATGGCACAGCTAATCGTACCACTTCATCCCACCACACCAGAACAGCGGTTGTTGACGCTTATCGCCGACCAGTTGCGAAGCGGCAGGCTGATTCTCTATCCTTCCGACACGACTATGGCGCTGGGTTGCGCACTCCGCAACAAAGCCGGCATCGAACGTATTCGGCGCATTCGCGACTTGGAAGAAACCAAACACATGACGTTCCTCTGTCCCTCGCTGTCGAATCTGGCTGAGTACGCGCATGTGGACAACCGTGCGTACCGGATCATCCGGCGATTGATACCCGGTCCAATCACGTTCATTCTACCCGCCACGAAAGCCGTTCCTCAATACGCCCACGACCCCAAGCGAAGGACGGTCGGCATTCGGGTGCCGGCTGCGACGATTCCCCGTAGCATACTCGATGCACTCGGCGAGCCGCTCATTTCGATCTCGGCACACTCCGAATCAGCCGAGCACGTGCTTTCTCCCGAAGAAGCCGTCGAACAACTCGGCGCATTCGTCGATTGCGCCGTCACTGTTCAGCATCACTCCTGGATCGACGAACCGCTTTTTGCAGGACCCTCGACGGTGCTCGATTTGACAGGCGACACACCGCAGATCGTCCGCCGCGGCGCCGGCATCGAACACGTCGAAGACATTCTGCACGTCGAAGCCGACTAATCCTTTCAGCGCACGATCATGAGCGGTTCGACGATGCAGAATTGTCCCGCCATCAACCGGCACCGATACATTCCTGCGGGCAGTTCGCCAAGCGACGCGGTCAACACATAGCGCCCACTGGAGAGCATGCGATCTCTGCTGTCGAAGATTTCCGCGACGACACGACCGACGACATCGACAAGCTCGATTCGCACCGGCGCATCGTAACCGATTTCGTACTCGATCGTCACCGACTCGCTTGCAGGATTGGGAGCGACCGACCTCATCTGAAAGCCGGTGGTCGAAATGCGCACGAATCGCAGCTCGCGGACGCACGTTTGCATCGTCACGGCTTCGACTGTCGCTGCAGTCTGCACGCACGCAGCATACGACGAGTCGGCATCGATCCGGGGCTGCGGCTCGATGCGATAAGTATTGCCGAGCAACGTGCCCATCGTTATCCGTCCCAGTTCACCGCTGGTGGTCAGCGGTACAGGACCGAAGGCAACGATGGACAGCACAGCACTGTCGCCATCGTCGGTTTCGGTGGCGGCAATTTGCCAGCCGGCATCGAGGTCGCTACGTTGCGCCAAGACGGCTTGTCCGGCGTAGTACAGCAGATTGGCAGGGTACTTCAGCTCGATCCCGATGCGACGAACGGCAAGAAAGTCCCACTGCGGAGCATCGAGAAGCAGCGAGTATTCCAGCGTCCCGCCCGGCACTAACGGTTGACCATCCGGCACACGCGGCACGACCGACAACGCAATCTGTTGCCGTCGAGTCGCTATCGGCACGAACAGCATCGTATCGCCGGCTGCCGAGCGTATTCTGATGCCGACTGTGACGCTTTCGGTCGTCGGTTCGAACAGGTACGAGTAGGTCCACTGCTTGCCGAGCGGAAGCAGACGAGGAAGAGTCGGCAACAAATCCTCGCCCCCCGACCCGACCGATTCCGAAAGCATTTGCCGAAGCAGCACGCCACTGCCTTCGAGGATCTCGGCGCCGACAAATTCGACGAGCACATCTTGGTCGCTGTCGCTCAGTGGATTGACAATGCTGACCACGATGAGAACTGGACCGCACGTCCACACCGGTTTGGTCACTGCATCGACACGGCTGCGGAGCGCAACGCGACACGGCACGACGCTTACGGTGACGGTATCGCTATCGGTGCAACCATCGGGCGTCGTCGTCGTGAGCACATACCGCGTGCTCGCATTCGGTGCAGCGATCGGATCGGGGCAGTCGCTGCACGATAGCCCATCGCTCGGCTGCCAACGGTAGCGGTAGGCTGCTTGCGTACCTGTCGGCTGCAGGTGCACCGATTTGCCGATGCACAGCCGAATGCTATCGGGCAGCGTCACGGCTGGCAGCGGACGGACGTCCAGCACGACTGTCCCCTCGGTGATGCAGCCGGCAGTATTGCGACTGCGCACGGCGATCGTCCGCGATTCGGTCGCAATCAGTTCGACCTGCGGACAATCGTAGCACGCGATCGGCAAACTGCGATCCCATTCGATCGTGCCGTCGCTTGTGGCAGAAAGCTGCACCACGCTACCGGCACAAACGCTCGTATCGAGCGGTGCGACCTGGAGCGTGGGACGAGGGTTGACCGTCACCGTCACCGTCGCATTCGACGAGCACCCGTCGCTGCTCCACGCTGTGACGGTATAGGTTCGCGACGCCGTCCCGACGATTGCGGTCGTATCGCACGTCGGGCAAAGAATGCCATCGGTCGGTTCCCACGCGACGCTGTCGGCATCGGTGATATGCGCTGCGATGCGAGCGGTATCGCCAGCACAGAGCACCAGCGCGGTCGTCGCAAGCTCGATGCGCGGACGCGAGCGAACGACGATCGTCATCGTGTCGCTGACGGTGCATTCGCCCGTGCCGCTGCCTGCGCTGACGGTGACGGTGTACGTGCGCGTTTGGGTGGGCGTAAATAGCGGCGTCGAACAGCCCGTGCACGAAACCTCGACCGCAGGCGAAATCACGATGCGTTCGGCATTGGTCGTGACCAGTTGCAGTTGCACACTCTCGCCGGCACAGATGCTCGTATCAGCCAGCGGTTGAAGCGTCGGTTTCTGTTCGACACGGACTTCGATGCTCGCCTGCGTCGTACAGTCGGCAGAGTCGCCGACCACTGTGTAGCGCGTCGTTCGATCCGGTCGAATGGTGACCGTTTTGCAGT
Source organism: Chlorobiota bacterium (assembly GCA_026415505.1). Classification (GTDB taxonomy): domain Bacteria; phylum Bacteroidota; class Ignavibacteria; order Kapaibacteriales; family NICIL-2; genus NICIL-2. The sequence continues at coordinate 9,246 of JAOAGY010000031.1, read as the reverse complement.
CGGTGCAACTGAGTCCTTGCGAGGGTGTCCAACGCACCCTGCCGCCGTAGTCGAGTGTCAGCGTCACGCTATCGCCACGACACAGCGTCAGTATCGGCGGTAGTTTCCCGAACAGTCCGGGAGCGTAGCGCACGCGAATGCTGTCGCGTGTTTCGCAGTTCGGCGAATTAGCGTTCCGAGCGATCGCCGTGTACACGATCTCTTTGCCCGGCTGCGGTGTGACGGTCGTTTGCGGACAAACGCTGCAGCCGAGTCCTTCGGTCGGCTGCCATTGGACAGTCTGAAAATTGCCTTCGACTCCGATGGTGATGGGAATATCGCTGCAAACGACGGTATCCGGGCGCACCTGTATCTGCGGCTTGCCATAGACGGTAATCATCACGTCATCGGTCACCGAACAGCCGAGCGAATCAGTACCGGTCAAGATCAGCTTCGTCGTCGCGCGCGGTGCGATGGTTATCTGGTGGCATGTATCGCACGGAATAGTCACCGCCGGATAACCCGGCGCAACCGACCACTTGACTGCGTAGGCATTGCCTGTCACTGCCAGCGTGACGCTATCGCCCAGGCATACGTCGTGATCCGGTCCGGCACTGACAGTGATGTCCGGTACATCCGGCAAGAACGCCATTCCACCGATGTAGCCATACGAGTCGGCATAGCCGTAGCCGTACACGTACAAACCGAACAGCCGCGGACTTTCGATCGTGTGAGCACCGTCGGTGACTCTGACGTTGGCGTACACATAGCAGGTGTTCGGCACTTCTTTGAAATCGGCTCGGAGCGTATCGCCATCGAGCAGGATGCTGCGAACGTTGTTCGGCGTCGTCACGACGGTGATGTATTGCTCGTAGTAGGTGTTGCCTCCGCTGGGATGGGCGACCTGGCACGACTGAAACCGATACTTCGACAGGTACTGTCGTCGCGGCGGGATGATCATCATCAGCGGGTCACCCAGTTGCAGATTGCTCGTCCCGGAGAACGAGCGTTTGAAGAGTGCAACCATGACGGGCTTGCTGGCTTCGAGCAATGCTGCTTGCATCAGCGGTGCTTGGTAGAACTGCCCGCGCTGCAGAACTGCGACGACGCGACCGTTGATTTTGATTTCGGTTCCGTTCTCGGCTGCGAGCACGCGATAGATGTCGCTTGTCGATTGCGTCGGCGCCGGTGCACCTTGCGGTTCAGCCAGCGGCGTGATGATGTAGGTCGTTCCCCACACCGACAGCGGAATCATCTGCTCGTAGAGCTGGTCGCGCGAGGCAAGTTGCCCTCGTGCTTGCACCGGTACCAGCGCTCGCTGATGACCGGCGAACACTGCAATTTTTTTCGATGCGACGATGCGCGTACCCGTTAGATCGTAGTTGAGATTTTGCGTGGAAAACTGTGCTTGGAACAGCATTGCTTGACCGCGATCGAGACGGACACTTTTGATTTGCATGCCGCTCTCGGTCGTCGGCGCTGTGGGATAGATCGTCACATCCGTTCCATCTTCGACGCCCACGATGGCAAACTCCGACGGCGTCGTCTGCGTGCTGAGAGTGGTGCCGTTGAGCAGTATGCCGTCGGTGTTGTAGCTCATGACGTAGTACTCCGTGCCGAGCGTCGTAACCGGCAGTACGAGCGTTGCATCGCTGGTCGTCAGCGCCTGATTGAGCGCATAGACGGCGACATCGCGATCGGTCGTCACACGAAACACCCGCGGACTGATGCGCTCGTTTTCGTTCGGTGTGACGAACGTCCCGTTGTTGTTGTAACCGAACAGTTCGTAGGATCGGTATTGGACGCGATAGATGAAGATTTGCTGCGGGTCGGTAATGGTGAACGTCGTCGTCCGGGTTTGTCCCAAATTGTTCGTTGCGGTGATCGTGCCGCTGGTCGGCTGATCGGCGACGACGAAGATATAGAGGCTGTCGGTTGCGGAATCTCCCCCGTTGTGGTAGTTCGGCAGAAAGACCACGTAGAAATCGCGTCCGCGGGTCGTTTGCTGCGCTGAAACCAACGATGCTACCAGGCTTGCGAGAATCGTAAACAGTACCGCACGGCAGCGCATAGGCTACCTCCCAGTTCGTTCGACTGCACGGAAAATACGGAACCACCGCCTGTGCTCGGCAGAGGGCGACTCTGCACGAAAGCGTTGGGCAACGGGCACTGCAATAACGCATCGCACTGTGTAACCGTTTCGGTTCCGGTCGCTGGCGCTCGGACTTCTGCACCAATAGACGCGGCGCACCAGCACATCGAACGATCTTCATCGGCTCGCTGCCGCGGAGCTGCAGCAGTATCTTTGCGCACGCTCGATGTTTCGCATCAGTTTCACCACACGCAATGCTTCATGTTCGCTGAACTCGAACTCTACGGACACGAACAGGTCGTCTTTTGCAGCGATCCGCAGGTCGGGCTGCGCGCCATCATCGCCATTCACGATACGACGCTCGGTCCGGCGCTCGGCGGAACGCGCATGTGGCAATACGCCAGCGACGCCGAGGCGCTCACTGACGTGCTGCGCCTGTCGCGCGGAATGACCTACAAAGCTGCTGTCGCGGGACTCAATCTCGGCGGCGGCAAAGCAGTCATCATCGGCGATTCTCATACGCAGAAAACCGAAATGCTCTTCCGGAGCTACGGTCGCTTCGTCGAAACGCTGCGCGGGCGCTACATCACTGCCGAGGACGTCGGCACGACCGTCCGCGACATGGAATGGATTCGCATGGAAACGCGCTACGTCACCGGAGTCGCTGGTGAACACGGCAGCGGCGATCCGTCGCCCTATACGGCGCTCGGTGTGTATTCGGGGATCAAAGCAGCCGCCAAAATGGTGTTCGGCTCCGACTCGCTCGCGGGCAAGCGTATTGCCGTCCAAGGCGCAGGGAACGTCGCTCGCAATCTCGTCGCGCATTTGGTCAAAGACGGTGCGCGAGTCGTCGTCACCGACATCTTCGAAGACAAAGCGCGCGCTGTGTGCACAGAGTACGGCGCCGAGTACGTCGAACCCGATGCGATCTACACGGTCGAATGCGACATCTTTTCGCCGAATGCGCTCGGTGCAGTGCTCAACGACACGACCATACCGCACCTTCGCTGCGCCATCGTCGCCGGCGGCGCCAACAATCAGCTCGCCGACGAAGAACGTCACGCCCGGATGCTCGCCGATCGCGGCATTCTCTACGCACCCGACTACGTCATCAATGCCGGCGGACTGATCAACGTCTGCAGCGAGATCGAAGGCTGGAGCCGCGAACAAGTCATCCGCAAAGTCGAGAGCATCTACGATACGCTGTTGCGCATCTTCCACACCGCACGCGACAGCGGCATTCTCACGATCGAGGCATCCAATCGCATCGCCGAAGAACGCATCGCACACGTGCGCCACATCCACCGCACCTACGTCGGGAGCCCAAGCATTCGCAATGGCTAATGCCGGCGCTCCTGACTATATTCGCGCCTGACGATGCGCTCTTTGCAACATGAAACGGACGCTCGAACACACGCTGGAGCCTTTTCCCCTTCGAAAGCATCATAGCATCGAAGGCAATCGGCGTTTAGCCCGCGAGAAGGTCTTCCAGATACTCTGTGCCTATGACATCGCACAGGTGCACCGCCAACTCCACTTCGAGCACATCTTCTCCCGCGTCTTCGCCGATGAACACACCGACGAGCCGGTGCAGCGACCCTCCCGGCTCCTCCGCCCGGAGGAAATTGCCGAACTCGAAAGCGATATCCCGATTCGCTGGCGACAAAACGACGTCACTTACGCCTATCGGCTCTTCGAGGAAGTGCTTAACCATCGCTTGCAGTGCGATGAACACATCGAACGTCACGCGCTCAACTGGGAATTCGAGCGCATCGCACATCTGGATCGCCAGATCATGCGCATCGCGATCACCGAGATGCTCTGCTTTGCCGATATCCCCATCAAAGTGAGCATTAACGAAGCGCTCGAACTTGCCAAGCGCTACTCAACCGAGAAAAGCCATGCGTTCATCAACGGCATCCTCGATGCAACCGCACACGACCTCAGCGCCAGCGGTGCGATTACCAAGCCACTCGACCACATTCCACCATCGGCCTGATGCTGGCACGATGATTGCGCCCTCGGAACAAACCACTGCAGGATGCTACTGATGATGCGAGCATGGAGCGTGCTGTGCCTTGCAGCGCTTGCGACAATCGCAGCCAGTGCCCAAGTACTGCGCTTTGTGCGGACTGATCCGGCAACCAACCCGACTGCAATCACTGCAACGAAGCTCTTCGGGCTTGATGTCATCGCCGATAGCATCGCCGGCGTAACTGCCGTAAGCTTTGAGCTTCGCTATAGCGGTGCACAGTACGTCCGCCTTGCTGCATGGAAGCCACGTGCACTCAGCCGCCAGAGCGTCTATGTCATTGACTTATCGGATACCGCAAGCGGCAACGGCAGCATCCATATTGGCGTTCTCTCAGGTCAACCATCTTCGCAGCCAGGGATGGATTCGCCGACGGTGCTCCACCTGGATTTTGTCGTTCTCCCAACAGCACCGCATGGAGCGCTCATCCAATTCGATGCTCGAAATGCTGAAGCAGTCGTTGGCGGCACCACACCAGTGGTCGTCCCACTCCAACCGATACCGCTGGTACTGCGCATCCATAGCTTCGTCGCGGTGTATCCTGGCGATGCGAACAACGACGGCCGCGTTGACCAACGCGATTTCAGCACCGTTGCGCTCTACTTGGGGCAAGGTACCGGCGGTGGAGCGCTCCGCGGATATCGTCGCCAGCCTGCAAGCACGCTCTGGGAGCCGCAGTTAGCTCTTGCCTGGGACGACGAGCAAGCAACCTATGCCGACTGCGACGGCAGTGGCGACATCACGCTCGGCGATGCACTCGTGGTGAAGTTGAACTACGACAGCATACGCACTGCGGCTGAACCGGTGCATGGCGGCCAGGGAGCGTTTGTCCAATCGCCGCCCGTCGGTCCTCCCTCGATCACGATTGCTCTCACCGAGCAACGTATCCAAACGATCGCAGTCGAACTCGCACTCCCAGCTCATCTGGAATCCCTTGCGATCACTGCTGCTGGATGGACGCTGGACTTTGTCCACTACGACACGTCCAGCGGTCGTGCACTCTGCATTGCGAGCAGTGCAGCACCGCACGATAAACCGAGCATCTCCCTCCACATCGAAACGGACGGCCAGAAGGTTGAGACTGCAACCGTCGTCGCAGCGTACGCGTTGCTGGCTGATAGCAGAACGATCGTTCCCATATCGGCGATGATTTCAAGCGTCACGCAAGCCTCCGAGCCGACGTGCCCGAAGATCAATCCCCAACCAGCAAGTAGCGACGATCTTTTCATCGAATCCAGCCAGGCGACCGTTGCTACGATCTATGCCCGCGATGGGCGGATGCTTGCCCACCTTCCTCTCAACGTAGGGACGAATCGCTACACGCTCGGGGCATTTCTGCCCAACGGCGCATACTGGCTCCATACCGACAGTTGCACTCTAGCATTCACCATCGCACGCTAACCGATGCGCATTGCGGTCATCAGCGATATTCACGCAAACTTGCCCGCGCTCGAAGCATGTCTGGCTGATATTGAGCGCGAGCGTCCGGATGCCATCTACTGCTTGGGTGACCTGGTCGGCTACAACGTCTGGCCGAACGAGGTTATCGAATGTATCCGCTCCCACCGCATCCCGACGATCGCTGGCAACTATGACGTTGGCATCGGCTCGGCAAGTGACGACTGCGGCTGCGCGTACAAAACGGAGCACGAACGCCAACTCGGTAAACAATCTATCGCGTACACCAACGCAACGATCACCGATACCAATCGCGCCTACCTCCGAGGACTCCCTGCGCATATCTCCATCGAGTATCGGCTCCGTAGCGGTGGCCTCTACCGCGCTCTCCTGGTGCACGGGAGCCCGCGCCGCGTCAACGAGTACCTCTTTGCCGATCGCAGTGATGAGAGCCTCCAGCGCATCCTCGAAGCAGCAGGCGCCGATATCCTCCTGTGCGGTCATACGCACGTCCCGTACCATCGCACGCTCCGTTCGGCGGACGGTTCGATCCGTCATGTCATCAACACGGGCTCGGTCGGTAAACCCCATGATGGGGATCCTCGCGCTTGCTACGTGCTACTGTCGTTCGGCGAACGCGCTGATGGTACGCTCGAGCTGTCCGTGGAGATTCGCCGCACCCACTACGACGTCGAGCGCGCAGCACGTGCAATCGAAAAAAGTCCCCTCCCTGATGCCTACGCCCAGATGCTGCGCCGTGCGGGGTAATAGACACCGCAGCGTTGTCTCGGCGATCGCCGAGCAAGAAGCATCGCTCTGCCTACACAGAGGCGCAAGGGGCTGAACCCTCTCACCGCTGCACCACGACCAGGCGCTGCACAACGTTCCCGCTGCCATCATCAGCACGGACGATGTACACTCCTGGCGGCATGGTCAAGGTCGAAAACGTAAGTTCCTGCCCTGCACGGCAACTCCCTTCAGCAACCGCAACTCCGACGACTGTGTACAGCCGCACACGGTACCACCGCCCTTCTGATGACCAAATCCGGACACTGACATGCTCATCGGCAGGGATGGGATATGCATCCAAAGAGAATGAACCTCCTTCTGCTCGGTGACCTAAATCAATCACCAAGCGTTCGTACGAAGGCACGCTGTTTCGCCCGAGAATACGCCGATCAGGCGCAGTATCGTTCACCACAGGAATTGGCCCGACATAGTACGTCTCCGTAAGCGCGCCACCCCCAACGATGAGCTCGAGTCGATACTGATCACCTCCTCCATTGACGAGGACCCGCTCCAACAGCAACCCCGCCGTGTCTGGTGCTGGGCTCAACGGCACCGTCCTCCGCAGCCCATCCGACGCCCGTACAATCTCCATCCGTACCTTTGATGTATCACTGCCCAGGACCAGCAACCCGATATCGAGGGTGTCTATCACCGTAAACCACTGCGTCCGTGCAGTGTCGAGCGATTCGATTCGAAGCGGTGGCGCCGGTTCGATCTCCAAGTCCAAGCACGGGATGCATGGCGGCGCAATGATAACGTCATACCGAGTGCAATGCGGGGGTGGCCCCGGCATCGCCGTCACTGCTTGTGTGATTTCGTCCTCGGCACCGTAGTACCCCAACGCCGTCACTTCCGCAGGGGTGCTGCGCCACAAAAACTGCGAAGTGGTGACGATTCGGCTCGTGGTATCGCCCGTCTGCTGCACCCGCCGCGTCTGGTGCAAACGCGTTCCTGTCCCGATGCCAGGGATTGCACTCAAGTGCCCGAGCTGCCCCACTACCTCCAGCCGACGGCGGCGCGAGATGGGAATCGTCGTTTCATCAGGTTGCATCCATAAGTGGAGCGGAACATGCCACAACCAACACCGATTGGTCGCTTGAGTTGGCGCTTGGGTAAACCCCAGCACCACCGCAGAATCACTGAGATTCCTCCACATCGATCCTCTCCGATTGTCCACCCACGCCCGTCCCTGCGCGAGGTTTGGCTGCAGGAGATTATTCCCCAGGGACACGAACGTGCTCAACGGATAGAGCTCATACTCTCTCGGCTGTTTCCGCTGGAGCGTATCTCCACCTGGAAATTCGTCTATCAGGTTTAGCATCCGGTAAAAAATCCGCCGACGGCGATTGGGATTATCGGACATGCGCCAGAGCCCCTCCCACGCTATCCGATCCTGCGCCCGTCGCATAAGTTCAACTCGAGCACTCTCGATGTTACCGAAGTCCTCGACCCCGCGATACACCACAGGAAAACGGTTGCTATCGGCACACACCTCCCTATTATCCTGACTAATGCAGATCGGTGCTTGCAAAGCGTAGAGCGGAGGGCTATCGTAAAACTCCCCACTTGCTGTATCGGCACGGAGACGGGTGTAATAAATCTGACCGTTCTGCTCCCAGACCAGCGCACAATCCCGTTCCCGCTGCCCAAGGCGCGAATAGGTATTCAGCGATGGATGCAGCGGTACACCCGCTTGGTTCGCTCTCGCCCATGATACAACCCGCAAGTACCGATTCCCCGGTGGTTTGAACCCTACGAGCAGGTGATTCTCCACTCGATTCGGCCAGCTGTAGTAATTCCCTTCCCATGAGGCATTCACCACTGGTGTACCCCAGTGCCCCAGGGTACTATCCGACGACGGCTGCACGCGGTAGCCATCGAGAACGACCGCAGCCAGGACTTCTTGCTGCCCGGTTGCAGGAAACACTGTTTCAGCAATGACGACTACGTCCAAGTTCGACGTCGCATCCGGCATGCGACATCCAAATACGACGTACACGTACTGCTGATCTCCGATCGGTCGAACCACCAATGATGGATACCCACAGTCGGCACAGCGGCTCAAGTGCCAAAAGCCCGTGCTGTCTCCGAAATGCGAATACTGCAGCGAATCGGGAGCTACCACCAACCGGTCGCTGAGCACGCGCTCCGCCTCCCACGCGATGTTCGCCGTCATCCCACCGCCGACCCAGACCGGATAACTTCGGCGGTAGAACACCTTGCGGCGCTCACACCCACACGCTGTATCGAGTACCCGCCGATGGTATACTAGGTGATACACCATCACCTGCCCCTTCGCATCGACAGGGACACCCACGAGCTTCCGCTGATTCGAATGCGCAAGCTCCCCGAGCGGCGGACTATCGTAGAGCACCTGCACACGGAAGAGCTTCCCCTCCCCTGGCAAGAACTTCACCGCAAGCGGCTGCGAACCACCAATCACCGTATCCACACCTCCACCAAGCTCCCGTACATGGAGCCGACATGCGTAATCCTTTGTCGGTCGTACGTGGAACGGTATCGTAATCTCCCGGGCACCGAGTTGCGCATAGCGATCCACATACCCTCCTGCCACGAGCGTATCAAATTCGTACGTGCTGTAGAACCGTACCACACCTGTATCCCAATCCCCCAACCGGTACGGCTGGCGTGTCCGCGGATCGCGAACTGAATCGGCAGGCACATGCGGCGAAGTCCGACTGTTGAGAACTCCGAGGTAGAAGAGCGTATCCGGTGACCGACCTTCCTCGTAGTGCAATACTACGTGGTAAAAGGACGAGTCCACCCCTACCCAGCTCGTTGGGTTTAACGAATCCTTGTAATACCCCCCATCGTTCTCGTAAGTCTTCGCGCCGATCTTTCGTACCCGCAAGCCGCTGGTGTCGATAAATTTCCACAAATCCCCCACCCCGAATCCAACCCGCGAGACCGCAAACTTTCGATACCCCTTCATCAT
>JAOAGY010000026.1 GCA_026415505.1 Chlorobiota bacterium | reverse complement strand
CGCACTGCTCGCTTTATCGACGCTGTTCGGGTTGGCAGGCGAATACGTAGATAGTAGAGACGTGGCGCACGATGCGATCGAGTATTCCTCGCAGCTGAGCCTGGACGATGAGCAGACAATCAATCTCTTGACCGTTGTCGGCCGGGCATACTTGGAGTGCGGTTGGATGAACGAGGGTGAACAATTGCTGCAGCGCGCACTCGACATCTCGCTTCGTACCGTAGGGAAATACGATCTGCGGACGGCGACACTCATGTGTGACGTAGCAGTGTGCATGGTAGAACGTGATTCGTATCACCAGGCAGCATCGCTCAGGGAAGAAGCTCTGACGATCACGTGTGCTCTAACTGGCGAGTATTCGCCCGAAGCCGCTGTGAAAATGAACCACTTAGCGCTCACGTACAGTTTCATCGGCGACTATCACAGAGCAGACGAGCTGTATCAGCGGGCACTCCATATTCTTTCCAGTACATATAGTCTGGAGCACCCACTAACAATTGAGACAATGCGGAATTACGCGATTCTCCTGACGAAAATGCGGCGATTCGACGAAGCGGAGACACAGCTACAGCACGTGCGTGAGATGATCGTTCTACTGTACGGTGAGCAACATCCCAAGACGATATTTGCCGACAACGGTCTGGCGGGTATCTACCTATCACGTGGCAAATACGCAGACGCTGAGCGGTTGTTTAGGCAGATACTGGCAATAGCCCTCCAAAATCATGGCAGCGAGCACCCGGCAACGTGGATGATCCTGAGCAACCTTGCCCGCGCGCTCGATGAGCAAGGGCGTTGGTCGGATGCTATCGAGATACATCGGTCGGTGTTGGTTCAGCGCGAAGCAACGTCCGGCTTGTCACATCCATTGACCATACAGTCTATGGTCAATCTTGGTATGTCATTGCTCGCTTCTGGCGATATTGTCGGAGCGAAAGAATTGTTCGATCGCATCCAATCTCTGGAGGTAAATGACTGCGATCCCGGCCTCGGCATCTACCTCCACATTTTTTCCTCACGCATTGCAGAAGTCCTCGGCGACACTGCTGCAGCGCAAGCGGAGTTGAACATAGCGAGCCAGTTGGATGTTGCTTTGACTGGGGAAGTATCGAACGCGACGCTCCTTGTCATGCTGGGCGATCTTGCTGCGACATCTGGCGATCGTCAAGCAGCACAGGCGCACTACAAAAAAGCGATCGAGATACTGCGGATGCTCAATCCCGAGCATCCGCACATTGCGCCGATCGAGGAGAAGATGCGCTCGCTGCAACAGGAATGACCGTTTGCATTCTTCGCCTCCCCGCCTGTCATGCCGAACTTGTTTCGGCGATCTCATCGCACTGCCGCCTGTCATGCCGAACTTGGTTCGGCGTCTCATCAAAGACCCTGAAACAAGTTCAGGGTGACGAGCTGTGTTTCTGTGTCATGCTGAACTCGTTTCGGCATCTCTTGCAGAGAGACCCTGAAACACGTTCAGGGTGACAACCGAACGACGAGGACCCTGAAACAAGTTCAGGGTGACGGGCAAAGAGATGAGTCCCCCAAAACAAGGTGACGATGACGGCGTGGATAGGTACGGGCAGAATGTGCGCCCGCCAGCAACGTTACTTGTTGGCGTTGTCGGTATGCCCGATGAACGGCTTGATGAGATTGAGCAGCTCCATCGGGAAGATGAATTTCGTCGCAGGACTGGCGCCCATGCTTTTGAGCGTTTCGAGGTATTGCAAACTCATCGTCTTGCTGTCGAGAGTGCGTGCGACCTCGAAGACTTTTTCGAGTGCCAGTGCATACCCTTCGGCTTTCAAGATCGTTGCTTGGCGTTCGCCTTCTGCTTGGAGTATGGTCGCCTGCCGCGCACCTTCGGCTTTGAGGATCGCTGCTTGCTTTTCGCCTTCGGCGACGGTAATGGCAGCTTCACGCTTGCCCGTCGCTTCGGTCACGAGAGCACGGCGATCGCGTTCGGCGGACATTTGCCGGCTCATGGCTTCTTGGATTTCGCGCGGCGGCAAAATCTCGCGAATCTCGACAGCGGTAACCTTGACACCCCAGCGACCAGTGACTTCGTCGAGTTTGAGCCGGAGCGTTTCGTTGATGTGCTCGCGCTTGGAAAGAACATCATCGAGCACGATGTCGCCGACGACCGCCCGGAGTGTCGTGGTCGCGATCCCTTGCGACGCAGCGCGGAAGTTCTGCACCTGAATGACGCTCATTTCGGGATCGACGATCTTCATGTAGATGAGAAAATCAATCGCTACCGGCGCGTTGTCCTTCGTGATGCAGGTTTGCGAGGGAACGTCTATGACCATCTCCCGCAAATCGGTCCAGAGGGGTTTGTCCACGAACGGAATCAGGAGCACAAATCCCGGTCCGCGAGTGCCGATGCTTTTCCCCAAGCGCAGCACGACGATGCGTTGGTATTCGGGCACGATCTTGATCGCTCGCGACAGCAACCACAACCCGATGACGATCAAAACAACGACGAGCAACGAATCCATCACGATGTCTCCAAAGTGTGCCACCGACTCTCCGTGAGCCTCGCCCCAGCTACGGCTCGTGGCAAATATACGAGCGTGTCCGCTTCAATGCAACGGGGTCAGCTCGGCGGTATCTCGCCGGCGCGGCGGACGCGAAGGATTGCCCCATCGTAGCCGACGACGACGATGCGATCACCGGCAGCGACTGGTTCAATGCCGACGTTTTCGGCACTCCATCGCTCGCTCCGAACGAGCACTGTGCCGAGCGGCGACAGCGGCGACGTCGCAACACCCTCCGCCCCGATGAGCTGTTCGATACCGCTGCGCGGGCGCCGACGCTGCACCTGAACAGCAACACGCGCAACGAACGTTCCGACACCTACGAACAGCGCGGCAATGAGTGCCACCAACCATGAGCTGACCCTGACATCCGGCATCGAAGGCGATGGCGGTGCCGGCGGCGAAAACAAAATCAATGCTCCGATGACGAACGCGAGCCCGGATCCGATCGCAAATACGCCGATACCCGGTGTGTACAGCTCGACGACGAGCAAAATCGCAGCCAGCAGCAGCAGCAAAATGCCAGCCCAGTTGATCGGCAAACTCTCCGTCGCCATAAAACCGAAGATCAACAGAATCGTGCCGACGATTCCTGGACCGAACGAACCGGGTGTGTAGAACTCGATGACGATCGCCAAAAAGCCAAGCGAAAGAAACAGCGCCGCGATGTTCGGGTCGGTGATCGTGTGGAGAAATTTTTCCACCACGGTCATTTCGATTTCCTCGATGCGGGGATTGTCCAAAACGAATGTGTGCTCGCCCTGTACTGTCGTTACCGTTCGACCGCGGAGCTGCCCAAGTAACTCATGCAGGTCGCTGGCGATGATCTCGATGACGTTGCTATCGAGTGCCTCGCGGTCGGTCAGCGAAACGCTGTAACGGACGGCATCTTCTGCCCAGCGAACGTTGCGCTTGCGTGCCTGTGCAATCGCGCGAACTGTTGCCGCGGCATCGTTTGTGACTTTTTCTGCCATGACAGAATCCATACCCCCACCGCCGATCGAGACCGGATGCGCTGCGCCGAGCTGAGTACCCGGCGCCATAGCTGCGACGTGTGCCGCCAGTGTGATGAACACGCCAGCCGATGCAGCCCGCGCACCCGATGGTGCAACGTACACCACAACCGGTATCGGACTGTTGAGGATCGCTTCGATCATTCGGCGCATGGATCGGTCGAGTCCGCCGGGTGTATCGAGTCGTAGCACAATGCATTCGGCGTTCAGTTCCTGCGCTTCCTGAATCGTCCGATCGAGGTAGGAAGATGTCATCGGGTTGATGACGCCCTCGATGGAAATCGCCACGACTGTCGCAGGCTGCGCCCGGAGCACAACCGCTGCGAAAAGGCACACAATAGCGATAGCCGACCATCGAAAATGCCCCACTGCCCACCGTGTATTTTACGTGGTACCGCTGCAAAAATGCGACATCGTTGCATTCCCAAAAAGCGATCGGTTCAGCATCGAGCCAGTTCGCCAGCAACCGACGACACGATCTCGCCGAGCGTTTATGCCGCTGCCCAGTCCGCAGACAGCAGCTCTGCTTGCTCCAGCACGGTTTGCGTCGCTTTTTCCTCCTTGTCGGGTGGGTAGCCATGTTTGCGCAGGATGCGCTTGACCAGCACGCGCAGTTGTGCACGCACGTTTTCACGGAGCGTCCAATCAATCGTCACGTTGGCGCGCACGGTCTTCACCAGCTCCTGCGCGATCTGTCTCAACGTCGGTTCGCCGAGCACTTTGACGGCACTGTCGTTGGTTTCCAGCGCGTCGTAGAAAGCAAGCTCTTCTTCGGTCAAACCCAGCTTTTCGCCGCGAGCACTGGCCTCGCGCATCTCGCGGGCAAGATGGATTAGCTCCTCGATCACCTGTGCTGCTTCGATGGCGCGGTTCTGGTAGCGGCGAATCGCCTGCTCAAGCAGTTCTGCAAACGACCGCGCCTGCACGAGGTTCTTGCGGCGGCGCGTTCGGATTTCCTCCTTGAGCAGTTTCTGCAACAGCTCCACTGCGAGATTTTTCTGCGGCATGTTGCGCACCTCGGCGAGGAATTCCTCCGAGAGGATCGAAATGTCCGGCTTTTTGAGTCCCGCGGCTGCGAAGATGTCCACCACACCCTCGGGCGCGATGGCTTGCGAGATGATTTGCCGGATGGCGTGCTCGATTTGTTCCGGCGTGCGACCATCGCCAGTTGTACGCTTCGTCAGCGCGGATGCCACCGCCTGGAAGAACGCCACGTCGTCGCGGATGCGCAGGGCTTCCTCGTGTGGCACGGCCAGCGCGAATGCCGCCGAGAGTGCCTTGACTGCCTGAAGGAGCCGATCCTTGCCGTTCTTCTGCTTCAGGATGTATTCCTGTGCCGCAGGGAGTAGGCTCAGCCGTTCCTGTGGCGTGCCGGTAGTCCAGCGTGACCGGTCGAAGCCGTAAAAGAGGTTGGAGCACACTTCGTACTTTTCGAGCATGACCGCAACCGCTTCGTCTTGGTCAATCGCAGTGCGTCCCGTGCCACCACTTTCGGTGTATGTTGCGAGCGCAGCCTTCAGTTCGTGGGCAAGCCCCAAGTAGTCCACGACCAATCCGCCTGGTTTGTCACGAAAGACGCGGTTGACGCGGGCGATCGCCTGCATCAGCCCGTGGGCGCGCATGGGCTTGTCAATGTACATCGTGTGCAGACTGGGTGCATCGAAACCTGTCAGCCACATGTCGCGCACGATCACGATCTGGAACGGATCGTTCGGGTCGCGAAAACGGTTCGCCAGTTGCTCACGGCGGCGCTTGTCGCGAATGTGCGCCTGCCAGTCCACTGGATCGCTGGCCGAGCCGGTCATTACCACTTTGATCAAGCCCTGCTCATCACTCTCGCTGTGCCATTGCGGACGCAGTTTTACGATCTCGTTGTACATCTCCACGCAAATGCGCCGGCTCATACAGACGATCATCGCTTTGCCTTCGAGTACCTCCAGCCGCTGCTCGAAATGTTCGACGATGTCGCGCGCCACAAGCTTGATTCGCTTTTCTGCTCCAACGATTGCCTCTAGCTGCGCCCATTTGGTCTTGAGCTTCTCCTTGCGCTCGAGTTCTTCGCCTTCGGTGACTTCCTCGAAGGCTTCGTCCAGTTTCGGCTTGAGTTCCTCGGGCAGCTCGAGCTTAGCCAGGCGACTTTCGTAGTAGATCGGCACGGTCGCGCCGTCCTCGACCGCTCGCTGGATGTCATAAATCGAGATGTAATCGCCGAAGACGGCGCGGGTGTTGGCATCGGTTTTCTCGATTGGCGTGCCGGTGAAGCCGATGAACGAGGCGTGCGGCAACGCATCGCGCATGTGGCGGGCAAAGCCATCAATGAAATCATACTGGCTGCGGTGGGCTTCGTCGGCAATCACGACGATGTTGCGGCGATCCGACAGGACTGGCAGGCGCCAGTCACCCTCACCCTCCGCTTCGCTCCTCCCTCTCCCAATGGGAGAGGGTTGGGGTGAGGGTGCCGACACAAGCGGCATGAATTTCTGGATGGTGGTGAAGACAACTCCGCCCGCCTGCACCGAGAGCAGCTCGCGCAGGTGGGCACGCGACTCGGCCTGCACCGGCGGCTGGCGTAGCAGATCCTGGCAGCGCGAGAAGGGGGCGAAGAGCTGATCGTCCAAATCGTTGCGATCGGTCAGCACGACGATCGTCGGGTTCTTCATTGCCGGCTCGCGGATGATGCGCCCGGCATAGAAGGCCATCGTCAGGCTCTTGCCCGAACCTTGCGTATGCCAGACGACACCGATGCGGCGGTCGCCGGGTTGTCCACCATGCTGACGAGCAGAGCGATAAACGCCGACCGGCTCGTGTACCTCTTCCGCCTCGCGCTTCATTGCAGCGGCACGCAGTGTTTCTTCCACCGCCACCCGCACGGCGTGGAACTGGTGGTAACCTGCCATCTTTTTGACCAGCCGCCCGCTGCCGTTGTCCTCGAAGACGATGAAGTCGCGCACCAGATCGAGGAAGCGGCGCTTTTCGAAGATGCCTTCCAGCACCACCTGAAGCTGCGGCATGGTGTCCGGCGCGAGCGTTTCGCCACCGACGGTGCGCCAGGGCTTGAACCACTCGCGCCCGGCACCGAGCGCCCCCACGCGTGCCTCCAAACCATCGGAGATGACCAGTGCCTCGTTGGTCTGAAAAAGAGAGGGGATCTCCGCCTGGTAGGTTTGCAATTGTTGATACGCCGTCCAGATCGTCGCATCCGGATCGGCCGCGTTCTTCAGTTCGAGAACTGCCAGCGGCAAGCCGTTGACGAAGAGCACCACATCGGGCCGGCGGCTGTGGCGGTTCTCAACGACGGCGAATTGGTTGACCGCCAGCCAATCGTTGTTTTCGGGATCGTCGAAGTCCAGGACGCGCACCTGCGCGCCGCAGATCGAGCCGTCGGCGGTGCGGTATTCCACCGTCACGCCATCTACCAGCATGCGATGCACGGCGCGATTCCGCTGCAGAAGGTCTGCACCGTAGGGGCGGGTGAGCTTGCGGAAGGCGTCGTCGAGCGCCTCGGCGGGCAAATCAGGATTGAGCCGCGCCAGTGCGTCGTGCAGCCGCCGGGACAGCACCACTTCCGAATAGCTTTCCCTCTCCCTCTGGGAGAGGGAAAGGGTGAGGGTTTCGCTAACGGGTGATATGTCGGGTCCATGCGCCACCTGCCAGCCCAGCGACTCTAGCCAGGCGAGGGCGGCGGATTCGACGTCGGATTCGGTCAAGCGTGCCATGGCTCCTTCTCTGTGTCTGTGCTTTCTGCGATGGGGTTTTCGAGGTCAAATGCCCATCGCAACGGATTTTCCACGATGTATTGCCGAATGCGGTTCAACGATTCGTCACTGCGAATGATGTGTTCGTAATAATTGCGTTGCCAGACCGGCACGCCGGGCGTTTTGCGGTGTTCGTTGATGCGTTTGGTGACGATGGATTTGAACGAACGGATGATGGTTGGAATCGAACCGGCAACGGGTTTACCGAATCGTTCACGTTGTCGTAGGGGCACGGTATGTAGGGGCACGGCATGCCGTGCCCCTACATAATCGGCGATGACGATAATTCCGTGCACATGGTTGGGCATCACCATAAACGCATCCAACGCCGCATGAGGAAAATGACCCGGAATCCCCAACCAACAGGCACGCACGATTTCCCCCAACGCATTCAACCGCATTTCGCCGTCCACCACCTCGCCGAACAGGCACGTCCGATCCTGGGTCACGATGGTGATGAAATACGCGCCGGGCTGGGTGTAATCGTAACCCTTCAGGCGGATGCTGCGGCGGTTGGGGCGACCAGCCGGTCGCCCGTACGAATCGTGTTTCATAGCCCCCTCTCCTTCAGAAACCGCTCCGCATCCCCCACCCGCAGCTCGCCGCTGATGAGTTTCGGCAGCAGCGCGTCGCGCAGGGCGGCGAGGGTGCGGGATTCGCGCGCTGCGGCTGATGACCGCGCGAATAGCGGTTTGATCGAGTGACCAAACGCTTCTGCAACCCGCTGTGGAACCCACGGCAGGTGATAGTGCGCGAGCGAGTCCGCCTGTACACGCTGCCTACCGCTGGTACCTGTCATGCTTTGAATTGCAAACTCACGGAAGGAGTCGCTTCGCGCGAGGCAATAGGCGAACTCATCGGGGAGGGGAGGTCTCGGACGCAGGACGATGTACTCGGTTGAACCCCAGCCGACCTGCCCTTCTTGGAGGAAGTCGATGAACGCAGTCTTGCCGTTTTCAAGGCACGGCGTGATGCGGGCCACGAGAGTATCGCCGTTGATGAAGCGCATCCCCGACCCGAAGGGTCGTTCGATCACTTCATCTGGCACGTGGCCCCGAGTGGGCATGTTCGCCATGTCCAAGTACGGCGCAATCTGGCCTTTGCGCAACGGACGCGACGGGTTGACCTCGATCACTTCAGGCAGAGTTGTTACGCCCCACCCCTCCGGAATCTCGCCGATTTCGGAGTCGACGAGACGGTCGGGAAAGAGGTCGTAGAGGTGCGCCGGGAGGTAGTCCCCCTCTCCCTGAGGGAGAGGGGCTGGGGGTGAGGGCAGTACCTCCTGTCGCCTCTCAACGATTGCCTGATAAATCGCTTGCAACACGCCTTCTGTCTCGTGCAGAACTTCGCGATTCCAGAAGCGCAACACGCGAATACCGCGCGATTCCAGAAATGCGGTCCGTTCCTCATCACGCTTTCTTTGCTGCGCTTCGTTGTGCTGACCGCCGTCAACCTCAATAGCAAGCTTGAGCTCGTGACAATAAAAGTCCAGGACGTAGGGAGGGATGGGATGTTGGCGACGGAATTTTGCGCCCTCTATCCCACGGTTGCGGAGCAGACGCCAGAGGAGACTCTCGGCATCCGTTGCGGTTTTGCGAAGCGAGCGGGCGAATTCGAGGAGGTCGGGGGGACACGCCCTCACCCCTAACCCCTCTCCCAAAGGGCGAGGGGGATTACGGCGCCAGCGGCCTTCCATTTTGGCGCGCACCGGCTCGAAGTCCACGAACCACGACTTGAACAGCGCCCGCGCCATCGCCTCCAGCGTCTCGCTCATC
>JAOAGY010000021.1 GCA_026415505.1 Chlorobiota bacterium | reverse complement strand
TTGTTTTTGAAAAGTTTGGTGTGTATATTGGGCGCGTAAAGCTGTTTCACTCGTGACCGGAGATGCCATGACGACGCTGGCACAACCGCCATGCGATGGCAGGCGATGCCGGATTGTCCGCCGCCATTCCAGATTGTCTGGTGATCTGGATGTGCGTTATATGAATGTAGCTTACCTTAGTGGAGGTTCTGCCATGGTACTCCTGGTGATCTTGATCGTTGCGGTTTCTCTCTTGGCACAAGATGTGACAGACACTACTGTTGGTAATCTACGGCTTGAGTGGATCCGTTCTCCTAAGCGCTGGGCACCGGATACAGGATCGTGGGTGCTTCTGCCGGGCTATTATCCATGGTCCGACGAGTGGGCTTGGCCCACAACGCTAAAATGGCTTCGCAGCGATCGGTTGGCAGCGATTTACCATATGGATGAAGGAGCAGCGATCGAAACGTACGATACTGCGGGCGTCGCTCAGCTCAATGGTTTCTATCATACAATGTCGTCCGGGGAGAGAAAGGAGAGTTGGTACGCCTCCCAAATGCGGGTGCTGCGGAGCGGACAAATTGGTGTCTGGGGATGTGGTTTTTTCACAAAATCCATTCGCGCAATGAATGCTCCTACGGCACCGTATCCTCTCCATTTTCAGCTTGACAGTGCGCTCGATCGCGACGGAGGGTCGTTTATCAGCGACACAACATTCCGACGTCGAACGAAAGTACGGACGTATTATCCGGACTATCTCTTAGAGAGCAGCAACTATGCCAAGGACTTTGTTCTCAGCTATGATGCTGAGACGTTCGATGGAAATGTATGCTACATTTTACCAGACACTTCATCACAGTCGTGGTCGTTGGCGTTGTATTCGGAAGACCTGCAGCGGAGGGTGCTGTTGCGGGAGTATCCGTTACCGTATCCAGCGATAATACGCGATTCGATGAACCGCGATAGTACGATATTGATTGGGACACCGCCGTATGGGATTCAGAGCACTGTGGGGGGGATAGCAGGTCGTGCGTACACAGTTAGTGGTGAGCGCGTGATAGTCTTATTCCGCGGAGAGAACTTTGAGGAGACACGAGCGATACGCTTGCCGCCGGCAGGTTTGAACGTGGAGTATTATGTCGAGGATGGGTATGTTGTTGATTTTACGATCAGCGCGCAGCGGTTGGTCATATCGAAGGTGTGGGAAAATGGGGTTGTCGAGTGGCAGTATCGTCCGATCGAGCCATCCAAGTTTGGATTATTAGCACCGGAGTACGGTACATACCGTGTACGGAAGTCGCGGTGGGGAGGATGGTACGTCGTTGCATACACGGCGGATCCTGCACGTCCGAATTTCGTGGCAGTGATCGTTCGACTCAACGGTTTTGGCAAGATCACTGGATATTACCGTCTGCACGGTGAGAGCGGTCTGTACGACCCAGCGATAACGGATGTTGTCGAGCATTATGTCGATAGTAGCTTTTATGCATTGGGGACACGTGGCAGATTGATGGATGGGTGGTTGGTATTGATGAAGTTTCGTTTTCATCCGTCGGATACGACGACGATCGACGGGATAGATACGCCTTCCGACACGACGTTGGGTGTATGGGATCGAGCTGCGTATGGCGGTGTGGAGGTATATCCGCAGCCTGTACGTCGTGGGGAGCAGTTGCGCGTGGTGGCGATGGCAGATATCGAGGCAGTGGAGGTGTGGACGCTCGACGGCAGGCGCGTGGTAGGTTTGGCGGTGGAGCGTTCGGGAGAGGTGGCAGGTGTTTCGATGGATGTTCCGGCGGGTGTGTACGTGGTGGAGGTTCGTAGTAGTGGCGGACGTCAGCAGCGGGGTTTGGTGATGGTGGGGCCGTGAGGGCTGCGCGTTGGTTTGTTTTTGAAAAGTTTGGTGTGTATATTGGGGGCAGAAAGCTGTTTCACTCGTGACTGGAGATGCCATGACGACGCGCAGTGTAGCTTTTTTTCTCTTCTCTTTTTGATGGCGTTGCCGGCGATGTCGCAGCAGCCATGTCCGCCGGGTTGGAACATGACGACAGTGACAATTGGACCGGACCCGAATGGCTGCATGTGGGAAATTGATTTCTGCTACTCCTGCGGTTCAGCGACGGCACCATATGGAGGGATCGCTTATAGCGCGATACGCGACCTGAATTCTCCTCCGTGCGGTCAGCCAAGCGGTGGTTGGTTGTACGAGCAGCTGATCCTTGCTTATACGAATCTCTGTCAGATACCATATTGCTTACCTGGTCCTGATTCGTGCTCCGTGGGATTGCGCGTGGTTATCGAATCGCCTTTGTGCTTCAAGTGGCACGTGTACGTATTTCAAGACAGTGCTGGCAATTGTGTCAATCTGAAAACCAAGGTTGCTTGTCTGGATCATCGTGGCTACTGTCAAACTACAAGTTGCGTATGCTTTATCACATTCCCGCCCCCCAAAGTTCGGATTTGTTACCAGTCGAGTCAGGCGTATAATGTTGATTGTTTGCCTTACGAAGAACCACCGTCTTTTGATTGCAGCGATCGTCCGCGGTGGGAAGTCTATCCACCGAACTACTGCATACGGGACAGCTGCATCTACTCGAAGCCTGGTACACCTTGTCCGTGATGTTGTCCGTTGATACGGAGAAACGATCATGAAACGATTTCTTGTGGCACACCTATTCCTTGGTGCGGCGCTTGCCGCCGTGACAGGTAGTGGACAGGAATTCCCCTATCATGTCGAGAGAGTCATCACCGATTATCGTGGAGCCGTCGGCAATGAGCGAGTGATTCTCTGCTACGGCAATTACGGGATCGTCACTGCTTCCTACGATCGCGGCGCCAGTTGGCAGCAATCGTGTATCGGCGATCGCTACGACATCTATCGCATTCAGCGATGGGGAAATTTGTTCCTCGGTGTTCATCGTCGAGGAATAATGTGGTCGAGTGACGATGGGCGTAGCTGGCGTATCCGTGAGCTATCCGCCGAATTGGATGTCCTCGATGGATATGGCAGAGACAGTGTCATGTACCTTTTGCTCCGTGACCGTGTGCTTCGCTGGGATGCCAGTCGGGATGCAGTCGAGCAGTTCCTCGCACTCGATACTACGTACCAATGGAACCGTATCGCATGCGATAGTCGCTATGTGTACGTCATGGCAGATCCTATCGGAGATGGCGACCGATTTTTTCAAGTCCCTCACAGCGGTGGGGAGCCAACGTTTATCGAATGGTTCGAACGGTACAGTCCTTACCAAATGTACCTGACTGTGCAGCGGGATACTCTCTATGCTCTCAGTTTTTATGCGGACCCAGCGAGAGACTTCGACTACTCGCGCGCGTACACGAATGCAAGTTTGTACGTACTCGACGACGCAACGCGCAGGAGGAGAAGGATCGCTGCGTTAGCATCCGCTGGTTTGGGATATTGGGTGGAAGATGGATACGTTCGTTACCTCGAATTCACTCGCCAAGGTGGATTTCGTCTTCAGTTGATAGTACAGAAGCTCGATTCGACCGTCGATTTCCAACCGTTCACCAGAACTCCGATCGACGATCGCCTCCTGGTATATACCGAACGCAAACGATTGGCTATAAACTCGATAGTTCGGGTGGATGATAGTACTCTCGTTGCTGTCGGGAATGCTAAAATGATCTTGATATCGCATGACAATGGCAGCAGCTGGAAATGGTGCTCGTTTTTTTACGGCACCTGGGATGGCGGCATTGTACCATACGCGAACACGAACTCCTTCACACTGTTTCAATCCGGATCGTCATTGCTTCGTAGTACCGATGGGATGGCGACCTTTTTGCCGCCCTATCGGTGGACATTCCAGCAGATCGGATGGACTATGATGTGGTACTTCGGTCACGATGGACGAGGATTCGTTCAGTATGAACCGCAAATAGGCAACGATCCTCCTCGCGACAGTGCACTGGCGGTGACGACCGACGGTGGGGAAAACTTTCAATGGCAAAACAATCTTCCCAGCGCGACGAGCAAGTTCCTGAGTGCGCTCCATCCGCCGATGTGGCTATATCCCCGCATTGTCGGTGACACGCTGATGTGGATCGGCTACATGCGCGATACCACCAGAAAATGGCAAACGATCGTCCATCGGTACTCGAAGGACTTCGAGCGTTTGGATACAGCAGTCATAGCCGAAGGTCAGCCGGTGGTTGCGCCAATGATCGGTTCGCATGAGGTCGGCGTACTGATGTGTTGCGATACTCTCGTGCCGATGTTGGGCGATACTGCACTTGTGTACACGCTGCTGAGTACCAGCGATGCGGGCACCACGTGGCATCCGAAGAGCACACTGCAGATACCAAAAAACTTGCGTCTCAATTCGACCGCGGCAGCGGACGCCGATGCACTGTACGTGACCACGAGCACGAGTGCGAACGTTTTGATATTCGCGTATCTCTATCGGGAGAACCGTTGGGATACGATCGTCGCTCCGAGGCCACAGGGAATATCGAGCTATAGCCTCGCCAGTTTCGATGGAAAACTGTGGCTCTGTGGCTACCTCGATACGACCATGACAATCTACACCTACGACATGGTGCGTCGCGACGGCTGGCATTCTGTATCGCTGCTGAGCTATTTGCAGGGATTGAATGTATGGTCGCCCTGGATCGATCTGATCGATACCGATGCGATGCTGTATTTCTTGCACACGACCGACTCGGCGCTATACCTCGCTATCGGTAAGCGAGCTCGCAACCTACAGGGGGAGCGGGGAGATTGGACTGTATTCGAAGCGAATCTTGTCCGCATCGGTCGGCAGACATCCGTTGCCAGTGCTGGACAGTTGCACGTGTCTTCGACGGCGCAGGAAGCGATCCTCTATCCGCAACCGACGACGGGAACTACATGGATCGAATGTCGCAGCCTTCGCCCCGACGAGATCGCCACCGTCACGATCTTCGATGTTCACGGGCGTAGGTACCGAGTGCCGTGGGATGCGATGGACAACGGAACCGCGACGCGAATTCGCCTCGACTGCACGGCTTTGGAAACGGGAGCGTACCTTGTGGCGATCCTGCACGCTCGTGGCTCGCAAGTGATGCGGCTTGCCGTGGTACGATAACACGTATGCGCGTGCTCGTTCGTCCTTGCTGCTCCCGCGTTTCATCACTTGTGAGCAGCAACGATGCACGCAGAAACACAAGCAACGGCACCGAGTCTGACCGGTGCCGAACAGGTCGAATGGAACTTGTCCGACCTCTATCCGACAATCGGCAGCGGCGAGTTCCTGGCAGATTTTCAGCGTATCGCTGCCGATGCCGCAACGTTCTCCCAGTCATGGCGCGGCGGATTGGCGGCACTCTCCGACGACCAGTTCCTTTCAATGCTCCAACAACTGGAGCACATCTACAACACGGCAGGACGTCTGTCGTCGCGTGTGTATTTGGAGTGGACGACTCGCTCCGACGACGAGCAGCTCATCGCATGGCTCCAGCGCGTCGAAGAACGGCTCGTCGAAGTCCGCCAACAGCTCGTGTTCGTGCCGATCGAGATTCGGACGATGCCCGACGATGCTTTCCAGCGATTGCTCGCATCGCCACTGCTGGAGCGCTATCGCCATTGGTTGGAATTCAACCGCTCGTTCGCCCCGCACACTCTCAGCGAAGCAGAAGAGCGACTCGAAGCCGAGCTCGACGTCGTCGGCATCAACGCATGGGTGAAACTTTTCGACCAGATTCACGCACGGCAGCGCTACGACGTCGGCGGTGAGCGTCTGTCGCTCCAGCAACTGATGCGGTGGCTTCAAGACACCGATCGCAATCGGCGTCGGTCGGCTGCGTTCGCACTCTCGGCAGGACTGAAAGATCAGGCGCCGCTGCTCGGTTACATCGTCAACATGGTGCTCACCGATGCCATGATGAGCGATCGCCGGCGGCACTACGCAACCTGGCTGAGCCATCGCAACAAAGCCAACAAAATCAGCGATCAGGCGGTCGAGTCTCTCGTGACTGCTGTGACGGAAGCGTATCCACTGGCAGCGCGCTACTACGCACTCAAACGGCGTATTCTCGGACTCGATGAATTCTACGAGTGGGATCGCAATGCGCCCGTCGCTACCGACCGCGAGACGATTCCGTGGGAGACGGCACGTTCGATTGTGCTCGATGCTTTCGATGCTTTCGACGGGCGCATGAGCAGTGTTGCATCGCTCTTTTTCGAGCGCCGATGGATCGACGCACCGGTGCGTCCGGGCAAACAATCGGGCGCCTATTCGTCACCGACAGTACCGGATGTGCATCCGTACATCATGCTCAACTACACAGGCACTCTGCGCGATGTGGCGACGCTGGCACACGAGCTCGGTCACGGTGTGCACCAATACTTAGCGCGCACGCAAGGCTACTTCAATGCCGGCACACCGCTGACGATCGCCGAAACAGCCTCGGTCTTCGGCGAAATGCTCGTTTTCGATGCCATGATGGAACAAGCCGCCGACGATCGCTTGCGGCTATCGCTCCTGATGGACAAACTCGGCGACATCGTCAACACGGTATTCCGCCAGATCGCGCTCAATCGCTTCGAAGATGCGATTCACACCTATCGCCGCACCGAAGGAATGCTCACCACCGACACGTTCAACGAATTGTGGATGGCGACCCAACGCCCGATGTACGGCGACGCGGTCACGCTGACCGACAACTACCGCTGGTGGTGGGCGTATATCTCGCACTTTGTGCACACACCCGGCTACGTCTATGCGTATGCCTTCGGCGAGTTGCTCGTGCTGGCGCTCTATCAGATGTACAAAAGCAACGAGGTCGAACGCTTCTCCGATCGGTACATCGCGCTTCTCGAAGCAGGCGGCAGCGATACGCCGGAAAATCTCGTCGGGAAACATTTCGGGCTCGACATCGGTGCGCAGCAGTTCTGGCAACGCGGCTTGACGTTCATTGCGTCGCTGCTCGATCGTGCCGAGTCGCTGGCGGACGCTCTCGCTGTGAAAAACTGAGCTTTGGGCGATCGCGCCGCTTGCACGTCGCACAGACCGACAGCATATGCGACGGAATGCCCACAGGTAGCGGGATATTTGCACGACACGGCTTGTAGGTTCTCGCGGTGCGCATTCTTCTTGTCCGCCTCAGTTCGCTCGGCGATGTCGTGCTCTCGACGCCGATTGCACGGCTCCTGCGTGCGCGCTTTCCCGATGCACGCATCGACGTCGCCGTTTCCAAAGAGTTCGCCGACGTGTGGCGAGCCAATCCGCATGTCGAACGTGTCGTCGCTGTCGATCGCTCGCTGGGCGCTTCGGCGATGGCGCGTGCAGCCGCACCGGAGCTTGCCGAGCGCTACGACGTCGTCGTGGATTTGCAGCGAAACATGCGCAGCGCAGCGATCGCACGAGGAAGGAGCGACCTGGTTCTCCGCTACTCGAAATACCGGCTCGAAAAACTCGCTCTCGTATGGCTGAAAAGACGACCGCGGCAGGTCGTGCACATCGTGGAGCGCTACATTCGAGCGCTGGCACCGCTCGGTATCGGCGACGATGGCGAAGGTCTCGAACTATGGCTGCCGGAAGAAACAACCGAACGCGTGTATCCACCGCTGCATCGAACTGCACCGCCCGAACCGCTTCTCGGCATCGCACCCGGTGCACGCCACGCAACGAAGCAATGGTTGCCTCAGCACTTCGTTGCCGTCGCGCGAGCATTCCAACAGCGCGGTTGGCGGGTGGCACTTGTCGGTAGCGATGCCGAGCGCTCGCTCTGCGCAGACATCGCGCGACAGCTCGATCCAGCGCGAACACTCGATGCTGCTGGCAGTCTGCTGGTGGAGTCGGTGCGGCTGCTCGATCGGTGCAGCGTCGTCGTCAGCAACGACAGTGCGATCGTGCACATCGCCGCTGCACGCAGAGTTCCAGTCGTGGCGATCTATGGCTCGACAGTGCCCGAGCTGGGGTTTACACCGTTTCGCGTCGAGCACCGCATCGTCCAAGCCGACGTTTCGTGCCGCCCATGTTCGCACATCGGACGGAAGCGCTGTCCGCGCGGACATTTTGCCTGCATGCGCGGTATCGTTCCGGCTACGGTCGTCGCTGCGGTCGAGGAGTTGGCAGCAGGTACGCAGCGAGCACTCGGTGCGTAAAGGTTCGCTCGGAGCGCACCGGTTACGGTCGCGTCGGGCGAATGTCGATTTCGCTGATCATCGTTCGTTCGGGTGCGCTGAGCGCGAACACGACGGCTGCGGCGACGTCTTCCGGTTGTGTGATGTTCTCGCCGCGCTTGTTGAGCGTCGAAAAGCTCGTGTCCACTGAGCCGGGGCAGATCGTGACGACGCGGATGTTGTGTTGGCGTACTTCGAGCATGAGCGAACTCGCCCAGCCGCGCAGCGCCCATTTGGTTGCAGCGTAGCCAGTGCCGCCGACGAAACTGTTTTTGCCTGCCAGCGAGGCGATGTTGACGATCGCGCCGCGTTGTGTTGCGATCATGTGCGGCAGCACGGCTCGCGTGAGCATGAACGGTGCACGGACGTTGAGCAACCACATGGCGTCGAAGTCTTCCGGTGTCATCTCGACGGCGTGTTTGAAAATGCCGATGCCGGCATTGTTGACAAGCACTTCGATCGAGCCGCTCCACTCCAGCGTCGCGCGAACGACCCGTTCGACGGCATCGTCGTCGGTGATGTCGGCAGCGATCGGCAGTGCTTCGGCGCCACGCTCGACGAGTTGGTTTTTCAGTTCGTCGAGAAGTTCGCCCGTGCGGGCTACCATCGCCACACGATAGCCGCGTTCTGCCAGCGCAATTGCAATCGCTCGTCCGATGCCGCGACTTGCGCCAGTGACGATCGCGGTCGGTCGTGATGTGCCGTTCATCGTCCTGTGTGTGTTGTTCAAAATCCGGTTGCAAAGTTACCGCGGTGATCTGCGGTGTAACTTTGTGTCGTCACACCGTCGAAAACATGCCATGCCGACCCATGCGATGTATCCCGGCTCGTTCGATCCGATCACGAACGGACACGTGGACGTCATCGAGCGGGCTGCTGCGATGTTCGATCGTGTCACGGTGGTCGTTGCCGTCAACACGCAGAAAGTGCCACTGTTCAGCGAAAGCGAACGTCTCGATCTGGCGCGCCGGTCGCTGGCACACTTGCCGAACGTCGAAGTCGATACGTTCCACGGATTGACCGTTGACTATGCACGCACGCGCGGCATCACGACGATCATTCGTGGTGTTCGAGCGATCTCGGACTTCGAGTACGAATTCCAAATGGCGCTGATGAATCGCAAGCTCGAACCATCAGTGACGACGATTTTCATGATGCCGCACGAGCGCTACACGTTTTTGAATTCGAGTATCGTGCGCGAGCTGGCGCGGTTCGGCGTTGCGCTCGACGAATTCGTGCCGCCGCCGGTCGCCGAAGCATTGCGCGAAAAACTCACCCCCAGCGATGGATGATTTCGCGTCGTTTCTGGCGGTAGCGCTGCGCCGAGAGCTGCCCGGCTGGAGCGCTCAGCAGCGCATGATGCCGCGTTATCCGGACGGCACCTTCCGCAGATTCCTGCCGCCACCCGATGCACGTCGGTCGGCAGTGGCGGTGCTCGTCACCAGCGGCGAACGTCCGTCGGTGTTGTTGACGCTGCGCAGTTCGACGCTTCGCCACCACCGTGGGCAGATCAGTTTTCCGGGCGGACGTATCGAAGCAGGCGAATCGCCGACCGATGCCGCTCTCCGCGAACTCGGCGAAGAAGTCGGTATCGCGCTGACCGATGTGCGGGTGATCGGGATGCTCAGCTCGCTCTACACACCGCCGTCGAATTCCGCTATCGTGCCGGTCGCGATGGTGTGCCGATCGCAGCTCGATTGCCGGCTCGATGCGACCGAAGTCGAGGAAGCATTCTGGGTCGAACTATCGGCGCTCGATGGTGCTGCGATCGAGGAAGAATGGGAGCTGCCCTACGGACACATGATCGTTCCGCTGTGGCGAATTCATCCGCGCGTGCCGCTGTGGGGTGCGACTGCCATCGTCCTGGCTGAACTGCTCGCACTCTACGAGCAGTGGATCAAACAACGAGCGATTCCAGCAGAACGAGCTGCTGACGATCAGTATCCAACTGCGCTCGAAGACCGATCGGAAGACTGATTTTGCCGCGAATGTGACCGTAGGGAACGTTCATGACCGCTGGCTTGCAGCCGGCACGTTCGACGTACTCGCCGAGGATCGTTCGGAGCGGGCGTTCGGGCGTTGTGCTGCGTCGGTCGGCATCGAGCGTGAACGCACCGAACACCAGTGCGGCGCACTGCGGCAGCACCGACGCAAGCGACAATTGACACAGCATGCGATCGAGGCGATAGGATTCCTCGCCGATGTCTTCGAGTGCGAGGATGCAGCCGGCAAGC
The DNA here is from genome assembly GCA_026415505.1 of Chlorobiota bacterium. GTDB lineage: Bacteria > Bacteroidota > Ignavibacteria > Kapaibacteriales > NICIL-2 > NICIL-2. The sequence continues at coordinate 82,543 of JAOAGY010000021.1, read as the reverse complement.
GAAGGGAGATACGGCGTTCCACACAACGACGCAACGAGCGTGAGCGTGCCGGCGAGCAACGTGCCGGTTGCAGCGCCACTGACGATGCGGTCGTCGGCAGCGCCTTCCCAGAGTACGCGCTCGGACGTCGGTTCGGTCAGGAGCGACCAAAAGAGCGCTTCACTTTCTGGGTCGGGGTCGTCAAAGTCCACGCCGACCATCAAACCGCTGAGAGAAGGGATGCCAGCGCGCTCCAGCAGTGCCCATTGCAGTGCGGTGATGTCCGAAAAGCCGACGACGATTTTCGGATGGCGTGCGATCGTGTCCCAATCGAGCACGTCGAGCAGGCGCATCGTGCCGTAGCCGCCGCGCGCACAGAAAATCGCGCCGATCGCCGGATCGGCGAAATAGCGTTCCAACTCTTCTGCGCGCAAGCGATCAGAGCCCGCCAAATAGCCGTCGCTCGATGCGACGCTTTTGCCGACGACCGTGCGATAACCGAGCGATTCGAGATACCGAATGCCACGTTCGAGCTTGGCTGCGTCGCGGATAGGCGATGCCGGTGCAACGACAGCGATGGTCGAACGGGGATGTAAGCGAGGCGGTTTCCGTAGCATGTTTCGTGGCAAAAATCGTGCGTCGGCAAAATTGGCACAGCGATTGCGCTTTCGGTGTGAGTCATGTCTCACGAACGTATGACCCCACGGAGGGCACTGTCATGGAAGAATCTCGGCAGCCACGACTGAACGTCGTCTGGGAAGGACCGCTCTATCAAGCCAGCTCGCTGGCGACGATCAACCGGGAACACGCGTGGAATCTGGTTCGATCGCAGGTAGCGCGTGTGGTTCTGGTTCCGCCTGCAGAGGAGAGCGGGGCGATCGTGTCGTCGAAGCTCGAAACGCTGCGCGGTTACGACGTCCGCTCTGCAGAACCGGAGCTGGCGAGAGCGCCGGTCGTCTGGGTGCGTCACCAGTGGCCACCGCAGGCAGAGCGACCGCGCGGAGCGACGTGGATCGTCATGCAACCGTGGGAGCTGAGTTTGCTGCCGAGCGAGTTCGTCGAAATCTTCAACAGCGCTGACGAAGTCTGGACGCCCTCGACATTCTGCCGCAACGTGTTCGTGCGCTCCGGCGTCGATGCCGACAAAGTGCAGGTGATTCCCAACGGCATCGATCCGACGATTTTCACACCGGCGGGCGAGATTCCGCAACTTCCCACGAGCAAGCGCTTCAAGTTCCTCTACGTCGGCGGTACGACGTATCGCAAAGGTTTCGATGTGCTTCTCGAAGCCTACGTGCGCGGGTTCACTGCCGACGATGACGTATGCTTGGTCGTCAAAGATTGCGGCACGCGCACGTACTACCGCGGACAGACAGCAGAAGAGTTGATTGCGAAAGTTCGATCCACACCGAACACGCCCGAGATTCTCTACACCGATGCCGATCTGAGCGACGAGCAAATGGCGCAGCTCTATCGCGCCTGTGATGTGTTCGTTGCGCCGTACCGTGGCGAAGGTTTCTGTATGCCAGCGCTCGAAGCGATGGCGTGCGGGCTTCCGGTCGTTGTCACTGCTGGCGGTGGCACGGACGATTTCACCGATGAAACCGTCGGCTGGCTGTTGCCTGCCGAACTGCGCTCGATCGGAGATCAGCTCGACGGGCGTTCGTTCCCCGGTGAGGCGCATCTTCTCGAACCCGACCTCGGCGTTCTCGTCGAGACGTTGCAGTACTGCTACCAGCATCCGGGCGAATGCCGCGAAAAAGGGATCGCTGCGTCGCTGCGAGCACGAACGGAATGGACGTGGAATCGTTCGACGCTCAAGTTGCTCTCGCGGCTCGATGAACGCTTCGGTACCGATACGGCACGCGTTGCGGCAGGGACACTTTCCGACTCCGACGACACGATGACGCTCTTTGCCCGAGCAGAAGCTGCACACCGCACTGGCGCCATTGACGATGCGATCGAATACTACCACCGCTGTTTCGAACGGAAGGATTTACCGCTGCGGTACAAACTTCTTGCGCTCCATCGGATGGCGTCGTTCTGCTTGGTCGAAGAAGAGTACGATCTTTGCCGGCAGTATCTCGACAAAGCCGAAGGTTTTTCCCCTGGACATCCCGATACGCGTTATGTTCGGGCTGTGTACCATGCTGCACGCGAGGAGTGGCACGAGTCGCTCGCCGAGTTGACGGCGATCATGAACCAGTGGCAACAGGCGCGCTTCGAAACGAGAGTCGGCATCACGCTCGACCGACTGCTCTGCGATAGCGCGCGGGCGCTGTTCAATCTCGGTTTCCCGGACGATGCGCGGCAGCTCTACGAAAAAGCGCTCGAGCACAATCCGAACAATCCCGATGCATGTTACGGCGCAGCGCTCTGTTTCAAGGGGATCGGCAATGTCGTCAAGGCGCGGACGATGCTTCAATGGGCGATTCGTCTGCGCCCGGAATACGCCGGCATGCTCGATCTGGAAAGCAGTGAGTAGTCCGTTCTCATGGTATCGCTCACGCACCGGCGGCGCTATCGGATGGTAGCGCCGCTGGACTTTTCAGGGTGTCGCCGGTCGTTGCATTCGCGTTTGTTCGATCATTCCGATTTTGGTTTTGACCGCATCGCCTAAGTCTATGCCGCGGGCGTTAGCGTAGTTGACCAAGGCGATGAGCACGTCGGCAGCTTCGTCGGCAAGTGCCTCCAGCGATACATCTACACCCTTCCAGTGCTTCTTTTCGAGATTGGCGAGTTCTCCCGCTTCGCCGCAGAGTTCGAGACAGAAAAATTCCGGCACGCGTTCGGGAAAATTTTCGCGCTGATAGCGATCGAACCGAGACTGCAAACGCGGCAACAGCTCCTCGCATGCAATCAAGAGCGATTCGAACGACGTCGGTTGGTGTAGCATAGCCCGCTCCCGAAAATGTGAATAACTCTTTCCGCGCAGCGAAGATAGTAGCACGCAAGGGAAATTACGGGAAAGTACGTATTGAGCCGATTGCCCCTTGCCAACGATTTTTGACACAGTGCAGCGGAGTGCCGAGTCGCATTGCTCCTGCACCGTTGCGCTGTCGGAATCAATCCGACGTCAATGTGTTCGTTTTTTCTGCCTTCGGTTGCTGCGACGAAACAGTTTCACACACGGAGTTCGGCTGCTATGAACTGGTTGCGCCTGGTTGTGCTGGTTGTGGGTACTGTGGGGTTGGTGCTCACGACCGCGCACAGTTGTCCGACGACGTTAACACTCAGTGCACTGACGAGCCAACCCTGCCAGTTCGAGCCGATCGTCCTCGAACTCAACGGCAATCAAGCCAACGTTACCTACACGCTGCTATCGAATGGGACACCGCTCGCTGGCGTTACGCAAAGCGTCGTCAATGGTCGGCGTCGTTTCACGATCACGTCGGGATTGCAGAACGGTACGTACACGTTCAGCGTGCAAGCGACGCTCGACACGTGCACTATCGTGATGGGGAACGTAACGCTGACGGTGTACACACCAGCGACGCCGACACTGGCACTATCGTCGCTCAATCAGATTCTGTGCTATGGCGATCCCGGCGTAATCGTCGTCGTCGGTACGGATCCGCAGGCGGTGTACACAGTGCGCGATGGCAACACAGTCGTTGCCGGACCGACACAAGGCAACGGTGGGCAAATCCAATTCGTGCTGCCGGCGTCGCTTTTCCCGACGAGCGGGGTAAAGACGTTTTCTGTGCGGGCGGCATCGGTGCAGAATTCGCAGTGCTATGCGGAAACCGCCAATGGTCCGCTCGATGGAGCGACGTTCTACGTGTACGGTTTGCCGCCTGCACCACAGATCAGCGCTCCTGAGCCGTTCGCCTGCAGCCCAGGCGGGACAGCTCGCGTCGTTGTTCAGAACGCCGTTGCAGGCTACGTCTATCAGGTGCTCGATGGGAATACGGCGGTCTTTTCGGTGCTTGCCCAGACCACCGGCACGCTCGATATTTCGAACGTTCCGGTCACCCCAGCATCGCCGGGGCTGGGTTTCGGTACGCGGACGATCACGGTCGTTGCGATCAATCCGAACAACAACAACTGCCGGATTCAATCCACCTCGTCGGTAACGATCACGGTCGCCAATCGTCCGGCAACGCCACAGCTTGCGACAGGAACGACAACGCAAGTGTACTGTGATGCACCAGGCGGTATCACAGCCTATGCTATCATCGCCAATGGCGATCCGAACGTGACCTACCGAGTATTTCGCGTCGGGACGAATACACTCGTCACTACAGTGAGCGGTCAGTCGGGCATTGTCACGATTCCAATCAATGGACTGACTGCGAGCGGGTCGCCGCATCAATTCCGCGTCGTTGCTGTGAACAATCAGACAGGCTGCGAGTCGGATCCCAGCGGTGTTCTCAGCGTCGTCGTCAATGCGGCGCCGCAGGTGACAGCATCGGTACAAGGCGGTGGCAGTTCAGCGACGTTGTGTGCAGGCTATTCATCGTCGGTAACTCTCGTAGGCTCCAGCAGTGGCAATGTGAGTTTCCAATGGTTGCTCGGGGGCGTGCCGATTCCAGGAGCGACAGCCTCGACCTATACAGTGCCGCTCGGACTGAGTGTCGGTACGTACACGTATGCACTGCGTGCGACGAACTCGCTGGGGTGCACGGCAACCTCTGCACCGATCACTGTCAGTGTGGTATCGGCTCCGAGTATCTCCATCGCTGCGTCGGGTTCGACGGCGCTGTGCGCGGGTTATTCGAGCGGACCGACGCTCAGCAGCAGTGTCAGTGGTTGCAGCGGCAGCGTGACGTATCCGTGGCGGCTGTACGGCAACGCGATCAGCGGCGCGACATCGGCGACGTACACGGTGCCGGCTGGACTCGGTGCTGGGACGTACACGTACACGCTCGTTGTGACGTGCGGCACGTGCAGCGTGACGTCGAACAGCGTGACGGTGACGGTAAGTCAAACGCCGAGCGTGACGATTAGCGCAAGTAGCTCGACGACGCTGTGCAGCGGTTATTCGAGCGGACCGACGCTCAGCAGCAGTATCAGTGGATGCAGTGGTACGGTGACGTATCAGTGGCAGCTCAACGGCAACGCGATCAGCGGCGCGACCGGCTCGACGTACACCGTGCCGACGGGCTTGAGCGCTGGGACGTACACGTACACGCTTGTTGTGACGTGCGGCACGTGCAGTGCGACGTCGAACAGCGTGACGGTGACCGTACAGCAAACGCCGGCTGTCACTGTAGGCGTTTTCGGTACGACCTCGTTGTGTGTGGGTTATTCTTCGGCGCCGTTGTTTGCAGTGAGCGTGACCGGTTGCAGTGGTAGCGTTTCGTATCAATGGCGGTTGAACGGCTTTCCGATTTCCGGTGCGACCGGTGCAATGTACACGCTGCTGAGTGGCTTGCCGGTCGGTACGTATGCGATCACTGTCGAGGTGAGTTGCGGCAGTTGCGCGGTGGTTTCTTCTCCGATCGGTGTGACGGTATCGGCGCCACCGAATCCTTCGATTACGGTGCAAAGCGGAACGACGACGTTCTGCCAAGGTGCTGCCACGACGGTCACGCTTACAACGCAGACGTTCTCACAATACCAGTGGCAACACAACGGCGCCGATATTCCCGGTGCGACATCTCAAAGTTACACGGTACCATCGTCGCTATCGGCGGGCATTCATCTGTTCACGGTGAAGGTGACCGATGCAAGCGGCTGCACGGGCACTTCGACTGCGGGTATGGCAGTGACGGTTCTGCCTGCTCCATCGCCGACGATCTCGATTTTGACCGGTGCCGCAACATGGTGCGTCGGATCGCCGATCTCGACAGTACTCGGCACGCAGATGGGCTTTTCGAGCTATCAATGGTATCTCAACGGTACACCCATTCCCGGAGCGACCAACTTTGTGTACAGCGTTCCGACGACGCTCGGTGTGGGTATCTATGCGTACTCGGTCGCTGTGACGAACAGCTTAGGTTGCTCGGCGATGTCCCCGCCGCAATTGATCATGGTATTGCAAACGCCAACCGTGACGGCAACATCCTCGATGAATCCGGCGACCTTCTGCGAGGGTGCTTCGACGACACCCGTCCTCAGTGCAACACCGGGCATGATGAGCTACCAGTGGTACATGAATGGTGTGGCGATCTACGGCGCCAATCAAGCGACCTATACGGTGCCGTCGTCGCTATCGGCGGGGACGTACACGTTCTACGTCGTCGGGTCCAGTTCGAACACATGCACGGGGACGTCGAACACGATCACTGTTACGGTCCAGCAATCTCCGACGATTACGATCGGATGCATGAACAACGCTTCGACGACGCTCTGCAGCGGTTACTCGACCGCTCCCGTTCTCAGCGCCAGTATCGGCAATTGCAACGGAACACTCACCTATCAGTGGCTGCTCAACGGCTCTCCGATTGCAGGCGCAACCAACGCGACGTATCCCGTGCCGTCGGGGCTGATGCCCGGCAGTTACGTGTACCGGTTGCAAGCATCGTGCGGCTCGTGCAGCACGACATCGAACACGATAACCATCACAGTGCTCAGCGCGCCGACCGTCAGCATCGCAGCCAGTAGCACGACGTCTCTTTGCAACGGGTACACGTCGGCACCGCTTCTGACGTCGACTGTCGCAGGCTGTACGGGGACGACGACCTATCAGTGGTACCGCAACGGATCGCCGATCGTCGGCGCAACGAGCAACACCTATCAAGTGCCGCTCGGTCTGGGCGTCGGCAGCCACGTGTTCACACTCGTCGCAACGTGCGGCTCGTGTAGCGGGACGTCGAACAGCATCACAGTGAATGTCGGCATCTCACCGAACGTGACGGCGACGATCGTCGGCGTGGGAACTTCGACGACGGTGTGTTCAGCAGCGCCGAATTTCCCGACGTTGAGCGCGAGCGTGTCGAATTGCACAAGTACGCCTGCGTACCAATGGCACCTGAATGGCTCGCCGATCGCTGGGGCGACGAACTCGACGTACAGCGTACCATCCTCGCTCGGAGTCGGTACGTGGAATTACACCGCGGTCGTCACATGCAGCGGGTGCAGCACGACGTCGAATACGCTCGTTGTAACGGTCGAACAATCGCCGAGCGTGCAGATCACTGCATCGAGCTCGACGACGCTGTGCACGGGATATGCGCAAGGTCCAGTGTTGACGGCGTCGGTGACCAATTGCAGCGGCACGCCGACCTATCAGTGGTATCGCGATGGTCAGATTATCACCGGTGCAACCAATGCGAGCTTTGCTGTTCCGACCGGACTTTCGGCGGGGAGTTACGTGTATGCAGTCGTTGCAACGTGTGGAAATTGCTCGGCGACAGCATCGGTGACGGTAACGGTCAATCCATCGGCAACGGTAACGATTGCGACCTACCAACCGACGCAGCTTTGCACGGGGTACAGCGCTGGTCCTCTGTTGCAGTCGAACGTCATGTGTCTGGGCACGCCGAGCTACCAGTGGATGCTCGATGGCAATCCGATCAGCGGCGCAACTGGCTTGACGTATTCGGTACCGACAGGACTTGCGCCAGGGAGCTACACGTACACGCTCCAAATCACGTGCGGAAGCTGCACGACGATCTCGAATGCGATCGTTGTCAGCATTGCACAATCACCAAGCGTGACGGTGCTCTCGTCGAGTTCGACGTCGCTCTGCACAGGATACACGACCGCACCGACGCTGGCGGCATCGGTAAGCAATTGTACCGGTACACCGAGCTATCAATGGTACCTCAACAACACAGCAATAGCCGGTGCTACCGGCTCGACATACCAAGTGCCGCTCGGATTGAATCCGGGATCGTATTCGTATGCGGTTGCCGTCACGTGCGGCACGTGCACGGCAATGTCGAACGTGACGAATGTCGTCGTCAACCAAGCGCCGAGCGTCAACGTGACGCTGTACGGTTCGACCTCGCTCTGCACGGGATACACCGTTTCGCCGGTGATGGCAGCGTATGTTTCGTCGTGTGTCGGAACCCCGACGTATCAATGGATGCTGGATGGCAATCCGATCGCAGGTGCGACAACAGCGTATTACTCGGTTCCGACAGGACTGGCACCCGGTACGTACACATACAACGTTGCGGTGACCTGCGGCTCGTGTACGGTCAACTCCGGTGCGATTTCGTTTACCGTGACGCAGTCGCCGACGGTGACGATCAGCGCGAGCGGTTCGACGTCGCTTTGCACAGGCTATGCAAGCGGACCGACGCTCGTGTCGAGCGTGAGCAATTGTTCCGGTTCGGTGGTGTATCAGTGGTACGTCAACAGCACAGCTATCGTCGGCGCGACTGGCTCGACCTACACCGTGCCGACGGGCTTATCTGCAGGGTTGTACAGTTATACACTTGTGGCGACATGTACCAGCGGCTGCAGCGGATATTCGAACACAGTTCATGTTTTGATCGGCAACACACCGACTGTTTCGATTGCGAGCAGCGGTCCGACCACTCTGTGTACTGGCTACAGCACCACGACGACACTGACAGCCAATGTGGGCAATTGCTCGTTGACACCACAATATCAGTGGATGCTCAATGGAAGTCCGATCAGCGGAGCAACGTCGGCAGTGTACACTATACCGAGTGGGATGCCAGCGGGGACGTATGCCTACACAGTGCAAGCGACATGCGGCTCTTGTAGTGCTATGTCGAGCGCTTTCCCGATCACGATCAATCAATCGCCAGGCGTGACAATCAGTGCAAGTGGTTCGACAACGCTGTGCACTGGGTATTCGAGCGGACCGGTGTTGCAGTCGAGTGTGACCAGTTGCAGCGGGAGTGCGGCGTATCAGTGGTACGTCAATGGCACCCCGATCATCGGAGCAACTGGAAGCAGCTATTCTGTGCCGACTGGATTGGCTGCTGGTGCGTATTCGTATGCAGTAGTTGTCATGTGCGGCACGTGCAGCGCGACGTCGAACGCGCTATCGGTTACGGTCAATCAAACACCGTCAGTAACGATTGCTGCACAGGGTTCGACGAATCTATGCGAAGGGTATGCGATGGGTACAACGTTGGCTGCAGCATGCAATCATTGTGCAGGTACACCGCAGTATCAATGGTACCTGGGTGGAAATGCAATCGCAGGGGCGACCAGTTCGAACTACACGATACCAACAGGGTTGACATCAGGGACGTACACCTATTCAGTCGAAGTTACCTGCGGTGGATGTTCTGTGATGTCGAATCCGATAGCTGTGACGATTCATCAGACACCACAAGTCAATATTAGCGCGAGCGGAACGACGACGCTGTGCACTGGATACACGAGCGGACCGACGCTCAGCAGTAGCGTCAGCGGTTGCAGCGGCAGCGTGACGTATCAGTGGCAGCTCAACGGCAACGCGATCAGTGGCGCGACATCGGCGACGTACACTGTGCCGACGGGTTTGAGCGCAGGCTCGTACACGTACACACTCGTTGTGACGTGCGGTGGGTGCAGTGCGACATCGAACAGCATCACCGTCACGGTCAACCAGTCACCGACTGTGACGATCAGTGCGAGCGGTTCGACGACGCTGTGCAGCGGTTATTCGAGCGGACCGACGCTCAGTAGCAGTGTCAGTGGTTGCAGTGGCACGGTGACGTATCAGTGGCAGCTCAACGGCAACGCGATCAGCGGCGCGACTGGTTCGACGTACACCGTGCCGACGGGTTTGAGTGCTGGGACGTACACGTACACGCTTGTTGTGACGTGCGGCTCGTGCAGCGTGACGTCGAACAGCGTCACTGTTACGGTCAATCCGTCGCCGACGATTACACTCACGGGTGGAACGACGATTTGTGCGGGTGGTTCTGCAACGTTGACCTTTACGCTGACAAGTGGAAATACAACCGGATGGAGTTTGACCTACAAAGCGACACCGACGAGCGGTTCACCGCAGCAGTACACCGTCAATAACATCAACGGCTCGACATACACTATAAGCGTCTCGCCGACAGTGACGACGGCTTACTCGGTCGTTTCAGTAACCGCAGGCGGTTGCACGATCACACCGACGAACGTATCGACGACCGTGACGGTCAACTCGATCAGCGTCAGTGCTTCGGTGCAGGATGGTGGCACAAGCGTTACGATTTGCTCGACAGCGACGAATCGCCCGACGCTCGTTGCATCTGTCGTCGGTTGCACTGGTGCGACGTATCAATGGCGACGCAACGGCTCGAACATCAGCGGTGCAACGCAATCGACCTACACTGTTCCAGCCGGACTCGCTGCCGGTACCTACCAGTACAGCGTCGTGGTTTCATGTGGTGGTTGCACAGCAACATCGAACGATGTCACGGTTACTGTAACCTGGATCGGGAATGTCACGATCGCCATTCAAGGCACTTCTTCGACGACCGTCACCTATTGCCAGAACCAGCAGGGTGGCACCCTCTACGTCGTCCAGCCGACAAGTGGCATCGTTTCGTATCAGTGGTACGTGGATGGCTCGCCGATCAGCGGTGCAACCGATTCCACGTATGTTATCCCGACTAGCCAAACTGGCACGCGGAATTACACCGTCAAAGTCACCGATGCAGGCGGGTGCGAGAAGTTCTCGAATGCTATCTGCGTTACCGTCGTGTCTTCACCGACCGTTTCGATCAGCACATCGCAGACCAGCGTCTGTCCCGGTACGCAGATCGCCGTGTACTTTACGTTCGCTGGCTGCGGTCCGTGGCATCTGACGTACAAAATCAACAACGGCTCGAATGTCACCGTTCAAACTTCCAGCAATCCGTACATCTTGACGTACACGATCACGCAGCCGACGACCTTCACCGTCATCTCAGTCCAGAACTGCAACGGCTGCGCTGGCTCGATCAGCGGTTCATCGAGCATTACCGTCACACCATTGGGGATACCCACATCGTACTTCGTCATGGGCTTTACCGGTGACACTGTGACGACCAACTCGAATGGCTACGTGCTCGGGTGGCCGAACTATGCCGGTGATGGTTCGAATTATCCCGATGGCTCGGTCAACGCCAGCTCCGATGCGAACCGACCGAAGCATTATCCGAACTATTCGGCACTGAACGGTCACGGCGCGATTTACTGGGACGGCAACGATCAACCCGTACAAGTGCAGGTCAACACCGGCAGTGGTATCAGCGGCGGGACACAGAAAACGCTCTTTATCGTCTATCGCCCAACGTCGTCGAGCTTGAGCAACAACCGCATGGTCATCTACAAGCAAGGCGACGAAAATCACGGCTTCGCGATTTACTTGATCAATCGCCAGGTGTATTACGGTGCATGGAACAACCAGAATTGCAGCGGCAGTTGCACGAACAAATGGGCAGTCTTCCAAAGCACCGGATTCACCGTGCAGCCTGGCACGAACTACATCCTGCAACTGGTGTACAACGGCAACGCCTCGTCGTCGAATCGGCTGCGGTTCTCGATCAACGGCAATGTGTACACACCGTCGGGGACGCCCGGCACGAGCATGTCGTATTCGGGAGATGCCGTCAGCATCGGCGGTAAAGTGGGCAACACACGCTTCCACGATTTCGCTTCAGTCAACGAGACGAATCAGTACTTGTGCGACAACACCAAGATCGCCGAAGTGCTTCTCTACAACACCTCCGATGCGACACTCCGCGATCAAGTATGGTGCGTGCTCAAGTACAAGTACGGCATGACCTGTCTCGGTAACAACCCGATCGGTACGCTCTCGAAAGATGCGACCGACGACGAGCCGATCGCCGGGCTTCCGCCGGCGATCGAGGACGAAGCGACGCTCGGCGATGTGTCGCCCAATCCTGCCGAGCACAGCGCAAGTGCGATGCTTCACGTGAGCAAACACCAACACGTCCGTGCTACGATCGTCGCTCTCGACGGTCGCCAGATAGCTACCGTCTTCGACGGTGTACTCCAGCGCGGTGAACGCCGCGAGCTGTCGCTCGACTTGACATCGCTGCCTTCCGGTGTGTACGTTCTCGTCGTCGAAGGCGAATACTTCGTCCGTATGCAGCGGTTCGTCGTTCAGCATTGATGATGCCGCAATAGCGCCCGCCGCCATTTGGAGCGACGGGCGCTTTTTTATGCGTCGTCGTGACGCTGCAACCAGTAAGGATGTGCATTTTTGCATCGTCCTCGATTCGACCGATGACGATGTACACCAGCGATCCATCCGGCGACGAACGCGATTTCGTGTTGACATCATCCCGCCCGCGCGCGTTGCGAATTGCGCTCTACAGCGTCGCGTTCGGAATCGTTGCGCTCGCAGCAGCGGGAGTCGTGCTGCGCGTCCCTCGCCAGGTCGAATTGCAGTGCGTCCTCAAGGGCAACGGCAGCGAACGTGTCTATCGCTTCGCCGAAGATGTTTTCGTCGAGCAGTACTATGTTCGCACCGGAGAGCAGGTTCGACAAGGAATGCCACTCGTTCGGATCAGCTCACCGCAAATCGCAGCACTGGTGATGGAGTACACTCTCGCACGGCTGCAAGAAGAAGTTTTCGAAACCACCGAGCTGCCCGTTCATGCGAAAACGCGAGCGGGTCTGCGCTTGCAACAGCAAAAGGTGATCAGCCAGCTCGAACGGACCCAACAAGCGCGACGCTTTGCACTGGCGACACAGCAAGCCGAGATTCGCAAGCTCGAAATCGCAGCACGCAATGCACGCGAACAGCTCGAACAGCTCAAGAAACTGCGAGCCAGCGGATATGTCTCCGAAGCAGAGGTACAACAAGCCGAAGTTCAGAAAGCCAGCGCCGACGAAGCGCTCAACCGTGCACGCGAGCAGTATCGCCGCGATATAGCGCAGCTCGAATCGCAAGCCCGGGAGCTATCGCTCGAACGAAGCATCACCGGACAATCGGAGGAAAAGCTGACGCTCGAACTTCAGAATCGCCGTGCACAACTGCGTGCCGCGCGGCAAGCAGCGTATCAGCGACTCCGCTCGCTCTACGGCGAATTCGATCTCGACAGCGGTGCCATCGTCATCAAAGCGCCTGCCGATGGGCTCATCGTCAGCTACGTCAGCGATGCCGAACGGCAAGTGCCCGCCGGTGCGATTCTCCTCAAACTCAGCCAACCGCCGACTGCATTCACCGCAACGGCTGAAGTCGAACCGAAAGACATCGGCTCTGTCCGCGCAGGATTGCCGGTCGTCATCCAGCTCTCGTCGTTTCCACCCCTACGATGGGGGGTGCTGCGCGGTCGTGTGCGCTCGGTGAGCCTTTCGCCTGGTGAACGACATCGCTACATCCTCGAAGCCGACATCGAGCCGTCGAGCCGTTTTGCGGGAACATTGCAAGATGGGATGGACGGCAAACTCATCGTGCTCGTCGAAGAGCGTCCCATTGCTGCGTACGTGTTCGAAACGTTTCTTCGTCCGTTCGAAGGACTCATTCGGTGAGCTCGTTGCCGGCTTCGACGGGCGCGCGATTGGGCGTGCGCCGCAAGCGCGCATGCAGGAGCGAGAGCGCGACCGTCACTGCCAGAATCGACGTCACGACCACCAATGAAAAGCCGGTCGAAATGTTGAGGTGATTGCTCGAAAGCATCTTGAAACCGACGAACGCCAGAATCGCTGCCAGTCCATAACGCAAGTACACAATCATGCTGAGGATATTCGAGAGCGCGAAAAAAAGCGAGCGCAATCCCAGTATCGCGAATGCATTCGAGGTGTACACCACGAAGGGGTCTTTGGAAATCGCCAGGATCGCCGGAATCGAATCCACTGCGAAAACAAGATCGGTCGCTTCGATGACCAACAGGACGACAAAAAGAGGTGTCGCGAACCACTGTCGGTTGTCGCGGACGAAAAAGTGGTGGTGGTGATACTCAGCCGTTACGGGAAAGAAGCGCCGAAAGAGCCGAACGAAAATGTTGCGATCGGGATGGATGTCACGCTCGGCGCCGAACCCGACGCGAAGTGCCGTCACGATCAAAAATGCACCGAACACGTACACCAACACATGAAAGCGCGCGATGAGATTGACACCGAGCAGAATCAATCCCAATCGCATCGCAAGCGCACCGAAAATTCCCCAAAACAACACGCGATGCTGATACTGCTGCTCGACGCGGAAATACTGGAAGATAAGCAGCATCACAAAAAGATTGTCCACACTGAGCGATTTTTCGACGACGAAGCCCGTCAGAAATTCGAGCGCTTTGTTTTCGCCGAGTTTCGAAAAACCGTAGTAGGCATAGAGAAACACGCTGAAACCGAGCGCGAGAGCCGTCCACACCCCTGTCCAGAGGAGGGATTCGCGGGTGCTGATCGCATGCGGGCGACGATTGAAGAGCGCCAAATCTACCCACAGAAAAAAGACGATGAGTGCGCTGAAAATCAGCCACATCCAGAGCGGTTCGGTTTGTACCATCGAGCAGCATGGTATCGAAATTGGTAGCGAGCCAAATATACAGCACTGCTGCGATGCATTCGGTATCGCTCGAAAAGCCGAGCTATATTTGCGACGACCTCACAATCTTCGTCGGCGATGCTGGTCGTCAAATTCGGTGGTACGTCGGTCGCCGGGATGCAGCCGTTGTGTCGTGTGGCGTCGGTAGTTCGTGCAGCGGCATCGCAACCGGTTCTCGTGGTCGTTTCTGCATTCCGCGGTGTGACCGATGCGCTGCTCGAATGTGCTCGTTCTGCTGCTGGCGGTCACCACTGGGAAACCTTGTGGCTTCAGATCGCCGAACGCCATCGAGATACCATGCTCCAACTGGAGCTGTCCGATAGCAGCCCCGTCGAATCTCTCCTCGATGAACTTCGTCGCTACCTGATGGGAATCGCGCTGCTGGGCGAGTGCACGCCGCGAATGCTCGATCACACGGCAGCGTTCGGTGAATTGCTCAGTTCGCGAATTCTGGCAGCGTTGCTCGAACGAATGGGCGAGCGCGTCGCATGGTTCGATGCTCGTCGGGCGATCAAAACCGATGCACGATTCACCGCGGCGACGGTCGAGTGGCAACGCACCAGAGAATCCATCGAGCAGCATCTGCTACCGACTTTCGAGCGATGCCGGATTGTCGTCACGCAAGGCTTCATCGGCAGCACTTCGGGCGGACTGACCACGACCCTCGGACGCGGCGGTTCCGACTACTCTGCTGCGATATTCGGTGCGTGTCTCGGTGCCGAACGCGTCGAAATTTGGACGGACGTTTCAGGCATCTACACTGCCGATCCGCGTATCGTCCCGGATGCTGTGAGCCTGCCCGAAATGACGCTCGGCGAAGTCGCAGCGCTGTCGGCATACGGCGCAAAGGTGCTTCATCCTCTGACGATTCGACCTGCGATCGAGCACGGCATCCCTGTCGTCGTGCGCAATACGTTCGATCCGGAGCATCCCGGTACTCGAATCGTTGGTTCACTGGCGGAGCCGATCGAAGGCATTCGCGCGATTGCAATGCTCGAAGCGACGCTTTGCCGACCCGAAGACAACGTGCCACCGGAAGACGTCCTTGCCAGTGTCGTGCTGCGGAGCGGTCGCTCCATTGTCGCAGCAATGCCGAGCGCTGGCGACCGCTCGATTTCGCTCTTGTGCTGTGTCGGTGCCGGTGTTCATCGCAGCGGCGTCGGTTTGGAGCAGCTTGCCGCGGCAGCGCGAAGTGTCGGTTGTGCGGTCACGGTAGTCGGGAGCACCGAAGAATCCATCCTCGCCGCTGTCGAATCGCCGTATGGCAGCGAAGTGCTCCGGACATTGCATGCGCTTGTCCTTTCGTCGCAGATGGTGTACCGATGATCGCTCGCTGTGCGTTCGTGCTTGCTTTTGTGTTGTCGCTCGCTTCGGCACAGCAGTGGCAGCGGCTGCTCGATGCGCCGAGCTATGGCATCGCAATCAACCCGAAAAATCCGCGCACGATCTACGTCGGCGGTGAAGGAAGGCTCTTCTATCGCAGCTACGACGGCGGTCGCACCTGGGATACGCTCGTGATCGAATTCCGCACGGCAACGACTCAACTGACGAACGTGCTCGTTCACCCGATCGACACGAACGTCGTGTTCATCGGCGGTATTCGTTTCGGCACGCTGCGACGCTCGACCGACAACGGCACGACGTGGGAAAGCGTGCTGTCAGGAACGCAGAACTACGTCTTTTCCGGTGAAGCGGTCGTCATCGATCCGAACAATCCGCAAGTGCTCTATGCGGCGGAGTTCCTGACGTCAACAGTATTCCGCAGCACCGATCGCGGACGCACCTGGCGAGCGATGGGACAAATTCCACCGGATTCGTCGCTGCCGAATCCGGTTCCGCCGCGGCTCTGTTGCATTGCGCTTCGTCCTGATTCGACGGGCATTCTATACGCCGGCTGTCAGGGAAGCGCCATCTACCGTTCCGACGACAGCGGTCGAACGTGGCGCCTGGTGCAGGGCTTCTACCAAAGCTCGCTTCGCGACACCGAGATTCCCCAAATCCGATTCAGCTCGCTCCGACCGAACGTCGGCTATGCAGTGATGACGTACTTTTTCTGGCAACTCCGTCCCAACGGCGGACTCTGGCGCACAACCGACGGGGGCTGGACATGGCATCCGATGGCGTTTCCCGATACGTCGCTCTGGGCGATCGGCGTTCGCAGCCGAGGCGATCGCGATGAACTCGTCGTCGGCGGATTCACCGAGTTCTTCGATGCAGACACCGTCGTTCCGGGTGCACGAATCGTGCGACGCAGCATCGACGAAGGGCGCACCTGGCAAATGCACGATGCTGCAATTCCCTGGGTCGGCGATCTCCCGGGCAATGCGTTCGCCTTCCGCTACCTGGAAGACGGCAGCCAACAGCGCCTCTATTTTGCCAGCGATGCAGGATTGTACGCGCTGGACCTGTCGAGCGACGAACCGCTTCCGCCGATTCAGCGCGAGCGACTCACCGTCGTGCAACCCTTGCCACGACTACTGCAGATCGTTGCCGACTACGATGCTGCGCCGCCGGGCGTCCATGCGACGGCGGAAGTGTACTCTGCGCTCGGTCAGCTCGTCGCACAGGCTACGCTACGTCGCTACGGTCAGCGCTCGTTCTACGGTGAGGTGGATGCCGGTCACCTTGCCGCCGGGGTGTATTTTGTGCGCGTCGTCATCGGCGATCCGATCGCGACGGCAGCGGTGCTGATCCCCAATTAGTCGGCATCGAGCACGATTCTGTTTTTCAGCGTACCGAGCAGTTCGATTTCGCACTCGACTACGTCGCCCGGAGCAAGCCACCGTGGGGGATCGAAGACCTTGCTGCCGTTGAGTTCGAGCAAGCATCCCGTTCCGCACGTTCCCGATCCGATCACGTCGCCGGGATAGAGCGTCACGCCATAGCTGGCACGCTCGATGATCTGTGCGAACGTCCAGTGCATGTCACGAAGATTGCCTCGGGAGACTTCTTCGCCGTTGATGCGTGCGATCATCGCAAGATCGTAGCGTTCGCCGAAGGGCGATTCGATTCGTCGCGATGCCAGTTCATCGCGCGTCACCAGAAACGGACCGAGCGACGTGGCGAAATCCTTGCCCTTGGCTGGTCCCAAGTTCAGCTTCATTTCCTGCATCTGGAGCGCCCGTGCACTCCAATCGTTCATGACCATGTAGCCGGCGATGAACTCGTCGGCGCGTTCTGCTGGAATGTTGCGTCCTTCTTTGCCGATGACGACAGCGCATTCGAGTTCGAAGTCGAGTTGCTCGCAGTGACGCCACAGAACGTGCACATCGCCCGGACCGGTGACGGCGTGGTGATTGGAGAAGTAGAAAATCGGAATCTCGTCGAATTCGGGAATCATCGGCAGTCCGCGATTGCGACGAGCTGCTTCGACGTGTTGCCGAAACGCGTAGCCGTCGCGGAGCGAGCTGGGATGCGGTATCGGGGCAGTCAGTTCGGCATCGCTCAGTGCCAGCGACGCCTCGGAAAAGTCGAGCGATGCCGCCTGCTCGACGAGCGTGCGAGCATCGTCCATCGCTGCATCGCCGAGACGCAGAAACGCGATCGGATCGCTGGGCATCGCCCCGAGCGACAGCCGCACACCCGCACGACGCGCGATTGCATGGGCATCAGCCAAATCGAGCAAACGATCGCCGACAACCAGTGCGAAACGATTCTCTTTGCACGAGCGATAACAAGCCAGTTTCATCGTGACCTCGACATGTGTGAGACATCGTACTGCTTTCGATGGAAAACGATCGCAATATCGGTCAGCATCACCGGCACGAAGCGATCGTCGAGATAGTGCGAGAGCGTCGAATCGCTGCGGAGCGCTTCCAGGGAACTGCGGTCGTGACCGAAGAGCCACTCGGCACGATCGAGCGTGCCGACGACGAGCCAATCGGCAGAGCGCATGTCCTGTTCCAACAACGCTCGCCACCGAGAGGGAACACAAGTGGCAAGGACAGGCAGCGTCGTCGAAAAATGCTGCCAGTGTGGCTCGCGGAGAAACACGTACAACTGACTCATGCACGCCGAAAGCACCAGCACGCGCTCGTTCGGTCGCCGATTGCTTGCGATGGTACCGGCGATTTGCCAGAGCGTTTCACGGTGGAGCACGTTGTGCGCGTGCCGCTGGAACGCAGCATTGTAGCGCTGTAGAAACACAAGTGCTGCGACGACGGGAACTGCAACCGCCCATCGCCGCACATGACGGTTGCTCGACCAGAAAGCAGCGAGCTTGTGCCACAGCTCGATCGCGCCTTCAGCCATCGGGATTGCCAGCATCGGGAGCATGCGCCACAGGTGCACGACGCCGAACTTCCGTTCGACGACGATACTCACTGCCAGTGCCAACGACACCGCAATCCACACGGCGACGATCCGATCGCGATGGCGGGCGACGCCGAGCCAACCGTAGAGCGCAAATGTCGCAAGTGCGATCGTGTAATGCTCAGCTACCGAGCGAATCACGTTGTGCCATGCAGCAATGAGTGCCGCTGAACCGAGCGGTGGCAAGCTGCCGTAGAAGTGCACGTACTCGATCGCTGCCGGAAGGCTCGACCATTCGATGCGGTCGTAGATGAGCGCAAGTCCGATCGCATTTGCGACGATTGCACCTGCAGCAATGGCGATCCACCGATTTCCGTTCCACCGGCGTTCGACGATGTCGTATGCGAGCAACGCCACTGCAACGAGTCCGAACGTGACCTTCAGCCAGACCAATGCTGTCAGCAGTATGCCTTCGGCGAACCAGTGCCACCGGCGTGTGCCATCGGTTGCATGCAACAGTGCCAGCGGTCCGACGACGATGCCGATGTACGATTCCGGATGCGCTGCGAGGACGTAGCCACTGGCGCTGTACGCAACCAGATAGATGGCTGCAGCGACTGCACCGAGATCGCTGTCGCCGAACCGACTGCCGATGCGTGCGAGCACTGCTGCCGTCGCGATTTGCACGATGGCATCGAGCAGCCGATAGCTCCATTCATGCTCGCCGAAAAGCGCTCGTGCTGCGGCAAACAGCATGTAGATCGCCGGCTGCTTGACCAGGTAATCGTCAGCCAGCTTGCCGCCGCTCGATAGCAGCTCCCCGCCGCGCCAATAGATGGCGTGGTCGTGGTACATCGGCAGTGCAACGAGCACTGCAGCCGATAGCAGGGCAACAGTACCGACGACGATCCATCGGATGCGCCGTGTCGTGGAAAGTGCTG
Source organism: Chlorobiota bacterium (assembly GCA_026415505.1). GTDB lineage: Bacteria > Bacteroidota > Ignavibacteria > Kapaibacteriales > NICIL-2 > NICIL-2. The sequence goes on along the minus strand of JAOAGY010000021.1, from coordinate 63,025 downwards.
TCGGGTGGGACGACATCGGTCAATCTTTCGGCGACCAGAAACCGACCTTGCGATACACCTTGCGCAAGGTGCGCTCTGCGACGCGAGCAGCGCGTTCGGCGCCGGCGACAAGGAGCGATGCCAGATGACCTTCGTCGGCGCGAATTTCCAGAAACCGCGTGCGCACTGGCTCGATGTACGCGACGAGCGCATCGGCGACGGCTGCTTTGAATGCCGCATACGAAGCATCCCGAAAACGCTCGACGATCGCTTCGATCGGCTCGTCGGTTGCCAAGTGATACATCTCCACGAGGTTCGATATACCGGGGCGCCGCTCTGGGTCGTACTCGATCGTCGTGCCCGAATCGGTCACTGCGCGCTGGATTTTCCGTCGGATGGCGTCGTTGTCGTCGACGAGGAAAATCGTCGCATTGTGGTTCGGATCGGACTTGGACATTTTTTTGCGCGGGTCTTGCAAACTCATCAGCCGCGCGCCGTAGCGGGGAATGTACGGTTCGGGCACAGTGAACGTCGGCGAGTACGCGTTGTTGAAGCGCTGCGCAAGATCGCGCGTCAGTTCCAAGTGCTGTTTTTGGTCCTCGCCGACCGGCACGAGATCGGTTTGATACAGCAGAATGTCGGCAGCCATCAAAATGGGGTAGGCGAACAAACCGACGTTGACGTTCTGTGCATGCTGCTCGGATTTCTCTTTGAACTGTGTCATGCGGCTGGCTTCGCCGAAGCCGGTGAACGTGCTCAGAACCCATGCCAGCTCGGCATGAGCGGGAACGTGCGATTGCACGAAGATGGTCGCACTGGTCGGCTCGATGCCGGCAGCCAAGTACATCGCGGCGCAATCGAGTGTCCATCGGCGCAGTTTCGCCGGCTGTTGCCGCACGGTGATCGCGTGCAAATCCACCACGCAGAAGTAGCAGTCGTAATCGTGCTGGAGCGCGACCCAGTTGCGAAGCGCGCCTGCAATGTGACCGAGTGTGAGATCGCCGGAAGGTTGAATGCCGCTGAAGATAACCGGACGCTTCGCCGTATTGCTCATGATGCTGTCTGCCCGGATGATTGGTGCAACAGTTCGGCTTGTTCGTGCAGTCGCAAACGTTCGATGAGCAGGTCGAGTTCGCCGTCGATGATCTGCTGCAGCGCGTAGTTCTTTTCCTCGCCGTCGAGCCGATGATCGGTGACGCGATTTTGCGGGAAGTTGTACGTGCGGATTTTGTCCGAGCGGTCGCCGCTTTTGACCATCTGACGACGTGCTTGCGATAGCGATTGCTCCTGCCGCTCGCGCTCCATCTGGTAGAGCTTGGCTTTGAGCATTTTCATTGCGCGTTCGCGGTTAGCGTGTTGCGAGCGCTCTTGCTGACAAGCGACGACGACTCCGGTGGGAATGTGGCGGAGACGAACTGCAGTTTCGACTTTGTTGACGTTCTGCCCGCCTTTGCCGCCGGACCGGAACGTTTCCAGCTCGATGTCTTCCGGACGAATTTCGATTTCGATGTCGTCGTCGAGTTCGGGAAAAACAGCCACCGTTGCAGCCGAAGTATGGATGCGTCCGCTGGCTTCGGTTTCCGGCACGCGCTGGACGCGGTGAACGCCGCTTTCGTACTTGAGCATGCCATAGGCGCCCTCGCCTTCGACGGCGAGCGAGACTTCCTTGAAGCCGCCCAGGTCGCTTTCGGTGTAATCGAGCAGCGCAACGTTCCAGCCTTTGCGTTCGGCAAACCGTGTGTACATGCGCAGCAGATCGCCCGCGAAGAGAGCAGCCTCTTCGCCACCAGTGCCCGCGCGGATTTCGACGATGCAGTTTTTCGCGTCGGTGGGGTCTTTCGGTAGAAGCAGAACCTTCAAGCGCTCTTCGGATTGATCCAGTTCAGCTTCGAGGCGGCGAATGTCGTCGTAGGCAAGCTCGCGAAGCTCCGGTTCGACGTCGGGATCGGTCGTCAGGCTGCGAGCTTGCTGCAGTTGATCGAGCAGTCGAAGGTAGTGTTGACCTTCCTCGGCGATCGGCTGGAGCGTTTTGTATTCGCGCCCGACAGCACGGTAGCGCTGCTGATCGGTGATCACGTCGGGATCGCTCAGCAATGCCTCGACCGACCGGAAACGCTCGATGATACCGCGAATTTTCTCTTCCATGCAGCCAGAAAACGATAACGACCGCAAAATTAGCGCCCCCTGCAAGCGCAAGCGGCGCTTCGTTCGTCAATGGCATGCGTATGAAAGCCAAGACGATCGTGCATCGAACGCTCGCGACGTTGCTCGCTGCAACGCTGCTCGGATGCGAAAAAGAGTCGTGGGACTTGGTCTCGCCGCCACCGGATGCCGACAGCATCATGGTGCGGTTGGTCAATCTTGCGTCGAACGGGCAGCACTATGCGCTCCAGCTCGACGCTGTCGTCGCCGAGTCGCGAACTCCGCTGGTTGCGCCGATGTCCGCCAGCCCGTTGGTTGCCTCGCCGTCGGACTCGGCATACGTGCGCGTGCTCGACGCAAACGGGCGCATCGCAAAGGATGCACTCGCGCGAACGCGCTTTACCAAACGAACGACCGAAACGATGGTGTTGCTACCGTCGCCGCTCGGTAGCGGTCGGCAGAACGGAGCCGACACGCTCGTGCGTCTGGTGACCAATCCTTCGCCGTTGCCGCTGCCAGGACGGGCGCAGCTTCGGTTTCTCTGTGCGTTGCCGGATTCGACCGTAACCGTCGAGCTTCGGCTGGGGTGTCCCAGCGGAGAACTCTTCGACCGGCAAACGTTCCGCAGCAGTGGTACGCCGCGCGATATACCGGCTGGGGATGTGGTCGTATCGGTGCTCGTCGGTACCACGCCTGTTGCGATCGTTCGTGGCAGGGTCGGCGATCGGCGATTTGCGACGCTCATCGTCGCCGGCAGTACGAGCGATGTGCGCGTGTTTTTGCTCGACGAACTCGATCCGACGCCGAACGCATTCGTCGAGCTTGCTCCTGTGCCGCTGACCGAACGCACAGCCCAGCTTCGGTGGGTGAACATTTCGCGCTATAGTTTCGACAGCATTCGCATCGCGTCGGTCGGTGTGGTCGCTCGCAATGGAGGCGGACAGCTCGTCAGCGATTACCGAGCGATTCCCGCTTGCACCGACGCCCTCAGCGATACGATCGCTCTCTACTCGAACGGGATTCTGCAAGACGCCCAGCCGATCTCGTTGGAGGTCGGTTATCGGTACACCGTCGTCGTGCTCGATGCGCCCAACTTCGGTGCACCGGCATCGCGACTTGCGGTGATCGTCAAAGATCGAACGGCGATACCAGCGGATTCGAGCGAGTGGCGCGTTCTCAATGCGACCGGTTCGGGCAACGCGGTGACGGCGTTTTTGGGTGCCCGGCTCGATGCACGCGGCAGATACCACAACGGCGAGAATTTGGCGAGCGCACTCGGCGACGGAGAACTCAGCCAAGCGGTACGATTGCCCGCGGGTACAATGCCGCTGATCGTGCGAGGCGGCGTGCCCGAACGAATCGTCGCACTGGCGGTGGATACCGCACAACCATCGCAGCAATACACGCTCGTTGTGGCAAACGACGTTGCCGGCAACACGCAACTGTACACGATTGCAGACGATGTGCCGAGTGGTCCGATCGTGCCGCTCGATCCGGGTGCCTACGTGCAAATGATCAGTGCTGTCGCCGATCGAGAACTGATAGCGTGCAGCGTCGAAGGTATCGTCCAACGCACGGGACTGGCGCCAGCCAATCTTGTGGCGACGGTTCTGCCAGCGGGAACACACGCGATCACCATCGGTGGCACCCAGCGCGTGTTGACGTTCGATCCATCGCGTGTGGTAACGATCGTTGCAGCAGGCAGCGGGCACTCTCCGACGCTCATTGTGCTCGACAGCAGTTCGCTGCAGCCGACCAGCTTTGTGGCGCGTGTGCGGTGCATCAATGCAGCGCCGGATGTCGCAACACTGCGGATGGCGCGCGATCAGCTCGTCTCGCTCGACCAGTGGGATTCGAACATTTTTGCCGATCGGCTCGCGTTCGGTTTCGCTTCACGTCCGATCGAGATGGACCGCGTGCAGCGCATCAATCTCGTTTTCGGTACGTCGGACTCGCCGCCGAAGGAACTGCTCCGTCCCGATGGTTCGGTCAGCTTCACGCTCGGCAAGGCGTACACGGCGATCTTCTACGGCACTGCCTCTGCTGGCTACAACTTCTTCATCGTGCAAGAGCCCTGAAAAAAAGCGGCGCTGCACGCGCGATCGGGCAGCGCCGCGTTCATCGCACTGCGACGGTTTACCGACCGAAGAACCAGTCAATGCCGATGCGTGCTGGCACGATCGAGAACGTCGTCGAAGACGGATCGAGACCCAAGTTGAGCAGATAGATTTCGCCCCTGACGCCGAACGTCGCATTCCAGTAGTATCCCACGCCACCGCCGAGGAAGAGCGAAGTCGTCGAGGTACTCGCCCCGCCCGTACTTTGACTTGCGTATTCGAATTCGCCGAGCAGGTACGGCGTCACTCCGCTGGTGGTCAGAAGGTAGCGGAAAAACGGTCCGAAAACGAAGACAGATTGAGATGCACCGCTTACACTGGTGCTTTGAAATCCAAGCCGCGCCCCGATATGAACATTCGGGTTGATTGCGTAGGTGAACTGTGCTCCCGACCCTGTTCCCAACGCCAACCCGATGCCGAACTGTCCGTTCGGAGCTTGCGCGAATGCACTCGATGCAGCGAGCACCATTGCTGCTGCCAAAGCAGAAACGAACGTTTTCATAAAACGTCCCTCGAAAATGGTTGAACATTACCGACCGTCCCACAAGCGGGACGGGGCGAAAATACGCGCTCGAGTATGCGGAAGTTTCACCCATTTTTTGAAATCGTGAAACTCAATGCTCGACGAACAGTGCCTTCATCGCTCGGCGCTGCCCAGCGTGGAGCTGGACAAAGTACGTTCCACTCGGCAGCCGATCGGTCGCCAGTGTTGCAGTTCCTGCGCCAGCAGGGCGCTCGCCGCAATCGAGTGCGAGGAGTGTTCTCCCTCGGATGTCGTGGATGGTCACGGCGAGGCGAGCTGCTGCCGGCAGCAGAAACGACACTGTCGCTTGTGTCGTGCACGGGTTCGGCGTTATCGCAAGCGATTGCACCAGTGCTGCATCTTCCCACGGTTCGACCGAGCTTACTTGTTGGTACAGCGGCAGTGCAGCGAACTGGCGGAGCAGGACCGATTGCATCGTGTTCATCGGCGCACCGAACCACTGCAAGAGCGCAGCAGCATACACCTGGCGGTAATCGAACTCCATCAGCAGATCGCCGCGATTGTCGAGATTGACCAGGTCAGGGTCGTGACCCAAAATTTGTCCCCCGATGATTTGTTCGCCGAAGACGAAAAGTGGTGCTGCTGTGCCGTGATCGGTACCGCGGCTGCCGTTTTCCATCACGCGACGACCGAATTCGGAGAACGTCATCCCGACGACGCGATCGGCGATGCCGAGTCCGCGGCAGTCGTCCAAAAAGAGCTTCACCGCGTCGCCGAGCTGCCGGAGCAATTGCGGATGAATACCGGTGAGTGTGCCTTGATTGATGTGCGTATCGAATGTATTGCCTCCGATACTGACCAGGTAAAATTTCGTCGAAAGTCCGCCGGCGATCAAGCGAGCGACGATCCGCAAACTCTGTGCGAGCTGATTGTCGGCGGGATAGGTCACGGTGTTCGTTTTTTGGCGATCGGCAGCATTCTTGACTGCTCGAGAGTACACCTGTGACGATAGCTCGACTGTGCGAACGAATTCCAGTTCATTGCCGCCGACCGTCTCCGGTGCTGGATCGTAGAGAGTGCCAGTGTTCTGTTGGTCCACGAGCGAGTAAAATGTTTCCGGGTCGCGGAACGTGATGCCGATCGAACCGCGTTCGCCTTGGAATCCGAGCGATTGGGTCGTGCCGATCTGCACCGCAAGAGGTTCGTCGGGAAGCCGTTCGGGAAAATCCGGCGCAAGTGTTTCGAGAAAACGTCCCACCCAACCGCTGCTTTTGAACACGTCGCTGTCGGTTGCCGTCAGCCAAATGTCCGTTCCCCGGAAATGCGAGCGGTCCGGGTTGGGATACGTGACGTTCTGCACGATCGAGAGTCGTCCCTCGCTGAACAGTTGTCGGAAGCCATCGAGCGCCGGATGCCAGCCGAGCGTGTCGGTCAGATGCAGCGTCTGGTTTTTCGGAATCGCCAGCGTCGGGCGTGCTTGGTAGTAGAGTGGATTTTCGATCGGCACGATGGTGTTGAGTCCGTCGTTACCGCCGGTGAGCTGGATGAGGACGAAGACGCGATCGCTGGCGCCGGTCAATTGTCGCCATGCGCGCAGTGTCGGCGAGGCTGCCAGTGCACGCAGCCGGACACCGCCGAATGCGGTGCCGAGTGTCGCAAGTGCGAGTCCGGTTGTCGAACGGTGCAAGAATTCTCGACGTTTCATGGCTCCTCCGTCACAGTAGTTGGTATTCGGGCAGTGTGAAGATGGCTTTCAGCAGCGATCGCAAGCGCAGCTCGACGTTCGACATCGCCAGACTCCACTCGTATTCCGGGGCGCCGAGCAGGAGTTGTTCGAGCAAATAGTCGAGCGTCTTCGGTCCGGGTTCGATCGCGAGCAGGAATCGCGCGACATCGCGCACGAACTGGCGAGCGTTGCCGTTGGACGGGAAGCTCTGCGCGAACGCTCGAACATCCGGTGCGGTGGGGAAGTTCTGGAAGTTGTCGTTGCGCTTGCCGTCGGCAAAGTATTCGGCGATTCGCTCGCGCAAGGGGTACGTGTTCGTGTTGATCCAGAGGTGATGTCCTTTCCAGCCCTCGACGGTCGGCGGGTTGAGCAGTTCGAGCGATAGTTTCGCCATGCGCTCGATGCCGTATGCGAGCGGAAGGTCGCTGTACGACAGTTGGCGGCACAAGCCCACCATGAAGTCGATCGGGCTTTTGATGACCGCTCCGCGAAATGCAGGGTCGAAGAAATGCTCGCTCATCAAGAGCGTTTCGAGCATCGGGCGGAGTTCGAAGTCGTTGGCTTTGAGAATCTGCGCAAGCTGCTCGACGATTGCCGGGTCGGGGACGTCGTAGACGAAAAAGCGGTAAAACTTGGTGGCGAGAAAACGTGCTGCTTGGTCTTGCTCGAAGACGATGCGGATGATGTCGTCGGCATTGAAAGCACCTCGCTGCCCCAAAAACTCTTTCGTGCCGGGGTCCCACAGTTGCGGATTGAACACACCGCGCATGCCTTGGATCCGCCAGCCGGTGAGCGCTCGTGCTGCTTCGACGATGTCGTGTTCGGTGTAGTGATTGACGCCGAGTGTGAACAGCTCGAGCAACTCGCGTGCGAAATTTTCGTTCGGATTGCCTTTGATGCTGGCGACGTTGTCCAGGAAGATCAGCATCGCAGGATCGGCGACCATCGCGCGCGCAAGCTCGCGTGCATTGCCCCATGCCATTCGACGGAACGTCTGGTTCTGCAGGTACATGTACTGCGGGTAGTACACCTTCAGGTAATCCGAGCAGTAGTGGTTGTGCCAGAAGAAGACGAGCTTTTCGAGAATGGAAAAGCCCGAACCGAGCATGAGCTGCAGCCACCACTGCTGCAATTCGGCGTAGCGGCGGTAGTACTCTTGCTGGCGAGCATCGGCACTGGGAAACGATTCCGTCAGCGGGTCAACCGTTGCCCACGCCGGCGGTGTCGGGTCGAGGTTGCCGCTAAAAAGTGCTTGCACTGCTTGGCGTGTTGTCATCTGCTGGGCGCGAGCGACGTCCTGCCGCGATACACCGAACGTCGTGCGTCGGAGCAAATGGAGAGCGTCTTCTTCGCTGAGCACATCGTCGGGTTTGTACGGATCGAGTCCGGTGCTCGTCGCGATGGGCTGTCCTTCGCGGTGGGGAAGAATGCGCCAAAGGAATTCGCGGCGGTTCATGCGTCACCTCGCAAACGGTGGAAGTGTCCGGACAAAACTACACAGAAAAACTTTTCGAACAAAATCGAAGCCCCGAAGCCAACCACAGCAATCGCGGTGCCAATTTTGCAGCGGTCACGGTCGTGATGCTGGTCATGCGAACGTTCGGCGATGCATTTCTCCAGTGGCTCGAAACGCTGCGATTTCCTGCGCCGCTTCCCGACGACGTCGAAGTGCTCGATCCCTATCGCGAGCCTGCGGTGCGCGATGCGGTCGCTGCATTCGCTCGGCGCTACTACGACGACACCGCGCCGCGGATCGGCATCTTCGGTATCAACCCTGGTCGTTTCGGTGCTGGGACGACGGGGCTATCGTTCACCGATCCATATGCGCTCGGGAAACTGTGTGGGATACCGCATTCGCTCGGCAACGGGCGCGAACTTTCGGCGACGTTCGTGTACGAGACGATTGCAGCGTTCGGCGGTGTCGAGCGCTTCTACCGGCGCTTCTACATGTCGGCACTCGTTCCGCTTGGGCTGGTGCGTGGCGGTCGCAACCTGAACTTTTACGACGATCCCCGAGTGGAGCGTGTCGCAGTGCCATTCATCGTCGAAACGCTATGGCAGCAGATAGCGTTTCCGTTGCATCGTCAGGTCGCGATTGTGCTCGGTAGCGGCAAGCTGCGGCGCATTGCCGAGCAGCTCAACGCCGAGCATCGCTTTTTCGAGCGACTCATCGTGCTCGAGCACCCGCGATTCGTGATGCAATATCGCCGGCGCCGACTCGCCGAGTACGTCGAGCGGTATGTTCGCGCATATCACGATGCACTCACTCTCTGCGGTTTGCCTTCATGACAGATGCTCGATTCGGTCGCGCGATTCGGTCTGCGTGGCTACTCGATCCGGATGTGGTTTTTCTCAACAACGGTTCGTTCGGCGCGACGCCGATCGAGGTGCTCGAGGTCCAGCACGAATGGCAGCGCCGCTTCGAACGCGAGCCGCTCGAATTCGTCGGGCGTCACTTGCACGATGAGTTGCGTTCCGCTGCTCAGGCGATGGCAGCGTTCATGAGCTGCCGCGGCGAGGACGTCGTGTTCGTCGAGAATGCCACAACCGGTATCAACGCCGTGCTGCGCTCGATCGCACCACTGCTCCGACCGGGCGATCGGTTGCTGACGACCTCGCACGTGTACAACGCTGTGCGGCAAGCGATGCGCTATATCGCCTGGCTCACTGGTGCCGAATACGTCGAGGTTCCCGTGCCATTTCCGATCGCCAGTAGCGAGGAGGTCGTCGAAAGAGTCTCTGCAGTGCTGACCGATCGCACGCGCTTTGCGGTGTTCGACCATGTCACCTCGCCGACAGGACTGATTTTCCCCGTCGAACAGCTCGTTCGGCTCTGCAAAGAGCGCGGGGTGTGGGTGATGATCGACGGTGCACATGCGCCGGGTATGGTGCCGCTCGATTTGGAATCGCTCGGTGCCGATTGGTACACGGGCAATTTCCACAAGTGGCTTTTTGCACCGAAGGGCTGCGCATTTCTCTGGACAGCGCCCGAACGCCAGCCGATCACTCACCCCGTGGTCATTTCGCACGGCTACGGCGGCGGGTATCTTGCCGAGTTCGATTTTACCGGAACAAAGGACTGGTCGGCATACTTGAGCGCGCCTGCGGGGTTGGCGTTTCTCCAGCGTTTGGGATTCGAGCGCGCTCGACAGTACAATCGCACGCTCGCACTCCATGCACAGAGCGTTCTTGCCGAGGCGCTCGCAATCGAGCCGCCTGCACCGCCGGAGATGATCGCGTACCTTGCAGCCGTGCCGCTCGCTGGTCGCGGTCGCACGCTCGATGACGCTCAACGCATTCACGACTGGCTTTTCGACGAGCATCGCATCGAAGTGCCGGTGTTCGCCTTCGACGGTATGCTCGTGCTACGCACCGCCTCGCAGGTGTACAACGAAGCTGACGAGTACGACTACTTGGCTGATGTGCTCGCCCGATGGAATCTCGCCGATTGAGTTTCGACGAAATCGCTGCCGCACGCGCCGAAACGGAGCGCTACTACGGCGACAAGCGCCACCCGCTCGGCGTGATGCTCTGGAATGTGCGTAGTGCCTACAATGTCGGTTCGATCTTCCGCACGTGCGATGCTGCGCGCGTCGAAATGCTCCTCCTGAGCGGCTACACGCCGAGCCCCGATCACGGCAAGGTACACAAAACTTCGCTCGGTGCCGAACGAAGCGTGCCGTGGGTCCACGTCGCCGATCCGCTCGATGCGATAGCACAGCAGCGACAGAGAGGGCACCGCATCATCGCCGTCGAGCTCGCGCGCGACGCACGCAACTACGCCACGCTCGCCAGCAGCGATTTTCCGGCGACGTTCGTTTTCGGCAATGAGCTGGTCGGTATCGGCGAGGAGATACTTCAGGCGTGCGACGACGCGGTTATCATCCCGATGTTCGGGCGGAAGCATTCGCTCAACGTTGCCGTCAGCGTGGGAGTCGTGCTTTATCGCGCGCTCGATGCGCTCGGTGTGCTCACAGCAGGGGAATCCGCTTTGCGCCGAACTTCTCGATGAGGGCGCGCTCGATCGGTGCAAGCTCGTCGGTCGTTGTCGCCTGCGTGGTTTGTTGCTGCGGTGCAGACGTCGGTTGAGCGGGCGGGATGGGTTGCTCGCGCCGCTCGATGACCAGTTCCACCGTCCGTCCGAGTTTTTTTGCGAGAAAGCGGCTCAATTGCTGGCGCTTGAGTTGAAGCGCATCGAGTGCTGTGGCATCGCCGCACGTGATAACGACGCGGTCGCCGTCGAACTGCGGCGGTGGTTGTTCTGCGAGCACGGTGCGAACGATCTGCAACTGCGGAGGAAGCTCGGCTACGAAGACTTGCCAATCGAAGGTGCTGGAGGTACGTGACTCCGGTGGTGTCGTTGGCTGCGATGCGGTCGGTAGTGCAGCGGTCGTTTGTTCGGTGCTGCTGACTGTCGGCGGCGCGGTCGCCGTCGGTGCTGTCGTCCGAGGTTGCGATGCTGTCGGCTCGACGACGGCGACGCCGCTCGATCGCAGCTTTTCCAATTCGGCGACGAGGGTGCCGATCTCGACAGCCGACGGCAAGTGCACGAGCTGCGAAAGCAACAGTTCGAGCCGTACACGTGGCTGGGCTGCATAGCGGAGCTGCTGTTCGGCAGTGGCGACGATGGTCATCATCTGCACGAGGTCTTCCTGGCTGAATTGCTCGGCGAGTTGGCGGTAGCGCTCGCGTGTTTCATCGGCGGCTTCGATGAGTTCGGTGCTACCGGTAGCGCGAACGGTCAGAGCGTTGCGCAGATGCTCGAGCAAGCCGAGCATGGCTTGTTGAACGTCGAAGCCGTGCGAAACGATCGTATGCGCCAGCTCGAATGCCGCTCCCAAGTCGCGCCGAGCGATGGCATCGGTGATCGCGAAAAACACGTCGTCGCCGAGAACGTGCAAGCTGCGGCGAACGGCATCGCCGGTGATCGTGTCGGTCGAAAACGCTCGCACCTGATCGAAAAGCGATTGTGCATCGCGCATCGAACCATCGGCGAAACGCGCGATCGTAAAGAGCGCGTCGTCGTCGATGGCGACCTTCTCGGCATCGGCGATCGTGCGCAAGTGTGCGGCGATCGTGCGCGTGTCCATCCGATGGAAATCGAACCGTTGGCAGCGGCTCTGAATCGTGGCGGGAACCTTGTGCGGCTCGGTCGTGGCGAAAATGAACAGCAAGTGCGCGGGCGGTTCTTCGAGCGTTTTCAGCAGTGCGTTGAATGCACTGGTCGAAAGCATGTGCACTTCGTCGATGATGTACACCTTGTACTTGCCGTAGGTCGGTGGGTACTTGGCGTTCTCGCGAATGCGGCGAATGTCTTCGACGCTGTTGTTCGATGCCCCGTCGATTTCGACGACGTCCATCGAGCGTCCGCTCAGAATGTCGCGGCACGACTCGCACTCGTTGCACGGTTCGATGCCGTCGAGCGGCGAGGCGCAATTGATCGCACGTGCGATGATGCGTGCGGTGGTGGTTTTGCCGACGCCGCGCGGTCCGCAGAAGAGATACGCGTGGTGGATGCGTCCGCTGGCGAGTGCGTTGCGGAGCGTCGTGGTGACGTGGTCTTGCCCGACGACTTCCGCAAAACGCTGCGGTCGCCATTTCCGCGCGGTGACCAGGTACTCGCTTGTCGCTGCCATGTGCGCTCGTGATAGTCGTAATTTGCCGTTGCAAATGTAGCACTGTCTGGAACTATTCCCGTGCGGCGATCGAGGTTGTTTGTTGTCGTGTTGCTCGTGTCGGTAGTCTCTGCCGTTGTAGCCGAGCCTGTGTGGTTGTACGTTCGTCTTGCTCCGCAGGCACTGCCGATGCTGCAGAGCCGCACGCTGTGGTTGGGCGATGGACTGACGATCGAACGACCGCTGCTGACGAGCGAGCAAACAGTCGCTGCGCTCGTCGCACGCGGCAAGGCGCCGGAGTTGACCGTGCGCCGGCGTGCAGAGATCGCTCGTGCCGAAGAGCCGCTGCTGCGTACAGTGTGCGTTCGATACGACGGCAATGACGACCCGGCAAAGCTTTGCCGCATGCTCATGGCGACTCATCCGCTGGTCGAATATGCCGAGCCGGTGCGCCGCCAGCGGCTGCTGCTCGTGCCCAACGATCCGATGTTCAGCGATCAACAGTACCTGCAGGCGATCGAAGCACCGGCAGCATGGAACGTGACGACCGGCTCGCCGTCGGTATTGATCGGCATCAGCGACAGTGGCGTTCGCACAACGCACGAAGACCTGCAGAATGCAATCGCAATCAACAGCGGCGAAATACCCGGCAACGGCATCGACGACGACGGCAACGGCTACACCGACGACTACCGCGGATACAACCTCACATGGCGCGACGATGGAACGCAACCGGACAACGTCGTCCATCCGACCGATGGTCACGGCACAAACGTCGCCGGTATCGTCGCTGCCACTCAGAACAACGGCAAAGGCATCAGCGGCATCGCGCCCGGTTGTCGCATCGTCCCGATCAAAGCGACACCGAACAGCACCGATGGCTACATTCTCTTCGGCTACGAGTCGCTCGTCTATGCTGCAGTACGAGGATGCAAGGTGGTCAATTGCAGTTGGGGAAACGACGACCAAGCGCCCAGCCCGATCGAAGAAAGCATCGTTACCTACGCCATCGCACGCGATGTGGCGATCGTCGCTGCATCGGGCAACGGAACCGGCACGCAACCGATGTATCCCGCGGCATATCCCGGTGTGCTCGGCGTCGGTGAAACGGAAGTCGATGGCAGCATCGTGCCGGGCACCGGCATCGGATCGCACTGCAAAATTTTGGCGCCCGGCTCCGGTGCACGCACGACGGGCAATGCCTACGACGCAGACTACACGTACTTTTCCGGCACGTCGTCGGCGACACCGATGGTCGCAGCGGTCGTGGCACTGGTTCGCTCGCGCTATCCACAACTGACGGCACTGCAGGCGATCGAGCACGTTCGGCTTTCGACGCGCGATGTCAGTGCCGTCAATCCCGACTTCGCGCAGCTTCTGCCTGGGATGGTCAATGCTCGTCTCGCCCTCGAACGCGATCCATTTTCGACACCGGCAATCGTTCCGACTCGCGTCGAACTGCGGCGACTCGATGGCTCACCGGTCGAGCGCAGCCAGTTCGGCGATACGCTCTTGGTGTACATTCATGCCGTCAATCGGCTCGGCAGTGGTACGCAATTGCAGTGGACGCTTCAAGCGATGCAATCGTGGGGCGGCGAGTCGCTCGCTGCACGTGTTCTCGATGCGACATACAGTCGTGACGCAGTCGCAGCCGGAGAAGAATTGACGCTCGGTCCGTTTTCGATCGCGATCACTGGCAACGATCCGTCGCTGCATTTTCTCCGCTTGTCGGTCAGTGGGCGTGGGAGCGGTGGCGCCGACTATCGCGACGTTGCCTTGCTGCCATTTTATCCCACGCCCGATTGGGTGACGATTCGCCGTGACAGTACCGCTTTGTCGGTCGGCGATTGGGGTTGGATCGGTCGAAACAGCGGTTCGGGTCAAGCATACAAAGGCGAGGGATTGACGGCGGCGCAATTTGGACCGTTGCTCTACGGGGGCGGTGTCTTTGCGGTGCATTTCGCAACGGAACGTGTCCGCAGCGGCATCGAAGGCGATGCAGTGGCATACTACAACGATTATGTGCCGATCGAAAACACGCCGACCGAAAACGCCACGCTTCGGCGACTTCGCGACACGAGCAATGCCGCCGGCGATGCGATCGGTATTGCGCTCGACGAACGGTTCGACGTGCTCGATCGCTCGACGCTTCGGATACGGACCAGGCTGACCAACCGCACGAGCACGCCGCTGGAAAACCTCGCCGTCGGTTACTTCTTCGATTTCGATCTGACGCCCAGCGGCGATAGCTCTGCTGTGAGCCTGCTGCTGGAGCACCCGCACACATGCGCCGAAATCATGGAACGCATGCCGGGCGATCCGATCGTCGTTACACTCGTGCGCAGTGCCGATAGCGACGCTGTTTTGCAGTGCGCCGGACTCGATGCTGCGTATGCACGAACCGGGAATTTCATCCCGGAGCGGAAAATGGAATCGCTCCAGCGCGGCACCTCGCTGCAATTCGGCGGGCTGGGCGATAAATCCATCGTCGTCGGTGCACGCTATCCGAATGCGCTCCAAGCCGGCGAGCAGCGGACGTTCGAGGTGTACATCCTGCTCGGTCGCGATCGGAACGAACTCGCACGGCGTGCCGATGCGCTCTCGTCGGTATCCGACAGCTCGATCGCCGCACTGCGTGTCTATCCGCAACCTGCCGATGGCGATGTGATCGTTGCCGAATGCGACGATGCGTGCGGTGTTTTGTCCCATTGGCGACTGGTCTCGCTCGATGGGCGCGTCGTCGCCGAGAAGGTGTACGCTGCAACGCCGCCTCGTGTATCGCTATCGCTGGAATCGGTGCCGCCGGGAGTGTATGCGCTGATCGTCGATGCACGAACCCATCGGTGGCAACGTCTTATCGTCCGCGTGCGGTGACGGTGTGCCGTAAATTCGCAGCGCCGCACCGATACACGTGCGGACGTGGCGGAATTGGCAGACGCACCAGACTTAGGATCTGGCGGGGCAACCCGTGAGAGTTCGAGTCTCTCCGTCCGCACAGCTTCAGTTTATCCACTTTTTCGAGGTTTCCTGTGCAAACGACCATCAACACCATCGGGGGCTTGCGCCGCAGTATCGAAATCACGCTCAGTCACGACGAACTGGCACCGCATTTCGAACGTGCCTACACTGAGTTCCAGCGCGAGCTGCAATTGGAAGGTTTTCGCAAAGGCAAGGTGCCGATCGACATCATCAAGCAACGCTACGGCGACCAAATCGAACGCGATGCGCTCGGCGATGTCGCCAGCGATGCATTCCGCACCGCTGCTACCGAGCAATCGCTCGACGTTGTCGGTACGCCGGTGCTCGTCGAGATGAATCGTACTGCCGAACGCGGTGCACGCTTTGTGATCGAGTTCGATGTGATGCCCGAGATCGCGCTCCGCCCCTACGACGAGATCGAAATCGTCAAACCCGTTCGCCAGATCAGCGATGCCGACGTCGAAGAAGAACTGTACAACCTTCAACTCCGTTCGGCACAGCTGGAGCCTGCCGAGCAAATCACCGATTCGATGTACGTCGTCAAACTCAAATTCGCGCCGGTCGATCCCGAAACGAACGCTCCTCTGCTCGGCGGCAAGGAGCAGGAGTTCTTTCTCGACGACGAGCGGATGGATCCGCTGCTGCGAACCGAGTTGATCAACTTGCGCACTGGCGACACGTTCATCTATCGCACCGAACACGCCGCAGGGGAACACGGCAACGAGCCGCACACACACGTCTATCACGTGACGGTTCAACAAATCCAGCGTGTCGTTCTTCCGGAGCTGGACGAAGAGTTCGTCTCCAAGCTCACCGGAGGTCGCTTGCGCAACGAAAACGAACTCCGAGAGGACATTCGCCGTGCATTGGAGGAACACTGGGAAAAAGAAATCGCTTCGTATCTGCGCGAGCGACTGGTGGATGCGATGGTCGAGCTGCACGATTTCCCTGTGCCGGAAAGCCTCGTCCGCGCGATGGCAGAAGAATTTGCCACCGATGCATTGGAGCGGAACAAAGACGACAAGCGACTTGCGAGCATTCCCCGTCAACAGCTCGTCGAATATTTCCTGCCGCAAGCCGAGCAGTCGGTGCGGTGGCAGCTCATCGCCGATACGGTGCTGCGAACGGAAAACCTCACCATCGGCAGTCAGCAATTGGAGCAACTTGCCGCGCGATACGGCGTGGACGTCGCCCAGCTCAAAATGGCGCTCGAACAGAATCCCTCGCTCCGAAATCGGCTGCTCACCGATGCGCTGTTCGATTTCCTCTTCCAGCGTGTGCGGATCGTCGAGCGACCCTACGACGAGCTGATGGCGGAAATGGGCGGCGAAGGCTAATAAATCGCGCACCGATGCGTCAATGGCGCTTGCATTCACCACTGCTCGAGATTGCATGGAACTCTACTCGTTCGATCCACGTAGCCAGCTCGTGCCGATCGTCATCGAGCAAACGAGCCGCGGCGAGCGTTCCTACGACATCTACTCGCGTCTGCTCAAAGAGCGCATCATCTTCATCGGAACGCCGATCGACGATTACGTCGCATCGCTGGTCATCGCGCAGTTGCTCTTTTTAGCCAGCGAAGACCCGTCGAAGGACATCTTCATGTACATCAACTCGCCGGGCGGTAGCGTCACCGCCGGAATGGCGATCTACGACACGATGCAGTACATCAAGCCCGACATCGCCACCTACTGCGTCGGCGTGGCAGCTTCGATGGCGCAAGTGCTGCTGTGTGCCGGAACGAAGGGCAAGCGTTACGCACTGCCGCACTCGCGTATCCTGATGCATCAGCCGCTCGGTCGCACGCAAGGGCAAGCCACCGATATCGAGATTTTCACCAAAGAGATGCTGCGCATTCGCGACATGCTCTATCACGTCATCGCGCGGCACACCGGCAAGACCTACGACGACATCAAACGCGATGCCGACCGCGACAACTACATGTCGGCACACGAAGCGCTCGAATACGGCATCGTCGATCACGTACTCGAAAGCACAAAAACTGTCTGACAGCACGCGACATCGGGCATACACGCTCGACGTGCATCGAAGGTTGACGACTACCGACCAAGCAACGATGAGCAAAGAATACACCTGTTCGTTCTGCGGGCGTTCGGCACACGAAGTGACGACGCTCATCACGGGCAACAACGCGAACATCTGCGACATCTGCGTCATCAACTCGCTCATCATGCTGCAGAGCCGCCAGCGCGAGCGGCAGTCGGCAGCGCCGGTGCCTGCGCTCAAACTTCCCAAGCCGTCCGAAATCAAGGCGCAATTGGATGCGTATGTCGTCGGTCAAGACGAAGCGAAGCGGGCACTCTCGGTGGCTGTGTACAACCACTACAAGCGCGTGCTCGGCGGCAGTGTGCTCGGTGCGTTCGAAGACGTCGAGGTGGAAAAAAGCAACATTCTGCTCATCGGACCGACCGGGACGGGAAAAACGCTGCTGGCTCGAACGCTGGCGAAAATTCTCGACGTTCCGTTCGCCATCGCCGATGCGACGACACTGACCGAAGCCGGCTACGTCGGCGACGACGTCGAATCCATCATCGCAGCGCTGCTGCAGAATGCCGACTACAACGTCGCGCGTGCCGAAATGGGCATTGTGTACATCGACGAGATCGACAAGATCACCCGCAAGAGCGATTCGCCCAGCATCACGCGCGATGTATCGGGGGAAGGAGTCCAGCAAGCTCTGCTCAAGCTGCTCGAAGGCACGATCGCCGGTGTTCCGCCGCGCGGCGGACGCAAACATCCCGAACAACCGCTCTTGCAGGTCAACACGCGCAACATTCTCTTCATCTGCGGTGGCGCATTCGACGGGCTGGAAAAAATCATCGCACGGCGGATGCGATCGACAGCGATCGGTTTCCACAATCCTGGCACGACGAGCGTCGAGGAAACCTACGAGCTTCTCAGTCACGTCGAGCCGGACGATTTGCTCAAGTATGGCTTCATCCCCGAATTCATCGGTCGGTTGCCGGTGCTCGTTGCGCTCCACCCGCTCGACGACGAAGCGATGTTGAGCATTCTGACTGAACCGAAAAACGCACTCGTCAAGCAGTATCAAAAACTGTTCGCGATGGAGGGAGTGCAGCTCGAATTCGACCGCGAGGCATTGCTCGAAGTCGTGCGACTGGCGAAAGAGCGAAAAACCGGTGCCCGCGGACTTCGCTCGATTCTCGAGGAGGTGATGCTGCCGATCATGTACGAACTGCCGGAACTCCGCGGCGTGCGGCGCGTCCGCATCACTGCAGCAGCGGTTCGCGGGGAGTCGCCTGCCGTGTACGACCGCGATCTCGACGCGGCTACCGAAGCTGCATGACGAGCTGCAGGGTGCTGCTCAACGCAGCTCTGCGACAAAGTGCAGCTTTTCCGCAATGTCCGGTGGGAGCGGCGGCACTTGCGACGACGGGAGAATGTAGCTGGCGAGCGCTGCCAGATCGGTGAACACGCGATGCTGGAGCACGGTTTTCATCAGATAGTCGAATCCGCTCGATCCGCCCGTTCCTGTCCGCTGCCCGATCATCCGGCTGACCATGAGCGCGTGTCGAAACCGAAACAGACTTACCCGTTTGTCCAGCTCCAGTACGGCATCGAGCAAGCGGTACGGCTGCTGAAGCAGAGGATAGTTCGCGTACACAGCGATGAACAACGCCGCCAGTGTAGCGCGCTGCGACATGCGTTTTTCGCCGCGCTCGATGAGCTGGCGGTAAGCGCCTTCGTCGAAAAGTGCGGCGAAATGCGCTTCCAGTCGGGCGATTTGGTCGAGCTGTTTGCGGCGTTCGTCGTCGCTGAGCGTCGCGACGCGGTGAAGTTCTTCGCGGTCGTGAGCGAAAATGCGCTCGACCGCTCGGCGGTAGGCATCGAGAAAACGATAGCCGCTCGATTCCATGAACGGCATTTTTTCGAGCCACCGTTCGATCGTCGCGAAAAGGTTCGGCTCGGCGGCGACGCGTTCGAGCGCGGTGCGATCGTGGTCGTGCAACCGCGCTCGATACCCCGCTGCGTCAATCTGGACGCGATGACGCTCATCGACTCCCAAGAGCACTTCGAGCATGCGGAACTGCACCGACTCGAAGCCACTGGCGGGATAGAGCAGGTCGCGGAATTCCATGAACTGTTGTGGGGTCATCGTTTCGAGAACGTCGAACTGCCGTTCGAGAAGTTCGACGATCGCGAGCATCCGCCGAATCCGATCGAGTGCGATGCCGACGTCGGATTCCGGAACGTAATCCTGCCCCAAGCGTGCGATCGCGTCGCGCAACTCCCACAGCAATTGCTTGAACCACAGCTCGAATGCCTGGTGGACGATGATGAAGAGCATTTCCTCGTGTGCTGGCTCGCCCAGCTCGGAGCTTCGCAGATGCTGTGCACCGAGAATTTTGTCGAGCTGCAAATAGTCGCTGTAGTAGAGCCGCTTGCGTTCCATTGTCACATGACGACGGATTCCGGTTGCATGACGTGCTCGCGACGATACACCGCCGTCTTGGCGATCATATCGTGGAGTGCTTGACGGTTGCTGCCGAGCACGAGGAAACAGCCCAGAAAGACGACCAGCCCGATCACTTGCGAAAGCGTCGTCAACATCGCAGTTCCAGTGAGCATACCGGCGATGCTCAGCAGGCTCGATAGTCCCGTTTTGACGAGCCAGCGTGTCGTCAGCGTTTGCGTGGTCGCCGCAGTTCCATCGGCATTGGCGATCTTGATGCCGAGCATCATTTTGCCGGGCGAAGCTGCCGCGAAGATTTCGAACAGCGAGTACACGAGCGCAAGCGCAGTGGCGACGAAGCCCCAGACGATACCGGTTTTGGCAAATCCCATCGCCATGTCTGCTTGCTCTTCGTCCATCTCCGATAGCGACGCGTTCATTTCTTCCGTCTGCGCTGCGATGTGTTTTTCGACGAGGGGTTCGAACGCTGAGCCTGCACTCAGTGCGAGGATACCGGAGACAATGGCAATGATGATGCCGTCGAGGAGGATGGCGACCAGACGGCGCCCGAATCCGATGCGCAATTCCGTGACCGGCACTGTGCGCGAAGGTTCCTGTGACATGGGACGCTCCCGAAAAAGTGAAACAACACCACCTGCCCCACCGCGAGGGCTGCGCGAATATACGGGCAATGGTTCAGCGGTCGGCTGTGACAGCCACACCGGCGCGTCGGAGAACTTCGACGGCGACGCTGTACTTTTTGAACGGCGGCATCAGGTACACTCCGTCGGCATGTGGGCGGACGGCAGCGAGAAACTCTGCAGCGATGGCGATACCTTCTTCGGCGGCGTGTCGCGGCGTTGCAGCGTGTGCCAAGCGCTGACGCACCCAGCCGGGCACGACCATGCCGGGTACTTCGTAGTGCAAGAATTCCGCGTGGCGAAGGCTTCGCAATGGGAGCACGCCGACGATGAACCGTGCCGGCAACGCGCGTACCCGTTCGATGAAGCGCAGCCACGTGTCGGGGTCGAAAATCGGCTGCGTGAAAACCGCTTCGGCGCCTTCGGCGATCTTGCGTGCGAGCCTGTCGAGTTCCTCGTCCAAATCCTCGGCGCACGGATTGCATGCACACGCGATGGTGAACGAAGTCGCACTGCCGAGCGGATTGCCGGCAAGGTCGCGTCCGGCGTTCATCATTCGTGCAGCGCGAATCAATCCGATCGAATCGAGGTCGCCGACCGACTTGGCACGGGGAAAGTCGCCGATGTGCGTCGGATCGCCACTGACCGCCAAGATGTTTTGCACGCCGAGCAATGCCGCACCGAGCAAATCGCTCTGCAGGGCGACCATGTTGCGATCCCGACAGGCGATGTGCGCGATGCACTCGATGCCCGTTTGCTGCTGCACCAGCGCGCTGAGCATGATCGAGTTGACGCGCAATCGTGCCCGTGCACCGTCGCTGATATTGACCGCGTCGAAACCATGCTTGCGAAAGAATGCGGCTCCATCGAGAACGCTTCGCATATCGAGACCGCGCGGAATGTCCAGCTCGGCGGTCACTACGAAGCGCGTGCGGAGCGCCTCGGCAAAGCTCGACGGGGGTTGGCGATCCATCGGAGCGACCAGATGCGTCGCCGGTGCTGCCGGTGGCGTTTCTTCGACCGACAGCGATTCCGATCGGAGCGCTTCGCTGATGGCTGCGACAATCGGCACAGTCGTGCCACGATCGGTTCCGACGATGCGCGTGCCGAGATCGGCTAAGTGGCGCACACTGCGCGCGACGTAGTCGGCATCGGCAGTGTAGATCGCTTTGCCACCGACGATCGTCGGAATGCCGCAATCGGGCAAGGCTGCGAGCGGCAATGCGGTGCCGCTTCTCATCGCTGCGACGATGCTGCGCATCCGCTGCGGACCGACCGTACCGCATGCACCGACCGCTGCGACGGCTGCCTGTGCCGCCAGCAGACGAGCGACATCGGCAGGGAACGACGTCGCCAGTACTGCGCCGTCTTCGGGGAACGATTTGAGTGCGACGATTGGTGTGCCGTTGGCGATCGGCGCAACGGTTTCGAGCGCGATGAGCAATTCGTCGAGGTCCACGAACGACTTGAGGACGAGCACATCGCAACCGCCGTCGAGCAGTGCGATTGCTTGCTCGGCGACACTGCGGCGCAGCATGTCCTTGGTCAGCGGACCGATCGGCTCCAACATCGCCGGTGGCGGGGCGACGACACCACCGACGTATGCTGCTTTGCGCGCTGCTTTGCGGGCGATCCAGACCGCCTTGCGGTTGAGTTCATAGACTTTCTCGGCACGATCGAGCGGCTCCAACCACAAACGACTGGCGCGCTCTGTCGGGGTCAACACAAGTTCGGCACCTGCTTCGACGAAACGGGCAATGACGTCCTCGAGCAATAGTGGCGATTGCACTGCTGCAAGCTCGGGGCGGTCGTCGGTGTGTCGTGCCAGTTCGTGTTCGATCGAGCCGACCGCGACGATCGGTCGCACTCGATCGCTGAGACGTTCGGCAAATGTCGGTCGCTGCGATGGCATTGGACCTGTGGAATCGCTGCGGATGGTTCGACGGCAAAATTCGCATTTTTGCTCATAGCTGTTTCACACACCTTGCGCATGCGAATGTTTTCGCTCGAATTTTCCGAAACGCACGAGATGATTCGTCAGACGGCGCGCGAGTTCGCTCGAAGCGAGATCGCTCCCAGTGCCGTCGAACGCGATAAAACCGGCGAATTCCCCGCCGAAATCGTCCGCAAGCTCGGCGAACTTGGCTTCCTCGGCATGATGGTTTCGCCCGAGTGGGGCGGCAGTGGACTCGATTGCATCAGCTACGTGATCGCCATGGAGGAAATTTCCAAAGTGGATGCCAGCGTCGGTGTCATCATGTCGGTGAACAACTCGCTCGTGTGCTGGGCAATCGAAACCTACGGCACCGACGAGCAGAAAGAGCGCTACTTGCGCCGACTGGCACAAGGCGAAATCATCGGTGCATTTTGTCTTTCGGAGCCGGAAGCCGGTTCGGATGCCACCTCGCAGCACACCACTGCAACGCGCGATGGCGACGAGTGGATCATCAACGGCACCAAGAACTGGATTACCAACGGCACGACGGCGAGCGTGTACTTGGTTTTCGCGCAGACCAATCGCGAGTTGCGCCACCGCGGCATCACATGCTTTCTGGTCGAAAAAGGAACGCCAGGCTTTACGCACGGCGCAAAGGAAGACAAGCTCGGCATTCGATCGAGCGATACCTGCTCGCTCGGTTTCGACAACGTTCACGTGCCGGATGCGAACCGGCTCGGCGAGGTCGGACAAGGATTCAAAATCGCGATGGAAACGCTCAACGGCGGGCGCATCGGGATCGCAGCCCAAGCGCTCGGTATTGCTGCAGCATCGTTCGAAGCAGCGCTCGAGTACTCGCAGCAGCGCCATGCCTTCGGTCGCCCGATCGCCGAGCTGCAAGCGATTCAATTCAAGCTCGCCGACATGGCGACAAAACTCGACGCAGCACGACTGCTGACCTACCGTGCAGCATGGCTCAAAGATCAGCACAAGCGTTACGTCAAGGAAGCAGCACAAGCGAAGCTGCTTGCATCGCGTGTGGCGGTCGAAAACGCCCTCGATGCGATTCAGGTGCACGGCGGCTATGGCTACGTGCGGGAATATTTGGTCGAGCGATACTTGCGCGATGCCAAAATCACCGAGATTTACGAAGGCACCAGCGAAATCCAACACATCGTCATCGCGCGCGAATTGCTCAAAGAGTACGCCATCGCTTAGGTGAGCCGCAGAATTGGTGCGATCGTGCTGATGCGTGGCTCTCCTTTGTAGTACACCCGCTCCAAATACAAACCAGCAGCAGGAGCAGCATTCCGCAGTGGCTCGGCAGACGGCGAGCGGAGATATGCAACGACGTCGTCGTCGCTGAGCTGTCCACTGCCGACACCGACCAGTGTGCCGACAATCGCTCGCGCCATATGCCAAAGGAAATGCGACGCGGTTATGCGCACGAGCACGAGCATGCCTTGCTGTTCAATGTGTACCTGCTCGACCATGACGCGCGTCGAACGCACCCCGGGATCGGGTTTGGCGAACGAGCGAAAGTCGTGCATTCCTTCGAGCAGCTCGCCGGCGGACTGCATGCGCTCCAGATCGAGCGGCGAGCGCACCCACCATGCGTAGTTTTTGATGAATGCGCTGCGGCGCAGCGCGATGCAATAGAGGTAACTCCGCGCGACGGCACTACGCCGAGCGTCGAAGGTGTGCGAGACGGGTTCGACCGACAGCACGTGAATATCGGCTGGTAGATGTTCGTTGATCGCAGCGCACAGGTCGGCTGGTTCGAGCCGAGTGATCAAATCCGTATGGGCGACCTGCCCGAGTGCGTGGACACCGGCATCGGTACGTCCGGCGCCTGTGCACGTGGCGTCAGCGCTACCTGTCGCAGCGCGCAGTGCCGCGATCAACTCGCCTTGGATCGTTCGCCCGCTTGGCTGGACTTGCCAACCCCGATAGCGCGAACCGTCGTATTCGATCGTGAGTTTGTAGCGCTTGCGCCGCACGCTATTTGGCGACGATTTTCATCTCCACACGGCGATTCTGTGCGCGTGCTTCGGGCGTGGTGTCCTTGACTTTCGGTCGTGACTTGCCGTAGCCGACCGTCATGATTCGTTTTTCGTCCACCCCTTTCGAGACGAGATAGGTTTTGACGGCATCGGCGCGTCGCTTGGAAAGCTGAAGGTTGTAGTCGTCGGTGCCGACGTCGTCGGTATGACCCTCGATGCGGACACGCACGGTGGGATGCTCTTTCAAGAACTCGGCGGCTAAATCGAGTTCCGGTAGCGATTCTTCCTTCAGGTCGGCTTTGTCGAAGTCGAAAAAGACCAGCAGGCGGGTTGCACTTTCGTTTTCGATCGGTGCCAAATCGAGATTCTTTTCCAGGTCGCGTCCACGCTCGGTTGCGGGCACTTCCACTTGCTCGGAATAGAACAGGAAGTTCGGGTGCGATGCCGTGATTGCGTAAGTGCGCCCGGCAGTGAGCGTGACGTAGTACTCGCCGGTTTCGTCGTCGCTGCGGAAGGTGGCGACTTTTTGTTTGGTCTTCAGATCGGTGATGATGATGTCGGCGCCGACGGGCACTTGCGTAGCAGCGTTACGGACGATACCGCGCATGGTGACGACTGGCTCGGGCATTTCGGGATTGGGCACGGCGCGGTAAATGTCGAAGCCGCCTTTTCCTCCCGGACGGTCACTGGCAAAATATGCTGTCGTCGAGTTCGGCAGCGCAATGTAGCTGATGTCGTCACTGGCGGAGTTGATCGGCTCGCCGATGTTCTGTGGCGCCGAAAAGCGATTTCCCTGCAGACGCGCGACGTAGATGTCGTGCCCTCCGAGTCCGCCCGGACGATTGCTGGCGAAATAGAGTGTTTTGTTGTCTGGTGCGATCGAAGGTGTGATTTCGTCGTACTCGGTGTTGAGTTCGGTCAGCGGTTCCGGTTCCGACCACCGATTGCCCAGCCATCGGGAGCGGTAGAGATCGGTGCCGCCTTTGCCGCCCGGACGATCGCTGGCAAAGTAAAGCGTGCGTCCGTCGCTCGAGAGCGAGGCTTGCGAATCCCATGCACTCGAATTGACCGGCGAACCGAGACCTGTGCCGCTGCTCCAGTATCCGTCGCTTCGTTTGCTCATGTAGAGATCGGTCCGCCCGATGCTGCCGGCTTCGTGCTTGTACGCAGCGAAGATCATCGTCTGACCATCGGGTGTCAGTGCCGGGCATCCGATCTGTGCAGCATCGCCAAGCGTGCGAATGCGGTCGGGACTCTGCAGCTCGCCACCACGTGAACGCGAGAGGTAAATCCGCTGCTCGCCCGAGCGATCGGAGGTAAAGTAGAGCGTCGCGCCGTTGTGCGTGATGGCAGGGCAGAAGTCGTCTGCCGAGCTGTTGTATTCGAACGGGAAGATTTCGACTTTCGGTCGGAGCGTGCGCGTTTGAATTTGCGCAAGCACCGTCACAGCACAGCAGGCAAATGCGATCGTCGCAAGAGTTCTCATTGGTCACCTCCGTTTTACAAGTTGAACCAGAGTCCGACGATCAATTGCAACGCGTGCAAGCGTCGGTCGGTGTATGAATAGATTTGCCCCACAGCAGGGTGTCTTCCGCTTGCCGAGTCATCGGGAGCAAGGGGGGAAAGAAACAGTTGCCCGTTCAAACGCGGCACGAGTACCACATTTTCGCTGAGTGGAATACGGTAGCCGATTCCGAGATCGAGCGACCACCGCGATGCGTTGAATCCTGCTGTATTCGAGCCGGTCAATTGGCGGCGTTGTCCGAGCGGGTTGCCGAGATCGTCATGAAACTGACACGTTCCTTCGGTGATTGTGTCGGTGACGGTGTACGATGCATTGCTGCGTGCGTGGTAGGTAAATCCTGCGGTCAGCAGCCAACTGTCGGCAAACCGGTAGCGAATACCGATGTTGCCCGTCCAGTAGTTGACCGTCTGGCTGTAGTCTTCATTGATGCGGGCAGGAAGGTAGAACCCACTGCCGGGTGGTGTCTCGCAGGGGGCGTCGAGATAGCCACTGACGGTGTAATGCTTGCGGTCGTAACCGAGTCGCAGTTGCAAACCGAGCTGATCGGTCAGCGCATAATCGAGCGCGACGTCGATGAGCGGACCGAAGCCGGATCCGCCGGTCATGTTCGTTTCGTAATCGGGCGACTGGTGCAGTGTGATGTTCTGAGCAAAAAAGCTCAGCGAGCCGCCCAGCTCGATACCGAATGCCCACGGATTGCGCACCAAACCCTCCGGCTGAACGATCGGTGCTTGACTGCCGACACGCCCTTTCGGACGCAACACGTCCTCGTCGGCGTAGAGGAGGGTAGCGAGCGAAACCACGCTCAAAAGAAAACACCGCAGCATACGTCCCTCGACAACGGTTGATAATTTCGCCGCGAAACTACGCATTTGTTTTGCTGATGATGAACGCCGATCGCTTGTACACGCTGGCTGTCGTGTTGCGGAGCGCCAATGTGCGCCACTTCCGGCTTATGCTGCGGTCGGTTGTCGGGCAATCGCTTCTGCCAGCGGAGGTTTTGTTTGTCGGGTTACCATCGAGCGGTTCAGCGGTCGCGCAGCTTGCCGCTAGGCATCCGCTGCCGCTCGAGGTCGAACAAACGTTGACCTGGTGTGCGGTGCCCGATGCGGACGAACGTGGCGTCAACTGGCGCGTCCTCGAAACGATTGCAGAGCGCGGGCACTGTCGGCACGTCATTCTCACCGAAAGCAATGTCGTGCTGCACGCCGATTTCGCGCATGCGATGCTCGGCGCTGCGACGGCAGAGAGTGTCGCGACGGCGTTCGCGGCGGTACTGTCGCCGCATTTGTCGTCGTCGCTCGATGAAGCGGCGATCGCTGCAGGAGAGCCGTTCCGGTCGTGGTGGCGTGTCGTGCTCGATGGCACTGTCGGTCGAACGCGATATTCCCTGCGCATTGCTCCAATGGGGAAGTGGTGGCAACAGGGGACAGCGTTTTGTCGCGGTGGCGAATTGTCGAGCAGTGCGCTCGCATTCGATCGGGCAACGCTCGAACAGCTCCTTGCAGCACGCAAAGAGTGCGAGAACTCGAGCACACGCGCACTGCTGCGATGTGCACACGTGGTGCGGCGTGACGCGACCTATCGAGCGCGGCACGTGCGGCTCACCGACGAACGATCGCATGTGTTCGCGCTCGCGCCCGTCGCTGCTCCGCAGTGGAGCGGTGCATCGCTGGGAGTGCTCGATGTTCGCCCGGTTCTGCATCGTCATCGGATGAACTGAGAGCGACGATGCGCACGTTTCTTCGAGTCGCTGGGTTTGTGCGCCCGTATTGGTGGATGCTGCTGCTGTCGATCGTCGGCAACGCAGCGCTCGGTGCTTTCGGTGCGGTCAGCATGGCGGTGATCGAGCCGGTGCTTTCGACGCTTTTCGGTATCGGGTCGGCTGCATCGCCGAGCACGCCGCAGTCCTCGCTCAAAGAACGTGTGTTCGCGGCGCTTTTCGGCTGGCTCATCGCACCCGATCCGATGACGACGCTGCTGCATCTGGCTGGCTTCATCGTGGCGATGTTCGTCGCGAAAAATCTCGTCAAGTATGCTACCGGGCAAATCGGCGTTCGATTGGGCGAATGGATCATCCGCGACATGCGCCAGTTGGTGTTTTCTCGCCTGATCGAACTGCCCGTGGGTTACTTCAATCGCTCGAAAACCGGTGAACTCATCTCGCTGGTGACGACCGAAGTGGGGTTGATGCATTCGTCGCTGCTACCGTTCATGGTCACGCTCGTTCGGGCGCCGATCGAAATACTGCTTCTGCTCGGTTTGTTGGTGACGCTTTCTCCGAAGCTGACGCTCATTGCACTGAGCACCAGCGCCGGAACGCTTCTGGTGATTCGTATCGCTCGACGATACTTGCGGCGATACTCGCAACGGATGCAGCAGGCAGTGGCTCAATACACCAGCACACTGCAAGAAAGCATCGCCGGTATTCGCATCGTCAAAGCCTTTCGCGCCGAACCGCGCGTTCGGGAGCGCTTCTGGCACGATTTGCAGCGGTATGTTCGATCGGCGATCAAGCTGACAGCGGTCAACGACATGGTGCCGGCGATCGGCGAAACACTCGCAATCGGAGCGCTCGCAGTGGTGCTCTACGTCGGCGGGACGGAAGTTTTTGCCGGTGCGATGCGCGGTTCGGACCTGATGACGTTTCTCTTCGCACTTTTTGCCATCATGGCGCCGGTCGCTTCGCTGACGGGTATTCCCGGACAGATTCAACGTGGGCTGGTCGCTGCCGAACGAGTCTTTGCGGTTCTGGATTCGGCGGCGCAGCTTCGCGACGGCACGCAGGACTGTCCGCCGCTTCGAGATGCGATCGTGTTCGATCGCGTCTCGTTCAGCTACGACAGCACGCGCACGGTTCTGCACGATGTGACGATTCGCTTGGAGCGCGGTAAGAAAGTCGCGCTCGTCGGTATCAGCGGGAGCGGCAAGTCCACGATCGCCGATCTGCTCGTTCGTTTTTACGATCCGACCGCGGGACGAATTCTCTACGACGGCACCGACATTCGATCGTTTCGTGTCGCGTCGTATCGGCAGCGGTTCGGCGTGGTGTCACAGGATGCGATGCTGTTCAACGACACCGTTGCCGCCAATATCGCACTGGCCAAGCCCGATGCGACGCGTCAAGAGATCGAGCGCGCTGCACGGATCGCTCACGCGCACGAGTTTATCGTCGAATTGCCCGACGGCTACGACACGCTGATCGGCGATCGCGGCGTGCGACTGTCGGGCGGGCAGCGTCAGCGCATCGCGATCGCCCGCGCCATCCTTGCAGAGCCGGACATTTTGATTTTCGACGAAGCGACCTCGGCGCTCGACAGCGAGTCGGAAGTGCTCGTGCAGCAAGCTATCGCCGATGTGCTGCGCAATCGAACAGCGCTCGTCATCGCCCATCGGCTTTCGACAGTGCGCGATGCCGATGTCATTTACGTGCTCGATCGCGGTCGTGTCGTCGAGGTCGGTACGCACGAGGAGTTGCTCGCCAACAGCAACGGCATCTACGCGACACTGTATGCCTTACAAACCGAAGGAGCACGTGCGCAATGAAACCAGGCGACACAGTCGAGCTTGCCGTCGAGTCGCTCGGATTCGAAGGCATTGCTATTGCGCGGCTCGAGGGTAGCGGTCTTGTCGTTCAGCTTCGCGGTGGCTTGCCGGGCGAGCGTGTCCGTGCGCGCATTCGCCGCAAGCGCCGCTCGTACGTGGAAGCCGATGTCACCGAGATCATCGAGCCATCGCCGTCGCGACGACAACCGCCGTGCCCATACGCTGGCGACTGTGGCGGCTGTACGTGGCAGCATGCCGACTACACCGAACAGCTCCGCTGGAAACAGCAGCACGTCCGGGATGCTTTCGAGCGTATCGGTGGCGTAAGAGTCGAAGAGTATCGCCCGATTCTTCCCTCGCCGTCCGAGTTCGCCTATCGCGCCAAAATGGAGTTCACCTGTTCCGATCGCACCTGGATACCCGATCGCCTTTGGCACAGCATGGAACCGAACGCAATGGAACGAAAACGTGCTGCCATCGGGCTGCATGTTCGCGGGCGGTTCGATGCGGTGCTCGATATCGAACGATGCATGTTGCAAGACGAGGTCGCCAACGAAATTCTGGCGGTCGTGCGGCGGCTGGTGCGATCGAGCAGAGTCAGTTGCAATAGCCACCGCACGCGCGACGGCTTTCTCCGCAACGTCGTCATCCGCCGGACGGGCACCGGCGAAGCCATGCTCGTGCTCGTGACGCGATCGCCGCAGCACGAACACGAACGCACTTTCATCGAGACATGCGCCAGTGAAGCGACACGTGCGGTCCCGCAGTTGATCAGCGTCGTGTGGGCGCTCAACGACACGCCGTCGCCCGTAGCGCCGGGTCCGTTTACGACGCTGTCGGGGCGCGACTACATCTGCGAGCGTGTTGCGGGGGTGGAGTTCAGAATTTCCGCGCAATCGTTTTTCCAAGCGAACATTGCGCAATTGGAGCGATTCGTCGGCTGCGTCATCGAATCAGCAGCGCTCGATGGCAGCGAAACGGTGTGGGATTTGTACGCAGGTGCCGGCACGTTGACGCTCCCGCTGGCGCGTCACTGTCGGCAGATCATCGGTGTCGAAAGCAACGGGGCAGCAACAGCCGATGCGATCGCCAACGCCGCGCGAAACAGCATCGCCAATGCCGAATTCATCACCGCCGATCTTCACACCGAGAGCGGATGGAAAATACTGGCACGTCTGCCCGATCCCGCCGTCGCCGTCGCCGATCCACCGCGTGTAGGGATGCATCCGAAGCTCGTCGAGTATTTGCTCCAGCGTCTGCCTCGACGCATTGTGTACGTGTCGTGCAATCCGGCAACACAGGCGCGCGACGTGAAACGGCTGGCGGAACGCTATACCGTGCGCAGCGTGCAGCCGATCGATATGTTCCCGCAGACGTACCACGTCGAAAACGTCGCCGTCTTGGAGCGACGGTGACTTACGAACCGCTTTTGCGGGCGACCTTTATGGCTTGAATTTCGGTACGGATTTCCTGCGCTAAGCGGCGCAATTCCTGCAAGCTTTTGCGCAGACGCGTGCCGGCGGCATTCTTGCCTTTGGCGTAGAACTTTTCGAAGTCCTCCTTCATCGCTTCGATGTGCTGAATAAGCTCGGTGTAGCGGTCCGTACTCATGGTCGAACTCCTGCGAACGATTCGTTGAACATCATCGGACGATCACAAACGGCGCAGCGACACTCTGACGAGCACCGCGCACGACTGCAAAATACGTTCCCTGGCTCCATCGCCCGTCGAGCTGAACGTCGAGCCGCCCGTGCGGTGGATGAACGCCGCTGGCGAGCACCGTCGCGACCGTGCGACCGAGCGCGTCGGTTATTTCGAGGCTCATCGTGCCGGAGTCGGGGAGAGTGTACTCGATCGTGAGATTGTCGCCCGTAGCGGGATTCGGCGTTACGCGAACACTGAGCGACGTCGTGCGAGGTTCGGTAGGTGTGACGCCGAGCAGTTGCTGTGCTGTCTGACGGGCACGTTCGGCAGCCGACCGCAAATCGGCGAGCGAGCGCCCGGCGAAGATGCTGAAAACGACTTGCTCGGTTGCGCCGGCGTCCATGCGAAACGGTCCGGCAGCGATGACAGCCGAGGCGTCGGTGACATTGCTGCGTGCACGTCCGATGCCGCTCGAAATCGTCCGCCATTTTTCCGCTTTCGTGTAGCCGTCATAGACGCCAGGGTTGTCGCTGGTATTTCCGTCGTTGTCCATCATGAAAGAATTCGGCTGATGATCCGACACCAGTTGCATACCGACGTAGGGCAACGACGTGTCGCGTGTGTTGTACACGTAGTAAAAACTGTCCTCGTCGCTCCAGATCGCAACGTCGTTTTGTCCTGATTGCCCGACGTCCCAGTCGGCATAGATGCCGCAGTACATTGATTCGACCGGTTCGGGATTGCGATTGGTGATGCGATAGACGCAGAGTGCAAAATCGCGCTTGTTGTCCTCGTCGAAAACATAGGTGTGATGCTCGACCTGCACATTCGCTTGGGCGGACAATCCTTGGTCGGCGAAGGTCGTGACGACTTCCTCAGTGTTGGTTGATGCGACTGTACGGAGAACCGTGGGGATGCCGATTTGGAAGTCGGTGTTCTGTGCGTTCCCCGTCTCGTTACGAACCACGTCCGAGAGCTTATCGGCGCTGGAACCAATCATCAAGCCAGCCTCGAAAAGAACGCTCGGACTGCTTTTGTAGCGGAACCCTTCGCCCTGGAGGTTGGTGGGATAATCGTTGTAGCCGAGATTGCCTGTGCTGTTGACCGTCAGTACAAGATCACCATTGCGGAGCGTGCGGAACGTCGGCATGATGATGAAACTGAGTGTGCCACGTCCGACCGTCGTGTTGCCATCGGTGATAGTGACTTGGCAGGTGAGGACGTAGTTCTGCGGTGCATTGGCAGGTATGGTCAGCCTAAACGGCGCTGGTGCAGTCATCGTCAGATCGCTGCCCAACATGCCCAGCACAATGACCGAATCGCTGAAAACGAAGATTGACGAGCCTGTGCCGACCGGGCGAATAATCGCTCGTGCATCGGTGATCGGCGCGAGGAGATTGCGAAATGTCGGAACGATTGTGACGACATCGCCAGGCTCGAACACGCCGTCGCCGTCATCGTCGGTTATCGTTGCAGAAACAAGCTCGACGTACTTCGGATTGGCTTCGGTAACTGCGCGGAATGCATTGACCCGCCCACTTCCGAGTTTGCCCATCCAGGCGCGATTCCGGTTGCCTGTAAGGTTGTCGATCGGATCGGCTGTTGCCTTGAGACGAGCAACGACGTGGAGAGGATCGAGCGTGGGATACTTTGCGCGTACCAACGCTGCTGCGCCTGCAACGACTGGGGATGCCATCGAGGTGCCGTCGGCGTAGCCATACGTGTTGCCGGGATATGTCGAAAGGATGGACACACCCGGTGCGCTGATGCCGACCGAGACGTGGTAGCTGCTGAATGCTGCTCGCACGTCGTTGCTGCCGACCGCTGCGACCGAGAGAACGCCTGTATAGCCGGCAG
This sequence comes from Chlorobiota bacterium, assembly GCA_026415505.1. Lineage (GTDB taxonomy): Bacteria > Bacteroidota > Ignavibacteria > Kapaibacteriales > NICIL-2 > NICIL-2. The sequence goes on along the minus strand of JAOAGY010000021.1, from coordinate 30,396 downwards.
GGAAAAGCTGCTCTTCACCGCCACTGTTACCAGCAGCAGCCACGACGACGCTACCTGCTGCAATTGCCGTGTTGATGACTTCTTGTTCGGCTTGGGATGAGGTATTACCGCCCCAGGAACAATTGATCACTTTCGCCCCCATTGCAGCAGCATATGCGATGCCTTCGTAGCCATTGAGAATGCTCGGCGCCGAAGGAGAGTCCGTTGCGCACTTGACCGGTAGAATGCGAGCGCGATTGCAAACCCCTGCAACACCGATGCGGTTGTTGACAGTAGCCGCAGCTATACCGGCAACATGCGTCCCATGCTCGTTACCCGGGCGTGGATCGTTGTCACCGAGCGCAATGTCCCAGCCGTGCCAATCGTCCACAAAGCCATTGCCGTCGTCGTCAACACCGTTTGTTCGTTTATCCCGTCCTTGAGAATCGGTGCCGGTCTCGCCGGGATTGACGAAAATCACATCCGCTAAATCTTCGTGGGTATAGTCCACACCGGTATCCACGATGGCAATCAGTACGAGCGGAGCGTTTCCGGGAATGGAATCCCACGCATCGGTTGCGCGAATTTTCGTTAGATGGTACTGCATCGCGGACAAGCTGTCGTTCGGCTGAAAGAACACTCGCCGCTCGGGCATCGGTTCGGCGTACTCGATAGCCGGATGCGCGGCAAGCTTGCGAGCGATCAGCCGCACATCCACGTCGCGATCGAACTCGACGACAGCGATGCGCTCCAACCGAGCGATCGGATCGTCCGACGACCGAGCGTTGAATCGCTGCAGACGCTGCGACAATGCCCGAAGAACGCCGTCGCGCAAGTACGGACGCGAGCGATGAGGACCGACGATTGTTTCGAGTGCTGGAATCGTGCCGCTTCTGCCGGCAGCAAGCCAGCGATCGAGTTCGACCGTGCCGGGGCGAAACTTGACGATCAACGTGCGGGGAACGATATCGTCGGATGCGACGAGCGTGCCGAGCAATCCGACCAGAGCCAGAAATGTGCGAAGAACTTGCATGGGATTATCCGAGTGTGTTACCTGGACGGCAAAATAACGTAGCGTAGCCGAAGGTTACAGAGCGATTGCAATTTTGCAAGCCGAAGCGCACAGCGGAGTGTGCCGATTAGCCAATAACATCCTGACGACCGGTGGCAGTGCCCGATCCGAACTTTTCGCGTTTTTACGATCATCTCTTGTGCGATCTCGACGGTGATGCGGCGCGATCGCTCGCACGCGCGATAGCCGCACGGGCGGCGACAGCGCAGAACGTCATGGCTTCCGAAAACGACACAGCAGCCGGTTTCGCTGCCATCGTCGAGAGCGTGCTCGATAGTGCGCGCAGCGTTCGCCAGTATGCGTATGCACCGTACAGCGGTTTTCGCGTCGGTGCAGCAGTGCTCGACGCGGCTGGGAGAATTACCGCAGGTACGAACGTCGAAAATGCCAGCTACGGACTGACCCTCTGTGCCGAGCGAGCTGCGCTGGCTGCTGCGCGTACCGGCGGAGCCGAACGGATTCTGCTGGTGGCGATAGCTGCCGACACAGCCGAACCGATTACGCCGTGCGGTGCGTGTCGGCAGTGGATTGCTGAGCTGGCTCCGCATGCGCTGGTCGCAATGCTCACGCTCGATGGCAGCGAACGCTGGTGTACGCCGAACGATTTGTTGCCGCATGCATTCGGTGGAAGCATGTTCCGAACAACGACCTGAGGCTGCGATGGCGAAAGTGCGTCGCTGTGTGTACGATCCGCTCGCCGAGCTGATTGCCTACTATGCCGAGCAACCGCAGCAGACGGCAGCAGCGACGTCGCGCGCTGAACTCCCTGTCGAAGAGCGACTCAAACAGCGCATCGTTCATGGCGATCGGATCGGCATCGAACGCGACCTCGACGAAGCACTCCAGCGGTACTCGGCGTTGCAGATCATCAACGACATTTTGCTCGAAGGCATGCGTGTCGTCGGTGATCTCTTCGGCAGTGGTCAGATGCAATTGCCCTTCGTGCTTCAGGCTGCCGAGACGATGAAGGCTGCGGTTGCGTATCTGGAACCGCACATGGAACGCGTCGAGGACTCGACGCCGAAAGGCACGATTGTGCTGGCAACGGTCAAAGGCGACGTCCACGACATCGGGAAAAATCTCGTGGACATCATCCTGAGCAACAACGGCTATCGCGTGATCAATCTCGGTATCAAAGTACCGCTCGAGCAAATGCTTCAGGCAGTCGAGGAGCACAATGCCGATGCAATAGGCATGAGCGGGCTGCTGGTCAAGTCCACTGCCGTCATGAAGGAAAATCTCGAAACGATGGAGGCACGCGGCATTCGCATTCCCGTGGTGCTCGGTGGGGCAGCGCTCAATCGGCGTTTTGTCGAGCAAGACTTGCGGGCTATCTACAGTGGCAAGCTCGCCTATGCCCAGGATGCGTTCGATGGACTTCGCTTCATGGAAGAGTTGAGGCGCGAAAAGCACACCGAGTCGATCGCATCGCCGACTTCGTCGCTGGAGGTATCGCTCCAGTTGGAGCGTATCCAGCACCAGCGCGCCGATCAGCCTGTCGGCAACGTTCGAGCCGAGCGCACTACGGCTGGGCAACCGGTGTTGCATCGAGTGTCGGCAGTACGGCGCGACGTACCGATTCCCGTTCCTCCGTTTTGGGGATCGCGCGTGGTCGAGGATATTCCGCTCGAGCACGTGTTCGCGTTCGTCAACGAGAATGCACTGTTTCGTGGGCAGTGGCAATTTCGCCGCGGTCGTCGCAGCGAAGAGGAATTCGCCGCTATCATCGAGCGCGAAGCACGTCCGGCGTACAACGAGCTGAAGCTGCTTTGCAAGCGCGAACGATTGTTGCAACCGAAGGTCGTTTATGGTTATTTCCCGTGCCAGAGCGAGGGCGACGATCTGGTCGTGTATCGTCCTGCCGGTCGCACGGGCGATGCGCTCTACGAGCAATGGAGCGAGTTACCGCCCAGTCGGTTGCGCGCCGACGATGCGGCGCTGGTCGTGTGGGTTCGATTTCGATTTCCGCGTCAGCGCGAGGGAAAATTTCTCTGCATTGCCGATTTCTTCCGTCCGGTCGAATCGGGCGAATTCGACGTGGTGGCATTCCATGTCGTCACTATCGGCGATCGTGCGACGCCGTATGCACAGATGCTCTTCGAAAGCGGTCGGTATCGGGATTACCTTTTCTTCCACGGTTTGAGCGTCGAAAGTGCCGAAGGTTTGGCTGAGTATTGGCACAAGATCGTTCGCACCGAACTCGGTATCGCCGATCGCGACGCGCCGACGGTCAAGGAGCTATTCGTGCAAGGCTATCAGGGGTCACGTTACTCGTTCGGTTATCCGGCATGTCCGAATTTGGAAGACCAAGCGCTCATCATGGAGTTGCTCCGTCCCGAACGCATCGGCATCACGCTCACGGAAGAATACGAGCTCGTTCCCGAACAAAGCACGAGCGCGCTGATTTGCCATCATCCGGAAGCACGCTATTTCAGTGTGCGGTAGTGGATGCTCTTTCTCTGCCTGATTGTCGGAGGCGCACGTGTTCTTTCCGTCATCCGGAACGTGGTTTCGTCTGCATCGCTTTTCCGCCCGTCATGCTGAACTTGTTTCAGCATCTCGCTGCGCCATTGCTTGTCATGCCGAACTTGTTTCGGCATCTCACAAAGACCCTGAACCAAGTTCAGGGTGACATGAACACGAGAGCAAGACCCTGAAACGAGTTCAGGGTGACGAGGAAGTGACACACGAGACCCCGAAACGAGTTCGGGGTGACAACTGGGGGAGCGTGAGACCCTGAAACGAGTTCAAGGTGACAGCGGAACTGGATGTGGATGGGTAGCAACCAGTGCACAGTGAATCGTTGTAGTCAAAGTGCAGCATCGGGAAGTGGCGTAATTTCGCCGCCGTTTGTTTGTACCGACAGTGGAAGCGATGGAACTAAAAGGCTCGACAGTACTGGTGTTGGGTGGGTGGGGCTTGGTCGGCTCTGCCATCATCCAACGTTTGATGCGCCATGAACCAGCGCGTGTGATCGTAACCTCGCTGCGTCGCGAGGAAGCCGAGGATGCAGTCGCACAACTGCGACGGCAGTTTTCGCTTTTGCCCGATGAAACATTCGTGCCGTGGTGGGGCAACATCTTCGTGCGGACAGAGTGGAAAGACCTCTCGCGACACGAGTTGCTCGCCGATCCTGAGCGGCGCCGCGCATTGATCGAAGACACGCTCGGCGAACTGACCGAACAGGTTCTCCGTCGCCAAGCGCTCTACGACTTGCTGATGACTTACCAACCCGACGCTGTAATCGATTGCGTCAACACTGCGACCGCGATTGCGTACCAGGACGTGTACACAACCGGGATGCGGATGGCTCGCACGCTCGCCGAGGATCGCGTGCCCGAAACCGCCGAGGTCGAACAACTGCTGGCGAGCCTGTACATTCCGCAGCTTGTGCGTCACGTGCAGGTGCTGCACCATTCGCTACGCGATGCGAAAGTGCGGGTCTATCTCAAGGTGGGCACAAGCGGCACTGGCGGAATGGGGCTCAACATTCCGTTCACGCACAGCGAAGAGCGTCCATCGCGCGTTCTGCTTTCGAAAGCTGCCGTTGCCGGTGCACAGTCGCTGTTGCTGTTTTTGATGGCACGTACGCCGGACGGTCCGGTCGTCAAGGAAGTCAAACCGAGTGCGGCGATCGGGTGGAAACGCATTGGCTACGGTCCGATCGTGCGACGCGGGCAGGTCATCGAACGGTGCGATATGCCACTCGATCGTGCACGTACGCTCGATGGAACGTTCGAACATAGCCAGAGCGACGGTGTCGTTTCACTTGGCATCCCGCTGGAATCGGTATTCATCGACACCGGTGAAAATGGCATCTTCGGACGCGCCGAGTTCGAAACCGTCACGACAGTGGGGCTCATGGAGATGGTCACACCGGAAGAGATTGCTCGCGTCGTTGTGGACGAGCTGCGCGGTGCTGCGACGGGACGGGAAATCGTTGCCGCACTCGATGCGAGCGTGATGGGTCCGACATATCGAGCCGGCGCGCTCCGCGAGCGTGCGATCGCAACGTTGCGGAAGCTGGAAGCTCAGCATGGCAATACGAGCATCGGGTTCGAGTTGCTCGGACCGCCACGCTTGACGAAATTGCTCTATGAAGCGGCGATTCTTCGAGCGATTGCGGGATCGGTGCGTGCAGTCGCTCATACCGATGCTGCAGAACTCGCACATCGCGCCGACGCATTCATTGCTGCCAATGCCGAGTTTCGTTCGACGGTTCTCTCGGTGGGACTGCCGATTTTGCTCAGCGATGGCAAGCGGTATCTGCGCGGGGCGAGCGTGCTCGTACCGTCGCCGACAACGACCGATCGCACAATGACGCCCGACAACATCGAACGTTGGTGCCACGATGGTTGGCTCGATCTTCGCCAGAGCAACTGGCAACGGTGGATCGAGCGCTGTCGCACGATTATGGAGCGGTGTTCGAGCGACGACGGCGATACCAGTTCTCGTGCGGAATTCACCGCCGAGTACTGGGACAATTTCGAAACGATCAACGAAGGCAAACTCGCGGCGTACATCCTCTACGCAGAAGAAGGCGGTGGGCGAGCAAAGCGATAGCGTTCGCACAGCGGTTTTCGGTTCGGGACGCGGCACGACGGCGCGAGCGCTGCTCGATCACGAGCGGTCCGGCAAGGCGCTATATCGCTGCGTTGTCGTGCTCAGCAATCGCAGCGATGCTGGCATCCTCGACGTTGCGCGTGACTTCGGCGTAGATGCCCGTGTTCTATCGCCACGCGACTTCGACAACCGCGAGAAATACGTCACTACTCTCCTCGAGCTTCTTTCGGCGTATGCCGTCGAGATGGTTGCACTGGCGGGCTATTTGTTGAAGGTGCCAGCCGAGGTCGTTTCCGCTTATGCTGGTCGCATCGTCAATATTCATCCGGCACTGCTCCCGAAATTCGGCGGGAAAGGGATGTACGGCATCAACGTCCACCGAGCGGTTTTGGCAGCGGGAGAGCGGTGTACTGGCATGAGCGTCCATTTGGTTGACGACAACTACGACACTGGTGCAATTCTGGAACAAGTGCGTGTTCCTATCTTTGCCACGGACACGCCTGAAACACTCATGGAGCGCGTTCAAACGGCTGAACGCTGGTACTACCCAGCTGCACTCGATCGAGTGTGTGCGCGGATACGAGCGAAAAACTTTTGGTTGTAGCGACATTTTTTTGCATTTTTACACTCGGTGGCAGGTGTCGGTTTTCTGCTGCAACGCATGCGGTGCCTGTCGTCGTGATTGCAGCCCCGTTGTCACGAAACAAAATTGAAAGCAGGTGCATTACTTTTGCACAACGTGAGCCATGAAATTTTCGCGAGCAATAATCGGTCGAATGTTCCACAATTTTTCCGAGGGTACCATGCGGTACAAATTGATTCTTGTTTGCTCGGTCCTGGCAGCCCTTGCCGGTGTTGCCTTTGCCGATGGCGATGGCAAAGGTGCTGACGAGCAGCGCCGGAGTACGATCGGCAAAGTGGACAACAACGGATCCTTCCCGCGTCCGTTCCCACTTGGGCCGTCGGACAATCCCAATCCCAATCCTGCAGTCAAGAATACGATCAACCCAACAGTTTCGACGGGGTACTACATCGTCGATAGCGACGACAATGCCGATCCCGCGTGGAAGAACTATCCGTTCCGCACGCCAGTGGACGAAATTGATCTGAACTACCAACCCACGACATGGCGGCAAATCGTCAGTGGTCCGCATCAATTCCCCGATTCGTACTGGATTGGGCATCCAGAGGGAAAGCCGTATTTCCAAAATCCAGCGACGAAGACAGCGCAACTGCCATACGGCACCGATTCGACCGACAACGCATTCGCTGGTCCGATTCCTATCGGTTTCGACTTTTACTTCAACGGTGTCCGCTACGATAGCTTTTATGTTTCGACCAACGGCATCATAGCACTCAGCAACCGTCGCTATTTCTACGACGAGAACGGGCAACGTACTCAGCGGGAAATAGCTCCGGGCGTCTTTTCGTATTACGATCCACAAGCAGAAGACACACGCGCCCCGCAAGGTTCGAGCGGTGCAACCGATCCGACACCGGACGATTATGGGTATCGCTGTATCGCTCTTGGCAAAGCACCGGGTATCGGTACGATTTCCGAAAGCAGCACTAATGCTCAAGATGGTATCCGCAATCCCAACAACAAGCCGGGCAACGATGGGATAGCAGGTGTTGCGAACTTCGTCAATCAGCCGCCGTTGATTCTTCCGTGTTGGGGCGATTTGCAGTTGTCGGTATTCAATCCTCGCGACAATTACATCGACGACTACGGAAAAGTCTTCTACAAGCGCTCGATCAACGGTGATCGCCTCATCATTTGGTATCAAAACTTGACACCGCGCGGGCAATGGCGGTTTTACCGTAATGGTGCACTAGTCGGCACGTACACGTATCCTGCGAACATCCGCCCAGGGGACCAGAACTTTATCTCGTTCAGCATCGCTGTCGTGCTGAATCGTTCGGATTCATCCATCCACGTTGTTTTCACCAACCTGCAGGGTATCGCTTACGATGCGTTCGGACGCCCATACCGCGCCGCGGATATGTTGCGCATGAACACGACACTGGCGATACGGGGACAAGCGCGACACATCACCTATAACTCGCTCAATGGTACATCTGGCGCGACAGTTCGTTACACCCAGTACACGATGTACTATACGCAGACAGCCTCTGGGTATCAACCGGTTGTGTTCGTTACGGGTACGACGACCGGAGCACAAGCGTCCGACAATCGCACCCCGGGACAAAGCATGATTGTGCAGTTCAAGCAGTGGAAGAACACTGTCCGAGCTGTAACGACCGAGTATCGTGTCAAGCCACGCGATCCCAACCAACCGGCTGACTATACTGTCGTTGTGCCATCGGCGAATTTGAGAAACTTCGAAATTCTTGCTGGACACGAACGGCTCGGTGGAATCCAGCCGATCGCGGTCTTCCAGAACATGTCGAACGATATTCAAGGTCCGCAAGGCGTCAATTATCAGCCCCAGAACATCAAGTTCAGCGCTCGATTCCGCATCGTCAACGATGCGACGGGGCGGGTGGTGTATAACCGCTTGGTACGGATCAATTCGTTCTACAGCGACAACTCGAACTGGACAGTCGGTGGTTATCGGCTCGGTACGTTCCAAACGTCGGGTACGACCACGGTCTTTACGGCGACGAATCCGCCGCCCGCGCTCAATGGAGTTCCTCCGTATGCGTATGTCCAAGTCCAGTTCCCACCATTTGAGCCGAACGAATTCATTGATGATCAAATTGGGCGCTTTACCGCCTACGTTATCGCTGTGCCAGTCGATTCCAATGGCGTTGGCTACAAGGACATGTGGCCATTTGACGATACGGTAAAATTCCGTCTTTTCGTCAGCCGCCGCCTGACTCAGCTCAATGAAGACATCCGTGAGTATCACGTTGTCGGTGGCAGTCCGATTCCTTCCGTATTGAAGTTCATCAGCATCGGAGCAGATGTGCTCGATGGTGATGAAGCGACGAACAATCCACCGCCACCACGAGGCGAGTTTGCTGCAGCGAATAACCCCTTCTTCACTCTCAAAACTCCGGTCATTCGGCTCGATCGGGAAGTACAGCAGCCCGATGGACAGCCCCTCATCATTGGTACGGGTGGGGATACGCTGATTACTTTCCCGATTGATTTGCGCAATCGGAAAGGGGCAGTGCTATCGTTCGCATTCCACCGCGCTGCAAAGAAGACCGATGGCTATCCACGTGATTGGGCTTCGAGCGAATTGACAGGTCCTGAACCTCGTGTGGCGTACTTCGATCAGGGCCCAACAGCGGGGATCGTTATTCCAGGAACAACAGCAGAGGATGTTCAAGACATCTTGTTCGTCGAGTTCGCTCGTCCGACGCGTGATCTGATCAATAACGTCGTTGTTTCGAATGTGCCTGGTGCTCCAGCGTTCGAATGGAACTGGCATCCTCGCTGCTGTGGGCAATCTGCTATTACGGACAACCCCGCCTGGAGCGTCTGGGGTGGAGGTGGTTATCGTCGAGGTTTCCATCCGGTCGATAAAGATACACCGCTGACCAAAGCGCAGGGTCTGGTTGTCGATCCCTTCGATGACGGCAAGGACTTCGAATGGAGGAAGGTCTATATCCCAATACCCGATACCTTCATCAACGCTCCCAATGAAGGTGCGCAGTACTTCCGCATACGTTTTCGTTGGCATGCACGCGATCATTCGATTCTCAATGGTCCTTCCGATGATTACGACCCGATTTTCCTCAAGAATATCCGTATCCTCTTCCCGCGGGAAGTAACCGACCTGGAAGTGATGACGGTCGTAGCAAGCTGGCCCTATCGCGTGACGCCAGCCAGTCAAGCGCAGCGCATCCCGATCCGAGTGAAGATCAGCAACAATACCGGCTTACCCGGACAGGCATTCCCGGTTCGTGTTACGATCGCCGATCGTAACGATGCCCAGAACCCCAACGTAGATCAGCGTTATGTGTACTACCGAACCGTCGTGATCCCCTATATCAAAGGGAATGAGGATCGAGAAATGACCATGCCTGCATGGAATGCTCGGGAATCGGCGCGTTCGAACCAGGACAATTACATCATTGCGGCGAAAGTCGAGTATCCGGGCGGAGACCTCGAGCCGCTCAACGACTCGACATTCAGTATCTTCCAAATGACGTTCGGTCCCTCGTTCTCCTACCATGACCCGACGGCGCAAAATGAGGTACCTAACGAACCGACTATTCGTATGTTCGGCAAAGGTTTGAACCTGCTCGGTTATCAGTCTGCAGCCTACAGTAATGTGACTGCTGCTGGCGCCGATGGTGGAAACGGGTCGGGGCAAATTGCGATGAAGTTCGAGCTAACCACGCAAGATACCGTCTATGGATTCCAAGCGTGGTTCGGGTCGCTCAACTCGAATACCGACAATATTCGCTTCGCAATCTATTCGGACCAAGGCGGTATTCCGTCGGGTAACCCGATTCAGGGCAGCGTTCTCCGTGCTTATCGCGGTATGGATGTCAGCGGGGACGTCAAATACAACGAGTACACGACGTACCTGCTGGAACGCCCCGTCGTGTTGCCGCCAGGAACATACTGGGCTGCTGTTGCCCAGCTCAGCTCGGTTGGATTCGAGTTGGGAGCCGTCGGTCAACGTATGGGTATCCAATTAGGGAACTACAACGCGTTCCCGATACCTGGTGCGAACAACATCAACCTGCTCATCGAGAAATCGTTCCGCCGGCGTACGATCCAAGGAACGCTTATCAACGATTCGAAATTCGTCTTCGAGAATTCTGTCGGCAGTGGGCAGTGGGCAGAGTTCGTCCCGACCGTCGGCAATGTAGCTTACAACTTCCTCGACTACAGAGGCTACATTGGTCAGGGTATGTCGTTTACCCGTGGTAGTTGGCTCCCGATGATTCTTCCCTATCTCGGCAATCGCTCGTATGGACCGAGGAAGTACGCTCGCGTAACTCCGGTCGAAATCACGCTCTTCGAAGGAGCCAAGCGTTCGTCCGCCGTCGATTTGTGGTGGGAAACCTCGTCGGAAACCGACAACCATGGCTTCTACGTCGAGCGCCGTATCGCCGGGAGCGACCAGTGGAACGATCTGACGTTCGTACCGTCGCAAGCTTCCAATGGCACTTCGTCGAAGCCGTTGAGCTATGCCTACACCGACCGCACTGTCAGTGGTGGCAAGGTGTACGAGTACCGCCTGCGACAAGTCAGCCGAGACGGGTCGATCAGCTACAGCGGCACGCTACGCTTTGACTTCACTGAGCAAGCCGACATCGCGCTCGAACAAAATACGCCGAATCCGTTCAGCACCACGACGACGATCGCCTACACTGTGCCGGCAAACACACCGGTCGAACTCGACGTCGTCGATGTGCTCGGTAACGTCGTCAAAAAACTCGTGCGCGGCGACGTGCAGTCGGGCTATCAGATGGTGCGATGGGACGGTACCGACGAGCAAGGCAACCCCGTCGCCAACGGAACCTACCTCTATCGTCTCAAAGTCGGCGAACGCGTCGAAGTCAAACGGATGTCGCTCTTGCGCTGATCTCGGCGCAGTCGCGGAAAGTCGCGAGGGCAGCGTATCGGTACGCTGCCCTCTCTATTTTTGCGCTGCCCACTGTTGCGATGTGTACGATGAGCGAAACGGTTTTCTCGAAAATCATCCGCCGCGAGCTACCGGCAGCGATCGTTTACGAAGACGATCTCGTGATCGCCTTCCGCGACATTGCACCGCAAGCTCCCGTGCATATCCTCATCGTTCCGAAAAAGCCCATACCGACGCTCAACGACGCAACCGACGACGATCGCGAGCTTCTCGGTCACATTCTGCTCGTTGCAAAACGGATCGCAGCAGCAGAGCAGCTCAGCGAGCGTGGTTATCGGCTCGTCATCAACACGAACGCCGAAGCAGGGCAAACGGTCTTCCACCTTCACTGCCACTTGTTGGGTGGTCGTCCGATGGGGTGGCCGCCAGGATGACAAGCGGTATGCAAACGATGAACGCAAACGAATTGCTCTCCGAAGCTCGCCGCATCTTGACAATCGAAGCCGATGCCATTCGGCGTACCGCAAATCAATTGAGCGATAGTTTCGTTCGTGCAATCGAATTGCTCCGCACAGCACGGCTCGTTGCAGTCAGCGGAATCGGCAAATCCGGTATCATCGCGCAAAAGATCGCCGCAACGCTATCGAGCGTTGGAACGCCGGCGATTTTTCTTCATCCGGTCGAAGCGCTGCACGGCGATATCGGCGTGCTTTGTCCGCAGGATGTCGCCGTCGTTCTCTCTCGCAGCGGTACGACGCAAGAGCTCGTGCAGCTCGTTCCCTTTCTCAAGCAGCGTGGGATACCGGTTATCGGCATTCTGGGCAGTCCGAATGGCTACCTTGCCGGCGTCGTTGACGTTGTCCTCGATGCGAGCGTCGAACGCGAAGCGTGTCCGTGGGACGCAGTTCCGAGTGCCAGTACGACAGCCGCATTGGCGCTCGGCGATGCACTCGCACTCGTGCTGATGCAGGTCAAAGAGTTCACCATCGGCGACTACGCTCGTTCTCACCCGATGGGGCAGCTCGGAAAGAACCTGTCGCTGACCGTCGCCGATGTGATGGCTCGTGGGGATCGCATTCCGATTGTTTCGCCCGATGCTTCCTTCCGCGAAGCGATCATCGAAATAAGCCGCAAAGGACTCGGCTGTGTGTGCGTGATCACCGAAGGACGGCTCGTCGGCATCATCACCGATGGCGACGTTCGCCGCACGCTCGAACGGTACGAGGATATCCGTCCGATCCGTGTTGCGGATGTGATGACGCCGAATCCGATAACGATCGCACCCGATGCATTGCTCGGCGAAGCTCTTGCGACGATGGAGCGACGAAAGCGGCAAATCGGTGTGCTCCCTGTCGTCACTGCCGATGGGCAGTGTGTCGGAGTCGTTCGCATTCACGACATCGTGCGCTCGACGATCTGAGCGCTCACGGCGACGATTGTTTTGTCGGCGTCGGCAAAGGCACTTTGGGAGGAACAGGTGTGATCTGGCGTTGCTGTGCCGCTCGCCGCAGGATTTCTTGGCGACGACGCTCGTCGGATGAAATCGCAGTCCGTGGCTGCACTGTCTGCCGTTGCTGTGGCGAGGTTGCCGTGGCAGACGATGGCTGACGCGGGGATTGGCTCACGGTCGAGTTCGATACCGTCTGCGGAGGGCGACTGCGAAGTGTTTCGAGTACCGAATCCCGCTTGCGTGCCCAACTGCTCGTGCTGGGGATCACGTCGGTCGCAGTGATTTTGACGTAGCGTACAGCTTCACCGCGTGCACCGAGCGACGGTAGTTTTGTGCCGTTACGATACAGCTCGACGCCACCGACGTTGCCGATCGAAACGACGATCGCCTCGTTGGCAGTCCACTGGCGCCGATCGCCGGGTCGCAAAGTAACTTGCTCGCTGCGGCGACCGTCCATCGTCACGCTCATCCACGCCGTATCGGTTGCGATCGCTTCCAGGCGAATGCTGTCGCCGCTCGTCGCGCCGAAATAGTCGAGCAGTCCGCCTCCGCTCGGCGTCGTACGAAGCGTTTCGACCGGTGCTTGGCTGCTGTCACTGGTTGGTGTTCGTGTCGGTGAGTCTGAAGGCGACAGCATCAAGTAACCCGCTACCGCAGCGACAAGGAGCGCCGCAATGGCGACGATCGTTCTACGGCTGCTCGGTGATTCGGTAGTCGGTGGTGGTTGGGAGTGAATCGCTCGTCGCGATTGGCGTGGCGGCTCACTTTCGATCGAAGGCAGCTCGCGTTCATCGACACCGATCGCACGTGCGTACCGTCGGACGAACGAGCGCATGTACACTGCCGGCATCGCGTCGAACGAGCCTGCTTCGATCGCTTCGATGACGGTCGCGCGAATGCCGCTGAGGCGACTGACATCGGCAATGGACAATCCAGCCGCGATGCGCTTTTGGCGGAGAATTGCTCCTGCATGCAGAGCGTCGTCTTCCATGCTGCGATCGGCGTGCGTCGGTGTAATGTTGGGTGTACTGCAAATTTGCAGTAACTCAAGACGTACTGCAAACGCAACTGGTGTTTTCGACCATTCATCGTCGAGGTTGAATGAAACCCTTCATCCGCATCGCTTCTGGACAGGGCTTCTGGGGCGATCTTCTCACCGCACCGGTCATGCAAGTCCGTCGTGGTCCGATCGACTACTTGGTCATGGACTACTTGGCGGAGGTGACCATGTCCATTCTGCAAAAGCAAAAGCTCCGCAATCCGCAGTGGGGCTACGCGCGCGATTTTATCGAAACGATGGCGGAAATTCTGCCGGATGTCGTCGCAAAGAACATCCGTGTCGTCACCAATGCCGGTGGCGTCAATCCTCGTGCCGCTGCCGAAGCACTCCTCGATGTCGCTCGCAAGCACGGCATCAGCGGATTGCGCGTCGGTATCGTCACCGGTGACGATATACTGCCGCGCATCGACGAGCTGCTGGCTGCCGGTTATCCGATGCGACACATGGACACGGGCGAGCCGCTCTCGTCGGTGCGCGATCGGCTCTTGAGTGCGAACGTGTATCTCGGTGCGCGCGCTGTCGTCGAAGCGCTCGAGCGAGGTGCCGACATCGTTCTCACCGGTCGCGTCACCGACACAGGCTTGACGCTTGCGCCGATGGTCTATGAGTTCGGCTGGTCGTGGGACGATTGGAACAAGCTTGCCGCCGGTGTCGTTGCCGGTCACATCAACGAATGCGGTGCTCAAGCGACCGGCGGCAACTTCCTCGGCGATTGGCAGCGACTGCCGAATCTTGCCGAGATCGGTTTCCCGATCATCGAAGCGTATCCCGACGGAACGTTCATCGTCACCAAGCACGAGGGGACCGGTGGCGCCGTGACGCGCGAGACTGTCTCCGAGCAGCTCCTCTACGAAATCGGCGATCCACGCATGTACATCACTCCCGATTGCGTCGCCGATTTTACGACCATCCAACTGCGCGACGAAGGCAACGATCGCGTCGCCGTCTTCGGGATCGAAGGACGTCCGGCGACCGACACCTACAAAGTCAGTGCCAGCTATGCCGATGGATACGTCGCATTCGGAACGTTGACCTACTCGGCACCGAACGCACTCGAACGCGCTCGTGCTGCCGATACGATCTTGCGGCGTCGGTTGGAAGTACTCGGCTTGCACTTCGACGAAATTCGCACAGAGTTCGTCGGTTACAACGCTTGTCACGGACCGCTGGCGCGTCTTGCGGGCGAACCACCGGAAGTCATGCTGCGCATCGGTGTTCGTTCGCACGATTACGCGGCAGTAGAGCGTTTCGGCAAGGAAATCGTGCCGCTCATACTCACCGGACCGCCTGGTGTGACGGGCTTTTCTGGCGGTCGTCCGAAGCCGAGCGAAGTCGTGGCGTACTTCCCGACGTTGATCCCGAAAGATGTCGTCACGGTGGAGGTGGACATTGTCACGCTGTGATGGATTGATCTGCTTGCTGACGATTGTGTCGCTCGTCGCTGCGCATGCGCAGCCCGATAGCGTCGCCGTCACACCGAGTCCGCGCGATTCGGCAGCGGCGATCCCGTGGGACGAATTCACCTATGCCGGACATCGCCGCTATACGATCGATGGGCTGCCACCACTGCGCGAAAGCCGCATCAATCCATACACGCTCGCCGCTGCCGGCACGATTTACACCGGTATCATGGTCGGCTTGCACTTTTACCAGAAGGCGACGATCTGGAACGAGAGCGCTCAATTCCGTGTGATCGAAGACGGCGACTATGCACGCGGAGTGGACAAACTCGGGCACATCTACGGCGCATACATCATGTCGTACTATTCCGGCGAGCTGTTGCAGGGTGCCGGTGTCGCTCATCGTCATGCGATGCTGTACGGCGCGTTGATGGGCATCGTGTATCAAACCTACGTCGAGTTCGAGGATGGAGTCGGCAAGGACTGGGGCTTCAGTCCGAGCGATTTGGCATTCGATCTCATCGGGACAAGCTTTTTCCTGCTGCAACAATCGGTGCCGGCGCTTCAATACGTCTCGCCGAAATGGCAGTACGTGCCTGCTCATTGGTACGGCGAAGCCGAACGTGCCGAAGGCAAGACGTTCATCGACGACTACAGCAGCTCGACGTTCTTTCTGTCGGCAAAGCTGCGACCGCTGCTGCCAGAGACGGTCGGGCAGCATGTTCCGCGTTGGCTGGCTCTCGGTGTCGGTTATGGTGTGCGAGGATTGGGCGGAAACAACGGCTCTTCGGATCGGCGATTGGTGTTGAGTTTCGATCTCGATTTGGTCGAACTTCTGCCGGATTTCGAACCACTCGTGGGCAAGCCGGTCGGGTCCGTGCTGAACTGGTTGGCGCAGTCGTTCAACTACTTCAAGCTGCCCACGCCCGCGATCGAGTGGAGCGAGCATCGTCCGCCGCGTGCATATTTACTCTTTCCGTTCAAGCTCACGATCGGGAGACTCCGTTTGTGAGCGACTCAGCCAGTGCCACAGTCTGGGAGCGAACGCCGCCTCGACTCGATCGGGATCGCATTCGCATCAGCGTCGTCGTGCCGACGCTGCAGGAAGAACGCGTACTCGGTCGGCTCTTGGAACGATTCGACGAGGAGACAATCGAGCGGTGGGGAATCGAGTTGATCGTCAGCGATGGCGGCAGCACCGATGCGACAGTCGCTATTGCTCAGACCCTTGCAGATCGTGTTGTGGTTCATCGTGACGAGCGTCGGCAGACAATCGCCGAAGGTCGCAACAACGGTGCTCGCCTTGCACACGGCAAGACGCTGGTGTTTCTCAATGCCGATTGCATTCCAGCCGAGTGGCAATCGTTCTGGCAAACGATCGCCGAGTGGTCCGATGGGAAAGGACGCTACGCTCGCTTCGCTGCACTTGCTGCACCGGTCGAGGTGGCTCCTGTCGAGCGACGGATGAGCGATCGTATCGTGCATGCTCTCTTCAATGCGTATGTGCGAAGCGCTGCAGCGGTAGGCTTCGGTGTCGGTCGGGGAGAATGCCAGGTCGTTCGGCGATGGCTGTTCGAACGCACCGGCGGATACGATGCCAGGCTCGCTGCCGGCGAGGATTTCGAGTTCATGCACCGCGTGCGGCGATGGACGCGCGTTGCGGTGCCACGCGAATTGCTCGTGTACGAGTCCCCGCGTCGCTATCGCCGCTGGGGGTATCGGAAGATTCTCTGGCAATGGTTCCTCAATTGGGTCGGTGCCGTTTTTCTCCATCGGAGCATGACGAGCGAATGGTCGCCGGTGAGGGACCCTGAAACGAGTTCAGGGTGACGCGGGAGAGAGAATGAGACCCCGAAACAAGTTCGGGGTGACGTGCTTTTGCGATGAGCGCGTCCCCATGCCGTCATGCTGAACTTGTTTCAGCATCTTGTTGCACAGCCTGTCATGCCGAACTTGTTTCGGCATCTCACCAAGACCCTGAAACAAGTTCAGGGTGACGCGGGAGAGAGAATGAGACCCCGAAACAAGTTCGGGGTGATGTGCTTTTGCGATGAGCGCGCCCCCATGCCGTCATGCTGAACTTGTTTCAGCATCTCATCATGGCATCTCATCACGTCTCCCGCCTGTCATGCCGAACTTGTTTCGGCATCGTTTCATGTGCTCCCCTCTGGCAGTCCGTTGCATCGGTGCGCCCTATCTTTGCGCAAGGCACCTCTTGAAACATTCCCGCGTATGGACTACGTTTCCGCAGGCGTGAACATCGCAGCAGGCGATGAATTGGTTCGCCGCATCAAGCCGCTTGTGCGCTCGACGTTCGATCGTCGTGTGCTTGCCGATGTCGGGCACTTCGGTGGTTTTTACGACGCCCGGTTCGAGGAAATGCGCCATCCGGTGCTGGTCAGCAGCACCGACGGCGTCGGCACGAAACTCAAAATCGCATTTGCGATGAACGTGCATTCGACGATAGGACGCGACTTGGTCAACCACTGCGTCAACGATATTCTCGCATGCGGAGCGCGTCCGCTGTTTTTCCTCGACTATTTCGCCACCGGCAGACTCGATGTCGCCGTCGCCGAGCAGGTCATCGCAGGTCTTGTCGCTGCGTGTCGGGAAAACGGATGTGCGCTCATCGGTGGCGAAACAGCGGAACTGCCCTCACTCTACACCGAGGGCGAGTACGATCTTGCAGGCACCATCGTCGGAGTCGTCGAAAAAGACGCCATCGTGGACGGTCGCTCGATTCGCGATGGCGACGTGCTCATTGGTTTGCGGTCGAGCGGATTGCACACGAACGGCTATTCGCTGGCGCGCGCGGTGCTGCTCGACAGATACCGACTCGACGAGTTCATCCCACAGCTCGGCACGACGCTCGGTTCTGCACTGCTCGAAATTCATCGGTCGTATCTGCACGCGGTGCTGCCACTGATCGAACGCGGTTTGGTCGTCGGACTGGCGCACATAACCGGTGGCGGCATCGTCGGCAATACACAACGCATCCTGCCCAAAGGACTCCGCTTGGCGATCGAGTGGGATTCGTGGGAAGTGCCGCCGATCTTTCGATTGATCGAGAGCATTGGGAACGTCAGTAGCGACGAAATGCGGCGTGTCTTCAATCTCGGCATCGGGATGGTGATCGTCTGCCGTCCCGAGCATGTTTCGACTGTGCTCGCGCTGACCGCAGACGAGCAAAGCATCGTCATCGGTCGCGTCGTGGCTCAGTGACGCGGCGATAGCGGTCGTCCGCGCGTGCGTTGGCATGGAACAGCGCGATGAGCACGATCGCTCCGACGAACGCACTCGCCAAGACGAGCGCACCGATACGCAGCGAACCAGTGACGCCGACGACGAGACCGAACGCAGCCATCCCCGCCGTCGTGCCGATTTTCTCTGCGATGTCGTACAAGCTGAACAGCGAGGCGTGGAGCGGCTCGCGGGCGATGAGTTTGGAAAACGTCGAGCGCATTTGCGACTGAATACCGCCGAGTACCAACCCTACAGCAGCCGATAACAATGCGAACTGGAGCGGTGTCTCGATTGCAAATGCAGCCACGCACACCGCTGTCCATACTGCAGCGATGACGGCAAGAGCGCGCGTGTTTCCGAGCATCTCCGACAGCCGTGCGCAGAGCCATGAGCCGACTGCAGCGACGAACTGCACCATCACGATGATTCCCACGAGCACGGATTCGGCAATGCGCAGTTCTTGTT
Organism: Chlorobiota bacterium; assembly: GCA_026415505.1. Classification (GTDB taxonomy): domain Bacteria; phylum Bacteroidota; class Ignavibacteria; order Kapaibacteriales; family NICIL-2; genus NICIL-2. The sequence goes on along the minus strand of JAOAGY010000021.1, from coordinate 11,651 downwards.
TGCCGAACACGCTCGCCAGCAGAATCACCGATTGCACGCCCATCGAAGCACTCAGATAGGCGAGCAAAAACAAGGCGAGCACGCGATCGTGTCGAGCACGAGCGATGGCACGGCGAATCGCTTGCCAGCCACTGGCAATCGCTACTGCCAACGATGGCTGCACCGGTACTGTGCGCTCAGGAACAATGCGGAACGTCACTTCGGCAAAGCCGCGCCACCACAGGGCAACCGCAACGAATGCCCACGGAGCGATGCGGACGAACGCTGCTTCGCTGCTGCTTCCGAGACCGAACCGATCGGCAAACTGCAGCACCGCCACGACAGCGATCAGCAGCAGCGACGAGCCGACATAGCCGAAGATGAAGCCACGTGCGCTGATGCGATCGTGCAACCGCGGCGGTGCGATTTCGGGAAGGAATGCGTTGTAAAACACCAGCGAACCGTTGAAACCGACACTGGCAAGTATCGCCGAAGCCAAACCGAGCCAGAGCGTGCGACGATCGAACAGGGCGAGTCCGACGCATCCGATCGCACCGAGACTGCAGAACAGCGCCATGAATCGCTTTTTCCAGCCGCTCCGATCGGCGATGCCGGACAGAATCGGCACGAGCGCAGCATTGACGGCATACGACACGGCAATCGCCAGCGAGTAGAGCGATGCCGATTGCCAACTCGTCCCCAAAAACGCAACGACGTTCGAGCTTCCGTCACGCGCGACGATGCTGAAGTACACCGGAAACAACGCCGTCGAAATCACCAGCGGATAGGCAGAGTTCGCCCAGTCGTACATGCACCAAGCCCAAACGATACGGCGTCGCATGCGGCATTCTCAGCGGAACATCCAGAATGCACTGACGAGCGGTGCAGCGAACATGCTCTGACTCGAAGCAGTGGGAATCCCGACGAGAACGCCGGCTTCGAGTACGAGTCGCTGCCAGAAATGCCGCACAGCAACAGCGATCGGAAGCGACTCGACCGTACCGAAGCGGAACACGTCGGCAGCGATTTTCCAGCGCTCGGCGAATTGATAATCGCCGCCGATCGCCACGATCGTTGCATCCGAGCGGAATCGCTGGAGCGCCGAACGGTGCTCTTTGAAGGCGTAGCCGATGCCGACATTCAATCGCGCTCTGCCGAGGCGAAACGTCGCTGTGGCAAACGGTGCCGCAACGGAGATCGTCGTCGTATCGGTCGAACGCTCGCCGATGCTTTGTCCCGCCATGACACCGGCTGCAATCCCGACATCGTCACCGAGCATGTGCACGTATCGAACGCCAAGCCCGTATGCGGACGACCGTCGATCACCGAAACGAACCGGAATCAAGCCGCCAGCGAGTATCGCCAGCGATTCGGTCGGCGCATAAATTCCCAGCAATCCGACGCCGTCGAACGTTCCGACCCCGAGCGTTCCGGCAGCAACAGGTTCAGCGGTCGGTTGGACAAGCGTCCGAAAGCGCGTCGGATCGGCTGCAAAGGACGGCAGTGCAGGCGCTATGCCGCGTCCGGTCATTTCGATCGTTGCACTGCCGATCGAGTCGCCGAGAGTAAACACCGCTCGATACACGCGCACGCTATCGGGACGAAAACGCAGCGAAAGGTGTGCGGCATGCTCGGTATCCCACCACGCAGCGAAGACAGCCGTATCGCCGCGACGCGCAATTGCGCCAGCGATGCGACGACCGAGATCGAGTCGCTCGTCGCGTTCCGAACCGATCGGCACGGCGCCGAAATCCACGATGAAGTGCTGGGGTGCAGTGCCGATGCCGTGTCCCCAAATCACCTGGCGCACGTATCCGCTCGGCGAGACGAGCAACATTTCTGCGCTTCGTCTGCCGCGTTCGGTCGGGCGGAAATACAGCTCCACATCGAGCGAGCCACCGGGCGGTATCGTTACCGGAAAGACGCCTTGCGCAATTCCGAATTCCCCTGCGGCAGCACCTTCGAACGCGATGCGCTCGACGACGAGCGGCAATTCCGACGAGGTGTTCGTGATCAGTGCAGCGATGACCGAATCCTTGCGCCGACCGATCGTCGCTTGTCCCATGTCCACGGGGCGAAGTATTCCATCGGTCGGCAGCAGTTGAATCGGATCGGTGATTGCTTCGCGGTTCGAGGCGATCGGTTCGATACGCAATCGCGCTTCGATGGCACGATTCAATGGCGGGACTTTCCACAGGTAGCGTCCGCCTGCTGCGTCGCTGGTGATCACCTCGGTGCGTCCGCCGGATGCGAACATGCGAATGCGACAGGTGTCGTCCGGCGGAACACCGAGCCACTCGATTGGCACGAGGGTGCCGCTGAAGAACAATTCGCCGCCGACAGGTTCGATCATGCGCAACATCGAACGCAATGCTGGCGCGTTGCGGCGTCCGACGCTGAACGTTACGACCTCTTTCCCGCACGAGGTCAGGATATGAAGTTCGCCCCATGCAGCATTCGTGTCGCGTGCGCGATAACGCACGGCGAGGGCCGTCGGACGATCGGGCACAAGCACCGCCGGGGCAGTTGCCGCAACGCTGAAGTTGGGCGAACCGACCATCCACACCGAATCGAGTCGGATCGGTGCTTTGCGGGCTGTGAGTGTGATCTCGGCATCGCGAACGCTACCAGCGATCGGCACGCCGAAATACACGTGCGACGTCGAAAGCTCCAGCGATGCTGTAGTCGTTGCTCGGTATCGCATGCCGTAGCTGGCGAGCGGAAACTGAAGCTGAACGTCGTGCAACGCGGCGCAGGTTTCGACCGCATCGTAGCGAAGCGAGCAGAGACGCCTGCGACCGGCAATGAGTCGAGCCAGTTGATCGGTGGCATCGGCAGCAGCGTCGGGCGAGGTGATAAGCTCGAACCATCCGCCATCGGTATCGCGTGCAAGCTCGCGAAGGCAGTCGGGGGTTTCGTTGCGCAGCATGATCACGGCGATGCGAGGCGGGCGCTGACCGAATAGCGATCGAATCCGCAAGGGTGCGATCGTATCGAGTCCGTCGGTGACGAACACCAGCCAACTGCTCCGGGAGCTCCAGCGCGCTGCTTCTTCGAACGCCGCGGTGTAGTCGGTGCCGCCACCGAACGACAGTCGGCTGACAGCATCGCGAAGCTGCCCTGCGTCCAGATCGGTCTGCGAGTGCGCAGTGTTGGCAAAGCGTACCACGTGAAAGCGGTAGCTGGGCAGCAGCTCTGCGAGCGTTGCGGCGATCGTGTCGAGCAGTGCACGACTTGCAGCGTGGACTGCCATGCTGGAGCTGACGTCGAGGCACAGCGTCACTTCGGTCGGTGTGCTCGGCGCAATCGAAGCGCACGAATGCTCGACGATGGCGACGTCTTTGCCGTTGTCGCGGACACGTTGCGGTGGAGCGGTTTCTTGATCGGTGCGCGGTATGTACCACACGCGAACGGTCGGGAAATCCCGCTCGTCGAGACGAAAAATTTGTGCTCTCGCTGCAACGACAAAGAGTGCACCGAGCGCAGTAAACGCTACCAAACGCATCATGATGCAGTGGGCGGTATTCGGTAATGTGCGGCAAAGTTCGGTAACGGACGCGCACTCTGCAACTACTGGGGCACGGTGATGGTGAGCAAAGAAGCTTCTTTTGCCGAAGTGTCGCCGATGCATCGGATGCGATAGGTGTACGTCGCACCGGGTGCGATGGAGGCGTCGGTAAACGTCGTGTCGTTTCGGCTCGGTCGCGCCAAGACGACCACGTCGTCGCTACCGGCTTCGATGCGTTCGACAAGGTACGCACTTCCCGATCCGTGGCTCCAGTAGAGAACCACAGCGCCATCGCGATAGACCGCCGAATCGAGTCGCGGTGCGATGCAACGTTCCGCTTGCAGACTGCGCACGCGTCGGGAAGGCATGCTGTAGCGTCCGTTCGAATCGAGAGCGACGACTTGATACCACGCACGGTGCGAGCCACGAGCGCGATCGAGATACGACGTCGCACTGCCATCGAGCGAAGCGATCGTCAGCGGTGTCGCGGCAGTGTCGTCGTACCGATTGACCAGCACACGTGCTGTGCCGGGTAGATTGCGCCACACGACAAGCGTGCCGTGATCGGTCGGCGTAACCGCTACGAGTTCGGGTCGAGTACCAGCCGGAAGAGAAGCATTCATCCACGGCGTCGGTCTGCTGAGATTGCCGTGCGCATCGGCAGCAACGATGCGATAAGAGCGGTGAGTGCTGGTTGTGTCGGGAATCGAAAAGAACGTCGCGGCTACGAAACGCCGAAGTGTGTCGGTGGCGCTCGCTGATTCGACGACATAGCCGGCGACGTCGGGGTCGTCCGATGGTGTCCAGCAAAGAGCGATGTTCCCGCCATCGCGATCGAAACGGCAGTACACCGGACGCGCCGGTGCAGTCGTATCCGGAATCGGTACGACCACTGGGATGCTCGACCAACTCCACAGATCGCCATCGCGCGCGACAACGCTGATCGCGACAGCATCGGCACGTGTGACGATCGGTGCAAGGCGGAGTATGCTGTCCTGCTGGACGAAGGGCGTTTCCCGCCAGTGCTTGGTATCGCTTGTGCGAATCAGCGGTACGAGAGCGCGAGCGACTGTATCGGCAGTTCGCGCGACGATGCGCAGTTCTTCCCCGATCTGCTCGACGCGCGCGATCTCCGGCTGCGAAAGTGCGGACCGTCGGCATACAGTGGAGATCGTTGCGGGCTGTCCCTCGCTGCCGAAGACGTCGAGTGCGGCGACGTAGTAGGTGTATGCGGCCCCCTCTCGCACTGAGCAATCGCGCACGAAACAGCCGAGCACGGTATCGGCGGGCAACATTGTCACCGGCAGCGGTCGCTGCAGCAATCGCGTCGGTGAGCGATTCGCCTCGGCACGGTAGAGCGCAAAGGCGACGATGCCGCGTTCGACGACCGAGTCGGTGCTCCACGACAGTTCGATGCAGCCGGCTCGCTGCCGTGCGGATACGTGCGCTGGCGGATCGGGGATGTTCCGCTGATGCGAGACGACGCCCGCGATCGTGGCTATCAGAACAGCGCCTGTCCAAACTTGGTAGTCGTATTCGGTGCCGGGTGTCGTGGTTGTGTCGAGAAGGTACGTGCCGAGTGCGGCTGCGACTGTGCGCGGAGTGCCGAACAGAAGCGTGCGAAGTGTATCGAGCGCTCGTTTGCGCGCGGCAGCGTCGTTGCTCATCGCACGTGCTACGACGGCAGCGAGAATCGAATCTCCACTGCCGATCGCTGTCGTCGCGATTTCGGTCCAACGACCACTGCCGCTTTGCGCACGCCGGATCGTGTAGTGTTTCGGTAGTGGCTGGTCCTGCGGCGGGCTCCACAGCAGCTCGATGCCCTTCGGCGAGCCGCTCGCCCAGAGCTGATCTGCTGCCGCTGCATCGGTCACCACAAGGAGAAACGCCAGTGCAGAGAGCACCTTCATCGCGACTGCTCGAGTCGAATCGCAGCGAAACTACACACACTGCCGTCGCACTATTTGTCGCTGCTGGTCGTTTTTGTCGAACGTTCGACAACCATCCTGGGCAGCGAGACGATGCTCGATGTAGCAATCATCGGTGCCGGTCCGACCGGACTGGCGTGTGCGATCGAAGCTTTGCAAAACAATCTCCGCGCGATCGTCTTCGACAAAGGCAGCATTTGCGATTCTATTCGGCGCTTTCCGGTCGGCATGACGTTCTTTTCGACACCGGAACAGCTCGAACTCGGCGGAGTGCCGTTTACGACGCCGAACGTTCGTCCGTCGCGCCGCGAAGCATTGCAGTACTACCGGCTCGTTGCGCAGCGACTCGGCATTCCGCTCCAACTTTACACGCGCGTCGAACGAGTCGTTCGAGACGGCGATCGTTTCACCGTCAAAACCGACCGGGGCAATTGGCATGCGCGCTTTGTGATCGTCGCAACCGGCTACTTCGATCACACCAACCGCTTGGGCGTCGAAGGGGAAGACCTGCCGCACGTGCGGCACTACTACACCGAGCCGTTCGAGTACAGCGGGACACGCGTGCTCGTCGTCGGCGGGAAAAATTCAGCAGTCGAAACAGCGCTCGATCTGTGGCGTCACGGTGCACAGGTGACGCTCGTGCATCGCCGTCCTACGCTCGGCGAGAGCGTCAAATACTGGCTGCGACCGGACATCGAGAATCGCATCCGCAACGGCGAGATTGCAGCGCACTTTTCGACGGTCGTTCGGCGTATCATGCCGGGTGCAGTCGAATTGGAGCGCCTCGACACGAGCCAGCGATGGCGCCACGAATGCGATTTCGTGTTGCTGCAGATAGGTTATCGCCCCGATGCCGAGTTTCTGCGTCGCTGCGGGGTGGAGGTCGATCCGCACACGCTGATTCCGCGCTACGATGGGGCGACGTTCGAAACGAACGTGCCGGGTCTCTACGTCGCGGGGTCGGTCATGTGCGGGTGCGAGACGTGGAACATCTTCATCGAGAACGGGAGGGCGCACGCTCGTCCGATTCTCGCCGATATTCGTCGCAAGCTCGGAGCATCCGTGCGTTCCGCTGCAGACCAGCCAGCTTCGCCCGCTTGACGGGACTGCGTCGGAACCGCTGGCGAAATTCGTCGAGCGACATCGAAAGCACTGCATCGAGCGCCAGCTCAGTTTCGCCGAAACGAGGGAAGAACGCCGGCTCGCTGGTTTCTTTGCGAAAGCGATTCCACGGGCACACATCCTGACACACATCGCAACCGAAAAGCCAGCCGTCGAGTCGCTGGCGAATCTCGTCGGGGAATTCGGCGTCCGGCTTGGTTTCGATTGTCCAGTACGAAATGCATCGGCTGCCGTCGAGGATATACGGTTCGACGAGCGCACCGGTCGGGCACGCATCGAGACATGCAGTGCACGTGCCGCAGTAGTCGGGAACGGGGCTGTCCGGCTTCAGCTCGGCGCTGGTGAGCACGACGCCGAGAAAGAAAAACGATCCCAATTGCCGCGAGAGAATGTTCGTGTTCTTGCCTTGCCAGCCGATGCCGGCGCGACGCGCCCACTGCTTTTCCATCACCGGACCGGTGTCCACGTATGCTTTCGATTGGCAATCGGGCACGTGCTCGGAAAGCCATTCGACGATACGCTCGAGTTTCGGCAGAAGTACGTCGTGGTAGTCGTCGCCCCAACTGTAGCGACTGAGTTTGCCCGTTCCAGGACGATCGGTGTGGCGATACGGAGTGTCGTAGCTCATTGCGACGACGACGATGCTCTTGACCGACGGCAGAACCAGTCGTGGGTCGAGTCGCTTATCGCGTGTGCGTTCCATGTAGTGCATCGTGCCGTGGTAGCCGCGCCGGCGCCATTCGTCGAAGTGTTCCGCTTCGGCATCGAGCGGCTCAGCGCGTGCGATACCGACCGCATCGAATCCCAGCGACGAGCAAAATCGTTTCAGCTCGCCGGTGACGGTGTGAGCGGTCAGTACTGCATCCATCGCGGTCGCTCGTCGGGAAGTTCGACGATCGCTTCGGCGTCGGTCGTGTGCACTGGGTAGAGGCGAATGCAGCCAGAGCCGACGATGGCTTTCCCCGTGCGGAGCGAAAACGTCCAGCCGTGATTGGGACAGACGATCGTGTCGCCGTCGGTCGTGCCGCGGTCCAACGAGCGAACGTGCTGATGAGGACAGGTCGGATCGAGCGCGACGATGCCCGCCGACGTTACGATCAGCAGCACGCTTTTGCCGTCGCACTCGACGAGCATGCGTTGCCGATGGCGAAGCTCGCTCAAGCTCGCGCGTATGCAGCGTTCACTGCTCGGTGCGAGCCGGGACGAATTGTTCGATGTCGAGTCGTTGACCGAGTGCATAGCCTTTGTCGCTGTGGGTGATCGTTCCGGCGGCGACGAATGCATCGTGTTCGAAGACGACGATCCATTGCTCGCGGCTGGCACGTTCGAGCCAGTGTTTCTTTTCGCGAATGGTCGTCAGTGGATAATTGTCGTAGCCCATGACGTAGGGGATCGGTATGTGCGCGTGGGTCGGGAGCAAGTCAGCCGGATAAAACAGCGTGCCGTCGTCGGTTTGGAGCAGCAGCGCCTGCATTGCTTGCGTGTGTCCGAAGAGCGGGTGCAAACTCAGTTCCGGCGTCAGATGAACGCTCCCCTGGAGTGTGTCGAGTAGTCCCGCATCGGCGAGCGGCTCGTAGTTTTCCGACATGAACGATGCGCGATCCTTTTCGGTCGGATTGCGTGCCCACGCGAGTTGATCTGCTTGGACGTAGTAGCGAGCATTCGGAAAGGTCGGCACGACATCGTTGCCGTCGAGCCGCGTCGCACCGCCCGCATGGTCGAAGTGCAGGTGCGTCAAGACGACGTCGGTGATCGTGTCCGGTGCGATGCCGGCTTCTGCCAGCGCGCGTTCGAGCGGTGGGTAGTCGTCGGCGATTGCGTAAATGCTGCGCAGCTTCGGCGGGAGTTTCGTCCCGTTGCCGGTGTCCACGAGCATGCGGCGATCGTCCCACTCGATTAGGAGCAGTCGTGTCGCCATCGGGATGCGGTTGACGTCGTCGCCCGGATGGTAGGCTTTGCTCCAGAGCGGTTTGGGGACGACGCCGAACATCGCCCCACCGTCGAGACCGAAACGCCCGACATCGAGAATGCGAACGGTGTAGTTGCCGAGTTTCATTCGACGAGCAATCAGGTGGTGAACGCTGCGAAACTACTGCAGCGCAGCGCGATGAACCGCTCGCTTGCATCGGTCGAGCTACGCACCTTCGATGTGGAGCGTAAATTTGCCACCTGTTTGTTCGACTCACTACGCTTTTTCAGCCATGGGCATGATGGAACGCATGCGATCGCTCTCGCCGATCCTCATCGGCAGCGTGATCGTCACGTTTTTGATTTTGATGGTGCTCGGAGACGTCGATTTGCCGCAGATTTTCAACTTCGGTGGCGGTGTACGTCCGACGACGGTCGTCGGTGTCGTCGAAGGCGAAAAGCTTCTCTACAAAGACTTCGAGGAGCGCGTCCGCAAAGCAGCCGAGCAACAACGCAAGCAGATGCAACAGCAAGGCATCGAACAGGACGTCGATGAAAACCTCATCCGTGAGCAGGTCTGGAATCAGTACGTCAACGAAGTCTTGATGCGCAAGGAAGCCGAGCGCGCCGGCGTTTTCGTCACCGCAGGCGAGATTGCCGATGCGTTGCTCGTCGATCCGCCGGATTATCTCAAGCAAGCGTTCACTGACTCGGCGGGCGTCTTCCATCGCGATCGCTACATCCAGCTCGTGACGAACCCCGACAGCTATGCCGACCTACTGCCAGACGACCCCAGCATCGACAAGGAAGCCGAAGTCGCCAAGTGGAAACGCAACCTCGTCGATATCGAAAACACACTCCTGCTCCAGCGCATGCAGCAGAAGCTGCAGAGCGTGGCAGGATGGTCAGCCGCAACCTTTTCGCCCGCGTATCTGGAGCGTCGCTACATTGCCGAGAACGCATACGTGGCGATGGATTACGTGTTCCTCGATGCGATGAAGGTCAGCTTGCCGCCGAATGCGGTGACCGCCGACGAAATCCGCGCGTACTACGAATCGCACAAGCAGTACTACAAAACGCGCCCGATGCGGAAAATCAAGTACATCAACTTCCCGATCGTGCCGTCGGCGACCGACTCGGCACGAACACGGAAACTCATCGACCAGATTTCCGCAGAACTTGCCGCCGAGACCGATCCAGCCAAACGCGATTCGATCTTCTCGCACTACTTTGCCACACTCGGCGGGCGAACGCAGAAGGTGAGCAAGATGACCGATCTCGATCCTGCCAAGCAAGCATTCATCGGTGGTCTCCAAGTTCGGCAAGTCGCCGGTCCAGTGACGCTCAACAACAAGACGTACTTTTTCCGGTTGGACTATCGCGGACCGAGCACCGACACGACCGTTCGTGCCAGTCACATCCTGATCGGTTTCGGCAACAACAAAGACAGCGCGCGGAAAGTCGCTGAACAAGTGTTGGCGCGAGTTCGTGGCGGTGAGGATTTCGCCAAGGTTGCCCAGGAAGTCTCCGAAGACAAAGGCTCGGCGTCACGCGGTGGCGATCTCGACTACTTCGGTCGCGGTCGGATGGTCAAGCCGTTCGAAGATGCAGCATTTTCGGCAGCGGTCGGTAGCATCGTCGGTCCGGTCGAATCGCAGTTCGGTTATCACATCATCAAGGTGACCGACAAGAAAACCGAAGCGATCGAATACAGCGAGATCGAGATCGGCTACACCGTTTCGCCGCAGACGAAGAAAGCACTTTTGCGCGAAGCCTACAGCGTCGCCCAACAACTCGAAAACGGCGAGAACATCGACACGCTCGCAAAGCGGCTCGGCAAGCGCGCCATCGAGTCGGTGTGGTTCGAAAGTTCGCAGCCGTTCCTCAGCTCGATGGAGGTTACGCAATTCGCCTTCGCACACAAAGTCGGCGAGGTGTCGCGCCCGTTCGAGCTGCGTTTCTACGGCTACACGATCGTGCAGGTCTCGGGCATCCGCGAGAAAGGCATCAAGCCACTCGAAGACGTCGAAGATCAAATTCGCGATCGGTTGCTGGCACGCAAGCGCGTCGAGTCGCTCAAAAGTCGCGCCGAGCAGATCGCCCGCCAGCTCCAGCAAGCCGGCACGCTCGATGCCATCCGGACGATCGATACGACGCTTCGTGTGATGAGCGCGGCGCGCGTGACCGAGCAAGGACAACTGCCGACGGGCGTCGATGTCGCGCTCGCTGTGCAAGCGTTCTCGCAGCCGGTCGGCAAGATTTCGCCTGCGTTGCGCGGCGAGGCTGGCTACTACGTGATCCTCGTGCGCGAAAAACACGAAGCCGACCCGAAGGGGCGCGATGCAGGCATCGAAGCGATCGCTCGCCGCAAGCGCCAGGAAGCACTGCAGAACGCTTTCTTCACCTGGCTGAGCAATCTGCGTCAGAACGCCGACATCGAAGATTACCGCGCAGAAATTTTCAGCCGCTGAGCCGCAACGATTTTCCGATTCAAGCGATGGCGCTACCGCACGAACTCCGACAGCGTTTGCTCGGAGCTGGCGATAGCGCCATTGCCGTTTCGAGCGACCGCCGAGCATACCGTTTTTGCCGACGGCTGGCGTTCGGTCATTACGAGAATTTCCCGATTGCCTCGCTCGCATTCGGAGCGATGCGCGACGACATTGCCGCGATCTATGCGTTCGCCAGGCTCGCCGACGACATCGCCGACGAGTGGTCGGCACCGTCGGACGTCAAACTCGCTGCGCTCGATCGGTTGGAACGATGGCTCGACGACCCACCGCCGATGCATCCGATCGCGCGAGCACTTGCGCGGACGATCGAGCGGCGATCGTTGCCCCTCGATCCGCTGAAACGTTTGCTGGCTGCGTTCCGTTACGACGCGGCGTTCGTGCCGTTCCTGACAGAAGCGGCGCTCGAAGCGTACTGCTGGAACTCGGCAGCTCCGATCGGCGAAATGCTGCTCCGCATGGCAGGGCAGTGGTCGCAGCAGACGGCAGCGTTGTCCGATGCATTCTGCGCGGGCTTGCAAGTGCTCAATTTTTGGCAAGACATCGCCACCGATTGGCAACGCCATCGCATCACTGTGCCGCTCGAATGGCTCGGCGGCGATCATCCGCCCTGGTGGGAACAGCTCTGCGCCGACCGTGCACTGCGGCAGCACCTTTCGAACTGCTACGAGCAGATGAGCGCTCGGCTGCTCGGCA